>NZ_GG695985.1:44640-116646 GCF_000159955.1 Paenibacillus sp. oral taxon 786 str. D14 | reverse complement strand
CGTTTTATGGCCTTATTTCCACAAACTCGCAGCAAAATCCCTTGTTTTCGCGCCTTCCGGCAAAAATAAGGGAAATAAATTCCGCTATTTTACCGCAAACTCCAATTTCGCAGCAAATAAGGCCATTTTTTGCCGCTATTCTCCCAGCAGGCGCAAAAAGCCAACTTTGGGCAAACAAAGGGCCCGGCTGAATTCAAAATTCGACGCCGAGCCCGCTTCGTAAACTTTGTAACATTTAATCAAAAGTTAAAAAATCGACTTTTCAGCACCGAGAAGGTTGGATGAAGCTGGGAGCGAATCGATTTTTAACTCACCTTGTTGCTTTGGACTTCTTCCAGGCGAACCACCCGCGTATGCTGCGTATGGCTCCATTGCTTGTTGTTCTGGGTGAAGAACGCGTAGAACGTGATTGGCCACCAGGAGATCAGGTAAATCGGGAACAGGACCAAGTAAGCGTAGACCTTCTTCGATTTAACCTTCTCCAGGAACATCGCCATCAAGAAAATAAACACGTTCGCGACAATCGCCACATACGACACCCACATCGGCAGGTAGCCATACAACGTTTTAACATGCGGTTCTTGCATTAACGATTGGTCAACCCAAATAAACGCCGTAAGCAGGAACGTCAATAACACGATGTACACGTTGGCTCCATAAAGCGCCATGTCCAGCTTCACCATGTTCCGCTCCTTGATGCTCTTCCACAGCAGCGGGAAGAAATAACGGCGAGCGACGGTGAAGTGCCCTTGCATCCAACGCAGACGTTGGCGCGCCGACGCTTTAAACGTCAATGGCTTCTCATCGAACAGCTTCGCGTCATAGTTAAACACCGGATATACCCCGCGTTCAACGCAACGCATCGTAAATTCAAGGTCTTCCACCAAGCTTGTAGCGCCCCAGCCGATTTCTTTCAATAGCTCGGTTTCAAAGCACATTCCTGTGCCGCCAAGGAAATTCGCCATCTTCAGGTTCGTCCGGGACAGCTGCCACAGGCGGTTACAATACCAGTACGAAATCCCGTAGGAAGCGGTAATCCAGGAATCCTCCGGATTCTTCGTATCGATGTAGCCTTGGATGACCCGCGCGCCGGCGCAAAGATCGTTATTCATTTCCCGCAGGAAGTCCGGATGCACCAAATTGTCGGCATCGAACATCACAACGGCGTCGTATTGACGCGGCATCTTCCATAGTTGCTTCAGCATCCATTCGATGGCATAGCCTTTCCCCCGCAAGTTCGGGTTGGTCCGCACGCAAGCGTTCATCCCGTGGCTGCGAACGATATTTGCGGTATTATCGCTGCAGTTATCGCAAATGACAAACACGTCGTACAATTCTTTCGGGTAGTTCATTTGTTTCAAATTTTCCATCAACGCCCCGACCACTTTTTCCTCGTTATGTGCTGCAACCAGCACAGCAAAGGATTTGCTCGGTTCGTATTGCACCTTGTTCTTCTTTCTGTACATGCCAAATAAAGCCAAACCAAATTGATACACCCCAACCACTGCCAGAATGACCTGCAGTGAAATCAAGATGACATCCAACATGATTTCTTGCCCCCTTTTTACCCCGATTGTTTTTTTCTTTATCTCTCGGAGTTTTAGATTGTGAATGACCCTTTCTTTCTTATCTTGCTCTTTCTTTCTAGATCTTTCTTTGGACTCGTTGCCGGCTCTTTTTTCAAACCAAATACGATTTTCCACAACTTGACGTTGTTTGTCAAAGCAACTATGGCCCTTACGTTGCGCAAAAAACTGGAAGACCGGTGAATTTTGGCATACGGGGGCCCCGCAACCTGCTTTCAGGTACGGTTACATCCTATTTTCATCACTTTTGGCAATTTTTATTTCTTTTTTTAATTTTTTTATTGCTCGGCTGGACACCTTGTTGGCGTTACAATTACATAGACGAACTCACTTGGCAAAAAGTTAACAAATCTGCACCATTTTTTTAAACAGATCTGCTATGATTTGAATCATTGTACAAGGGCGAAGAACGAAAAGTCAAAAAGAGCACGGCCTGCAGCGCAAAAAAACGTCCTTGAAAAGGCCATAGAATAAAAATATGATTAGTCTAACTTGAAAATGCCATGCTATTTGAAAAGAGCAGCCACGGGACAGGCAGTTTTCGGGGACTAGAACGCGGCCAACCATCGTGCGGAGGGATATTATGACTCGTTTATTCCATAAGCTTCAACAACTCGACCGACAGCTCTTTGTAGGAATCAACGGCCGCCTGCACCGCAGTTTTCTGAATTTCTGGCTGTATCATTTAACTCATTTAGGGGGAGCTTGGTTCACCATCCTTTCGTCCTTGCTCATCTGGCTTGCGGCTCCGCAGCCATGGAGCAAAATCGGCTTGCAATCCTGCGTCGCGCTCGCGATCAGTCATCTTCCAGTAGCACTCGTCAAAAAAACCTACCCGCGTCTTCGGCCCTACTTAACGCTGCCGGGCACCAATACGTTCCGGAACCCGCTGACGGACCACTCGTTTCCGTCCGGGCATACGACGGCCATTTTTTCCATTACGGTTCCGTTTATGGCCGCGGTTCCAAGCTTGATTCTGGTGCTGCTCCCCATCGCGTTGATCGTGGCAGTTTCGCGTATTTATTTAGGCCTGCATTACCCTTCAGACACTCTTGCCGGAGCGGTCATCGGCTCCTCTGTAGCGCTTGGAACGGTTGCATTATGGGCTTAAAGGGGATATTGTAGACAATAGGAAAACCTTGCAGGAATAAGGTGAAACCAGTGCAAAAACAGAGAGTCTTACTTTTATCCGAGGGGTTTGGAGCCGGTCACACGCAAGCGGCCTACGCGCTCTCCAGCAGTTTACGAAAGATTGCGCCAAACATACAGACGAAAGTCCTAGAGCTGGGCAGTTTTTTGAACCCTAGGGTGGCGCCGATCATCATCACCGCTTACAAGAAAACGGTGTCCTCGCAGCCTCGGCTTGTCCGTATGATGTATCGCAGCAACTACAAGAAATCTTTAAACCGATTGACGACGATGGCTCTTCATCGGATTTTTTATACGCGTACAATTCAAATTATCCGTCAGCTTCATCCCGACGTGATCGTCTGCACCCATCCGATCCCAAGCGCGGTGATTTCCCGCCTGAAACGGCTAGGTATGCTGGACGTCCCGCTCTGTACCGTCATTACCGATTATGATGTGCACGGAGCTTGGGTGAGCCGGGAAGTGAATTGTTATCTCGTGTCCACCGACCAGGTGCAGAAGAAACTGATGGAACGGGGCGTAGACAAAAGCAAAATCCTGATTACCGGCATCCCGATCCATCCGAATTTCTGGGAGCGCCATCGGAAGGAAGATATCCGCCTGCAATTCCATCTGAAGGATATGCCTACCGTACTGGTCATGGGCGGAGGTTGGGGCTTCATGAAGGACGAGGCGGTCAATGCCCTGCTCGCCTCTTATCGCGAGCAAATTCAAGTCATTTTCTGTCTGGGCAGCAACGAGAAGTCGTTGGAGAAAATGCAAAAGGATCCCCGATTCATTCATCCCAACATCCATCTGCTCGGGTTCACGAAGGAAATTGACAAGCTGATGGAAGTGTCCGATTTGCTGATCACCAAGCCGGGCGGCATGACCTGCTCGGAGGGGCTGGCCAAAGGCATCCCGATGCTGTTCCACCAGCCGCTTCCCGGCCAGGAGGAGGAAAATTCGCATTATTTTGCCCAGCAAGGTTGGGGAACCCCGATGAAATCGCTGGACGATATTACCGATTGGATCAAACGGTTGACCGAGCAATACGACGAAGTCGTGCGCAAACGGGAAGAGGTCTTGAACCATATCGCCAAATTCCGGCCGATGCAAAGTGCTCAAGCTATCATTGATTTACTTGGGAATACGAATTTCATCCGAAAATAACCAGCCTGATCAGGAAGGCGATTTACAAAAAAGCGGAGCCAGGATTCATCCTGCTCCGATTTTTTTGCTATTTAAACATCTCCATCTTCCGCTCATGGTAACGTTGTAAGGCCGCTTCGCCAACCATTACTTCGCAGCGGTAGATCGGCATGCCTTGTCCTACGAATTTGCTTTCGTATTCCGTCATGACATGGGCCTCATTAATCCCGCCTTCATGCAGGCTAAGCGAAATGTCGCTCATCTGCAATCCAACCGCGGCAAAGGCATTCAGCGAAAATTCAAACAGCACGCGGGAGTCAGTCTTGAAGTGAATTTCGCCGTTTTCGTTCAGGAGATGACGGTATTTCTCCAAAAACCGCGGGTGCGTCAAGCGCCGGCGCCAATGCTTCTTCTTCGGCCATGGATCACTGAAGTTCAAATAAATGCGCTCCACTTCCCCTGGCGCAAAAAACTCCTCGATCATTTCAATATTCCCCAGCGCCAGACGAACGGTTTGCGGCTTCAGCCCGCCCTGCTCGTCCCATTTCGCGCGCACCTTCTCGCTCGCCCTGCGAATCAACTCATCATACATGTCCATGCCGATGAAGTTCACGTCTGGATATTTTACACTCATGCCGCTGATAAACTGACCTTTGCCCATGCCAAGCTCGATGTGGATCGGACGGCCGTTGCCGAACACCTCCGCCCAGCGTCCTTTATATTCCCGGGGATTCAGGACAACCAGATCCTGCTGCTCCTCCAAATGCTCCCGTATTCCTTTTCTGCCGCGTAAACGCATGTTATTCCTCCGCTTTCTTGGTATCCATTCCTTGCAATATTGTGCCGAAGTTTGCTGCAAATGTAAAGCGCGCAATGAAAAAGGAACCAACCGTTCGCCGGGGAGACGAGACGAGTGATTCCTTTTTCGATATATTTTGGAATTGGGGTCCAACGAAATTGATATTCTCAAAATAACATATTTCCGTACCCTGCCGCAAGGAAACAGGCAAGCAGCATTCCCCTTTTCCAGTGAAATTTGATACAATAAATTCAGTGGAAGCGGCGTACGGACGGGGCTTTCGCCGTTGTATAAATATGCAAAAAATATTTTGTGACAAAATGAAGGAGCCGCAATGAGTACACTGATGACGGACACTCCTGCTTTGTGGGGAGACAAAAGATTTCATACCTGGAATTTCGAGATGCGCCAAGAGTTCGGAGACAAGGTATTTAAGGTGATGCTAGATGCCGGATTCACTTGTCCCAACCGCGATGGCTCGATCGCAAAGGGCGGTTGCACGTTCTGCAGCGCCCGGGGATCGGGCGATTTTGCCGGAAGCCGCCGGGACGATCTGGTAACGCAGTTTGCCACGATCCGCGACCGGCAGCATCTGAAGTGGCCGCATGCGAAATATATTGGATATTTTCAGGCTTATACGAATACTTATGCGCCGGTGGAGGTGCTTCGTGAATATTACGAAGCGATTCTGGAGCAGCCGGGTGTCGTCGGTTTATCCATCGCCACGAGACCGGATTGCCTGCCGGACGATGTCGTGGATTATTTAGCCGAGCTCAATGAGCGCACCTACCTCTGGGTCGAAATGGGCTTGCAAACGATCCATGAGTCGACGTCCACGCTGATCAACCGGGCGCACGATACGCAATGCTACCTCGATGCGGTGGAGAAACTGCGCGCACGCGGCATCCGGGTGTGCACGCATATCATTTACGGCCTGCCGCAGGAAACGCATGAAATGATGCTGGAGACCGGCCGCGCCGTGGCGAACATGGACGTGCAGGGCATTAAGATCCACCTGCTCCATCTGATGCGCAAGACGCCGATGGTGAAGCAGTACGAAGCAGGATTGCTGCGTTTCCTGGAACAGGACGAATACGTCAAGCTGATTGTGGACACGCTTGAATTTCTGCCGCCAGAAATGATCGTGCATCGGCTGACCGGAGACGCGCCGCGCGACCTGCTGATCGGACCGATGTGGAGCCTCAAAAAATGGGAAGTGCTCAACGCCATCGACGCGGAGCTGAAGCGCCGCGATTCCTGGCAGGGCAAATACTGGAGAGGACGTTGAGCGCTTATGGGCTTCCTCTCCGTATTAAGCTTCGCGCATAAACTGGCCGGCGAACGGCTGAGGCTCGGCGACGCGGCCGTCGACGCCACGGCGGGAACCGGCGCGGACACGCTGTTCCTGGCCAAAGCCTGCGGTCCGAAGGGGCGAGTGTTCGCCTTCGATATCCAGCCGCAGGCGCTGGCCCTAACGAAGGCTCGGCTGGACAAGGAGCCGGCGGATTCCATCGCCGGCGTCACCTTGCTTCAGGCGAGCCACGCGGACATGGCGGCCGTGCTGCCCGCGGACGTGCACGGGCGGCTCGGCGCCGTGATGTTCAACCTCGGCTATTTGCCAGCCGAGGGCGCTGACCCGGCGCTGATCACGCAGCCGGACAGCACGCTGCCCGCCCTGGAGGCCGCTCTGGCCCTGCTGCGGCCGCGCGGGATCTTGACGGCCGTCCTCTACCCCGGCCATCCCGGCGGCGACGCCGAAGCGGCGGCGGTGGAAGCCTGGGCGGCTGCACTGCCCGCTTCCGCCGGACAGGCGATCCTGTACCGGCAGCCGCAAAGGCCGGCTGCCCCGTATTTGATCGCTATTGAGAAGAAATCAACCAATTCCATTTAAACTGGGGGTCATCGGTATGGGCATTCGCAAAATCGAGCATGTCGGAATTCGCGTCTCGGCGCTGGAGGATTCCATCGAGTTTTATGAACGGGTCATCGGCATGAAGCTGTTATCTACGATCGGTGAGGTGGGAGATCCGTTGCGCCTGGCTTTCCTCACCTTCCCGGGTCAGGAATCCGTTGAGGTCGAGTTGATTAATCTCCCTGAAGGAGAAGAGCTGCCAAATGAGGGCAAAGTACATCATATCGCCTTTACCGCTAGTGATATCGAAGAGGAATATAGCCGGATTTCCAAATTAGGCTTGTCCGGCCTTGATCCGGAAATCCGCAGTCTGCCAAACGGCAGTCGTTTCTTCTTCTTTAACGGACCGGACGGCGAACGGATCGAATTTTTCCAGCCTGCGTTTCTCGCTTGAGGTCTTCCCATAAATTCATGGAAAGAAGGGCTGCGCTTGAAAGAGCATACGTTTACGCTCGACAATGACACAGGTCACGGCGTCTTCGTGTATCGCTGGACCGCCAAAGATACCGCTGCTCCGCCGCGCGGGGTGTTGCAAATCGCCCATGGAATGGCAGAAACGGCCAAGCGCTATGAGCGCCTGGCCCGATTGCTGACTGCCCACGGCTTTGTTGTCTACGCGAACGATCACCGCGGGCACGGGCGCACGGCTGGAAGTCCCGAGGAATTGGGCTGGCCGGGCAAACAGGGGTTTACCGGCATGGCAGAAGATATGATCCAGCTTACGAAGATCATCCGTCAGGAGCATCCCGAACTCCCCTTGTTTCTGCTCGGCCATAGCATGGGCTCCTTTCTAACGCAGAAGGTTATGTACCTAGCCCCGGAGCCTTATACTGGATTTATTCTCTCAGGAACAAATGGCCCCCGGGGACTGCTGGGCTTGGGACGAAGCCTCGCACGCCTGCAAAGCCTGCTGCAAGGCGAGATGCATCCCAGCCTGCTGATGAACGCCGTGACCTTCGGGAGCTTTAACCGTAACTTCCTCCCGGCGCGGACGCCCTTTGACTGGCTTTCCCGGGACGAGGCCGAGGTGGACAAATACATCGCTGACCCGCACTGCGGCTTCTTGTGCAGTGCCGGCTTCTTTTACGGATTCTTTGGCCTGCTGCAGGAGATTCATCGCCCGGAGAAGATGCGTTCCATCCCTAAGGATAAGCCGGTTTATATCTTTGGCGGCGACCTCGATCCGGTCGGCCAAAACGGCGCCGGCGTCCGGCGTCTCGCCGGACTGTACCATCAGCTGGGCCTCGAAGACGTTGAGGTGCGGCTGTATCCCGGCGGCCGTCATGAAATGCTGAACGAAATCAACCGCGACGAAGTGATGTCGGATGTGTTGAATTGGCTGGAGTGGCATCTGCCGCCCGAAGCAGCGAACGCAGAATAAACAAATAAAGCGAGCCTGCTGAACCGGCTCCTCGGGAAGAGGAAGCCGGTTTGCAGGCTCGCTTTTTCGTTATTGCTCTCCTCACTTGACCAGGGTGCAATGCTCCGGGGACCAAGCGCTTAAAGGGGCGTGGAAATACACCGGCCGCTCGTCTGCTTCCTGCTGGTAGAGGACAACAAGCAGCGTGCCTTGCGGCTCATCCCCTGCGTTCGCCGGGCTTGCTGGCGCTTCTGACCCTTCCGCTCGCAGTACATCGCCCAGCGCAAACGGCAGCTCTTCGATGCACGCATACTTCTGCAGCCCGCGTTCATCCAGGCCGTATGCCGCAAATTGCTCTGACAAAGCAGCAGGGGCTTCTGCGAGCGCACGGAAATACGCGCTGCGCCGGTCTTTGTCCACCCGGTCCTCCCACCAGATTTTCCGCGGCTTATACTTGTGTCCAAGCAGGTAGTCGAGCTTCATTAAACCAAGCACAACCTCCGGCTCTTTCAAAGTGCGTCCGCTTAAGAACGCGTGAAGACGAATGAACAGGTCCTCCAGCTGATGACCGATCCGCTGCCAGCCTTGTTCCTCCCAATAGTCGCCAAACTCCTGGAAGAAGTCAAACGGCGAATCGAACTCGTGAGTGACCAGATACTCCACGGTGTGATCCATGCGGTGCGCATTCCAATACTTCTCCAGCACGTCCTCCAGCCGCTTCAACCGGATTACGTCCTCAAACGGCAGCACGTTATTGCTCAGGATTTCATAAGGCGCATGGTCCATAAACACGTAGTTGTATTTCTCCGCGTCATTCCGCAGCCCGGTTCCGCGCAGCATCTTCAGGAAGCCAAGCTGCAGCTCCTCGGGACGCAAAGCAAACACGTCGTTAAACGTTTTGCGGAACGTGGCATAGTCCTCTTCCGGCAATCCGGCGATCAAATCCAGATGCTGGGCGATTTTGCCGCTTTCCTTGATTTTGGTGACGGTCCGGGTCAGCTTCGTAAAGTTCTGGCGGCGTTTCACCAGCTCGTTGGTTGGATCGTTTGTCGACTGCACGCCAATCTCGAAGCGGAAGATGCCGGGCGGCGCGTTCTCCGCCAAATAGTCCAGCACCTCCGGCCGCATGATGTCCGCCGTGATTTCGAACTGGAACACGCAACCCTGGTGGTTGTTGATCAGAAATTCGAACATCTCCATCGCGTAATTGCGGTTAATGTTAAACGTGCGGTCCAGAAATTTAATGATCTTCGCGCCATGCTCGATGAGGTACAGGATGTCCGACTTCACCCGTTCGATATCGTAATACCGCACGCCCACCTCAATACTTGAGAGGCAAAACTGGCAGCTGAACGGGCAACCGCGGCTGGTCTCGAAATACACGATCCGTTTGCCGAGATTCGGAATATCCTCGGGAAAACGATGCGGCGACGGCAGCGTGTTCAGATCGGATTTTGGCCGAGGCGGATTCAGTACGACCTCTTCTCCTTTGCGATAGGCCGCGCCAAACACGAAGTGGAACTTCTGCTCCCCGGACAGTTCCTGCAGCAAATGGTGGAATGTCTCCTCACCGTCCCCCATGACGATAAAATCCACCTCCGGGATGCGCTCCATCCAGTATTTCGTGTCGTAGCTAACCTCGGGGCCGCCCAGTACAATCTTCACTTCCGGCAGCACTTTCTTCAGCAAGGCCACCACTCGAATCGTCTCTTCGATATTCCAGATATAGCAGGAGAACCCGATGACATCCGGCTTCCGCTTAAACAGATCCGACACGATATTCATCACCGGGTCCTTGATCGTATATTCGGCCAGATCGATGTCAAACTCGTTGCCGCTGTAGGCTTTGAGCAGCCGGATCGCCAGCGAGGTATGAATAAATTTTGCGTTCAGCGTTGCCAATATGACTTTCACATGCTCACAACCCTACTCCATATTTTGAAAAAACTCCAGAAACGGCTTTCCGTACTTACGGTACTTCACTTCGCCGACGCCCTTGATTCTCAGCATATCCGCTTCGCTGGTCGGACAGACCACACTCATCTCGCGCAGCGTCGCATCGTTGAAAATAATATAGGAAGGCACCCGCTCCTTCTCGGCCAAATCGCGGCGGATCAAGCGCAGCTGCTCGAACACCGTCTCGTTGACGGCGGACGGCCCTTCATCATACTTGCGGCGCCGCGAGCTAGATGACGATGAGGACGCGGCGGCAGTCTCCGGCGCACGGAGCATCACCTGATGGCGGCTCTTCAGCACCTCAACCGCCAACGGCTGCAGCCTTACGACCGGGTATTGCCCTTCGGACAAGGCTAAATACCCTTCCGCAATAAACACATTGATCAGTTCAGAAATTTCCTTCTCGGTGCGCGTGCGCAGCATGCCATAGGTAGGCAACTGATTAAAGCCGTACTGCAGCACCTTTTTGTTCTGCGAACCTTTGAGCACCGAAGCAACCAGCGAGACGCCAAACCGCTCCCGCATCCGGTGGATACAGGAGAAGACGATCTGCGCGTCGCGCGTCATGTCGACGAGCTCCCGTTCGTCCCGGCAGGAGCTGCAAACACCGCAAGGCGTGCGATCGTGAGCCTCACCGAAATAATCCAGCATTGCCCAGCGCAGGCAGCTCGTCTGGTAGCAATATTCAACCATCTGCTGCAGCTTGCGGTACTCGTTGCGTTTGCGTTCTCCATCCTGCGGGTTTTGCTCGATCAGGAATTTCTGCGTCATGATGTCCTGCGGACTAAACAGCAGGATACATTCGCTGGGCTCGCCGTCCCGGCCAGCCCGGCCCGCTTCCTGAACATAAGCCTCCATGTTCTTCGGCATATTGTAGTGGATCACGTAACGGACGTTCGATTTGTCGATCCCCATCCCAAAGGCGTTGGTCGCCACCATCACGCGAATGTCGTCATAGAGAAAAGCCTCCTGGCTCTCCTCCCGCTCCTTGTCGGACAAGCCGGCATGGTAGCGGCCGGCAGGGATGCCGGCGCGGCGCAGGCGCTCGTACAGGTCGTCAACCTCCTTGCGGGTTGCGGCGTAGACGATCCCGGGCTGATGCGCATGGGTCGTCGCGTAATTCAGGACGAATTCGCGCTTGTTCTCACCGCGCAGCACCGACATCGCCAGGTTATCCCGACCGAGGCCGGTGACGAACACGGCCGGATTCGCAAGGCGCAGCAGACGGACCATGTCGTCCATGACCTCCGGAGTGGCCGTGGCTGTAAAGGCTGCGAGGATCGGCCGTTGCGGCAGCGATTCCACAAACGGGGAGACCGCCAGATAGCTTGTCCGGAAGTCATGGCCCCACTGCGAGACGCAGTGCGCTTCGTCGACGGCGACGCAGGAGATCGATAGACCGCTCATTTCCTCGCGGAACCAGTCCAGCTCCAGCCGCTCCGGCGCAACATAGAGCAGCTTCAGCTCACCGCGGCGCGCCGCCCGGATGCGGTCGTTCACTTCCTTGCCCGACAGCGTGCTGTTGATGTAGGCGGCGGAGATGCCCATCGCCGTGAGCGCATCGACCTGATCCTTCATCAACGAGATCAACGGGGACACAACCAGCGTCAGACCCGGCAACATCAGAGCCGGGATCTGGTAACAGATCGATTTGCCTCCGCCCGTCGGCATAATGCCCAGCGTATCCGCGCCGGACAATACGCTCTCGACGATTCTCCGCTGCCCTTCGCGGAAATCGGGATATCCGTAATATTTCTGCAGCAGCTGCTGCGCATGTTCCATCGTAAGTGCTTCCGTGCTCATTTCGCTTGATTTCTCCTAACTTCCCAATCGGCCGTCGTCCTCCCGGATTTTCGGGACAGACCGGCTTTATGCACTTTTTTAGTTTACCGGGGTTTGGAGAATTGGGCAACCGCCGCAAACGCTACATAAACTTTTCCAAAAAGTCCAACACTCTCTAATAATCCTACAATTCGTCCGGAGGCGGCAGATATGCTGGATTGGAAATCCAAATACGAAGCGTATAAGAAGAAGCATCCTTCAAAACCATCACCTTCGTCTTCTTCCTCGAACAGTTGGGATGCGCTGATTGTCCCGGCGCTGTTCGACCAGTTTTTTCAAACCATTGACGATTATTCATGCGCTTCAATTTGCCTATGTTCACGTGATTTATTGGCCGTTTGTCATCCTCCCCTTCTTGTTTGTTATCATGATGTCGATGAAATCAGTTCATCTCTTAAATTGGCTTGAAGTCGGTCATGCTGGGCATCGCCGTCAGCGCCAGCTTGTACTTGTTGCTCGTGCTCTCCACGATTGGGATCTACGGGGTTCGGGAAACCCTTGTTCTGTTATATCCTAGCACATTCACCAGAAAAGCGACTGGGGACAGATGTATGCGAACATCCCGGGATCCGTGAAACTCAGTGTTTCGATCCGTCGAACCGGCTTAAAAGCGAATTAGGAGGTGCATGTCATGAATCAGGTGCATGTCATGAATCACGTGTTTGCTTTTACCGCTTCCATCTCACTCTTTTCCGGACTTGTCTTGCTTCTGGTGGATCAAACGATTTATAAGGTTCAGCAGAAGCAAAAGGAACAGAAATACGCCAAAATCTTTGGTTGGATCAACCTCTCGCTTGCTGGCACCGGTTTCTGGTTTTTCTGTTATTGCAGCTGCCATAACCCTTCGTCGATGCAGGTCATGGTATCCCTTGGATTCCCATGGTATATTGAGTCTAGTACAAACCTAACAGGATGGAGAATCAGGATTCATGAAAGAACGTAACTATTCCGGCAACCGCCCGGGCAACAAAACGCAATCGCGGCCCAAGCCGCCGATCGCCAAGCGGGAACAGGCCGATGAGATACGTACCGGCGACCGGATCGTCGTGACGATCAAGCGGCTGGGCATTAACGGCGAAGGCGTCGGCTATTATCGGCGGAAAGCCGTGTTCGTCGAAGGCGGTATTCCCGGTGAGGTCATACATGCAGAGGTTACCCGCGTAGAGCCTAAATATATCGCTGCCGTGATTCGAAAGATCGAGAAGCGCTCTCCGCATCGGTTGGAGGCGCCATGCCCGGTGTTCGGCATCTGCGGCGGCTGCCAGATCCAGCATCTGTCCTACGAGGGACAGTTAGCCGGCAAAGAGGAGATCATCCGGGAGGCGTTTGCGCGTTACGCCGGCCTGCAGGACGTGCGGTTGAAGCCGATGCTGGGCATGGATCACCCTTGGGGCTACCGTAACAAGGCGCAGCTGCAATTAGGCATGTCCCAAGAGGGCATGATCGCCGGCTTGTATGCGGCCGACTCCCATAAGCTGATCGATATTACCGGTTGTCCCATTCAACACCCGAAGGTGAACGAGGTGGTGGACAAGACCCGGGACGTGCTTCAACGACTAGGTATTCCAGTATATAAGGAAAAAAGCAACCAAGGGCTGGTCCGTACGATTGTCGTCCGCGTTGGCTTCCAATCCGGGCAGCTGCAAGTCACGCTAGTCACCGCCAACGACAAGCTGCCGCGCCGGGAGCAGCTGGTCAAGGAGCTGCGACTGGCGATGCCCGAGCTGACCAGCATCGCAATGAACGTGAATCCGAAGAACACCTCGCTCGTATTTGGCAACCGGACAGAGATCTTGTGGGGCGCAGACAGCATTCAGGAATCGCTGGGTGATCTGGAATTCACGCTATCGCCCCGCGCCTTCTTCCAGCTGAACCCGCTGCAAACGGTCAAGCTGTATGAATCCGTGCGTGCAGCTGCGGGTCTGACGGGTAAAGAAACCGTCGTTGATGCCTACTGCGGCACCGGCACGATCGGCCTGTGGCTAGCACCTTACGCGAAGGAGGTTCGCGGCATCGAATCGATCCCCGAAGCCGTCGAGGACGCCAAAGCGAATGCAGCCCGGAACGGCCGGGATAACGCTCAGTTTTACACCGGTTACGCCGAGGAGTTACTCCCCCGCTGGGTCAAGTCCGGATTCGCCCCGGACGTCATCGTCGCTGACCCGCCGCGCACCGGGCTGGATCCCCGCTTCCTCGAAGCGGTGCTAAAGACGAAACCGAAGCGCTTCGTCTACGTCTCCTGCAACCCGTCCACCCTGGCAAAGGATTGCAAAGCGCTGCTGGACGGCGGATATGCGCTGGAATGGGTGCAGCCGGTGGATATGTTTCCGCAGACGAGTCATGTGGAGTGTGTAGTGTCAACACATCGTATTGACAAATAATGGGGCGCCTAAACCAGTTGTCAAAACGAAAAGTAGCCTAACCCTTTAAAAACATCATCGGGGTTAGGCTGGTAACTTCAACAAGATAATTCAAATTGTTGAGAGCGTAGAAAATGCTCAGGGTAATGGACATTTTCGGAGTCTGTCAAGAATTTTCGTATTATGAGGTTAGCCAGCTTAATCTGGTTAGCCTCTTTTTGATTTATGATAGCTGTAGTCGGGAGAGAACGATCAAGAATTGGGGCGAACAAGCCCGTTACACAAACTGTTCACCCACTATTGCGCAAACCATGATTAAGCTGGTTGAGACACTTCTGATCTCGTATAACACGCGAAGCTATGGACGTGCAATGGTTAGTGGGCCACCGGCAAATCACCTGTTAAAGTCACCTTGCTAATCTGGAAAATCGTTGTCTTTAATGAAGGCCTTCACTTGATCTCTGCTGAACTTTGGGGCCACTATGTTCATCCTTTCCATCCAACCTTTCTCCTAGTTTAATAGATTGGTTGGAGAGTTTACACAGTTTATTTTACAGCCCCTATTACATAGGTTGTACGTACCTCTCATCTCAATTACTGTTTTTCAATGCCGAGTCTTTTTCCGTTCAATGCCTTTGCCCGTTTCCGCTTCTCTTTATACAGCGCAATATTCGCATGTTTAAAGAGTTCCTTTAATGCACCCGAAATATCAGAATTTTCCCAACCTCGTCGTTACTGGTTGCTGGTAAAGCCCAAGATTTTATTTTTAGAATGCCGCAGATCATAAAATTGCCCTTGAAACTCAACCAGCGGATTGATCAAGTCATCTGGATGCAGCATAACTATGCGAGCCACTTGACCATCTGATAAGAGAACTGAATCCCCGATCATTCTGTTCATTACATTGGTAATAAAACATTGAACAATGATCGGATCGAATAATCCGAATGCACGTTGATAGATTTCTTGAAACACTTGGTATAAGGGAACTGGCTTCTTATATACCCGCTCTGAAACCATCGTATGGAACACATCGGCAACGGCTACAATTTTGCTGAAGTAAGTGATCTTATCACCGCTGACCCCGAAAGGATAGCCGCTGCCATCTTCCCGTTCATGATGCTGAAGGGCAACCAATGCTTGTTGTTCCGACATGCCTGGAAGATTGCTAACCATTTCATACCCAAAGTGAGTATGGCGTTTCATTTCAGAATACTCTTCCACACTGAGTTTGCCTGGTTTTTTCAAGATCGAATCAGGGATCTTGGTCTTTCCAAGGTCATGAAGCAACCCCGCTACGGCGAGGTCATTCAGTTCCTCTTCTTTCAGCCCCAACCATTTACCAATTAAGTAGGAGAGGATTGCAACACCGATACAATGTCGATAAGTGTAATGATCTTTCTTGCTTAAGTCCAATATGACGTTTGAAAGGTTATTATTGAAACAAATTTCTTGAATTTTCGGCATAACAATATGACGGATAACTTGATTTGAAAGTTGACTGGAATTTTGGTGTATCTTTTCATAAATCGACTGAACTTCAGATATCGCTTCATCATTCGCCAAAGTTATTAAGTCCTTGAGAGTTACCAAAAAGATGTCCCAAGAGGAACTTGCCTTCAGGAGTGACCTTGACCGGACATACATTTCAATGTTGGAAAGAAGTATTTATCAACCGACCCTTACAACGATATTTGCATTGTCGAAGGCTCTTAACACTACGCCTTCAGAGATGATCAAACTAGTTGAAAATGAATATGGCGAGGTTGATGATAAGGAATAACAATCCGCAGCGGAACGACATCTTTAACAGATGGTCGGAAGGATTTTGCTGTCGCCAACCCCTCTCTGGAATAACAGAGAGGACTGGCTATTGCTGTCGTAACCGATACTCAACTTGAATGTCAGAGTCCAACATCAATCGAAGAATCCAAAATAAAGATCGTATTGATAAGGAAAATCCAATATCAAAACGATCTTTTATCAAATTGCCTTATGGCAGACTATAGTAACTCTCTCAACAACTGAACCCCATCCTTTAGTCCAGCAAAGTATAACTGCTGTATTATGAGAGTATTGCGATAATTGATGATCTCTTCCATCTCAAGATATAACTCATACTGGGCTTGTGATAACTCACTTTTTAGTAAATTCTCAAGTTCTCGATGCCTGTTTTGTAATTGATCAATCTCCCGCTGCATACCCGCTTGCCTCACCAATTCATTAAACCTATGATCAAAAGCCGGTTTTAACCATTCTGGACCGAATTGTTGCATGAATACATCTCCTCCATCTAAATGTTTTGAATTAATCGAAGTTTGATGGTACATCGGGAAGGAGAGTATGACAAGCTTCCATCCTATGGTTTAAAGCCTCCATCATGTCACAGCCAAAAGCGGAATCTACGACCTGTCGAATCCAATATTCGATAAAGATCGTGATATGGTACAACAGGCATACGAGATACTCGGAATTTCCAGCAATGAATTGATTGAAGAGAAGAAAAAATTAAGCCGCCTTTGCTTTTTGGTCAAGCCCCCGTTGAGTGGACATTGGAAAAAGCCCCTAGGCTACGAGCTGGCGTCGAAACTCACTCGGCGTCAGCTTGTTTAGTTTTCTTTGTGGTCGTTTGTTGTTGTAAAACTCAATATATTCTTCAATTCGCCTTTGTGTCTCGTCTAGAGTTCGGATATGATAGGGATAGAGCCCTTCTGTTTTGAGATGCGAGAAGAAGCTCTCCATAGAGGCGTTGTCATGACAATTGCCTCGTCTAGACATGCTGATTCGGGCGCCAACCTTCAGCAGCATGTCGTGGTAGGCGTGAGGCGTGTACTGGAATCCTTGATCGCTGTGAACGATCAATCCCGTCACGTCTTTCGTTTGATTCAAGGCCTTCTCAAAGGTTTGAAGTACAAGCTGATTATCATTACGTAGACTCATGTGATACGCTACGATTTCATTATTAAATAAGTCTTACCCATTTCTGGTTAGGGGCATCCGCCTTAAATTGACGTTGCAGCGTATTCTCAGCGACGCGGCTGCCTACATTCGAAGCATAGTTAAAACGGTGCTTACGTCGAATGTGTGAACGTAGCCCTAATTGTTGCATTAAACGAAGAACCTTTTTATGATTCATCCACACCTCCTCGTCTTGCAGTAGGAAGAGTTGAATTTGTCGATAGCCGTAGATACCACGATAGCGATTATATACGGCTTGGATTAAGGCTTTTGCATCGTGATCCCGATCAATCATCTTCAATTGACGTTTCAAATAAGCGTAGTATCCACTTGTGGAGACACCAAACAACTTGCACAAACTGCTGATGTTGTACCCTTGTGAGGCTTTCCGAATGGATGCATACCTTTGTTCTTTACCTCCTGTTTCCAGATTTCCAAACACTTTTTTAGCATTTCATTCTCCCGTTGTAACTGCTTCGTATAGCGGTCCTGATCCACATATTCCTTTCGTCTCCCCCTTTGGTCGAGTAGACCAAACTCCCCCTGTTCGCGATATTTTCGCATCCAGCGTTTCATCCGATCCTTATCTTGAATCCCTAAGTGCTCATTAATCTGCCAATACGTCCATTTTGCCTCCGAATAAAGACGTATCGCCTCCAACTTCAGTTCCTCAGAGTATGATTTAAATCGTTGTCCTTTGATTGCCATAAAAAATGCACCCCCTAGAATTCATCGGAATAACCAGGGGGGGTTTCCAATGTCTATTCTAAGGGGTGCACTTCAGATCCAAACTTAACGGTTTGGGTCTTTTTCATTTTTTACGTATCATGACAGGTGACGAGCATTATAGTACAATGCAAATATTGAATTTTTGCAAAGGGGAATTATCTTGATCAAGAAGGAACTCGCTTATATCCGCAAGCAATTCAAACTGGATCATGAAAGACTAAGTATTTACGACATTCTGAACGTCTATATTATGAAGGAAACGAACGAAATCTATCATTTTGAGCGTACACCGTTTGAGCTGTTGGAGAGAGAAAAGCAGGAATTGCATATGGGCAATTTCAAAAGACTGCTGTCCGGAGAATTGGATCAGAAGCTGTTCGAGCTAAAGTTCCAGGATCACCCGGAAACGGACAAGCCTTCGCAGGAGCTGCTGCATCAAGCTCTCGTGACCGGTGATGCCGACGAATGGCATGATTTGATGCTTCTGCTGGTAGAGAAAATGCTGGAGGATACGACGTATGAACGGGATACGGTAATCACCTTCGTCCGCGGGCAATACTACAAGCCCACCAAGGAGCGCAATGAGGAAGCCGAGGAAAGCGAAACTGATGAGATGTTTGCGAATCCGTTTATTTTGTGCAGCATCAATTCAACCGAACCGCAGCGAAAAACGCTTATGTTCGACTATGTCGAACGCGAGTTCAAGTACAACGTGATCGTTGATCCAATCATCAAGCTGCGCTCGCCGGAGCAAGGCTTCTTCTATCCCAGCATTACGGACGGCTTCTCTGATGTGAATCGGGTACTCTATTGCGCGGGCAAAGCGAATGATCCAAATCAGCATTTTATCGATCAGGTCCTAAACGCCGAGAAGACGGTAACCGCGCTGGAAGAGAGAGCGATCTTTGAGGACATCGTCAAGGAAATTGCCGGAGATCAGCTTGACGCCTCCACGATTGCGAGCGTATACGAAGAAATTCAGCAGGTGATTGAAACCCACGAGGAGGAAGAACCGCCGAAGCTGGATTATAGGGATGTGGAGCGCGTGCTGACAGCCAGCGGCGTGGAGAACGTTACGACGGAAAAGGTGGAGCTGGCGTACCAAACGGTTGTTGACGACAAAAACTATGAGATCAAAGCAAGCAGCGTCGTGCCGAAGTTTACTTCGAAATCGATCAAGATCGAAACGAAGGTAGCCACGATCTCGGTCAGCCCTCAAGATCTAAAGTACCTGAAGCAAGTCAATTATCACGGCAAACGCTGCATTCTGATTGAGGTTGATGAGGACGCGGTGATTGAAGGTTTTACGCTAAGCACGGAAGAACTGTAGAGGTGAAAATCAACAAGTTTTGAGGAGGTTGCTCATGATGAACAAAGAACTCAAGGTTTTAGCACCGGAACAAAGTGAAGAATTGCTCCAGGTTTTAAGCAAGCGTTTTGAGGCAAACATGAATCGCCATCCCGAGTTGGCATGGGCTCAGGTCCAAGCGAAGCTGGAGGCGCAGCCCGATAAACTGTGGTCGCTCCATGAAATGGAACGGACCGGCGGCGAGCCGGACGTTATTGGATACGATGAGCAAACCGATCAAATCTTATTCGTAGATTGTTCGGCGGAATCGCCCAAGGGCCGCAGAAGCGTCTGTTACGACCATGAAGCCCTGGAATCGAGAAAGCAGCATAAGCCGGAAGACAGCGCGATGAACATGGCGGCTGCTATGGGAATTGAGCTGTTAACGGAAGAGCAATACCGGGAACTGCAGAAGCTGGGGAAATTTGATTTGAAGACCTCCAGTTGGGTGCAAACCCCTGCTTCCATCCGTAAGCTTGGCGGCGCCCTCTTCTGCGACCGCCGTTACGACACAGTCTTTGTGTACCATAACGGGGCGGAATCCTATTATGGCGCCAGAGGGTTCCGCGGCATGCTAAAGGTTTAGAAATCAATGTTATCAATAAGCCCAAAAAGAGAGGTGCAGCTGCACCTCTCTTTCCTCGTATAACTCGTATAAAGAACCCGTTTATGACTGATTCACGGCAACCTTCTCCTGGACAGCCTGCAAAACGTCATCGTATGTGGTCTTTAACACGATGGCCATTTCGTTAAATGAAGTGTTCTGTATGCCCAATAACAGCTGGTTGTCTTGATTGCCGAGTTTCTTATGATTTTGCTCAGACCATTGTTTCCTGCGCATCAACGTATTGGCAACCTTCGCGATTCCCTCCCGGTCGCCTGTCTTGACAATCGCACTGTAATTGTGATGCCGTTCATGATTGTTATCGATCCATGGAATGCCCGGTGCCATAAAAGAGTCGATTAACGCCATCGCTTCCTCCGGCCCCATCAATTTCTGCAATTGCAAGGGCGCCCTATCGACCGGAATGCTGATTTTTAAGGTCTCATTGCTCAGCGGATGCAGTTCATAATAAGTCTTGGAAACACCGGCCAGCGATTTTACGCAAACCTCGTCGATGCGGCAAACGCCATGCACCGAATAACTGATCAAATCCCCCTTATCAAACATGGCCGTGATCCCGCCCCTCTATTTTGTCAACTAAGTTGACTATTGTTAATATACTCCTTTTCCGTTAATTTGTCAACTAAATTGACAACTTCCGGCCGTCTTTGTATAGTGTAGGAGAACTAGCAACAGGAACGGAAATGGAGGGATTCCATGCATCCCAAATTTGAATCTTTGAACCTGATCGATCTGATTAGCGAACGTCATGTCCAGCTTCGCTCCCTCTGTGAGCAGGTGTGGAACGAACGGAACGAGATATATATCTCCAACTCAGAATGGTTTATCATGGCAAGGATTTATCAGCAAAATCCAACGATTTCGCAGGTAACAAGACAGGTGGATATTTCGCGGCAGGCGACCCACAAATTCATTAAGAGCTTGGAAGCCAAAGGGTTGGTTGAGGTCATACCAGCCCAGCATAACAAGAAGGAAAAAAGCTTGAAATTAACGCCGTTGGGCGAAAGCTGTTATGAGAAGAACGCCACCATCAAGGCAGCGCTGGAGCAGATTATTGCGGATGCTCTTGGAACCGAGCAGGTCGAATTGTTAAAGAAGCTGCTAAAAGCTGATTGGGGGAACTTAAACGAGCTATTCACAACATGAAGAAAGGAAGGGATTCCTTACTAGCAATTCCCTCCCTTCTTGTTATTATAGTTATTTTCGAAATAACCGGAATTCCTCCATAAACTTCTGGGCTGCAGTCGTAAGCGGCACGTTCCGCATATTCATAATGCCCACCTGGGACGGTGGCAGCTCTACGTCCAGTTTGATTTCAAACAGCGAGCCGTCCTCCAGTTCCTTCGACACGAACTCCCGGGCCACATAAGAAATTCCCAGTCCTTTGCGCGCCAATTCGATCAGCAGGTCGACGCTGCCAACCTCAATTTCAGGCTTCAGCTCGTAGCCATATTCATAGAACAGCTCGGTGATCGCCATGCGGGCGCGGCTGTTGCGCGAGAACAAGATCAGCGGGTGCTCCAGCAGCGTTTCCAGCGAAATCACTTTGTCCTTGAGATTGGCATAGGCACAGCCGGCCACAAAGCAGTCCTGCAGCTGAATGCCCTCCCGCACCTCGATATGCGGATCGACGATCGGCATCCGGGCTACGCCCAGGTCGATCTTCCCCTCCTTCAAGAAACCCATGATCTCCGGAGTTGTCCCGTGAAGCAGCTGAATCCCGACGTCCGGATACCGTCGATGAAAATCCTCCAAATACGGAAGCAAGTAATGCTTAAACAACGAGTCACTGCCGCCGATCCGCAGAACACCGGTCTCGAGGTTTTTGAGCTCGGCCATCTTTTTCTCCGCCAGGGAGATCAAGATCTGCGATTGCTCGATATACGAGTACAAGATCGCGCCCTCCTGCGTCAGCGACACTCCTTTGGAGTTACGGTAAAACAACGAAAGGCCAAAGCTTTCCTCCAGCTGCTTGATGGCATGGCTGACGCTGGGCTGCGTCAGGAACAACGCATTGGCTGCTTGGGTTAAGCTGCCGGTTTTCGCTGCCCAATAAAACACTTTATATAGTTCATAATTGTTTGTCATAAACCTGGTCTATAGCTCCTGTCAAATATATTAATTTCACCTATGGTGATATTCGTATTATATTGGAGTCATTCCAAATAATCCATAGCTTAGAGGTTGGGAATGGGCAACATCCCGGATCCCACAAACAGAGAACCTGTATTCCATTAATGGATAAGAGAAAAGCTATGCTGAGAGGAGAGAACCTAGATGGATGCCAATACGTTTGTATTGTTTGGGGCAACTGGGGATCTAGCGAAACGCAAAATTTACCCTGCCTTGTTTAATTTGTTTTTGGATGGAAAGCTGCCGGAAGTTTTTAGCGTAATCGGCTTGGGCCGCAGAGAATGGTCCGATGAAACCTTTAAGGCAAACATCGAACGATCTCTGCACAGCTTTTCACGACGGGAAGCCAGCGATGCAGAGGCTGTGAACAAATTTCTCAGCTTCTTTCGCTATCATGTCCTGAACGTCGACCGCAAGGAAGACTATCAAAGCCTGCTGAAGCTCGTTGAAGAACGCGAACAGGCCCTAGGGGCGGAGCCCAATCGGTTATTTTATCTGTCGGTTGGTCCAGAGCTGTTCGAGACAATTGCAAACCATATTCAAGACAGCGGACTAGGCGACACGAAAGGCTGGAAACGGCTTGTCATTGAAAAACCGTTTGGCCGCGATCTCCAATCCGCCCGCGATTTCAATGCACAGCTTAGCAAAGCTTTTACCGAAGAGGAAATTTTCCGCATCGACCACTACCTCGGCAAACCGATGGTACAGAAGCTTCATCTGCTGCAGCAAACGAATCCGGTGCTCCAGGCTTCCTGGAATAACCGTTACATCGCAAACGTGCAAATTACGGCCAGCGAAACCGTTGGCGTTGAGGAAAGAGCCGGGTATTACGACCATTCCGGTGCCTTGCGCGATATGTTCCAGAATCATATGCTGCAGCTACTGATGATGCTTGCCGCCCATCTGCCGAAAGGCGACGATTCGGAGCAAGTGCGCTCGAAGAAGAAGCATGTGATGCAATCACTGGAGCCGCTGCTGCGTCAAGACGTCGCAACCCAAGTGGTCCGCGGTCAATATACAAGCGGGACCATTCAAGGGAAACCGGTTGTCGGTTATAAAGACGAAGCCGGGATCCCGCAGGATTCCCAAAACGATACCTTCATCGCAGCCAAACTGCAAATCGATGACGATTTCTGGCGCGGAATTCCGATTTACATCCGTACCGGCAAACGCATGAAGGAGAAAGCCACACGGATCGTCATTGAGTTCCGCGAGCCGGTGAAGCAAGTCTCCACAGCCAACTACGGCGGTAAACCGAATTTGCTCGTGTTCGAAATCAGCCCGAACGAGAGCATTTACCTGCGTCTGAATACGGAAGGCGAAGCTCAGCAACAGGATCTCACGAAGGTGCTGATCGGCTCCCATAAGAGCGGCAGTGAAGTGCCTGAAGCCTATGAGAACCTGATTTATGACGCACTTCGCGGCGACTCCTCCTTCTTTGCGCATTGGGATGAGGTCGAGTTGTCCTGGAAATGGGTGCAACCAATCCTGGATGCTTACGCTGCGAATGAGGTGCCGTTATATCCATATCCGGCAGGCAGCTTCGGTCCGCAAGCGGCTTACGAGCTGCTGACCAAAGACGGGTTCGAGTGGTGGTTCGACCGCGATAGCGAAGCGGCAACCTCCGCAGAGAGCACCGGTAACCCATCGTCTCAAGAGTCCTTGTCCATCAAATAAGGGGGAATACGGAACTTTTTGCCCCTGATCGTTCAAATCTAAAATTTATAAATTTGGAGGGATTACGATGAAATTTTTTGTTGACACGGCCAATCTGGAAGACATTAAAAAAGCCCATAAAATCGGTGTCTTATCCGGGGTGACAACCAATCCTTCCCTCGTCGCCAAAGAAGGCGTCAAGTTCGAGGACCGCATTGAGGAAATCTTGAAGGCCGTCCCCGACGTGGAGTCCGTTTCGGCGGAAGTCACGCCGGATGCAGTCACAGCCGAAGAGATGATTGCCCAAGCGGAAGAGCTGATCAAAATCAACAACCATGATCCACGAATCACGATTAAACTGCCAATGACGCTGGCAGGTCTCGAAGCAACCAAATATTTGGCGCAAAAAGGTGTCAAGACCAACGTCACCTTGATCTTTACGGTCAACCAGGCTTTGCTGGCCGCTCGTGCAGGCGCTACTTATGTATCGCCGTTCCTCGGCCGCTTGGACGACATTTCCGAAGACGGCGTGCAGCTAGTATCGAAAGTTGCGGAGCTGTTCCGTGTGCATAACCTGGATACGCAAATCATCGCCGCTTCTGTCCGCCATCCGGATCACGTTACCCGCGTAGCTTTAGCTGGAGCGCATATCGCTACTATTCCGTTCGCGGTCATCGAACAACTGGCCAAACATCCGCTGACGGATCAAGGGCTGGAGAAGTTCGCGGCCGATTGGAAGAAATCCGTAAAATAAGAGCTTTACCTCATAGATTAGAGAGGATAGGTTTGGAGGTAGGTATATATGAAAAAACAACAAATCGGCGTGATTGGTCTCGCCGTCATGGGCAAGAACCTCGCGCTTAACATCGAAAGCAAAGGCTTCTCCGTTGCATTGTATAATCGTTCGCCTGAGAAAACCAAAGAACTGCTGGAGGAAGCGCCGGGCAAAAATTTCGTTGGCACCTACAGCATCGAGGAATTTGTGCAATCGCTGGAAACGCCGCGTAAAATTCTAATTATGGTGAAAGCCGGCAAGCCAACCGACGACACGATCAACCAACTGGTCCCTTACCTTGAGAAAGGGGACATCTTGATCGACGGCGGGAACGCCCACTTCCCGGACACCCAGCGCCGCAACAAGCTGCTGGAAGCCCAAGGCATCCGCTTTATCGGCGCCGGCGTATCCGGCGGCGAGGAAGGCGCGCTGAAAGGCCCGGCGATCATGCCCGGCGGCCAACGGGACGCCTACGAATTGGTTGAGCCAATCTTGACGGCGATTTCGGCCAAAGTGAACGGCGATCCTTGCTCCACCTACATCGGCCCGGACGGTGCCGGCCACTACGTGAAAATGGTTCACAACGGGATCGAGTACGGGGATATGCAGCTAATCGGCGAAGCGTACCATTTGTTGAAGGATGTGCTGGGGCTGAGCGTTGATGAACTGCACAAGATTTTTACGGAATGGAATAGCGGTGAGCTGGACAGCTACCTGATCGAAATCACGGCAGACATCTTTGGCAAGAAGGATCCAGCTACCGGCAAACCGATGGTGGACGTGATCCTGGACTCCGCCGGCCAGAAAGGTACTGGCAAATGGACGAGCCAAAGCGCCCTCGATCTTGGCGTACCGCTGTCGATCATCACCGAGTCGGTGTTTGCCCGCTTCATCTCCGCAATGAAGAGCGAACGCGTGGCCGCCAGCAAACGGTTGAACGGTCCGGCCACCCAGCCGTATGACGGCGATAAGGAAGCATTCATTGAAGCGGTCCGCAAGGCGCTGTACGCCAGCAAGATCGCATCGTACGCCCAAGGCTTCGCGCAAATGCGTCTCGCTTCCGAGGAATATGGCTGGGATCTGAATTATGGCGCCATCGCCATGATCTTCCGCGGCGGTTGCATCATTCGGGCTCGCTTCCTGCAAAATATTAAAGATGCGTACGATCGCGACCCGAATCTGAAAAACCTGCTGCTCGACGATTACTTCAAGAATGTCGTCGAGAACTACCAAGACGCTTGGAGACAAGTGGTTGCCACTGCTGTAACCCGCGGCATTCCGATACCGGCCTTCTCCTCCGCTCTGGCTTACTACGACAGCTACCGTTCCGAGCGGTTGCCTGCTAACCTGCTGCAAGCCCAACGCGACTACTTCGGCGCCCATACGTTCGAACGCGTTGACCAAGAAGGCACCTTCCATTTCCAATGGCTTGATAAATAAAGAATGAACTGAAGCCGCGAGGAGAACCTCGCGGCTTGTTTTATGCGCTCATCGCCCTCTTCTTATGGGTGAGGAACAGCCCGGGGATAAAAATCAGAATGAGGACGAGGGTGGAAACCAGGAATCCGGCGTGATAGCCCTTTAAGCTATTTGCCACCGTGGGTTGCAGGCCTTGGACGACTGTTGCAACAACAGTGGCGATCACCGCTGAGCCAAAGCTGGCACCCAGGTTCTCGATGATATTGATCCCAACGCCGGCTTCCGAAAGCTGATGATCGTTTAGTCCCGTATAGGCGTCACTCGTTAACGGGAGATTAATGCCCCCGATGCTGGTTCCCCGAATAAACAAGACAAGGGAAATCCATACCATGCTCGTTTGATCAGTGATAAAGATCAGCGGAACGGACCCGATCAGCGATAGAATCAGGCTCACTATCACCACGTATTTCGCGCCGATCCGATCGATCATTTTGCCGATCAACGGACGGGTAACGAGCATCCCTAGGCCTTGGGGAATTAACGCAAGCGCAGCTTCAATGGCCGTGAAATGCCGGAAATTTTGAAAGAACAACGGCAAGATGAGCATCGGTCCCATAATGGCCATATTCGCCAGAAACAGTCCAACACTGGAAGCCAGAAAACTCCGATGCACAAACAGGTTCAAAGGGAGTACGGTTTGATTGTTCGTGAAACGGTTGTACGCGAAATAGATAACGGCTAAAGCAAGGCCGATGCCCACCCATAACAAAGTCTCGGGATTGTTAAACGAGGCATGGTCCGCCGCCTTTGTAATGCCATAGATCAAAGCAGCGCTCATGAAGGACAAGCAGGCGATCCCAATGACATCTAGTTTGCTGTCTCGGTTGAACGGCTCGAAGTTGGGGATTTTTCTCATCATCAGCGGTGCGGAGATCAGAACAATCAACACATTAATGAAAAAAATCCATTGCCAGGACGCCCATTGAACGATGAAGCCTCCGATGACCGGTCCCAGGATGGGGCCAAAAATCATCGGTGTGCTGACGATCGCCATCACTCGCCCCAGATAATCCGGCCCTGCGGTTTTGACTAGAAGCGTGAACATCAGCGTGGTAATGATCCCGGCGCTAAATCCTTGCACCAAGCGAAAAAATATAAAGCTGAAGACATTCCAACTGAAGCCGACAAAGACGGAGATAATGCCAAAAGCAACAACGGCGCCGACAAAAATCTTCTTCCCGTTAAATTGGTTCATCAGCCAGCCGGAGACCGGTACCGCCATCGCAAGGGCAAGCACATAACCGGTGATGGACCATTGAATAATATCCAGCGTCGTCTGAAAATCTTTGGTGAGGATATCGATCGCGATATTCACCATCGTTGAATCAAGCATAGGAGCAATTTGTTTCCTTGTCAACAATTATCGAAACAAAAAAAAAGCAGTCGCTCCTAATCGAGTGGACTGCCTGGAATTTAACTATGTGTTGTGCCAAATCACTTCCTGCTGATGTCGTGCAGGGAGATCCCTTGTTTCTTCATTTCCTCATCTAAGTGTCGGCTATATCGTTCAATAAAGTGCAGCATCTGATCAAATTGCTCCTCCGTCACCTGCTCAAATACGGCTTGATCGCGCGCTTGCAGTTCCTCATGCAACTCTTCGTGGATATCAAAAATGTTCTGACCTTGCGCGGTCAGTTTAAAATAGATTTCTTTCTTGTTGTCCGGCTTCTGATAGCTTTCGATCAGACCTTTGTCCATCAGCTTCTTCGTTAATTTCGTAATGGCTCCTCGCGTCATATAGAGGGTCTCAGCAAGCCGAGTCACATTGGGCTCCGCCTGCTTCCCAATCGCCTCGATACAATGGACTTCGGAAGGCTTAACCCCTTTCAGTCGGTCTTCTATTTTCATTTTATTGAGCCAGACCAGTTTATTAAATAAATTCCTGAATTCCAGGAGTACCTGTTCCTGCTTATTCATCGCCTGTCCTCCCGCCCGTTAGTACATTACCTCTATTATATTGAATTCTAGCACGGTGTTCCAAGCAAGCGAGCGCCTTCGCACGCGTCAAGGAGGAACTAGGCTCGCTGATGTCGAAGCCTACATAAGCATTCTAGAACTTGCGAGGTGACTCGGCTTGACGATTCTTCACAATGATTGGGCCCCCTTCCTGGAGCCCGAATTCAAGAAACCGTACTATTTGCAGCTGCGCCAGTTTCTGGCGAATGAATACCGTACCCGAACGATTTATCCCGATATGTATGATATATTTAACGCGCTCCATTATACGTCCTTCGCCGACACCAAAGTGGTGATTCTCGGCCAGGATCCATACCACGGCCCAGGACAGGCACATGGGCTCAGCTTCTCCGTCAAACCGGGGGTCAAAGCTCCGCCTTCCCTGCAGAACATGTTCAAGGAACTGCGGGACGATTTGGGCTGCCGTATCCCTAACAACGGCTATTTGGTCCCATGGGCAAAGCAAGGCGTGCTGCTGCTCAACACCGTCCTGACCGTGCGGGCCGATACCCCGAACTCCCATAAGGACATCGGGTGGGAGACATTCACTGACAAGGTGATCGAAACGCTCAACCAGAAGCGGGAGCCGGTCGTGTTCCTGCTGTGGGGCAGCCATGCCCAGAAAAAAGCGGTCCTGATCACAAACCGCGAGCATCATTTGATCAAGTCACCGCACCCCAGCCCTTTGTCGGCTCATCGGGGATTTCTGGGCAGTCGGCCGTTTTCGCGGGCCAATCAATTTTTGCGCTCGAAAGGTTTAGCTGAAATCGATTGGCAGATTCCGGATTTGTAAGGAACTCAAACGATGCTGCGCACCAAGCCTCCGTCGATCCGCAATGCAGCCCCATTGATTGCCGAAGACAGCGGCCCGTCCGCAGCGAGATTCCAGTAACCGACGCCCAAGCATCGCATACGGTATAGGAAGAAGCCTAAACGAAAGGGGAAGTTCTATTGTTTAACTCCCATTATTATCGGCAATGCCCCGCAGAGCACTACCCCTACACGGTGCAGCCTGGGGATACGCTGAACATCATCGCGTTCCGGCTGGAATCAAGCGTCACGCGCATCTTAGCCGCGAACCCGGGCCTTGACCCGAACAACCTGCAAATCGGCCAGGTGATCAGCATCCCCTCCTGCCCGCCGAATCATGTGTCCCGCATCATCGAACGCGGCGATACGCTGTATCAGATCGCGCAGGAATACGGCGTTACCGTCGCCAGCATCCTGGAAGCGAACCCGGGAGTGGATCCGAACTCGCTGCGGGTGGGACAACGGCTCTGCATCCCGCAGATTGGCGGAGCTCCCGATGTGACCGGCCTGCGAGAAACGATCACCGCGATGCAAAGCGACATCAATATGCTAAAAGCGGATAGCAGCGTCCAGCAAAAGCATGAGAGCAACTATGGCAACTCCACGCAAACGACCCGTGTTCTGAGCGTAACCCCCCGCGAGATCCGGTTTGAGATTGTGCCGGTAACGTTTGCCGGCGCGTACCGCGGTCATTTTACCGCCAGCCGCCGTTACCCTTACTACGTCGATGCCTCCATGGGCGGGAGACGCACGATCAACGTCAAGGATAACTTTGGGGTTTGGCATTCCTTCAATTACAAGGAGCAAACGCCGCGATCCTGATCGATGCCCGCACGAATGGGGACAAAAAAAGGCGGAGCCCAGATCTACATCCAGGTTCCGCCGCTATCTCCATTTGACTCGTCTTACCCTTCCCGATTTAACGTACGCTTCAGGAACTCTCTCGTCCGCTCCTGCTTCGGTGCATTAAAGATCTGCTCTGGCGTTCCCTCTTCGGCGATGACCCCCTGGTCCATAAACACGACCCGATCGGACACCTCCCGAGCGAACTCCATCTCGTGGGTAACGACGATCATCGTTAGTCCAGAGTAGGCCAGCTCCTTCATAACCTTCAGCACCTCGCCCACCATCTCGGGATCCAGCGCCGAGGTCGGCTCGTCGAACAGCAGTACGTCCGGGTCCATCGACAAGGCGCGGGCGATGGCTACCCGCTGCTTTTGTCCGCCGGAGAGCTGTTTCGGTTTGGCATGAATGTATTGCTCCATCCCGACATCCCGCAAATATTTCATCGCGATTTCAGTCGCTTCTTCCTTGGAGCGCTTCAGCACCTTGACTTGTCCCACGACGCAGTTGCTCAGCGCGTCATGATTGTTGAACAGGTTAAACTGCTGAAACACCATCCCCAAATGCCGGCGGTACAACGAGGCCTTCTGCAGATCCTCCAAAATATTGTTGCCATTGTAGATAATCTCCCCGCCGCTCGGCTTCTCCAACAGATTGATGCAGCGGAGCAGCGTGGATTTGCCGGAACCGGAGGAGCCGATGATGCTGACGACTTCTCCTTTGCTGACCGACAGATTGATATCCTTAAGCACCTCGTGGGTACCAAAAAATTTGCTCAAATGCCGAATTTCGATTACCTTGTCCATCCTCACTCCTGCTTTCTGCTAGCGCTGCAGCGTATAGCTTTCGGGGCCGTCCAGCCTTTTTTCGATACGCTGTAAAATTTTCGTTACGGTTAACGTCATGATCAAATACAACACGCTGGCCACAAAGAACGATTCAAAGTACCGGAAGTTGTTCCCGGCAATCGACTTGGTCATAAAGTACAGTTCCGACACGGAAATGACGTTCAGCACCGAGGTATCCTTGATGTTAATAATAAATTGATTGCCCGTCGCCGGCAAAATATGGCGAATGACCTGCGGCAGCACCACGTTGCGCATCGTCTGCCAATGGGTCATCCCAATCGCATGGGCGGCTTCAAATTGCCCTTTGTCCACCGAATAGATGCCCCCGCGCACGATCTCGGCCATATAAGCTCCCGTATTAATGGAAACGATGAAGATCGCCGCAAACGTCCGGTCCATATCGTAATTGAACAGCAGGGACGATCCGTAAAAAATCGCCATCGCCTGAACGATCATCGGCGTTCCCCGGAAGCATTCAATGTAAATGGTCAGCAGGCCGTTAACGATCTTCAGCAGCCAGTGTTTGAGCCCGCGTTCCGGCACCGGAATGGTTCGGATCACGCCGGCCAGCAGACCAATCGCCGCACCGATCATCGTGCCGATGAGCGAGATATATAACGTTACCCCGGCTCCACGCAAAAACATGGGCCAGTTATCGGTAATAATTTGGATGATCCACTCGTAAGTCATTTGATTTCCTCCCGCACCGCATAAAACCGACTGCAATCCCATTGCAGCCGGCTTATGTCCCGTGCTTTATTTAGTTCGCTGCAGGTTGGTTCTTAATCGCATCGTTCATAATCGCGGACCGTTCATCTTCGGAAATGCCCGCGAGAATTTCGTTGATTTTCGCCGTCAAGTCGCTGCCCTTCTCGAGCCCAACCGCGATGGCGGTGTCATCATCCGAGGTGGTGAAGCCGTCCTGGAATTCCACGTAAGCGAAATTCTCATTCGCGGTTGCGGCGCTGACGCCTTCCGGAAGCTCGGATACATAACCGTCAATCGTTCCGGATTCCAAGGCCACGCGCATTGCCGGGAAGTTATCCATCGCCGGTTGCTTGTTCACCCCGTTGATTTGGTCGATCACGGAATAGTGGAACGTATTCAGTTGGGCCGTAATTTTCGCGCCGCTGAAATCTTGGATCGAAGTAGCTCCTTCATAAGGGCCTCCCTTTTTCACCACCATAATCAGGTTTGATTTATAGTAGTTATCCGAGAAATCAATCGTCTTCTTACGCTCTTCGGTCGGGGACATCCCGGCAATAATGGCATCGATCTTACCGGAGGTCAACGCCGGAACCAGACCGTCCCATTCCGTCTTGACGATCACCAGCTTCTTGCCGAGGCCGTCGGCAATCTTCTTGGCGATTTCCACATCGTAGCCGCCCGCGTATTCGGAGCTGCCGTCAATCGGAACCGCGCCGTTGGAATCATCGTTTTGCGTCCAGTTAAACGGAGCGTACCCCGCTTCGAGCCCTACTTTAAACGTATTATCGTCTTTGCCGCCGGAGGAAGAGCCGCACCCTGCAAGGATCAGCACCGCCGACAATAACATGAGGATGGATAACGACCAGGTTTTTCTCATTTTTCTTCACTCTCCATACAAAATAATGAATCGATAAAAACAGAAACAAAAAAACGACTTCGGATACACACCGAGGCCGTTTGATGGGTTCATTTCCGTCCTGACACCCACTTTCCCCTCGACGAGATAGCGCAACTTGATAGATCGGGTCATCTACCAAGACAGTCCTGCAGCTATTAACTGCAGGCCCAGCAGCATACAGTGAGCCTGTATACCGCTTCGGCGACATTTCCTTCTCCCCGGGCTCATCGCCTGCTCAAGCTCCACCGAAGACTGTTAAATATCGCGCCTCTACCCCACCATTGCTAGAAAGTGAGGTCTAATTCAATTTGATTGTAGGATACAATATGAATGCTATTTCTGTCAAACTAACATAAGGTGGGAATCATAGGGAAGGAAGACATCTCCAGCAGATTCGATTCAGGACCCGAAAGACTAGACATCGATTCACCAGATGGGGATACAGCAGCAGCGGAACGTTTTATTTCCAGAAGAAAAGGGAATAACCAATAGGGTATACCTATGCTAAGGGGGATCTCTCATGAAGTTGACGCCGGAGCAGCGCATTCAGCTGCATGAGTTCAACAACCTGACCAAAACGTTAAGCTTTAATATGTACGATGTCTGTTACACCCGGACCAAACAGGAACGCGAAGCCTATATCGCCTATATCGACGACCAGTACAATTCCGACCGCCTGACGAAAATTCTCAGCACCGTCTCCGAAATTATTGGCGCTCATATTTTGAATATCGCGAACCAGGATTACGTTCCGCAGGGGGCCAGTGTAACAATGCTGATTTCTGAAGGCCCCGTGGTGGAGGTGCCCACCGAGTCGTTTGACGAATCGCCCGGACCGCTGCCAGAATCTGTGGTGATACAGCTCGACAAAAGCCACATCACCGTCCACACGTATCCTGAATACGATCCGAAAGAGAGCATCAGCACGTTCCGCGCCGACATCGACGTTTCGACCTGCGGGGAGATCTCGCCGCTGAAGGCGCTAAACTACCTGATCCATTCCTTCGAGGCGGACATCATGACCATCGATTACCGCGTGCGCGGTTTTACCCGCGACATTAACGGCCACAAGCTGTTCATCGACCACGATATCAGCTCGATCCAGAACTATATTCCCGATGAAGTGATCGAGAAGTATCAGATGATTGATGTTAATGTGTACCCGGAGCATATTTTTCACACGAAATGCAAGTTGAAGCAATTTGATTTAAACAACTATCTGTTTGGGTACACGAAGGACGATCTGTCTCCCGCAGAGCAAAAGCAGATTACCGAGATGCTGGTCACCGAAATGGATGAAATCTTCTATGGTAAAAACATTCGATAAAAAAGCAGCCCTTGCCTAATGTGGCTTTGGGCTGCTTTGCTTATGGAGCACATATCGTATCCAGTGAAGTTACTCGTTTAACGCAGCTTTCAAAGCTTCAAGATTTTGACGCATCAGCGACAGATAGTCCCGGCCAGCTGCTTCGTCTTCGGCCGTCAGTCCTTCGATCGGGTTCAGGACCGCTGTCTTCGCTCCAATTTCCCGGGCAATCGTCTCGGCTACTTTGGAAGAAACCAACGTCTCGAAGAAAATCGTCTTCACCTGATGCTCCTTGGCGAACTTCACGATCTCCGTCATCTGCGCCGCTGACGGCTCCTGGTCAGGGGATAACCCGGCGATCGGCACTTGAGTCAGCCCGTACTCCTGAGCCAAATAACCAAATGCCGCATGTTGTGTGATAAAATCCTTGCGTTTCGCATTAGCGAACGCGTTGGCGAAATCTTGATCCAATTGCTCTAGCTGGGCAACGTATGCGTCGGCGTTTTGCTTATAGTTCGCGGCGTTCTCCGGGTCAGCCTTCGCCAAGGCGGCTTCAATGTTGCGAACCTCTTGGACTGCCAGCGCCGGTGACAACCAAACATGCGGGTCCAGCCCGCCGTGATCGTGGCCATGATCATGATTGGAGTCGTGAGCGGCTTCTCCAGCTTCGGCTTCATGATCTGCGTCGTGATCCGCAGCGTGATCTGCGTCATGCTCATCCCCGTCGGCATGCTCTTCTTCGGCTGCATGCTCCTCGTCATGCCCATGCTCCTCTTCTTCTCCGCCTTCCATCAGCGTAATCCCTTCACTGGCCTCAATGATCTCCGGCTTGCCGCCGGATGCAGAGGCCTCCACCTGCTCCAGCCAGCTTTCCATTCCGGCACCGTTTACGATAAGCAGATCGGATTCCGTCAGCTTCCGAATATCCTGAGGACTAGGCTCCCAATCGTGGGGTTCCACACCGCCGGGAACGAGCAGCTCCACCGTCGCCAGATCGCCAGCCACCTGCTTCGTAAATTCGTAGATCGGGTAAAAGCTCGTTTGAATCCGCAACGGCTGTTTCGCATTCACCGCTTCGTTATTTCCTGCTGTCTTCTCTGCGGCATTCGCCGAATTGGCAGCATTCCCTGCGGGCTGTCCACCCCCGCCGCAACCGGCGATCACCAGCATCAAGCTCAGGGCCGCCGCAGTGGCGAACCTTTTCACATATTGTAAATTCATTCTCATCTCTCCCTTGATTCCACACTAAATTCTTCCGCCTTCTTCCGACGTTAAGGTTATAGACTCCCCTTGGCTTCTCGCCGCCTGCCTCACGCTGCGCCCGTTCCTCCGAGCTAGGGATCCCCGTACCTTCTGCCCCGCGATGCCGGCTAATAAAAACAGCAGCAAAATCAACGCAATCGTCCCGCCGGGCGGCATATCCAAGTAATACGAAGCGGTCAGCCCGCTGAAAATCCCCGTTAGGCCGGAGGCAACTGCGATGACAATCGCTGCCGCAAACCCGCGGGCCAACCGCAGCGCCAGCGAGGCTGGCAACACGATCAGCGAGGACACCAACAGCACGCCAACAATTGGGATCGCCGCCGCCACCGCCATGCCGGTAAACACCGCGAAGGAGAACGACAGCCACTTCACCGGGATCCCGCTGATTCGAGCGGTTTCTTCGTCAAAAGTCAGGCTGTACAGCGGTCTTCGCAGCACGATGAAATACGCGGCGCCTAGCAAAGCGACGCCAGCCATCAACACCAGTTGTGTGTCGCTCACCGCGACGATCGAGCCAAACAGGTACGCGCTGAAGCTTTGGCTCAGGTTGCTTCGTAAGCTCATCAGCACGACGGCGAGTGCCAGCCCCGAAGTCATGACGATCGCAACCGGCATCTCGCTATACGCTCGGTAGCTCCGACGCAACTGCTCGATGAGCAGCCCGCCGAGGATGGCAGCGACAAAGCCGGCCAAGGCCGGGTTCCAGCCCAGCACAGCCCCGAGGGCTACACCAGCCAGCGAAACGTGGGACAACGTATCGGCCATCAGCGCCTGGCGCCGCAACATCAGGAAGACGCCGATGACCGGGGCGATGCTGCCGATCAAAGCGCCGGCCCAAAACGCACGCTGCATGAACGCGTAGTCAAGCATTGCCATTCCTCGCTTTCCTGTTGCTCCAGGGATATGATGCGGTCCAGATACGCCTCCGCTTCCTCCGGGCCGTGGGTCACCATGATCACCGTCAATCCGTGTTGGTCCGTCATGTGCCGCAGCAGCTGATAAAATCCTTGGCGGCTTTGCCGGTCCATGCCCGTCGTGGGTTCATCCAGAACCAGCACCCGAGGCTGCCCGGCCAAGGCTCGAGCAATGCAAATCCGCTGCTTCTGTCCGCCTGACAGCTCGCCGATTTTCCGGTATCGTTGCTCCCACATCCCCACTTGCTTCAAGCTGCGTTCGACGATCTGCTGCTCCTCTGCACCAAACCGGCGAAACAAACCGAGCCGGGGATAACACCCCGACTTCACCAGCTCCAGCACCCGGCTAGGGAACCCGCTGTTAAACGCGGCGACTTGCTGCGGGACGTAACCTACGTTCAGCCGGCCCTCCACCAACGCTTCCTCGTTGATTTTCACGCTCCCGCTCCACGGCTTCAGCAGACCGAGCAACAGCTTGAGCAGCGTCGTCTTGGCCGCACCGTTAGGTCCGGTAATGCCAACGAACTCGCCGGCATGGATTTCGAGGGACACCCCGTCAATGACCGGTTTGTCGCCATACCCAAACACGACGTTTTCCATCGAGGATAAAATCATGTTACCCCTTCTTCTCTAAAGCGTAATTTTTACGATTAACAAAGACGACAAATCGCCCTCCAACGGTACCAACTCTCCCAAGCTCAATTAGCGCGTCTCCCGATGAATCGTGTATTTACGCAGCCGAGGCGAGTATTTCCGCAGTTCCAGACGTTCGGGATGGGTCTTTTTATTTTTGGTTGTCGTATAGTTTCGATCCCCGCACTCCGTACAAGCTAATGTGATGACCACTCGCATGTCTATTCCTCCTCAAGAATTAGTCTTTAGTTGGCGCCCGCCAGCTCTTCCGCCGAAATCCACGGCAGCGGATTGGGGAAGTTCGCCCAATTCATCTGCATCTCTTCGTCGCTTAACAAGCAAGCATTAAGCTCCCGTTCAATCCCGGCGCGATCCATTCCAATGCCGATAAACACCAGTTCATTGATCCGGTCGCCCGTCACATCGTCCCATTTACGCCGCAGCTCCGGCTCTTCGTTAAACAGCTCCTCCCGCTCACGATCAGACAGTGAGGCTAGCCAATAACCAGCCGCACCAAATTGAATCGACGGCCCGGCCTGACTCAAATTCGCCGCCATATCGGACTCCGTTGCGATCCAAACGAGCCCTTTCGCCCGCACCACTTCCTCTGGCCACTGGCTCATAAACTGCGCCAATCGCTCTGGATGAAACGGCCGTCTCCGCCGGTACACAAACGAACCGATACCGTATTCCTCCGTTTCCGGCGTATGGTTTTCCAACTCCAGTTCCCGGATCCATCCGGCCGATTGGCTGGCTTTCTCGAAATCGAACAAGCCTGTGTTCAAAATTTCCTGCGGATCCACGCAGCCCATCGTGGAGCGGATAAACTTGGCGGTTGGCTGCAGTTTACGCAGGACACCCTCCAGTTCCTTCAACTCCTCCTCGTCTACCAGGTCGCATTTATTCAAAATTAAAATGTCGCAGGTCTCGATTTGATCGATCAACAAATCAACCACATCGCGATTGTCGCCTTCTCCTGCTTGCTGCCCGCGTTCCAGAAGTGTCTCTCCGGAGGAGAAATCATGCCAGAACCGGTAGGCGTCCACTACGGTAACCAGGCAGTCCAGCTTGGCGATCCCCGTCAAATCAATCCCTGTCTCGGCATCCGCATAAGTAAACGTTTGGGCGATCGGTACCGGTTCACTGATCCCTGTTGACTCGATTAATATGTAATCGAACCGCCCCTCCGCTGCCAGCTTCTGCACCTCTCTGAGCAAATCCTCGCGCAGCGTACAGCAAATGCAGCCGTTCGACAACTCCACCAGCTTCTCCTCCGTGCGTGACAAACTCCCGCCGGCGCTGATCAGCTCCGCATCGACGTTAATCTCGCTCATATCATTGACGATCACCGCCACCTTCAGCCCCTGGCGATTGCTCAAGACGTGGTTCAGCAGCGTTGTTTTGCCCGAACCCAAATATCCACACAGCACCGTAACGGGAATCGGGCGCGCAATATGTTCATTCATTTCGTTTCATCCCCTTTCGTATGCAAGACCAGATGCCCGCTCTGGTTTATTCGTAATTATTACGATTAACAATCAATACTATATCTTCCTTCCCTGGGCTTTGTCAACTATCGATACGAATCTGCGAACGAATCTATCAACTTCGTTCTGAAACGCCTTGGAAAATAATAGTATAATACTGCACTAGATCCTGATTTTGTCTAAAAGGAGTACGCCATGAATAAACAAGCCATCACCCGAATGCTGCCGATTCTTGTGCCGGCCGCTTTCGCGCTCGCCTGCCTGACGGTCCTATACCCGTCGCTGATTCGACAGGTCCCGCTTGACGAGCTGCAAACGTTCAAAACCAGCTTTCTCAGCATCTTGCTGGAAGCGCTGCCTTTCGTGCTGATCGGAGCGCGTTTGGGCTCGTGGTCACCTCCGACCAGCCGCTTGTTGAGCTGACTAAAGACAGCTGGCTTGAGGTGGAAGGAACCATTGAGCCGCAAACGCGGGAGGGCAAGGCGATCCTTACCGTTAACGCGGAGCGCATCCGAGAAATTCCAAGATCACAAACGACCCTACGTCTATCCTAGCGAGGATTCGGTGAAAGCATGGGAGGATCTGTCGGGGATGGAAAACTAGCGGATATAGGCGTCTACGCCGTTATCATCCGGGCCTGGAGCGCCGCTGCGGACGATCTCCACATACACACGGTTGGGCACACAGATGATCGTCTCGCCGGGCCGGGAGATGAAGCCCATCTGCATGGAGATTTTTTTCGGGCAGTCGGCGTACATCATTTGGATCCCCCCGTCAAAGACCTTTAGCGTATTGTTCCCGTATTTCGAGTGGATTTCGATGGTCTCCTCCCCGACGTCCAAGGGGACGCTGCGGTAGGATTCGCCGTCCACCTGGATTTCGGCGCGAAGCGTTGCCGGGTCTACCGTCTCCCGGCTTTCCAGCACCTGGCGCAGGAAGAGCCACGTCGAACCCAACAAGACCAGAACAACGATCAGCAGGACGTCGCCCCGTTTCATTTTTAGCATATCGATCCATCCTATTCTTGGGTATTAAACGTAATCATTACGAATAAACATATCTTAGAAACTAGCGTCTTCTTTGTCAATGATCCACTTATCTCATGTTGATTGGCGATCTCCTTCCCGAGCGCATGATCGCGGAGGAATGGGCGTTGGCCATCCACCGGCAGATCTTGTAAGCTGGCTTGCCGGCTGGCGCTAGACATGAAAAAGCCGTTCTGGCGCATCGGCAAACGACGCGAGGAACGGCCCTCTTGGGTTGGTTGTTTTATTTTTGATTTTGGCTGACGACGAGGTCCACGAGAATATCCAGCTGCTTCTCCAGATTCAGTCCGTCCACCATCCAGAACTCTTTGTAGTTCAGCAAGTACACGTGGTTATTTTTCACGGCAGGGATGTTTTTCCACACCGGTCCATTCATGACTTCCTCTGCGCGTTCCTTCCCGCCGTCCGGTTCATACACCGTCACGAACATATGGTCCGCAGCATATTCCGGAACGACCTCCAAAGAAATATCCGCGCCTGTGGTCGGGAATACCTCTTTCTCGATCTTCTCCTGCGGCTTCAAGCCAAACATTTCGTACAGGTTATAGCCGGCATCCCGAGTTTTTGGCCATACCCAGAAGTTCTTCGCCCAGATCGAATACGTGCCCACGGTTTCGTCGGGTCCGATCACCTCGCTGAGCTTGGCTTTGGCCTCCTCGGCTTTTTGCTTATACCGGGTAATAAATTCCTCCGCCTGTTGCTCACGGCCCAGCATTTCACCCACCGTCTTCACTTCCTCCAGCGGGTCAATTCCCTCCCAGCCTGTGGTGGCCAGGGTGACAACCGGACCAATTTTCTTTAATTGCTCAACGATATCGGCCGGTGTATAGGTCGGGACAATAATCAGGTCCGGCTGAAGCTCCAGCACTTTCTCTACTGAGATATCACCGACGCTTTCCACGCCTTCCAGTTCCTTATTCAGCAGAACCGAGTTTTCCAGAGCAAGCGAGCCCGCCCCAACCGGCTTCACGCCGAGAGCCAGCAGATCACCCAGATGCGTAATGGATACAATCCGCTGCGGATTGGTTGGAATCTCAACCTCTTGCCCGGTATAGTCCTTGTAAACCTTCGTTGCCGCTTGTCCTTCGGCGGAATCGTTGGTTCCGTTGCCGGATTGCGCGCTTCCCGCTGCATTATGGTTCGACGCCGCCGCATCGTTTGCCGTATTGCCGCCGTTTTGGCCGCAAGCCGCAAGCACAACTGTCAGCAACAGAACCGTTGCCACCGCAAGAAATCGATGTTTGAACACCTTCATTTGTATTGCTCCCCCATTTTCTACTGATAATGATTATCATTATACACAGGCTAGGACAATTAATCAATCGTCAGCCCAAAATAAAGGACCTTCCCTTTGCCATCATCAGGATAGTTTGGGAAGGTCCCTCCATTATCGTTTTGATTGCACCGCTTATTCTCTAACGATAGTGATCCAACCGTCAGCGTCGAAGTCTACGGATGCGCTAAGCGCCTCTGCCAGGAATCGGAGCGGCACGTAAGTCAACCCGTCCTTATGGACAAAGGCTGGCTGGCTCAGCGTTACCACCTTGCCATCCACCGCCGCTTTCTTCGAGCCGACCTTGAGAACGATCTCCTTGCCGGTCAGGTCATCGATCACGACAATCTGGCCAGACCCCGGCGTCCACTTCACTTCGGCGTCTAACTGCTCAGCCAAGTAACGCAACTGTACAAAGGAGATGCCGTTCTTCGTGATCAATCCATAGTAGTCGCTTTGGGTATCGAGCACAAGCTGTCTATGGGTCAAATTAAGGTCTTCTTTGAGCAATTTGTACAGCGGAGCGGAACCCTGGAAATTGCGCAAAATTTGCCCTGGGGTCAACTCCGTTTCCGTCACGTCGATAACACCGACACTCGTATCCACTTGATCCGCGGTTACTGTCCCGCCGATGTTCCACATTTCGCTGTCGCTGCGCGTAATAATCCCCAATCAGGTCTCTGAGCCCTTGCTCATCCTTCACCGCGCTGGCGAAGAACGGCTTAATCAGCCCAAACAGCTCGTCGCCGCGCACTTCCGCATGCAGGTTCGTCAAGCTCAACGTCTCCCCGTTTACCTGCGAGGAAGTTTGCTTCACGGTCAATACCGAAGGGTTCGGGAAATGCTTCAGCACGAATTCCGCCAGTTTGACGGTCAGCTCCTGCGCCCCGGCTTCCAATTCGCTCGTGTCAGGCAGCGTCACGCCCTCAATGGACTGAGGTATGTACAACGGCTGCTTCGCGCCTTCAACCTGCAGCGCAATCCCCTTGTCGTCCATGAAGAAGAGGAACGGAATCTTCTCTCCCTTCAAGCCGACGGAGCCTTTCATCGAAATATGTTTGGTATCCTGCACCTTTGCACTATCGATATTCAGAGAGAAAGAATTCATAAGATCAATTGCTTTTTGGTCCTCCGCAGTCAGCTTGGCCGATTCAGCCGGAACAACTTCGACGGTAACCGTCTGTTTCGACTCACTGCTCGTCGTCTTTGCGCTGTTGGCCAGCGCTTTGGCCACGTCAAACCCGCCGACCGCCTGGCATCCCGTGAGCGCTACCAGCAGGTAAGGAAAGATATTTGCTGGAAGGAAATCAGTTATGGCATGAAGATGAGAACGGAAGGTATGTCGACCGAGCACAGGAAATGGGCATTCAGCAATCGGGATGGGCCTGGGGAGCTCGCTTCTTCGATGCGGATAACAGCGGAAATATGAGCTTGATGGTGACGAACGGTTTTATATCGGCAGATGAGGAGGAGGAGTACTGGTTCGACATGGGGACGCTTGCGACTACGCCAGGTTATATCGTCGAGGATGTTCAACCGCGGTGTCAACGATCTTGTGTTCGCGAATCAGGGTGCTAAAACGAAGGTATACAAGAGTGAGGTCAGCAATGGGCATCATTGGATCAAGCTGGATCTGATCGGTACCTTTCCGAGCAATCGTGACGCAGTTCAGGAGTCCGTTGATTGAATAAAAGAAGCGGAAGGTTCGATAGGCTTAGCGGGGCGCATTTATGGCGCTCCTATTTTTTCGAAATAAAAGGATTTTATATTTTTTCACATAATTATATTAAGATATCAGAATCTGGGAGGTATTTCGATGGAAAGAAGACATGAGGTATTGTTTGAGCAGCTGCATACATACCGCAGAGAGCTGTTGAAGGTGGTTGAAGACGTGTCGGAAGACGAGGCTGACATTGTACCGGATGGTTTCAACAACAATATCAGATGGAATCTGGGGCATGTGGTTCTGGATCAGTATTTATGGATACGCGTGCTTACGAAAGAGGATATGCCGGTCCCGATGAGCTTTAATCAATGGTTCGGTTACGGAACGAACCCATCGCATTTTACGGACGAAACCCCGTCATTGTCAGAATTGATATCACTGCTTCAGGAGCAGCCTCGCTTCATAGAGCAGCAGTACCGGGATCGGCTGGAGGAGGAGTATCCGCCAACGGATATGGGGATGCATACCCTTGAGCAGGTACTTGTGAGAACGATCTTCCATGAAGGACTTCATATGGGCGCCATTCAGGCCATCAAAAGACAGGCTGCAAACCGCTATCGGTGAGTTTCGCTCGTTTGTGAACCAAATTAGCTCAATTTCATTAAAAATAGTACACCCGACCCTCCCTTCCGTGTCAACTCATTTAAAAATGTTACCGAAGGATAGTGGTTCACTCACGTAATTTTGTTACCCAGTGGAGGCAGACGTTACGGGTTGGCAACCCAGCACCTTCACGGCATTATCAAGGATTACAGATTTTTCATTTCGCGATTTCGCTCTCTTGTATTGATCAGCCAAGGTACGGATCACTTCACGTCGTGTTTTCATGCTCAATTTCAACACACATCCTTCGGTAACATTTCGATGTGAGTGAACCGATGCCTCCTTAGTAACATTTTAACTGAGTGATCGCGCCTTCACTTCCCCTCTGCGCAAAATATGTTATAATGGGGTTTGTGCCTAGGGGCCTGAACCCCAGCGCATCACGAAATTGAAGAAGAAATCCGTGCTTATTCCTACGGGAATGCACGGGAGAGGTTCGAGAACTCCCTCTATAAAAAACTATAAATGCCCTGCCTTGATTCGGCGGGTTCTTCGCGCTCGCATGCCCGTTTGCTGAACGGCAACGGAGTCGCAGCGCCAAGGACACCCTGCCGGTCGAAATGGGCTTGTTTTTTTGTGACCAGTTCAAGAACTCTCTTTCTTCTATCACAATGGGCCGGGAACGAAGGATTCCTGCTTCACTATTAAAGAAGACGGAGGGTTTTTTTATGCTTAAAAAGGAAAAAGCGGTTGTTGTGTTCAGCGGCGGTCAAGACAGCACAACCTGTCTGTTCTGGGCGATCCAGCAATTCGGCGAGGTTGAGGCCGTGACGTTTGATTATGGCCAACGCCATAAGCTGGAGATCGAATGCGCGAAATCGATTACCGCCGAGCTTGGCATCAAGCATACCGTGTTAGACATGAGCCTGCTTGGCCAATTAACGGCCAACGCTTTGACGCGCAGCGACATTGCGATCGAGCATCAGGAGGGGGAGCTGCCAAGCACGTTTGTGGACGGCCGCAACCATCTCTTCCTCAGCTTTGCTGCCGTACTCGCCAAAGGCGTAGGTGCCAAGCATATCGTCACCGGCGTCTGCGAGACCGACTTCAGCGGTTATCCCGACTGCCGCGACGTGTTTGTGAAATCGCTGAACGTGACTTTGAATTTGGCGATGGATTACGAGTTTGTGATCCATACGCCGCTCATGTGGATCGACAAAGCAGAGACCTGGAAGCTAGCCGATGAGCTTGGAGCCTTTGATTTCGTGCGCGAACGGACGCTTACCTGCTACAACGGTATCATCGGCGATGGCTGCGGCGAATGCCCGGCCTGCAAGCTGAGAAAAGCTGGACTGGACAAATACTTGCTGGAACGCCAGGAGGCGAATTCACGATGAACCGGACACCGGGGGAATTTCGCATCGTTGAAGCGCTGCAGAAGCTGGACCAGGACATCCGCCGGGACCAGCTACGTTACCACCGCCGCCGGGTGCTGGTGAGCAAGGAATTCACTTTTGATGCCGCGCACCACCTGCATGCGTATGACGGCAAATGCAAAAACCTGCACGGCCACACGTACAAAGTGGTGTTTGGCATCAGCGGCCGGCCGGATGAGATCGGCATGACCGTTGATTTTGGCACGATCAAGGAGATTTGGAAGAACGAAATTGAAGCTTATCTGGACCATCGTTACATTAATGAAACGCTGCCGCCGATGAATACCACCGCCGAAAATATGGTGGTGTGGCTGTTCGAGAAGATGGAGGAGGCGCTGCAATCGGAAGCTTATCGCAATCCGGTGCTGGAGGCCCGGACGGAGTTCGTCCGCCTCTATGAGACGCCAACCAGCTATGCGGAAGCGAGACGGGAGTGGATGCAGGATGAGTAAGGAAGCGACCACACAAGAGCACCGCGAGCTGCCGATCCCCGTCATGGAGATCTTTGGCCCCACCGTACAAGGCGAGGGTATGGTGATCGGACAGAAGACGATGTTCGTCCGCACCGCCGGCTGCGATTATCGCTGCTCTTGGTGCGACTCCGCCTTCACCTGGGACGGCAGCGCGAAGGAGATGATCCGCCGCCTGACCCCGGCGGAAATCCTTGGCGAGCTGCGCGACATCGGCGGCGACCGTTTCTCCCACGTCACCTTGTCCGGCGGCAACCCCGCCCTCCTGCCGCAGCTGGCCAGCTTGGTGGAGCTGCTTCACGCCGAAGGCATCACCGTCGCAGTCGAGACGCAAGGCTCGCGTTGGCAGGATTGGCTGGCCGAGGTCGACCAGGTGACTCTGTCGCCGAAGCCGCCAAGCTCGGGCATGGACACCAACTGGGACGTGCTGGACGATATCGTCGCTAGGCTGGCTGCCCGGCCTCACCCGCTCGCCGTCAGCTTGAAGGTCGTCGTGTTTGACGATGACGATCTGGCTTACGCCAAGCGGGTGCACACTCGCTACCCCAACGTGCCGATGTACGTGCAGGTGGGCAACCCGGACGTGAAGCGGATGGACATCCAGGAGCATGCGTCCGACCTGCTGCGCCGCTACGAAGCGCTCATCGACAAGGTAATGGCCACGCCGGACCTGAACAATGTCCGGGTGCTGCCGCAGCTCCACGCCCTCGTCTGGGGCAACAAACGCGGCGTGTAGCGGAAGTTCAAAAATCGGCTTTCGATCACGAGGCGAATTCGAGGGTGCAGGTTCGACGTCGAATCTTGAATTCAGCCGAGCCTTCCGTTGCTCACATAGCTCCTAGCTATGCTCCGCTACTCAGTCTCTAGCTTCATCCAACCTTCTCGGTGCTCCAAACCCGATTTTTGAACCTTCATTGAAACGGCAGTTCATCAATCGGCTTTCGATCACGAGGCGGATTCGAGGAGGCTGGTTCGGCATCGAATCTTGAATGCAGCCGAGACCTCCACCCCGCGGCTAACGGACACCAGAGACGTTATTTGAGGCTCCGAGGGAGCTTTCCAAATCTACCGGACTCAGTAGACCTTATTTTGATGTAAAACAGCACATCGGCTGCGATAAAAGCCAAATAAGGTCACTGGAGTCCGTTACAACAGGAAATGTCCGGGAAAAAGGCAAATAAGGGCTGTACGGTCCGCTAGATTGCTTTAATGAATATATCTATAAGGAGGGCTTCACATGGCCGGAAGAAAACCCGAAGAAATGCAAGACGTGACCCTGCTGGGCAACCAGGGCGTCAAATACCCTTTTGACTACGCGCCTGAGGTATTAGAGACCTTTGACAATAAACATCCGTACCGTGATTATTTTGTAAAATTCAACTGCCCGGAGTTTACCAGCCTTTGCCCGATCACAGGACAGCCTGACTTCGCCACCATCTACATCAGCTATATTCCCGATATCAAAATGGTGGAAAGCAAGTCGTTAAAGCTCTATCTGTTCAGCTTCCGCAACCATGGCGATTTCCATGAGGACTGTGTGAACATCATTATGAACGATTTGATCAAGCTCATGGATCCGAAGTACATCGAAGTCTGGGGCAAATTTACGCCGCGCGGCGGCATCTCCATCGATCCTTACTGCAACTATGGCCGTCCCGGCACCAAGTACGAAGCGATGGCGGAACATCGCCTGCTTAATCATGATATGTATCCGGAAAAAGTCGATAATCGCTAAATCCTTGTCTACGTGGTGTGCGTAACAATGGATCTATCCCCCTGAGAGAGGAGAACCTCATGAAACCAAAAGTGTTTATCTCCCGGCCGATCCCCCCGGAAGTCGAACATTATCTGGCCGAGCATTGTGAAATCCGCAAATGGGAAGGCGACGAACCGATCACCCGCGCCCAACTTCTAGCCAGCTTAAGCGACGTCGAGGGATTGTTGACCGCGGACCGCAGCATCAATCAGGAGCTGTTGGATCATGCCCCCAAATTAAAAGTTGTCAGCAATATCAGCGTTGGCTACAACAACTTTGATCTCGAGGCGATGAAAGCCCGCGGCGTGCTGGGAACCAACACCTCGGCCGTCCTGAACGACACCGTCGCCGACTTGATTTTCGCCCTGATGCTGGACGTCGCCCGCCGGGTATCGGAACTGGACCGATACGTGAAGGCAGGGAAATGGAAACGCGGTGACGGCCAAAACCTGTTTGGTCTCGACGTCCACCACAAGAAGCTTGGCATCATCGGGATGGGGGAAATCGGCGAAGCGGTGGCCCATCGGGGGCAATTCGGCTTTGGGATGCAGGTGCTGTATCACAACCGCAGCCGGAAACCGGAGGCCGAAGCTAGGCTGGGTGCCGTTTATTGCACCCTGGATGAGCTGTTGAAGGAAGCGGATTTTATCGTGCTGATCACGCCGCTCACACCGGAAACGCGCAAGCTGATCGGCGCTCGGGAATTTGCCTTGATGAAGCCGACGGCTGTGTTCGTCAACGCCTCCAGAGGGGCTACCGTTGACGAGCAGGCGCTGACCGCCGCTTTGCAGAACCGTCAAATCTACGGCGCGGGATTGGATGTGTTCGAGAAGGAACCGATCGATCCGGACCATCCGCTGCTGAAGCTGCCAAACGTAGTGACCTTGCCGCATATCGGATCAGCGACAGACCAAACTCGCCGGCAAATGGCGATGCGGGCCGCTGAAAACCTGGTGGCCGCCCTCGAAGGCCGAACGCCGCCAAGCTTGGTCAAAGAACTGCGGCCGGATGCACCAGACCAAAACTCAAATAGATAAACCTAAAAAAACTCCCCGGATACCGTCAGCGAAAATCGCACACGGTGCCCGGGGAGTTTCTTTTATTCCTCTTCGTTTAGTAAATCAACCGGATCGCGGTCCCCCAACCGTCCGGCCTCGGCGTCTTTGAGCAGCCGCCGCAGCCAATTGAGCTCCGTCCGGGCATGCTCGTAACGTCCGACCATCAGGTGCAGCACGCTCCTTGGTACGATCCCCCGATGTTCTTCGTAAACCTGATAGCTCAAATTGACCTCATGCTCCGCTTTCCGAATCCGGTCCTGCAACATGGCGATCAGCTTCTCCCGGTCCCCATACCTGGCAAAGACCAAAGCAACATGCAGCGGATGATATCCGGACACTTCCTCCTGGAACCGATCGATCAGCAACTTCTGAAAATACTCCCGGCCCTTGTCCGTGATCCGATAGACCGTCTTGTCCGGACGGCCCTCGCCATAAATCGTCTCCACCGCCTCGATATGCCCCGATTTGGCCAACTGGTCGACGGCGTAATACAGCGAACCGATTTTGAAATTGCCGTGCTGGTCGAGGAACCGATCCCGGATACGGATGAGCATCTCATAAGGATGCTGATCCTCCTCGAGCAGCAGACCCAAAATACAAAGACGGATCGCTAAAGCTTTCATTGCTGCTTACCCCCGCTGATTCGACGGCTTTAACGCCTTGCGCTCGATTCGGTCCTTCGGCATGGCGAGCACGACCAGCACTGCGCAAACGGTCGGAATGAGGGCCCACATAAACGTATGGGCGATCGAAATGGACAACGCCTCTGTAATTTTGTCCAAAATCGCCGGCGGAATCAGCGCTCTTTTCTCCGGACTCAGCGCTTCCCGGGTATCGCCGAAATTCCCGCCGCCTTGTCCCATTCCAGCAAACGCATCGGCCATGGCCCCCGACATCAGGTTGCGTTGCACGATACCAAAGATCGTAATCCCCAGCGTCATGCCCAGCGAACGGAGGAACGAGTTGGTTGATGTCGCCGCTCCGCGCTGTCGCATGTCAAAGTGATGCACGGACGCCATACTGAGCACCGAGAAGGAGAAGCCAACGCCAAAGCCGGTCAGGATGCTGTAAAGCGTAAGCAGCATGCGAGACGAATCATTCGTTAACGTGCTAAGCGCAAAGATACCGCCGACGAAGCAAACCACCGACAAGGCCATCACCGTGCGGTATGGTATGCGGGAAGCGAGCATCCCGCCCAGCATGCTGCCGACCACCGAACCGATCATCATCGGCATCAGAATAATGCCGGAGTTGGTCGCCGATCCGCCGTAGACGCCCTGCACGAAGATCGGGATATATACCGTAGCAACGATAAATACACTCCCGTAAAATAAAGCCAACAAACAGCTTGTCGCGTAAAGCCGATTTTTGAACATATCAAACGATATGATTGGCTCTTGCGCTTTCGTTTCGAGCAGCAGGAACGCGGCAAACAACACGGCAAATCCCGCAAACAAGCCCAAAATCACGCTGGAATTCCATGCGTATTTCTCGCCGCCCAGCTCCAAGGCAAACATTAGGCACACCACAGCGCCAACCAAAGTAAATGCCCCGCCCCAGTCGATCTGCTGCTTCGCGTGCGTCAGCGACTCCTTATAGTAGAAGATAATCAACACCAACGACACGATACCGATCGGCACATTAATGTAGAAAACCCAATGCCAACTTAGCGAGTCGGTGATAAACGCGCCCAACAATGGGCCAAAAATACTCGACGTGCCAAACACGGCACCCATGAGTCCGGTCATTTTCCCCCGCTGCTCCACTGGGAAGATATCGTAAATGATCGTAAACGCAATCGGCATCAGCGCTCCCCCGCCGATCCCCTGGATCGCGCGGAAAATACTCAGCTGCACGATGCTTCCGGCGAGCCCGCACAACACGGAGCCAAGCAGGAACATCGCGATGCCAAATAGGAAGAAGCGTTTCCGGCCATACATATCCGACAGCTTGCCGAAAATCGGCGTCCCCGCCATCACCGTCACCATATAGGCCGAAGTCACCCAAACGAACTGCTCCATTCCGCCGAGATCGGCAACAATCGTCCCCATGGCCGTCGTCACGATCGTGTTGTCCATCGCTGACATCAGAATCCCCAGCATTAATCCGAACAAGATGAGCCGGGTAGAATTTTTCGTTGCAGTAGCCAACATCTTCTCTCCTTTGTTTCATATTCAAATTTGAATAATCTAACTTCTTCCTATTTTATTGAAAATATTTAAAAAGTAAACCTTTTACCTAAAAAAGCAATCCGTCCCGCCCTGGCCCGCCCGGCGCAACGATCCTAACTATCGTTCCTCCCCGCATTGGCCTATAATAGAACAAGAGACTGAACGAAAGGAAGTTTTTTGCAAAATGAATGATAAATGGACTGCATTAGAACGCAAAATGCGTGAATCCGGCGTCAACACGCTGCTGATCACTGATCCGAAGCATGTGTATTACCTTACCGGCTTTCTGAGCAATCCGCATGAACGCTTCCTCGGCGCCGTCCTTCAGGCGGGAAGCGAGCCTTTTCTGGTCGTCCCTGCGCTGGATGAAGAGGCAGCCCGCAAAGCCGCGGACTTAACGGAGATCATCACCCATAGCGATACGGACGACCCTTACGCCCTCTTGAAGCAACGCCTCGCGGGCTCGCTGGGTACGCTGGGCTTTGAGAAGGAGCAGGTCTCCGTGGCCAACTTCGAGCGAATGCAGGAGAAGCTCTCGTTCTCCGAATCTGTAGATGTTGGATCTTGGCTTCGGGACATGCGGGTGCGGAAAAGCCCAGAAGAAGTCAGCAAGATCAAGCACGCCGTACATCTGATCGAACAGGTGCTTAGCGAATCGCTGAAAAAAGCAACGGAAGGCGTAAGCGAAAACGAGCTTGTTGCGGAAGTCGAGTACCAAATCCGCAAGCTCGGCGCAGACGGGCCTTCCTTCGATTCCATGGTGCTGTCCGGCGAGAAAACTGCCCTGCCGCATGGCGTCCCCGGCGACCGGCAAATCCGGCGCGGCGATCTGCTGATGTTTGACATCGGCGTTTATGCGAATGGCTACGCATCCGACATCACGCGTACCTTCGCGGTTGGCGAGCTGACCGAGGAACTCGTCCGGATTTATGAAACGGTGCTGGCAGCCAATGAAGCTGCGATTGCCGCCATCCGGCCGGGCGTCACCTTCGCCTCCATTGACCGCGCCGCCCGCGAAGTAATCGAAGCTGCCGGCTATGGACCTTATTTTATCCATCGCCTTGGCCATGGGCTGGGGATCGACGTGCACGAGTTCCCTTCGGTTCATGGGGAGAACGAATTTCTCCTCGCAGAAGGCCACGTCTTTACGGTTGAACCTGGCATTTATGTGCCAGGCATCGGAGGAGTTCGTATCGAAGATGATGTGCTAGTCACAGCAACCGGCGTTGAAGTGCTCACATCTTATCCGAAACAATTAACTTATATCTAACATGTAATGTAATATTCATACTCGAAGAGCCCTGGCGATCTCCAAAAAATGATTCGCAGGGCTCTCTTTTTAGCTTTTTCCGATAGATTTAGACGTTTTTTTTGAAACTTTTTACGAAAACCAAAAAATGTAGGAATTTTTCGTTTTCAAAGGACCTTTTTTCCTATAAAATGATATTTATGAACCGCTGGCTAAAAAGAAAAGAGAGACAGCCAGGCGTATACTTCACATTTTTTAAGGGGAACGGAGAGGATTTTCGTGTTCAAGGTCATTAATCGCTCCATCAGCCGCAGATTGATGAGTACCTATGCGGTGATTATTGTCGTATCTTCACTTTTATTTAGCGTCAGCTTTTATAACATCTCTATGGGGATCATTGAGCAAAATGTGCTGCCACAGTTCGATAAAGTGCTGCAAACTAGTACTCAAGACATCTTCAAACGGTTAGATACGACCCAATCCCTGCAATTGCTCAGCGGTAAAGATAACTCCCGTTTTGCGGTGGAATCGTATTTGACGAAGAGCACTAAGGACTACAACTTGAGCACTGCTTATTTACTACATATTCAAGATGACGGCGCTACAGTTCTGGCGACGAATGAGAACTCGGAGATGACCCCCGGCGACAAGCTGGAGCTTCAGCCGGCCATGACCGCTGCGGCCAATGGCGGGGTACAAATCAGTGAGTTGTATACCGACAAATTCGGCTCGCACAAAACAGCTTTCATCGCGATTCCCGGCAGCAAAGCGATGCTCGCCGTGGGCCTTGACGCTACCTTCATCGATAAGAAGAAAGACCAAATTTTATACATCTGTATCGGCATCACCTTGCTTGTCATTGTGGCGGGCATGGCGGCAGCTTACTTTGTTAGTACGCGAATCACGAAGCCGATCCGAAAGCTCGTGACGGTCACGGAACAAATGGCTGGCGGGGACTTCCGCCATACCATCGAAGTGAAAGGAAATGACGAAATCGCCCAATTAGCCGGGAGCTTCCAAACGATGACTCATCAGCTCAAAGACATGTTCGCTGCCGTGATGCAAACGTCCCGGGCGGTCGTCGACGGCTCAGAGAACTTGTCCCGTTCGGTTACGACGTTTGAGGATCTGATCGCCCGTTCCAATGTAGCGACGAAGGAAATCGAAGCCGGCAGCATGACGATTGCGTCCGCAGCGGCCGAAAACGCCCGTGCGATGGAAGAAATTTCGCAAGGTGTACAGCACATTGCCGCTTCGTCTGCCGAAGTCACCGAACAGATTGGACAAGCTGCGGATGAAGCCGGTGCCGGGAATACTTTGGCACAAACGGCGGTTACGCAGATGCAGCATGTAGAAGATGCTGCTAATCGGACGCTGGGGCATATCCGCACGCTGAATGATCGCTCGGAGTCAATTTCAAACGTTGTCGTAACCATTACGGAAATTACGAAGCAAATTAATATTCTGGCACTGAATGCGGCGATCGAAGCGGCACGGGCCGGCGAGCACGGCAAAGGGTTTGCTGTCGTCGCCGAAGAAGTCCGTAAGCTGGCTGAGCAGTCCCGCCAGGCGATGGAGGAAATCGGTGAGAACCTGCTCAGTATTCGAGAAGAATCGGAAAACTCCGTCAACGCTATGCAACGGGCCAGCGAGGAAATCGTTTCCGGAACAGAACGGGTGAAGCAAGCTGGTCAGGCGTTTGAACAATTAACTAAGCTGATTCAGAACGTGAACTTGACGATTCAATCGGTCTCAGCATCCACCCAAGAGGTATCCGCCGGTACCGAGGAAGTGACCGCATCGGTGGAGGAATCCGCCAATATTACCGCCAAGTCGCTCGCTAACGTGGAGCAAATCAGCAGCTATTCGCAGCAACAACTGAGCGAAATGGAAAATCACGCGCGTACGGTTCGTTCGCTGCATGAGCAGGCGTTGGCGCTGCAGGAGTCGATCGCAAAATTCCGGATCTGACTCTAAAAACAAAACGTACCCTTCACGCTCCCCTGATCGGGGAAGCGGAAGGGTACGTTTTGTTTTATCCCGTAATGGACACTGCGCTTGCAGCGTCTTCCATTGGCTGATCCGACTGCGTATCCAGCTTCGATTCCGGCTTCTTCCAGTACGCTTCACTGCCTGGCAGATCGTCGAACCAGGTAGCATCATCCGGGCAAGGCAAAATCATAAATTTGCCGTATTCACCGTCCCGGGACTGATGATATTTGAGATAAGCCTGCCCGTTTTCAATGGCCAGGATTTCGATTTTTCCCGAAGAATGGCTCATTGAAAGCCGCACGCGTTTGCCAAGCCCCGATGTACGGGCTTTCGCTTCCTCCACCAGTTGATATGCTCGTTTCAGCGGGATCACGAAATCAGCATTTCCGGCAACGGGACGATTGATAAAGAAATAGTACGGAGTGACGCCGGCCCACGATAAGCGGTCCAGCAATTCGCCAAGCACGGCCGCATCATCATTGATGCCTTTGAGAATCGGCGTTTGATTAACCACGATAGCCCCAGCGTCGTGTAACGCCTGGAACCCTCTTTTGGCTTCAGGGGTAATTTCGCGCGGATGATTGATATGCGCCATGACATAAATCCGTTGGTCTACAGTGGAGAACTCCCTAATCAGATCCAGCAATTCCGGATCTTCATAAATACGCATAGGATTAAAAACAGGAATTTTGGAGCCGAGTCGGATGATTTTTACATGCTCAATGGCTCTTAGCCGTTCGAGAATCGAACGCAGTTTCTTTGTAGCCAAAATCAAGCTGTCACCGCCGGTTAACAGGATGTTGTTGATCTCCGGATGCTGGGCGATATACTCGATGCCAGGCGTGACATCCGCCATCGCTTCCTTCACATCGTTGCGAAACAACCGTTTACGGAAGCAATACCGGCAATAGGAGCCGCAAACCTCGGACACGATCAGCAGCGCGGTCGTGCGGTATTTATGCTGGCAGCCAGGCACCACATAGTTCGCCGCTTCGTCGGAAGCGTCCCAACGCCCGTATTCCTTCAGCTCTCCCGTATTGGGGATCACCAACTTGCGGATCGGGTCCTCTGGATCATTCCAGTCGATCAAATTCAAATAGTAGTCATTCACCCGAAAAACGAATTTGTCCGTAATCGGTTTCAACTCCTGCCGCTCCTGCTCGGACAACTGGCTCACCTTGGCAATATCGGTGATGTACTTCGGACTAGCCATAAATCCTCTCCTCCTTTAATAGTGCGATGCGTAAAGAAGAAGCTCGAAACTTGCAGTGAATGCGAGTACTCCACCGAATGCTCGGGTCAAAGGTCTTGCAGAACGCAAAAAGACCCCGCTTCAAAGAACAGGGTCATTAATTGATGACTGAAATAATATTAAAATGACCCATCCACTGCAAACGAGGTTAGCTGACGGGCTCGGGAAAGATGGTTCCCTACGTTAATCCTACAACGATTCGCCCCAAAAGATTGGTTCCCCCGCTTTTCGACTTTACCCATCGAAAATTAAGCGTACTTTTATCCTACCCTAACATCACCCGATTTGTCAAAGCTTACCTTGGATCCCGGCGATGTCGTAAATGAGATCCATGCGCAAATGCCTGCGAACCTGCTCCGCTAACCGATCGAAGGCTTCCTCCTTCCGCGAGGAAGAAACAAAGGTGACGCTCAAAGGTTCGAGCCCTTTGCTCGTACGCAGTCCGTCCAGCCAAGCACGTCGCCAGGCATCATTATGGAACACTCCGTGCAGATACGTCCCAAACACCCTGCCATCGGCGCGGGCTGCGCCTTCCGGATGTGTTTGCGTCTCAGCCTGTTCTAACTCCGGGGCTGTCCCTGACCCTTGTACTGGCTCCTCATTGACCCGAAGCATAAATAAGGGACGAGTGTCCCGCAGCTGCTGGGTCGAGCCGGCATGAATCTCATAGCCTGAGATCGGCAGCCGGCGGTTCTTAGAGTGCAGCGATATCGGCTGGTCCTCGCACGTATAGCCGTGCACCCGTACCGTTTTTTTGCCTGGGAGGAAGGTTGTTGCCAAGGGGAGCAGGCCCAATCCTAACGCAGACCTCGGTTCATTGGACTCCACGCCTTCGGGGTCATGCAGTTGTTCTCCCAGCATTTGATATCCGCCGCAGATTCCGACCAGCTGGGTGCGCGTCTCCTCTTCAATCAGGCTGCAAATAGCCTCCGCCAGCCCTTGCCTACGCAAAAATTCCAGATCGCTGATCGTATCCTTGGTCCCCGGTAAAATCACCGCATCGGGATGCCCAAGCTCCGACAGCTTGCTTACATAACGTAGCGACACGTCCGGTTCGGCGGCCAACGGATCAAAATCGGTGAAGTTGGAAATATGCGGGTAACGGATGACTGCGATGTCCAGTTCCTTACTTGGCGCTTGCTCTGGATGGGCAGGATAGGTATCCAGGACAACGGAATCCTCTGCTTCGATATCCAGATCAGGCAGAAAGGGGAGCACTCCTAGTACGGGAATTCCGGTCCGCTGCTCCAGCCAATCCAGCCCGGGCTGCAATAGAGACAAATCGCCGCGGAACTTGTTGATAATGAACCCTTTTACGCGGGCGCGTTCGTGTGGCTCAAGCAGCTCCAGGGTACCAACGAGAAAAGCAAAAACGCCGCCGCGGTCAATATCCCCCACCAAGATCACGGGAGCATCCGCCCATTCAGCCAAGTTCATGTTGACGATATCCCGTTGCTTCAGGTTGATTTCGGCCGGGCTCCCAGCCCCCTCGATCACCACAATGCCATGCTTGTCGCGGAGCCGGCTGAGCGCTTCCATCACCAGCGGCTTGGCTTTAGGCAAAAATTCCTCACGATAATCAGATGCGCTTAAGTGGCGGTAAGGACGCCCATGAACAACGATCTGCGAATGCATGTCCCCAGTTGGCTTGATCAGTACCGGATTCATGTCGGTGGTGGCGGCAATGCCGCAAGCCTCCGCCTGAATGCCTTGGGCCCGTCCAATCTCTTGGCCGTCCGCTGTAACATACGAGTTCAAAGCCATATTTTGCGACTTAAACGGAGCTGGTCTAAGCCCATCCTGCGCAAAAATACGGCACAGCGCCGTCACGATCACGCTCTTGCCCACGTCAGACGCCGTCCCTTGAACCATGAGTACAGCACCTGATGCTGATGCGCTTTTTTCCTGATCCTGATCCAGAAGCTTCTTATGATTTTCGCCCATCGCGTTCCCCTCCTTTCCAAACCGTGCAGCAGTGTAGTATCTTGCCAGGGCCTTTTACACCATTATCCCCTTCGATCAGGTGGTGGTGATGACGCTCGACCTTTCCACCATTATCCCTCTCGATCAGGTGGTGGTGATGACGCTCGACCTTTCCACCATTATCCCTTTCATTCAGCATACGGTGATAATGCACGATTTTGATTCTCCGCTACTTAACAGTCGACCTATTTCTCTTAGGATTCTCGATTAATCTGTCCAGCTCTAACCTTCTTCTTTTCTCCTTGGTTCTGATTCAAGGGGATAATGATGCAAAAGCGCTCGCCGTAGAAGGTCCCCTCCCCCAAGAGCACCTCCGCTCCGCGAGTTATCAATGGGCAAAAATCAGCACTGCAAGCAGCAACAGGACAGCTTCCAACCCTTCGCCCAGCGCCCCGTAGGTATCGCCGGTCAAACCGCCGAGCTTGGCATTGATTCGTCGAGCGGCCCAAGTTCCCGCCGCCCAGGCGATAAAGGGAGACAGGCCGATAAACAGCAGCGATCGCAGCAAAGCCGATTCCTCCATTCCTCCCAGCAACACGAGCAAAGTGAGCAGCAACACTACAACGGATATCGTCACCGCCATGATGGTGCTCCCCCAGGCATCCCGTTCGCTGAAGCCGTGGAATTGCGCAGCCAATCCCTCACCTTGCCGGGCCATGGGCCAGCGGTGCATCGCCCGGGTCATAAACCACCGGCTCCACAGAGGTGCCAGCCATATCGCCAGCCCTGACGTCAGCAGGCCCCCTTGGAAGAGCGAGGTCAGCAGCGAGGCTTTGAGCATCAGCAATAGGACGCAGGCCAGCACGCCCATGGCGCCTACCCGGCTGTCTTTCATGATCTCAAGCATCTTGTCGCGTGACCGGTAGCTCAGCAGTCCGTCGGCCGTATCCATCCAACCGTCCAAATGCAAACCTCCAGTTAATCCAACCCAAATCAATAAGGAAAGGATGGCTGCCGGGTACGAAGGAAGCAGCCAGTCGGCAAGCAAGCCGCCTGCCCAGACGACAGCGCCGATTGCTGCTCCGACAAGCGGATAATAGGGGATACTGCGCCGCAGCAAGTCCGTTGTAAAATCCAGTTCAGCCCGTACCGGAAAGCGTGACAGAAACTGGAAGGCCGCCAAGATCGGCTGCAGAGCTCCATGCTTATCCGCCCCGGAGGGCGCTTTGTGCTCTGGTCCGTTCGTCATAAGCGATACTCCCTGCTTTTCAACTCGATGGGGATGCCGGCGGTAACCAGAAACACCTGATTCGCGATCGACGCCATCGTTCGGTTCAGCAGCCCGGCCCAATCCCGATATTGCCGGCCAAGCGGATACTCCGGCACGATCCCGCTGCCGACCTCATTTGTAACCATCACCAAAGTGCCGGGAAAAGCCTCGGCCGCAGCGGTCAACCGCTCAATTTCCCGCGTCAAAACGGCGTCCACACCATCGGCCTGTTCCGATGCGCTCAGCAGCACGTTCGACAACCATAACGTCAGGCAGTCGACCAGCACAACCGGACCCGCGGCTTCGGCGGCCGCGCCCTCCTTTGCAACGGGCCGCTTACCTAACTCCTGCAGCATCTCTGCTAGTTCAAGCGGCGCTTCATGCGTCGTCCAGGTGAACCCGCTTTGCTCCCGCTGGAGCTGGTGCAACCTGATACGGGCCTTCATCTCATCGTCAAACGCTTGCGCCGTTGCAACGTAATCAGCGGATGTTGCCTGTTTCATGACCCAACGTTCAGCGAATGTGCTTTTGCCGCTGCGGGCTCCGCCGGTCACCAGGATCTTCATCACTCGGTCCCCCCACCATTTCCTTCACCGGACGCGACGCCCGCGCTTTCGAACGTCGCCATTTCAGCAACGATCCGGCAAGCCGCATCTACAAGATGGAGCGCCAGCACGCCGCCTGTGCCTTCCCCAAGCCGCATATCCAGCTCCAGCATCGGGTTAAGGCCAAGCTCCTGCAGGAGCGCACGGTGTCCCTGCTCGTGGGAGACGTGCGAAGCAATAATATAGTCGGCCACATTCGGCTGTATACGTACCGCCAGCAGCGCGGACACAGTTGAAATAAAGCCGTCGATCACGACCGGGCAGCGATGAGCTGCGGCTCCCAGAATGACGCCAGTCATTCCGGCAATCTCCAGCCCGCCGACTTTAGCTAGCACGTCCAGCGGATCGTTGGCATTCGGGCGATTGACCTCCAGCGCCCGCTCCACGACGGAAATTTTGTGCCGAAGCCGTTCATCGTTGACCCCGGTTCCACGCCCAACGCTCTGCTGCGGTGCGATCCCCGTCAGACTGCTCATGATCGCAGCGCTGGCTGTGGTGTTTCCGATACCCATCTCCCCGGTGACGAACAGTCGAACGCCTTGGGACACCGCATCAGCCACCACCTCGGCCCCAACTCGAATGGCGGCTTCGGCTTCCTCCCGGCTCATCGCCGGTCCCTTGGCCATATTTCCTGTCCCGTAACGCAACTTACGTTGCAGCAGCCCCGGATGTGACATCTCTGCATTCACCCCGATATCCACGCAAACGACGTCAGCCGAAGCCTGGCGTGCCAGCACATTCACCGCTGCGCCGCCGGCCAAAAAGTTATGCACCATCTGCGGCGTCACTTCTGCCGGAAACGCGCTGACCCCTTCCTCACAAACGCCATGGTCCGCCGCCATTACGATTACCGACCGTTTTGGAAACTCCGGACGAATGATTCCCGTGATGCCTGCCAGCTTCACTGCCAATCCTTCCAACTTCCCGAGACTTCCCGGCGGCTTCGTCAACTGGTCCAAATGGACCTGCGCCGCTTTCATCGCTGCTTCGTCCAAAGGAGTAATTGCTTGCGCAAGCTGTTCGACTGAATTGTATGCCATAACCATATTCCCCTTTTCTGTATTACTGACTCGTACCCTTAACCTAAACTTGCCCGGCGCAGCAATAGCTGCGGAACGTCCGAATCCGGATGAACCACTTGGTGGGCCTGAACTCCAAATACGGTTTCAACCAGCTCCGGTGACAAAATGCCGTCCGGCGCGCCTTGCGCCACAATTTGCCCGCCGCTCATCACTAAGAGATGGCTGCAAAACAAGGCAGCCAAATTCAAATCATGCATCACTGAAACGACGGTAAGTCCGGCATCGCGCTGCCATTCGGCCACCAGCTCCATAAATTGCATCTGGTAACGCAAATCCAAATAGGTTGTTGGTTCATCGAGCAGCACCAGCTCGGGCTGCTGAGCCATCACCTTCCCAAGTGCTACCCGCTGGCGTTGCCCCCCGCTAAGCGCACTCAGCGGACGATGCTCCAGCTCCTTCAGGTCGAGACGTTCCATAATTCCATCAATGAGGCGTTCGCCTGCCTTCGCCCCGCCGATCTCCTTGCCGCGCCAATCCTGATGGGCGAACCGCCCCATTTCCACCACTTCACGCACCGTAAAAGCCACAGCCGGAAGCCCGTCCTGCTGAAGGACGGCGACCTTGCGCGACAGCTCCTTGCGCGAATACGACGAAAGCGGTCGTCCGCTCAACGCAATCTCGCCGGCATCCGGCTTCTCCACGCCGGAGATCAAGTTGAGCAAAGTTGTTTTGCCGCTGCCGTTGGGTCCAATCAAGCCCCAAAACTCACCGGAGCCAACCTGCCAGTCCACACCGTGAAGCACCTCCAGCCGGCCAAACGCCTTGGCAACCCCAGACACCTTGATCAACGCAGCTCCTCCTCCCTCTGTTTCTTCTTCCGATACAACAGATACCCAAAGAAAGGCGCCCCCACAAAGGCGGTGACGATGCCCAGCGGGACCTCCGTTGGAGCCAGCAGCGAGCGAGCCGCCAAGTCGCTCCACATCATAAATATCCCGCCGCCCAGCGCCGACAAAGGAATGATCAGCCGATAATCCGGGCCGGTGATCAGACGGATCATATGCGGAACGACCAGGCCTACGAATCCGATTACCCCTGACACGGATACCGCAGCCGCCGTCATCAGTGTAGCAACGAGCAACACAGCTAGTTTGGTTCGTTCTACGGCCATCCCGGAATGGGAGGCTTGACGTTCACCTAAAGTCAGCAGGTTCAAATGTTTAGCCCGGCTCCAAAGGAATAAGGCTCCCAGCAGCAAATACGGCAAAAGGATGGCCGTATACGACCATCCGCGCAAGCTTAAACTGCCCATCGTCCAATAGTAAATTTCATTAATGGTTTTCTTCGACATTGCCGTTAAAAAGGAGACAACAGCCCCTAGGAACGATTGCATCACGACGCCGGACAAAACCAGACTTTCAATCGGCAGCCGTCCGTTCTCTCTAGCCAGCCAGATCACGATCCATAACGTAACAGCCCCCGTCAGGAACGCAACCATCGGAAGCGTAAAGATCCCAAACAGGGAAAACTGCCATCCGAAAAAGATCAGCACCGCCGCACCGATTGCCGAACCTGACGATACGCCCAGTGTAAACGGATCCGCCAGCGGGTTGCGCAGCACCCCTTGGAAGCCGGCGCCCGCTACGGCGAGCGAAGCGCCGACCAGCATCCCGAGCAGCACGCGAGGCAACCGGACCTGGACGACGATTTGCTCTGCTGCCGTCGTCCAATCCGGCGTGATCAGGCGGTCTAACCCCGGGAGCCTGTGCAGCAAGATCGCCGCGATTTCTCCAGCAGGCACATAAACGGAGCCGATGCCGATGCAGAGCAGCAGCGTCACAACCAGGAGCAAGAGCCCGATGACTCCGTATCCGGCGAATTTGCCGCGCTTCATGGCTGGATCAAATCCGGGTGAACCGCCTTGGCCACTTCAATCAGCCCTTGCGTGACGCGAGGGCCCGTACGGCTCAGCAGGTTATCGTCCAGAGCGATAATGCGGTTCTCCTTCACGGCCGTAATTTGGTCCCAGCCTGAACGGCCTTTGATGATGTCCGCTAACGTCTTGTTATTTTCGTCAACAACGCTTTTCGCGTATAAAATGACGTCCGGGTTCGCTTGGATAATTTGTTCCTCATTGATCTCGGACCATCCCTTGACATCGGAAGCAACGTTGATGCCGCCAGCTAACGTGATCATCTCATCCATGAATTCGCCTTTGCCAACCGTCCATCCCGGAGAAAACTCGATGTAGACCTTCTTCTTCTGGTCTTCACTTAGCGAAGCTACCGCATCGGTTACCGTTTGGACCTCTTCCTTCATCTTGCCGACCACTTCAGCAGCTTCAGCCTGATGGTTGGTAATTTCGCCGATCGTCCGAATATGCTCCATTACTTCGTTGATCGTCTTCGGATTGGACTGGAACACTTTATATCCCATATCCGTCAAGTTTTTGACCGTTGCTTCATCGATCAGGCTCGCCGCAAGAATTAGGTCCGGCTGCGCCGCCACGATTGCCTCGACATTCACCTGGAACCCGCCCATCCGCGGTTTGTCCTTCACCGCTTCAGGATAATCATCCAGGTCGGATACGCCAGCGACCTGCTCGTCCAGTCCCAGTGCAAACAGCGTTTCCGTCTCCGAAGGCGCCAGCGAGACGATACGTTCCGGCGCGGCTTCAAACGTAAACTCTTTACCGGTAGAATCAGTGACGGTATAAGGGTAAGTCGTCTCTTGTGCCGCCGAATTGTCCGCCGCCGCGTTCGTTCCAGCGTTTTGCGTCGGTTGTGCAGCGTCCGCTGTGTTCCCTGTCCCCGGGGTGACGGCGTTATTGTTACCGCAGGCCGCAAGCACCAGCAGCAACGCCAGCAGCCACAGGCTTCCTAGTCTTCTCCAGTTTTTCATCTCCAGATCTCCCCTTGCTTTATTTTTCAGTAAATAAAGAAACGCCTTGTGTTCCAGCGGTACGTTGTGCAGCCGGCGGCGAAGAAGTCCGGCTAACCCTCTACCGGCACAAAGAAAAAACCCCAATCCTAGCGGATGGGGTTACGTCTACAAAGTCATGCTGTGCGCGCGCAAAGCGGAGAGACTCCACGATGGCAGCGCCAAGCCATGATGCTCTTGGCAGAACGTTATCCTTTCCTCGAAGGACCGTCTTGAATTCCCGTGGCAGGTCTCCTGACTTCCAGGTCTCGACGAAAACTCGCCTTCCCATCTCCCTTCGCGGGCGACAGTGGCATCATGAGCTCGTCCCTGTTTACAGTGGCGGGACCGTGCCGGATTTGCACCGGCTTCCCTTTTAACCCGAAGCGGTACGGCATGCTTCACCGTTGCTCCAGGACCTACGGGCACAAATTGTACGCTTGTCTTAAGGCTTTCTTCTCTATTGGATTATAGGGGAAAAGCGGAGGACTGACAATAACTAATCCGTTATTCCTTTGTTTAGCCCCGTTCTAAAGACAAATCGGCTCCCAGGACACCAATGACTTCACCTTCCCGGACAATCGGCACGGCCAGCGTCATGCAACGCCGCTTGGTGATCGCGGAGATATACACTTCGGAGACGACCGTCTCTCCGGCAATCGCCTGGCGGAACCAGTCCCGTCCTTTGGCGTTAAGCAAGCCGGCTTCCGGAATGGATACGATAAAAGAGCCGTCCTTGCGGTTCGACCAGGCCGCTTCTAGACCAGGCTCTGCGGCTAACAGCTGCTCCAGTGCAGCCCGGTGACTAGCCGGCTCCAGCATGCGGAAACCTGGCTGTTCGGCTGCCTCCAGCAGCTTCCGGGCATAGGCTTGACCAAGGGCCACCGCGTCTTCGCCACCGGCAGCCGGATCCGCCCCGGAATGGACGGAGTTCAATGATACCATCAGTTCGCCCTGGGCCCGATCCAAGCCCACGACCACCGTCTGCAGCTTGGAAATATGCTCTCGCTCCGATTCCATCCGAGCCAGCGCTCCCTCCACATGGGTGATGCTCCGATTGAGAGCCTCATGCACCTCGCTTAGCATCGCCTCCATATTCCGCGTCAGCTCGGCTTGTTCCCGGCTTCGCTGTCCCGCCTCGGCAACCAGCCCGTTCACCTCTGCCACTTCATCCGCAATGAACCGGATGTCCTCCCCCATTCGCTTCATCAGCGAAATTCCTTCCAGGGCCGAGTCACGTCCCTCTATCAGCGTGGACTTCACACGCTCGACATCCGCCGAGATTTGCTGGAACAACGGGGCGGAGGAGTTGATCGCCCTGGTGCTTTGATCCGCCAACTGGCGCATGCGCACGGCGACGACATCGAAACCTTTCCCCTGCTCGCCCAAACGAGCCGCCTCGATCGACGCATTCAGCGCAAGCAACGCGACCTCTGCCGCGATCTCCTCCAAGCTCCGATACAATGCGCCCAGCTTCCGGGTGTTCCCCTCCAGATCCTCCATCGGCCCCACGATCGACTCTTGGGATTGCGCCAAAGAACGAATGGTGCCGTCTACGGTTTCGAGCGCTCCCGCCATACGCATGGCCTCGGCTCGAGTGTTTTCGCTGCGGGTAAGCAAATGCCCCGCTGCGTCATGGATTTGGGAGGCCGAGGCCGCCACCTCTTCCATTGCCGCCAGGCTCTCCTGCACCTGTTCCAGCGAACGTTCGCTGCTTTGCTTGAGCTTCAGATCCTCGGCCGCTGCAGTATCGGCTAATCGTTGCAGCTGCTCGAGGCTCTCGCTCACTTCGCCAACCGCCGCCTGCAGTCGATCCGCCGCCACTAGCGACTCATTGAATACTGCCGTCCAATCAGTTTCCTTCCGCTGGGATTCACCTGTCCCCGAAGGAGAACGCTTGCCCGCCAGCGCCCCGCCTCCCAGTGCTGCCCGCAGGCCGGTTCCAAAGAACAACGAAGACCCCAAGCTGAGCAAAGTAAATAGCACAAGGCAGGGGATATACCATGGCGTCTTTGCCCATAACGCACAAACAGCCAGGACCGCCGTGAAGCCGACACTAAGCCAAGCAGCGATTCTTCCCAACCTTTCGTTCCGATTCATACTCCCACCCCTGATATGTAAATTTTGCTAACATTATAGAATAGGACTAAAGGTATAGAAAGGAAAAATTTAGGCATTCCGAAGTTGGGTGCAAATAATCGACGGAATTTTGTAAATAAAAAAGAGGAATGTAACACAACACGTCACATTCCTCTTTGAACAATCCATACCATCCTATATCTTGGGTGCAATCTTGCGGCATCCTCTCTCGTCTATTCGTTCATTCTCCCATTGTACACCAGAACAGAACGCTCTTCCCTACTTACTCCGCTTGCCGCTGCTGGCCAGCAAGATGTTAATATTCTGCTGCTGCCGGTATTCATTCGGCGTGACTTGATACTTCTTGCGGAACATCTGCGCGAAATGGCGGATGTCCTGATACCCGAGGTATTCCGCAATCTCCGCGATCTTCAGCTTCGGGTTCAGCAGCAGCTGCTTCGCTTGCTCCAGACGGAGCGAGGTTACGTATTCCTTGTAGCCGAGTCCCACCTTCTGCTTAAACAGCTGGCTGAAATACGCCGGGTTCAGGAAGACGACGGAAGCGACCTTTTCCAAAGAAAGCTCCTCATTGTAGTGCTCCTTGATATATTGGAGGGCAACTTCGATCGCTTTCTCCCCGCTGCCCTTCGGCGGATCCAGCAAGGCAACCGGCGAATCGGAAGCCTGTTTCATGCGCATGACCACCTGCGGCACCGACTTGAAATCGTTGTTTAAGCCTGAATGCACGATTTGAAAAGGCACCTTCAAATAGTGCTTCAAATGCGCCTTCACTTCCTCCTGAAACCGTTCGATTCGCTCCGGCTCCCGCGGCGTGATCAGTCCCAGCAGGCTTTGGCGGTCATAGCTGACAACAAACCCCCGGCCATGGCGCTCGATCAGCTCGGACAACACGTTTTCAACGATAAAATGCTCCAGCCGCACGCTTTTGTCCCCGGCATCCATCTGAACCATCATCAAATAAAAGCTTTGATAGTCCTCCATAAACGGCGTCAAATCCAGGTTCCCGATATCCAGCCCCGACGCCAATCGCTGAAATACGCCCTCGCGCAAATATTTCAGATTAGCTTTTAACAGCTCCTCTTCCTTCGTCAGCTCGCTTTCTTCACGGACCTCCGTGGCCAGGGTACTGATAATTTCCTGCAGGCGCGTCTTCCCGATCGGCTTCAGCAGATAATCGCGAGCTCCCAGCCGCACCGCCTCCTGGGCATAGGCGAATTCGCTGTGCGCGGAGATGACCACCCACTTCACCCGGGGAAATCTGCGTTTGAAAATACGCATGAATTCCAGGCCGTTCATTCCCGGCATCAAAATATCGGTCAGCACGATGTCGAATCGCTTCTCACCCATCAGCTTCGCCGCTTCCTCAGCCCCTTCGGCCAGTTCCACCCCGTACTCCGGATAAATCCGCTTAATCGTTCGCTTAATGCCCTCGCGAATCGCCCGTTCGTCATCGGCAATTAAAATATTCATGTGGCAACCTCCCCCTCCATCGGAAGCGGCAGCACGACGGCCACCTTGGTTCCTTGATCAGGAATGCTTTCGATCTCCAGACCATAACGTTCGCCGAACATATGTTGAAGGCGGCGGTGCAGATTTTGCAGCCCAATGCCGCTGCTGCCCGTGCCGGATACCTTCGGGATCGGGCAGTTGATCGACTGCTTCAACCAAGCTAGCCGCTCGGCCGTCATCCCGTTGCCGTTATCCTCCACCACGATTTTCAGCACATCTCCAACCTCTTGGGTATATAACTTAAGCACACCTTGGCGTTTGAGCGATTCCAGCCCATATTTCACCGCGTTTTCGATAATCGGCTGAACGGTCATTTTCGGCAGACGAATGTCCAGCCACCGTTCATCGATCGATTTCTCCACCCGAAGCCGGCCCTCCAGCCGAATCAAGATAATCGTCAAATAATGGTTGATCTGCTCCAGCTCTTCGCGCAGCGTAACCTTCGCTCCGTCCTTCCACTCGCTGCTGTAGCGGAACATCGATGACAGCGATAAGACGAGCTCGCCTAACCGGTCGTTCTCCTTCTCATCCAGCATCCAATAAATCATATCCAGCGTGTTATACAAAAAATGCGGATTCACCTGCGACTGCAGCGCATGCAGCTCGGCGTTCTTCTCACTGACCGAGGAGATCTTCACCCGCTCAATCAGCTCCTCAATCCGGCTGACCATCCGGTTAAACGAGGCGACCAGAATATTAATCTCCTGGTAGGAGGAGACGTTCACCATCCCGCGGAAGTTCCCTATTTCCACCTGTCGCATCTCGCGGATCAGCTTCTTCAGCGGATTGGCAATTGTCCGCGACACAATGCTGGCGACGACGGCGGAGACGATGATCAGGATCGAAATGACGATCAGCAAATACCGCTTCGTTTCCAATAACTCTACATTCAAATCCTGCCGGGGAGTCACGCTGACCACCGACCAGTCGGAAAAAGGCAGACGGGACGCCACCGTGATCCCCGAACCCTCCTGCTCTACAACCAAGTTGCGGGCTGCATCCAGCTTCGGGAGGTCGTCCAGCATCGGTGCCGGTTCGGTCAACGAGGAGACAACTTGGCCTTGCTGATTGACGAGATAGACCTCGCTATGCTCGCCCAGCTTGAGATTATCCAAAGCATCCAGCACCGGCCCCGGGTTCACCTCGTAAAGCACGACGCCAATCGGTTTGTGCTCGTTCAAATCAAAAATTTGCCGGCCAAAGGCAAACACCGGGCTGTCCTCGGCTAAATCGATCAGCGAGTGGGAATAGACGCCTAACCATACCAATTTCCCGGACGAATCGCGGAGCTGGCGGTACCAGTCTTCCTGGGGATAGGACGGATCCAGCACATTCATCGAGTTGCCGTAATTGTAGATCTTCCCCCGGTTGGTGATAACGTGAATGCCCACCAAATCATCACGCGAGTAAAAGATCGCCCCGATAATGTTCGTAATCGATTGTTCGTTAATATAGGCAACCGCCGGCTCGTCGGTTTTTTCGTTCAGCAGGCGGATCATTTCAAAATTGTTGGTGATCGACTTCGACAAGCTGTCGTACCCTTCATAAAGCAGGCTAAACAGCCCGACGGTTTGAGCTACGTTTTTCTGCGATAGGTCACTAATTTTCTCGTGATATTGCTCAGTCGTCCGGCTGTAGTAGAGCACGCTGACGATCAGCAAAATGCCCGACATACAAAAAAGAAACAGCAAAAACAACCGATGGTTTATGGAATGAAAGCTGTTTCGCAACTGTTTTCTCCCTCCCAACCCCGTGTCCTGCTGCTCCTTCATTATAAGATGGCGTCCTTATTTTGCAAGCGCAATCTTTACCCTTTTACTGCTCCGGCTACCATTCCTTTCGTAATTTGGTTCGACAGGAAGAAATAGATCAAAATGACCGGTAGCGCCCCCATCACAAGGAAAGCGCCGATGGCTCCGTAGTTTACAGAATATTGGCTGACGAATGTATATACCCCAAACGGCAGCGTCTTCAGTCTCTCCGACGAAATGAACGTGGCGGCCAAGATGTATTCGTTCCAAATCGTGATAAAGGTTAAAATACAAACCGTCATCATTGGCGGGACGGACACCGGCAAAATAATGCTGCGGAAAATCCGATAAATGCTCGCTCCGTCGATAAACGCCGATTCCTCGATTTCCGCCGGGATGCTCTTCATAAACCCGCTGAGGATAAAGACGGAGATCGGGGTGGAAAAAGCGATATACGGCAAAATCAGCGACAGATGCGTATTTAGAATATCGACATTTTTAAAAATCACCATCAACGGCAGCAGCGTAGCCTGCATCGGAATCATCATCCCCATCAAAAAGATGGTCATGACCATGTTCCCATACCGCCAGCGGAACCGCGAAATGGCATACGCCACCATCGAGCTGAGCAGGATGACGCAGATCATCGTGATGCCGGTAACGATCACGCTGTTCGATAAATATTTCAAATAGCTCCCGGACTCGTAAGCGTCTTTGTAGTTGTGCCACTGCAGTTCTTTCGGCAAGGCGAAGAAGCTTCCGCCCATGATCTCCTCATTCGTCTTCAAAGAATACAGCAGCAGCCACAACAGCGGGTACAGCTGGGTAACCACCGGAATCGCAAACAGCAGGTATACGATTCCTTTTTTGATTTTTCGCATGAACCTCGCCTCCTTTGCTAGCTGTATTTGCGCTCAAGCTTGTTGAAGATGGAGTTGATGATCGCCGTGCATGTGAGGCACAACAGAACCAGGAACGTGGCAATCGCGCTGCCGTACCCGTATTTCAAGGACAGGAACGAGCTGTTGTACATATGCGTGGAGATGACGTCGGTGGCATGCGCCGGTCCGCCTGCGGTCATCACCATGACGAGGTCGAACGCTTGCAACGAGCCGATAAACGCCAGGACGATCGATATTTTAAAGATCGGGACGATCAGCGGCATTGTGATGTAGCGGTCTGCTTTGAACCCTTCTGCCCCGTCGATTTTTGCAGCTTCATAAATCTCGTCCGGAATGTTCTGCACCCCGGTATATTGAATCAACAAATGATAGCCGAAATACTGCCACAGCGACACGAAATACAGACTGTACATCGCGATTTTCGGCTCGGTCAGCCAGTTATGCGTCCAGCTGTCCAGACCCAGGGCGATAAGCACGCCGTTCAGCATGCCGCCCATCGAGGTCGGGTTATAGATCGTTTTCCAGAGTTGTCCGATGATCACAACCGATAAAATGACCGGCGTAAAATAGATCGACGCCAGCGTGTTCCCCTTTTTCAAATAACGGCTAAGCAAAATCGCAAAAAACAAGCAAAGCGGAATCTCCAGCATGGAGGCTACCGCATAAAGCAGCGTTCTCCGGACCGACGGCCAGAAGACCGGATCGTTCCAGAACATATCTCGGAAATTGGACAGTCCCGTGAACTTCGGGGTGGTGATCCCGTCCCAGTTGAGCAGGCTGGTCCCAAACGATACGAGTATCGGAACAAACACCAAGCACACATACAACAACAGACAAGGTAATACGAAGACGGCTATTGTGCGTGCGGGCACCTTCAGTACTTTCATCTCTCCGCCCCCCAATAGAAATGCGATGCGAAGAAGCGCTCTAGCACGAATGCTTACAAGGGCTACTTCGCATCGATGGAAAGGTAACTTTTTTTAGAAGATTAGGTATGGTTATTGGCTAATGGAATTACTGCTTGTTGGCTTCATAGGCGGTTTGATGCTCTTTGGCCACTTGAGCGGAATCCACTTTCTGCACGAACAGGTTCTGGATGCTGCTGAGGTGGACTTGCGCCGTTGCCGGGTTCATCGTATTGTCGAACGCCAGGTCGCCGCCCTTCACCTTGTTGAACAATTCGGCGACTTCGATGGCCAAGTCGGAGTAACCGGCCGCTTTCAGGTCGCCGTCAACTTTTTGGCCAAGGCCGACAGCGTTTTTGTTCTCAAATTGCTTCTTCGGGAAGTTCAGCGTAAAGAAGTTCAGGAAGTCCTTCGTTTCTTGCAAGTGCTCGCTATTCGCCGATACCGCAAACGCGCTGCCCGGCGCCAGCATGAACTCGTTGGGATCCCCTTTGCCGCCCACCGTCGGGAACGGGAACGCACCAACTTTGCCTGCAACGGACGAAGCGTCGATGGCCCCGGTTTCCCAGGAACCGATCACCCACATGGCGGCTTGGCCGGATTTGAAGATGTTGCCGCCTGCCGTAGCGTCAATGGAGGTTGCGCCGTCCGGGAATGCACCGGCTTGCACCAGCTCTTGGAACTTGTCAACGGCTTCGATGAAGGCCGGATCTTCGAACGTTTTCTTGCCGTCCATGACGTCTTGCAGGAAGCCTGGGCCGCCGTTGGTGCGAAGCAGGATGTTCATGAACAGGAACGAACCGGTCCAAGAATCTTTCTCCCCGATCGCCAGCGGCGTGATGCCTTTTTCTTTGAAAATTTTCACGTCATCCAGGAATTCGTCGAACGTTTCCGGTACTTTCGTGATGCCGGCTTGCTCGAACAGTTCCTTGTTATAGTAAACGACCTCGATGTTGTTCCCGTCTGGCAGCGCATAAACGTTGCCGTCGAAGCTGTAATAATCAAGCAGACCCTCTTGGTACGTGTCTTTCAGCCCGTTTTGGTCCAGCATGTCGTTCAGCGGTGCCAGCAGGCCGGCGTCCACGAACGGTTTCATTTGCGCGGCCGGGTTCACGATCGTGATGTCCGGAACCTCTTTGGATGCCGCTTGCGTTTTGAGCTTGATTTTTTGCTGGTCGGTATTCAGCGTGTCGAGCTCGATGTGGATATTGGGATGTGCTGCTTCATACTCTTCCACCAGTGCATGGATCGTTTTATAGGACGGAGTAGCCGGGTCCGGATAGATGTTCTGGAACGTGATGGTGATCTTCTCTCCACTCCCGCTCTTCCCCCCGTTTCCGGCAGGCTCATTCGCCGCCGCATTATTCTTCGCACCGCCGCCTCCACATGCCGACAGGCTCAGCGCCAATACGGCGGTTAAAGCGATTGCGGAAGTTCTCTTCCATAGCTTCTGATTGACCATTGGATCATACCCCCTGTATTTAGGATAAACCCATTATTATGCCTTTAAGCGCTTTCAACAAGGCGTGGACTTTGGATATCCGGTAGGTTTTTTTTAGGTGTGTAGATGCTCCCCTGTTTCCTTCCCTAGGAAAAGAAAAGCCCCCTAGCCTATATCTTGGTTGCCAAGGGGAACTTGTATATCGTTATGTTGGATCGGCTTGGAGTGGGTTGAGCGACCGCTTCTCGGGATTATATACCTAACTCAGCCAGTAGCCGATAGGAATGAAGCCGCTCCTCGTAATCGGGGATGGGGGATACGATCAGGAACTCGTCGTTCCTGCACTGGTTTTGCAGGTCCTGCAAATACTCGCGGGCTTGCAAGGCTGTCCCGGCAAACCATTGAAAAGGCGCCCCGCCGCGATCGCGGAACCCTTCCGTCGTCTTCGCCGCCAGTGTCTTTGCATGCGCTTCGGTCTCCGCGCAGATGAGACCCACCGCCAGGATCGTCGACGGCTTGGCCAGGTGAACGGAGGGGCGGAAGGCTTCACGGTACGACCGCAGGATCTCTGCTCCGTTACTGTCGCTCATAAACTGGCCAAAAACGTACCCCGTTCCGAGCTCGGCTGCGTACCCTGCGCTCTTGACATTGGTGCCCAGCATCCACAACTCCAGCGGAAGCCGCGGAATCGGCCGGGCGATCACCGGATGATCGTCGTAGCGGTAATTATCCGCTAGCAAGTCAGCCAGATCCTTGGCCAGCTGCGGATAGCGGCCGACCCGTTCCAGAAAATTGCCGCTTAAAGCCATCGTCACGTGCGCCTCACCGCCGGGAGCTCTCCCGATGCCGAGGTCGACACGCCCCGGATACAGGGCCGACAGCAGCCGGAAGCTTTCCGCAACCTTCAGCGGACTGTAATGCGGTAGCAATACAGCGCCAGACCCAAGACGAATCCGGCGGGTCGCCGCTCCAATGGCGGACAGCAGTACCTCAGGGGCCGCGCTGGCCAGTCCTTCCATCCCGTGATGCTCCGACGTCCAGTAGCGGTGATAGCCCAGCGCTTCCGCCTCCCGGGCCAAACGGATCGCCTGTTCGAGCGCCTCCTCCGCCGAATAGCCCGGAAGCCTTGGAACGAAATCCAGCAGACTTAGCTTCAACTTCCTTTCCCCCCTTCTGATTCTTCTTGCCCTTGAAAATACAAACGTTGAATCCCGCCCGGCCCAACATGGGTATCCCAGAACCCCAGGCCGGGCTGCAGCAGCGAACAAAGCAACGACATAACGCCGCCGTGGGTGACGATCAGCAGGCGCAAAGGTTCTTGCGCTGATGCTGAGGGTTGCGGCGCCAGCCCTAGCGAAAGAGGCTCCGCGGGTTGGTCGCTGGCCCGGCTTAGGGGGCCCGATACCGTCCCCTTCACAGCTCCAGAACGCTCCAGCAGATCCCGGCATACCTCCGATACGCGCGATTGAAAAGCCTGCCACGATTCGCCGCCGGGCGGCGTTATCGCCTGCGGGTCATCGATCCAGGCTCGGTACCTCTCGTCATCCTTGAGCATCTCATAGGTTTGGCCTTCCCACTGGCCAAAGTTCATTTCCCGCAGCCGGGGGTCGATGTGCACCTTGTCCAGTAGATCGGGACGGGCCCAAGCCAACGTTTCCAAACAGCGCCGCAAATCGCTGGCATACACCGCTGCAAAGTTTACCCCTTCCAGTTCCCGGCGCAGTTCGGTTAAACCCGACGCTTCTCCCGGCAGCAACGGGGGATCGCTGTGGCCTTGATATCGGCGTTCCGTGTTCCATGCTGTAAGGCCGTGGCGAACCAGCCACCATTCCACATTCATCCTCTTTCCACCTCCCCTGCGTGCCAACGATTCCGACTATATCCAACCCCAATTCCCGGTGACCGCAATCCAGATCCCCGTTCCCAGGATCACCGTGGCATTGGCGGCCCAGAACATCAAGCGGGCCGTGCTGGCTACGTCCTCGGGCACCAGCTCGCGGGTTTTCTCCCCCATATAAGCGCGGAACGATACGACGCCGTGGTAGGAATTTTCTCCGCCGAGCCGCACGCCCAGCGCCCCGGCCACCGCGGCCTCCGGGTAGCCGCTGTTCGGGCTCGGATGCTTGGGGGCATCGCGGCGTACCGCTCGCCGCGCGCCGCGGGCATCCAGCCGCAAAGCCCAGGCTGCGGCGAACAGCAATAGCGCCGTCAGCCGGGCGGGGA
>NZ_GG695985.1:32765-44012 GCF_000159955.1 Paenibacillus sp. oral taxon 786 str. D14 | reverse complement strand
CGTCTTGCACGCCGAGATCGCCCAGCGCGGCCGTCTTGGCCTCCGTCGCCGTCATTACGGCGTTGACCATCGCCGCCGGCGTCAGCCGCCCATCCACGGCCAGCAGCACATTAATCGTTCCCGGCGTCCATGAGGCCGGGAACGTCGTCCGCCGAACGCCCGCCCGCGCGGCGTTCGACGCCCCCGCCGTCGCGCAGCAGAAGACGGCGAAATCCTCGCCGCGTTCCTCTGCCACCGCGGCGTAGCGCATCGGGACCGCCGTCAGCAGCCCCGCTGTCCCCTCGGCCGGGTATCCCCATTGCTCCAGCAACTCCGCAATGTCCCGCGCCGGATCGTCGCAGCGGTATTGGCGGTCTACGTAGATGTTGACCATCCGGCGCAGCCGGCCAGATCCACCGCCATAGACTGCGCTGCTCAGTCCGTCCATCTCCTCCGGCGCCTCCAGCAGCAAATGCCGCTCCCCATATTCCAGCTTTAAGCCGGGCCATACCTTGGATTCATACACTTCGCCCGGACGGGCCGCCATAAAAGGCATTCCCATCGTCATCCTTCCCTTCCTCCCAACATGAAAGTCCACCAACAACAACTTTTAATACACCTAAGTTCAATAGCACAACATCGAACGCTTACCCGTCCTTTAGCCGCGCATGATTGCTTCCAGCTCCCGCAGCAGCTTGCTGCAGGCCGGCTCATCCTTCACCGCCAGCCGGATATCCCGCTCCGTCAGCCCCGGATACATCGCGCAGCTGCGCACCAGCACCCCGCGCCGCCCAAGCGCCGTTTGCATCGTTTCGGCCGTCCACGGCTCCGGCAGCCGTACGAGCAGGAAGTTCGCTTCGCCCGGCCAGGTTTGACACCCGAGACGCGTCAGCTCACCCATCAGAAGGTCACGCTGTCGCTTCACCAACTCGATTGTCGCCTGCTCATACGAAGCATCCGCCCTCAAGCAATACTCCCCCGCCAGCAGTGCCAACGAGTTGACGCTCCAGGTCACCTGCTTGTCCCGCATGCGCTGGGCCGTCTCCGGATGCGTGATCGCGTAACCGAGCCTGAGGCCCGGAATCGCATAAAACTTCGTCATCGACCGGATCAAGATGAGATGCGGATAATCCCGAAGCTCCGGCAGCAACGTGCGGCGTTTCGGTTCCGGAATAAAGTCGATAAACGCTTCGTCGACAACCACATACGTGCCGTACCGCTCTCCGGCCGCCGCAAACCGCCGCAGTTCGTCCAAGCTGTATTGCACTCCATTGGGATTGTTGGGCTGACCGATAAACGCCAAATCCGTCTCTCGAATCAGGCCCTCCACCTCCTCCGGCGCGGCCTTAAACGCCCGCGCTTCCGTTCCAAATACCAACTGCACCTGGGCACCAAACTGCTCCGAAAGCGTACGGTATTCGGAAAAGCAAGGCTCCACCACCCCAACCTTCTCCGGAGTAAGTCCCAGCAGCGCCAGTGCCATATTTTCCGCCGCCCCGTTGCCAATGACCAGCATTTCCTCCTCGACTTGAAGGTGCTCAGCCAACTGCTTGACCAGCCCGCGGTGCCCGGGATCCGGATACCGCACGATGCCGGGCAACGCCTCGCGCAGCGCATCCAGCAGTCCAGGAGGTGGCCCCAGCGGATTGATGTTCGCGCTAAAATCCGTCCATTCCCCTGCCGCCACGCCGTACCGGGCCGAAGCCGTCACCAGATCGCCGCCGTGGCCAAAAATCTCTAACTCCATCGAGCGATTCCTCTTTTCTTTCCAAAAAGTTCAGGTGTCCCCATTATCGGTGTCCCGTCTTTTTCCGTCAACAAGGAAGAACTTTGCGTTCTTTTCCGGCAAAAAACGCTGCTCCCCCTTTGGTTTCGACACCAATTGGTTTACAATAAAATCGTATGCGTGTATGACTACATCCCGGGGCCTGAGAATCAGGCGGCCGGCCGCAAAATAGGAGGATGGAGAACCATGCTGTTTATCGATAACGAAGGCATTACCGATGCGTCCGTCAATTTGGCCATCGAAGAATATGCCTTAAGACATTTGCCGCTGGAGGACGACAGCTATTTGCTGTTTTATATCAACGCACCTTCCATCATTATCGGCAAGCATCAGAACACCATCGAGGAGATCAATCAGGAATACGTTAAGGAGAACGGCGTGCAAGTCGTCCGTCGGCTTTCCGGCGGCGGTGCGGTGTACCACGACCTGGGGAACCTGAACTTCAGCTTCATCACCAAGGATGACGGCGAGTCGTTCCATAACTTCCGCAAGTTTACCGAGCCGGTGGTCGCTGCGCTCAAATCCCTTGGCGTGAATGCGGAGATGACCGGACGCAACGATCTTCAGGTTGGGGAGAAGAAGATTTCGGGCAACGCCCAATTTGCTACGCGGGGCCGCATGTTTAGCCACGGTACGCTGATGTTTAATCTGAACCTCGACAACGTACAGGCCGCGCTGAACGCCAATCCGGAAAAATTCAAATCGAAGAGCACCAAATCCGTGCGCAGCCGGGTGGCCAACATCATCGACTTCCTGGATCGCAAAATGACGATCGAGGAGTTCCGCGCTGAGCTGCTGCGGCATATTTTTGGCATGGAACCGCACGAAGTACCTCAATATAAGCTGACGGAAGCGGATTGGGCAAAAATCCATGAAATTTCCGAGCAACGCTACAAGAACTGGGATTGGAACTATGGTTTGTCGCCGGAGAGCAATGTGAAGCACGCGAAAAAATTCCCCGTCGGCATTATCGATCTGCGCATGAACATCAAGGACGGACATATTCAGAACATTAAGATTTACGGCGATTTCTTTGGTGTCGGCGACGTAGCCGATATCGAGGACAAGCTGAGAGGCGTAAAATATGAGGATTCGGCTGTACGGGATGCGCTCGCCGGCGTTGACGTGAAGCACTATTTCGGCAACATTGAGCTGGACGAATTCATCGGGCTGATTTTCCTTGAAGATTGACGAGCATCCGGCTTCTACTTTTATGAAAAAGCCTGCCGCGAACCGCACGCGCCTGGCGGATTTGGCGCTGTTGTTCGTGGCGTTCATGTGGGGCTGCACCTTTCTGATCGTTCAGCATGCGGTCCGGGTGCTCCCGCCCCTGGCTTTTAACGGCATCCGTTTTATCGGGGCAGCGCTGCTGCTCGCTTTGATCATTAGCATGTTCTACCGGCAAGAATGGAAGCAATTGTCCTGGCGCATGATGGGGCATGCTGCGCTGCTAGGGTTATTCCTGTTTTTAGGCTATACGTTTCAAACGGTTGGCTTGCTGTATACCTCAACCTCAAACGCCGGTTTTATTACCGGATTGTCTGTTGTTATCGTGCCTTTTTTGTCCTTTTGGCTGTTAAAACATCAAATTTCGCGTTTCACCTGGATCAGCGCAATTCTGGCTGCCGCCGGGCTTTACCTGCTGGCGTTCGCCGGCAGTTCCGGCCTCGTCTTGAACCTGGGGGATGCGCTCGTGTTTTTGTGCGCGGTTGGTTTCGGTCTGCACGTCGCCTATACCGGCGTATTTGCCCCCCGTTATCCGGCCTTGCCCTTAGCTTCGCTGCAGATGGCGGTCGTGGGTGTCCTCAGTGCGGCGGGTTCGCTGCTGTTCGAGCGCACCGCTTCCTGGAGCGAAACAGCCGGTCAACTGATGCAGCCGGAAGTATGGCTTGCGCTGCTCGTTTCCATCGGGCCCACCAGTGCATTTGCGTTTTGGATCCAGACAGTATGCCAGAAATTCACCAGTCCTTCCCGGGTCGCGGTCATCTTCGCCATGGAACCGGTTTTTGCTGCAGCGACCGGCGTGCTTTTTGGCGGCGAGCAATTAGGCTGGGCCACTGGGCTTGGCTGTCTATGTATTCTGGGAGGCATGCTGCTCGCGGAATTAAAATCGGGTGGAGTTGAATCTGAATCCCCCGAATCGGTTGGATAGAGAGATCTTCCTTAAAGGAGAGAAACCATGTATAAACTGATTGCCATCGATATTGATGATACTTTAATTAATGATGACAAAGAGGTCACCCCTGCAACACAGCAGGCGTTGGAGCAAGCGGTGGCCAAGGGCGTCGTCGTCACACTGGCTACCGGCCGCGCTTACGCATCCGCTCAAGCGATCGCCCGTCAAACGGGACTTAACGTACCGATTATTACGTACCAAGGCGCACTGGTCAAAAACCTGATGGACGAAAAGGTGCTCTACGAGCGTTACGTCCCCATGGAAGCAGCGCGCAAACTGTTCGAATACTGCATCGAGCGCAACCTGCACCTGCAAACGTACATTGACGATAAGCTGTACGCCCGCGAGGAGAACCAGAAGCTGATCGACTACACCAAGCTGAACCGGACGCAATATTATGTGGAGCCGGATTTTGCCAAGCTGGTCGCCCAGCCAACGCCAAAAATGCTGATCATCGACGAACCCGATTACCTGGACCAAATCGCGCCGGAGCTGCGCGAGCTGCTCGGGGACGGCGTTCATATCACCAAGTCGAAGCCGAACTTCCTGGAAATCATGCATGAGGAAGGCACCAAGGGCCATGCTCTGCGCTTCCTGGCCGCCCATTTTGGTTGCGACTTATCAGAAACGATCGCTATCGGCGACTCCTGGAACGACCATGAGATGCTCGAAGCCGCCGGCCTAGGCGTGGCGATGGGTAATGCCATCCCAGCGCTGAAGGAAATCGCCGACTATGTCACGTTAAGCAACAATGAAGACGGCGTGAAGCATGTCATCGAGAAGTTTGTGCTGAATGCAAAAAACTAACTGGATCCTTCCAGTTAGTTTTTTTTAATATAGCTGAAATTTCGAATATAATTTGCTGTTAAACGCCCAAAACTCGAAATCTATTCGGTTTTTCATATAGATTCAGGGCATTTGCGTCAAAATGGGGTGATTAAGCATGAAATTTCATATACATTTGGTCAAAATGACCCCACGTGGGTGAAATGTATTCGAATTTTCGCATACATTATCATGCCCGCTGGAAACGGAGCTCAGACATCTGCTTGGACAACGGTTGGCAACGAAGTTCAGACATCCGCTAGGACAACGGTTGGCAACGAAGTTCAGACATCCGCTAGGACATTCGCTGGGAAACGAAGCCGTACATCCGCCGGTGCATCCGTTGGAACACAGCTGTACATCTGCTCGTAAATCCCTCGGACATCTCCTTGAAAATCCTTTGGAAATCCCCTCGGAGCCCCTTAGCCTTTACTTCCCCTTCTGCAGCGACATTTGCATTCCCGTCACTGCAAACTCCACTCCCTCTGGCAGTCCATAATCGCGTCGCAGATCGATGTCATGCGACAGATGCGTGAATACCGTCCGCGTCGGCCGAATCTCGTTCAACAGCTCCAGTGCCTCCTTCACGTCATACACCGACCGGGTCGTAAATTCGGCGGTTTCGTGATAAAAGCTTGTGCCCAGCACCAGCAGATCAAGGCCAAACAACGGCTGCTTTTGATCCTCTGGCAAGGCGATGGAATCCGAGCAGTAAGCCCAGGTGAAGCCATCTTTCTCTAATCGATAGGCGTACGAAAAGCCGTTTTTGCCGTGGAAGACCTTCCACGCGGAAATCTGCCACCGGGCTAGGCGAGTGCCCTCCGCGCCAACGGCATGCAGATCTAAATGGCTGCCCAGCCAAGGGAACTGGCGAAGGATCGTGTCCAACACCTCCTGCGGCGCATACAATTGTCCCCGTCTACCCAGCCAGCGGCAGGCATCGGCCCATTCGGGCAGTCCGCCAATATGGTCGAAATGGGCGTGCGTGATCAGAATTTGCTCCGCAAAACGCTGCCCTCGCCGCTCCATCCCGGACCGCCAATCCGGTCCGCAATCGATTAGGAAGCCGCCCTCTTCACCTTCCACCGCCACCAGAGCGCGATACCTCCGGTTCACACCGGAGCTGCGTGCTTCCCCGCACACCTCGCAATCACAATACACTCTAGGAACGCCCATCGCATCCCCGGTGCCGATAAACTCAAGCCGATCCATATCGAAATGTCTCCCTCCTGCCGAGCCGCTCGCCTTAGTTTTACGAGTCGTGCCCCGCTCGCCATATCCTGCAACTCTCGCGTAAAAAAGCGAGATTTAGGAAACCTCCCAAATCTCGCTTTGCTTGGCACTACCGCCCCAACAAATCCAACGAGATCGAATTAGAAAACCCGTTCATCTCCGGCGCGCCATAAGCGGGTTCAATCGTCAGCTCTAGGCTGTCTCCATAACTCAGCGTCTTGTCCTTGACGTAGAGATGCGCCCGGTTGTTGTGGTATTGCAGCAACCCTAAGCTGTCGCGCGCCCCTTCCTTCACGATCCATACGCGGACCATCTGCCCTTTATCCGGAACGAGCCCGCCGACCAGCATCAGCACCTCTCGGGTACCTGCATTGTACCACACCATGCCGTTCTCCGGCTCCATGCGGCCCATGGCGATTGGATAAGAGATCGTGTCCGGCTTCGACAGGACCGGCAGCGCTTCAGGCTCGTAGGTTTGCACATAGCGGTCCCAGCTGGCTTCGGGCTGGTTCAGGTGATCGATGACAACCCTCATGCCGACCAGTACGATCAGCGCGGCCGCCAGCGACACCGTCCACTTCCAACGAACGGTGAACAGCCGTAACGCTCGGCGTCGCCAGCTGATCCATCTTACCCGACTCCGCAGGCTGCGCCGTATCCGCTCGGAAGGGATAGCGCCCGCCCACGGGTCCAAGCGCTGCGCGGAAGGAGAAACGGCCTGCTGATGCAGTTGAGGCTGCGACGGTCCTGGGGCAGCCGCCAGGTTTGGAGTAAGCTCCCGGTTGCCAACAGCCGGTCTCCCCGGCAGTTCCGGCAGCTCCATTTGCTCTGGCTGCACCTTCGTCCCCGGTTGCTCCGTTTTCTTCAGCTGCCCCGACAATGAACCGTCCTCGCCGTCGATCCCCAGGACGCTCTCCCAATACGTTTTCTGCTCCAGGCAGACCGTGCAGCTATCCAGGTGCAACGCCATTTCAGAGTGCCGCGGTTCCTCCAGCGTTCCCAGCAACCAATCAATCCACTCCTGCTCAGTGTACATCCGAATGCAGACGTTCTCGTTGCCCGGCCCGCCGATGTTGCGAACCTTATCGCTGTCTTGCCCGTTCATGCTCGTTCCCTCCTTCCAGCGGTTCTCCCCAACCTTGCTTCTCCAGTTGCTTGCGCAAATTGTTCAGCCCGTAACGTACCCAAGACTTTACGGTGCCAATCGGAACGCTCCAGGCTTCCGCCATTTCGCGTTGGGTTTGCAAGGCGAAATAAGAGCCCATAATCGCCTTCTTCTGCGTCTCCGGCAGCGCGTAGATCGCTGTGCGGAGCGCTTCCCGTTCCAACCGGGACAAGACTTGATTCTCGCCGGAGCTGTCTTCGTCCACCGCATCCCGGCGCAGCGCCTCATCGCCCGGATACTTCAGCCGCGCTTTGCGCCGCAATCGGTCCAGACTGCGGCTGCGGGTCATCACCGCCAGCCAGGCTTTGATTGACCCGCGCGACGGGTCATAGTCTTGCCCCCGCCGCAGCACCTCCAAAAACACCTCATGGCAAATATCCTCGGCCTCCATCCGCTCCCCAACCAGACGGCCGGCCACCTGCATGACAAAAGGAGAATAACAGGCATAAAACGCATCAAATGCGCGGACGGAACCGTTGCACATCTCACGCAACTGCCTGGTCATCTCTTCATTTTGCAGGTCCATACTTGTCCCTCCCGCAAAATTTCTCCTCTTCTTACCTCCCGTTTTATCAAAAATGAATTCGCTTGAAAACCCCAAAAAAATTTCTAGAATCGAATAAATCCAAAGCGTCGTTTCGTGCGTACCTTTGATGAACATCATTATTTTTCTTAGGGGGTACAAGAGATGCTTCAAACCTATCGAAAAGCGGCGTTCTTGCTGCTCATTCTGGTCACGACCCTAAGCGTTGCCTTATCCGGGGTCGGCAAAGCCTCGGCGGCGGGCTCATTGGAGCTCTTCACGCCATATTTGGAATGGTCCGCTGCACCGGGCGAATCTGTGTCTTATTCGATCGATCTTGTCAACCATGGCAGCAGTACGGCTTCGGCCAATCTCTCGCTGGAGACGCAAAGCAAGGATTGGAAATACGAACTCACCGCAGGCGGGCGCGAAATTTCGCGGCTGGCGGTAAAGGCCGGTGAAACGCAATCCTTCACCCTCGATCTTGAGGTCCCGCTGCAAATTAACAAAGGCCGGTACGTGTTCAATCTTAAAGCGGATGATGCAACGCTGCCGCTGGTCGTTAACGTCTCCGAGCAAGGGACCTTCAAAACCGAGCTGACCTTGGATCAAGCCAACATGGAAGGCCATTCGGACTCCACGTTTACGTATAGCGCGGTGCTGCGTAACCGAACGACGCAAAAGCAGACCTACGCCTTCAACGCACAAGCCGAGCAAGGCTGGGACGTTCGTTTCAAAGCTGACGGCAACAGCGTCACTTCGGTTGAAGTGGAACCCAACACCGAGAAGTCGATTACGATTGAAGTGAAGCCGCCGGAGCAAATCAAAGCCGGCACCTATGAAATCCCGATTTCGGCAACGAGCGGCGATACCACAGCCAACGCCAAAATCGAAGCGGTCGTAACGGGAACGTACGACATGAAGTTTTCCACGGTGGATGACCGGCTGAGCACAGACGTGGGCGCAGGTTCCGAACGCAAACTGACCTTCGTGGTCCAAAATACCGGCTCCGCTGAGCTGCAAGATCTCTCCTTCTCCTCGGCCGCTCCGACGGATTGGGAGGTGTCCTTCGAGCCTTCCTCGATCACATCGATCGCGCCGGGTGAAAGCAAGCAGGTTCAAGCCACCATTAAATCCAGCAAAAAATCGCTCCCAGGGGACTACATCGTCAGTCTGACTGCCTCCTCCGCGAACAAAAGCGCGAACGCTGATCTGCGGGTTACCGTAAAATCGTCCGTATTATGGGGATGGGTGGGGGTTCTCATCATACTGGCCGTTTGCGGAGGCATCTATTACCTGTTCCGGAAATATGGGAGAAGATAATCCATGGTTACGGAAACCGGCAAGACACCTACCCCATCGGCTACTGGCGAACGTCCGGTCATTGAACTCGTGCAGCTGACGAAGAAATACGGAGAAGCCACCGCCGTTGATCATCTGAACTTAAGCATCGCCCGCGGGGAAATCTTTGGTTTGCTTGGCCCCAACGGTGCAGGGAAAACCACAACGATCCTGATGATGCTCGGGTTGGCCGAGCCAACCTCGGGACAGGCGCGGATTTGCGGCTTTGACCCGACGCGCGAGGCGCTGAAGGTGAAGCGGAAGGTGGGTTATCTGCCCGATGATGTCGGGTTCTATGAGGATCGGACGGCGCTGGATAATCTTGTGTATACAGCAAGACTGAACGGCGTATCGGAGCAAGAAGCTTTGCAACGCGCCAAAGCCCTGCTGGAGAAAACCGGACTTGCAGACAACGCCGGCAAGAAGGTCGGAGCGTTCTCCCGCGGGATGCGGCAGCGGTTAGGTCTGGCGGACGTGCTCATCAAAAATCCGGAGGTCATTATCCTCGACGAGCCAACGCTGGGGATCGACCCCGAAGGGGTGCGCGAGCTGCTTGCCCTCATCTCTTCGCTCAGCCGCGACGAGAAGCTGACGGTGCTGCTGTCCTCGCACCATCTGCATCAAGTGCAGCAAATATGCGACCGGGTTGGTCTATTCGTCCAAGGCCGGTTGATTGCCTGCGGCGACATCCGCACCCTGTCCAAACAGCTGGATGCGGACGGCAACGTCTATGTAGAGGTTGGCGCCAAAGGCTGGACGGAGGAGCTAGCCCGGAACATTTCCAGCATCCAGGGCGTCCGTGACATCCGTTACCCGCAGCAAGGGGACGACGAGATCGAGCGGGGCGTTACCGCAACGGTGGTTTGTGAACGGGACCTTACCGCACAAATCGCCGAAGCCGTGATTCAGAAGGATGCGGAGCTTGTGTACATCCGCCGCAAGGAATACGGACTTGACGATATCTACCATCGCTATTTTGAAAAAAGGGGTGAGTCATGATGCAGCCAAACAAAACCGTGGGCAGCCGTTCTTTCAAAGAGCAGCTGCGCCTGGATGAGTGGCGGGAACGGGCACGCAAGCTATGGGCAGAGCTCCGTCCCGGCGGAGAAGCGAATCCGCCGCGGGAGCGCTCGTCTTCCTCTTTTTGGGTGATGGTCCAGAAGGAGATTGGTGACCACTTGAGCAGCTGGCGCTTTGGGATCCTAATGGGCATCATCGTACTGGCCTGCATCGGCTCGATCTATTCCGCTGTCTCGGCGATTCGTTCGGGCAGCAGTTCAGCTAGCGGCGGGGCGGGCGATACGTTCCTGTTCCTGAAAATGTATACCTTAACCAGTTCTGCACTGGCGGTTCCCTCTTTTTCTACCTTCCTCTCCTGGTTAGGACCGCTGATTGGAATCACGTTAGGGTTCGACGCCGTCAATTCCGAACGGAATAAAGGAACGTTGGGCCGCCTGCTGTCGCAACCGATCTACCGCGATGACTTCATCAAGGCTAAATTCGTTTCTGCTTTGGTGATCATTGCGGTCGTGGTCTTTTCGCTGGGGCTGCTGGTGATGGGGCTGGGGTTGTTTACCATCGGATATCCGCCAACTCCAGAGGAGTTCGCCCGCATCCTCATCTTCCTGCTGATTGCGGTGGTCTACATCGGCTTCTGGCTCTGCTTGTCGATTCTGTTCTCCATCCGCTTCCGGCAGGCAGCAACGTCGGCACTGTCGTCCATCGCCATCTGGCTGTTCTTTACGATCTTCTATGGCATGATCATCAACATGATCGACAGCGCGACGGCCGTCTCGCAAATGGCGGCGCCGGAGGCGCAGCTGCGGCAGATGAACCTCGTGCTGACGCTGAACCGCCTGTCCCCGACAGAGCTGTTCTCGGAGACGATCTCGACGATGCTCTCCCCCGGCGTCCGCGCCTTGGGACCGCTAACGATGGACCAGCTCGTCGGGGCGATCGCAAGCCCATTGTCACTGGGCCAAAGCCTATTGCTCATCTGGCCGCAATTGACCGGTTTGCTGGCCGCCACCATGATCTGCTTTGGCCTGTCCTACGTCCTGTTCATGCGTCAGGAAGTACGGTCAAGAGCATAAAATATGAAGAAGCCGCTGATTGGTTGGATCAGCGGCTTCTTTGTGTTTTTGTCGCGCCAAAATAGCGGTAATTTTTGGCCTTATTTCAGCCTTAACCCCTTATTTCTGGAAAATAAGGCCATTTTA
>NZ_GG695985.1:0-31232 GCF_000159955.1 Paenibacillus sp. oral taxon 786 str. D14 | reverse complement strand
ATTTTAGGGTCTTATTTTCGCCAAATGGTGCTCAGAAGGGGGATTTCAAGCTCGTTTTCGCAGAATAAGGCCATTTTTTACCGTTATTCGTCCCGGTTATTCGCTCAACGTGAAAATAAGGGTAATTTGTACCCTTATTCTCCTCTTTTTGTCCGAATTAAACTTGGCCCACGGAATTGCCCTTCACCAGCGTCACGTACACCCGCTCATGCTCGACCGGTTCCCCGGCCAGGATCTTCAGCAGCTGCTCGGATGCCAGCGCTCCCCACTTCCGCTTAGAATAGTCGATCGTCGCCAGACGCGGCACCGTATATTCGGCTAACTCGATGTTATCGAAACCGATAATATGGATGTCTTTGCCGATCACATAATCGGTCCGTTTCACCGCATTGTAGAGGCCAATCGCCATCTCGTCGTTCAGGCAGAATACGCCCACCGGTGTGGTCACGTCCCGAAGGATCTGCTCAGCCGCCCGTTCTCCGGCATCCTTATTGAAGTTTCCTTCGATTTCGGTCAGCTCCACTCCATCGAAACGGGCGACCGTCTGCTTCACCGCTTTCAGCCGCTGCTTCGAGTCATAGGAGCCCTTGGGCCCCGTGACGACATAAAGCTTGCGGTGCCCCTGCTCGATCAAGTGCTCGACCGCCAAGGTCGCTCCCGCCTTGTTGTCCAACAGAACCTGATTGATGTTCGGGTGGTTGAGCTCGCGGTCGAGCACCACGATTTTATGCCCAATGTCGGCGTACTTGAGCAGCTCCTGACTAGAGAACGTAGCGTCCAAAATAATCGCCCCGTCTACCATCCGCTCAGGCAGCAGTCGATGGGACTGCTTGCCGCTGCATACGACCATGTCGTACCCCTTCTGGTTCAGCACTTCTTTTACGCCCTGCAACAGGTCGCCGTAGAAAGCGCCGCTGAAGTCGGTCAAATACACGCCGATGATCTTCGACTCACGGGTTTTTAAGGAACGTGCGGCAGCATTGGGCACATAATTCAGTTGTTCCGCGATCGCCAAAATTCTTGCGCTCGTCTCGTCGGTAATTTTCGGACTTCCATTCAGTGCGTAGGATACCGTGGAGATGGAGACTCCGGCTTTTTTGGCTATGTCCTTAATGCTTACCACAACATTACTCCCCTTATCGGTAGTTCAAAAAGTAGTCTTCCCATCACGATGAGTTTCTTAGATGCAGGTTCGACGTCGAATCTTGGACTCAGCCGGGAAAGCGTATGCTTCCGATGCATGTTTCCTTCGGAAACATTTCAGTTGCTCACGTAGGTTTTGCCTACGCTCCGCTACTCAATCCCTAAGCTTCATCCAACCTTCTCGGTGCTGGAAACCCCACTTTTTGAACCTCTATCTTATTCGGTAGTTCAAAAAATGGTCTTCCGATCACGAGGTGTTCCCCAGATGCAATTTCGACGTCGAATCTTGAATTCAACTTACATCCAGATTTCAACGACGTTATGATCATTCGACCCGAACGCCGCAAAATCCTGCCGGCTGATCCGAACGCCGCCGCTACGGTAAAATCCCGGATTCTCCCGAATCGGAATCTCTTGGCCGTTGATCCGCACTGCGCGGCCTTGGCCGTTCATGTGGTAGATGAACGTGGTCGGGAGGCCCATCCACGCAAAATCAAACCGCAGCCCATCCAAATGCGGCGGCAGCACAGGGTCAATGATCAGGTCCTCCCCTCGCACTCGGATGCCTAGGCAGTTGGAGATCAGCTGGTTCATATAGATTCCAGGGCCGCTGGAATAAATACGCCAGCCGCCTTTCACCGGCACGTTCCCGCTCCGCAACTCATCAAACCGTTCCTCCGCATCGTAACGGGTGGCGAACTTGCCGTCCGAGCTGCTGAAGTAGACGTTGCTTTGCCGCAGCTCCGCATTCGGCACAACGTCCCTAAGCCCCACCGGGTTAATCTTGTGCAGCCCGCTCCAAGCTTCCTCGGCTTTGCCGAGCTTGGCCATCGCTTCGATGAAGCGGATATGGGCATGAACGTACTGCAGCCCGATCTCACGCCCGAAGTTGGACGCCTGCTCCGCCCGCTTGAAGTGTGTGCTAACGCCGCCCCGGTATTTGGCCGGCCGATCCATCAAGCGCACGCCATCCGGATGGTATAGCTTCTCTTTAATGACGCCGTAATGCGCTTCCGCCTGCTCAGCGGTGAGCAGCTCGGCGATCATGCTGCGTGTCATCGGCAGCAGCCGGTAATGGATCCCCGTTTTTGTATCCGTCGGATGCAGCATCAATTCGGCTTGCCCCGGTTGTTCCATATAGACGAAACCGGGGATAACTTCCGTGCCCAGCATATACTTGTTAAAATCACGCTTGATGCCCTCGGCCAGCTCCGCAAGTTCATTTGCCCAATGCTGCTCCTCTTCCGGCAACGCCTCCGCCAGCTGACGGAACGTCTGATACGTTAACGCCACCGTCCAGCTGCTGCTCATAAAGCGCTTGAGCTGGGCATTCGCCGGTTGCAGCGTATCGTCCCAATCCCCGTCGCCGTAGGAAGACAAATAAGTATCATGCAAGAAATGGCTGCGGATATAGCCGATTTCCTTCTTCGCATGCTCGCGGATCGTCGCCGGCGTGGCAGACAGTTCAAAGCTTCCTTTGACCGTATACGGAACCTCTTCATCCAGCAGCCCATAGTCCCCGGTCGCCGTCAAGTAATCACTCAGCACCTTCAGCGGCCAGACGATGATGTCGCCATGGCTCTCCTCCTGCTGAATCCGGAAGTAACGATCAAACATAAACCATTGCGGCCAGTTTCCGTCGTCCTCATATTGGTGAGCATACACCGTCTTCAGGATGTCTTTGACCACCCCGTATTTTTGCGTCGCCAAAAAATATTCCGCCGGTCCCTGGCAAACATCGCGGGTGCCCCAAGCGGCCCCGCCATATTGCTCCAGCCCGTGGGGCACCGAGAAATGGACAAGCATATTGTGCGTATACCACCAAGCCAGCGTATTGAGCTTTTGCAGTTCCTGAGCTGCAGGCGCTGACGCTTCCTCCAGCGATAACCGGAAGCCGTTCATCACCCGGCCCAAAAACTCACGGTACCGAACGGCTTCTTCCTGTACCTCCCGAATCGCAGGCTTCGATTCCCCGTCATGCAGCAAACCTTGCACCGTGAGTGTCCAATTGCTGCAAGGCTCCGTTTCCAGCACCACCAGCGACGAGCTGCCCGGCGCTGCACCCGGAGCCAGCCGGCGTTCATCATATACGTTAAAGCCTGTTCCCGATACGTGCATCCGGTAAGCTAGGTCCGGATATACGGAAGCAGACAGCGCTTCGCGGTCGGCCCGGAACGTCAGCACCGATTCTTTTTGCTCCATGAGAAAAGAACGTTGGAACTCCAAATCATTCATAACGATTTGATTTGTCACCAAATAGCGGTACGCTCTGCCGTTCGCAGACACGATGTTCAACGCAAGTTCCGGGGAATCCGTTGCGGTATAGTTGGTGACAACGATCGTATCCTCCGCCATTTTATAGGTCCAGCGGGCGTAGTTAAAGCCCATCTCAAACATCGACGGCATCGTCAACAGCCGGTACACCCCGTCCAATTCCACGTAGATCCGTTGTCCGGACGCTTTGGAGACGTTCAGCGCATTGCGTACGTTGGAAACCCACTTGTGGAATGAGGTGTTGCCCACGACCACCTGGGAATTAAATACGCCGTACATGTACGAAGTCGTCGTAAGCACTTCGCTGCCTACCCGGTCGTTCCCGCCGGACATCAGGATGATGCCGTGCGGCCGCTCGACCTGAAGCTCTTTTTCCTTCAAAACGACATGCTCGTGCGTATCCGTGAAGAAAGATAGCAGCTGCCCGCCATCCCGCTCCTCATGCTGACGATGCGGGAATAGCGCCTCGATTTCGGCGTCGTCCATCGGTAAACCCGACAGCGGCTCGCCCAATTCCGTCGCTAAGGTTACTGGAGCTGCAGCCTCAACCGCATTTACAGGGGCGGCCTCCCATTTACGCCACGCGTCTTCAATCAACTCCTCGAATTCCAGCGTCTCGATCGCCTCCGGATAATCCTCCCGTACCAGTCCGTAGAAGACAAACCGCGCTTGCCCATTCAGCAGTTGACTGCCCGTTTGAAGCGCCGCGTAAGCAAACTCGTATTGATAAATTTCGTTTGCCAGCTCCTTGCGCGCCAACGCTTCGGGGCGATCCGTTTCTTTGTAGGACAACCCAAAAAACTGAAAGCCATCGGTCGAATATCCCGCAGCTCCGGTGAGCGCCCCTTGCTGCATATAAGGGAATTTTCCGCGCTGCGGCTGGTTTTGCCGCGAGCAAATGACCGTGCCCCGCCGCTCATGCCGGAATACGGTATGGTCGATGTATTGAGACATATACGCTTCATTGCTGCGTACCGCTCCCGGTTCGGCAAGCCCGATATCCTGACCATAGACAACGTCGATCTCAACCGAGGTTTGTCCCTCCAGCCGAACGTCCCAGAACCAAATGCCCCGGGAATCCAGTCTCAACACGACCTCGTACTGAATCCCTTCGGCTTCCCCCTTCCAAACCGCAGTATCCGCCCCGAAGCTCAGCCGGCTGATCGAGCGAATGCCAAGCAAGGGAATGGCCCGAATCCCCTCGGGGAGGTGCAGACGTAAATACAGATTGTTCAGCGAACCCTCCACCGGGCCGGATAACAGCTGATTCATCAGGATGTCCCGGTATTTCATTTCGTACAGATCGCCGCTGTTCCATAACGTAAAGGTCAAGTCCCCCGACTGAAGAACTTTCCACGCCTCCGTTGCTGTCGTCATCCTTTCCACTCCTTTGATCCTTATGATTTCTATTTTTGCAAAATAAATCGCACGCCCGCGGCATCCCGGCTGTTGGGACCCACAAAGGCCACAAACTCGCCCGCATCGCTGCTGTAAGTCAAATCGCTATGGTGATATCGCAGCTGCGCCTCGGTAATTTCAAAAGTGACTTCCTGAGTTTCCCCCGGCTGCAACAGGATTTTGCGGAATCCCTTCAGCTCCTTGACCGGCCGAACCACGTCCCCCGCGATATCGCGGATATAGAGCTGCACGGTCTCCTCAGCGGCTGCCGATCCGGTATTCGTCACGTTCACCTTGATTGTCAGCGGCTGTTCTGGTGTCATAACCGTTGCCGACAGTTCCGGTTCGCTATACATAAACGTGGTGTAGCTGAGCCCGAACCCAAACGGGAAAAGCGGCTCGTTTGGCATGTCCAGATATTGCGAAACGTATCTAATCTGAGCGTCCGGCGCTCCCTTCGGGCGCCCGGTGTTGAAGTGGTTGTAGTACACCGGAATCTGCCCTGCTGCATATGGAAAAGACATCGACAGCCGTCCCGACGGCTGTACGTCCCCATACAACAGGTCGGCGATCGCATGGCCGCCTTCGCTGCCTGGGAACCAGGCTTCAAGCACGGCACCAACACGATCTGCTACGCCGTGCAGGTCCAGCGGCCGGCCGTTAAACAACACGGCCGCCATCGGCTTGCCGAGCTCAGCGAGACGTTCGATCAACGCCAGCTGCGCCCGCGGCAGCCGGATATCTCCCCGGCTGCCCGCCTCACCGCTCATTTCCGAGCTTTCGCCTAACGCCAGCACGATCACGTCGGCGCCAGCCGCTGCGGCCACAGCTTCCTGAAGCCGGCGGTCATCGGCTTCCTCGATGCCGCAGCCCTCCGCAACAACGATCCGGCTCGCGCCTGCCTTTGCGACTAGGCCGTCATAAAGCCGAACCGCCGCTTCCGTCGACCCCTGCCATGACCACGGGCCAAGAATGTCACCGCTTTGCGCAAACGGGCCAATCAACGCGATCGATTGATCCCGCCGCAGCGGCAGTACGCCTTCGTTTTTGAGCAGAACGCAGGATTTAGTTGCCAGCTCGCGGGAGGCGGCCCGGTGTTCCTCGCAGAAGACGATCTCCGCTTCCCGCTCTGGATCTGCGCCGCGATAAGGATTATCAAAGAGTCCGAGCTTCTCTTTGAGTTGCAGGATCCGCAGCACCGCTTCGTCAATCCGTTTTTCCTCGACCACCCCGGTCTTCACCAGCTCCGCCAAATGCTTCATATAGCAGGTGGTCATCATCTCGATGTCGATGCCCGCTTCGATCGAGCGGCAGGCCGCTTCCTTCTCGTCGGCCGCAGCTCCGTGCGGAATCAGTTCCTTCACTGCGCCCCAATCTGAGATGATCACGCCGTTAAAGCCCCATTCTTCGCGAAGCAGCTGACGTAATAAGCGCCGATTGCCGGTTGCCGGAATGCCATCCACCGTGTTAAACGAGGCCATAACCATTTCGCAGCCTTCTTCCAACGCGGCTTTGTAAGCCGGCAAATAGGTTTCACGCAACCGCCATTCCGACATGTCGACGGTGTTATAATCCCGTCCGCCCTCGGCAGCGCCATAGGCGGCGAAATGCTTTACACAGGCAGCCACCCGGCTTGTATCGTTCCGCAAATCGCGGCCCTGGAAGCCGCGGACAAACGCCCGCGCGAATTCGCTGTTCAGATACGGATCTTCGCCGGTCGACTCCATCACCCGCCCCCACCGGGGATCACGCACCAGATCGACCATCGGGGCAAACGTGACATGAACCCCTGACACTGCGGCTTCTCTGGCAGCAATTTCTGCGCTTCGCTCAGCCAGAGACAAATCCCAAGAGCAGCCGATGGCCAGCGGTACGGGGAAGATCGTTTTAAAGCCGTGAATGATATCGGCCATCATCAACAGCGGAATGCCTAAGCGGTTCTTCTTTAAATGAGCCTGCTGCACGTTGATCGCTTCCTGCGCTCCGGATAATCCGAGAACCGAACCTGTGTTACGCACTGTTTCCTCAGATACGCCCAGCTCCTGCATCGGACCAGTGATTTCTCCCTCGGTCCGGGCTCCTTCAAAGAACGGGACGGCGAGCTGCAGCAACTGGTCGATTTTTTCCTCCAGGGTCATCTGCTTCAGATAATTCTCTATGGGTTGTTGTGTCATGGGTTCCCCACCTTTTTCGATGTAAGATGATTGTTATAGCATGATGGTGAAACGTTTCGATTATTTGAATAGTTGGATTATATATCGAATCAAAAAATCCGTCAATTTTCATGGAATGCGATTTCAAAATTTGTAGAAACGTTTCAATAAAGTCGTTTTAACAAAATTAGCTCCGGGTTATGATCCGAAAAAAAGATATTGAATACGATTACAATCTGTTTTATAATGAATCGAAACGTTTCACTTGGTTCTGATTTTCCGGGAACTAGGTTCATATTTTTCTTAATCGAAACGTTTCACCTGTCTATTGTCGCTGTTCTGCGGCATCATCTTTGGTACAAACAAGGGGACCCATTTCTATGCTTGAGAAGGAGGTGTTGCCTGTCCTCAAGGCCGGCTCATCTGTTTTGCATAAAATCGCTAAATAATGTCTCATATTACTTACAGCTATTATTTTCAGAAAGGACGATCCTTATGTGGAAAAAAACAGCAACTACCCTGATTGCCAGCTCACTGGTGCTCGCTAGCCTTCTTGCTGGCTGCGGTTCGAAAGATAACGCGGCGGATGGCGGCAGCGGGAATGGGACCGCAAACGGCGGCGACAAACAAGTGCAAATCAGCGTATGGGCGATGGGCGATGAAGCCAAATCGCTACCGCAAATCGCCGACGACTTCATGAAGGAGAACCCAAACATCAAGGTGGATGTCCAAGCCCTGCCTTGGTCCAATGCACATGACAAGCTGCTGACCGCAGTCGCTTCGAAGAAAGGTCCGGACGTCATCCAAATGGGGACAACCTGGATTCCGGAGTTTGCGAATGCCGGCGCGCTGATGGATCTGACTTCGGTGGTGGACAAGTATCCGGAGTTTAAAGAGGATCAATTTTATTCGGGTGCCGTAAACACGACCAAATATGACGGTAAAATCGTGGGGATTCCGTGGTATACCGAAACCCGCGTCCTCTTCTACCGGACTGACCTGTTGAAGGAAGTGGGCTATGACCAACCGCCAAAAACATGGGATGAACTTCGCGATGCAGCGAAGAAGCTGGCTGACCGCGGCAAAGGGAAATACGGGATCAGCATCGATATGAACGAGCAATCGCTGGCGTTTATGTTCGCCCGCCAGAACGGCTCCAAGCTGCTCGACGAACAGAACAAGCCGCTGTTTAACCAGCCGGAGTTCGTTGAAGCTGTGGAATATCTGAACGGATTCTTTAAGGACGGATCCGCGCCGATTGACCTCGGATTGGACCCGGTACAAGGGCTTAGCGGCGAGGGCGTTGTTCCGATGTTCATCAGCGGCCCTTGGATGATTAACTCGATCAAGACGCAAGCTCCGGATCTGGAAGGCAAATGGGCGGTCGCTCCGCTGCCAGCGAAGAAGAACAACATTTCCGCGCTGGGAGGCTCCGATCTATCGGTATTCCAATACACGAAACATCAAGACGAAGCTTTGAAATTCATTCAATACATGAGCAAGCCGGAAACACAAATCAAATGGATGCAGCTCACCAAATCGCTGCCAACTAACTTGAAGGCTTGGGAAGATCCGTCCCTCAAAGACGATCCAAACTATCAAGCGTTGCAAGAGCAGCTGGAGCATTCCGAGCCGATGCCGTTGCTCACCACTTGGGAGCAAATTGCTCAAACTTATCTGAAGAGCTTTGAACGTATCGTTCGCGGCGGTGCGGATGTCCAAAAAGAAATGGATGCCTTCAACGCCGAAGCTGAGAAAATCCTCAGTAAGTAAGCGAAAGCTTTACCCAACCGCCTATAGCCTGCCGGGAGCTTGGTCTTCCCGGCGGGCAGAGGTGGTGAAGTTAGCTTAGACGCGCTGAATAAAGGAAGTGATCCGAGATGAAAGGCTTATCGCAGAAAAATGCACCTTACCTGTTCATTGCGCCGACCTTGATTTTGCTGGCGCTCTTTTCGCTGCTTCCGATCGCCATTGCACTGGTGATCAGCTTCACCGATATGGATTTAGCCGGGCTGGCTGACCTCTCCAACATCAGCTTTGTTGGTTTCGATAATTATAAGGAAGTGCTGCTGGACCCTTCGTTTCGAAAGTCCATCTTGAACACGCTATTTTACGTTATTATCGGCGTACCGCTCGTTATCATCATTTCCCTGATGATCGCCTTGCTGATCAATTTCGGTAAGGCCCGTATTTTCAAAGCGTTTCGGGTCATCTTCTATATGCCGTCGGTCACCAACGTCGTGGCGGTAGCCGTCGTATGGAGCTACCTGTACAACCCGTCGCTGGGGCTGCTTAACTATATTTTGAATTCGCTGGGGTTGGGGTCTGTCCCTTGGCTGCAAGATCCAGTCATGGCGAAAATCTCGCTGATTATCCTGGCCGTATGGCGGGCAATTGGCTTAAATATGATTATTTTCATCGCTGCGATCAAAGGTATCTCGAAAACGTATTATGAAGCGGCGCAAATCGACGGGGCCAGCAACTGGCGGCAGACCTGGTCGATTACGATTCCGCTGCTGCGCTTCGCCATCTTCTTTGTGTCCATCACCACGATGATTGGTTGGCTGCAGTTCTTCGAGGAACCTTTTGTCATGACCAAAGGCGGTCCGCTGGATGGCACGATCTCCGTAGCTTTGTTTATTTATAACAACGGCTTTCAATTCAGCAAATTTGGATATGCTGCGGCAGGCTCCTTTATTCTGTTCTTCGCGATTATCCTGATCACGCTGATTCAATTCAAATTTCAAAACAAGGAAGCGGATGTCTGATGTCATCCCGGGAGGTGTACACACATGCAAACCAGAACCTCGGGCGATAAAGCGCTGCAATGGCTGGTCGGAATTCTGCTCGGCGTGATGGGCCTGCTGATGCTGCTGCCATTCGTCTGGATGATCCTGTCGTCGTTTAAACCGGAAAGCGAAGTGGCGCAGATCCCGCCGACCCTGTGGCCCCACCAGTTCACCCTGGAGAACTTCCAAGAACTGTTTGAGAATATGCGGTTTGGCGTTTATTTGCGAAATACGTTGATCATCGTTGTCTTTTCCTTCCTGGGTCTGTTCCTGAACGCCCTGGCCGGCTTTGCTTTCGCGAAGTACAAGTTTAAGGGACGGGATGGTCTGTTCTATCTCGTTTTGGCCACCATGATGATTCCCGGGCAGGTCACGATGATTCCGGTCTATCTGATCCTGAACATGATGGGCCTAACCAACACGATGATTGGGATTGTACTTCCAGGCTTAGTAGGGGCCTTCGGCATTTTCTTGTTCCGCCAATTCATGTCGACGATTCCCGACGAGTTGTTGGAAGCCACCCGTCTGGACGGGGCCGGCGAATTCCGTATCTTCGTACAGATCGCCTTGCCGATCTCCAAGTCGATCCTCGCGGTACAAGGCATCCTGACCTTTATCGCGGGCTGGAACAGCTTCCTGTGGCCGCTGATCATTGCAAACGACGAGAGTCTATATACCCTGTCGGTTGGCCTGCAGCTGCTTAAAGGCCAGTACGGCGGAGACTACGCCTTGCAGATGGCAGGCTCGGCATTTATGGTTGTTCCGATCATCATCATCTTCATCATCTTCCAAAAACATATTATCGAAAACTATTCGATTTCCGGTATGAAATAACAACTAAAGGGCTGTATCGTGGAAAGCCGTTTACGCTTTCCTTGATACAGCCCTTTAGATTTAAATGATCACGCTGAGCGGTTCACGCTTCAGCGGATTCTCAAGAATCCAGCTTCGTTCGTCGTCAAAGAGATAAGCGCGGTGCACCAGCACGCGCACTTCCTGTCCTGCCTTCAACGTTTCCTTCTCCAGGGAGCGGAAGGTCGTCAGCGTATGTCCGCCGACCTCGACCTCCACCAGCCATTCGCTGCCGCGGAAGTGAAGATGCTTCACCACACCTGGAGCGGTTGCGGATAACAGCGTAAACTCGTGCTCAGTGCCCACTTCAATATACTCCGGACGGATCAAGGCTTTCGTCGCCAGCCCTCCACATTCTTCCTCGAAGCCCTTCAGATCGGCGGCGCGCTCCACCAGCGTCGATTGGCCGATAAACGAGGCGACAAACGGGGTCTGCGGCTCCTTATAAATATCCCATGGCGTCCCTTTCTGCTCCAGCCGACCTTGATTAATGATCATAATCTCATCGGCAACCTCAATTGCTTCATCCTGGTCATGGGTGACGAAGATGGAGGTGATGCCCACCTGCTCGATCAACTCGCGCAGCCACGACCGCAGCTCCTGGCGGATCTTTGCGTCGATCGCCGCAAACGGCTCATCCAGCAGCAAGAGCTGCGGCTGCGGAGCCAAGGCCCGGGCAAAAGCGACCCGCTGTCGCTGCCCGCCGGACAGCTGATGCGGGTAGCGGTGCTCGAATCCGCTCAGCCCGGTCAGCTCAACCAGCTCCATCACCCGCTTCCGTATTTCTGCCTTCGGTACTTTCTTCACTTGCAACCCAAAAGCAATATTATCGAATACGGTCATATGCTTGAAGAGGGCATAACTCTGGAATACGAAGCCGATTCCGCGATCCTGCGGCTTTAATTCATTGACCCGCTGTCCATGGAACAGAATCTCCCCTTCATCCGGCTGCTCCAAACCTGCGAGCATACGAAGAATCGACGTTTTACCGCCGCCGCTCGGCCCCAGCAAGCCGATTAATTGCCCCTTTTCGATGCCAAAACTAACATCTCGAACGGCATGGAAGCTGCCAAAATGCTTATTTAAGTTCCGCACTTCTACATGCATGCCAAACCCCACATCCTTTCCAGTTTCGAAAGCCCAAGTCAAGTTGCTGCCGTTCCTCTCAATGCTGCCCGAATCCGTTCAATCATTCGTTGAATTCTGATAAATTTACTTGGATTAATGTTAAGAATAGATTACCAAACCCTAGGCATTCCGTCAATCTGAAAAAAAGTAGTAACCAAGCGGGAGTACGGCTTTTTTTCGCCAAAACCCAAACGAAAACCGGCACTTCCCGATGAACTTCAGCTCGGAATGGCCGGTTTTGTCAATTAGTGTTATAAAGTATTGATGCTATACTGGTGTAATTGGATAAAGTGCGAAGTGAAAACAAAAACGCCTTATGACGTTATACGGTAAACGCTGTGGCTTAACAACTTTACGTGGGCGACAGCAGCCGGCTTAATCTCTTCAAAGGTCAGCCGATCTTGGATGTAGTAAGAGATAAATCCATGCATACCCAAAAACATACTGAGCGGAAGAGACGGATGCTTCTCCAGCGGATGCTTCTCTTCCTGCAGAAAACTGCGAATGAGCGACTCGAACATATTAAAACATTTAGCTTGTTCGTTGCGACAGTATGCTAGGATCTCCTCATCCCTGAGCATAAACATGATTTCGTATTGGTGCGGATGCTCCAAGCCGAATTTGATAAACTCCAGCATCAGCTGTTCCGCTTTGGTGAGGCCGTCGGCTGGCGGTCGTTTTGTCACTTGCTCGCACAGGTGGGTAAGCGACTCGAAATCTTTTACCACGATGGCGTAAAACAATTCGGCCTTTTCCTTGAAGTGATAATATAGCGAGCCGTGGCTGTATCCCAAATGCTGACCGATGCTCCTCATGGATATTCCGCGGTACCCTTTGGTAATGAACAAATGACGGGCCGCTTCCATAATTCTTTCTCTCGACAACTCCTGATCAACTGCTCTTCTTGCCATAGGCCTTATTCCCCTTCAATAAAATAAACCTTGTCACCTTCCGTCATCACGGCCTGACCCCCTGTCAAATCGGTCATCCAATCCATGAAGGCGCTTGCCTCCGGATGAAGCGGCAGACAGCATAATGTCACCTTATCCGCAAACACCGTCTCTCCCTTACGGATGCCACGGTTCCGCAGTTCATTTTCCACTTTGCCCAGCCAGGTGTAATCCAGTTCAACAAACACTTCTTGATGCAATACGCGGGTGATCACTTCTCCTGCTTCGAGCGCTGCGACAGCTCCGTCAGTGTACGCACGGATGAGGCCGCCCGCCCCCAGCATAATCCCGCCAAAATACCGGGTTACGACGATTGCCACGTTCTTGAGGCCCTGATTTTTGATCACCTCCAAAATCGGCTTCCCGGCCGTACCGCTTGGCTCTCCGTCGTCTGATTGCTTCTGGATTTCGTCCCGTTCCCCGATCATATAAGCGGAACAGTTGTGCGTAGCGTTCCAATGCTTCTTCTTGATTTCCTCGATAAACTGGAGCGCCTCAGCTTCGGTTTCCACCGGCTTCACGTGCCCGATAAACCTTGATTTCTTGATGACGATTTCCTTTTCTCCGGATTGCCTGACCGTCTTGTACTTTTCTAGCATATGAGACCATCCTTATGAATGTGCCAAGAAGCAGCTCCTCCGGAACTTGCCGGTGAACTGCTTCTGGCGCTGATAAACATTTAATAGAAATTACCTATATTACTTGGAAAGACGCGCTTCGAGTTCGGCCTTTTCCTTCTCGTACCCCGGTTTGCCAAGGAGCGCAAACATGTTCTTCTTGTACGCTTCTACACCCGGTTGGTCGAACGGATTTACGCCCAGCAGATATCCGCTGATACCGCAGGCTTTTTCAAAGAAATACACCAGGTAACCAAAGGAGTACGGTGTCAAATCCGGCACATTGACAACCAAGTTAGGTACTTGACCATCCGTATGCGCCAACAGCGTACCTTGGAACGCCTTCTTGTTCACGAAGTCCAGCGTTTTGCCGGCCAGGAAGTTCAAGCCGTCCAAGTCCGCCGGATCGGATTCGATCGTGATGTGGCTAGGCACCTCAGTTACTTGAATGACTGTTTCAAAAATGTTCCGGTTGCCCTCTTGGATAAATTGGCCCATGGAGTGCAAATCGGTGGAGAAATCAACCGATGCCGGATAGATACCTTTGTAATCCTTACCTTCACTTTCACCGTACAGCTGCTTCCACCATTCCGATACGTAGTGGAGGGAAGGCTCGTAGTTCACGAGAATTTCCGTGACTTTCCCTTTCCGGTACAAAGCGTTCCGGACAGCCGCATATTGGTAGCTTGCGTTCTCAGCCAGGTTCGGGTTGCTGAATTCCTTCTGTGCGTCGGCAGCACCTTGCATCATTTCTTCAATATTAATACCTGCAGTCGCAATCGGCAACAGGCCAACCGCAGTTAATACGGAATAACGTCCACCAACGTCGTCCGGAATCACAAATGTTTCGTAGCCTTCTTCGGTAGCCAGCTTCTTCAAGGCACCTCTCGCTTTGTCGGTCGTCGCGTAAATGCGTTTGCGCGCTTCTTCCTTGCCGTACTTCTTCTCTAATGCCGCACGGAAAATACGGAAAGCGATCGCCGGCTCCGTGGTCGTCCCCGATTTGGAGATGACGTTCACGGAGAAGTCTTTGCCTTCGATCAGTTCAAGCAAGTGATTCACGTAAGTGGAGCTGATGTTGTTCCCGGCAAAATAAATTTCCGGCGTCTTACGCTTGTCCTTCGGCAAGAGGTTATAGAACGAATGGGACAGCGATTCGATTGCGGCGCGCGCACCCAGGTAGGAGCCGCCGATCCCGATGACGATCAGGACATCGGAATCGCTTTGGATTTTGGCCGCAGCCTTCTTAATGCGGGTGAACTCTTCTTTATCATAATCGGTCGGCAGGTTGATCCAACCCAGGAAGTCGGAACCTGCCCCGGTGCCATTATGTAATTGCTCATGAGCAACGCGAACAGGCTCGGCAAAATAATCGATTTCATGTTGTCCAACGAATTGCAGGGCGTTACTGTAGTCAAAAGTCACTTTTTTGGACATAGCTGATACTCTCCTCCGTCTAATATTTATCTTAACTGGCCCTATCCAAGAGGAAACGTTCAATACTGTCTGGTAAGAAAAACGTCTATCGACGTACATTCAAAGTAGACAGACCGCGTTTAGCGGTAGTTTTTCTTGCGATATCAGGAAGCGGAAGCTCCGAAGTTTATACTTTCTGATATCTTAAGAAAAACGTCTATCGACGTATATTCTAGGAAGACAGACCGCGTTTAGCGGAAGTTTTTCTTGCGATATCAGGATGCCAATGCCCCGAAGTTTATACTTTCTGATATCTTAAAAAAACCCGGGCTGAACGCCGCCTCAAATAACTTAAACCTAGGATACTGTAATTTCCCAGCGATGACAAGGGCACAATATACAGGTTTCCACAACCCGTGCTAAAATAATTAAATGATGTTCAATTCTTATGGGAAGTTGGTGACGAACTTGAAAACAATCGGATTTATCGGCCTCGGGACGATGGGTGCACCGATGGCTTCGAACCTGCTTCGCGCAGGTTATCCTGTAACAGTATTTAACCGGACCGCCTCTAAAGCAGCGCCGTTAGCCGAATTGGGTGCCGCCGTTGCCCCTTCACCAAAGGAAGCCGCCGCCGGAGCGGACGTTGTCATCACCATGGTCAGCAACGATGATTCCATCGCTGAAGTATACGAAGGGGAAAACGGCGTCTTAGCCGGAATCCGGCCCGGAACGACCGTCATCGACTGCTCCACCATCTCACCGGCGCTCGTGCAACGTCTGGCTAAACAGGTAGCCGCACTTGGCGGCGCGTTCCTTGACGCCCCGGTCACCGGGAGCTCGCCGGCAGCGATCGACGGCACGCTCGTCTTTATGGTCGGCGGCTCGGCGGAGACGCTGGCGCAAGTAACGGATCTGTTTTACACGATGGGCAAAAAAGTGCTGCACATGGGTGACAACGGCAGCGGCGCCGTCGCCAAGCTGGCCCACAACACCATCGTTGGCATCAACAACCTGGCGCTGGCCGAAGGCTTTGCGATCGCCGCCAAGTCGGGTCTGCCGGCCGACCGCTTCCTGGAGCTCGTCCAGTTGGGCTCCGCCGGCAGTAAAGCCGCAGAGCTCAAAGGCCGCAAAATCATAGAGCATGATTTTACGAATCAATTCTCGCTGGCGTTGATGCTCAAAGACTTGAAGCTCGCGTCTGCGCTAACCGACGGCTCCGGCATCCCGGCCCCGATGCTGAACCTGGCCAAGAGCCTGTTCCAAGCGGGGCAAACCCAAGGCTTCGGCGATGAGGACCTCTCCTCCATCGTCAAAGTGTATGAAGCCTGGATTGGCAAGCAAATCGGCGAATAATCAGAAAGACGCTCCAACAGGAGAGGAACATAAAGGCAGGTTCAGCGTTGTCGTTCATTCGCTGATACCTGCCTTTTTGGTTATCCCGCCAGGAGGCTGCTACGCCTCGGCTCCTGCCCCGTAGGAGCAGCAGTAATCGGTGACGCTGCGCACCTCCAGCTTGAAGGAAGACTTGGCGGGAACGGTGAACGTTCCACGCCCGCTAATTTCGCGCCACAGCGTTTCGCCCGGAAGCAGCACCTTCAGGTCCCCGGACAAGATGTCCATCACTTCCAGCGAATCCGTGCCGAATTCGTACTCCCCGGGGAGCATGATCCCCAGCGTCAGTTTGCTTCCGTCTGGAAGCCATACGGTCCGGCTCGTGACTTTGCCGTCGAAATAGATGTTGGCTTGCTTATCTACAGTCACATTTTGCAGTTGCTGGGTCACGTTCCCCTCTCCCTTCCATCCCCTAACAAGAGGTTGTTCAACAAGTCGGCCTTGACCCGACTTGTTGAACTTACACTAAAATTATTTCAATTGAGCTTTCACGTGGCTAACGACGTTCTCAACCGTAAAGCCATACTCTTCGATCACTCTGTCGCCAGGCGCGGATGCCCCGAACTTGTCGATGCCGATGACCGAGCCTTTCTCGCCGACAAAACGTTCCCAACCAAATGGATGCGCCATTTCCACGGCTACGCGGGCTTTGACATCCGGCAGGATGACGGAGTCCTTGTAAGCTTGATCTTGCTTGTCAAACAGATCCCAGCTTGGCAAGCTGATGACGCGTACATGGATGCCCTCTTCAGCCAATGCGGCTTGGGCTTTGATCGCCAGCTGAACTTCAGAGCCTGTAGCAATGATCTGAGCCACCGGCTTGCCGTCCTTCGCATCGGATACAACGTAACCGCCGCGCTTCACGCCTTCGCGTGCTTTTTCAGCCGTGTTTTCCAGGATCGGCAGGTTTTGACGCGTCAGCACCAGGGCCACCGGATTCGCTTTATTTTCTACTGCATAAGCCCATGCTGCGGATGTTTCGTTGGCGTCTGCCGGACGGATTACCGTCAAGCCTGGGATGATGCGCAGGGAAGCTAGTTGTTCAACCGGTTCATGCGTTGGGCCGTCTTCGCCAACCGCGATACTGTCATGTGTCAGCACGTAAGTCACCGGCAGCTTCATCAGAGCGGACAAGCGTACAGCTGGACGCAGGTAGTCGGTGAACACGAAGAACGTACCGCCGAATACTTTCAAGCCGCCGTGCAGCATGATGCCGTTCATCGCCGCAGCCATGCCGAACTCGCGCACGCCGAAGTACAGGTTGCGGCCATCGCGGGTTTCCGGCGTATACATGGCCAGGTCGTTCAGATGCGTCATCGTCGAGCTTTCCAGGTCAGCGGAGCCGCCCAGCAGCTGAGGCACGTTCGGAGCCAGTCCGTTCAGCGCGTTACCAGAAGCGACGCGAGTCGAAACGGCTTTGTCCGAAGGGCTGTATTTCGGAAGCTTCGCATCCCAACCGGAAGGCAGGTCACCAGCGATCGCACGCTCGAATTGAGCAGCCAGCTCCGGATATTGTGCTTTATATTGCTTGAACGTTTCTTGCCAAGCTTGATATGCCGCAATACCGCGTTCTTTGACTTTGGCAAAATGCTCGCGCACTTCTTGGGGAACATAGAAATCTTCTTCGTAAACCCATTTATAGTTCTCTTTCGTCAGCTTCGCTTCTTCAGGTCCCAGCGGGGAGCCGTGCGTACCGCCGTGCCCGCCTTTCCCTTGCTTGTTCGGGCTGCCGTAGCCGATAATCGTCTTCACTTCGATCAGCGTTGGGCGTTCGGTGTCGCGTTTCGCTTCTTCGATCGCCGCTTCGATCGCAGCCAGATCGTTGCCGTCTTCGACGCGCAGCGTTTGCCAGCCGTAAGCTTCGAAGCGTTGACGCACGTTTTCCGAGAAGCTAAGGTTCAGCTTACCGTCCAGCGAGATGTCGTTGGAGTCATACAGGAAGATCAATTTGCCCAGCTTCAGGTGGCCGGCAAGCGATGCGGCTTCGCTGGCTACGCCTTCCATCAGGTCGCCGTCGCCGCAGATGCCGTACGTATAGTGGTCGATCACTTTCAAATCGCCTTTATTGTAGGTCGCAGCCAGTTGCGTTTCGGCAAGCGCCATCCCAACGGCCATGGCCAAGCCTTGGCCCAGCGGACCGGTTGTTGCATCAACGCCTGCAGTGTGACCATACTCTGGATGGCCTGGCGTTTTACTGCCCCATTGACGGAATTGCTTGATTTCTTCCATTGGAAGGTCATAACCGCACAGGTGCAGCAAGCTGTACAGCAGCATGGAACCGTGGCCGGCGGACAAAACAAAACGGTCGCGGTTGATCCAGGTTGGTTCGTCTGGATTGTGGACCATCGTTTTGGCGAACAATTGATAACCCATCGGAGCAGAGCCCATCGGCATGCCCGGATGACCGGATTTCGCTTTTTCGATCGCGTCGATCGCCAGCGTACGAATTGTGGTGATCGAGAGGTTGTCGATCGAATTGTTGTCTGTAAGTGGCATTCGTATTTCCTCCTTAATGATGAAAAAATCTTGAAACTCATGAAACCTTAACGCTGCGGTTACAAAACAATCATTTTGAATAAATCATTTTGACTTTATCTATTGTAGCACTTCCTTCTCCCCTTTTCCATACCATTATTCCCAAACCTTCTCTCGCGAATGAAATATTTTGAGTTGATTTAGTTACTCATCCGCCGTTTATGCCGGTGACTATGTATTACGGGGAGCGTAATCATAGCAAAAAACCGGCACCCATGACAAGCCGTCTGGGATGCCGGTTTTTCTTTGCTCGAATGGAAACTGCACGGCCGGTTAGTTAAACACAACCGTCTTGTTTTGATGCACCAAAATCCGATCTTCGATATGCCATTTCACTGCCCGGGCTAACACGACCCGTTCGATGGTGCGGCCGATGCGCTTCAGCTCGCTCACATCGTCACGGTGGCTGACACGCTGCACGTCTTGCTCAATGATTGGGCCGCCATCCAGCTCCTCCGTCACGTAATGCGCGGTGGCACCGATGATCTTTACCCCGCGGTTATACGCTTGGGCGTACGGTTTTCCCCCGACAAAAGCAGGCAGGAACGAATGGTGGATGTTGATCAAACGATTGCGGTACGGCTCGATCAAGGCCGGAGAGAGAATTTGCATGTATCTCGCCAGCACGATCAGGTCAACCTTGCCGCTAACGATCTCGAGTTGCTTTTGCTCCGCTTCGTGTTTGGTCTCCGGCGTCACAGGGATATGGTAATACGGAATCCCAAACGACTCGACGTACTCCTTCATATCCGGATGGTTGCTCACCACCATAGAGATTTCAGCGTCCAGGTCGCCGGCCTGCCACTGCCAGAGCAGCTCGACGAGGCAATGATCCTCCTTCGACACGAAGATGGCCAGCTTCTTTTTGCGGCTGAGCTGATAGATGTTCCACTGCATCCGGAACTGCGAAGCAATCGCTTCAAAATCGCTTTTGAGCGCGTCGATCCGCCCGTCCAATCCGTCCAAATCAAATTCGATCCGCATAAAAAACATCCCGCCCTCGGGGTCCATCGTATATTGGTCCGATTGCACGATATTCGCTCCATGCTCATACAGGAAGCGGGATACGGCCGCAACGATCCCCGGTCCGTCCGGACAGGAAATCAGCATGCGCGCACGATTGCTTTCATAAGGCTTTACGGGTTGTCCGCCCGTTTTGACATGTGTATCCATTGTTCTTCCGATCCCCTTGCTTCTTGTGTTATCTATATCTTATTTACCGCTGGCGAACCAGGCCACCAGGCGATGGTTGATCTGCTCTTCCGTCAGATCCGGGAATAAGCTTGCTTCCACGGTAAGGTCGTATAAGCGTTCCATCGGTTCACGCGGGTCCGCTTTTTTCGCTTTGGCGTCGTTTTTGAGCAGATTCCACGTGTCTAACACAAAGGAACGCGAATGGATGTCCTGCTTGGCGAAAAAGTCAGCCAAACGCTCCACATCGCTCAGGAAGGCATCGCCAAACCGTTCGGCAACGTTCCCCCGCAGCAGCGCGATTTCCACTTCGTACATCGGACGTTGCGTCTTCGCATCCTTCCCGACCCAAGGCGTCTCCAGAATGAACGGCCGGCCTTGCAGCGCATCGTGGTGCACAACGCGATTGATCGCTTCGAATCCGATCCAGCCGGAGCCAATCGGTGCATGGCGGTCTTTGGCCGCGCCTACCGGATTTTTGCTGTCATTGATATGAACGACTTCAATCCGCTTTAATCCGATCGTGTCATCGAACTTCTTCAGTACCCCGTCCAAATCGTTGACAATATCGTACCCCGCATCATGGATATGGCAGGTATCGAGGCAGATCGTTAACCGCTCGTTGTGTTGGACTTTGTCGATAATCTGCGCGATCTCCTCGAAGCTCCGCCCTACCTCTGTGCCTTTGCCGGCCATCGTTTCCAGGGCGATGCACACATCCGTTTCGTTGGTTCCGTTCAGGACTTCGTTTAGTCCCTCTGCAATGCGGTTCACCCCATATTCGGCATCCTTGTCCGTAAAAGCGCCGGGATGAAGCACGATGTTACGTACACCAAGCGCATGCGTGCGGCGGATTTCCTCCTGCAGGAAGTCAACTGCGAGCTGATAGGTGTTGGATTTATAAGAACCCAAATTGATAATATAAGGCGCATGGACCACGATTTCGCCGATCCCGGCTTGCTCCATCGCCGCTTTGCCTTCTTCAATATTCATCGATTCAATCGGTTTACGCCGCGTGTTTTGCGGTGCCCCGGTGTATATCATGAACGAGCTGGAGCCGTAGCTCACCGCCTCGGCCGTAGCGCTGGGCAGGCCCTTGTCCGAGAACGAAACATGGGAACCAATTTTCAGCAAAGTGTTTTCCCCCTTTTGGACATTAAATCGCTAAACAAACCTATTTTAGCTTGAATGCTGAAATAAATAAAGAAATAAGGTATAATTTTAGCTGATTATCTCTGATTTGAAAGATTTAATTTCTACTATTCATAATAGCTGAATTTTTCGCGAAAAGCGAAATCCGTTCCGAGGTGATGAATGTGCTGCAAACGACCGTTTACATATTGACCGCCCAAGGCCCAAACCGCTGGTTTATGAACAGTATTGCGTTTTGGGGCTTCGTGCTGCTAGGCATGATGGCGATCGGCGGTTACTTTATGTTCCGCAAATTCCTGAAAGTGCTCCCGAAGGCGGACGGCATGTCGAAGCTGGATTGGCAGAACTATTGGGTTGAGAAGAGCCGCCATCTCTGGACTGACGAGACCAAGGCATTCCTCGACCGGTTGGTTGAGCCGGTTCCGGGGCCGTTCCGGGATATCGCCAAGCATTCGATTGCCGCCGAGATCGGCAAAATCGCGGTGCAGGAGAACGCCTCCGAGGTTACGCAGGAGCACTGCATCCGAGGCTATATCATAGCCACGCCGAAACGCGACAACAAGTTCCTCGTCAAGTTTTTGGAGAAAAATCAGATCGATTATCGCCCTTACCAACATCTAATGAACAAATAAACATCTACCCGCGCAAAATCACATCCGGCACCTTGTTTTGCACTAGGTTGCTGGATGTTTTTGCATGAAGGAGGTTTTGCCGCATGAAAGCGGTCATTTTCGGGGGATCGGGGTTTATCGGCCGGGCTTTAGCCGAGTATTGGCTGGACCTTGGACATGAGGTTATGGTCGTTACGCGGAGGACGGCCAAGGGAAATCGCTGGCTGCAAGAGGCGACCTATAGGAATGAGAGGCTTACCTCGGTGACATGGGCGGAGGTTGAGCAGACCCCCTCGTTGCTGGATGGCGCCTCAATGATCGTCAACCTGGCCGGAGCTACGCTGAACCAGCGGTGGTCACAGCAGGCGAAACGGCGGATATTGGAATCCCGCCTGGAGTCCACCCGGGCGGCAGCACGCGCCGTGGAGCGAATGAAGCGAAAGCCCGAGGTTGTCGTGCAAGGCTCCGCTGTGGGGATCTACGGCCCCTCGTTCACCGAAGCGTTTGACGAGAGCACCGCGATCCCATCGCCGCCTCCCGATTTTCTCGCCGAGGTGACTGCGGCCTGGGAAGAGACGGCGGACCGGGAGTTCCGTGGAGTCCGCCTTGTTAAGCTGCGCACCGGAGTCGTGCTGGGGCGGGATGGCGGCGCTTACCCCTTGATGCGTCTGCCCTATTTGCTGGGCTTTGGAGGTAGCCTCGGCAGCGGCAAGCAATGGGTCCCATGGATTCACCTGCGAGACATGGTAAGGCTGATGGATTATTGTGCAACGCATCCGTCCATTCACGGGCCGGTGAACGCGGTAAGTCCACAGCCGGTGACGAACCGGGAATTCGGACGCACGGTCTGCCGCTTGCATCACCGTCCCTTCTGGCTGCCGCTCCCGGCACCAGTGCTCCGAACGGGTTTAGGCGAGATGTCCTTGCTGCTGCTCGAGGGGCAGAAGGTCATCCCCCAAGCTATGCTGGACGCAGGATTCACCTTCGCTTTCCCCGATCTGGAATCCGCCGTCGCCGATCTGAAGTAATCCCAATGAAAAAAGGCCCGGAGGACTGGAACATCCAGTTCTCCGGGCCTTTATCTTGCTTCTCTCTATCTATTACACTCGAGACTTCGTTAACAAGTACAAGAAATACGGTGCGCCGATGATCGCCACCACAATCCCCGTTGGGATCTCAGCCGGCTGCAGGACCCATCGGCCCAGCGTGTCGCCCAGGATCACTAGCAAGCCGCCGGCCAGCGCGGAGGCCGGGAGCAAATACTCATGCTTGGGCCCGACCAATCGGCGGGCCAAGTGCGGCGCAATCAGCCCAACGAAGGAGATACCGCCGCCCACCGCAACGCAGGAGCCGGTCAAGCCAACTGCAGCCGCCAGGAGGCCCAAACGGGAGCGTTCCAGCGAAGTGCCGAGGCCTGTTGCAGTTTGATCCCCCAGGTTAAGCACATTCAGCGCGCGGGACTTCAAGAACACGTAGGGCAGCAACACGATCAGCCAAGGCAGCAGCGCCAGCACGTACTTCCAAGACGTCCCCCAGATGCTGCCAACCAACCAGATCTGCAGCATCTGGAAGTTCTCGGGACGCAGCCGCAGCTGCAGCACGATCATCGCCGCGTTGATGCCAGCGGCTACCGCGATCCCGACCAGCACCATCCGAATCGGGAGCAACCCGTAATTTTTTTTGAAAGAGAGCACGTAAATTAATGTGGCTGCCCCAGCCGATCCGAGGAAAGCCAAGACCGGCATCAAATAGACGGGCGCACTGGCCGTCGTCGGATAAAAAGAAATAAACAGCGTTACCGCCAGGCCGGCTCCGGCATTAATCCCCAGCACGCCGGGATCGGCCAGCGGGTTCCGGGAAATCCCTTGGAAGATACAGCCCGCAACCGCCATGCCCATCCCGATGAGCACGGAAATGACGATCCGCGGCAACCGGAATTCGTAGAGAATCAGCTCTTGTTTGTCCGTCCCCATTCCAAACAAAGTCTTAAATACATCCATTGGCGACAGCCGGATATACCCGGTGTTCATGCTAAAAATGAACACCGCAATGATCAGTATCGCAAATACGGTCATTACGATATAAGCTTTGCGGGCTTTTTGCCGCAAATGCAAAGGAGCTTCGATCCGGTTCATTCCAATCCCCCCTTCTGCTTCATCGCAAGGTAGAGGAAGAACGGTACTCCAATGACAGCGATGAGCGCGCCAATCGGCGTTTCATGCGGCGGATGAACCAGTCGTGCCAAAATATCCGCAAACACCATCAGCAAGCTGCCAAGCAGCGCTGAGGAAGGGATAACCCAGCGGTAATCCACGCCAACGAGAAAACGGGCGACGTGCGGAACCATCAGGCCCACAAAGCCGATCGCGCCAACGATTGAAACAGCGCTGCCGGCAAGGATCAAGACGATGATCATGCCAAGCACCTTGATTAAGCCGGTTCTTTGACCCAAACCGGTTGCCACCTCTTCGCCAAGGCTCAGCAGGGTAATGGATCTTGACAGCAGCAAGGCGCAAAGCAAACCTGCGAATACCCAGGGCGAAACCATCTTGATTTGCAACCAGTTGGCACCAGCAATCGCACCGGCGTACCAGAAGGCAAGATCCTGTCCAATCTTAAAATAGATGGCGATGCCTTCGCTGATCGCGGTCAGCAGCATGCTGACAGCCGCGCCTGCCAAGGTCAGCCGGACCGGGGACAGGCCTCCTTTGGTCAAAGAGCCGATGCCAAATACGAGCCCAGCGCCCAGACCAGCCCCGATAAACGAGTACAGCATGGTCAGCAGGAACGGAGTTCCCGGCATCAATGCGAAGCAAATAGCCAGCGCCAGGCCGGCCCCGGAGTTAAGCCCCAGCAAGCCCGAATCGGCCATCGGGTTGCGGGTCATCCCCTGCATAATCGCACCGGCTACCGCAAGCGCCGCACCGATCATAGCAGCGGCTAATGCGCGCGGGAGACGCAGCTCCATAATAATTTGATGCTGGGTTTGTTCCGCTTGAAAGTGGAACAACGCATCCCAGACGGTCGCGAGTTTAATATCCGCCGCCCCGACGGAAATCGAGAGGCTGATCGCAAATAGCAGCAACGCCGCGCCGCCGATCAGAATCAACGTTGCCGCCAAGGGACGGGAGCGCAAGCGAGGCTTAGAAGATTGGGTTAATGCAGACATGTCGAGAACCATCCTTTAATCAATTTTCCAGTAAGCCGTGTATATAAGTTGTAATTGAGAATAATTCTCGTTCATTATACCTGCTTTTCCGGTGAGAATCTACGGTCATTTCAAATTTGAGTTCAGGCCGCTTCCACTCCAAACTTAAACCTCGTTTCCGCCAACACGAACACGTCATCAGCTTGCAAAGGATATTCTTTATAGGGTGCCACATTTTCCCCGTTGAGGTAGGTTCCATTGGTTGAACCGAGATCCTTTAAGGTACAGCCGTGCGAAGTCACCAAGATCTCCACATGGGCACGGGAGACACCAGAAGTATTCTCTACGTATTGCGCAATGTCTTCGGAGCGGCCAATCACAAAGCTGCCCGGCGTCAGTGGAATTCGCTCCGCCGCACCGCCGAAAGACTCGTACCGCTCCAAGTAATAGCGCGGAACGCGTTCACGGGCCGGGCTGTCCTGTCCTGCCAGGCCGGTCCGGCTCAGCAGAACCGTAGGCGGCGATAACCTCGCTTCGGATTCCGGCTCAGGCATGGCGGAACCGGAGGGCTCCATCATCATGTCCGGAAGGCCTAGCCGGGGCACAAACGACTCCATCGAGGCCTCCGCCGCAGAACCCGAACGTTCCGACATTGCGGCATTTCTGCCGAAGAATGATGAGCCAAAATGCCGTTCGTCCGTGAAGTCCAACGAATGCGAAGTTCCGAGCGGCCCGGAGGCCACCTTGTGATCAACTTCCGCCTCTTCTTCCTCCAGGCTGGCGGAACTGCTGCAAAACTTACGCCATAACACTACCCCCGCCGCCCCTAACAATACGGTAAGCATAGCGCCAAGCGCTAACCCCAATGTTCCGGGACGATCGAGATAGAGAAACTTCCAACCTAAAGCATCGACCAGAATGAGACCTAGTACAAGGTAGGTTGGTTTAATTCGCGTCTCTCCCGTTGCCTCCGCGTCATCGAGACCTGGCCAAGCTTCCCTTATTGAACTTGCATCAGTTGCATCATGGGCATTCGATGCAGCGGCCCCGGCCCATTTTCCCGATTCGGCCTGATCCCCAATAGGAACATATTCCTTAACGACGGCAGAACGGGGGGACGAAAGTGGTGATGACGTTGCCAATCTTGGAGACGGATCGTTGAGAATAGATTTCCTCTCCCCAACCCGCTCACCGCCCATGGACTTGGCGTCCGGCTCCTCCGACAATAAATTGAGCAGCATTTTTTTTAGTTCTCCCAATGAAAAAAGCTCATCTCCGCATAATCGGACCAACTGCGGGATTCCATCCCCCTCGACCCGGGAGACACAGGTCAGCATCCGGGTTATCAGCGATAGCAGCGACTGAGACAGCGGGGGTTCGGGCGGCGCTTCCTTCCAAGGGATATATGTAAAATACATGGCCCCGCTGGACAACGGCTCCTCCACAAAAATATACGTCTCATCCAATAAAAAACCGGATGGAGACAGCATATACCTCTTGCTGTCCTCCAGTACAGCAACCACCTGGAGCAGTAAACCGTAAAACTCCGGCATACTGATCTTGTCGCTGCGAAGGCACTGGGAGAGCATTCTTTTTCCGGTGATATCATAATGCAGGCTGATTTGATAATCGATTTCACGGATATCAAGCCGCAGCAGATTTGGTACGGTTACCGCGGCCAGCATGGAGCGTTGAACGCGGTTCAAATCTTCCGGCCTCAGCCCCTCCTGCGTCTGCAGGATCATGTAGGTACCGCCGTCCCGGACAAAATCAGTAATCAGCTCCGGCATGTTCCATCCCTCCCCATACGTTACATATAGTAAATCGCCAGTAGTGCTCCCGGCACCACAGCCAGCATAAACGGAAACTGAAGTTGGTGTTTGGCGACTGCCTGGATGGGGGCCGGGCTGCGCAGCATCGCCGCTCCAAGGAGGCTGCCGGCAATCCGGCGCAGACGATGCCCGGTTTCCCGGCGCCAAATCAAGAGGATCAGACCGATGCACCCGGCGGCCAATATCGAATACATCATCGTCGATAAAGTTAAAGCGATGCCCGTCCAGGCCCCAATTCCTGCAAACAGCTTGACATCGCCGCCTCCGACCGCACGAAGCAAATACAGCGCAAACATCAGCCCAAACCCGGTGGCCGCCCCGGCCGCTGAAAACCAGGCGCCTTTCCACCCGTCCGTTAACAGGTGATAAGACAGTCCGGTGAAAATGCCCGTAACCGTAATCACGTTAGGAATTTTCATCGTTCTTAAATCCGTTACGAAGGCTGCAAGCAACATCAGCAAACAACCCCAAATCTCAATCATCCGTTCCTCACTCCTTTTCCTATTGCGAACGCGGGCTTACCACCTCGAACGTGGCCGTCGTACGTATGCCTTCCTCCGTTTCAATCACGAAACTCCACGTCCCCGGCGTGGTGTTTCCTCCGACCAGCCAAGTCCAGCTGATTTGGCCTTGGTCATCCGCCGTCGCCTCACCCAAATATTTCGCTTGGCTGACCCCGCTTTTGTAATACACGGTCAGCTTGGCGGTTGACCCCGGAGCAACCTGAGCCAGAACCGTCGCTCGGTGTCCGGCGTACGCCGGGTCGGGCTTAGCGATCACGACCGCCGCTTGACCCGTTTGATCTTCACCGCTTCCAGCTCCGGGATCCAGCTCCCCGGTGTCGCCGATCCACAACCGCTCCTCCGCCCTTGTCTGCAGCACCAGTTGCCGGCCGATAAGCGGTACCTTTAAAGGCAGCTCATAGCTTAACTCGAGGCCAAAGTAAGGTTGCTTCCCCGTCTTCAAATCCGGAACCGTAACGCGGGTGACATGCAGACGTTCTTCTTCCAGCAGGGTGCCGCGAAGAAAAGGGCGCAGCATCGGCTTGACCAACGGGTCCAATACGGCCCCGGACACTTTCGTTTTAAGCTCCTGCAGCGGTTCGTCACCTTTAAGTGCAGCATCCATTACCCATGTCGACAGCGGCTCCGGCAAGTTGGACGCATATTGCCTCGCCCATTCCTCCAGGGACAGGGACGGCATCTGCCAGGAAAACGGACCGCTTTCCGTTGTACTCTCTGGGACATCGGATCCCCCAGCCGAAGAAACTCCTGAGTTCTCATCACCCGGCTTTGCGGCTGGAGCTTTCTCCTCTTGTCCCTCACTATGCTGAGCCTGGACTGCGAGCGCCACCGGATAAATATGAGCAGAGATCTGTTTCACAGCATTTGCTGCGGTCAGATGCAGTTGTCCGTAAAGCAGCGTCATATGGACGAGAAAAACAAACCAGAATACAACCAGCACAAACACCGGAGCGACTAGGGCGGCTTCCAGAGTGATGCTTCCTTCCGAAAATCTCTTCCGGAAGCGGCGCGACATCGTTCCCTTAATATGAAAAATCCGCTTGCTTGGCCACATAATACTGGCTTCCTTCCACATGACCTTTCAATATGCCGACTTTCCCCAGCGCTTTGCTTACTCCCGGCAAAAACCATAACGGCATCGCCACGGTTACCTTCCCTTGGACATATGTGGACCGTTCCGCCGGATCCACCCCGGTATTAAGCGCGATCACGGCCAGCATCCGCGACAATCGTTGTTCGCTCCGGCCATGGAGCAGCAGAAATAATCTGAGATAATCCCGGTAGGTCAGATCGACCTTCAGATAGTCGCTTAATTGAATCTTTCCGTCCCGGGTTAAAGAAATCATGTCCTGCAGCGCATGTTGCGCTCCGTACAGCAAGGCCGCAGCAAAAACCAGCAGCGGATTGCCTTTTGCCGCATTTTTCACTAAGCCCTCCATCGTCCGAATGGCCAGCCGCATGGCAAAAATCTCCCCGAACGCAGCCGCGATATTCCCCGCCGGATTATGCACGCCGTACAGAATATACTCGACCTCTTGACTTTCCGGTGCCAGCTGTCTGCGGATCACTTCCAGCGGGTCCGTTTGGCCTTTGCCCTCAAACAGACCGTTTAAGACACTGACATCGAGGAAGTGAAAATAACTCGCAACGTATTCCATTTGATAAACGGAATCCGACATGCCGCCCATCAGGCCCGCCAACCCGCCATAGATGTTGTCCATGATCCCCATGGAGGTGCGTCCTGCCTCGCTCGGATCATCGTTTACGCTCGTAGACCCAGCCTCCTCGCCAGCCACGGAACGGTTCAACGAACGGTTCGCTTCCATCTTCGCCTTCAGCTGATCGAATTTCGCTTGATGTTCACTTAATCCGTTTTTGAACTGTTCGATCTTGCGGATCCAACTGGCTGCATCCTTCAGTGTTGCACTTGCCGCCTGCTCTGTGGCCTTCCGCTCCTTGTCAGAGGACCGATGGGCATCCAATCTCCATGCACTCGCTTCTAAAACATTGCTTGAGCCGGAAGTAACGAATTGACGCAGATAGGCATCACTTACTCTGACAGCACTATTCACGCTCGAAGAGAAAGAGCTGGGCGGAGTTGTGGCGGATAATACGGAGCCGCTTTGCGCCAGCAGCGCGCTTCCCACGCTCCGGAGTTCAGCGAATGCCGCGGTCTGCCGATCCATATCTGAGGCTAGGCCGGCGAATAACTCATCGGACAGCAGCAACGAATCGGCTTGAGCCCGGATCTCGGTGATTGCCGCTCCCTCGCCAACCGGATCCGAGCTGCCGCTGCGGGTGCTCGTTCCGACGGATACTTCGTTATAGGCCGCTTGTTCCGGGCGATTTTCCGCCTCCGCGATCGTTTGCCGCATCTGCTCATTGATCCGCCGCGCTTCATCGAGCAGCGACTTCGCCTGCGGCAGGTACGATGCATGCCTCTGCTCTGCAGTACGCAAAGCGCGATCCAATGCAGCAAACAACCCGCTGGTTGCAGAACGGTAGCGGCTGATTTCCGCTGTATACATCCGATCCTCCGGCTCCAGGCCCTCATCCGCCTCAACTTGGCTCACAAATTCAGGATATTCGGCTGTGGCATCGGCCAACGTGGAGAGACTGCCGCTCCCGCCGCCTCCCGACAGCACCTTCGCATAAGACTCCACCGTCTTGGCGGCTTGGCGCTGCAGCTCCAAGAGCTCATCAAGCTTGGCCTCCCGCTGGTCGTAAAGCTTCTGCAACTTCCCCAGCAAATCTACCGTATTAGAGGCTTCCTTCATCACTCCGGCCATCGGTTTAAAGCGATTAAGCAGCTCGATGGTAACGTCGATGGGCGCCCGATACTTCATTTGCTCGCGAATTTGCTGCTCGAACACCGGGTAAGTCCCGATTGGATGCATGAAGCTGGCGGTGGAGGAATCCAGCCTTGCATTTAGCAAAGGGAACCCGTCCTTTTGCCGGACCAGCTCAAATTGGTCTTGAAGCACCTTCGACATGATGTAATTCCCGTCCGTTTGCCCGTATGCAAATATGCCGTACCGTTCAGCCAACTCGCGATCATATGCGGACAGGACGGATCTCGAAGCCGCATGCGCCAAGGTCTCCACCTGTGCTTGCAAAGCGAACATGCGGGCGAAATCGATAAACAGGGCGACAAACGCAAACACCGCGGCAAAAATTACGATAAAAAATACCGTAACCGCCCCTTGCTCCGAGCGATTCCGTGAAAACACCGACATCTCCGCCTCCTTCTCCTTCCGGTTATTTTCCAAACCGTATCAACGCTTCCTGCGCTTCCTGCTTGTCCATTCCTTCTTCACCTTTGCCGCTTCGGAACTTCTCGCCATAATATCGCGCAAGCTCAACGGTCCGAATCCATTCCGTCGGCTCGACCACATAAGACTCCGCGCGGCTGCGCTGATGGATATCGTCAATCCAAGCCTCCAACGGAGCCAGCGGGACGAACCGATCCAGCGCAACACTTACCTTGCGCAGCAGCAGCCGGTTGTCATAGCGCATCTCCCCGTCGATGCCTTCAGGCAGCCTGGCCCCTGTCCGATTCAGCTTCTTCAGCGGAAGCGACTGAGCCTCTCCATCACCTGCATCCGCAGGCAATGCCAGCTTCACTGCCCTGTCGCCGCCGTCCCCGCCAAAAATCGCCTGCAGCAACCCGTCATCCCCCAGGCGCCAGTAGAGGGAGTCGTACTTCCCATCGGCATAGGCTCCGGTTAAGCCGTCCCGGTAGCTGTTATCCCAGGTATAAGCGGTTCGCTCCGCCGCAACGATGGCAGCCTGTCCCAACAACGCCTGTTGGTAAAGGTAAAGACAGAAGAACAGAAGGATCAGCACCGTGTAAAAAATCAACGGAAGCACCAAAGAAGCTTCAACCGTAAAGACCCCGCGTTGATCCTGCCACAGCTTCATTCTTAAGTCTCGTCCATGAAGTTTTCCGTTTTCGTCTTGGCTTTATCGAGCAAGCTCTCAATAATCGCCTTCAACTGTTTGCGGAAGATCGCAGCGATAATAACGATCACCGCGATAATCAAGATCATTTCCAGCATTCCAAGCCCCTCTTCATTACGCCAAAAACTTCTCATCTCTTTGCGAATTGCCGTTAACATGTTTTC
>NZ_GG695986.1:25612-98740 GCF_000159955.1 Paenibacillus sp. oral taxon 786 str. D14 | reverse complement strand
AGGGGTTGCCGCGCCTTGACAAGCTCTTTTTCTCATGTCAAAGTAAGAATTAATGCCCTGTGAGACATCATGGGAAGCATAGTATATAAAGAAGCAGGTGGAATTATGGATATTGATGCTTTGGTTAAGCGGATTAACGAGCTGGCTCGCAAAGCGAAACAAGAAGGATTATCGCAAGATGAGATCTTGGAAAGAGCCCAGCTTCGGGAAACGTATCTGCAAAACGTTCGCAGAAATTTTCGGCAACAGCTCGAGTCAATCGAGATTGTAGATAAATAGGGAGGAACAGGTATGGGGTCGTTTGACCGAAAAGTAGAACGCAATCAACGAAGAATGTATAAGAAAGGCAAAGGTCCCAATGTCGGACAAGGGACGCGGAACCCTCGTACTTCGCTTGGAGCAAATGGGGAAGGCGACGTATTTAAAGGGCGGAATTTCATTTTGCCTACCGCCTTGGTTCTGTTAGCTCTGCTGTATGCCATCGTCGGGTTGATCGGTAATACAGAGGAAGTGAACTCGGTATTGTTCTGGGCGACGATCTTTTTGTATTTCGTACTGGCCCTGGTGATCTTCCTGCGTAAGCCATATTTACGCGTGAACAAGAGCTGGCTGTACACTTCGAAGTTTAACCGCGACCGGATGTTGGATGCCGGTAACATCAGTAAGATCAAGGTGAGCCGGAACAAAATCGTCATTGAACCGAAGACGCGGGAACCGAAGTGGGTGTTCTACCGCACCCGCAACCGTTTTGATACGGAAGCGATGGCTGCGCGCCTGCAGTTGTATGCTGACACCCATCATGTGAAGCTGGAGAAGGAATAATCCTTTTAAATACACTTGCGATATGAATGGAGAGGGTTGGGACGAATGACGATCAAGGCGGTATGTTTTGACCTGGATGACACGCTGCTCTGGGATGAACGGAGCGTAAAAGAAGCCTTTGCTGCAACGTGTGAAAGCGCTGCGTCTAAGATTAATGGATTAAACCCCGAGCAATTGGAAGAAGCCGTACGCCGGGAAGCGCGGGGGCTGTATGAATCCTACGAAACGTATCCTTTCACGACGATGATTGGAATCAATCCGTTTGAGGGGTTATGGGCGACGTTCTCTGCCGGAGAACAACCGGAATTCCGTCAGCTGGAGCAGTTAGCTCCAACCTATCGCAAGGAATCCTGGCGGCGCGGTCTGCTTGCGCTTGGCGTTGATGACGAGGAGCTGGCCGGCGAATTGGCGGAACAGTTTGGACGCGAACGGCGTGCCCGGCCTCATGTGTATGAGGAGACCTTTCAAGTTCTGAAGGAATTGCAAGGCAAGGTGAAGCTGCTATTGCTCACGAACGGCTGTCCGGCATTGCAGCAGGAGAAGCTGGACGGAGTGCCTGAGCTGGCGCCTTATTTTGATGAGATTGTGATCTCCGGAAATTTCGGCAAGGGGAAACCGGACCCGTCCATTTTCCGGCATGCTCTGGAACGGTTAGGGATTCAATCGAATGAAGCGATCATGGTCGGCGATAAGCTGACGACGGATATCAAAGGTTCGCTTAGCGTGGGGATGACGGCCGTTTGGATTAATCGGGACGGCAAAGCGCTTACCGGCGATATCGTACCGGATTATGAGATCAAACATTTGTCCGAACTCCATGGCCTTTTAGAGAAATTGGCATAACGCGAGTTTGGATTGAAGCAAACAAGCAGTGAGGCATTCTTAGGCGGTGGAAGGAGGGAATCTGAATGCGAATCAAGGGAAAAACCGGGCTGCTTGTAGCCATCGTGCTTGCGTTCATTGTTGTCGCGGGATGCGGCCGCAGTGAATCGCCGTCTGCTTCAGCGGTGGATACGTCACTGGAGCCGATTCAAGTCGAGCTTGACGTAACGCCATCCGCAGCCAAAGCTGGTGAACCGGTAACGTTTACGGCCAAAGTGACCCACCACGGCGAGAACGTGGACGATGCGAAGGAAGTCATGTTCGAATTTTGGAATACGGCGGACGATAACGCGAAGCACAATCAGGTCAAAGTGAAGAGTGCCGGTAACGGAACCTATGTGCTGGAGCATACATTCAAGGAGCCCGGGACTTATGAAGTGATTTCCCATGTGACGGCTCGCGATCAGCACTCCATGCCTTCGAAGCAATTCACGGTGGAATAAGCTGACAACTGAATCGGTGGTCATCTGTAAGGAAGCTGCTGTTCTCCTTTTGGAGAAGGCGGCTTTTTCATTATTATGTCCTCCTAATGAGGCGAATTTCCGAACTTTTAAAGATAAGGATTTCTAGGTTGTTCGGATTTTAATTCGGGGATGACCGATGGGAGAACAATATCTTAAATTGGGTACAGAGCTTGGGAGTTTTCGTGGAACTCTCTTTTCTTCAACGCTTTATTCTGTTAAACTATATTCTAACGTTTTACGGGAGGGACATGAACATGAGTAAACCAAGCCTGCTCGAAAGAATGAAAGAACGAATATTGATCCTCGATGGCGCCATGGGCACCATGATTCAGCAGGAGAACCTGACTCCAGCCGACTTCGGCGGTGAAGAGCTGGACGGCTGTAACGAAATGCTCGTGCTCACCCGTCCGGATGTGATCCGTGGCATCCACGAGAAGTATCTCGCAGCAGGTGCTGATTTGATCGAAACGAATACGTTCGGCGCGACATCCGTCGTGCTGGCTGAATACGATATTCCGCATAAGGCACGTGAAATCAATATGGCTGCGGCCAAGCTGGCGATTGAAGCCGCGGAAAAATACAGTACCCCGGATCATCCGCGCTACGTGGTGGGCATCTTGGGACCAACGACCAAGACATTGTCCGTTACCGGCGGCGTGACGTTCGACGAGTTGACGGCCAGCTATGCAGAGCAAGCAGCGGCATTAATCGAAGCCGGCGTTGATGCGCTGATGCTGGAAACTTCACAGGATACGCTGAACGTGAAAGCAGGGAGTATCGGAATCAAACAGGCTTTTGCTGAAACCGGAATAACGTTGCCGCTGATGATCTCCGGCACCATTGAGCCGATGGGGACGACGCTGGCGGGGCAAAATATCGAAGCCTTCTACATTTCGTTGGAGCATTTGAATCCCATCTCCATTGGACTCAACTGCGCAACGGGTCCGGAGTTCATGCGCGACCATATCCGCACTTTATCCGGACTAGCCAAAGCGGCGGTCAGCTGTCACCCTAATGCCGGTTTGCCAGACGAAAATGGCATCTACCATGAGTCCCCGGATTCGCTCGCGCAGAAGATGTCCGCTTTTGCCGAGCAGGGCTGGTTGAATATTGCCGGAGGTTGCTGTGGAACGACGCCTGCCCATATCGCAGCGTTAGCGAACACGCTGAAGGATTACCGACCACGCGAGCTGACAGGCAGCCATTTGCCGGCACTTTCCGGCATTGAGCCGGTCTATATCGAATCGGCCAATCGGCCTTATCTGGTTGGAGAACGAACAAACGTTCTGGGTTCGCGCAAATTTAAACGGCTGATCGTGGAGGGCAAATACGAAGAAGCTTCGGAGATCGCCCGGGCGCAAGTGAAGAACGGGGCACAGGTAGTTGATGTGTGCGTACAGGACCCGGATCGGGATGAAGCGGAGGATATCAAGAAGTTCCTGGAATTGGTCGTCAAAAAAGTGAAAGTCCCGCTCATGATCGACACCACTGATCCGAAGGTGCTGGATATTGCTCTCCAATACTGCCAGGGCAAATCAATTATTAACTCGATTAACTTAGAGGATGGCGAAGAGAAGTTCGAGCGCGTCACGCCGTTAATTCATAAATACGGGGCGGCGGTGGTCGTTGGTACGATTGATGAACGCGGGCAAGCGATCACACGGGAGGATAAGCTTGAGGTTGCCAAACGCTCCTATGATCTGCTCGTGCACAAATATGGTCTTCAACCGGAAGATATCATCTTCGATCCGCTCGTGTTCCCCGTGGGTACAGGGGATGAGCAGTACATTGGATCGGCCAAGGAAACGATCGAAGGGATCCGCCTGATCAAAGAAGCGTTGCCGAAGGTTCATACCGTGCTGGGCATCAGTAACGTATCGTTTGGTTTGCCGGAAGCCGGCCGCGAGGTTTTGAACTCCGTTTTCCTGTATGAATGCACCAAAGCAGGACTGGATTACGCGATCGTCAATACGGAGAAGCTGGAGCGCTACGCCAAAATTCCGGAAGAGGAGCGCCGTCTGGCGGAAGAATTGATCTATAATACTAATGATGAAACGCTGGCTGCCTTTGTAGCTGCTTTCCGGAACAAGAAGGTGGAGAAGGCCGAGACAACCACTCAGCTCACGTTGGAGGAACGTTTGGCTTCCTATGTTGTGGAAGGTACCAAGGAAGGATTAATTCCTGACCTTGACGAGGCGCTCAAAAAATATACTGCGCTCGAAATTATTAATGGTCCGCTAATGGCAGGAATGGAAGAAGTGGGCCGGTTATTTAATAACAATGAGCTGATCGTTGCCGAGGTGTTGCAAAGTGCCGAAGTGATGAAGGCATCGGTTGCGTACCTGGAACCGTTTATGGAGAAGAACGAAACCAGCGTGAAGGGGAAAATTTTGCTGGCGACGGTAAAGGGCGACGTCCATGATATCGGCAAAAACCTAGTTGAGATCATTCTGTCTAATAACGGTTACCAAATTGTGAATTTGGGTATAAAAGTACCACCGGAACGCATTATCGAGGCGTATCGGGAAGAGAAAGCAGATGCGATTGGACTCTCCGGCCTGCTGGTGAAATCGGCTCAGCAAATGGTCACGACGGCGCAGGATTTGCGGAATGCAGGCATCGACGTCCCGATCCTTGTGGGCGGCGCGGCACTCACCCGCAAGTTTACCAAGACGCGGATCCGGCCGGAGTACGACGGCTTGGTCCTGTACGCCAAAGATGCGATGGACGGCCTCGATTTGGCCAATAAGCTGATGGATCCGGTCGCACGGGAGCAGATGCGCCTTGAAGTGGATGCGGAGAAAGAAGCGGATCGCGTTGTAGCCGTTGCAGAGCCGCTGCCGGAGCTTACGCGCGTGGAGCGTTCCAAGATTTCCACCGATGCGCCGGTATTTATTCCGCCAGATCTGGAACGTCACGTACTGCGCGATTATCCGATTGGTCACATTACGCCTTATATCAACATGCAGATGCTGTTAGGTCATCACCTTGGACTCCGCGGTTCGGTGGAGCAGCAGCTGGCGGCAGGTGAGGCAAAGGCAGTTCAACTGAAGGAGACGGTGGATCAAATCCTGCTCGAAGCGGTCACGGACGGCATCATTCGCACGCAGGCGATGTATCGCTTCTTCCCGGCGCAATCGTCCGGTAACGATATTCTGATCTACGATCCGGCTGAACCTGGCAAGGTGATCAAGCGGTTTAGCTTCCCTCGACAGAAGGTCGAGCCTTACCTGTGCTTGGCGGATTTCCTGAAGTCCGTGGACAGCGGGCAAATGGATTACGTTGGTTTCCTGGTTGTAACGGCGGGACAAGGCGTTCGTGAATTGTCTGAGAAGTGGAAGAATGAAGGCGAGTATCTGCGCTCCCACGTGCTGCAGGCGGTAGCGTTGGAGCTGGCTGAAGCGCTGGCGGAGCGGGTTCACCATATTATGCGGGATACGTGGGGCTTCCCAGATCCGGCGAATATGACGATGAAACAGCGGCATGGAGCGCGTTATCAAGGGATTCGCGTCTCGTTTGGTTATCCGGCCTGCCCGGACCTCGAAGACCAGCAGCTGCTGTTTGACTTAATGCATCCGGAAGACATTGGCGTCACGTTGACGGAGGGCTTCATGATGGAACCGGAGGCATCCGTCTCGGCGATGGTCTTTGCACACCCTGAAGCGCAATATTTCAATGTGGACAAAGCCGGGATTTAAGCCCGTAAACAACCCTTTGCAAAACCCTCCGAACTTCGGAGGGTTTTGGCAATCTGTATATGAATCGATGAACCATTCTAGCGTAAAGGACGAAATGGCATGGAACTTTACTTTTTAGGGACAAATGCAGGGGTACCGTCCTTGGAGCGGAACGTGACTTCAGTGGCGTTGCGTCTGCTGGAGGAGCGCCGTTCGCTCTGGCTGTTCGATTGCGGTGAAGGCACCCAGCATCAGATCCTGCGTTCGCCGCTGAAATTAAGCAAGTTGGAATATATTTTTATCACCCATCTGCATGGTGATCATTTGTTTGGCCTGCCCGGGCTCATTTCGAGCCGTGCTTATCAGGGCGGGGATACCCCCTTGGTCATTTACGGTCCCAAAGGACTGAAAAAATTCGTAGAAACGGCGCTGTCGCTCAGCGAATCGCGGATTAACTATAAGCTCGAGCTTGTGGAGCACCAGGGCGGAGTCCTCTTCGAGGACGATTCGTTTCGGGTTGAAGCGGCGCTGCTGGAGCACCGGATTGACAGTTACGGGTATCGGGTGATCGAAAAAGATCTGCCGGGGAAGCTAGACTCCGCTGTGCTGGAGCGCTGCGGCATTCGTCCAGGCCCGCTGTACGGCAAGCTCAAACGCGGTGAAAGCGTGGTTGCACCAAATGGCGAGACGGTTCATGCGAAGGATGTGCTGGGAATGCCCAAAGCCGGCCGGATTGTCACCATACTCGGCGATACGCGTCCGTGTGAGTCCGTGTTAACCTTGGCTCAAAACGCCGATATGCTGGTGCATGAGGCGACTTTTTTGCATGAACTGGCGAAGACGGCTCATGACTATCACCACAGCACGGCAAAGCAAGCGGCAGCAGCCGCCAAGGAAGCCGGTGTGCAGCAGCTTCTGCTGACCCATTTTAGCTCGCGTTATAAATCAGACGATCAGCTGCAGCGATTAGAAGAAGAGGCATGTTCCGTCTTCCCTGACTCGCACCTAGCCCGGGAGCATGTCCTATATCCGGTGGCACGGCGCTGCGGGCGGAAATAATTATTTTCCGGGAAAGCGCAGGAACTGACAGGGCATTTCAAAGTTTGCCAAGGGGAACAAGTCCGGTTTTTGTCACTGTTCGCGATCGTTCGACGCCAAACGGCGGGGTCAAACTCTGAATTGACATTTCCCCCAGTTCTAGAACGGGAAAATTTGCCTGCCCCGGGGTTCCTAGGTACAATAAATAGAGACACGGTCGTATCGAAAGGATGAGGATTTTGCCAAAGGGTTGGAAGGCCTATCTCATTGATTTAGACGGCACGTTATATCATGGGCCCCAAATGATTCCCGGTGCGGACGAGCTGATCTCCGCCTTACGCGCGCAGCGAATCCCTTTTCTGTTCGTGACGAACAATTCTTCGCGGACACCGGATGAGGTCGCCGCGCATTTGGAAGCGATGGGCATATCGGCCCAGGCGGAAGAGGTCTGTACATCGGCCGTGGCTGCAGCCAAGTATATTGCCGAAGAACAGCCTGGCTGTAAAGTCGCAGCCATCGGTGAGGCGGGTCTTACAAAGGCGTTGGAGGAAGCCGGATTGCAGTTAGTTCTGGAACATCCGGACGTGGTGGTGCAAGGCATCGACCGCCAATTTACATACGAAACGTTAACCCGGGCTGCCCGCTGGATTCGGGGCGGGGCACGTTATATCCTAACCAATCCGGACTTGCTGCTGCCCTCTCAAGAGGGCTTAATGCCCGGAGCGGGAACGATTTCTGCAGCGATTCAAGCTGCATCGGGCGTAAAGCCGACGGTGATTGGCAAACCGGCTGCACCGCTCATGGATTTTGCCATCGCGCGGCTAGGCTTGGAGGCTTCGGAAGTAGCGGTGATCGGGGACAACCTCAATACCGACATCGCTGCAGGGAAGCATGCCGGCTGCGGTACCATTCTGACCTTAACCGGCGTCACCACGGCTGATAACCTGCCAGATTACGTGAAGTCCTCCGGTGTAGAGGCGGATGTGGTGTGCCGCGATCTTGCGGAAGTCCGTGAACGAATTTGCGGAAATAGCGGATGACCAAGTTTTATTTTATGAGATGAACTAATGAACGAACTTATACGGATGAAGGGAAAGATGTACCATGCCGGAATTGCCGGAGATGGAAAATTATCGAATACAGCTGTCTCAGCATATTTTGGACCTCCCAATTACGGGAGTGAACGTCGGCCGGGAGAAATCCGTGAATTTGCCGGCTGCAGACTTTGCACGAGAACTGATGGGAAGACAGGTCATCTTCATTGAGCGTCGAGGCAAGAACCTGTTGTTCCATCTGGATAATGGACGAAGATTGTTGCTCCACTTAATGCTTGGCGGATTGCTGTACCTTGGCTCCAAGGAGGACCGTCCGGAGCGGAGCACTCAGGTGGAAATCACCTTTGGTGAGAAGCTTGTCCTGTACTTCATCGGGCTGCGTCTTGGTCATTTACACTTGCACAGCGCCAAGGAGGCAGAGGAGCTGCTTTCGCACCTGGGGCCGGAGCTGCTAGACCGGCGGATGAACGAAGAACGGTTTACCGCCCTGCTGCGCAAGCGGCGGGGGAGTCTTAAGACGACCCTTGTCAATCAGGACGTCATTCCCGGCATTGGCAACTGTTACGCGGATGAAATTGCGTTCGCAGCCGAGCTGTTGCCGATGGCCAAGCTGCAAAATTTCAGCGATGAAGATTTTTCACGATTGTATCAAGCGGTTCGGGATGTGCTTATCGAGGCAACGGAGGCTGGCGGTTATATGGAGATGCCGTTAACCCGGGACGATCAGCTGACCGGGGGGGCGAACGAAATCTGCAGGGTGTACGACCGGGAGGGAGAGACCTGTCCACGCTGCGGAGATACCATCGTCAAAGCGGAAATGAACGGGCGCAAAGTGTTTTACAGCCCGGGCTGTCAGCATGACCGATAAGGTGAAGGTTGGGGGACACATTAGCATACGAAGCGGTTACCTTGGGGCTGCCAAAGCCGCGCTGCAGATGGGGGCCGGCGCTTTTCAGTATTTTCCCAAAAATCCGCGGAGCCTTGCGGTCAAAAGCTTTGATCCGCGGGACGCGGAACAATGCCGAACACTATGCCAAAAACACGGACTGGTGTCCATCGCGCATACCCCTTATCCCAGCAATCTCGCGATCAGCAAGGACGCCGACGGCGAGGCGTACAGTCGAGTCGTACAGTCGTTGCGAAATGATCTGGAAATCGCTGAAGCGTGCGGGTCGATTGGGATTGTGGTACATTTTGGCACATTTAAGGCAGGAAACCCCTTACAAGGATACCAAAATATTATACAATGTATTAATGATGTGCTATCCGGCTGGCAGGGTTCGGCGAAGCTGTTAATTGAGAACCAGGCCGGTGATCACGGCGACATGGGGATGACGATCGAGGAATTGGTCCAAATCCGCAAATTGTGCCGGGATTCGGAGCGCATCGGCTTTTGCCTCGACACCTGCCATGCTTTTGGGGCGGGGATGTGGCGGGGTGAAGGGGATGAGAGCTTTGCGGCCAAAGCCAAGGAGCTAAAGTTCTGGGACGGTCTCTGCGCCGTTCACCTCAACGATTCAAAATACCCGGTATTATCGCGAAAGGACCGTCACGCCCGTGTGGGCCAGGGCCATATCGGCGAAGCCGGCTTTCGCTGGCTGCTGCAGATCGACGCGATTCGGAGAACCCCGCTTATCTTTGAGAGCGAAACCGGGGAAGACGGGACCTACAAAGAGGATATGGAGCGAGTGAGACGGTGGGCGGAGGCCTAGAGATAACCGGACTCCGCTTGGAGTGAAATACCGCGGGAAAGGAAGAACACTATTGATTCATGTATATATGGACGATTTTCGCCGATGTCCGCAGGGATTTACATTAGCGCGCACCGTCGAGGAGTGTCTGGAGCTGCTTCGCTTGACGGAGGTAGACATCTTATCGCTGGATTACGATATGGGGCCGGATGAACCTAACGGTACGGAATTAGCGGCTGCTATGGTGCGGGAAGGGCTTTTTCCCCGTGAAATTTATCTTCATACCTCCAGCATGTCCGGAAAAAAGAGCATGTACGAAATCCTCTATCAAGGCTTGCCGGAGCATGTGAAGCTGCATAATGGGCCAATTCCGTTCGAACGGTTGGAGGAAATCGCCCGAAATTGCAAGGTGCCGCCGCAATCGAAATGGATATGCACGGCGAATCACGGCTTTGCTCCGTATGCCCAGGAGGAGCTGCGCCGCATATTTGGCAGCGTAAAGAGCACGATGCTGGTTCCCGGCGAAGTTTTTGCCGCTTCGCTGCAGGCGATGCCGGAGGATGTGCAGCAGAGGCTACGTCAGGATCCGCCGATTTTTTTGCGGCATGTATTTCTGGTTGATTGGGAATGGTGTCCGGGGGAATCGGAAGAGGTGAATCCAGAGCAATGGCTGGAACCGCTGCGCAAGTATTTGATGGCGGATTTCCGGCTTCCGGGTGCGAAAATTGCCGTGCAAGCACGCAAATCGGACGGCGGGCTATGGCCGGGAACCGCGCCGGAGCTGAAGGACCGTCTGCAGGAATTACTGCAAGACGTGTCTGTTGGGGAATTCGTGGTGCGGGATGCCGATTGGATCATCTCGGTGTTTGCGGGGCAGGATCGGATTTTTGCCGGTGTCGCGCATCCGCAGGATAACCTCTCCGACTGGAACGGCGGTGCGATCCGCTTCCGGAAGGAGGAGGGACAGATCTCGCGGGCGAAGTTCAAGTTGCTGGAAGCTGAAGCTACGTTTGGAATCCCGTTTGAATCGTTCCACGAAGCGCTGGATATCGGCGCGGCACCCGGGGGCTGGACTTCGTTCCTGCTGGAACGTGGTTTGAACGTCACGGCGGTGGATACGGCGAAGCTGCATCCGTCATTGTTATCTTCGCCTAAGCTGACATTTTTGCAGCGCAATGCGAACCGGGTGAAATTTAAGGAAAATCAATTTGATCTGTTGGTTTGCGACATGAGCTGGAGTCCGAAATTGACGGCCAAGCTCGTGACCGAGCTGCTATACGCGTTAGTTCCGGGGGGAACTGCCATCGTGACGGTGAAGCTGCTGACGAAGAAACCGATGGCATTGATTCAGGAGGTTATCACTCAGTTTGAGGAGGCCCGGCTGCAAGTGCAAAGAGCAAAGCAGTTGTTTCATAACCGGGATGAAATCACGCTGTATATGATTAAATATTAATGGAATAAATTAATGGTTTTAAAAAAAGCTTTACATTTGTCGCCAGCCGTTCTATACTAATTCCAAAATTATACATTGAACGCGATTAGGGAAAGCATCCCCAGTCATTTTTTATCGGCCGCATGGCCGGGAAATGACGGAGAGGAGGCTTTCCTTTTTTTGCGTTCAGGAAAGGAGGAGTTATGGCGAGGTTCGTTTCCAAACTCGTTCCTGGCGACTTACTGGCCGGACGTTACCGGATCGAACAACTGATTGGTCAGGGGGGCATGAGCCGGGTGTATCTCGCAGAGGACATCAAGCTACCGGGAAAGACTTGGGCGGTCAAAGAATGCTTGAACGTACCAGGAGCACCGGTGTCCGTCGCTAAGGAGGTCAAGCTGCTGATAACGCTAAATCATCATCGGCTGCCGCGCATTGTTGACTTTATCGACCCCGACCGGGACGGACATTCCTATATCGTGATGGACTATATCCAGGGCGTACCTTTAGATCAATTTATTCGCGCAAGAGAAGGGCGGCTGCCGCTGGAGTTGATTATCCGATTTGGTCTGCAGATCGCGGAAGGGCTGCGTTATCTACATCGGCATGAGCCTCCAGTGATCCACCGCGACGTCAAGCCGGCCAATCTGCTGGTTGACGACAAAGGCGAGCTGCGGTTTGTAGATTTTGGCATCGCTAGAACCTATTCGGCTAGGAAAACGGAAGATACGGTGCAGCTTGGAACGGTTGGCTTCGCGGCGCCGGAGCAATATGGTGATCGCCAAAGCGACGCGCGTACCGATCTGTATTCTTTGGGGGCAGTTCTACTTTATATGGGAACGGGGGGCAGACATACGGTGTGGACATCCGATGCGGCGGCGGCATTACGGGAACATGGCCGCGAACGGCTGCGTCCTATCGTGTCCAAACTGTTGCAGGTTCGCCCGGAGGACCGGTTTGCCTCGGCTGAGGCGGTAAGTGAGGCCTTGGCCTTATTGTTGCGGGGGTTATCAGATGCGACTTCGGCGAATTCAGGTTCGAATGCCCGAATGGCTGAAGTCGTAGCGTACAACGGTCGCCCGGCATTGGTCAGTGTCATCGCTGCCTCAGCCGGGGCCGGTGCAACCCATACCGCCATTGCACTCGCCCACACGCTGGCGCGCAGCATGAAGAGGGTTGCGGTCGTGGAGATGGATCCTAAATCATCAGCCTTTGTTCGGTTAGCTCAACTTCTGGAAGGGGATGAATACGCAGTTGATCTGAACAAGCGAGGGCGGTTTCACATTGGTCAAGTGGTTTATGCCAAGCTGACCTCCCGTGCCGACTATCTCTCCATGCTGTCGGAAGGTTTCGGATGCATCATCTGTGACCTGGGGACGGCCCGCAGCAAGGAGCTACTGGAGGAATTCCGCCGCGCAGACTTGTCCATCGTCGTTGGTGCTGGCGCGGAATGGAGGTACGGGGAGCTCGAACGCTTCGTCGAAGCCTTCAACGTCAAAGGTCAGATCCCTGTATCTTGGAGGATCTGTGTGCCGTTCGCTTCGGCCGCCAGCTTGCGGCGGATTCGCAGGGAACTTCACTTTAAGAGCGTGTATGCCCTTCCTGCGGATCCTAATCCGTTTGATCCCGGGCCGTCGATTTCGGCTGCTCTGCAGGAGGTTTGCGAGCATCTGCTCATGAAGAGCAAACGGCCAGGACTCAGACTGCGAATGAAAGCTAAACCATAGAAAGGGAGTGCTTTAGACTAATGCCCAGATTAAGGCAAAAAACGAAGCAAATGCTGTTATCCGGATTGGTTGGTGTTGTTGCGGCAGGCGCGCTGTTTACGGGGTATACCTTCGTGCGGGAAAGACATGTTCATGCTGAGAGGAAAGCCCTTATTCAGGATTATGAAGCCCAGTTGGCCAGCTTACGTGATCAGGCACAGCAGCGGACAGTTCAGGGATGGGTACCTACACGGGATATTCCTGCCGGCAACCGCATTGCGGCAAGCGACTTAAAACGGGTGGAGCTTCCTGCAAATAGCGTGCCAGCGGACCTCTTTAAATCGCAGGAAGCCATTGCAGGGAAGTACGCCAAGATAGCGCTGCGTTCGATGACACCACTGACGGAGGCACTCGTCTATGAAGAGGCCCCGGTCCCGGACGATTTACGCTGGCGGGAAATGGCGTTTGTTCAGCTTCCGCAAGTTTTGAAGGTGAACGATGTCATTGATATTCGCATTCAATTCCCGACGGGCCACGATTATATTTTGCTGTCCAAGAAGAAAGTAGCGGACCTCAGTTCCGATACGATCACGGTGACGCTGGATGAAGCGGAAATTCTCTCGTTATCCAGCGCGATTGTAGACGCTTATTTACATAAGGCCTCGATATACGCACTCGCTTATGTCGAGCCAAATTTGCAGAGCAAGCCGGTCCCGACATATCCAGTGAACGAAGGCGTTATGGAGCTGATTCGCAAAGATCCGAATATCGTGCAGAAAGCGGAACAGACGCTGAATCTCAGCAATATGGCCCGAAGCGGCTTGGAACGGGATCTATCCGTCATGTCACCACAGCGTGCCAGCGAATTTGCACATAGTCAGACAACCGTTTCGCGTTCGCAAACAGAGGTTCGGGGCGCTGATCAACCCGCTGGCAACATCGTTTCGGATGGAACATCTGGGGACAGTGACCGGTTTGAGCTCGATCCAGCGAAATGAGAGGAGGAAATGAATTGGCATGAAAAGATGGTTGTTCGTAGGGAAGAGCGATAAACGTGACCTGTTACTTTATTTAAGCAGCGTTTTGGCTGCGTCCGGCTCTAAAGTATTGCTAACGGACGGCACGGAGAACAGTAAGTACCGATATTCGATCGGGGATGGAGATTCATATCTTCCGTTAACGGAGTTTTACGGCTTTGATGTCGCTACTGGAACGTCGGGCTTTATGAGCACGATCTCCATGAAGACGAGCAGCGAAGACTCATCTGCAGCATACGATTACGAATTGCTGGACATCGACACGCTAAATGGCCTCACTCCTGAACGGTTGATGTCCGCAAATGAAATTGTATGGGTCACCACTTTCGACCGTTACGAGGTCGAGGTAAGTGCGCAGTGGTTCCGCAGCTTGTTTCAACTTTGGCCGGAGCTGCGGGGGCTGACCGTTCGACCGGTCTTTATCCGCACGGTCGACAGCGGGGTGAACAGCCATTATATTCTGGGCCTGTTAGAAGACCTCCCGCTGGAATGGCGCTCCGAAGCACTCTGTATCCCGTGGGACGAGTCAAATTGGGCTGCTCACTTGGAAAACGAACATTTGCAGCAGTTGCGCCTCCGGAGCTTCTCCCGTTCCTACAAAAGGGCACTTCGCCAACTGCTTCGTGAGCTGGCAGGCTGGGATCACACCGTCGCTAAACGTGCTGTGCGCAAAGCGGAAAGGAGACAAGCATGAGCCGCTTTGTGTTTTGGGATGGCGGTCTTGGCGGCGCCGCCGAAGCTGCTGTGTCTACCGCCGTTACGTTAGGGCTGCGAATTCCGCAGCGACTGCTCCTGCTGAATGAAGGGCCAACTGGACGCGGCTTGGAGGAAGGGATCGGACAAACCGTACGTTTGCACAGCGATACCTTCGGAGAGGGGGCTGTCCCAGAGCATGGTCTTGATGCGCTGCTGCGTTTGCAGTCAAGCGGACGATTAACGGCGAGCAACTTGAGCGATTATACCGTTCCGCTGCTGCGCGGACGCCTTGATCTAGTGTGCGGGACGCGGTTAGCGGACTCGGCTAGGAAGGAACTAGATAACGAGGGCATCGCTGAAATATTGGCGATTGCCGAACAATCGTACGGATGCCTGATCCTTCAGGCACAAAACCGGCGATTAAGCGAGGTGCTGCAGGAGCAGCGCGAAGGAGATGTTCTAGTCGCTGTGTTGCCGCATCGACTGGGAATCATGGATGAATGGTTTGCGGATGTTGCTTCTTATCTTGGCGAACCGAACAGAAAATTGCTTTTCGTCATTTCGCCCTTTGATCCCCGGTCCCGCTGGGGACTAAACAATCTGAAGCGGCGCTATTCCGGCGTGCAAAGGCTGATCGGGATTCCGTATCATACCGGGTTCTCGGATGCCTGGAATGCCCGGAACATCTTAGCGTATTTTCGCCAAACTCCGATCTGGTCGAAACGGAGGGGAGAGCGTGAGCTTCTACTGAAAGGATACTACGAGCTCGGAGACATGCTGATGGAAATGGCGGCAGGAACTACTAGTGCATCCATTTCACCGAAGGAAAGGGGGGCGTAAAGTGAATGGGCTGATGAACGGGTTAATCATCACGCTTCTTGTCCTGGCGGTACTGATCTTTTTGTGGCGCAAGGCCAACATGACGGGACCTGGGAGAGTGGAGCGTCCAACTGGGCAGGATCGCTTCGAATGGTCAGCTATTGTAACCTACATCAAAGAACGGTTGCATGAACTTAGCCGTACGAGCGGATTGGATTGGGGATTAAGCGAGGAAGCATGGAACCGTAAAGCGAAAGCGCGTGCGGAGCTTCGTCAAGCGCTTCGTGGCTGCGCGTATGGGGATCCGAAGGACAAGCAATATATTAAGTCGTTTATCCGCGACATGTTGGCAGGAGATTACGGAATCAACGAACACAATATCGACCGGATCTTGCCTTTTCATCGCCAGGAGCTGTTAACAGCCCAAGACCGCTTCGATATCTTGTTGTACCTTTACAAGCAGCAGTATGGTGCCGACGGTCTAGCGCAAATGATCGAAGACTATGCGCTGGATGAAGCGAAACCGCCAAAAACGTCTGAGGGTTCCCCCGTATACGAAATTACCGGTGAGGACATTGACCGTATCTTTTTCTTAGAGTATCGCCCCCTGACGTTTCAGGAGAAGCTGGATCTCGTCGTCCAGCGGGTTTACCAAATGTATAAGGGCTTCTCGGTGGTGGACGAGCTGCGGGAGATGCGGATCGACGGACTGAGCGGCGGTGTAAGCGGGATTCCAAGCGGATATGGGGCGGTTGAGCCTTCCTCTGGCATTGGCCATAGGTACGAGGGGAACGACAGGTTTTTGTTTGCTGTGGATGAGGATGGGGAGCAACTGACCCGTTCTTGGGAGAGCGTCTGGATTTTCTATCGAGGTAAGAGTATCCGCCTGTCATTTCTCTCCTTTGGCAGCGAAGCGGAGTTAAAACGCGTTTGTCAGAACATCTATAAATTTAATCTGCCAGGCCAACTATCAGAGGTTAACGGATATAAGGTGAACGAGATGCAGGACGGTTCGCGGATTGTGGTCGTCCGGCCGCCATTTGCAGAGACGTGGGCTTTTTTCGTGCGGAAATTCGATATGATTGGCACCTCGTTGGAGCACTTGATCCAGGGGGAGAACGCCGAGCTGCCGATCGGGCTGCTGAAATATTTCATGAAGGGCAGCCGGATTACTTCCATTACGGGTTCGCAGGGATCAGGCAAAACAACGCTGTTGATGGCGATGGTCAAGTATATCTATGCCGCATATACGTTGCGTGTGCAGGAAATGTCCTTTGAGCTGCATTTGCGCCGCTTGTACAGCGGACGCAACATTTTAAGCTTTCGGGAGACCGATTACGTGAGCGGGCAAGCAGCATTGGATCTGCAGAAAAAGACAGACGGTACCGTCCACATCCTAGGGGAGGTCGCCACGGACGAGGTTGCCGCCTGGATGGTGCAGATGGCGCAGGTAGCCAGCTTGTTCACTATTTTTACGCACCATGCCAAGACGTTTCGCGATCTAATCGAGTCGCTGCGCAATTCGCTGCTGAAAACCGGTGTGTTTCGCGACGAACGAGTCGCTGAGCTGCAGGTTGCTACCGTTATTGACTTTGACGTGCACCTGCGCCGCGATATGACGGGACGGCGATATATCGAGCGGATCACTGAATGCTGCCGCCGGGAGCCAGAGAACAGGGCGGGGCAGGAAGGGCAGGGTTTCCAACCAGCGGCGGGAGGTCAATTGACTTCAGTTCATCATGCCAATTATGAGGAACGGGTGATCATGGAATACCGAAATGGCCGTTATGTTGCTGTGCAACCGATATCTCGCCAGACCCGAGAGGCTATGGCCCGGGAGATGCTGCCGGAAGACGCCGCGGAATTTGAACGGTTTGTTGGCTCGTATTGGGGGGAGAAGGTTGGAGCTTAAGTCGATCCTGCTGATCGTGTTGGGAGCATCAGTCCTTGGCGGCATCGGATTGTATGCTGTCGGTCAATGGCTCGGAAGAAAGGGAAATCCGTTATGGGTAGATGCTGGGAGTACGGTTGGTGCCTCTCCTAAGCAAACGCTGGGCGGGATTCGGCAATGGTTTACAGCGTTCCTGCTTAAGTCGTATGCCGCTTGGATGAAGGTGCCTCCGTTAAGGTATTATGCTGGAAAAATCCGTATGCGGCTCGCGCTTAGTTATCCCCAGGACGAGCTGAAGCTAAGGCGACAAACGATGAAGCTCGCTTATGGGATCACAGGGTCATTCGCTGGATCGATCGCCATCTTAACTGCGATGCATCCCGACGTGTTGTTTGTTCTGTCGCTGCTGATCACCGCTGTCGTCCTGCAAGACCTGCTGATCGATGGTTACGTCAATCGATTAGAAGTCAAGCTGCTGGAGCAGCTGCTTGATTTCTTCGCTGCCGTTCGGCATGCGTTTCACCGGCATGGCATGGTACCTGATGCGATTGAGGAAGCCGGCGAAGCGACGGGCCGTGAAATCGGGGTTCATGCCCATTGGATTAGCGAGGCGCTGGTTGATGCTGACCCGGACACCGCTTTGGAAAAATATTATGAGAAGGCTCCCAGCCGGTATTTGAAGGCCTTTGCCGGCATTTCCCGGCTGGTATCGGAGTACGGCGACCGGAAACGCGCGGAAGGTTCCATGTACCTGCGCGGCATCAGCCGCCTGACCGGAGAAGTTCAATTGGAGCTCATCCGCAGAAGACGGTTGGATTATTTGCTGAAAGGACTGCATGTCATCGCTTTAGTGCCGGTCTTTTTTACGAAGCCGGTTGAGATGTGGGCCAGGGGACATTTCCCGTTAATGGATGCGTTCTATTTAAGCAAAGCAGGGATGTTAATCAAAGCGGTCCTATTTCTGACCATTCTGCTCAGTTATGTTCTGCTGCAGAAGCTGAAGAATGAAGAAGAAACAGCTTATCGAGCCAAGCCTACAAACCTATCATGGGAAGCCAGGGTCTATGCGCACCGAATCCTTGGCCGTTTTTGCCGCCAGTTCGTTCCGTCGCCCGAATCCGTAGCCTATCATCGAATTTCTCAGCTGCTAAAGGAGACGAATCATCGGCTTCGGATCGAAGCGTTTCAGGTCAGACGAATCAGCATTTTGGGATTAAGCTTCGTCCTTGCACTCGGGGGATTCCTTGTGCTTCATCAGCTTACGAAGCAGCGGATTTTGACGGAGCCTCCAGCCGTATCCACCTTTTTTGGCGCTTTGCCGAAGGACACCGTTGATGCCGGACGACAGGAGGCTGCACGAGATGCTGCGGTCATGCGTCAATTGGGCATGTCAGCAAAGGCTAGCTACGATGAAGTCTTCCGCTCCGTCTCCAAAATGCTGGAGGATGCAGAAGAGGGGAAGGCCCATGAAGAGTTATCAGAAGCTACCCACAGAATCCTAGACAAATTGCAGCGCTGGAATCAGGAATATCTCAAATGGTGGGAGTTTGGTTTGGCCTTACTAGCCGGATTGGCCGGATACTACCTGCCGCTATGGATGCTTTACTTCCAGCGTTGGATGCGATTGATAGACATGCGGCATGAGGTGTATCAGTTTTTGGCGATGATTGCGATCCTGCGGGAACTGGAGCGGATCTCCGTGGAAGAAATCCTAGAATGGCTGGCCTCTTACGCGGTGATCTTTCGGGAGCCATTGCATAAATGCCTCTTGAACTACAGCTTTAGCCCTGAGGAAGCGCTGCTGGAGCTGAAGCGGGAGGTCGTTCTGGAAGAATTCCAACGGCTGGCGGACAAGCTGCTGCTGGCGTCGGAGAAGCTGTTGGTTGCCGATGCCTTTGACGATCTTGACAGCGATCTGTCCTATCAATTTGAGCGGAGACGGTTGGATTACGAGAAATCGCTGGATATCAAAGCGAATTGGGGGCGTATGATTGGCTTTACTCCCATGTATGCTCTGGTCTTCGCTTATTTGGTGATTCCTCTAATTTGGATGAGCTTTGAACAAATGAACTTATATTTTGAACAGCTTCAAAAATTATAAAAAAATTTAAGGAGGCATTTATCCATGAACAACGCTTCATCCGCACTAAAGGTTGCAGCCGGGATCTTTTTGACAATAGCTTTGATTACGATTGTAGTTATCTTGTTTGTTTCTGCTCAGGAAGCGACCAAAACGGCGCAAAACAGCTTCTCCGATATCCAGACGGAGCTGTCCCAAGCCTCGTTTACCGTCTATGACGATACGACCGTCAGCGGTTCGCAGGTTACCAATGCATTACGGAAATTCAAGGATCGCGATCAATTTGGCATCTTGGTGAAAACCGGGAAGAACAGAGGCGGGGAATGGTATGGAGATATCCTGAACGTTAATGAATCTGAGTCTTCGGAATATTACGGTGCGGTGATCAATCATAGCAATGCGCCGATTAGTAATGCCTGGGACGAGCGGCTAAATGAATATGTCAATCCGAGCGGCAAGTTCAAGGCGAAGGTGGTCAAGGACAGCTCGAATGTGGTTCGAGGATTGATATTTACACAGACAACGCTACTTCCGTAATGGGAAAGGCTGGAGGCATCATTTAAGGTGATCAATCATGTAAAAAGTCTGGTATGGCTGCTTTTCTCCGTCAGCTCTTTTTTGGCCGTTGCCATCTATATGCTGGACATCGGAGCGAATCAGAACGCGTCCTATGACGCGCTCGCGGTGCAGCTACACGGCGTTGGACGCAGCGTCTACGCGCTTGAAGGAAGTGTGCTCACAAGCGAAACAGGGGAGAGATCCCGCGATGATGATCCTCTGGGGGACACAAGCGGCGGATTAAGCGGGAATGATCTCCTTCATCGGATTCCGGATTGGATTGAGCTCGGCGTAGAGATCGAGGTGAATGGGGAAGTTTTGAATACCGTCCCATTTGGTCTATTGGAGGATGTGTTGGAGCAAAGCCGTAAACGCGCTCTGGAAGTATTGGATTTACGGGCGAATTACAGCATTGAACATAGGTTTGATTCATCAGGGAAAGAAGTTCGGGTGATTATTCAAAGAAAGTAGGTTGCAGTGAATGGTAAACGCCTTGTCGAAAATAACGGCTGCGCTGCTTGCCGTGCTGCTCCTGTTTCTGTTTCCAGCGTTGCAGGCTGCGCAGCGCCAGGAGGATCTCCGATATTTGGCGGCGTACCATACGTTGGTACAGTTTGCGGATGCCGTGCGGAACAAAGGGTTCGTCACGCCGGACATGTACGAGGATTTTGTCCATGAACTGGAGTTATCCGGAGGATGGTATGAGGTTGAGCTGGAGCATCGTCATAAGATCTATCACCCGGAATACGGCGATCCGGCTGACCCGGGAACTTTCTTAGGTGATTTCAGCGTCGTATACAATGCTTACTATACCTCAGATATTTTAAAGGTCCTGTTTCCATCCGGAACAGGGCAAGAAGGTGTCCCGTACAAGCTAGAGGAAGGGGACTTCTTCACCGTTACAGCCTACGACCGCTCCCGGAGCCCGCTGGATATTCTTTCGGAGTTTCTATATAACAGTGCAGGGAAGAAGGGACCGTCTTTACTCACCTACGGAGGTATGGTGCTCAATGAAGATTACTGACTGGGCCGTGATCTTTGTCATCATTATTGCTCCAGTTGTTTGGCTGGGCGGGCTGCGAGCGGAAAATTTACGGGAGGTTAACCGGCTTGAGACCCGATATACGGCCGCCTTGCGCACGGCGGTTCAGGATGCAGCGGCTTTGTTAAACCGGAACGAGCTGCAGCAATTCGAGAGCGGGTACGGATCCTCGAAATGGATGCGGGCGGATAAAGAGCAAGCCCTTGCCGCACTGCTTCGGAGCTTGTCCTTGAATTTCGGCGTAGCTGACGATCCGGCGGGACAGCAGTCGCTTCTAGCTTATATCCCGGCGATCGTTGTCATGGACTATGACGGCTATTTTCTGTATGCAGCGGACATGGATCTGAGCAGTGATACGTGGACTTACCGGTGGCAGGACAAAAAGCCCTATACATATTTAGACGCAAGCGGGAACAGTATCGCGTTTACGTTGGATAGGAACGTGACGGCTTACGATGCAGCGGCGAACCACTGGGTCAGCGGGCTGCAAACCGAGATTAAGTCCGAGATCTCCATTCCGCTGCTGCAGAATGAGGAAACCTTTGATGCCGTTCGGCGTGCAACGATCGTCCGCCGGATTGAAGAGGATCTGGCCCGGGCGATTCGCGCTCATAATCGGATTGCGGCAAAGCTGGGAGTGGATTATACGTTTACGCTGCCGGTGATCCCGCAGGAGGAGTGGAATAATACGTTAGATGATGTCGGAATCCTGGTGTTTCTGCAAGGCATTCCGGTAGGTGATCGCTACTATAACAACTATGCATTCGGCGGGGGAAGATTAGACCTGGCACCGGCGATCGTTGGAGCAGTTGATCCGACCACGGGGTTAAAATATTACTATCGAATGACCTGTGCTCGTGCCTCGGAGTTAGGTTATCGCGAAGAGGAGATCTTCCCGAATGAACGTGCTGCGGCCGAAAACGGGTATTTTTCGCTGGATTGTAGAGCATTCGAACCTGAAGAGTGAGGGGAACTCCTTTGAATTCTTGCCCTATCTGTACTATGCTTGAAACAAACCATCGAAGCGGTTGTTTCACCGGATTCGATAAGAAGACAAGCATTGGCGAGGGGAGTGCGGAAATTGGAGAGAACGCATACTGAGCAACAACTGCAGCATGAACGCCAGCAACCGGATCGATATTCCCGGCAGCGATTGTTTGCACCGATAGGTCATGCGGGCCAAGACCAGCTTGAACAAGCGAAGGTGTTAGTCGTTGGAGCTGGGGCGCTTGGCACAGGGATCGCTGAAACGCTCGTTCGCGCAGGTGTCGGACATCTGGTGATCGCCGACCGGGATTACGTGGAATGGAGCAATCTGCAGCGACAGCAGCTATTTTCTGAAGCGGATGCGGCCGGACGAGTACCGAAAGCGATCGCGGCCAAGCAACGGTTAAATGCAATCAATAGTCAGGTGCGCATCGATGCCCATGTGATGGATGTTGATCCGGAGGAATTAGAAGACCTCATTCATGGCGTTGACCTCATCATGGATGCTACGGATAATTTCGATACGAGATTGATGATTAACGACATCTCGCAAAAATATCGCATTCCCTGGATCTACGGCGGATGCGTAGGCAGTTACGGAATAACTTACACGATTTTGCCCGGCGAAACGCCTTGCTTGAACTGCTTACTAGGGACTGTACCGCTCGGCGGAGATACTTGCGACACCGTAGGGGTGATCCCGCCGGCCGTACAAATGGTCGTAGCCCATCAAGCAACGGAAGCATTAAAGCTGCTCACCGGAAATACGGAGGCGTTACGGGGCACATTGCTGACCTTTGACCTGTGGCGAAACGAGCAAACCTCAATTAAAGTGGGCACAGCCAAACGGGACGATTGCCTTTCTTGCGGAAGCGAAGCCACCTACCCGTATCTGTCTGCGGCCGGCAACCGAAAGACGGAGGTGCTTTGTGGCAGGGACACGGTGCAGATTCGTCCGGCAACAAAACGGAAGCTTGAACTGCAGGAGATGGCAATGAGGCTGGAACGATTGCAAGAGGGGAAGGTGGAGGTAAATCCGTTCTTGCTCTCTTTTACAATCGATGAAAAGCGGTTGGTCTTGTTTGCGGACGGGAGAGCGTTAATTCACGGTACGCAAGATCCTTCAGAAGCCAAAACCATCTATGATCGCTATATAGGTTAAGGATCAACATGATCCTTTCCGGGTGACCGAATGATTTCCCGGTGGAATGACCATCTTATTAATGGATTGGCAGATGCAGGTAAGGTGGTCGCGCGATGAAAGGTTACATTATGCTTGTTTTAGAGGATCAGGCTCAAGGGGAGCGAATCAAGGCTGGATTAGAGGAAGCCGGCTATCAGGTCGATTGGAAGCAAAGCGGCTCCGGCGTGCTTCGTATAATAGAAGAAGAGCTTCCGGATTTGCTGCTGCTGGGTATGGATTTGCCGGATGATGCTTCCCAGGTCCTTCTGGAGGAAATTGGGCGGTTCGCTCCGTTTCCGCTGATCCTTCTGCTTAAGGAGTGGAACACCGATGACGTTGTCGCCGGCTTTGCCGGGGGAGCCAACGATGTCGTTCCGATCACGATCCCCATGGCTGAGTTGTATGCTCGGGTTGGTCATTTGATTTCACTGTTCAAACGGCTGGGGGATGGCTCCCTAACCGAGTTGACCTTTGAGGATTTACGAGTCGAGCTGCGCAGCCGCAAGGCTTGGAGAAACGGGGAGTCCATTCGATTGACGCCGAAGGAATTCGATCTGCTGCTCTTTTTGATGAAGCGGGCTGGGAAGGTGTGCGGACGGGACTTGATCCTGCAGCAGGTTTGGGGGTATGATTTTTCAACCGGAACCAACGTGGTGGATGTCTATATTCGGCATTTACGCAAAAAAATCGATAAAGGCCATTCGAGAAAGCTGCTCCATACGATTCGCGGCACCGGATATATGTTTGGTTAAACGTAAGCCAGCCGTTTATCCCATGGCAAAGGAAAAAGTCGTTGCGATCAACTGATCTATGCAACGACTTCTTATATCAAGAGAGGGGCTTGTCCGACTAAAGGACGCGACGAGCCTTCAGATATGTTTTTTTCCAGTTACCAGAGTTCAAATTCGAAATCGTTACCCCTGGCTTCCCATAAGTATGAATAATTTTCCCGTTGCCCATATAGATCGCTACATGAGTTACGTTCTTCCCGTTTGCCCGGCTGCCGCTGGAGAAGAAGACCAGATCGCCCGCTTTCAGATTGGATTTCGATACTGCTGAGCCAACTTTAGCTTGAGCAGCGGAAGTACGCGGCAGAGTAACGCCATATTTCTTCATAACATACTTCGTAAAGGAAGAGCAGTCGAATACCTTAGTCGTCGAAGTCGATGCTCCGAATTTATAAGGAGTGCCTATAAACTTCTTCGCGTAGTTTACAACCTGCGTGCCTTTGGATACAGCAGTGCTTGTTGCCGATTGGGCTTGTACTGGTTCAGCCCCGCCTGCAAGCAGCGTACCGAAACCAAGGGCGGACACCAGTCCGACCGTCAATACTTTTTGGAATAGATTGCGTTTCATCATGTTGTAATACCTCCAAGTTCTGATTTGACCGGTTCGTTAGTTGGAGTATAACAGATTTGTAATCTCCTATATTTTGGTATAATTCCCTAAAAACCTTGGGCCGCAACGGTTTGGAGGCGATTATTAAAATAACATTAAAGTTTACATTTTTTTAAGATATAGCGTTTTTTCATCCTCCTTTATCAATGAAAATCCATGAAAAAAACCCTTGAAAAATCAAGGGTTCTGCTTTTCTTTCATCTTTTCATTCCGGGGTCACATAAAGGTTACAAAAATGATACATATTAAAATCAAATCAAATACCTAGTCACGGCTTTGGATAATAAGCAACCAGCCTTCGTTCACATACACCGTTCCGACGGGAGCCGCTAACTGATTGCTCACCGCCAGAGATTGACCTATGCGGAGCGTTGCATCATCTAATGGGTACATGAATCCTTTTAATGTAATGCCGGTTACGACAGGGGTCAGCGGAAGAAGAGAAACATATGTATATCCGCGATCCTCAACTTGGCAGACCGATCCGCACAATGTAATGTAATTATGTTCATCCCATATAGAGCAGGTAATGCCTTGCTCCGCTGCGCGCAGTAACATATGTATATTGGCCAACGAATGATCCAAGCGAGTTCCGATTACTCCGGTTAATACGATTTCTGCAGGGTTACGCTGAACGGCTAGGTCAAAGGCCAGCTCCGTATCCGTCAGATCTTTATCAATCGGATCGCAAATGACCAGCTCTTTGCTGTGTCTGCGAATCCGATCCAGTTCTTCCTCGTTCACGGAATCGAAATCGCCCACCGCCAGATGAGGGGTTATCCCGTGCTCTACCAGAAATAAGGCCCCGCGGTCAGCGCCGATCAAAAAATCATCCGAACGCACCTCACGAAGCATTCCCGGATCTAAACCTCCGCCTGCAAAAATGAGCACCCGGTTCACAGTCATTTCGATTTTCTTCCTTTCCCGAACAATATCTTCTGCTTTCGTTAGTATAATTCAGATTTTAGGGTTGCACAATTTCCACTTGTGGGCCTACAATGGGGATTGATAAATAAAAAGCTGACAATGAAAGGCAGAGAAGGACGGAAGAGATGCACATCTTTGAGATTTTTAGCATCATCGGGACAGTCGCGTTTGCGATGTCCGGCGCGTTCGTAGCGATGGAAGAGGAGTACGATATCCTCGGTGTGCTGGTGTTGGGCCTAGTTACGGCGTTTGGCGGCGGGATCGTCCGCAATGTCTTGATCGGTGTCCCAGTAACGACGTTATGGGGACAAGGGGATTTGATTATGTTGGCCGTAATGTCCGTGTTGGTCGCCTTCGTGCTGCCGATGCCATGGGTTCGTCGTTGGAAACGGACAGAGGTTCTGTTCGACGCGATTGGTTTGTCGGCTTTTGCAATTCAAGGGGCGTTGTATGCCACGGACATGAAGCATCCGATGAGTGCGGTGCTTGTGGCGGCGGTGCTGACTGGCATCGGGGGCGGAATTATTCGCGATTTGCTGGCCGGGCGTAAACCGCTGGTACTGCGCGACGAGATCTATGCGGTTTGGGCGATGCTGGCTGGACTGGCAGTAGGTATGGGGTGGTTCGTTTCAACATGGGAATTGATTTTGTTGTTTGCGGCAGTTGTCTTTTTCCGGATGTTATCCGTCCATTATAAATGGAAACTGCCCAGACGGTCACTGACAACAGGGGATATCTATATTGGAACGGAAGCGAAGCCGAAGACGAAATCCAGTTCAGAGCGGGCTATCGTGCAGGATCAGACTCCTTAACGCGCGTAGGAGACTATGGTGGAAAGACATCAAGAGAGGCTGTCCGAAGTAGATGAAGGTTCTACCTTGGACAGCCTCCCATTTTACTGGATATGAAAGCGTTATTTTAAGAAGTGGACTAGCGCATCGGGGAGCTCTTGCTGCCAAAATCCCCACAAATGTTTCCCGTCCTTCTCCAAATAGGTGACTCTGGCTCCGCGCTCTTCGAGCAAGGCTTTGGCTTTGCGATTTAACTCAACAAAATTATAGGTGCCTGTATCCGTTGTATAATGATCTTCCTGTAATCCCACGATCATAAAGAGCGACAAATAGGAGAGATCGGTCTCCTGAGCGAGGAGGTTAAGGGACGGTTCATAGTAGGCGCCGGACAAGCTAATGATTTTGGAAAACAGTTTTGGATTTTTCATAGCCAGGTGGAGGGAGACCGTTGCTCCTAAAGAGTCACCAGCCAGCACCCTTTCCTCGGGTTCACGGCGAACCGGATAATTGCGCTCGATGAAGGGAATAATTTCTTCCGTGAAACAGCGGGTATAGGCCTCAAACCGGTTTCCGAATGGGGCATATTCCTCTGTGCGCACGGCGGTATTCACCTCAACGCCAACGATGATAAACGGTTCAATCCCTTCATCTAAAATCAGGCGATTGGCATGTGTCGCAATCCGTCCGAAATTGAAGAACTCCTCGCCGTCCTGACAGTAAACGACAGGATAACTGAGGATTTCGTTATACCCAGGAGGCAGATACACACGCAGATAACGTTTCTCACCTAAGAATTGGCTTTGGATTTCCTCTTTGACGACGGTTCGTTTTAAATATTTCGAATCTGTCATAGTTCTACACACTCCGTTGTATAGATTTTTGCTTTTGTAAGTTGAATCAAGTAACATTTACCATGAAGCAGGACAACGATAGGTTACCACAAAATGGATCTGTGTTATACTATTTTCTCTAAACTGTTACATACACAAAGATAAAAATATAACACAACAATCCTTAATTCCTTTGACTTCTAGAATGAAACAGGAGTATAATAATTCTATAACAGAGGAACAAGTTAATCAAATTTTCAGTCGAGGTGAAAAAAATGAGCAAGATTCCTTATGAAGTATACACGGAAGAAGTAGAAGCTTTGTCCGTGCTCTCGCCAGACGGTGAAATCGTTAACAAAGATAAAGTACCGGCTCTGTCCGACGATGAATTAAAAGAATTGATGTATCGAATGGTATTTACCCGTACTTGGGACGAACGTGCGATCAACTTGGGCCGCCAAGGCCGCCTCGGATTTTATGCTCCAGTTTCCGGGCAAGAAGCGACAATGGTAGGTAGTGAATTTGCGCTGGATAAACAGGACTTCATTTGCCCGGGTTACCGCGATATGCCGCAGCTCGTATGGCATGGACTTCCGCTTTATCAAGCTTTCTTGTATTCCCGCGGCCATCAACATGGCGGACAAATTCCAGAAGGCGTTAACGTACTTATGCCGCAAATCATCATCGGCGCACAAGTATTGCATGCAATGGGGATCGCCATGGGCTACAAGCTCAAAAAACAAAAACAAGTCGTTATCACTTACACCGGTGACGGCGGTTCTTCCGAAGGCGATTTCTACGAAGCATTGAACTACGCTGGCGTATTTAAACTGCCGGTTATTTTCTTCGTGCAAAACAACGGTTATGCCATCACGACACCGTTCTCCAAACAAACTGCAGCTTTGTCGATCGCGCACAAAGCAGTTGCTGCTGGGATCCGCGGCGTGAAAATCGACGGGATGGACGTATTTGCAGTTATCAGCGCCGTGCGTGAAGCTGCTGAACGTGCCCGCAACGGGGAAGGCGCTACTTTGATTGAAGCCGTAACTTATCGTTTCCGTCCACACTCCCTGTCTGACGACACTTCGAAATACCGGACGAAGGAAGAAGAAGGTCAATGGAGCGAGAAAGACCCGATCGCTCGTCTGGCTAAATATTTGGAGAAGAAGGGTCTTTGGACCGAAGAAGATACCGCTCGTGTGAAAGAAGAAGCGAAAGCGAAAGTAAACGAGCATATTAAGAAAGCAGAACAAACGGAAAAAATGACAATTCCTGGCCTGATCGACAGCATGTTTGAAGTAACGCCTAAACACCTGGAAGAGCAAAAGGCCGATTTTCAATAAACGTACGTGTAAATTAGTCTGATCGTTCTATAGAGGAGGATACAAGCAATGGCACAAATGAATATGAAAGAAGCGATTCGCGACGCCTTGCGCGTCGAACTGCAACGCGATCCAAATGTTCTGATTTTCGGCGAAGACGTAGGTAATGTCGGCGGGGTGTTCCGTGTAACAGAAGGTCTGCAAAAAGAATTCGGGGAAGAGCGCGTAATGGATACGCCGCTCGCAGAATCCGCTATTGGCGGTTTGGCGGTAGGCTTGGGGATTCAAGGCTTCCGTCCAATTGCGGAAATTCAGTTTGTTGGCTTTATTTTTGAAGCATTGGACCAAATTCTTGTACAAGCGGCCCGGATGCGTTACCGTTCCGGCGGACGTTATCATTCCCCGATCGTGTTCCGTACTCCGTTTGGCGGCGGCGTTAAAGCGGCTGAGTTGCATACCGACGCTTTGGAAGGCCTGATCGCCCAAACTCCGGGGATCAAGCTGGTCGTTCCTTCGAACCCTTATGACGCGAAAGGTCTGTTGATCTCTGCGATCCGCGATAACGATCCTGTATTCTTCATGGAACACTTGAACCTGTACCATGCGTTCCGCGAAGAAGTGCCGGAAGGTGAATATACCGTTGAACTGGGCAAAGCCAAAGTCGTTCGCGAAGGTTCCGATGTAACGATTCTTGCATACGGTCTTATGGTTCATACCGCAGTTAAAGCTGCTGAAGAATTGGAAAAAACCAAAGGCATTAAAGCTGAAGTGATCGACCTGCGCACCCTCGTACCGCTCGACATCGAAACGATTATTGCCTCTGTGAAGAAAACGAATCGCGCTATCATCGTTCAAGAAGCGCAAAAATCGGCCGGTATCGCTGCGGAAGTCATCGCGCAAATTAACGAGAAAGCGATTCTGCACCTGGAAGCTCCTGTACTGCGTATCGCTCCACCGGATACCGTTTATCCGTTCGCGCAAATCGAAGATCAATGGCTGCCGTCTCCGGCTCGCGTGATCGATGGTGTTAACAAAGTGCTGGAATTCTAAATCGAAGAACAAATAGGAGGTCTTTCCTGTGGCGAAGTTTGAATATCGGTTCCCTGAACTAGGCGAAGGCTTGCATGAAGGTGAAATCATCAAAATGCATATCAAGCCAGGGGACAAAGTAACGGATGAAGATATCATCATGGAGGTACAAAACGACAAAGCGATTGTTGAAGTACCATGTCCTGTGAACGGTGTTGTACAAGAAGTGTTTGGTAAAGACGGTGCTGTGTTCCGTGTAGGCGAAGTTGTTGCCGTCATCGAAGCTGAAGGCGATATTCCTGAACAAGAAGGTGCTCCAGCTCCAGCTGCTGAAGCAAGCGCTTCAGCTGCTCCAGCAGCAGCTCCGGCTCCGCAAGCAGCTTCTTCTTCTAAATTCGAGTACCGCTTCCCTGAGCTTGGCGAAGGTTTGCATGAAGGCGAAATTATCAAAATGCATATTAAACCGGGCGACAAGGTAACGGACGAAGACATCATTATGGAAGTCCAAAACGACAAAGCGGTCGTTGAAGTACCATGTCCAGTTAACGGTACGGTTCTTGAAGTGTTCGGCAAAGACGGTGCGATCTTCCGCGTAGGCGAAGTCGTCGCCATCATCGATGCCGAAGGCGATCTGCCTGAACAAGCCGCAGCACCTGCACAAGGTCATGACGCTCCTGCTGCTGCAGCAAGCGCACCGGCCGCAGCCGCAGCTCCTGCAGCTCCAAACCGTGAGATCCTCGCTACGCCTGGCGTACGCAAATATGCTCGCGAGCAAGGCGTTGACTTGTCGCTGGTACCAGGGACAGGGAAAGCCGGTAAAATCACGAAGGAAGACGTTGACAACTTCAAGAAAGGCGGAGCTGCCGCCGCTGCTCCAGCTCAAGCTGCTGCACCTGCACAAGCCGCTGCTCCAGCCCAAACTGCAAAAGCGCCTGCTGCCGCTGCACCAACAGCGATCGCAACAGAGGGCGAAGAAGAACGCGTTCCGTTCAAGGGTATCCGCAAAGCGATTTCCAACGCGATGGTGAAATCGGCTTACACGGCTCCGCATGTTACCATTATGGATGAAGTGGATGTTACGGAACTGGTTGCTTTCCGTACTCGCATGAAACCAATCGCCGAGAAGAAAGGCATTAAAGTCACTTATCTTCCATTCATCGTTAAAGCGCTGGTGGCCGCTTCCCGTCAATTCCCGGCTCTGAACGCTTCGATCGATGAAGCGAACAATGAGATCGTTTATAAGAAATACTACAACATCGGGATCGCAACCGACACCGATAACGGCTTGATCGTTCCGGTCATTAAAGATGCGGATCGGAAGAGCATATGGATGATCGCCGAAGCGATCAAAGACCTGGCATCCCGCGGCCGCGAAGGCAAACTGGCACCTCACGAAATGAAGGGCAGCACGATTTCGATCACGAACATCGGTTCTGCTGGCGGTATGTTCTTTACGCCGATTATCAACTACCCTGAAGTAGCGATCCTTGGTACCGGCCGCATCACCGAAAAACCGGTGGTTAAGAACGGCGAAATCGTTGCTGCACCGGTTATGGCCTTGTCGCTTAGCTTCGACCACCGTCTGATCGATGGTGCAACAGCACAGAACTTTATGAACTATATCAAACAGCTGCTCGCTAACCCAGAGCTGCTCGTTATGGAGGTGTAATCGTCAATGGTAGTAGGAGATGCTTCTATTGATATTGATACATTAGTTGTTGGGGCAGGTCCCGGCGGATATGTGGCGGCCATTCGTGCCGCCCAACTCGGGCAAAAAGTGCTCATCGTCGACAAAGCCGAGCTTGGCGGTGTTTGCTTGAACCGTGGTTGTATCCCGTCCAAAGCGCTGATCGCGGCAGCTCACCAATACGAATCTGCTCAACATGCAGAGGTGTTTGGGGTAAAAGCGGAGAAGGTGACCGTAGACTTCAAGAAAACCCAGGAATTCAAAAGCAGTGTCGTTAAGAAGATGACCCAAGGCGTTACCGGCCTGCTGAAAGGCAACAAGATCGAAGTTTTCAACGGTGAAGTGATGTTCATCAATGAAAACGAAGCTCGCTGCTTCAACGATCATGAATCGCCGCGTTATCGCTTCAAGCATTGCATTTTGGCAACCGGCTCCCGTCCAATCGAGCTGAAAGCCTTCCCGTTTGGCGGACGCATCCTGTCCTCGACGGAAGCGCTGGAGCTGCAAGAAGTTCCAAGCAGCCTCATCGTTATCGGCGGTGGATATATCGGTGCCGAACTCGGCCAAATGTACTCCAAATTCGGCACGAAAGTGACGATCATTGAAGGTATGGATACGGTACTGCCTGGCTTTGATAAAGACATGACTCGTCTGGTTGCCAAGAACATGGCGAAAACCGGCATTGAAATCGTGACGAATGCTAAAGCCGAAAGTGCAGAACAAACCGATAAGAACGTTACGGTGAAATATTCCGTAAACGGCGAAAGCAAAGAAGTTACCGCCGATTACTTGCTGGTAACGGTTGGACGTCGTCCGAACACCGACGGCGATTTGGGTCTGGATCTGGCCGGCGTTGAGTTGACTGACCGCGGTTTGGTGAAAGTTGACCATCAAGGCCGCACCAGCAACCCGAAAATCTTCGCGATTGGCGATATCGTAGCGGGCCCAGCGCTGGCGCACAAAGCTTCCTATGAAGGGAAAGTTGCGGCAGAAGCAATCGCAGGACTTCCTTCCGTGGTCGATTACAAAGCGATCCCAGCGGTCGTATTTACCGATCCAGAATGCGCCAGCGTAGGTCTGACGGAGTCGGAAGCGAAAGAGAAGGGCTACAAAGTCAAAGCCGGCAAGTTCCCGTTTGCGGGCAACGGTCGCGCAACTTCTCTGAATCAGCCTGACGGCTTCATCAAGATCGTTGCTAACGCGGATAACCATGTTGTACTCGGCGCGCAAGTCGTCGGGATCGAAGCATCCAACCTGATCGCTGAGTTGGGTCTTGCGGTTGAAATGGGTGCAACGCTCGAAGATATCTCGCTGACCATCCATGCTCACCCAACCTTGGGCGAAATCGTAATGGAAACTGCAGAGCTGGTCGAAGGTCATCCAATCCACGTCATCTCTCGCTAAGTTTAGCGTACGTCTTTCCCACTTCTTCTAGAAGTGGTTCATCTCCTAAATATTTTGGGCAAGACCGAGGTTACGGTCTTGCCCCTTTTTTTATTGCTTTATTTCACTCCAAGCCGCATCCGATAGCCAAACAGAATCCGTCGACGTTCTCCGCCAAATCCTTGTTTTACACGCTTGCGAAATTGCTCGGCAGCGGTTAGAATCTCGTCCGCGCCTAATTTCAAGGCAGTTTGCACTCCACCTTGACTAAGGGCCAAGTTCGCATACCGATCAGCATCACAGTCCTCCCAATGGTGAAAGACGATCTCACGGGAATATCGGAACAGGCCGCTCTTGCGGATTTGCTGTAAATGCTGATCTTTGGGCCATTTATAAGCTTCTTTCCCGGTCTCACTTAGTTCGCTGACTCGTTGGTCAGCTAGCTTGGTGAGCTCTACGTAAGCTTGCTCAAGCTCGGGCAAGACAACCGGTGGCCAATCGCAATCGTATGCAGCAAAAATGCCTCCAGGACGCAATACCCGGGCGAATTCCTGCAGTGTTGGTTGCGGGTCCATCCAGTGAAAGGATTGTGAGCACGTAACCAGATCAACGGAGGAGGCTTCCAAAGGCAGTTCATACGACAAGCCTTTCACAAATTCAAGCTGCTGTGGCTTGCCGACTTCCTTCCAACGGTTGATCGCTACGGCACGCATATCATCGTTGGGTTCAATCCCTACGATTTGATTCGCACGCTCCAACCAAATAAAAGAGGAGAGACCGGTACCGCAGCCAACATCTGCAACGACCTCGGGGCGGCGTTCTAAATACATCGTGAGGATGTCAATCAAATCAACTGGAGCTTTGGGACGGTTTTGGTCATACAGATCACTGAACCCGGTGAAACGTTCAATATTGTTTTGGCGGATTTGTTCGCTCATTGGGCAACTCTCCTTTTATTCGCAAGACGAAAGTTATTCCCAAATTATACCGCAAAAAAGGTTCTTGGTCGCGTAGACCAAGAACCCTTTACGTTTAAACAAATAAATTAATGCCCGATTGATCAGCCTTACCTAAATAATAGCCAACGCCGCCGATTTTGACCCCGTCGATCAACTCTTCTTGGCGGATGCCCATCAAATCCATGGACATCTGACAGGCTACGATTTCAACCCCTTGCTCCATGGCGGTAGTCATCAATTCCTCCAAGGACGAGACGTTATTCTGTTTCATCACGCCGCGAATCATCTTCGCCCCGAGTCCAAGCATATTCATTCGGGACAGGGACAATTTGCGGCTGCCGCGCGGCATCATCAAGCCAAACATGCGGCCAATGAAGGTTTTGGCGACGGGAACCTTTTCCGATTTGCGCAGAATGTTCAGGCCCCAGAAGGTAAAGAACAACGTAACCTTCTTGCCGCTGGCCGCTGCACCATTGGCGATAATAAACGAAGCAATCGCCTTATCTAAATCGCCGCTGAACACAATCATCGTCGTGCCTTCCGGAGAGGACGCCAACTGCGTGGTTACCGTAGTGTCAGACTGAGCTGGGCTATCCTTCCGCAAGTAGGCTTCGATGATCCCATCCGCACGCTTGGTGACCTGGAGCATCTGATGTTTGGACATGGCGGCCCATGCCTGCACATCCTCATAGAAACCCGGATCCGATGCGGTTACGTGCAGAATTTGTCCGGCTTCCAAACGGTCCATCGCTTGTTTGACCTGAATCAACGGACCCGGACAGCACAACCCGCAGGCGTCGAGCTCCGCATCGGCATGCTGCTTGGCTTGGGCTTCGCTTGGCGCGGCCGAATGCCGCTCAGTCTGTGGTTCGGCCGGGACTGTCTCCGCAGCGGCGACCTCCATTTTTGCCGTATGATCTGCGGGAAGCTCCTGTGAAATTGCCTGACCAGGCTGGTAATTGGCCATTTGATACAGCTTGTAACCGCCGGTTAGGTTGCGTACTTTATAACCTTTTTGCTGCAGAATCCGAGAAGCGGTATATCCGCGCAGCCCTACTTGGCAGTAGACCCAAATTTCCTTGTTCGGGTCCAGCTCATTCAAGCGATCACGTAACTCATCGACCGGGATCAGCAGGGAGCCGGGAATATGTCCGTTGGCATGCTCCAGCTCTGAACGAACATCAACCAACATAGTGGTTTGTTCATCCCGGGTCGCCAAATCCTGAGGCACAAACACGCGAACTCTTTCGTTCAAGATGTTCTCGGCGGTGTACGCCGCCATGTTGACCGGATCCTTTGCCGAGGAGTAGGGAGGGGCATAAGCCAGCTCCAGCTCGGCCAAATCCGCTACCGTTCCGCGGAATCGTATCACCGTGGCGATGTCGTCAATCCGTTTATCTACTCCGTCATACCCAACGGCTTGCGCGCCCAGTACCGTTCCGTCAGGCTGAAACAACAGCTTGATCGAGAGCGGGGTAGCGCCGGGATAATAGGAGGCATGGGAGTTAGGATGAACCACGGTGACATGGTATGGGATGCCCATCCGTTGGAGTGTTTTCTCATTGTTCCCGGTAGCCGCTCCGGTAAGTCCAAATACTTTGATAATGGACGTTCCTTGCGAGCCTTTATAGGTGGTTCCTAGACCGCAGACGTTGTCCGCAGCGATCCGTCCTTGCTTGTTGGCAGGTCCGGCGAGCGGGATCGCTGTTTTCGAGCCATTGACGAAATCAACGACTTCAACAGCGTCCCCCACGGCATAAATGTCAGGAATGCTCGTTTCCAGCTTATCGTTTACGAGAATATGTCCTCTTGGTCCAAGTTCGATGCCGGTATCCTTCAGAAAAGCGGTATCTGGCTTTACGCCAATCGCCAATACAACGAAATCAGCAGTACTTTCGCGCCCGTCCGAAGTGTGCACCGTAATCCGGTTGCCTTGCTCCGTAAACGAGGTGACGGTCTGCGACAATCGCAGCTTCACGCCGTGATTCTCCAGCTCTTTGGCTAGGACTCCCGCCATTTCGGGATCAAACGGTGCCAGAATTTGCGGACCGCCTTCAATTAACGTCACTTCAAGCCCGATTTCTCTTAAATTCTCGGCCATTTCGACGCCGATAAAACCGCCGCCGATCACAATGGCCGAACCTGCGTGCTCATCCACAACCCTTTGTTTCAGGCGGTCGGTGTCCGGTATATTCCGCAGTGTATGAATACGGCTGCTATTGATGCCGGGAAGATTCGGACGGATGGGTTTCGCGCCGGGCGACAAAATCAAGGCATCGTAGCTTTCGCGGTATTCGCCGCGTTCTTTGCTGCGGACCAGCACGGTTTTGGTCGCCGGATCGATCCCGATCACTTCGCTTTCCGTGCGGACATCGATGTTAAAACGGCGCTGCATCGCTTCCGGTGTTTGCACCAACAGCTTCGAGCGTTCCTTGATCGAATCGCCGATGTAGTAGGGGAGCCCGCAGTTCGCGAACGAAATATAGGGGTCCCGTTCAAACATGATGATATGCGCTTCTTCATCCAGACGGCGAAGTCTTGCGGCCGCAGAGGCTCCGCCGGCAACGCCTCCGACAATAATTACCTTTTTACTCATCGGATTATTGTTCCTCCTCGAACAGATGGCGAACCAGTTTAATGACTCGCTCATTCGCCAAATGATAATTGACTTCCAATCCGTTGCGTTCAGCTTCAACGATACCTAAGCTGCGCAGCTTCTGCAGGTGCTGGGATACGGTCGATTGCGGCAGATCCAAGCACTCCTGCATGTACGTCACATTGCATTGCTTCTTATCCAACAAACCGCGGACGATACATAACCGAACCGGATGCGCCAAGGCCTTCAGCATTTCTGCTGTTTCCTGATAGGCTTTGAAATTGTAATCCATGTAGGTTCACCTCATTAATATCCTATCAATCACTATATCGTAATATTACAATATAACAATGCATTTTGCAACTTATAAGTACAACATGCGTTAGATACAGTAGTTAGAGAGTACGTCAAACCCGGAGGTGCCTTTTGCATGCAGAAAGCTGGTAGGTTCTTATTCATGCTATTGACTTTGATTGTGGCTGGTTGTGATCCAGAAGCACAGGACAATGGGGGTTATACAGGCACAGAGATGAAGAAACCGTCCATGACCAAACAAGATCACAATGGGGAAGGTCAATTATCGTCTACTCCGGTGCTTCCTGCTGAAGTAGATCCGGATCAATTGAAGGGGATCTTCGGATTTGCTGACGAAACTGGAAGCCGGATCATCGTGGCCGGGGAGGAAGAGGGGCAGCAGGAGCAGCTGGCTCAAATCACCCATGCAATTGGCGAGAACGGAGTTGTGCTACCCGTCACCTACGATACATGGCAAAGAGGAGACGGCGCAGGTTCAGGAAGAGACACTTCCTACAATTTCGCGCATTTGTCCGGGGATATCTTCACTGTGACCGAAGGTACGGCACAACCGAATGCGACGTATTATCTCTTCCAACCGCAGGACATCCCGCTGGATTCCTTATTGAACGTCGTTACCGATGGACGCTCGGTAATGGATGAACCTCTACGCGAGAAGCTTGAATCCGAGAAGGACAGAACAATTCGGCAACTCTGGAGTCTAGTGGAGGTTGGTTCGGATGCGAAACTGTATTTGGCGTTATTTCAGCCGGACGGGAAGAACCAGTTGTTTAGTTTCGTCCTCGTGCGGGACCATGGAGTTGTCGTCCTAGACTATCCCGCTGTTGCCGAGGATACGAATAGCGTCTGGCGGGTAGATGACCAGGGGGAAGTGACCCCGGAGATGTTTTCCTTTCTGTTTGCGGCCCAAACTACCGGTAAAGGGATATTAATAGGGTTGGAATGGTATGGGGCTGAAGGGATCAATGTGTTATTCCTGCATGGAGAGAAAGATCGGTTAATCGAACTTGAAACCCGATACGGTAGATATACGGCTCCTTTGTAAGCATCTATGAGATAATTCCAAACAAAGTTCCTCCGTCTTCTCCTGTCGGCAAGCTATTGGCTTTGTTAATCGTCAATAGAACCGACAGGAGAAATGAAGGAAAAGTTTGGAGGATTGCCCATGCTCGCTCGAAGCTCGTCTATCTTTTATCTGATCTACCTGCTGTTCAGCCTGTTGATGGGGAACCGGACGCTAGCCCCACACGAGGAAACAGCCCCAGTGTATCCCGAACGGTTGGCCGGACAAATCGAGGACGAGATCCTGAAAGTCACGGCCAACGCAACCCGATCGGAGGACGGGTCGGAATATCGTTTGGAAGTCACCTTAACGAACAAAACGGGAACGATGGTAAATATTATTGCCGACTGTGGAAGCTCCATCACCATTGTTCGTAAGGAGCCGCCTCCCGAGGACCGCATATGTGCCGCCGTATATTCCATGGGAATTTACAAACATTCATCTACGACGGAGCAATATGACGTTCCGGTTACCGATATAATCAATGAAACCTTAATGATCAAAATCCGATACGAAGACGAAGGAGTCCGCGGAACTCTGGAGCTTAGCTTAACTGCTGAATCGTGACCCGCCTCTATTTAGGCAGCTTCGCAGAAGCGTTGGTGATGGTCCGGGAGATTTGTTTTTCCCAATCGTACACTTTCGTTAAAGAGGTGTGAATGGTTTTCGTTTGATCATACACAATCTTGAGCTCCAATGCTGCAACAATGGCGTCGCCTCGCTTGACGCTGGCCTTATATCGTTTATCAGCCGCCGAAAGGTGTTTTCGCGCGGCGGCGACGGATTTGTTTTCGGCGGTGATCTGCTTTTTTAACGTTTGTACGGGGGCGAGCGCGTCTTTAACGACTTTGACTTTGGCGGCTTTCGCTTTCTTCGCAGCGGCCAGCGCATCCTTCTTCGCTTTGATTTCCGCTGAAGCAGCCGTTGCTGCGGGCTTCAACTTGTTGCGCTTCAATTCCAATAAATCAGCGGTTTTCTTATCCTTGCGTTTCTTGGCTGCTGTCACTTGCTTGCCCAATGATTTGTATTCCTCCAACAAGGAGGCATGCTTCCGCTGCAGTGAATCGGATTCCTGTGTCAGGCGAGTGATGGTAGCTTGATCAATGACTTTGAGCTTCGCATTGATGGCAGCCAAAGCGTCGTTATTCTTCTTGCGCAGTGCTAAAATTTCGAGGCTCTCCTGTTTAACCAACGTTTGTACCGCAGTTAACCCATCATACATCGCGTCTATTCCACTCAAGGCAGCATCCCAAGAGCTTGCAGCATACGTCGGTCGATATCCGCCTAACATTAGTGAAATCGTGATGACCGTCAGCAACAGCAGTTTGATCGAACTTCTCCACTTCATAACCGTCAACTCCATCCTATATGAATTTGCCATTCTCATAGAAACGCAAAAAAAGCACCTGCAAGAAAGGCGATATCGCCAGACTTACGAGGTGCTTCACTCGCTTGATTCTATATGATTTTGGTATATTTAACTATAAACTACCAGCTCCCAAAAGTCAATCCTATTTACGAACTTACGTTCTGTAGAGTAGGGTCTGAGGTATTGGCACAAGCGGAATTGGCATACTATGGTTAAACTTTAAAGAGGGTGAACAACATGCGATTCAAGTTCTTGTCGAGGTGGCGAACCTGTTTCTGGTTTCTGATCTTTGTCATATGTCTATTGTTGGGTGGTTGCCGTGCAACATCGAATCCCAAAGAAGCGGATCTACTGCATATCCAATCAACAAACAACACTTTCAACGGAAAAAGAAGGTTATTTTTGTCCTGGTTGACTCCCTTATGGAGCAATTGATTCAACGCGGAATTGAGCATAATGAGCTCCCTGTCTTTCAATATCTCATTCAGCATGGCCAATATTATCCCGATATGATCAGCTCTTTTCCGACCATGTCCATCTCGATTGACAGCACGCTGCTTACCGGGCGTTACCCGGATGCTCATCATGTGCCGGGCTTAACCTGGTATCCGCATCAGGGACAGAAAGTGATAGGTTATGGCTCAGCTCCCGTTGAAATTTTGCGCCGCGGGACGAAGTCCGTTTTGACACATGCGTTAAAAGATTTAAACGATCAGCACTTAAACCCCGATGTGCCAACTATATATGAGGATTTGAAGCAGTTGGGCTTCACCTCCGGATCGGTGAACGGATTGGTTTACGGAGGGATGACCTCACACCAAATCGACTTGCCGCAACCGTTACGCGAGCTTGTTCCGCTGATCTTGCCTCTTCAAGTGAAAGGGCCGGATTTTCTGGCTTTCGGGGCATTGTCGAACCCGCTTGACGGGGTGACGAATTTGCCTGACGGGCCTGCGGACCGGATGGGCTTTAATGATCGATATGCGATTGGAGTGGCAAAATACTTGATCCAAACTGGTCAATTGCCCGATTTTTTGCTGATTTATTTGCCGGACCTGGATGAAAAGTTGCACAAACGCGGCCTTACCGATCGTGAAGGCATCAAGGAGACGGATCGTCGACTAAAAGAGCTGCTGGATGCTTATGAATCTCGAGCACAAGCGTTACACGATACGATTCTGATCGTTGCGGGAGATAGTGGAATGAGCCAAGTATTGCCCAAAGAACAACAGCCTGTAATTGATTTACCCAAGCTGTTACAGCGGTATCACGTATTACCGACTGGCCAAACCATGAACTCATCCACCGAAATTGCCCTCGCTGTTAACGACACGATGGCCTACGTCTACAGTTTGAAACCGGAGAATTCGCTGAAAGAGATCGCCGATGTATTGAGGAACGACCCACGAATCGACCTCATTACCTGGCAAGAAGATGGCTGGATTCATTGTGTAAAAGCGGGGGATCCGGCAGCGATGAGATTCAAAGCAGGTGGGGATTGGATCGATCCTTATAATCAATCCTGGTCCGTTCAAGGGACGGAGCAGATACTTGATTTGAAGCGAGAGAGCATAAGCGAACGCAACCAAACACGCCATATTACGTATGGAAAATATCCTGATCCGCTGCGTCGCCTTCAAGGCGCTTTACAATCCCACGAAGGGCGATTTCTTATCGTCACCGCCAAACCGGGGTATGAGCTCGCGGAAGCTGGAGCCCCCACACATTCCGGTGGCGGAGCACATGGGGGGCTGGATGCGTCTGCATCGCTGGTGCCTCTGATCATCTACGGGACGGAGAAGCGGCCGGATTTTTTACGAATCGTCGATTTGAAGGCTTACTTACTCGATTTGTTAAAGTCGGAAAGTCGCAAATAAATCTGCTATAATAGGATGGATTAGTAGACCAATGTGACGGGGTGTTAGAATCATGAGAAAATATTTGGATTTGCTGGAGGATGTTCTGAAGAACGGAACGCCCAAAGAGGATCGGACCGGTGTCGGGACACGATCGGTCTTCGGCCGGCAGCTGCGGTTTGACTTAAGCGAAGGCTTTCCGCTGGTAACGACCAAACGGATTCATTTGAAATCGGTGATCCACGAGCTGCTGTGGTTTTTGCGCGGCGATACGAATATCGCTTATCTGAAGGAACATGGCGTTCGGATTTGGGACGAGTGGGCGGATGAGAACGGCGACCTCGGCCCGGTGTATGGGTCGCAATGGCGCTCTTGGGAAGCCCCGGACGGCCGGAAAATCGATCAAATCGCAAACGTGGTTGAAGCGATCAAGAAAAATCCGGATTCTCGCCGCCACCTGGTAAGCGCCTGGAACGTAGCTGAGGTAGACCAAATGAAGCTGCCGCCATGCCATTTCGTTTTTCAATTTTATGTTGCAAACGGCAAGCTGTCTTGTATGCTGACGATGCGTTCGGTGGACACTTTCCTTGGCCTGCCGTTTAATATCGCTAGTTACGCGCTGCTCACCCACATGATCGCCCAGCAATGCGACCTTGAGGTTGGCGAGTTCATCTGGTCCGGCGGAGACGTGCATATTTACAACAACCATATCGAGCAGGTAAAAACCCAATTGGAACGCGAGCCTTATCCATTGCCAAAGCTGGTGATTAAACGGAAACCGGACTCGATCTTCGACTATAAATACGAGGATTTCGAATTTATCGATTACCAGTATCACCCGACGATCAAAGCAACGGTTGCTGTATAAAATTTACGGAGGATGGAGGGATCGATCGGGATGATCACGCTAATTTGGGCGATGTCCAGAAATGGGGTCATTGGCCGGAACAATCAGCTGCCCTGGAGACTGCCGGCGGATCTAAAGTTTTTTAAAGCGAATACGACAGGAAAAACGATCGTGATGGGCCGCAAGACTTGGGAATCCATGGGCAGCAAGCCGCTTCCGAACCGGCACAGTGTCGTGATGACCGCGGATCCGTCCTACAAGGCGGAAGGCGCGGATGTCGTCCATTCCGTGGAGGAAGCGTTAACCTACGCGGAGCGGGGAGAACTGATGATTATCGGCGGTGCGGGCGTGTTCAAGCATTTCCTGCCGCTCGCTGATCGGCTGATCGTGACCCGAATCGAAGAGGATATCGAAGGGGACGTATTTTTCCCTGACTTCTCATGGGAAGATTTTGAATTAGTCCATGAGGAGCAGGGAGTACAGGACGAGAAGAATCCCTATGATTACCGCTTTCTCACTTATGAACGCCGCAAATGATGTGATAATAAGTACAAATTATCATATCATTAATCCATTAATAACATTTCCCCCGAATGCTAACATCAAGATACATTGATGACGGCGTATGAAAAGTTTTCGATCGCCCGTATGGGGTGACTCGCCGACTTTTTATATCATGTGACATGATAACGGATGGGGGAACTTGTGATGTCTACACCAACAGGATTTATGGAGTTCAAGCGCGAACTTCCCGGGGACCGGAGCCCGTCCGAACGGGTGAAGGATTGGGAAGAATTTCATAAACATATGTCTGAGGAGGATCTGCGCATCCAAGGCGCACGCTGCATGGACTGCGGCACGCCTTATTGCCACACGGGCATTGATATGGCCGGCGGGACAGCGGGATGCCCAGTACACAACTTGATTCCGGAGTGGAATAACCTGGTTTACCGTAATCTCTGGAAAGAAGCGCTGGACCGTTTGCACAAAACCAACAACTTCCCGGAATTTACGGGACGGGTTTGCCCTGCGCCTTGTGAAGGCTCCTGTACCGTAGGTCTGATCGGTGAGCCAGTCACGATCAAGACGATTGAACAGGCGATTATTGATAAAGGGTTCGAAGAAGGCTGGGTTGTTCCTGAACCTCCGGAGAAGCGGACAGGCCGTAGAGTAGCCATTGTCGGCTCCGGACCAGCCGGTCTTGCTTGCGCCGCCCAATTAAACAAAGCGGGCCATGAAGTGACGGTCTATGAGCGCGCAGACCGAATCGGCGGTCTCCTGGTGTACGGGATTCCGACGATGAAGCTGGATAAAGCGATTGTCCAGCGCCGCGTGGATTTGCTGGCTGCCGAGGGCGTGAAATTCGTTACGAACACGGAAATCGGCAAAGATATCAAAGCTAAGCAGCTTGTCGATGAATACGACGCGGTGGTGCTCTGCGGAGGGGCAACCAAACCACGTGAATTTAATATCGAAGGCAGCGATTTGAACGGGGTACATTATGCGATGCCCTTCTTGAACGGCACGATTAAGAGCTACCTGGATTCCGGATTAACCGACGGGAACTATTTGTCCGCGGAAGGGAAGGATGTTATCGTCATCGGAGGCGGGGACACCGGCTCTGACTGCGTAGCGACGGCGCTGCGCCACGGTTGCCGCAGTGTCACACAATTCGGTACCCACGCGAAAGCTCCGCTGGAACGGGATCCGATCAACAACCCTTGGCCGCAATTCCCGAACGTGTACACGCTCGATTATGCCCAAGAAGAAGCCAAAGCGTTGTTCGGTAAAGATCCACGGGAATTCTCGATCATGACAACGAAATTTGTAGGCGACGAAAACGGCAACCTGAAGGAACTGCACACCGTGCAAATTCAGCGGATTGTCGACGAGACCGGACGCAAAATCTACAAGCCGATTCCGGGAACCGAGCGCGTCTTCCCAGCGCAACTGGCGCTGATTGCTATCGGGTTTGACGGTCCAGAATCGACGCTGGCGGATGAGCTGGGTCTTGAACGAGACCGCCGGACGAATGTGAAAGCGAAATACGGCCAATTCAAAACAAATGTCGATAAAGTGTTTGCCGCAGGCGATATGCGCCGGGGCCAAAGCTTGGTCGTATGGGCGATCAACGAAGGCAGAGCTGCGGCACGCGAAGTCGATAAATATCTGATGGGTTCGACGGTGCTGGTATAATCTCACCAACGAGCCGCAACATTTTGACAGGACGATCCCTGGGTCAATATGCTATAATAGGTACTAGCTTACTAGAGCTGCGCGTAGCGCGGCTCTTTTTTAGATTTGAGAGACAGAGGAAGAGGGGCCCGAAAGCATGAAAACGCTCGTAATTGCCGAAAAACCGGATATGGGACGGACGATCGCCGCTGTAATTGAGCCGAAGGCGAAAAACCACCGATCTTACCTGGAGGGAGAGCGCTACATCATTACTTGGGCGATAGGTCATTTATTAGGTTTGGCCGAACCGGACGCCTATGACGAAAAGTACAAACGCTGGAATTTCAACGACCTGCCGATTCTGCCGGATCGATTCAAGATTGTGCCGAATCCGCGCACAAAAGATCAGTTGAAGACGATCGGCGAGCTCGCAAAACGTTGCGATACGATTGTAAATGCATGCGATGCCGCCCGCGAAGGACAGTACATCTTTGCGTTAATCCAACAGCAGCTCAAGTTAACCCAGCCTGTCAAGCGCTTGTGGATTTCCGACTTGACCAATGAAAGTATTGCCAAAGGGTTTGCCGAGCTGCATGAAGCGTCCGAGTTCGAGAACTTAACGCAGGCCGCGCGGGCGCGCAGTGAAGCAGATTGGCTGATCGGAATGAACGCGACGCGTGCGTTTACGACTAAACATCGGGAGCTGCTGTCCGTCGGCCGGGTCCAAACTCCAGTGCTGGCGCTGATCTATGACCGGCAGAAGGAAATCGAAAACTTTGATTCACTGACTTATTATGAAATCAAAGCGGAATTTAAGCAGGATACCCGTATGTATACCGGAAGCTGGCAAGGGGACCGGTTGACGGATAAGGAGAAGGCGGAGGCCATTGCAAAGAAGGTTCGCGGCAAGGAAGGGCGCATCACCGAATACGAAGTGAAAGACACGAAAGAATATCCGTACAAGCTGTACGATTTGACGTTGCTGCAGCGGGAGGCAAATGCAAAGTTCGGCTATTCTGCCAAGAAGACGCTGGACATTGCCCAGGCGCTCTATGAACGCCATAAGGTGATCTCCTATCCGCGGACAAGCTCCAACTATGTGACCGAGCAAAATATCGATGGGATGCACAAGGTGCTACATATGCTGAAATCGTCGAGCTATAAGGAGCTGGCGGAAGGCGGACGTCCGAACCTGGTGCATGTCGGCAACAAGGCGGTGTGCAATCCGTCTCGGGTAGAGGATCACCATGCGATCCTTCCGACGCTTCGGCGTCCGGGCACGTTAAGCAAAGAGGAGCAGAACATCTACGATCTTGTGATCCGGCGCTTCTTGTCCCATTTCTATCCGGCGGCAGAATATAAACAACACACTGTACTCACTGAGGTGGAAGGCGAAACGTTTAAAACCAACGTGAAGGAGCTGTTGTCGCTGGGGTGGAAGGTATGTCTTCCTGGTGATGACGGAGCGAAAGCCGGAAAAGGACGAGCCAAGAAGAAAGACGAGGAAGAAGAAACCGAAGAGCTGATCAGCGAACCGTTCGAGATCGACCGTAACCGTCCAGTGCAATGTACAGACGCCGAGGCGAAGGAGAAAGCAACTCAGCCGCCAAAGCATTATACCGAAGGCACGCTGCTTAAAGCGATGGAAAGCGCCGGGAAAAATTTGGAGAACGAGGAGCTGCGCGAAGCGATGAAGGATGCGGGTCTCGGTACTCCGGCCACTCGGGCAGCAACGATTGAGCGGTTAAAGAACGTGGGATATATCACGATGCAGGGTAAAAAGATCACAGTGACGCAAAAAGGCCGGACCGCCGTTGAGCTAATTCGGCGCGCTGGTGTCGAGCTGCTGACCTCGCCGGAGATGACGGGGCAATGGGAGCGTCGATTATACCAGATTTCCAAGGGAGAAGCGGCGCGGGAGCAGTTTATGGAGAACGTGCGCCGATTCACCATCTCGATTATCGAGAAGGTGCGAACGCAGCAGAAAGCGGACGCCTCGATGTTCACGTCGGCAGAGACGGAGAAGGGTGGTCGGCGCGGAAGCCGAAGCAGCAGCGGCGGTAAAACGGGACGATCCGCCGCCGCTTCGGGGGCGAGTGAGCGCCGCACAGCCCAAGCCGCCGCGAAGCAGTTGCCGGCAGGCAGCCTGCAACCGCTGGCGCCCTGCCCGCGCGAAGGCTGCGGCGGTCAAATCATCGAAGGCCGCAAGGGCTATGGCTGCACGCATTACAAGCAGGGCTGCGGCTTCGTCATCTGGAAGGAGTTCGGCGGCAAGAAAATCTCGCCGGCCATGTTAAACGCGCTCTTGACGAAAGGCCAAACCCAGCTGTTATCCTTCAAACGCGAGGGGGGCGAGGTAAAAGCCCGCATCTCCTTGGTCGATCGCACGACCGGCAAGCTGGAGCTGATGGAGGCGGAGCCTTCCCGAACTTAAGTGAAACGAACAAAACGGACCTCTATAGGGTCCGTTTTTGCCGTTGGGTTTGATGAATATGGTTAAAGATTACACGGGGAACTTCTACCAACGAAGTGACGGTGTGCATTTCCGAATCCCCGTCATGCTGGAGCTCCACGATATTGTACAGCCACTCATTAGGGATTTTGATGTAAATCGCCTTAATCCCGGCGGAAAGGGCCGGCATGACATCCGTCCGCAGGCTGTTGCCGATCATCCAGGTTCGGGAACGATCAAACCGCCGCGACTGGAGAATCTCCTCTAAAGCTTTCGCATTTTTGTGCTGACGAATGTAGATCCGATCCTGAAAATACTCGGCGAGCCGCATCTGCTCGATTTTACGTTGTTGGATCACAGTGTCGCCGCCGGTGTACAAGTGCAGCTCATGGCCTTGGCTGCGAAGCAGATTTAAGGTTTCGACCATACCGGGATACGGTTCGATGGGCTGCTCATAGACGCTGAGCCCCAGCTTCATCAGACGCTCCTCTTCTTCTGGAAGAGCCTTCCGTCCCGTAACTCTAGCGTAATATCGGTAGGTGTCCACCAACGATTCGGGAAAATGCGAGCTGGCAAACCCGATTTGATGAACCCCGGCAACATCGATTTCCGTTTGTTTCTCCCGGATCTCTTTCGTCGAGATGCCATACGTCTTAAACCAATCGGTCATCAGGTCAGCGAATTGATCCAGGATCAGATCAAAATATTTATTGCAATGGATCAAGGTATCATCTAAATCAAAAATAACTTGTTGAGTCGAGGGTGTTTTCATTTCTCACGGGTCACTCCTTATCCAAGACACGCTTGTCTCTACGTATAGCTCTATCCTAACACAAGCGGAAGCGTCCCGCCAAAGCAGACTGCCCTACGATAAAATCAAACTACAGCCGAATATAGGATTCCAGGAACATTTGGAGCTCCGCCGCCCCGTCCGGACGGATACTGAACTTCTCCGTATCCTGGGCGAGCAGATGGATGCGCAGCAAGCCAGCGACCCGCAGACGCATCAAGTCGTGCATCAACTGATCTTTAGGTTCCCCTAGATCCTTCAGCATATCTTGCATCGATTTAGGTTCATCGGCAACGTAGCGGAGGAGGCGCAACCGCTGCGGTTCGGCCAGGGCCCGGGTCAGACGTTTTAATACCATCGGCGGCTCATCCTCATCGAGCTCTGGAATATCGAGCGGGTATTGGATGAACAGCACGTTTTCGTAGAAGACGTATGTATTAATCGGCCGAAAATGGATCGATGGGGTTAACACGACCAAGGAGATTGGCTTCAAAGGCTCCAACACCAACCCGCCGGAGGCGTATTCGATCAGCGCGTCGGTGTCCATCTTTTGCAGCAGCGTATGCTTCTCGGCTGCATCTTCCTCCAGCAACGGGAGGAATTGATTCTTGATGGAAGCCATATAAAGCCGGTGCCAGCATTTCAGCAACGGGATATAGCTGCTTTGAATCCGTTCGATTGTCTCACTACTCACAGTGGGAATGTAGGATTTAGTACGGTCGTAAAGGGACACGACAGAGCTTTCCGCGATGTCGTTCAGAAATTGCGGGATATCCACCGCACCGTTTCGCTCCAAGGCCCAAACGTACAAGACGTCATAGTCTGTGAACGGGTACTTGGCCGCTTCGGCAAATTGTTGCCGCTCCTCCGGCGCGAGGCGGGCGTCAACCTCGGCAATCCATTCCAGGCCGACATCGAGATTATTCACCCATTTTTGTGTCGTATATATCATAAAGCTGCTGATCAGTTCGTAGACCAAAGAATGGTCCACTTTCACGTCATAGGCCATGATTGAACTAACCTCCCAAAGAACTTTGCATTCAGATTCATTATGGCTTGTTCGGTAGTGGATTGTCTACTATAATGTTAAAGGATTATTCGGAAAATATCATTTGGGGAAAAGTCGTCAACATATTGACGATTTTTCTTTGTTTTTTAAGGAGTGTTTTCATTTTGGAAAGCTCGATCAGAAGGACCCATCGTGTATTTACCCCAACCTTTATTCTGATCTCTGTCATTATTATCGCGGGGCTCAGTCAAGGGCTGCTGCTGCCGGTGTTGTCCATATTTATGGAAGAAAGGGGGATCTCCTCCTCCGTAAATGGGCTGCATGCTGCAGCCCTTTATGTCGGATCGTTTGCCATGTCGCTGGTGGCGGAGAAGCTGCTGCGTCGCACCGGGTTTAAGCTCTTGCTGCTGAGCGGCGTCGTCCTCGTTATGCTCGCTTTGCCGGTGTTTCCGCTGGTATCGGATTTACGGCTGTGGTTCATCCTGAGATTGCTTGTCGGGATCGGGGATAGTGCGATTCATTTTACCTCGCAGCTCTGGATCATTCTTGTATCGCCGCAGGACAAAAGAGGCCGGAACATCTCCTTGTACGGGATGTCATACGGGCTTGGCTTCAGCATTGGACCGCTGGGCATCCGGCTGCTGGAATACGGGCAGGCTGTTCCGTTCGTTTTGCTGGCGATCCTGTTCCTCACCATCGTGATCCTAGCCGCCTTGTATTTGCCGGATCGTGCGCCGGAACCAGTTCGTCAGGAGGAAGCCGGTGCTCCGCGCAAGGTTCCGCAAATCTACCGGCTGGCATGGTTCGCACTGCTGCCTGCCTTGCTTTACGGATATATGGAAGCCTCCATGAACAGCAACTTTCCGATTTACGGCTTACGTTCGGGGCTTAGCGCTGCGGATATCGCGGCATTGCTGCCGTTCTTTGGCATCGGCGGCCTGATTCTTCAGCTCCCGCTTGGCATCCTAAGCGACCGGTTCGGCCGCAAAAAAGTGCTGATGACCGCAGGACTCACCGGTGGACTCCTGTTTCTGGCTGTTCCATTGGCTGGGAGTCATTTTATGGCGTTGCTTCTATTGTTCATGGGCGCAGGCGGCTTGGTGGGTTCGTTCTTCTCGCTGGGCCTGGCGTATGCCGCGGATTTGCTTCCGCGTCATTTGCTTCCGGTCGCTAATGTGATTGCTTCCTTTCATTTTAACTTTGGCAGCATCATCGGCCCGAACCTCGGTGGAGCGGCCATGCAGCTAGGCGCGGCTCCGATGTTATTCATCCTTCTGGGCTCGGCTTATCTGTTGTTTTCCGCATCCGGGCTGGTATTCCGGCCGGAGCTTTACAAAAAAAGCGTAAATATGAACAGGCTGTAATGGATTTTCGTTGATTTTTCCAATACACTAAAGGGTAAGAAAGGGTATTGCAAATTTCATGTTAGTTCAAAAAAGGTGAACAACAACTTTGAGTACCTCTTAATCGTAAAAGGAGAAATCGGACATGATCAGAGTCAACCACTTGCAGAAATCGGTGGATGGAAATAAGAAGAAGGTGCTTCGCGATATTACCGTCCAGTTTGGTGCAGGGGAAATGATTGGCGTTGTCGGGGCAAGCGGCAGCGGCAAAAGCATGCTCCTTCGTTGCTTGGCGCTGCGTGAACGCTGGAATCGGGGCGATTATACATGGAACGGGGACAAAGTGATTGAAGGCGGCGGACGCGGCTCACAGAAATATCGCTCCCAATGCGCTTATCTCGAACAGAACCCCTCCTTGTATCCGGAGAAAACCGCGCTAAAAAATGTCCTGATCGGACAAGTGGGACAAACTCCGCTTCTTCGCCGGCTGACCGGGATGGTACGGTCGGACGATTACATGGGCGCGATGGACGAGCTGGAGAAATACGGCCTGCTGGACAAAGCCCACGTCAAAGCCGGTAAGCTGAGCGGCGGTGAGCGCCAACGTGTGGCCATCTGCCGGGCGCTGGTTCACGGAGCTAGCTTCCTGGCTGCGGACGAGCCGGTAATCGGGCTGGACCCTAAGTCGGCGGAACGCGTGCTGGAAACGTTAAAGGAGCTTTGCACGCAACAAAATAAGATCGTCATTACGGCGTTGCCGCTGGAATTGGCGGAGCGTTACTGCACCCGGATCTGGGGACTTTCTGAAGGAAAGATCAAGCTTGACGTGTCCGGACGGCGGCTCTCGATGGAAGAGAAACGCCTGATTGATCTGGTATGAAACGAGTGATGAGCATGTTGACTAAGAGGGGATTATCCGCTTGGGCTGGAGCTTGCCTGCTTCTGATCCTAAGCGGCTGCAGCGTGATCAGCGATCCGAAATCCTTGATGCAAACGCCGCAGCTCTCCACCGACCGCGCATCGCTAATCAGCGTCATTAAGGCCGAGCTGAAAGGCGGAGAGATCGTCTCGCCGCGGGACGTCCGCAATATCAGCTCTATTCGCACGCCTGACCTGAACAACGACGGGATCAAGGAGGCGGTGGTCTTCTATGAGACGCCGGATGAAGCGGTGCGGATCCACGGGATGATTTTAGAGCATCAGGGGAACTCCTGGGTGCTGAAGGTACGTTTTGATGGCGAAGGTCAGGTCCTTGAAACGTTTGATCTGCTGGACTTAAACGGCGACGGCAATCTGGAGATTATCGCTGGCTTCTCCAGTGGCTCCGATGAGCTGCAAAAAGGATTAACCGTATATACTTATAACGGCAGCGAAGTCGAGAAGGCGATCGCGTTGCCGTACAATTATTTTATGGTGGACGATCTGAATCAGGATAACATTCCGGATATCACGGTTGTGAACTTAAAACGCGAGCAGTATACAACGGTTACAACGTATCAATATGACGGATCTTTTAAGGAATTAAGCCATCTGGAACTCGACGATCCGATCAGCGAGTATTATAATGCGATCAGCGGTAACATTACGCCCAACCTAAAAGGGATTATTCTTGACGCAACGGTGGGAACCCATTCCGCCTTCTCGACGGTGATCGTGATGAAGGATGGGGAGCTCGTCAACCTGCTGCCTTCACAGGATATGACGCTCAAAGGGTATCCGATTCTCAGCGGTGACGTCAATAATGATGGGTTGCTGGAAATCGGTATGCTGGAGAAGCCCAAAGGCTGGGAGTATATTTCATTTGATGAAATTCCATGGCTGTTCTCCTATTACCAGTGGGATGAGAACGAAGGCCTCAAATTCGTCATGCAGCAATACATGGATATGGCTGGACGTTTCTACTTCAACTTCCCGAAAGAATGGCAAGGCAATGTGACGATCGATACGAAATCCGACAAAAATGAGCACCTAATCTTCGTCAAGATCGATACGAATGAGCCTGTGGCGGAAATCCGCTTCTTTACGCTGTCGGAATGGGAGCGCAATAAAGGGGATTGGGAGCTGCTTGCACGGGATGCCGATAAGGTCATCGGGTTCCTCAGCCATACAGATTTAAAAGTCAATAAAGGCGAGACGGAAATTAAACGTTAAGCCGTTTTTGAAAGAGGGGGCAACCAAATTGAGCAAAGTGCTGATTTTGGAGGACGAAGAGTCCATCCGGAGTTTTATCGTCATTAACTTGAAACGAAACGGCTTCGATGTGCTCGAAGCGGCGGACGGCAACGAAGCGTTAAGCAAGCTGCAAAGCGTTCCGGACATTGACATCGCGCTCCTCGACGTGATGGTGCCGGGGATTGACGGCTTTGAGGTGTGCCGGCGGATCCGCGAAACGAATGAACGGATCGGGATTATTTTCCTCACGGCCAAAGTGCAGGAGCAGGATAAGGTCTATGCGTTGTCCGTTGGGGCGGATGATCATGTCAGCAAGCCGTTTAGCCCAACCGAGCTGATCGCCCGCATTCAGTCTCTGCTGCGCCGGGTCAATGTCTACCGCGAGAGCAGTGCGAAGGTGACGTTTACGTCCGGACCGTTTACGCTGGATTTGATCTCCAAGCAATTTAAGAAGAACGGGCGGCTGATTGAGCTGACTCCAACGGAGTTTTCGTTGATTCAGTTCTTCCTGGAGAAGGAGAATACCCCGCTGAGCCGTGATGTACTTTTGGATCACGTCTGGGGTAAGGAATATATGGGCGATCCAAAGATCGTGGATGTGAATATTCGCCGTTTGCGGCAGAAGATTGAAACGAACCCGTCCGAACCGGCTTTCCTGCAAACCGTGTGGGGGCACGGTTATAAGTGGAAAGGCGAGGGACAATGATCAAGAAAGGGATTGGACGGCAAATCGTCTTACACTATTTCATCGTTGTATTCGTAACCTTGTTTATGGTCGAGGTTATTTTCACGTTGGCCATTCGCATGTATTATTACGATACGATCTATAATCACATGTCCAATCACTCGATGTGGGCTTCGGACTACTTCCAGAAATTCGTCCGGTTGAATACGGAGGGGGATCCGGATTATTTTACGGAAATGCTCCGCACCTTTGAGCTGGATAATACCGAGCTGATGATTCTGGATCGCAACGGCGAGGTGAAGGCAAGCACCAATCCGTTTCAAGCCGACAAAGCGATTCAGACCAGCGATGTTCCGCAAGCGTTAGCCGGGAACGTCGGCAAATGGATCGGGCGGCAGCCGGCGACCGGCGAGCTGGTGATGGCTGTTTCAAGGCCGCTTCAGATCCAAGGACATACGCAATACATCGTCCGCTACGTCACCTCGATGGAGTCGGTCAATTCCAAGCTGCTGAACTTGACCTTCATGTCGATTGCGGTTTCGGCGGCTGTACTGGCTATCGTTACGTTGTTTAGCATCGGATTGGCGAACTCGATTGTTAAGCCCATTAATAATATTCGTGCCGTATCGGCGCAAATGGCGCGAGGGAAGTTCGATGCGCGAATCAAGGGCAATTACCGTTATGAGCTTGGTGAACTGGCAGCTACCTTGAATTATATGGCCGAGGAGATCGTCCGCAGCAATCAGATCAAGGACGATTTTATCTCATCAATTTCACACGAGCTGCGCACGCCATTGACGGGGATTAAAGGCTGGAGCGAGACGTTAACCTCCGGCGGCTTCGATCCTGAGGAGACGAAGATTGGGATAGGGATTATCGCGAAAGAAACCGATCGCTTGATTGGACTTGTCGAGGAAATCCTTGATTTCTCGAAGCTGCAATCCAACGAGATGAAGCTGGTGATCGGAGAGGTGAACCTCAAAGAACTGCTTCAGGAGACGATGCTCAACGTCTGGGCAAAGGCGGAACAGAAGCATATTCAGTTGAAGCTCGAGGATAAAACCGACGGCACCGCCATTGTCAGCGGGGACGGCAACCGTCTGAAGCAAGTGTTCTTGAACGTGGTGGACAATGCGATCAAGTTTTCCCATGAACAAAGCTGGATTCATCTGGTCATCGACCGTCTGGATGCGGAACGTGTGAAAGTGGATGTCATCGATTCGGGGATTGGCATTAGCGAGGAGTATTTAAAAAAAGTGAAAGATCGTTTCTTCCAGGTGAATCACCAGGGCGGCGGTACCGGGCTGGGACTCGCAATCAGTCAGCAGTTGGTTGAGCTGCATCATGGGGAAATGGAAATTCAGAGCGAGCTTGGCGTTGGGACGACCGTCTCTGTGATCTTGCCGCTGTTAAGCGACACCCAAAGGGAAGAAGCTGCAGCCGAAACGGAGACAAAGCCTCAATAGAGAGAGAATAAATAGAGATTCATGGAGAGAAGGGAACCTACTTTGGAGCAGCTCATCGATAAACTTGAAACGGCTCAGGAAACGCTTGACGTCTTACTGGCAGGCGAAGATGATTTGGAGACGGTGCGGCAGGTCCTGGTAGAAGCCGCGACTTGGATGCAAGAAAATGGCGTGAATCAGTGGAATCCGCAGCAATTTACACCGGAGCTGATTCGGTCATATTTTGAAGATCGTGAAATTTACCTGCTGCAGGAGTCAGGCGAACCGGTGGCCTTGTTTACGCTGCAGGATTCAGATCCCGATAATTGGGGCGAGCTGAACGTTCCCGGTTACAGTTACCTGCACCGGCTCACGATCCGTTTGGCTTACCGCGGTCGCGGGCTGAGCAGTGAAATTCTACGTTATGCTGCTAAACGTTCCAAGGCGCTGGGACGTCCCGGCATACGGCTTGACTGCTGGAACCAGAACCAGAAGCTTACTCAGTTATACGAGGGCTTAGGGTATCAGCTCCAAGGAACGGGCAGCAATAACGGACGCGAATTCAATTTATATCAGCTGGACGCTGATTTATATGCACAAGTTTAACACCGATTAAAAGCACGTACAGAACCGAAAGGGACCGCCTCGAAAGATCATCCATGGATTCTTTCGAAGCGGCCCCTTTTTGGTTAGGAGAGCAAGCCTTCGGCCCGAAGCCGAGGGGCGTTATCGTACACTTCCTGAAGCAAGCGGGAGGGCTGAGGTCGGCTTACCGGTCTGGCATACACGGTTTCGTAAGGGGCCACAACGCTGATATCTCCAGGCTCCGCTTTGATGACAGTACCGTCTTTGATGATGGCGCCTTCACCGATAATCGCCCGCTCGATCACGACGTTACGGCCGATTTTCGCGCCCGGCATAATGACGCTGTCATTGATTCGGGAGTACCGGCCAATTTCCGTGCCGGCGAAAATAACCGAACGTTCTACATATCCTTCGAGTGAACAGTGATCATGGATGAGGGAGGAAGGGAAGTGGGTGTGACGTTTTTTAACCCATCCTTGCATGAGCGGCCGTTCTCGGGTAAACATCGGCCAATCCTCACGATGAAGCTTCCATTCGGAGGTCTCAACCAGCAAATCCATATGTGCTTCCCATAGACTTTGAACCGTTCCTACGTCCCGCCAATACCCTTTAAATTCATACGCGTGCAGCGGCTCGCTGCCTGCCAACATTTTCGGGATTAAGTCCTTGCCAAAATCATGGCTGGAGTTCGGATTGGCTGCATCTTCCTCGAGCTGTCGCTTTAAGAACTCCCAATCAAACAAATAGATACCCATCGAGGCGAGATTACTAGTGGGCTGCGCCGGCTTCTCCTCGAACTCGGTAATGCGGTTGTGCTCATCCTTCGTCATGATGCCAAAGCGATGGGCTTCTTCCCAGGGTACCGGCATGACCGAAATCGTTGCTTTCGCCTGGTGACTGAGATGGAAATCCAACATGTGACGGTAGTCCATATGGTAAATATGGTCTCCAGAAAGGATCAGGACGTATTTGGGCGAATGACCATCGACAAATGCCATGTTCTTGTATATGGCGTCCGCCGTTCCCGTATATTCCTCAACGCCTTCCCGATACGCTGGCAGCAAAGTGATCCCGCCATTCTCGGAGTGCTTCAGCTTCCATGGTTCTCCTTCGCCAATATGCTCATGGAGCGAAGCCGCTTCATATTGCGTCAAAACCCCAATCGTATCAATTCCGGAGTTGACGCAGTTGCTGAGAGGAAAATCGATGATCCGGTAATGTCCGCCAAAATGCACGGCCGGTTTCGCCTGCTTGGTGGTCAGCGGAGATAATCGTCGCCCCTCTCCGCCGGCAAGAAGCATTGCAATACAGTCCTTTTTCCTCATTTCATTTCCCTCCCGCATGTTTTGGTCTGTGAGGCACATACATTAGGATATAATGTAGATGGAATAAATTATGGAAAATATCTGAAAGTATTACACATTTTTGATGTAAATACTGAAAATTTTTTGAATTTCTTAAAACAGTTGACGTTCTTTCATCCGTTGTAAAGGTGGTGACAGATTTGTTTGATGCCAGGTTCGAATCAGCATGGGCTTCCGCCGTATCCCCCACGGATATTTACTTGTTCCGCGAGGGGACATTGTATCAAAGCTACCGCACGTTTGGCGCCCATCCCGTAACCGAAGGGGGAAGACGTGGAGTTCGCTTTACCGTTTGGGCCCCGAATGCATGCCAAGTCGCCGTTGTCGCCGACTGGAACGGTTGGAAGGGGACACGTGATGTACTATATAAGATACCCGATTCGGGAATTTGGACTCGTTTTTTTCCGGATGTTCCGGTTGGAAGTTTTTACAAGTATGCTTTGACCGGGCCGGATGGGGAGACCCGCTTGAAGGCAGATCCATATGCTTTTTATGCAGAAGTGCGGCCAAAAACAGCTTCCATCATCACTGAATTGGACAACTACGTTTGGGGAGATGAGAAGTGGATCCAGAACCGCAGCGCACCTTACGCACAGCCGCTCAACATTTATGAGCTTCACTTCGGGACCTGGCGGCAACGGCCCGACGGTTCTTTTTACACATACCGAGAGATGGCGGATTTGTTAATCCCCTACGTGAAAGAGATGGGCTACACCCATATCGAAATCATGCCTCTATGTGAGCATCCGTATGATTTATCATGGGGATATCAAGCGACGGGTTATTTTGCCCCTACCAGCCGGTATGGGGAGCCGCAGGACTTAATGTATTTCGTGGATTGCTGTCATCAGGCCGGGATTGGCGTGTTGCTCGACTGGGTGCCGGGCCATTTTACGAAGGATGATCACGGGCTGCGTCTTTTTGACGGAACGCCCCTGTTCGAGTACGCCGATCCGGCCAAAGCGGAGAAACCGGGATGGGGGACGCTCAGCTTTGATTTCAGTAAACCCGAGGTACGTTCTTTTTTGATCTCCAGCGCGATATATTGGCTTGAAAAGTATCATTTCGACGGGCTGAGAGTCGATGCCGTGACCAGCATGATTCGTTACGATTTCGAGAAACCGTCCTGGGCGGCAGCGCGTAACGAAAAGGGCGGCAGCGAAAATCTGGAGGCGATAGAATTCCTGCGGCAGCTCAATACTGCGGTGTTCCGCTACTTCCCGCATGCTTTGATGATGGCGGAAGAGTCCAGCGCATGGCCGTTAGTGACCGCCCCTGCGCATCAGGGTGGACTTGGCTTTAATTACAAGTGGAATATGGGGTGGATGAACGATACGTTGGATTATTTTGAAACTCCGTTCAACGAAAGACCTCACCGTCATCACTTGCTTACGTTCCCGATTTGGTACGCCTATTCGGAGAATTTTACGCTGCCGCTCTCCCATGACGAGGTGGTACACGGCAAAAAATCACTGCTGGACAAAATGCCGGGCAGCTACGAGCAAAAATTCGCCGGACTTCGCCTGTTACTTGGGTATCAGCTGACAACTCCAGGGAAAAAACTGTTATTTATGGGCGGAGAATTTGGCCAATTTATCGAGTGGCGTGATCAAGGGGAGCTGGATTGGTTCCTGCTTGATTACGAGTCACATCGGCAGATTCATGGGTATTGCCAGGCGCTAAATCGCTTTTATCTGCAAGAGCCGGCGCTGTGGGAGCAGGATCATGCGCCTGAGGGGTTTCAGTGGATGATCCCGGACGATGACAAACAAAGTGTGATTGCGTATGTGCGAAAAGGAACGCGGCCGCAGGAGCTGTTGCTAGTGCTGCTGAACTTTCTGCCGGAGGAGCGGAGGGAGTATCGTGTTGGCGTCCCTTTGCCTGGACGGTACGAGCTTGTCTTTAACAGCGATGATGTTCGATTCGGCGGGTTCGGCTGCCCACAGCCCAAGCTGCAATTAAGCGAAAAAACGGCTTGGAACGGCAGGCCCCAAAGCCTGACCGTTACGCTTCCTCCGCTGAGCATGACCGTGTGGAAGCGTCAAGCGCCAAGAAGGAGGGTGAAACGATGAAGATTTTGTTTGCTGCGGCCGAAGTCGCACCGTTTATCAAAACCGGAGGCTTGGCTGACGTGATTGGGGCACTGCCAAAGGCACTGATTGAAGCGGGCCATGATGTGCGGATCATCATGCCAAGATATCGCGAGCTGCCGCAAGTTTACCGTGAGCGTCTGCATCATCTTGGCACGGGTACGGTTCCGGTGGGATGGCGGAAGAAGTATGGCGGCATTTCCCGGCTGGACTGGGAAGGGGTTCCCGTGTACATGATTGATAACGAAGACTATTTTGGCAGAACAGGAATTTATGGGCATTGGGATGACGGCGAGCGGTTCGCGTACTTGGATCGGGCGGTGCTGGAGCTGCTTCCCCTTACCGGGTTTATGCCGGACATTATTCATTGCCATGACTGGCATACGGCGATGGTCCCGCTCTTGTTAAAGGAGCATTACCGAGATCGGCACGAATACCGGAATATTCGAACCGTTTATACCATACATAACTTGTTATATCAGGGGATTTTTCCGAAAGAGATTCTGGGAGATCTGTTGGGGCTCCCTTGGGACTACTTCACGCCGGAAGGGGTAGAGTATTACGATCAAGTCAGCTTTATGAAAGCCGGCTTGGTCTACGCCGATCATGTAACGACGGTCAGCCCAACTTATGCTGAGGAGATCAAGACCGAGCATTACGGTTATGGGCTGGACGGTCTGCTTCGCTCAATCAGCGGCCGATTGTCGGGAATCGTGAACGGGATCGATACCCGACTATATGATCCGGAGACCGATCTGGAGCTATTCGCCCGTTACAGTCGCAATTTGGGACAGAAACGCGCCAATAAACCGGTGCTTCAGCGGGAGCTGGGCCTGCCGGAAGCACAGGATACGCCGCTTATCTCGATGGTTACTCGTCTGGTCGAACCGAAGGGGCTGGATCTGGTCATTCGGGTATTAGATGAATGGCTTAGCACAGACGATGTGCAATTAGTGTTGCTTGGCACGGGGGATCCCGCATATGAAGATTGGTTCCGGGAAGCGGCATGGCGTCATCCCGGGAAGCTGTCGGTCCAAATCAAGTTCAGCGACGCGTTATCTCGGCGCATCTATGCCGGCAGCGACATCTTCCTAATGCCATCGCGTTTTGAGCCTTGCGGCATCAGCCAGCTATTGGCGCTGCGGTACGGCACAATCCCCGTTGTAAGAGAAACCGGCGGTCTCAACGATACCGTGCGTTCCTATAATGAATTTACAAGCGAAGGCAACGGCTTCACCTTCCATAACTATAACGCGCATGATATGTTGTACACGCTTCGCCGGGCGGTGTCGTTCTACCACCAGCCTGAGCATTGGCATCGGATAACAGCAAATGCATTCGCCGGTGATTACGGCTGGGATGCATCGGCAAGACAATATATTCACATTTATGAGAGCCTAAAGAAATAGCGGACGAGTCGCTCGTCCGCTTTTTGTCGTTATTTTTGAATGTGCCGATACAAAATGCGGAAGCCGTAAGGATCCAAGGAAATGCTCATGACCCCGTTCGTTGGCGCGACGGCTTCTTCGGTAAGGGCGTCCCGCCAATCGCTTGTTTGCATCGGATGGGTGAGGGTGACTGGCTTGGGGGTATTGTTCATCCACACGGTAAAATGCATCTTCTCATCCATTCGTTCGTATACGATACACGGATCCCCCGGTTCCGCGTGCAGAAATCGAAAATGACCGTGACGAAGCGCCGGATGCTGCTTCCTCAGCCTAATCATCAGCTTGTAGAAATCATACAACTCACGGTCCTGCTTGCTGCGATCCCACTCCATGCACTTCCGGCAATCTGGATCCCCCTCGCCAGTTAGACCGATCTCATCGCCGTAGAACAAGCAAGGCGTTCCAATATACGTAAACAGAAACACCACGCAGAGCTTGAGCTTGCGCTTGTCGCCGCCGACACGGGTCAGCAGACGGGGGGTATCATGGCTGCCCAGCATGTTGAAGATCACTTCATTCGTTTGATGCGGATATCGCATGATCAGCGCACCCATCTCATCGGAGAAGGCAGCCCCGTCTACACCGCCGTTAAAAAACTCCAGCACTTTATCCGCAAAGGGATAATTCATCACCGAATCAAATTGATCGCCCAGCAGCCAGTTTAGTGAGTCACTCCATACCTCTCCGATCAAATAGGCTTCCGGGTTTGCCTGTTTCACCACCTGCCGGAACTCCCGCCAGAACGAATGATCGATTTCATTAGCGACGTCAAGCCGCCAGCCGTCCAATTTGATTTCCTTAATCCAATATTCGGCGACTTCCAGCAAATACTTCTTAAGTTCCGGGTTCGCTGTATTAAATTTAGGCATGTTGGGGAAGAACCCAAACGTATCATAAGTCGGAATCCCGTTCTCTACTCTGGCAGGGAACTGGTTGACATGAAACCAACCGGCATAAGGGGAGGCTTCTCCATGTTTGAGGACGTCCTGGAACGGAGGGAAATGCTCCCCGCAATGATTAAAGACCGCGTCCAACACCACCCGGATCCCTCGGTTATGACAATGCTCAACCAACTCCCGCAGCAAGTCGTTGTTCCCAAAGTGAGGGTCAACCTGCTTATAATCGACGGTGTCGTATTTATGGTTGGACGGAGCCAAAAATAGAGGCGTGAGATAAATCGCCGTGATACCCAGGTCCGTCAAATCGTCCAGGTGGTCAATGATTCCCTGCAAATCGCCGCCGAAGTAATTTTCACGGGTCGGCTTGCCTCCCCAGGCTTCGACCGGCTTGGGGTCATTGGAAGGGTCTCCATTGGCGAACCGCTCCGGCATAATCTGATAAAAGACCGCTTGCTTCGCCCATTCCGGCACCCGGACTACTTCGTTTTCATGGATATACGGGAATTCAAAGCATTCCCCCGGCGGTTGAGGGGACTCCGATTGAATCCCCGTGTCCAGCAGGTAAACCGTTTCCGTTCCCGCCGTAAGCTTAAAGGCATAGGAAAGGCGCTTGAACTTGGGACGCACAGCGACCTCCCAATAGTCGAACATGCGGTCATGGGCCGTTTTTTCCATCGGCAGCTCCTGGTAGGTTCCCGTCCAATCGTATTTGTCCCCGGTCATCGCAACAACCTGTTCCACATCATCCCGTTTGGTCCGGATGCGAAGATGGATCGTGGTTGAATCATAGGCATACGCCCATTTATCCCGGGGCACATGGTAGAGCGCTTCAAGCAGCACTGATTGGCGCCTCCTCTCGTAAATTCGCTAGGGATGGTGATGATGTTCATTATTCCCCAAGGCAGCAAGGAGCATGAACCCAATGTGAAACATAATTCAGGATTGAATTGACCAAAGTATGATAAATAGGGATTTGCGAGGTTCAATAGGGCAGATCTGTGAAAACTTTTGTATATCATGAAAATTGTTTTGCATATATATGCATTCTGATTTATAATTAGCCCAGTAATCATCATCGAGTGTAATAAGTAAAGCAGAATAGGAGAGAAAAGCATGAAAAAATGGGGCATGTTATTCATAGCGGTCTTGATGGTAACCATGGTGCTGGCCGCTTGTGGTCAGGAAAAAAATAACAGCGGCAACGCGGCAAACAACGCCGGCCAAGCCGCGAACCAAAATGAGACTCAAGCGGGCGGAGACCAAACCGAACCGGCTAAGAAACTGATCGTAGGGATGAGTGCGGACTTCCCGCCGTATGAATTCCACATTAAGAACGACAAAGGCGAAGACGAAATCGTTGGTTTCGACGTAGAAATCGCTAAGGAAATCGCTAAGGATCTGGGCGCTGAGCTGGAGATTAAAGACTTGAAATTCGATACGTTGCTGAACGAGCTGTCGAGCGGACGTGTGGATCTCGTCATTTCTGGACTCAGCCCAACTCCAGAACGTGCTGAACAAATCGACATGTCGCAAATTTACTACAAAGCGGAGCAAGCTGTGGTGACTCGTGAAGCGGACAAAGACAAGTTCAGCACAATGGAATCGCTGGAGGGCGCGAAAATCGGCGTTCAACAAGGTTCCATTCAAGAAGAAATGGCGAAGGAAATTCCGAATGCCAAACTAACCTCGCTGGCTAAAATCAATGACATCATTATGCAGTTGAACTCCAACCGTGTAGATGCTGCTATTTTGGAAGGTCCTGTCGCAGAATCGTTCGTTAAGAACGTTAAAGGCCTGGTCATCACCGATGCCAAGCCGGTAACTGAGGATGAAGGCTACGTGATTGGCATTAAGAAAGGCAACCAAGAGCTGTTGGATCAAGTGAATAAGACGCTCGATCGCTTGATTAGCGCAGGCAGCATCGATCAATTCGTTGCCGAAGCTAGCGAACTGGCCGAAAAATAATCACGATATCCATCCACAGAAAATAGCGAAGCTTTCGCTATTTTCTGTTTTTTTGCTTAAGGGTTTAAGGTAAAGGAGGAGGAAGGAAGGCGTTATGGACTTAATTTCAATGTTTATGGAATACCGCAGTTACTTCTTGGCCGGTGTTCAGTATACCCTACTCTTGGCAGCGATCAGCGTGATATGCGGCTTCTTTCTTGGTTTGTTGATCGCACTATTGCGCATGTCGCCATGGGGGATCCTACGGTTTCTGGGGCATGTGTGGGTTGAATTTCTGCGTGGCACCCCAATGATGGTACAGCTGTTGATTATTCACTACGGGTTCGCATTTATGTTTGATATTAATTTCACCCCGATTCAGTCAGGTGCGATTACATTGTCCATTAACAGTTCGGCTTATTTGGCGGAAATTTTCCGTGCCGGCATTCAAGGTGTCGATCGGGGACAAGGGGAAGCGGCCCGTTCCTTGGGGATGACCAAAGGGATGGCTATGCGCCATATCATCATTCCGCAGGCGATCAAATCGGTGCTTCCCGCGATTGGCAACGAGTTTATTACGATCATTAAAGAATCGTCGATCGTATCGATCATCGGTACGGCCGAGCTGATTTATCAAGCACAGTCCGTCGTGACGATTACGTACGATGGGATGACGCCTTATTTGATCATCGCCATTATGTACTTTATTCTGACATTCACGCTGTCTCGGATTTTGGGCGTGTTCGAAAGGAAGTTGAAGACCAGTGATCACCGTTAAAGGTTTGCATAAAAAATTCGGCCAACTCCATATTTTGCGCGGGATCGATCTGGAAATCTCCAAAGGCGAAGTTGTCGTCGTCATCGGTCCTAGCGGGTCGGGGAAAAGTACGTTTCTCCGCTGCCTGAACCTGTTAGAGGTTCCGACCGAAGGGGAGATCACCTTTGAAGGCGCTTCGATCACCGCCAAGGGACATGACATCAATAAAACCCGCGAGAAAATGGGGATGGTGTTCCAGCACTTTAATCTATTCCCGCACAAGACCGTGATCGACAACATTACGCTCGCGCCGATTCGCGTGAAGAAGCTCGATAAAGGCAAAGCGGAAGCGATCGCCATGGACCTGCTTCGCACGGTTGGACTGGAGGATAAGCGGGACGCCTATCCGGCGCAGCTCTCCGGCGGACAGAAGCAGCGGATTGCGATTGCCCGCGCATTGGCTATGGAGCCGCATGTGATGCTGTTTGATGAACCGACGTCGGCCCTGGACCCGGAAATGGTCGGAGAGGTGCTTGACGTTATGAAGAACCTGGCTGAACGGGGAATGACGATGGTTATCGTTACGCATGAGATGGGATTTGCCCGTGAGGTTGGCGACCGCATCCTGTTTATGGATCAAGGTGTCATTCTGGAGCAAGGTACGCCGCAAGAGGTGTTTGGGGCGCCGAAGCATCAGCGTACGCAGGATTTTTTAAGCAAAGTATTATAAATCTTAAGGACCGTCCGAGCTTCCATTCGGGCGGTTTTTTGTCCTCCGATGGATCGAACGTACGATCTAAATTTACACTCTTTTTACCTTTGAACACAAAAATGTAACCAGTCCAATCAAGCAATTCCGCCGTTTGGTGGGATTTACCTGACCTATTGGTTACAAAATTGTGATATATTAAGTAGGCCGAAACCTGAACTTGAGGTGCGGGGGACGAAAGATGAAAACAGGGGCTGCCTAGCTGACTGTTTTCTTGGGGTGAAGCGTATCGAAGCGATGCGCCGGGAATGATCCTTTTTCCCGAATCCGACAACTAACTCCGCAGGCGCAGTAAAAAGGAGGGCAATTCATTTGAATACTCGTATTTGGTCTAAAATTGCAGCAACGGCGCTGATCGCCGCAAGCCTTACGATTCCGATGCAGACGACTTCCGTCCATGCAGACGCGGTACATAAAGCCGTGGAAGGAGATACTTTTTATCTTCTTGCCAAAAAATATGGCGTAGATATGAATAAGCTCATGGCTGCCAACCCATCCATCAATCCGAAAAATATTTACGCTGGTTTAAAAATCACCATTCCGGGAGTTCAAACCCAAACGACGGGAGTTGCTTCCGCTGCTCCGGCGAAGAAGGAGAGCGCAGCTACGACAACTGCTTCCGCTTCCAAGCTCAAGGTCATGTCTACCGGGAACGTGGTTGAAGCATGGGGGAAAACCTTTACTTACTCGAAAACGATCAATGTGAAAGCATCGGCGTATTCGGCATCAGCTAGTGAGAATGGAAAATGGGGCGCGGTTGACTACTTCGGCAACCCGCTGAAGCTTGGTACCATCGCTGTTGATCCGAATGTCATTCCGATGGGCACAAAGGTGCTGGTGACCGGCCACAACCATGACGGTCTGCCGGATCAGGCTTTTGTAGCTACGGCCACCGATCAGGGGGGCGCAATCAAGGGTAACCGGATTGATATCTTTATTCCCGGCAGCGCAGCAAATGCGAAATCGTTTGGTTTCCAAGATGTGACGCTTTACGTATTAAATTAAACACCTTGTTTAAAAAAGTCGGTCAGAATGTATCCTGGCCGACTTTTTGTGCTTGCTGGCGAAGTGCCTGATTTTCAGATGATTCCCAATACATCAGCGGTATTTGGTCGTATGCAGCAGCTCGGAAAGATCAACGAATTGATACCCCTGTGCCTGCAAGGCGTCGATGATCTTCGGCAAAGCCTGGATGGTGCCGGTTAAGTCGGAGCCAACGCCGCCGCCTGAGTGCTGAAGGATGATCGAGCCGGGCCCCGCCGTGCGCATCACGTTGGAGATCACTTTGTTCTTGTCGATCCCTTTCCAATCCTGTGAATCCACATTCCAATTGACGAGGGTGTAGCCGTTCTTTTTCGCCCATTGAACCTGTTCTTCCTTGATTTCTCCATAAGGCGGCCGAATCAGCTGGGGACGGTATCCAACGACGTTCTGGATAATTTTCTCCGTGCGTAAAATCTCGCTCTGGAACTGCTTAATGGAGCGGTTGCGGAAGTTCGGATGATTAAAGGAGTGATTGCCGATGAGATGGCCTTCGTGATGCATCCGCCGTAACAGGCCGGGAAACTTCTTAGCCCGTGCACCAACAACAAAGAAGGTGGCTTTGACCCCTTTCCGGTGAAGCACGTCCAAAATTTGCGGCGTAAACCGCGGATCCGGACCATCATCGAAGGTCAGTGCAATCTGCTTCACCTCCGGCCCCCGGAAGATGAAGGTTTCTGAATATTTGCGCCGCAGCTCACCAAGATCTGCCGGCTTGGCACCTGCGGGCACGAGTGCCGCCTTCTTGTCCGCCTGGTCCCCCTGAGATTCTGGCCCTCTGTTTTCGAGATCCAGTGCGGCGGCTTTGACGGGATAAAATTCCGTCCCGCCCACCATGATCAGAGAAGCGGTCATGCAGCAGACCAGAGCATTCTTAAGCTGAATAAGCAATTTGAAGTCCCCCTTCAACCCAAAACTGTACATGTCCTCTAGTATCCCCTAACTTTTTCAGATCATGATGGATTGTGAAAAATTGCGCTGATTTCCTCTCATGATTCGCTGTGAGAGATGTCACAGACGATCCCGCTAAAAAATTGCATCCTTTGATGAAGTGTAATCAAATGGGGTGGGGTGAACATATGGCAATCGTAGTGGCTAACGAGGAAATATCACCAGGGGTGTTCAAACTGTCCGTACAAGGGCGATTTACGGGAAAAATGGGGCAATTCTACATGTTGCGTGCAGGAGAACGCTATCCGTTACTGTCCCGACCGATCAGCATCTTTGATCTCGAAGAGGATCGGCTGGATTTCTTGATCCGGGTTGCGGGGGTAGGTACGACCCGGTTATCTGAACTGAAGCAAGGCGACCGATTGACCTTGGACGGGCCGTTTGGTAACGGGTTTCCGCCGCTGGAGGGAAGAACCGCCTTTGTAGGCGGTGGCATCGGCATCGCTCCGTTTTATTATGCGCTTAGGGAAGCACCGCAGGCAGACGTATATCTCGGTTACAGCCGCGAGCCTTATTTGGTAGAGGAGTTCCGTGCGATGTCCCGCGGCAACGTGACGGTGGATGTAGGCGGCTCGATTCTAGAGAAAGTGGATTTTCGGGCGTACGATACGGTAATTGCTTGCGGGCCTCATCCGATGTTGCATGCCGTCCAGCGCAAACAGGCGGAAAGCGGTGGCCAGGCCAAGGTATACGTCTCCCTGGAGAATCGGATGGCATGCGGAATCGGTGCTTGCCTTGTCTGCAGCGTGAAATGCAGAGACGGCCGGAAGAAGGCTTGCGCTGACGGGCCGGTATTTTTGGCGGAAGAGGTGATGTTTGTATGACGGATTTATCGTGTCGCCTCGCTGGAGTCTTTTTTAAAAATCCTATCGTGATGGCCTCTGGAACGTTTGGCTTTGGTCAGGAATATGGTGCGATTTATGATATCAATCAACTAGGCGGGTTGTCCGGCAAAGGGTTAACGCTGCATCCAAAGGCAGGGAACGAAGGCGTTCGCGTAGCTGAGACAGCGTCGGGGATGTTAAACAGCGTTGGATTGGAGAATCCGGGCATCTACGCCTTCCTGCGTGAGGAATGTCCGAGATGGGAGCAGCTGGATCTGGTACGGATCGTGAATTTGGGCGGGAATACGATTGAAGAGTACGTGGAAGGTGCGAGGCTGATCGATGAGGATGCGGCTTGGCGAAGACGGGAAGGCAGAACCGCTGTTGACATGATCGAGCTGAATATTTCCTGCCCGAACGTCAAAGCCGGGGGCATGGCGTACGGGATCAAAACGGAGATCGCCCGGCAGGTCGTTCGCGAGGTTCGGGCTGCGACGACGCTGCCGCTGATCGTCAAGCTGTCGCCCAACGCCGAGGATATCGTGGGCATGGCGGTGATGTGCCAGGAGGAACAAGCGGATGGCGTTTCGCTAATCAATACGTTTTCGGCGATGAAAATCGACATTACCAAGCGTAGGAGCGTGTTCGACAATCTGTATGCCGGTCTGTCCGGTCCGGCAATTAAGCCAATCGCTTTGCGGATGGTGCATCAAGTCTGTCAAGCCGTAACCCTGCCGGTAATGGGGATGGGCGGCATCAGCTGCGCAGAGGACGTCGTTGAGTTTATTATGGCCGGCGCTGCCGTCGTTCAGGTGGGGACGCATAACTTCGTTCATCTTCGAGCGGGAGAGCAACTGGTCGCTGACCTTACGGCCTGGATGGAGGCTGAAGGGGTTCAAACCTTGGACGAAATTCGCGGAATCCTATAAAATAAAGGGCATACTGTTGTGGAAGGAGCTGCGGAAATTGTCATTTGAGGATATTAAGCTGGAAGCGATCCCGGTTGGCCGCGATTTACTGCTGCTGATAACCGGTGGCGTATCACATATCGGAGCGGCGTCCACCGCTTATCAAGCAGGGGGAGACATTGAAGTATTGACCTCCGCCGTACCGGGACATAAAGAACACACCTTAACCGAGGAATATGCCCGTCGCGCATCGGAGGCACTCGGCCGAACCGTCACTGTGGTCATGGGGATTCATTACGACAATTTAAGCAAAGAAGAAATTATGGAGATTGCAAAGAAAACCTCCGAGATGCTGGATCAATATTTACAGGAGCAGCAAGGGAATGGAGTTGACCGGCAATGAAGTCAGCGGACCAGGCGAAGTTTCGTCGCAAAGCGTTGCCGGTACCTGAAGCCCAGGCAATCGTTCTGCCCTACGCTAAGGAGACAGAATCGGAGACCGTTCCGCTGCCGGAAGCGCTAGGTCGAATCTTGGCGGAGCGGGTAACTGCACCGCATGCATACCCGCATTTTCGCCGTTCAGGGATGGATGGGTTCGCCATTCTGAGCCGAGATACGGTGGGCTGTCATTCCGAACATCCGGTCTTCTTGGAAGTCGTAGACGAGATTCCTGCCGGCTCCGTTCCAACCGTGAAATTGAAGCCAGGGCAAGCAGCCCGGATCATGACCGGGGCGAAAGTTCCCGATGAAGCGGACGCTGTGGTGATGTTTGAGATGACCGAGTTCATTATCCGGGAGGGTAAGCCTTATATCCAATTGATTCGTGAAATTGAGTCGGGGAAGAACATCACGCCAGTTGGCCTCGAATTGTCGGAGGGAGACGTGATCCTCGAGCCTGGCCGCAGGCTGTCAGCCGGTGAACTCTCCGTGCTGGCGACGTTTGGCATTCACCGCGTTCCGGTGAAGAAACGGCCGCGAGTTGCCGTCTTCTCCACAGGCTCAGAGCTGCTGCGGATCGATGAACCGCTCCAGGACGGACGTATCCGTAACAGCAATACCTATATGCTGTACAGTCAAATCTTCGAAGCGGGCGGCGAACCGATCCTGTTGGAGGCGATCGAGGACGACTTGGCCCAAGCCAAAGCGCAGGTGGAAGCAGCCATCGCCAATTACGATCTGGTTGTAACCACAGGTGGAGTGTCTGTGGGCAACTACGATATCATGGCCGACCTGTTGTCGAGCGACAGCGTTGAGATGTTGTTTAACAAAGTCACGATGCGGCCAGGCAGCGTCACGTCTGCGGCAGTGAAGGACGGCAAGCTGTTGTTCGCGTTGTCCGGCAATCCCGGGGCTTGCTTTGTTGGCTTCGAGCTGTTTGTCCGCCCGGCAATCGGCCGGATGATGGGGGTTCCGAAGCCGTTCTTGCCTGAGTTAACAGCCGAACTGGCCCGTCCTTACAGAAAAATCAACAATTTTACCCGGTTCGTACGCGGCCGGTTGGAGGTTCGGGAAGGCAAGCTTTACGCGATTCCGGCGGAGCTGGATGAATCGGGCGTGATGATCACCATCAAGGATAGCGATGCATTAATCGTGATTCCTCCTTCTAACACGGGGATGCAAGCGGGCGAACAGGTGACGGTACTGAAGCTGCCAGGCAGCGATTTCTGATGCGGTTTGTTGATAGGCAGGACGAGGGAGGAAACGGGCGTGGTACCGGTAGTACAGATCGTCGGTTATAAAAACAGCGGGAAAACAACGCTCATTACCCGGCTGGTGAAGATATTTAATGGCATGAATCTTCGCGTGGCCGTTATCAAACATGACCTGCACGGATTTGAAGCCGATCGAGAGGGGACCGATTCGTTTCGCTTTCGAGAGGCGGGAGCGGCGGCGGCTGCGATTACTTCGCCATGGCGAACGGCCGTTTTTGAGGAGCAGGAAACACCGCTTGCGAAGCTGATTGAGCATTTTACTGAATATGAATTGATCTTGGTTGAAGGCTTCAAACATGAAACGTATCCGAAAATGGTCCTGCTGCGCTCCGCAGAGGACGAGCCGTTGATCCAGGAACTGCAGCAAGTCATCGCCATTGTCCAGAAGGGGGCGGACTTCCCCGCCAACGAGTCGGGGCCACGCCGGTTTCAACGGGATGAGGTCGAGCATATGGCGGAGTACATACGACAAAACTGGATGTAGGCTAATGCAAAGAGGACTTCCTGCCGTTGAGACGGGAAGTCCTCTTGTTGTATGCAACCTGCTAACCGCTGACCCGGCGCTCAATCGCTTCGGACATCGTCTTGTCCGTAAGATGCGCATACACCTCGGTCGTTTCGGTTGAGGCGTGACCGAGCTGCTCTTTGGTCTTGTAAATATCGTTCTGCAAATAATAGTCGGTGGCGAAGGAATGCCGTAGCTTATGAACCGTCAGGTACGGCTTGCCGAAACGTTTGGCGTACTTGATGATCATCGCTTGGATCGCGCGTTTGGTCATCCGTTTTCCTTCTTTTTGTCCGTTGGGTATGGCCACAAACAGGGCTTTCTCCCGCTTGGGCGTACGGTATCGCGCCTGCCGAAGCGTCAGATAGGCGGCCAAATCGTCCCTGCACTGCTCTCGGAAGTACACCGGCGTTTTGAACGACTCGTCGTTGTTGCCTTTCCGATAAACATAAATCAGCTTATTCGCCAGGTCCAAATCATCGATATTCAGGTTGACGACCTCGGAGACGCGTAATCCGGAATTCAGAATCAAGCTTGCGATGCAGGCATCGCGCTCCTTGTTCAGCTCATACGCATAAAGCGCCTGTTTATTGTCTGCAATATCCCGGCCATATCCTTCGGCGATGTAGGCGATAAATTCGGTTAACTCGTCTTCTTCCAAAATTTTGCCCTTGAGTTTAGCCGCTGTATCCTTCGGTTTATGGATCCGTTTGATTTCCACCTTCGCCATAATGTTTCGTTTTAACAGCGGGTAAAAGTTCTCGTCCTCGGCAATTTGGCTGAGATAGTGGAACAACGAGCGCAAGGAGGACATTTTTCGCGAGACCGTAATTTTGGAGTTGGTGCTTTCGGTTCGTGTGGTTAAGTGAAGCCGATACCCCACAATGCTCTCCATATGCAGAGTCTCCAGATCGTGGAGTGTGACTTGGGCGTTCGTCTGCGCTGCAGTTAAGCCTTCCGCCCGCAGCCAGCTGAAGAACTGTTCGTAATCCCGTACATACTCTAAAAGTGTAGAAGGGGAGAGATCCGGCAGCTTATAATCGATAAACTGCTGCACGAACCAGGGCATATGTACAACCTTCTCATCCAGTTTCTTGCGGTCGATCGCTTTTTGAATTTGCATGGGAGTACCTCCTGAATGGCTGATTATCGATGAGAGCCACGAACGTAGAAAATATAATCTGGTTCCCCGTGCGTTTGCGGTACCTCGCGGATCTCCACGTCTCCGAACGCCTCCCTGAGCCGACGCGCGAAATCCGGAGAAGGAGTAGCGCTCCAGAAGGAGAGGCAGCCGCCGGGCCGCAACCGGCGTTGCAGCGCCGCCAGACCGGCTTCATCGTATAACGAAGCATTGTCGTCAAACACTTTCCAGTCCGGTCCGTTATCGATGTCGAGACAGATTAGATCAAAGGTCTCTGCCGTCTCACGAATCCAGGCGACAAGATCCGCATGAATCAACCTCGTTCTCGCATGCGCTAAGGCATGATCGTTCACATGCGCCAAAACGGTCCGGTTCCATTCAATGACCTTGGCTTCAATCTCCACGACGGTCGCTTCCTTTACGCGGGGATCGAGAAGTGCTTCCTGCAGAGAAAAGCCAACCCCTAAGCCTCCGATCAGAACCTTCTCGGGGGAGGGGACCCGTTCCAGTGCGCGGCGGACCAGCAAGCGTTCAGACTCGCCGTTATACGTCGCCATCAGAAAGGTGCCGTTGCTGATGATTTCGAACTCCTCGCCGCGCCGTTGTAGTTGGATTTCCCCACGGGGTGTTTCGGCGCGTTCGATGATTTCAACAGGCAAATCGATATGATTCATCAGAGTAACCTCCTGTAAGTTGACGAAAGAAAAATTATGTAAACTAACCGACATGCTATTTCGATTTCAATTTCAGCAGGGCGTGATTAAATTTCTGCAGTAAGGCGGCAAACGCTTCCGTGTCTTCCTTCGGCCAATGCTTTGACACCTACCGCGCCATGGGCATTGATCCGATGCAGCAGCAGGTATGCGGCACGGTCTAAATTCCCGTTTTTTCGGGAAGCAGTTACAGTGGTCATCCGCCGATAAAGGACGGCCATCTCCAGCTCAATCGTTTCTAGCGATTTGTCATCCATAATTACGAATACCTCACAGCCAAATAGGATAAGTTTATCGTATCATAGAATGGAGAGGAAATTAAATGAATGCGGGCTTTCACAAGGAGAAAGCGTTTTTACGCATTCCAAGCAATTGACAACAATTTATATAGTTGCATGAGGGGGATAACCATGCAAGCGCATGAGATCATGATCAAACACGTGTACAAAGTCAAAGAGACCGATACGGTACGTTCTGTGATTGAAAGATTCATGGAATACCGGATCAGTGGACTTCCGGTGGTGAATGAACGCAATGAGATCGTGTCCTATATCAGTGACGGCGATATTATGCGTTACATCGGTAAACATCGCGACGTTGTGGTGGATTCGATTTATTACGTTGCTGTGTTTAAAGGGGACCAGGAGGACTTTGAACAGCGTATACGGCGCCTGCTTGACCTCAACGTCATGGAAATCGGGAAGAAGAAAGTATACACCGTGTCGTGGGATGAGGAAATTGAGAACATTGCGGCGATCTTAGGGAAGAAGCAGATTAAGAAACTCCCGGTCGAACGCAACGGGGTGCTGGTCGGAATTATCAGCCGGGGAGATGTGATCAGGCATTCCTTTAAATCATTTTTATAACTCGGGAAAGGAGTCTTTATGTCCCTATCGCGGCAGTCATCGCCGCCGGGGCGGTGCTGGGGAACAACAATAGCATGTAAAGCATGTCGATGAAGTGAAGGCAGGCCATTGATCCATCGATAGAATGCAGCGAAGAAGTGTGGAGTAGAGGCATAAAAGCAAACATTTAACCAAGTGAATTATAATGATTAATAGGATAAAATAAACATAAAAACGTCCGGTACTGCAGATTCGCATTCCGGACGTTTTTTTGCGCATCTTGGGAGTGATTACAGATCAAGTTTGGCGATTTCCGCTTTTAACTTATTCGCTGAAGCATGGAACCGAGTCAGCTCCTCATTGTCCAGCTTCAAATCCAGCACTTCGCGGACGCCAGAGCGGTCAACGATACTCGGTACGCCAAGATAAACATCAGAGACGCCGTTATAATCCGTCAGCAACGTCGAGACGTTCAGAACGGAGCCTTCGTTTTGCAAGATCGAGACGATGATGCGGTCCAACGCCAGCGCGATCGCGTAGTAAGTAGCTCCTTTGGCGTTGATGATCTCGTATGCAGCGTTTTTCGTATTGTTGAAGATCTCTTCACGGTCCTCATCAGAGAACTCCAAGCCGATGCCGGCGACGTTTGCCAAGCTCCAAAGTGGAACCTCGGAATCCCCGTGTTCGCCGATGATATGAGCATGAATGCTACGCGGGTTAATTTTCTTGTTCTGTCCAATTAGGTAACGGAAACGTGCGCTGTCAAGCAGGGTACCGGAACCGATAACGCGATTGGACGGGAATCCGCTTTTCTTCAATGTAACGTAGGACAGGATATCGACCGGGTTCGTTGCTACGAGAATGATGCCGTGATTATTGTATTTCACGATATTTTGAATGATACTGTCGAAGATGACGGCATTCCGTTTGAGCAAATCGATCCGGGTCTCGCCGGGACGTTGAGAAGCGCCTGCCGCGATCACAATGACGTCAGCATCAGCGCAATCGCTGTAATCTCCAGCCCACAGCTTCACACCTCCCGTGAAGGGAAGACCATGGTTCATGTCAAGGGCTTCGCCCAGCGCCTTCTCCTTATTGACGTCAATCAAGACCAGCTCGGACACCCGTT
>NZ_GG695986.1:19972-25343 GCF_000159955.1 Paenibacillus sp. oral taxon 786 str. D14 | reverse complement strand
TCTTGTTTTTCATTTTTTTTCTATCTCCTTGTCGTGTTCTCCATGCTTTAGCTTGCACCGTTGGTTGGGTTCTTAACCTTAAGTGATACAAGCACTCTTGGGCGCTTCGCTGCGTTTAAGAATGAAGCGCGTATGTATTGGGTTACACCCATTGTACCTGAAGAAAGTTCTAAATTTAAAGTAAAATCTGGAATGTTCGTATTTTAAATAATAATGAATAGGCAAACGGGATCTATCAGCACGATAACCGTCTTCTTAGGGAGGCGGTTTATTTTTATCCTCTTTGAAATAATTAAAACATAATATATGTTATGTTAACAAAATGTCGCTTTTTAAAAGTTGTTATCACTTTGTAACCAGCGATTAACGATTCTGTAAGGACGAAACTCTCGCTTTATATTATTCTATTAAATAGAAAAAGAGAGAGAGGAATCCGGTGAATGAGATGTCGCCTTACGGTAAACGAAGTGAAAAGCATGGAGAGCGTAACACACAATCCAAAATAATTCGGCGTACGAGATGGATCATCACAGCTGCGCTCGTACTGACGGCATCTTCCCTGGCATTGACTGCGGTGGCAGTCGCCCCACTGATCAACAAATCCCTTACGCACAAGTCGTCAACCCGGGTGGTTATCCCGGCAAAATTGGCATCCGCAGGGGAAACGGAGAAGGGGCAGAGCGTTAATCTTGCAAATTCACAGCAAACGACGGAGCCCACCGTTACACCGGCGGATTCAAACAGTACCCCGGCAGAATCAAGTAACACCCAGGCGGAGCCGAAGGGGACTCCGAGCAAGGAAGATGGTGCTTCCCAGACAGCTGAATCCGACCCGGCACCTGCTACACCTGCCGCACAACCTGCGGTCGAAACGAAATCCCCAGCGCAGCAGGATAAAAAAACGAAATCGACTGTGAAGCCAAAAGTAATTTATCTGACCTTTGATGACGGACCTAGCAAATATACGGAGCAGTTGCTTGATATTTTGGAGCATTATCAGATACATGGCACTTTCTTTATGATTGGGAATCAGCTCAGCAAAAATGAGAAAATCGTGAATCAGGCGTTGCAGGAAGGTCATTACATAGGTCTGCACAGTATGACGCACAACAAGAAGATTTTATATGACGGCAAAGGATCGGCTCACTTCATCGAAGAATTTACGAAGGAACAGAAGCTGATGGAGAAGCTTACCGGCACTTCCCCGACCTTGATTCGTGCGCCGTACGGCAGCAAACCGGAAATCGGTGAGAAGTTCCGCGGTGATATTGCGAAAGCGGGATTTAAGATGTGGGACTGGACGGTGGACTCCATGGACTGGAAATACCCGAACAGCCCGAGCACAATCCTTAAAGAAGTAAAGCGTCAAACGCACCGGGATACTGAGGTGATTCTGTGGCATGAGAAAGCGCAGACGGTAAAGATTTTGCCTCAAATTATCGAATATTTGCAAAGCAAAGGATACGCCTTTGCCGTTTATAAACCCAATCAGCATTTCACGGTGAATTTTGGGAACGATCCCCGTTTATAACGGCGAGAAAAACATCTATGTTATAATGATTCATATCTAACTGCAGAAAGCGAGGTGGTTCAGGTTGAGCCTGTGGCTTAAGATTGCCGGAACCGCCCTGGGTATGGTGCTGCTTCTGACGGCTTGCAATTCCGAGCCGCCTCCGGCTGCCACTCCGGTACTAGACGAGCCTTCTGAGGATGGACAAACGATCACAGTGATTAATCCTGCAGCTTCCGAGAACCAGGGAAATCCTGCCGCCGCTCCGGCGGAGAACACGAATAACCGCTACCAGATTCAAACCCGTCTCACCGATTTTCAATTGCTCAGTGAAACGACGGGACTAGCGTGGGGGATTACGCGTAACGAGCTGCGGCTTTATATTACAGCAGACAACGGCAAAACGTGGACGAATATCTCACCTGCCGCCTCCGTACCGTTTGCTACCACGCCGGAGTATGCCAAGGATATCTTTTTTCTAGATCCGAATCATGGCTTTATCGTACGAAATTCTGCCGGTTCCGGAGATACGATTGTCCTGCGTACAACCGACGGCGGAACCACTTGGAAGGTAACTTCATTCCCTGGAGAAGGGGAAGTGAAGGCCATGGTATTTGCCGATCCGGATCATGGATGGTTGCTTTCCGAGGTTAACATGCGGGAGAATGGAGCACGGTCTTTATATGAGACGGATGACGGAGCCCAAACCTTTGAAGTTCTGCTTGGGGGGACGGATCCGATGCGTCTCCTGTCAGAGGACAGCCCTTCATTGATACCTGGCACGCAAACATCGATGGCCTTTACTAGCCCGCTGCACGGTTTTGTAACCGAAATCAATCAAGGACTTCCAACGTTATATACGACCCAAAACGGCGGGTTAACCTGGACTCAAAATCTTCATTTCTTTAATCCGAACAAGTATAAAACCTGCGACAGCTTTACGGTTGGGCCTGTGTCCTTCTTCTCCGGCAGCGTGAAAGAGGGCTGGATTCCTGTCGGCTGCACCCGGGGGGATTCCACCAAATTCAACGGTTACTTTACGGAAGATGCCGGCAGCACTTGGACGTTAGCGCCGTTTCAGTTGTCCTGGCAAACCGGTCTAAACGAGAAGCTGGCTCCGACTTTCTTAACGCCTAACGAAGGTTGGACGATTTTGGATTCAACGGTCTATCATACGTTAAACCAAGGCGCGAGCTGGGAGCCGTTGCCGGAAAACAAAAAATTGGTCGAAACGCTGGAGGACTACCCTGAAATTGTGAAGCTTCAGTTCTTTAATTCCCGAGTGGGGTGGCTGTTAGTTGCCCAAGAGAATCAGAAGCGTTCGCTCCTGATGCAAACGAAGGATGGGGGACGAACCTGGCAGGTGCTATAAACGGATAATAAAAGCAAGCATGGCGTGGGATCCATGCTTCTTTTGTGTAGAAACGGGCAGAATGATAATGTTCATTATATTGTGAAAATTATCACGTACTATTCTCGGACTTTGTGATATATTTAACTTGTAAGGAAGATCAATCACAGGCAAGCCAAAATCGGAGCGAACGCTCCCATAATGATAGGAGTGGAGCCTTATGAAAACTGTTCAAGAAGAATTTGTAACCCGCAATTACCTGCAGTTCTGCTACACCTGTGAAGATGCACATCTGTGCACGACAGAAGAAGCTTGCAAAGCTTGTTGGGCAGAGAAAGGACTTGACGAGGCGTTCGAAATGGAAGCCGATGGCGCTGAAGAGACCCGTCAACTGTTGTTTGAGTACTATGCTTAATATAGATCGTTCTTGCTTCACACCATAGTAACCTCCATTCGTAACCACGAATCGGAGGTTTTTCTTTTTCTCTAAGATATCTTGGACAAGAGTGGCATATTTTCCGGACACGATGAATAACAAGTTTTTTTCAGGTCCGCATATACTTAGGGGGAAAGGAGAGAACAGCGGTACGGAGCAACCTCTCGAAGGAGGGATAAGCGATGCAGTCGTGGACGGAAATGTTTGGGGTAGTGGAAACGGCGCTGCCAATCTTGTTTGTTGTCATCCTCGGAATCCTGGCTGCGACAGCAGCAGGAGGGCTTCTTCGCGCGATCGGAAACCACCGGCAGCCTGTACTTAGCGTCCATTCCGTAATCGTCGGAAAACGGACCGAAGTCAGCCACCGCCATGACACCGACACCTCGGTGAACCGTTCTGACACGAAGTATTATATGACCTTCGAGGTCGAAAGCGGTGACCGTTTGGAGTTTGCCGTGTCGGGAGTGGAATACGGGCAATGTGCGGAAGGAGACGAAGGCAAGCTGACATTCCAGGGCCGTCGTTATCATGGGTTCGAGCGGTCTGTTCGCACCTATCGGACTGAGCTGCAGGAATACCGAAAATTTCATAGCTCCGGGTAAGCGAGAAAATCGATAGACCCACGATAATCACAGGAAAGGCAGGCAGAGTAAGGTTGATAAAGGCTGGACAGCACAAAAACAGAAGCGTCTCAATTCGTCGGACGATCCCGACTCTTGTGTACGCTTCTGTTTTTTGTTTGGATTAAATGGATAAGGCCTTGGTTTCCGCTTGTTCCAGGATCATCTGAGCAACAGCCCGGCCGCTGGAGAAAGCGCGTTCAGCTAACTCACCTTTCCCTTGACAGCCGTCGCCGCAGAAGAAGAACGGAACACCTGCCAAACGGTTGGGCAGCAGTTGATTGGTGTAAATATTTTTGACGCTGGCGACCATCGCTTTCTTCGACACGCGTTTGACCTCAACAAACTCGCGCCAATTCGGATAGTACGTATCAAACAGGGCTTCCATCTGCTGGGTTTTCTGTTCCAGGTATTGCTTCTTCTGCTCCTCATCAGGGAAGTCGTCGTTCAAGTAGGCGATGCCTTGCAATAACTGACCATGAACGGGAGCCACCGTAAAATCCGTGGCAGAGACATCGCTGATAAAGATCTTATGATCGATGTCGCTAATATAGTGGAACGGACGGGCAACGACTTTGGAAAAGCCCACATCATAAACCAGCACTTCGGTCGAGGTGTTGTTCTTGTACGGTTCCAGTGCATTTGCCCAAGGCGTTTCCTCCAGCAGTTTGGTCACCTGTTGTACTGGCATGGCGAAGATCACTTGATCGTACACAAGCTGCTGTCTTGTTTTCGTGTTCAACACGAATTTCCCGTCTTCCATCGTAATCGATTCGACCGGCTCCTTAACCGTGATCTCCCAGGACTCATTGTCTTGGATTTTATGGATCAATTGGTCGGTAATTGTCGCCCAACTGCCAAGAATGTAGCTGACCGGCCGGCTGGAGAGGAAGAGGTTATGGTAATATTCAGAGATGACCGAACCCGGCACCTTGCGCGCTTCCTCCGGTGTAATGAAGAAGTTGGAACAAACCAGATGCTCCCACAGTTCTTTCACGTCTGCCGATGCGTGTGAATGCTCCAAATATTCGCCAAGCGTGCGATACTGCTTCAAATGATGGATGTTACCGATCACGGCCGCGATTTCGGCGACAAACCGGACTTTCTCCATAGGAGTCAACACATTCGTCTTCATAATGTTCATGAAATCGAGCGGGGCAGGGGTTAACCGTCCGTGCTTTGCGTACATCACTTTACGCTTATCGACCTGCTTGCTCTGGAATTTCAAATGCAGCTCTTCTTCCATAGCATGGAGCGTATGTCTGTCGATGCCGTATACTGCGTGTGCTCCATAGTTCAGAGTAAATCCCGATTTCTCATAGGTGAAAGCACGTCCGCCGAGCTGGGGGCTCCGTTCAAACACGGTACCAGACGTATTGCCGTTGTCCGACAGGTATGCAGCAGCCGTAAGCCCGGCCAGGCCGCCGCCAATAATCGCGATTTTCATGAGGTAA
>NZ_GG695986.1:0-19384 GCF_000159955.1 Paenibacillus sp. oral taxon 786 str. D14 | reverse complement strand
ACCGCTGGACTAAAAGGTAAAATGAAGCAACCGTTTTATAAACAAACAAGCAAAACCGTATAAAAAAACATTATTTATCTACAGTATATGCTATTCATGTAAGCGCGTCCATAGAAACAGACACGAAATGTTCAATATTGTAATCGCATTCACGTAAAAACCTTGCATTCACGACTTGACACCGAATTTTTACCAGATGCTAGCACCAAAATAGGCAGATGCACATAAAATATACCGTTCAGCAAAGAGGGAGGAGGAGCCAACTTGGCCGTCATTAAAGCGAACTCCGAAGACGTAAGGCTGCTGGCGCGCCTGATGCGCGCGGAAGCGGAAGGAGAAGGCGAACAGGGCATGTTAATGGTCGGCAATGTCGGCGTAAACCGAATCCTGGCGAATTGCCTGGATTTTCGGGATATTCGTGACATGAATCGGATGGTGTTTCAGAGACCCGGCGGGTTCGAAGCCACGGTGAGGGGATATTTCTACCAACGCGCACGCGACCGGGATATCCGCTTGGCGCAGCGCGCGATCAACGGGGAACGCATTTGGCCGGCAACCAATGCGTTATGGTTTTTCCGGCCGACAGAAGATTGTCCTGCCACCTGGTACAACCAACAAAATACCGGCCGCTTTAAGGCGCATTGCTTCTTTGCTCCATCCGCGGAAGATTGCCCAGCCGTCTATTAACTCTGTCATTTGCTTGATTAATCATAAGGAGGAATGGATTAGATGTTTACTCAACAATTCCGGCAAGCCGCATATCCCGCAGGCCATAGTACTTATCCGATGATGCCGATAGGAGGAGGATATCCACAAACAACCGGAACCGGCATGCCGCCGCAAGTAGCCAGCGGGAGCCCGATTACGCCCAGTGGAACGGTGATGCCGTTGCCGCAGCAGGCTTTTGAGCAATCTTACATTGAAAATATTTTTCGTCTGAATTTAGGCAAAGTCGGCACGTTCTACATGACCTACGAGAACAACAGCGAATGGAACGCGAAAGTCTTTAAAGGCGTACTGGAAGCCGCCGGACGCGATCATATCATTATCAGCGATCCGGTTACTGGCGTGCGGACCGTGATGCTGATGGTCAATTTCGACTACGCTACGTTCGACGAGCCGCTGATATATCAATACCCTGGCGTGATTGGTTCCCCGCCGCCAACTCGTTAAATTCATTCAGGTTCCCTTGCACTTCCAAGGGGGCCTTTTTGTTTATTTTTCCAGCCTGCCACGCCTGTTCGCTAGGAATACCGCAGCGTTTGACTGTGTAGTGTATAATAATATAATTAAGATGAATTTATATATGGCATGTAACTGTTTGGAAATAAAGGAGATGAATCCCTTGGGAAATTAAAGCTGTCGTTCTTATATGGAATGCAATGGAATACTGATGATTTTAATCCACGAAGGAGGTGCACCTATTCGCCGCCGGATCGGCGGGAATAGGAAACGTATTGAGTGACCCTTTACCGAGTCTTTATTCCGTAGGATTCATGGTGTTATTGGTGTTGCTTAACGGACTTTTTGTGTCGGCTGAATTTGCCATTGTGAAGGTGAAGAGCTCCCGCATCGAGGCGTTAGCCGAGGAGGGGCGAAGGAACGCGATAATCGCGAAAGAGCTGTTAAGCAAGCTGGACGGTTATTTGTCAGCCTGCCAGGTTGGGATAACCCTCAGTTCGCTTGGGCTCGGCTGGCTCGGCGAACCCGTTGTTGCCCGAATTCTAGGGCCGATGTTCGAAATGATGGGCTTTGGCGAAAGGCCGGGATTTATCATTTCGTTAGCCGTTTCGTTTCTCCTGATCGCCATCTTGCATATCGTGCTGGGAGAGCTGGCCCCCAAGACGATCGCTGTCCGTAAAGCCGAGACCATCACGTTATGGCTCGCTTGGCCGATGCGCATCTTTTACCGGCTAATGTACCCGTTCATCTGGCTGTTAAACGGGCTCTCCGCCGGTCTCTTGCGACTGTTTCGCATTGCGCCAGTAACGGAGCAGGACTCGCTTCACACGGAAGAAGAAATCCGTGTCATGATGAAGGAGAGCAGCGAAAGCGGTTTGATCGACAGCACGGAAATGTCGCTGGTGGACAATATTTTTGAGTTTGCCGATACAACCGCTCGGGAGATTATGATCCCCCGAACTGAAATGATCTGTTTGTATACTCAGCATTCGCTGGAAGAGAACCTGGAAATCGCCTTGGAAGGCACAAGAACGCGTTATCCTGTTTGCAATCATGATAAAGATCATATTATCGGATTTATTCATATTAAGGATTTGATCCGCTCCCAAAACCGGAATATCCGTGACTTAATTCGTCCGATTATGGCCGTCCCGGAATCGATCCCGATCAGTGATTTGATGAAGCGTATGCAGCGGGGACGAACGCAAATCGCGATCTTGATCGATGAATACGGCGGGACCTCTGGAATGGTTACGTTGGAGGACATCGTCGAGGAGATTGTCGGCGAGATTCAGGATGAGTTCGATGAGGAACGTCCTGGGATCGAGCAGCTGGACACGAATGTGTATTCGATCGACGGGCTTATGCTGATCGAGTCCATCAATGACCGATTTGGCCTGGAGCTGGATTCCGACGATTATGACACCATTGGCGGTTGGTTATATTCACGGATCGATATCCTGCCTCCGCAGGTCGGGCAAACCGTAGAATACGGCGGAATCACGTACGTGGTGGAGGAAACCGACAACAAACGCATCTCTCGCGTCAAGCTCATTCGCCAGCAGCTCTTGCCGTTGGAAGAAGCGGGCGCTTAAAAATAAAACCGGATGACTCTCATTGATAGAGAGCATCCGGTTTTATTGTTTTTCGATTAGAATGCCCAGTTGCCTTTAATGAAGATCGGTTCTTCCTTGCCGTCTGCAGTGATGCCGAAAATATCCATCTCAGCGGACCCCACCATAAAGTCTTCATGCGCCAAGCTGGAGTTCAAACCGCGTTGTGCCAGTTCTTCCTGGGACATCGATTTGCCGCCTTCCAGGTTAAAGGCGTAGGCATTGCCGATGGCCAGGTGGTTGGAGGCGTTCTCGTCAAACAGCGTATTGTAGAACAAAATACCGGATTGCGAGATTGGGGAGTTATGCGGAACTAACGCCACCTCTCCCAAGTAATGCGAACCTTCGTCCAGATCCACGAGCTGTTTAAGGACATCGGCGCCTACTTCGGCTTTGTAATCCACGATGCGGCCGTTTTCGAACGTCAACGAGAAACGGTCGATGATCGTGCCGCGGTAGCTCAGCGGTTTCGTTGCGGAGACCGTGCCGTTTACCCCAGTTTTGAGCGGAGCGGTGAAGACTTCCTCGGTTGGCAGGTTGGCCAGGAAGGTGTTGCCTTGGGCGTTGATGCTTTCCGCAGCGACCCACAGATGGCCTTCCGGCAGCTCGATGGTGAGGTCGGTCCCAGGCGCTTTGTAATGCAGCTTCTTGTATCGTTTCGCATTTAAGTAATCGGATTTTTGCGTCAGGTTCTGGATATGTTGCTGCCAAGCGGCGATCGGGTCTGGTTGATCCAGGCGAACCGTACGGAAGATTGCTTCCCACAACGCTTGTACGCGTTCTTCTTCAGGAAGGTTAGGGAACACTTTATCCGCCCAAGCCTTGGAAGGAACTGCCACGATCGACCAGCTGAATTTATCGGACATCTGCATTTCGCGGTATTTGCTCATCGCTTTGCCGTACGCTTTCTGATGATTGGTGAGCCGCTGGGTGGACACGCCTTTCAGCAGATCAGGGTCGGAGGAAATGACATGCAGCACCGCTGCACCGTTCTCTACGTATTCCAGCATTTCGCCGGCATACCATTTTGGTTCATCCAGGAAAGATTCTTCGGCAGCCATATCATAGCGAAGACGGGTGACCACATCGTCGCTCCAGTTGACTTTAACAAAGCGAGCGCCGGCTTCATAGGCTTGTTTCACAATAAGCCGGACGAGCTCCGCGCTATCGATGGTCGTGTTGATAATCAAATTTTGTCCGGGTTGAACGTTAACGCCAATTTTTACAGCGAGTTCAGCATATTTTTCCAGTTTCTTTTGAAAATCGGACATCTACGGTTTCCTCCAAACTTTAGGAATTAATTACATGCTTAATCATACACCATTTGCCAGCGAAATTGGAATGCCGTGCGAAGGCGATCCTTAGTTTCTACATTTGATATTCCCCCAAAACATGGTACGATATTGCAAAGAGACTGTCCCATAAAAAGGAGTTACGTAAATGATGAACGAATTGACCATTGTTCACGCAGAAATGCGCCGGGAGGAGGATGGCTCCTATATCGGCAAAACCATTTTCGAAGTGAGCTCGCATAAGGCAGCTTATGAAATTACCTTCTACAGTGAGAAGGGAACCGATTGGGATTACAGCCTTCATTATGCCAACGAACCTGGCATTGAGGAGCAATTCCTTCAAGTTGACGCACGGATCGAAGAAGACGACGAGTGGTTTGATACCCTGTTGGATGCTGCGTTGGATACGCTGCCGGAGGCTTAAACCGTAAACTTCCGTTGGATATGGAAGAGTGGGGGAGGAGGAACAAACCGTGTGGCAACATCCGTTTTATCGCACATCGCTTGGGATTATTATGGTGCTGACCATTATCTATTTGTTGTCCAAGGTCAGCTTTATCTTTAATCCGCTGGTGACGCTGGTGTCCATTCTAATTGTCCCGCTCACGATCTCCGGATTTCTATATTATCTGCTGCGGCCGATCGTACAGTTCTTGGAACGGAAGAAACTGAACCGGGTGCTGTCGATCCTGCTGATCTACTTGTTATTCGCCGGAGTCATTACGATCTTCTTAATCGTTGTATGGCCGCCGCTCCGGAGGCAGATCATCGAATTTATGAACAATGTGCCGAAGATGATCAACGGACTGCAGACCCAATTCAACGACATCCGCGACAATCGTTATCTCTCCATGGTGACGAATGAAACCAGTCCGGAACTGATGAGCAAAGTCACGGAATATTTGAACTCGGCCATGGAAGCCATCTCCGGTTACTTGTCCCATGTGGTGACTTTCCTGAACGATTTCGTCATTGTCGTCGGTACCGTCCCGATCCTGCTCTATTACATGCTGAAGGAAGACGAGCGGGTCACGCCATTGCTGGTGCGGATGCTGCCCAGTCGTTACCGCCGCGATGGAGCCAGCGTCATCCATGAAATTGATAACATGCTCAAAGGATTTATCGCCGGCCGCATGATTAGTGCGATGCTGCTGGCGTTTATGAGCTTTATCGGTTTTTGGCTGATAGGTTTGCCCTACCCATTGCTTCTTGCGGTGGTGGGCGCGTTGTTTAACTTCATCCCCTATTTCGGGGCGCTGCTGGGGGCAATTCCTTGTGTCATCGTGGCGTTCACCGTGTCTCCGTCGATGGTATTCTGGGTTATCGTTATCGTGGTGGTTGCGCAGCAAATCGAAGGCAACTTGATCTCCCCATACATCTATGGCAAAACGATCAATATTCATCCGTTGACCACGATCGTCTTGTTGCTGGTGGCCGGAGATTTTGGCGGCATCCTGGGGATGATCTTGGCGATTCCGGTTTATATGATGCTGAAGATTATCGTACTCAAAGCACATAAACTTTATTTTGCTGAAAAAATTGAGGAGCTCACCGAATCGAATCCATAAAATTCCATATGACCTGCAAGGTGACAAAAATCATATCTCCCATCCCCGCGATTAGGCGATGATTATTCTATCAATTTGCTCGGGGGATGATGTACATGGCAGTGCAAGCCAAAGGCGGGAAGTACTTTTACGCATGGAGCAAGATTCTTCCCGACGGATCGTTTTACCTTCCGGATCAAGCCCTGCAAGAGTACCAGATTCGACCGGATTCCAACATTATTCTGATGACCGGCCGGAATACGGCCAAAGGCTTTAGCGTCCTGTGCAAAGAACTGATTGCCAACTCGCCGCTGGCCCCGATCTTCGCCAGCATTCCTCAGCTTCAGCAATTCGCCATCCCGGAAGGGGAACCGGTTATCGTTAAAGAACGCACGTTTTGCTGGGTTTACTTGAACAGCAAAGGGTATTTTACGCTGCCGCTGTCAACCTGGCAGCAATTTGGCCTCCAGCCGGGCGACCGGCTGCTCAGCTTGCGTGCCACCCATTTAGCGTTTAACAATTTGGCGGAGGGACCCTATATTGAGCAAGCGAAGCAACTCCGCGATATTCTCGTCTATGAATGAAAAGATGCTTACAAAGAAACCAGCCAGTCGTCTGAGCTTTAGCGGCTGGCTGGTTTTCATTTCTCTTTTCCTTTAGGCGGATTCGGTTGACGACGGGTATTTCGCGATCAAATTTCTGTACGCATCCTTCGGCCGCAGCCCGATCAGCTTCTCCACTGGTCGGCCTTGATGAAAAAAGATCACGGTCGGCATCGACATCACACCAAATTGTGACGCCAAATCCGGGAGTTCATCACAGTCAACCTTCAGCAGGTGAACGGCCCCGCCGTACTCCTCATGCAGCTCGTCCAAGATAGGGGATAGTACCAGAGCGGATGCTGACACCTGTAGCTTTGGACAATTCACCAATTCTCATCGCTTTTGAATCACCTGCTTTTTTGGGTTCATTATAAACCCTGATGTGAGGGTCAACCGTTTTTATCTCGAATCGCAAAAAAAACTTCATCGTCAACTACGATGCATGAGTTCATGGATCGTGTATAATGTAGGAAATTGGGCGTCTGCCATACAGGCGGCAAAGGAGGTAAGCATGAAACCTGCCTTATTAATCATCGATATGCAGCAGGCTTTTTTGAACCATCCACGCATCCAAAGTGAAATCCCAGAGGTTTGCGAGTACATTAATGCGGTCGCTGACTTGTTCAGAGAAGCAGGGCGGCCGGTTGTGGTGGTCCAAGATCAGGATGGAGGTGTGGGAACTCCAGGTTACGACGTTATCCCAGAGGTCAAACTGGTTGAATCTGACCTGCGGGTCTCCAAGGTATGGAATAACTCGTTCTGGAAGACGAACCTGGAGGAGCTTCTGCGTGAGCAGGACACCGACTTCGTCGTGGTCTGCGGATTTGCCGCCGAACACTGCGTTACGTTTACGTTTAATGGCGCGGTAGAGCGCGGGTTTGGAGCAGCAATTTTGCAGAAAGGCATCCTCGGCGAACACCCCGATGCGGTGACCGCTGTCTATCGGGACCGCAGCTTGATCAGCTACTCCGTGATCCGCGCGCTTTTGAAGCAAGATTAATTTATGGCATTACATATCTAAAGCAATGTGAAGTTGCGAGCTAGTTCATTTTTCATATCAGGGAGGCGGCATGTTCCATGAATGCACATGAAATCGATTATCGGATTATTGGAAGTGAAATGCAGTGTGTGGAAGTCCATCTGGATCAGGGAGAGAGCGTCGTAGCGGAAGCCGGCAGCTTTATGATGATGGATCCCGATATCCGGATGGAGACGATTTTTGGCGATGGCAGCAATCAAGGCGGCGGTCTCATGGGCAAGCTCATGGGGGCAGGTAAGCGGTTGTTGACCGGTGAGGGCTTGTTTATGACGGTCTTCACCAACGCCGGGTATCAACGGCAGGCCGTTACTTTTGCTTCACCCTATCCTGGAAAAATCGTCCCGCTGGACCTGCAAATGCTTGGCGGGAAGGTGATTTGTCAGAAAGACGCGTTCCTGTGCGCAGCCAAAGGCGTGTCCGTCGGCATTGAATTCCAGCGGAGGCTGGGTACCGGCTTCTTTGGCGGGGAAGGCTTCATTATGCAGAAGATTGAAGGCGATGGGCTTGCTTTTGTGCATTCCGGCGGTTTGGTCATCGAGAGAGACCTTGCCCCTGGCGAAGTGCTTCGCCTCGACACCGGTTGTTTGGTGGCCATGACGGCTTCGGTCGATTACAACATCGAGTTCGTCAAAGGAGTTAAAACTGCCTTGTTCGGCGGGGAAGGTCTGTTCTTCGCTACGCTGCGCGGCCCCGGCAAAGTTTGGGTGCAATCGTTGCCGTTCAGCCGTTTGGCAGATCGCGTATTGTCCGCATCCCGCTATTCAGGCCGCAAGGATGAAGGCAGCCTGCTCGGCGGCTTGGGGAACCTGCTCGACGGAAAATAATAGAGGTACGGAAGTTCAGCGAGTTTGCATGGTGAGAAAGGCGGTTGACATTCCGCTCCTCAAGTAACTAATATGGTTACATGATGATGGAAAGGGGGAGCGGCTTATCATGACGATTAGCTCCAGATTTTCTGTGGCGATTCACATCTTGTCCCTGCTTGAAATCAGTAAGGACGAGATTTGCACATCGGAATATATTGCCGGCAGCGTGAACACGAACCCGGTTGTCATCCGCCGCATTATGGGCATGCTAAGCAAAGCGGGCTTGGTAGAAGTCCGTACGGGGGTGGCCGGAGCCAAGCTGTCACGGCAGCTGGATCAGATTACTCTGCTGGATGTATACCGTGCCGTGCATGTTGTGGAGGAAGACGGATTGTTTGCCGTCCATGATCAGACCAACCCCGATTGCTTGGTCGGTAAGAATATTCAAGCGGCCATTGAACCGATTTTCTCCAAGGCGCAGAAGGCAATGGAAAATACGCTTGCGGCGGTAACGCTGCAGGATGTTGTGAACGAAATTTCGGTCGTCAACAATCCATCCGTGTAACGCGAAATTCACCTTTAGCGGTCAACGGAGTGAAGCCCCCTAACGATAGGGGGCTTTTTTTGAGCGAAAAATTGACAATGCAGGCTCCTGTAACTATACTGATTACAACGATGCAATTGTAACATCCTCTGTTACACCTGCTTAACGGTCATTTATTTGTTTTTACATTGTTTTCAATTATGAAGGAGGACATCGATCTTGGCTCATCCCTTACCGATTCATCCCGCCACAAAACTGGGCGTTATTCAACTGAAAGTTCGCGATCTGGAGCGCTCGCTCACCTTCTATCAAGAGGTGATCGGCCTTCGACTGTTGCGCCAAAACGGTCATGTGGCCGAGTTAACCGTAGACGGCCAACATCCTTTATTGATTCTGGAGGCAGATCCCCGTTATCGCGTGCTGCCGGAGCAGTCTGTATCTGGGCTGTACCATTTTGCCATCTTAGTTCCGGGGCAGGTGACCTTGGGGCTTGTTCTGCGCAATTTGATCCGGCATCAAATCCCCGTGGGCCAGGGGGATCACTTGGTCAGCGAGGCGCTGTACCTAAGTGATCCGGATCAGAACGGCATTGAGATCTATGCCGATCGCCCCCGCGCTACCTGGAAGAAAACGGCATCCGGCGAAATTCACATGACAACCGATCCGGTGGATATCCAAAACCTGTTACAACTCTCCGAACATGCGCAGTGGAACGGTTTGCCGGAAGGTACGCGCATGGGCCACGTGCATTTTCACGTAGGGGATTTACAGGTGGCGGAACAGTTCTATTGCGGCGTATTAGGTTTTGAGGTCACACTTCACTTCGGCGCATCGGCGTTATTTATCTCGGCTGGCGGTTACCATCACCATATCGGCTTAAACCTGTGGGCGGGCAAAGGTGCACCGCCAGCGCCGGAGGATGCGGTGGGCATTCGTTACTTTACGGTAGAGCTGCCGGACGTTCCGGCATTGGACGCCGTTGTAAGCCGGTTAGATGAAGCCGAGGTAGCTTATACGCGGGAGGTAAATGAGCTGCGGCTTAGTGATCCTTTCGGCATTGGCATTAAACTTACGGTTGCTGCTTGAAGAGTGCGCTTGCAGCGGAAGTTCTGAAGATTTTAAGTCTTCCTTTTGGCGCGGTCCTTCACCTATAATAGATTTACGTATTATTTTAGGAGGAAAGGACCGGTCGTTATGAAAATGTTCCCTCAATTAGAAACGGAACGTTTTGTACTCAGAAGGCTGACGACGAAGGACGCCGCCGATTTGTTCCATTATTTCTCCAACGACGAAGTGACCAAATATTACGATTTGGATCGTTTCGTGGAGCTCCGAGAGGCCGAGGAACTCATCCAGAAGTGGAACAGCCGCTATTTGGAGAAGCGGGGCTTTCGCTGGGCGATTACGGTTAAAGCCGAAAGCGACCGGGTGATCGGCACTTGTGGTTTTCATAACTGGTCGAAGGAGCATTTCAAAGCAGAGGTCGGATACGAGCTCAACCCAGACTATTGGCGCCAAGGTGTGATGACGGAAGTGCTGCAGGAGATACTGCGCTTTGGCTTCGAGGATCTAGGGCTGAATCGGATTGAGGCTTATATCGACCCCGACAATATTCGATCCAGGTACTTGTTGGAGAAGACGGGCTTTCATGAGGAAGGATATTTAAAGGAAACGTTCTTCGAGAAAAATCAATTTGTGGATGCGGTTGTCTTCGCTTTGCTGAAGAAGCAATATGAAGCGAAACGGAATCGGCAGTTCCGGTAGAGCTATTTCCAACCTTCCACGGCATGCATAATTCCCCAGTCTCGGCAAACAATTGTAACAGGATGTTACTTTGAATGAGGCTGGGGGTTAAGGCAAATGGTATTTATCGTTTCTTTTCTGATTATTCTGTTGTTCGTCCTCTGGGGAGCTATTGCTCCAGACCATTTGGCAGCGACAGCGGATCAGGTATTAGGTTTTTCCATCGGAAGTTTCGGCTGGTTTTATTTAATGACCACGCTGGGACTTCTTGTTTTTTCGCTATACTTGGCGTTTAGCAAGCATGGTCAGATTAAGCTGGGCGATGATGACGATGAGCCCGAATTTTCGAATCTCTCGTGGTTTGCCATGCTCTTTAGCGCGGGGATGGGCATTGGACTCGTCTTTTGGGGAGCGGCCGAACCTTTATCGCATTATTTAATTCCGCCAGAAGGGGCGGAGGGAGGTACCCCGCAAGCAGCCCGACTGGCAATGCGATATTCGTTTTTCCATTGGGGTCTGCATCCTTGGGGCGTGTATTCGCTCATTTCGCTTGCCCTCGCCTATTTCCAATTCCGCAAAGGGTATCGCGGACTGATTAGCATGACCTTCATTCCGCTCTTAGGTGAGAAGCTGGCTCAAGGCGTTCTGGGGAAAATCATCGATATTCTCGCTGTGATCGCAACGGTTTTCGGTGTAGCCACCTCGTTAGGTTTAGGCACTCTGCAGATTAGCAGCGGGCTCAATCATTTATTTGGGATCCCCAATGCGATAATGACCCAAGCGATCATTATTGCGGTTGTGACCGTCTTGTTCCTGTTATCTGCCACCACCGGGCTCGATAAAGGCATTAAGCTGTTAAGCAATACCAACTTGATCATTGCCATTACATTGCTTCTGTTCGTGTTATTGGCAGGTCCGACTTCCTTTATCTTCGATACATTTACGACCACGTTGGGGGATTACTTGCAGAACCTCATCGTCATGAGCTTACGCATGACCCCATTTACTCAAGGGACCTGGGTGGGGAACTGGACGCTGTTTTATTGGTCGTGGTGGATTGCTTGGGCCCCGTTTGTGGGAACCTTCATCGCCAGAGTGTCCCGCGGACGAACGATCAAGGAATTTGTGCTTGGAGCCCTTATCATTCCCAGTGCTTTCGGATTTGTATGGTTCGCTGTCTTCGGCGGGACCGGATTGAATTTGGAGATCTTTCAACATGCGGGATTGGCCCAAGCGGTACAGGAAGACGTGACCACCGCATTGTTTCTCATGTTGGAGCAACTGCCACTAGGTACGTTGATTGCGGGAGTAGCTACGTTGCTCATTATTACGTTCTTCGTAACTTCGGCGGATTCAGCAACCTTCGTGTTAGGGATGCTGTCCTCTAAGGGGACGCTGCATCCTCGCAATAAGGTGAAACTAACGTGGGGGATTTTGCAGTCCTTGATCGCCTTGGTCCTGCTGATCAGCGGAGGGCTTAACGGGTTGCAAACCGCTTCGATCGTAGCAGCACTGCCTTTTGCCGTCATTATGCTCGGAATGTGCGTTTCCTTGTTGAAGGCGTTAAAAGGTGAAGAGAAAGAACGTAAACGCAAGGAACGGCAAACCCGACAGTTTATCGAACGGTTGAAAGCGAAGGAGCAAATTTAAAGCAATAGGTTGATTTCCATGATTCATGTTCACAGAGCCTCCTCTACTGTTATGAAGCCCTTCACTGACTTCAGGCCGATTGTAGATCTTGGAGTCGACTCCAAGTCAAGCCCTGGTTCTCACATCATCGAATATTGACTTGGAGCTGACTCCAAGTTGTATAATGCAGAAAAGATGGTTAACGGAGGGATCAAGCGATGGCGGCGCAATCCATTAGTCAAGACAGCTTCACGATCAAGCAAGTTGCTGAGCATACCGGGATATCCGAGGATACAATTCGGTATTACGAGAAAATTGCACTTCTCCCTCGAGCCGAGCGGAAGGAGAATGGACATCGCATTTATCACAAGGAGGACCTGGATACGATTCGACTGATTTCTTGTTTGAAAAAGACCGGGATGCCCCTGGACGAGATGCGCCCCTTCCTGAAGGTGTCTGCTGATGCGAATGCCGAGGACTACCCGGAGCTCGTGGAGAAGATGATCCGGCACCGGGCCAGCATCGTTGAACAAATCGCCTCCTTGCAGCAGGTGGTTGATTTTATTGATTTGAAGTTGAAGCAGGGGAAGTACCAGCCTGAGGAATGTGAGACGGAAGGGATGACCGGCACCCCTGCTGACCATGCAAAGGATGCAACGCCGGGCAAGCCCATATCGACGGCAGAGCTGCGTTATTTTTCCGCGTCACCGAGTGAAAACCCTTATTGAAGAATCGCTGTTCTTTTGCCATAATTAATCGAAGCAGATGACTCGTCCGCGCTGGCGGGAGTCTTACATAAAGGAGGAGCTTGGGTTGAAGGGGATTATTACCGTACTGGGTAAAGACAAAGTAGGCATTATCGCCAAGGTATGCACGTATTTGGCCGATCACAATGTGAACATTCTTGATATTTCACAGACGATTATTCAAGGGTATTTCAATATGATGATGATCGTGGATATTTCTTCACCGACCAAGAGCTTTGAGACGCTGGTTGAAGAATTGCAGGAGCTGGGCCGTTCCATCGGTGTGGAAATTAAGCTGCAGCACGAAGATATTTTTAATACGATGCACCGGATCTGAGGAAGGGAAGGGACACTATGATCTCACGCGTTGAAGTACAAGAAACCAATTCGATGATCCGCGAGATGAACCTCGACGTACGCACGATTACGATGGGCATCAGCCTGATGGATTGCGCTCACGAGGATATGAACGTCTTTAACCGGAACATCTACGATAAAATTACCCGGACTGCCGAAAACCTGGTCAAAACCGGGGAGGACCTGGAGAAGCAATTTGGCGTGCCCATCGTGAATAAACGGATCTCGGTAACGCCGATTTCGATCGCTGCCGGCGGGCTGAAAACGGATACGTTCGTGCCGGTGGCTGAAGCGCTGGACCGGGCGGCGAAGGAAGTAGGCGTCAACTTTATCGGCGGCTTCTCGGCCCTTGTGCAGAAGGGTTTTACGAACGGCGACCGGGTGCTGATCGACAGCATCCCTGAAGCGCTGGCCGTTACCGAACGGGTTTGCTCCTCAGTGAACGTGGGCTCCTCGCGCAACGGGATTAATATGGACGCGGTGAAAAAGATGGGTGACATCATCCTCCGTACCGCGGAACGGACAGCGGATCGGGGTTCGATCGGCTGCGCCAAGCTGGTGGTATTCTGCAATGCGGTAGAAGATAACCCGTTTATGGCGGGCGCATTTCACGGTGTTGGTGAACAGGAGTGCGTCATCAACGTGGGCGTCAGCGGCCCTGGGGTCGTGAAGCGTGCGCTGGAGGAAGTGAAAGGTAAGGACTTTGAGACGTTGTGCGAAACGATTAAGCGGACAGCGTTTAAAGTCACACGGGTAGGTCAGTTGGTTGCACAGGAAGCGTCGAAGCGTCTTGGCGTTCCGTTTGGCATTATCGACTTGTCGCTGGCTCCGACACCGGAGATTGGCGACTCCATCGCAGAGATTTTCCAAGTGATGGGCTTGGAGGAAGCAGGAGCGCCGGGAACGACGGCCGCGCTGGCGATCTTGAACGATAACGTGAAAAAAGGCGGCGTCATGGCCTCCTCCTACGTTGGCGGCTTAAGCGGTGCGTTCATCCCGGTCAGCGAAGACCACGGGATGATCGAAGCGGTGCAGCGCGGTGCACTGACGCTGGAGAAGCTGGAAGCGATGACGTGCGTGTGCTCCGTTGGCCTCGATATGATCGCGATTCCCGGCAACACGAGCGCCGCGACGATTTCCGGCATCATCGCTGACGAATCGGCAATCGGCATGGTCAACAACAAGACGACCGCGGTTCGGATTATCCCGGTGATCGGCAAGGATGTTGGCGAGGTCGTGGAGTTTGGCGGTTTGCTGGGCTACGCGCCAATTATGCCGGTCAACGCCTTTAACTGCGCTCCGTTCATCGAGCGGGGTGGCCGGATTCCGGCTCCGATCCACAGCTTTAAGAACTAAGTGGCGGGGGACGCAGCTATGTTCAAAACGATCGGACTCCTGGCGCATGTCGATGCTGGGAAAACCACCTTTGCCGAAGCGTTGCTCTACCATACGCAAACGATTCGCAGCCGCGGTCGGGTTGATCATCGCGACGCCTTCCTGGACAGCCACGAGATCGAGAAGGCGCGGGGCATTACCGTATTCGCCGACCAGGCGGAAATGAAGGTTGGGGATTCCACCTACTTTTTGTTGGATACGCCGGGGCACGTCGATTTTTCCGCAGAAATGGAACGGGCGCTGCAAGTACTCGACTATGCGGTGATCATCGTCAGCGCGGTGGAAGGCGTGGAGGGCCACACGGAAACGGTCTGGCAGCTGCTGCGGACATATGGGATTCCTACGTTTTTCTTTATCAATAAGACGGATCGCACTGGAGCTGACCCGGATCGAGTTCTGGAAGATATCCGCCGCGAGCTGAGCGCGAATGTACTGGATCTGACTACCTGGGCAGCCGTCGAGCAACTAGACGAAACGGAAAAGGCTTGGATTGCGGAACGGGATGAGGCGCTGCTTGAGCCATTTTTGGAAGGGACATTATCCGACGCAGCGTGGAACGAACATCTCATTCAGATGGTTCAAAACGGCCAGGTGTTTCCTTGCCTGCGCGGATCCGCGCTCTTGGATATCGGGATCGACGTCTTTATGAAGGCGTTGGATCGTTTAACGGTTACTCTGTATGATCCAGAGCTTCCGTTTGCGGGGCGGGTGTACAAAATTCGGCATGATGAGCAAGCGACGCGCATCACCTTCATCAAGGCGTTACAAGGCTCGTTAAAAGTGAGAGATGAACTCACCTACGGCCCGGAAGGCGAACAACGCACGGAGAAAATAACCGCCATTCGCAAATACAACGGACAGCGGTTTGTGCAGGCCGATTCCGTTCAAGCAGGGGAACTGTTCGCGGTAACCGGATTGACCTCGGTATCGTCCGGTGAAGGCCTCGGGGCATTGGTAGACCCGATTCGCCGTGAGCTCGCTCCCACGTTGCAGTCGAAGGTGCAATTTGAACCGCCGCTTCATCTGAAGGAAGTCCTGCGGGTATTTCAGCTGCTGGACGCCGAGGACCCGACTTTAGGAACCCGTTGGGATGAAGCGCTGCAGGAGCTGCATATCCATGTCATGGGCAAAATCCAATTGGAAATTTTGCAACAGGTGGTGCAGGAACGTTTTGGGATGAAGATTACGTTTGGACCACCGGAAATTTTATATAAGGAGACGATATCTACACCGGTGACGGGCTGCGGTCACTTCGAGCCACTAGGGCATTATGCCGAAGTCCATTTGCGGCTGGAGCCTGCCGAACGGGGCAGCGGGGTGACGTTTGTAAATGCTTGCCATGCGGATGATTTGTCCGTAGGATATCAAAACCTGATCGGTCAACATGTGTTGGAACGTGAGCACCACGGCCTGTTGACCGGCTCGCCGCTGACGGATGTTCGCGTTACGTTGCTCACCGGACGCTCACACAATAAACATACCGGCGGAGGCGATTTCCGCGAGGCGACTTACCGCGCGATCCGGCAGGCGTTGGAGCAGGCGGAGAATGTGCTTCTGGAGCCGGTGTACCATTTTAAAATCAAGGTGCCATTAGATCAGCTCGGTAAGGTGTTAACCGACATCCAGCAAGCGCACGGCCGATTTGATCCGCCGGAGACGGGAGAAGAGACGGCTGTGATTTCAGGTGTCGTTCCGGTAGCGACATTTATGGATTATCCAACAGAGCTGGCAGCGATGACGCACGGGAAAGGTTCAATCATGCTGAAATTTGGCGGTTATGAGCCTTGCCATCAAGCTGAGACGATCATCGCCCAGAAGGACTATAATAAAAATGCCGATCCGGCATATACCTCGTCCTCGATCTTTTGTGCAAAGGGGCAAGCGTTTTCTGTGCCGTGGGACGAGGCGCCTAAACATATGCACGCTTCGGTATCATGAGGTGATTTAATGTATCCCAAAATTTTGATCGCCTTCGTTTTATCGATCATTCTCACCTCGTGTACAAGTCAGCCTATGAAAGATGATCCGAATTCCGAGGCGTACACCTTGTACCACAATATTTTTTATCATCAATATTCGACTCAACTCGCTCTTTTGGCAGACATTTTGGAACGGATCTCCCAAGTGGAGCTCGATCAAGAAGAATCGGCTTACATTCAAGGAAAAATTGACGGGTACTCCGAAAATAGTTGGTTTGTTTTCTACTCGATGAATCGCACGGATAGTCCGTCCCTGGATCAGGCAGTGCCTGCAGAACTGCGTTCCACCATGTATGAACTCATAGGCGAGACAAATCAGTTATTAAATTCCTTGAACGAAACGTTGGATGCGCATAATAAACTTTCCGTTGCACAAGATAATCAAGAGCTTATTCAAGAAGTGATTGAGCAGTGTGATGAGCTGAACGTCACCTCAAGTTATATCAAAGACGAGAAAAATTGGAGCTCCTACAAAGAACAATTACAGTTGGCTCTTCTTAAGGTCCAAGAGCTTCGAAGTAAATTCGAGATAGAATGATGGATTTCATGACGTCATGTTGACAATCCGTTACTAGGTGCATATAATAACCAATAATTCCATATTGCCAAATGTGTTGATTAGAAATAGTAAACGTGATTTGACCTTTCAGAGAGCCGTTGGGTGGTGCGAAACGGCAGTGTCCGTCATGTTGAACTCGTCTATGAACAGCTGCCTGATAAGTAGGGTAAGCCGGGATTCCGCCGTTACAAGGATAGATGGTGTTAGCCATCGAAAGAGATCATTTCATCATGTGAAATGAATTAGAGTGGTACCGCGGGTTAAACCTCGTCTCTATAGCAGAGACGGGGTTTTTTTGTTGATTAAAGTCCGGGTTTAATCAACCCCGCTTCACATAGATCCAATCCAAATTTCAAAATCAAGGAGGAACTTTCAGATGGACCGTTACCGCAACATTATCGTTCTGGATACCACGTTACGCGATGGGGAGCAAGTCCCCGGAGCCAAGTTAAACGTACGGCAAAAGCTGGAGTTTGCCCATCAACTGAAGCGCCTCCGTGTCGATATTATTGAGGCCGGCTTCCCTGCGTCCTCGCAAGGAGATTTTCAGGCGGTGCAGCAAATTGCCCGAAGTGTAGGGGACAGCGTAGGCATTACCGCGTTGGCCCGGGCGGTTAAATCCGACATCGATGCCGTATACGAAAGCATCCGTGAGGCAGAACAACCGTTGATCCATATTGTGCTTGGCGCTTCGAACGTCCATGTGGAAAAGAAATTTAACCGCTCCAAAGATGCCGTTCTGCAAATGGGTGTCGATGCGGTGAAATATGCTAAAACTCTGTTGCCGCAGGTCCAGTATTCTACCGAGGACGCTTCGAGGGCGGATTTTGAGTATTTGTGGAAGACGATCGAGGCGGTCGTCAAAGCCGGAGCCACGATGATTAACATCCCCGACACCGTGGGCTACGCGGAGCCGGAGGAATTTGGACACCTGATCCGACGCATTCACGAGCGGCTGAAAAATCTCGACGATTCTGTAATCCTCAGCGTCCATTGTCATAACGATCTTGGTTTAGCCACCGCCAATACCTTAAGCGCCATCAAGAACGGGGCCGAGAAAATCGAGTGCACGATTAACGGTCTTGGTGAACGGGCCGGAAACGCCTCGTTGGAGGAAGCGGTGATGGCCTTGAAGGTACGCGAGGCGCTGTACGGATGTCGCACGAACATCGATACGAAGGAGCTGATTCGCACGTCACGGCTGCTGACCCATTTGACGGGACTCGATGTGCAGGTGAACAAAGCGATCACCGGCGACAATGCGTTTGCCCATTCCTCCGGAATTCACCAAGACGGTCTGTTGAAGGATAAGCAGGTGTATGAAATTATGTCCCCTGAAGAGGTGGGGGCTGAAAGTATGGAGCTGATTTTGACGGCCCGTTCCGGTCGGCATGCGGTGAAGCATGCGGTGGAGAAGTTGGGGTTCGATACGTCGGATGCCGTGGGGTTTGAACGGTTATTCCAACGGTTTTTGACATTGGCCGATGCGAAAAAAGAAGTGTACGACCATGACCTATATTACCTGATTAGTGAACATCAAGAACAAAGCGATTCCGGTCATCCGCTGTTCGAGCTGACTTCGTTCCAAGTCGTGACGAATGACATTTGCCCAACGGCCACCGTTACCTTAAAGATCAACGGACAAGAGCGGAAGGGCAGCGCGATTGGAGATGGCCCGATCGACGCGCTTTACAGTGCAATCAAGTCGTTAACCGGCATCGACGCCAAACTGACTTCCTATAAGATCAACAGCATTTCCCATGGGAAAGAAGCGATTGGTCGGGTAAATATTCAGCTGGAAGCAGGAGGAAAAACCTACACAGGACGCGCCATGGACACTGACATCATCAAAGCGAGCGGTCAGGCCTACGTGAACGGCATCAATGCGATGGTATTAGCTGGTGCGCCCATAAGCGACATAGCAAATGTTATGTAAACTAAATGAGCGGTGCGTAAAAAATGAGGCAGAAGGAGCTCTCATAAAGAGCCTTCTGCCTTTATTTTCATTGTTCATTCAGTTGGGATAAGGGTACTTCTTTTTCGTTCTCCGGTTGACCTAACGGATAGATCCGTGCGGTTTCTTTCTTTTCGTCCACGTGTTGAATGTAAACCGGTTCGCCATCGTAGGTTACGTTGACCATGGTAGGGGAAGCGACAATCTCTTTAGCGCGTTGACTGTCCATCGGATAACCTCCTATTGTCATGTAGTTCAGTCTTCCTGCCGATCATAAAATACCCGGTTCCCCCTGGTTTTATTCTCTTCATGACGTGAAACGCATAAAATTGTAAATTTTAATCGCTAATTTGGTTTAAATGATTTACTTTAAAAACTCTTCTACTTATATTTAATA
>NZ_GG695987.1:78865-98272 GCF_000159955.1 Paenibacillus sp. oral taxon 786 str. D14 | reverse complement strand
TCGCCATGCGTGGCACACTAACATAAACAGCCCCTGCCAAGAAGCGCAGGGACTGTTGAGATATGCTTTATATCGATGATAGATTAATCATTTCGCGGCAGTTCTACAGACACCTCGCGGCCCAATTCAGCGGAACGCAGCACGCCGTCGATAATCGCCTGTTGGATCAAAATTTGCTCGCCGGGGATCGGCGCAGGACGACCGTCGCGAACCGCTTCTGCGAAGTCTCGGACCTTCTCGTCGAACAGGTTCAATTTGTGCTCGATGAGTGGAATCGGGGTCTGGGTGTTACGTCCGTATTCGTCGTGGTACAGCGTAACTGAACCTACCGAGCCGTCCCATACGCCGGACCATGGACCGCTGCCTGCCGGCGTGATTTTGAGCCCCGCATCGGTACCAAGGAACATCGTTGCGCCTAACGTGTCCATGTGCATCGCCCAAGAGATTTTGAACTGCAACACAAGATCGTTCTCGAAGCGAACCATCGCCACGCCAAAGTCCTCTACCTCGAATCTGGACGCTTCAGGATGATAGAGCGGGTTACGGCCAAAATGGTTCGACGTAAAAGCAGATACCGAAAGCGGACGAGGATACCCCAGCGTATTCAGCGCCATGTCCAGCGAATAGCAGCCGATGTCTGCCATCGCCCCGGCTCCCGCCAGCTTCTTGCTGATAAACGTGCCTCCCGGCATGCCACGCCGACGGCCGCCGCCCGTCTCGGCGTAGTAGACCTTGCCTAAACGCCCGGATTGCACAATTTCCTGCAGCAGCTTCATATTCGGGTCATAGCGGGGCTGGAACCCGATGGACAACATGTTGCCGGTGTCGCGCGCAACCTGGGTCATTTCCAGCGCCTCCGCCAACGTGACGGACATCGGCTTCTCCAGCAGCACTTGCTTGCCCGCCTTCAGCGAATCGACCGTTGTCTCATGGTGCGAGACGTTTGGCGTACAGATGCTGACGGCATCCAACTCTTGCTCGAGCAGCTTGCGATGGCCGTCATAGGCTGCTGCGCCAACCAATTGCAGCGCCTCCACGAAATCCGCGGCTTTGCCCGGAATCACGTCGGCGACTGCCACGATCTCTACGAACGGAAGCTTCCGGTAAGCCGCTACGTGGGCTTTGGCAATTCCGCCACTTCCAATAATGCCGATACGCAATTGTTTACTCATATGCTCGCTTCCTTCTCTCGTTTGGAATGGGGCGCCGAATGCTCGCCCGCATGCATTTTGCGGTACGCGCTTGGCGTCACTTCGTACTTGCTCTTGAACACCGGATACAGATAATTGGGATTCGCGAAACCGTGGGCAATGGCGATCTCCTCAATCGCTTTGTCTGTCAGGAGCAGGTCCGAACAGATCGCGGTCAGCCGCGTATGCTCCAAATAATCGCGGAACGTCGTCCGCCCTTCACTGCGGAAGATCCGCTGAAGCTGCCGGGGACTGATCCCGATTGCCTCCGCAACCTGCTCCAGCGAGATCGGCATGCTCTCGTTGTCCTGAATGTATTGCGTGGCCAACTTGTAGCGATGGAAGCTCATATCCCGTTCTGGAATTCCCCTTCTGTCGTCGGCCCGGTCCAGCACGCGAACGGTGCGCAGCAAAATCTGCACGATTTCCTGCTTCAGCAGCGTGTAGAAGCCGATCGGCTGCTCCTCCAAAATACGGTACGCCTCCAGAAAACCGCTCATCGCATGGAACCGGTCAACGACCGGTGCGATGGGCAAACGATCCAACGAGGTGATGCACTCCTCCGCCTCCGCTGCCTCCAACTCGTCTCCCCAGCCGCCGGGCTGGGCGTCCGCCTCCAGCGGCTCGATCTCCAAATGAAGACAAAGCTCATACATCGGATCTTCCGGGTCCGATTCCTGGTAATGCACCAGATCCGGTCCGGTCAAATAGAATAGCCCCTCGTGGAGATCATAAGTCTGGTCAACGAGAATCACTTTGCCCTTGCCTTTCGGAATATAATGGAATTCATAGCCCGAGTGCTTATGAAATTGAATGATATGTCCAGGAGGAAACGAGGCCAGATGGCAGCGCAGCACGCGAATTCCGTAACCACCCCAGCGGAATTGCAGCTCCAGCCGGTCGAGTGCATCCTGCCTTTCCGCCATTCTGGCGTACGGAAAAGGACTTGCGCTCCCCGCCGCTTTACGGTCAACCGGCTTCTTCCCTGTCGATTCGCGATGATCTGCCCGCATCTTGATCCCTCTTTTCCTTCGATGATAATCCGTTATTATTCCGCCAGCTCGTCGATCCGGATCGGGCGGCCTTCCGCCACTGAGCGATTCGCAGCTTCCATGAGTTTGGTCAGATCGACAGCCGCTGCGATGTTTTCCGTCGCCTCGGTGCCTTGCTTGATATGTTCCACCCATTGGCTGAACGCATAAGGTAATCGGTCCTCCAGCGCCAGCTTCTCCCATTGTCCGCTCCCGCCGTTGTAACGAACGACAGGAACCTCATCCGGGAACCCGTACAGCAGCGTGCCTTCCGTTCCGTGAAGCTCGATGGAGAACGGCGAGTGGCTGTTCACGAAGCCCGCTTCGGCGATGCCAAGCGCGCCTTCCGCATAACGCAGGATGGCTACGGCATTGTCTTCGACTTCCTTGCCCGTCACATAACCGAAATTCGCACTTACACTTTCGGGCATACCCAAAAAACGCCGTACCAGGTACATCGGATGGCAACCCAAGTCAATGAGGGCGCCGCCGCCGCACTGCTCCTTCGAGAAGAAGTGCTCGGGCAGCCAGTTCGCGGTCGCGCCGTTATGCGACAGCCGCACCCGCGCCATGGTTAGCTTGCCGAGCTTGCCGCCTTGAAGCACGCGGTCAATCGTCTGCGTATAGCCGTCGTACAGGCGCGGCAGGGAAACCATCAGCTTCACCCCTGCTTTTCGAACCGCAGCAAGAATGTCCGATACTTCCTTCGCCGTAGGAGCGATCACTTTCTCCGTGAAAATATGCTTGCCCACCTCCGCCGCCTTCACCATGACCTCGCGATGCATATTCGTTGGTGCATCCACGATGACCGCATCGATGTCATCCTGCGCGAGCATCTCATCCAGCGAGGCATAATACGGTACTCCGTACTGCGCCGCTTTGGCCTGCCCGCGTTCGGGAAGTTCATCCCAGATCGCGGCCAGCTCCGTCTCGGGATGCTCTAGTGCCTGCTTCGTGTAATCTTCTGCATGAACATGCCAATAGCTGATTTTGCCAATGCGAATCATTCGTTAGTAAGCCTCCTTGGTATTTGACTTAAAATATACGACAACATACACAGATTACACAACTTTTATAGCCATTATAATGAGCTTTCGTGCCATTTGAACTACAAATTGACGACATGAGGATATTGGTGGATTCGCTCCTGCTCTAATCTACACTGAGTGTTCATTTGCATATAATAATGAAAAAAGAAAAGAGGCCTCCCAAAAGAGAGACCTCTATAGGTTAGGCTTTACAGCCTATCTTACATCATGCCGCCCATTCCGCCCATGTCTGGACCAGCTGGTTTTTCTGGTTCTGGTTTGTCAGCGATCACCGCTTCAGTTGTCAGGAACAGGCCTGCAACGGAAGCTGCGTGTTGCAATGCGGAACGAGTAACTTTCGCAGGGTCAACGATACCTGCTTCGATCATGTTCACCCATTCGCCAGTAGCCGCGTTGTAGCCGATGCCGACTGGTTCTTTCTTCAGGCGATCCACGATAACGGAGCCTTCTTCGCCAGCGTTTGCAGCGATCGTACGAACTGGCTCTTCCAGAGCGCGAAGCACGATGTTAACGCCCGTTTTTTCGTCGCCAGTTGCTTCAACCGCAGCTACTGCATTGTATACGTTCACGAGGGCTACGCCACCGCCGGAAACGATACCTTCTTCAACAGCTGCACGCGTAGCGTTCAGTGCGTCTTCGATACGCAGTTTGCGTTCTTTCAGTTCAGTTTCCGTAGCTGCACCAACTTTGATAACGGCTACGCCGCCAGCCAGTTTAGCCAGACGTTCTTGCAGTTTTTCTTTGTCGAACTCGGAAGTGGTTTCTTCCAGTTGCGCACGGATTTGGTTGACGCGAGCTTGGATGTCGGCTTTGTCGCCGCTGCCGTCCACGATCGTCGTATTTTCTTTCGTAACGATAACTTGACGTGCGTTACCCAGTTGCTCAATCGTCGTGCTCTTCAGATCCAGACCCAGTTTCTCCGTGATCACTTGGGCACCAGTCAGAGCAGCGATATCTTGCAACATCGCTTCGCGACGGTCGCCGAAGCCAGGAGCTTTAACAGCTACCGCGCTGAACGTACCGCGCAGTTTGTTCACGATCAGCATGGCTTGAGCTTCGCCTTCGATGTCCTCAGCAATGATGAGCAGCGGTCTGGATTGTTGTACGATTTTCTCCAGAATTGGCAAGATTTCTTGCGTGCTGCTGATCTTCTTGTCGGTGATCAGGATGTATGGATTTTCAAGTACGGCTTCCATTTTGTCCGTATCCGTAATCATGTAAGGAGATACATAACCGCGGTCAAATTGCATCCCTTCAACCACTTCAAGCTCGGTTGCGAACCCACGGGATTCTTCAACCGTGATTACGCCGTCTTTACCTACTTTCTCCATGGCTTCAGCGATCAGTTCGCCAACTTCTTCGTCAGCAGCGGAGATTGCAGCAACTTGAGCAATCGATTGTTTGCCTTCGATCGTTTTGGAGATCTTCTTCAGTTCTTCGACTGCAGCGCGAACCGCTTTGTCGATCCCTTTACGCAGGCCGATTGGGCTAGCGCCGGCAGTAACGTTCTTCAGACCTTCACGGATCAGCGCTTGCGCCAGAACCGTTGCCGTTGTCGTACCGTCACCGGCTACGTCATTTGTTTTCGTCGCAACTTCTTTGACGAGCTGAGCGCCCATGTTTTCGAAGGCGTTGTCCAGTTCGATTTCTTTTGCGATCGTTACGCCGTCATTGGTGATGAGCGGGCTGCCGAATTTCTTTTCCAGCACAACGTTGCGGCCTTTCGGACCGAGCGTTACTTTTACTGCGTTTGCCAAAGCGTCAACCCCACGGAGCATCGCGTGGCGGGCGTCTTCACTGAATTTAATCTCTTTTGCCATTGTTCAATTACCTCCCATATAGTTGTGTAGATATTCGTTCGGATACGAATCGGCGGATTAGCCGATGATCGCGTGGATGTCGCTTTCTTTCATAATCAAATATTCTTTGCCTTCATATTTCACTTCAGTGCCAGCATATTTGGAGAAAATAACGCGGTCACCTTCTTTAACCTCCAACGGAACGCGGACGCCATCTTTCAAAGTTCCGCTGCCAACGGCGATGACTTTACCTTCCTGCGGTTTTTCTTTGGCTGTGTCTGGAAGCACGATGCCAAATGCCGTTGTCTCCTCTTGCTCGATCGGTTGCACGAGAACGCGTTCACCTAAAGGTTTGATCATGAAAAAACAGCCTCCTTTTAAATATGTGGTGTTATGTGTAGATGTTGTTATATATGTTAGCACTCAATCATCCTAAGTGCTAACAACCACTTTTATATTACTCAAGTTGCGAATAGATTTCAAGTTCCTTTGTACAAATTTTTTTCTTTGTTTCATGGGATGAAGTGCGCGCCTTCCTCATTGTATCCTTGAGCTTGGATAAATATTCCGAAGGAATGGACGAGCATGGCCCGCAGGATTACGGCGGCCTGGTGCCGGGGCTTGGGGCCGCATAAAAAGTGGGGAAGTCGCCGAGCAGCGTTTACGTCCGCCTTTGGGAGTTTGGGCGGCGAAAAGGTCGAGTTTGTAGCCCCCATAAGCGTTAGATTCACAACGCCCCCGTTTTGGGCCCAATAGCGTTGCTGGCAAGCGTTAGAGCGCAGGTTCGCTGTTGCTGCAGGTGTCTCGGCTGTCGCTGCTATTTGTTGCTGTTACTACTGTTGCTACTGTTGTTGCTGTTATTGTCACAGTCATAGTCACTGTCACTGCCAATACTCACTGCCACTGCCACAGTCACTTCTGTCACTATTCCTGCAGTTCTTCTGTTGTTGTTCCGCAAGTGACTCTGGGGTCGCTAATTTAGTTACTCCGCGAGTTCCCTGTTGCCAACTATTGACGCTGCCGTCGCGCAAGTTACTTTTACTGTTCTAGTTGCGCCTAACTGCGCTTACCCGCACCCGCCGGGCGCCGTGATCTGTTCCGGCTAACGCTTGCCACAGCGCTTATTCGGGCCAAATGAGGGGGATTTCTTTTCTAACGCTTGCCAGCGAGCTTATTTACTCCAAAGAACCCCGTTTCGAGGGTGAAACAGGCAAATAAGCTCGCTCATAAGCGTTAGATTCTCATCGCCCCCGTTTTGGGCCCAATAGCGTTGCTGGCAAGCGTTAGAGCGCAGGCTCGCCTCAACGGTGTTCGCCGGAGCCCATCAACGCACACAAGTTCCCTCACCGAGTCAGCGACCCCCTCACCGCGAGATCGACTCGCTCACATGGCAGTGGCTCGCTCAAGTTACAGTGGCTTGCTCACGTGACAGCACTCGCTCACCGCAACAGCAAACCCGCACCGGGACTGACATGACTTTGTAACGCGTTTTATTGCAACGCTAGTGCTTTGGGAGCCATTTGCTACCACCTTCTCTTCGCTCCAATCAGGGCAAAGAGCGGACAACAGCGGCTGAGCGGCGACTCCACCTCTACAACTGCGGCCCACACGAACCCCAGCGCCAAAGCCCCCAGCGGGCAAAAGAAAAACGCGCCCCACTTACGCAAAGGCGCGTTCTTTCATTTATACATTTCCGCCCGTACCGCATCCACCGCCTGCTGCTTCGCATAAACCCGCTTGGACAAGAGCACGCTCAGCTCGTAAAGCAGAATGAGCGGGATCAGCACCAGGAAGGCGGAGAACAAGTCCGCCGGCGTGATCATCACCGAGATGACCACCAGCGCGAAATACGCGACCCGGCGCATCTTCTTCAGCCGAAGCGGCGTTAAGATTCGCAGCTGCGTTAGAAACAAAATGATCAACGGCAGCTCGAACAACAACGAAATCGGCAACACGATGTTGGTCAGAAATTTGAAATAGTCAGCCATTCCGTAGGTCTCGACGAGTCCCAGCTCCTTGTTCAGCGAACCGGTAAACGTCATCGCCAGCGGGAACACCACGTAATAACCAAAGGCTAGGCCCGCCAGGAAAAAGACGAACACATAAGGGATGTACTTCGCGGTCGCTCTGCGTTCCTGGGGCTTCAGGCCAGGGCTGACAAACGCCCACACCTGGTATAACGTAAAGGGCAGCGTGATCCCAAATGCAACCAGCATCGCAATTTTCATATACACGCCAACGCCGTCCCAGAACGAAAAAGCGTTTAATTCGATGGTCACGCCGGATATGGCGTTTCTCGTCAAAAAGTGGTAGATCGGATCGACGACGAAAAATGCCGCCACCAGCACCACGACAAACACGATGCAAACCGCTACCAATCGCCGACGCAGTTCTGTCAAATGATCTACGAGACTTTGCGCTTTGTCTTTCTCCGACATCTCAGGTTCTCCTTTCCCCGCCGTGCTTCCCGTCCCATCTCAAGCAAAATCCCTCCGCTAAGGAAGGGATCAAGGTTACGCCTATGCAACTGACTTGCTGCTCCCGGTTATTCGGGAAGACGGCGGTCGTCCGGTTTGGGGCCCTCTGCCTGCGGTTGCGGTGCGGGTTCCGCTCTTCTGGCTTCCGGCTGATCATCCACAATATCCCGGGTCGCCTCTTTGAATTCACGGAACGTGCGTCCAACCGCCCGCCCCAGATCAGGTAATTTATTTGGACCAAATAGCAGCAACGCCGCGATCACAATCAACAAAAATCCGCCTGCGCTCATGGGTAATTCTCCTTTCGTTACGGCATAGAAATCGACAAGGTCTTCCGATAAAATCACTCGCCCACATCATACCATAACGAATATCACAGTTACAGTCTATTTCTTTAACAACTTCGCGAAGTAGTAGAAAAATAAAGCCCGTAAATGTGTAAACGAAAATCGAATTATAAACGGAATTGCCCCGTCACCATCAGCAACGCTTCCGGCAGTTGATCCATGATCGCTGCCAAATTTTCGTGCACGCCTTTGGGCGTTCCCGGCAAATTCACGATCAGCGTCCGTCCGCGAATGCCGACGATTCCCCGAAACAGCATCGCCGCAGGGTTCTTCTGCATCAACCGGTACCTCATGGCCTCCGCCATCCCGGGCACTTCACGTTCGATCACCCGCCTTGTGGCTTCCGGCGTCACGTCCCGAATCGCCAGCTCCGTCCCCCCCGTTGTCAGCACCAAATCAGCGTGAAAATAATCGGTCATTTCAATCAGTGCGGCGATAATTTCATCCGGTTCATCGGGGACGATCCGATATTCCACGATCTCGCCGCCCAATTCCTCCTCCACCAGCTCACGGATTACTTGGGCGCTCGTATCTTCACGTTCTCCCCTTGCTCCTTTGTCGCTGGCGGTAAGGATCGCTGTTTTCCAAACCATGAAGTCACCCTCCTCATCCATATAGGAACTCCCTTTGAAGTCCAACGTAATGCCGGATCATGTCGATTCATGCTGATTTCCAACTGCAAACTATCTTCTTTATCTATATCAAAATCCAGCAGCCGCCGCAAATATTACGAACGCACGTAATCCCCGCTTTTGCCGCCTGACTTCGAGCGCAGCAGCGTCGGACCGATGACCATGTCCTTTTGCATCGCTTTGCACATGTCATACACGGTCAGCGCCGCGGCAGACACTGCGGTGAGCGCCTCCATCTCCACGCCGGTTTTACCTTCCGTCTTCACCGTGGCTTCAATATACAGCTCGTCCCGGCCGTTATCGTCAAACGTAATGTTGACGCCGGTGAGCGCAAGCGGGTGACACATCGGAATCCAATCGGACGTCCGCTTGGCCCCTTGAATCCCCGCGACCTGGGCTACGGCCAGCACATCCCCTTTGCCGATCCGCCCTTCCTTAATTGCCTCGAGGGTTGATGGAAGCATGGAGATTTTCGTCTCCGCCACGGCTTCGCGGACGGTCGCCGATTTCCCGGAAATGTCCACCATGCGGGCGCGTCCTTGTTCATTAAAATGCGTCATGCCTTGCCCTGATTCCGAGTTTGCCAAGCTTATCACTACTTTCCTTCATATATATCGTTCCTTTTGCCGTAAACAGCAGATCCAAACGGAAGTCATGCGATTCCATCGGAATCGCCTCCGGCAGGATCAGCTCCTCCAAGGCGAGGGCGCCTAGGACGACCTGACTTAAGCCGCCGCTGCGACGGGACAATTCGTCGATCAGGCGATCGTAATACCCGCCGCCAAATCCAATGCGCCCCCCCTTCGGGTCAAAAGCCAGCCCCGGAACCACAATGACGTCGATCTCGGGGTAGCGCTCGGGAGGCCAAATGGCCGTATGCGCTGCCGGCTCCGGAATTCCCCAGGTGCCAGGTACTAAGTCAGCCATCCCCGTCAACTCATGCAAGGTTAGGCTCCGCTGTGCACCAATCTTCGGCACAAGCAACCGGTCCCCTTGGGCCTGGCAGCTGGCCAGTAAAGGCCGAGTATCCGGCTCATCCCGGAAAGAAACATAGCAGAACACGTTCAGCTTCCCGCCGCGCCGTGCCCGCAAGGGCTTTAGCACCTCCAGCTCCGCGATCCGGCTGGCAGCCAGTGATTGTTCTGACCGGGAAGCGTCCGGGATTTGAGCGCGAACCGCCAGCATTTGCTGGCGCAGCTCCTTTTTGGCATCCGCTGGCTCCATGTGTAACCTCCCTTTCCGTTCCCGGCTCACGTTAGCCGGCCCTCGTTCAAGAGGCTTGGACGAACCCGGCTGATCTCTTCCTTAGTGTATCATTGTTATATCAAAATGAAAACTAAAGCATCCACTTTGCAAAAGCTGAACTTTCAAGCAATCAGCGATGCATTTCGCGTTGGTTTCATGTACACTGAAGGTACGTGTTTCACCGAATCTGTTCTATTTATCATGCACAGACTGCAAATCTTTTTTTGGAGGATCGAAACCGTTATGCTGCTTCAAGCTTCGAACATTACGAAATTGTACGGCGTGACCCCCGTGCTGGAAGGCATTAACCTGCAGGTGCTCGAACGGGACCGGATCGGTCTCGTAGGCGTCAACGGCGCGGGCAAATCGACGTTTCTGCAAATTTTGGCGGGCGAACTCTCTTATGACGGAGGACAAATTTTCAAAGCCAAAGAGACAACGATCGGGTACTTGGCGCAAAACAGCGGATTGCAATCGGACCGCACCATCTGGGAAGAGATGCTGGCCGTGTTCGCCCCGCTGATCGAAACGGAACGCGAGCTGCGCCGGATGGAGGAGCAGATTGCCGATCCGGAACTGGCCCGGGATGAGAAAGCGCACCAGGAATTGCTCGACCGCTATGCGCTGAAATCCGATTGGTTCAAAGACCACGGCGGCTATGAAATGGAAACCCGCATCCGGATGGTGCTGCACGGCATGGGATTTGGCGATTTTGCGCCGGACACCCCTATCGCAACGTTAAGCGGCGGGCAGAAGACCCGGCTCGCTCTTGCCCGGATTTTGCTCCAAGCTCCTGACCTGCTAATGCTGGACGAACCAACCAACCATCTCGATATCGAAACGTTAACCTGGCTCGAGGATTATTTGCGCAATTATTCCGGCGCCCTGCTGGTCGTTTCGCATGACCGCTATTTCTTAGACCGGCTTGTCACGGCTATCGTAGAGATTGAACGCCATCAATCGCGCCGCTACACGGGCAACTACAGCCGGTATATCGAGCTGAAGGCGGCGGAATACGAAAGCCAGCTGAAGCAATATGAGAAACAGCAGGATGAAATCGCCCGGATGGAGGCATTTATTCAGAAGAACATCGTTCGGGCTTCCACAACGAAGCGGGCGCAAAGCCGGCGCAAAGCGTTGGAGAAGATGGAAATCCTGGACCGACCGCTCGGCGATCCGAAACGCGCAAGCTTCTCCTTCGAGGCCGAAGTGATGACCGGCAAGGAAGTGCTGCACGTCAACAGCCTGTCCTACGCGTTTGCGGACAAATCCAAACCGTTATTCCAAAACGTTAACTTCGACCTGTACCGCGGTGAAACGGTTGCCTTGATCGGACCTAACGGGATCGGGAAGTCGACTTTACTGAAAATCCTGACCGGCGAGTTGCAGCCAACGGATGGGACCATCACCTGGGGAGCTAAGGTCAAGATCGGTTATTACGACCAGGAACAAACGCATCTGAACCCGGCCAACACCGTGCTGGAGGAAGTGTGGGGCGCATTTCCCCACATCGAAGAAGCCCGGATTCGCAGCGTACTGGGCAATTTCCTGTTCAGCGGCGACGACGTGCTCAAGAAGGTAGCGGCGTTAAGCGGCGGTGAGAAAGCTCGGGTTGCGCTGGCCAAGCTGATGCTGTTAAAGGCCAACGTGCTGATCCTGGACGAACCGACCAACCATTTGGACCTATTCAGTAAGGAAGTGCTGGAGTCCGCATTAATCGAATACGACGGGACGCTGCTGTTCATTTCCCATGACCGTTACTTCCTGAACAAGATGGCCGAGCGGATTGTCGAACTGCATCCGAACGGTGCAGAACATTTCTTGGGTAATTATGATGATTATTTGGCAAAAAAACAGGAGCTTGCCGAACTCGCCGCCGATCAGACGAACGCCGGGACCGCGAAAGCATCCGTAAATTCCGCTCAAAAACAAGCCGAGCCGGAGGCACCTGCCGCCAAGTCCGGCGCCGCTTCCTATGAAGCCGATAAGCAGGCCAAACGGGAGGAGCGAAACCGCCAACGCCGCATCGAGCAGCTGGAGGCGCTGATCTCCAAGCTGGAGGAAGAAATCGCCGAGCTCGAAAACGAACTGGCCCTCCCCGAGGTGTATCAGGATTATACGGCGGTTCAAGAACGGCAAGACGGGATCGACCGTAGGAAAGAACAGCTCTCCTCCGCCTATGAAGAATGGGAAGCGCTGGCCGAGGGGTAAGGTCACAATTTTTTAAACAATTGTTCATTTTTTCTCGTTCAAGTTATTCACAACTTTATCCCCATTATGCAGAATCAACAAAACTTCAAGACGGCCCGCTGGGCCGTTTTTTCGCGGGGATATCGTCGTTTTTTGTCGCATGCTAGTTTTATCCACTAAATTATTCACAATATCCACAGTTTTCTGAAAACACAACAAATCATTTTCTGAAACCTGCTCAATTCACTGGTACACCAAGCTTTCATCCTTTTTTCACAAAGATAGCTAACAAGTTGTGGATAAGCTTGTCCACAACTTGACAAAACTTTCGTCTTAGGTCTATCTCCTCAACTTTCTCCAAGCTGATGTTTTGCTTCACAACCATCCCAAGCTTCTGATGCTTCCTTCCCATTTTTCTTCCATTTCGTGATGATCTCTCAGCTGCGCCTCTTGAAACCATTCGAAATGCCTATTGCCCTGCGTATTTTAAAATCTTTATGATCTCTAGTAGAGTTGCGGCCGAAAAAACACATTCGCCGTCAAATATTCACCGAAAAGGAGAGAATGGAATGAAATTTGTCAAATGCGCTTCAATCGCCGCACTGGGCGTCAGCCTCATCTTTGTGGGAGGATGCCAAATGCTTGGCACATCCAAAGGCGCTTCTTCCACGACTTCCCCTTTTACGGAATCCAAGCTGCCTGGCGGAGGTCTGGCCCTTCCGGAAAACGAACGGCTCCATCTGTCAACGAATAAGCAATGGATCGAAAGTGAAGGCCATCTGTCCGACCTGATCCGTCTGCAATGGACAGGAGACCGCGCCAAACCGGCAATCGCTTGGGCCGATGAGGAAGGCAAAGACAAAACGGCGATTATCTCGCATGATAAAGCGAACAATCCGGAACAACATGATCATAAGCATATTTCGATCGAAACCACGATGTCGCCGACTGGGGAATATAAGGATCAGCTGTTTACCCGCCTGGAAATCCCTTATGATACCGACGTCGCAGAGATTCGCACCCATTCGTCCAACTTCAACGTCATGGACGGCATTTTGCGGGTAGCTGGCGAAGGTAATCGGGATGTACAATTCGCCGTCACCGGCAAGGATAATGCCACGGCTCCGCTCTGGAGCCTGCGCGCCAACAGCGCTGAGCTCAGCGGCAACAACGCCGGAGCGGATTTTAACCTGATCCGTTATTCGGATAAAGGAGAAGCGATCGACAGTGCGCTTACGGTCAAACGCGAGAACGGCCAAGTTGGTATCGGCACAGAGGATCCGCAAAGTGCACTGGATATCCAGGGGGACGGCATCCGTATTCGCGAGTCCCGCACGCCGGCTTCCTCCAAGGCTCCAGGGAACCCCGGAGATATCGCCTGGGATGAGAACTATATTTACGTCTGCGTTGCGAAAGACACCTGGAAACGGACCGCTTTATCCACTTGGTAACGCAAAGGTCTGAAAATCCAGCTCGATCCTATTCTGCCGGGCCCCACGCGTTGGGTTGCCCGGCTTTATTCTGCTCTCCAAGGGGCGCTTGCTTGAAACCATAAGAGGTTCCCGAGTAGAATAATAAAATAACTTTAAATTTAAGAGAGAGGGGCCAAACCGCCATGACTCGTAAAACGGTCCGTAACGTCACCGACTTGATCGGCGAGACTCCGGTCGTCAAATTAAACCGGCTCGTCTCACCGCAGGATGCGGACGTATACGTCAAGCTGGAGTTTGCCAATCCAAGCGGAAGCGTCAAGGACCGGGCGGCTGCCCACATGCTCAGGACGGCCGAACAAGCAGGTCTGCTCACTCCCGGCGCCACGATCATCGAGCCGACCAGCGGGAATACGGGCATTGGGCTGGCTATGAACGCCGCAGCCAAAGGGTATCGGATCATTCTGGTCATGCCGGACAACATGACGAAGGAACGGATTCGCCTGCTGCAGGCTTACGGAGCTGAAGTCGTGTTGACGCCTGCAGCGCAGCGGATGCCCGGTGCGATCGCCAAAGCCAAAGAACTGCTGGCCCAAATCCCCGGCAGCTTTATGCCGCAGCAGTTCCAGAACCCTGCGAATCCGGAAATTCACCGGCTTACCACCGGGCCGGAGATCGTGCAGCAAATGGAAGGCCGGCTCGACGGGTTTGTCGCAACGGCTGGCACGGGCGGCACGATTACCGGGACCGGGGAATATTTGCGAAGTAAGATCCCAAACCTCCATATCACCGTTGTTGAGCCGCAAGGCTCGCCAGTGCTGTCCGGCGGAGAGCCGGGGCCGCACAAGCTGGTGGGAACCAGCCCCGGGTTTATCCCGCCGGTGCTGAATACCGCCATCTATGACGAGATCGTCCAAGTCAGCGATGAAGATGCACTGGAGACGACGCGGCGCTTGGCCGCTCGCGAGGGCATCTTAGTTGGGCCGTCGTCCGGAGCTTCGGTGTGGGCAGGAATCCAATTAGCCAGACGGTTAGGCCCTGGCAAACGCGTATTATGCATCGCACCGGATACCGGGGAGAGATACTTGAGCATGGGGATTTTTAACGAGCCGACAGGCGCCGAAGGTTAAACGAAAGAAGTAATCTACTATCCTACTCTATGGAAAAGAGGACTGATACCATGCCCCAAATGATCGGAGGCATCTCCCATATCGATAAGGACGAACTGCACGCCTTGCTTCAGGATCCCGCCAACGAAACGATCGTAATCGACGTGCGCGAGCCGTTTGAATACGAAGCCGGTCATATTCCCGGGATTCCATTAATCCCAATGGGTGAAATTCCGGACCGGCTGGATGAGCTCGATCCGAAGCAGGAATATGTGTTTGTGTGCCGCAGCGGTTCACGCAGCTACGAGGTAGCTCGTTACTTGCAGGCGCAGGGCTTTGAACGTGTTCACAATTTTCTGGGCGGGATGCTTGGTTGGGACCTTGAGGTCGAGTACGGATTCGACGAGGATGCAGCACGTTAACCGCAGAATCCAGCGGAACATCATCATCGAGCAATACAATAGGGACAGTCCCGAGAGAGCTTCCAAGCTCTACGAGGCTGTCCCTTTATTTTAGAATCAATGGACGAGTACGGCTCTTGGCGACCGGATAAATTCCACATCCTTTTCTGCTTCATGTGCCAGATCCGCCTCACTCGCATGTTTGACACTGTAAGCAACGAAAGCCGAAAGTCAGGACATCGTCAAACCACTTCTTCAGCAGAGGTGGGCAGCTATACCAATAAAATGGGAACTGGAACACAATCCGGTATCCTATGAAACCCGGTGGCGCTCCAACCATCCTACCGCATAATCTACCAATTCCCGTTGGGGCATCAGCAGCGCGGTGGCCCCGGCTACTTGTCCCTGCTTCACCAACCCGGTGTCCCGCGCAAAGTCGGCGCCCAGCCGCTCAAAATCCTCTGAATCGTACTCCAGCTCGGTAAATTCTACCCAACGTCTTTCCCCATTCACCAGCAACGGCGCCTTGGCCGTGTAGGTCTGCTTCCCTGGATAGTTCGCCCGGCACTCCGCCAAATGGATCGACGTATTGTTCTCGTGCCCTACTCCAAGCAGCAAAACCTCTCCGCGCAGCTCGTAAATCCGCGCGAGCGGCGAGCGCTCACCCAGCCCGAACTCCAAGCCGTGATCTGCCGTGATCTTCAGGGCCTCTCGGCCTCTGGCTGCAAACGACACCTGCGGATGACCGCTGCGAATCGTGCCCTTCTGCCGGCGAAACGTGTCTGGGATGACGCCCATATACCATAGCGGGGTCAGGTCAGGATCGTAGGCCGGCATCTGCTCGCGAATCGTATCCCACCACGCCTGAGGCACCGGCGGATTCTGCCAGCGGGCCGGATCCCCAAGGTCGCTCGAATGGGTTGGCATCACCAAGGTGCCTTGCTCGCCCAGCGCCGCCTCCAAAGCAAGGACGACCGCCGCAGGACCGCCGCACACCCACTTTCCTAACGCTTTAAACGAGGAATGGACGAGCAGCGTAACTCCTTCCTTCACGCCTAGAGCCCTCAAATCCGCCTGCATCGTCTCCACCGTGTACAATTCCCCTTGAATTTCCTCCATCATGTTTCATCTCTCCTATATTGCTCTACTCAGCGAACGACGACGGCAAGCCGTCCAGGCTGACGGGCTGCCGTTTCGTTCGCGCTGCCTGTCAAATCCAAGTAAGCAACCTCGTTAGGCAACAGAATCCGAAGCGCATCTTCCCCTTTGGGCGACAGATTAACATGCCCCTCGGCACTTAGCGGTGCTGAGACCACAAAAAAGAGATGCTGCCGGCGAATAAAACGCTTCATGCTCCGGCAACAACGAATCAAACATTTTCCCCATTGTGATCCCTCCATCAGGACTCTTGTGTATATCCAAACCAGCTTGCAGCTCATATTGAATGAGATGGGCTGGTTTCGCAGCTCTCGTCGACATCGGGACGATCCCGCGTCCACGGGGCAATCAGCCGACACGCGAATAAAGGTATTTTAGTAGCTCACGGCTCCCAGCCTCCTTCGGTTTTTCCTTATTATACCTGAAGGATTAAATTTAAAGAATATCACCGGTTCCAGGAGCTTCAAAACCAAAAAAAATCCGGCGGTACACACACCGCCGGGACAATGACTAGGAGTTTTACGCCGGGTTAGGTTGTTGCCCTGCCTTGTTCTTGGCCAGCTTCAAGTAACCCTGCACGTTCAGAATCTCGCTATTCTCTTCAAACCGCAAACGCATCGGGCCAGCCGCTTCGATCAGGTACGATTTCAGCGCTGCCGCGCCGCCGCCAAGCACGTAGAAGCATTCGATATCGGGGTATTTCTTCCACCGCTTGCGGATCAGATCGACCAGCTTCTGGGCCGCCCGGCTAAAATACATGTCAACAATTGGCCGGATGTCCGCTTGTCCTTCCCCTACTCTTTGGATGATGAACTCACGGTTGCGGATGCGCCCGATCAGCTTCGTACGGCTCGGGAAGCGATAACCGAACTGATCCTCAACATCGCGGATAATCGAATCCAGATATGTAGCGAGGCCAAACTGCTCACCGGTACTGAACTGATTATCGATATTCATCCGCTTCACCACCGGGAAATCGGTGGTCAAGGCGCCGATCTCGCAAATCCCGATGCAGCCGTTATGCAGTTCTTCGTTCCGTACTTGTAGCGTATCGTTTGTGGCCAAATGGAACAGGGCAGCCGCCCCCTCGACCGAAACGATCGTACGGCGGATGTTAATGCGCACCGTACGCCCGCGCAGCTCCGGCGTAGACAGGAACGTCACTTCGTGCTCCCCGGTTAACCGCTCCTCGAACGCTTTGTGAAAGGCCACATAAGTGCGTACCGGCAACCCGGTACCAAGAATGTATTCCACCTCTTCGATCCCGGTTCCCGTGGTCGGATAGGTTTGTCCGGCAAGGGCCGCATAGGCTAACGCCGTCAGCGCCACGACCAGAGACTGATCGCTGGTCGCTTTGTTGTCCGTTTCCTCCAGTTCGGAGTTGTCCTGGTCCTCCATCGCTAATAGGCCTACGAAATACCGCTGGTTATTTCTCTTTAATTTAGGGCTATAGACTCGAACATCCAGCGCCTTCAGCGGAGAGTCCTCTTCTTGCAGCACATGTCTATCATATCCGGGAGAAACGATACTCGGAATAATGATCGGTCGTTGCGAACCGTCAACTACTACCTTAACGCTGTCATTGCCAACGTCGATTCCGGCAATTCTGATCATAATTACCTCCTCACATCTAGGAAATAAGACATTTCCAATCATTTCTCATTTCGCTTCCCTTCGACAAATTCCTGCTTTACCCGTGAAAATAGTTACAAAATTTTTTTAAATGAAAAAGGGATTTGCCACAATTTGCCGAAATAGTTGTATTGGCATTAGAAAGATATGATCTTGGTCCTACATAATGACAGGCTCAACTCAAGATGATCAGGAGGAAGAAATGAAGTTTCGATTCAAAAAAAACGTGAACCGGCGCTACACACTGCTCATTGTACCGGAAGGTACCAGCCCCGTGTTCCGTTTAAAATTTCGCTTTTTCTACTTATTGGCCATTCTGGTCGCTGCAGCTGCGCTGCTCACTTCGGTATTGGTCCTATATGCGATGAACCGCACCCACACGAACCGGATTGGGACGCTTGAAGCCCAGCTGTCGGATTCGTCGAACCAGTTCAGGAACACCGTCGTCAACAAGGAGCAGGAGATTGACCGGCTGTTAAATGAGCTGATGGAACTGTCGGAAAAATCGAAAACGATCGAATCGAAAATGAGCGAACTGGAGCAATTGGAAGCCGAGCTTCAATCGCTAACGAACGGTGGGGCCGGCAAAGCGAAGGACAAAACAGCAGCCGCTACCAGCACTCCGGCGAAGGCCTCCCTCGCTGACGAAGGCGGAGTTGGCGGAGAATCGATTCCGCTGACCGATCAGGACATCGCGAATTTGGTTCAGGAGACGAAGGAGAGCATTACTACCTCGCTGAAGGAGATGCCCGGTTTACAGCAGCGGCTGGAGCAGACCAAAGTGGCCGTCGAGGAATACAAGGCGCTGATGGCGATCTTGCCAACCTATTGGCCTACAGATTCCACCCGGGTCACCTCCGATTACGGTGAACGGGAAGATCCATTTACCGGGCGGTTAACGAAGCATGCCGGAATGGATATCGGGGGGAGCATCGGCGACCCCATTTATGCTGCAGCCAACGGCAAGGTCATCGAAACCGGACGCACCAGCGCTCGCGGCAACTATGTCACGATTTCCCATCCCTCGGGATTGAAAACGAACTATATGCATTTGAGCAAAATTTTGACCAAGGTTGGCGCCACCGTCAAACAAGGCGAGATCATTGCGGAGCTAGGCTCCACCGGCCGCAGCACCGGACCCCATCTGCACTTTGAGGTCGTCAAGAACGGCAGTACGGTCGATCCGGCCAATTACCTTAGAAAACCCGGAGAGGAAGAGTGATCCATGAAATTAAGGAATAATGCAAAATCCGTGAAGCTGGACCCGAACACGACAGATACTTTGATCGGGGAAGGCAGCATTTTTGAAGGAAAAATCCGCTCGGACGCCGGCGTGCGCATCGAAGGGCAAATCACCGGCGACATCGAATGCGAAGGCGATGTGACGGTTGGGGAGAAGGGCGTGGTCCATTCTAATATTTTGGCCCGCAATATCATCATCGCCGGCACCGTCAACGGCAACGTTCATGCGAAAAACAAGCTATCGATCACATCCAAAGGCAAGCTGTTCGGGAACATGGTCGCCTCTTCCCTTTCCATTGAAGAAGGCAGCGTGTTTGAAGGGACCAGTAAAATGGGCGGAGCGGACAAGGTCGACAACGAGGCATTGAAAGAAACTGCGGCTGCAGTTGCTGCTTCCGACATAACCCCTCCTGCCAAAAATAACGCCAAGCAGGAAAACGACGACGTTTATAAAACCTGGTGATACCAGGAATCG
>NZ_GG695987.1:75007-76961 GCF_000159955.1 Paenibacillus sp. oral taxon 786 str. D14 | reverse complement strand
TAAGAAAAAAGGCCGGACAGTTTGTCCGGCCTTTTGTTTTGGGCGATGGGCCCGATTTGAACCTTAACCCTGGCCGACAGACCAGCCCTCCAGCGAAAGGGAAGGCTCGGCTTTCAGCTCCAGGTCGGAAAATTCACCGCTGCGCCATTTCAAATAGGCGGCTGCGCCAATCATCGCGGCGTTGTCGGTGCAATACTTCAGCGAAGGAATCAACAAGGCGATGCCTTCGCGCTCACAGCGCTCGGTCAACGCCGCGCGCAGCCCGCGATTGGCAGCGACGCCCCCGCAAAGCAACAGCTGGCGGGAGCCGGTTGCCTTGACGGCGCGGACCGCTTTTTCCACCAGCACTTCGATCACCGACTCTTGGAATCCGCGGGCAATCGCCGCTTGGTAGCCGTCCTCGCCGCGCATCTTGTGCTGGTTCACCGCGTTTAGTACAGCCGATTTGAGTCCGCTTAAGCTGAAGTCGTAAGAGTCCGGCTCCAGCCAAGCCCGAGGCAGCTCCTCTGCTTCCTCCGCCTCTGCAGCGAGCTTGTCCACGAAGGGGCCTCCGGGATAGGGGAAGCCCAACGCCCGGGCCACCTTGTCATAAGCCTCGCCAACGGCATCATCGCGCGTCCGTCCGAGCAGGCGGAAGCTTCCTTCCCGCTCCATCAGCACCAGCTCCGTATGACCGCCCGAGACAACCAGCGCCATGGACGGATACAACATCTCCGCCTCCAAGCGATTGGCGTAGATGTGACCGGCGATATGATGAACGCCAATCAGCGGCTTGTCCAATGCGAAAGCAAGGCTCTTGGCCGCCATAATGCCGACGAGCAGCGCGCCAACCAAGCCGGGCCCTTCCGTCACGGCGATCGCTGACAGCGATTCCGGCGCAATTCCCGCCTCCTGCACCGCTTCCTCCAGCATCCGCGTAATGCTCTCGACATGCTTGCGCGAAGCGACCTCCGGCACCACGCCGCCAAACGCCCGGTGCGTTTCGATCTGGCTGGCGATGAGGTTGGACAGAACCTCCGTCCCGTTCTTCACCACGGCGGCCGAGGTTTCGTCACAACTCGTTTCCACCGCCAAAATATACACATCTTGCTCTTGCTTTACCACGAACCTTCGCTTCCTTCCCCGGTTTCCGACTGCGACCTTGGCAGCTCGCACCACATTATGATTGCATCTTCATGATTATCGGAATAATACCCTTTTCGCACGCCTGCCGGGGTAAAGCCCATTTTCTCATAAAGCGTGCGGGCAACGATATTGGACACCCGCACCTCCAGCGTCATCCGGACCATCCCCAGCTCAATGGCCCAGTCCATCATCCGACGCAGCAGCTTCTCCCCGAGATGACGGCCGCGATAAGCGGTACGAACAGCAATGTTCGTGACATGGGCCTCATCGAGGATCGTCCACATCCCGGCATACCCAATCGTTTCGCCGCGATATTCCATGATTTGATACCGTGCAAAATGGTTATGTGTTAACTCGTTGCGGAACGCTTCCTCACTCCACGGGAGCGTAAACGATTCATGCTCGATCACCATGACGGCCGGCAGATCCGCCAGCGTCATGTTGCGAAATACGATATCTTGTTCCAGCTTCGCCGCCCCCTCGCCTTAAGCGTTCCGCAGCCGTTTGGCTTCGGCTTCGGCCAGCTGCGTATAGTTCGGCTCCAGCGCATGTACGTCGTCCGCCGGCAGCACGGTGCGCGCCACGCCGGCGATGCCGACCCATGCGCCCTCCAGCTCGTAGGGCACGAGCTGGACGAGCTCGCCGAAGGCGGCGATCAGCGGCGCGATCGCCGCCTCATGCTTCTCGGTCTCGCCCACGAACCAGAGGCGGGCCGGCCGTTCCTCTGCGGGCAGCTGCTCCAGCTGCCGCTTCAGCTCGTCGGCCCACCCGTCCATGAGCCGGATCGCGTCGGGTTCGAGACGCTCCGGCAGACCGCCCGGCGCTGGTG
>NZ_GG695987.1:48121-74570 GCF_000159955.1 Paenibacillus sp. oral taxon 786 str. D14 | reverse complement strand
AGACCGGCAGCCGTAACGACCACGCCAAGGTTTTGGCGGTCGTTACGGCAATCCGGATCCCGGTGTAGGAGCCTGGCCCCACCCCGACGGCGATCCCGTCCAGATCCTGCTTGGCGAGCCCCGCCGCCTTCAGGCAATCTCCGATCGCCGTGACCAAATATGCCGAATGGTTCCGTTCGGCATGGATCGTTCGCTCGGCCAGCACGCGGCCGCCCTCCATCACCGCCACCGCCAGCGAAGAAGTGGCGGTGTCCAACGCTAACAGCCGCTGCGATGGCCGTATATTTTCATGTTCGTTCATGGCTCGGATACTCCAATCTCTTTCAGGGCCGGCCCCCATTGCTCATAGGTTGCCCCCTGCACGTTGATATGCATACGCCGCCCCGTGGCCGACACCGTCTCGATGTACATCCGCAGCACGTCCTCCGGGAGCAGTTCCTCAATCAAGCTGGCCCACTCCACCAGCGTCACGCCATTGCCGTAGAAATACTCGTCCAGCCCCAGCTCATCCGCCTCATCCAGCGACAGCCGATAGACGTCCATATGATAAAAAGGCAGCCTGCCCTCATACTCCTTAATTAAAGTAAAGGTCGGACTGTTCACGGTGTCCTTCACGCCGAGGTGCTTCGCGAACAGCTGGGAAAACGCCGTTTTGCCCGCGCCAAGATCCCCGTCCAGGGCGATCACCGTTCCCGGCTGTGCCAGCTTCGCCAACGCCTCCGCCAGCCGCTCCGTCCCCTGCAGATCCTCGGCTTCGTATACCCACCGCGCTGAGGTGCTGCCATTGTTTTGATCCATGCTCACTTTAGCTTACCACCTTTATCACGTTCCAACGAAATCGCCATTCCTTCGAGCACCTAAGCTGCCTAAGCTGACCCAAGAGCTGCCCCAAGCTCACCCCAGCTCCGCTAACGGACTGAGATGACCTTAACCACTGATTTCCCGGACATTTCCCGTGCTAACGGACTCAGGAGACGTTATTCCAACGTTTTGGAAGAATAAGCAGCCCAAATCCGGTAAATAAGGTCTTTCTTGTCCGTTAAATTCCAGAATTCCGTCCTGCAGGCAAATAGCGTCATTGGTGTCCGTTACAGTTCATGTCTCAAATCCTTGCTAGGCCTGTCCTCATTATATCGGTCCGCCGCACCCCCCGCAACCGCAGAGCACCGGAACGAAAGATTCACTAACCCTGCGTAAATAGAAAATAGATTTCAAACCATACTACGGAATAACAGCAATTTCGTAAGCGAGGATTTGAAGGAAGCGCATAGAAAGGGGTTTACACCATGCATACCGTCTGGAAAGGAGCGATCAGCTTCGGGCTGGTCCATGTGCCGGTCAAAATGTTTTCGGCCACCGAAGACAAGGACATCTCCATGAAATACATTCATAAAGTGTGCGGCAGCCCGATTTCGTATGTACGGCGTTGTCCGGCGTGCGACGTTGACGTGAATTGGGAAGACATTTCGCGCGGTTACGAATACGAGAAGGGCAAGTACGTCCTTTTTGAAAAAGAGGAACTGGAGCAGCTGTCCGCCCACGCTGAAAAAACGATCAACATCATCGATTTCGTGGATTTGAAGGAGATTGATCCGATTTATTTTCAGAAGACGTATTATCTGGCGCCGGACCAAGCCGGAGGGAACGCCTATCAGCTGCTGCTTGAAGCGATGCGTGAAACAGGAAAAATCGGAATCGCCAAAATCGCCATCCGCTCCAAAAGCAGCTTGGCCGCCATCCGCGTAATGGAGGGATGCTTGGCCATCGAAACGATCTTTTATCCGGACGAAATCCGTCCGATCTCCCAAGTGCCTAACTTACCGGAGAACATTCAAGTGAACGACAAAGAGTTGACGATGGCAAAAATGCTGATCGAGCAGCTGTCCACCCCGTTTGAGCCGGAGAAATACACCGACGACTACCGCGAGGGGTTACTGCATCTGATCGAGCAAAAAGTGGCCGGCGAGGAAATCAGTCTGGCACCGGCCAAACCGGAGACCAACGTCATCGACCTGATGGCGGCGCTGCAGGCAAGCATCGAGGCGGTGAGGCCGGTCGCGACCGATCCGGGTCCCGCCGCCGCTGCTCCGGCAAAGCGCACACGCAAGCCGGCCGCCAAAAAAGCAAAGACCGAGCCGGAAACCAAGCCTGCCGCAGGAAAGGCCAAAAAGGCCGGCACAGACAACGAAACCGTAACGCCAACCGTGGCGGTGAAGCCGAAGCCCAAACGCCGCACCACCACCAAGCCGGAGGCGAAATAGACCGAAGGCCGTCACCGTCACCACCTGTTGGTTCACCGGCCAGACGCTACATGCTTTGCTCCATATTACAAGCCTCGGGCGGGACATTCGCCCACCCTTGGATGATCGGGTGGCGCATCGTGCCGCCGGGCGTCCACTCCATGAACTGCACCTTTACAGTCAGGGCCGGCTGAATCCAGACGGCCCCTTTGATGCGTTCAGGGACGTTGGCAAACGGACGGTCCGGGATGATCAGCGGCTTCACGTTTTCGGTCAGGTCGCGCCAGTCCGCCACCTTCCATTTGCCACTGCCGGCATGGCCGATGTAGATAAACCGACCCTCCGGGTCGTACAAGCCCAGTAAAATGGCGTTCACCCCACCATCGCGATATGTCACCCCGCCGATGGCGGCATACAGGTCGCGGGCCAGCTTCTTCTTAACCCAGCGGGCATCCTTGCCTCCAAACGCATAGGTGCTGTCGAGCCGCTTCGAGACAATCCCTTCCCAGCCCCGTTGCTTCATCAAGTCGAATAACAGTTCTCCGTCCGCCACATTGGGGACAATCTGCACCCGCTCGGAGGGGATCACCAGCTCCTGCAACAGCTGCTGGCGATTCGCTAACGGCTCTCCGTTCACCCACTTGCCATCATAGTGCAAGATGTCAAAGATCATATAGATCGCAGGAATCCGCTGGGCTGCAAAGCCAATTTCCTGCTCCCGCCGCAAGCTGTCCCGCCGCATAATCTCGTGAAACGACGGCTTGCCGCCCGAGAGGGCAATCATCTCGCCGTCAAGAATCACCGAATGCGCCCGGCAAAACTCATGCGTATCGAGAAACTCCGGGTACTGCAAACTACGATCGTTGCCCTTGCGGTTAATCAGCTTGACCTCGCGGCCGTCATGATAAGTTAACATCCGCACCCCGTCCCACTTGACCTGGGCCACCCATTCTTCGCCTTGCGGAATCGTATCGCTGCGAATCGGTTCAAACGGTGTGATCGGTTTCCATTCCATGCGGCGCTCTCCACCTCCCCAGCTCCAATGTGCACAATCCTTGTCTTTACCTTCTCCAACCCCGAACCTCCGCTTGTTCCCCAGTTTGCCCCTGCCTCTCTTGAACCATTCCGGGCGTTAGTTCGCTCATAGTTTCCCCGTCCCCAGGCAAGCCTAGAACCAACAACCCTAAGCAGGGCGAACATCTTTCATCCGATTTTCATCCGATTTCAGCAAGGAGGAACCGTCATGCCCCGAACAATTAAAGGAACGATCACCGTCGAAGGTGAAGAGATTTCCGTCTCCAACCCGGATAAGCTGTTATGGCCCGAAGCCGGCATCACCAAGCGGATGTATTTGGAGAAGCTGGCCGAGCTGTCGCCTTACCTGCTGAAATATTGCCGCAACCGGCTGCTGACCACGATTCGTTATCCCGGCGGGATTCACGGCAAGTTTTTTTACCAGAAAAATGCCCCCGAACCGCTGCCGCCCTTCGTCCGCACCGCCGTTCACGAGAACATCAATTATGTCGTGCTTGACCGGCTGCCGGTGCTGCTGTGGCTCGGCAACCTGGCTTGCATCGAATTCCATCCGTCTCTGCATTATGCCGGAGAGGAGTTGCCGTGCGAATGGATGATTGACCTGGACCCCACGCTGGAGGACGAGCCGCGAATTATGGAGGCGGCCGCTTTGGTCGGGGAGATTTTGGCCTCGCTCGGCTTGCAATCCGTGCCGAAGACGTCCGGCGCTACCGGCGTGCAAATCATCGTGCCAATCGAATACGGCATCACCTTCGACGAGCTGCGGATGGTTGGACATTTCGTCGCCCGTTACGTCACCGAAAAACACCCCAACCTATTTACCATCGAACGGCTAAAAAAAGACCGCGGCGACAAAATCTACTTCGACTACTTGCAGCATTACGGCGGCAAGACGCTGGCCGCCCCCTATACCCCGCGCGCCCGGGCAGCCGCCAGCGTGTCGACCCCGCTGACCTGGGATGAGGTACGGCGGAACCCCAAGCCTGCGGATTTTAACCTGCTGAATATCGGTCAACGACTGAAGGAACGGGGAGATTTGCTCGAGACCATCCCTCCCCAGTCCCTCAAGCTGATCTTGCAGCATTTAAAATCCCCCGGCCGGTCTTAAACAAGGGAAGCCTTCGCTGCACAACGACAACGGCTGGCAACCTCCGCTACAGCAACGGCGACAACAGCCGCGCTAGCAGCTCAAGCAGCTTCTGCCCTTTCGGCCGCCGAGCGAATTCCTCAAACCGAATCGGGATCGAATCGGCCAGATCCTGCTTGAAGTCGCTCTCCAGCCGGGTGATCGTCCCCGGATCAAACAACAACGCCGTCATTTCAAAGTTATAAAAAAAGCTGCGCATATCCATGTTCGCCGTCCCCACCGAAGCGAGCAGGTCGTCGATGATCATCACTTTGGCATGAATAAAGCCCTTCGTATATTGAAAGAACTTTACCCCGGCCCCCAGCAGCTCCTCCACGTAAGACAAGGAAGCCAGCTTCACCAAGCGGCTGTCCGGATGGTAAGGCATGATGATGTTCACTTCGACTCCGCTTAATGCCGCCGTTTTCAGTGCGGAATATACGCTGGGGTCGGGAATGAAATAGGGCGAAGCGATCCAGATCCGGCGCTTCGCCACCGCAATCGAATTAAAGCACATTTCATGAATCGGGTTACGCGGCAAATTCGGGCCGCTGGTCAGGATCTGCACTTGCTCCTGCCCGGGCCCTTCATGGGGCGGAAACAGAGCAGGGTCCCCGAGATCCTGACCCGAAGCCAGCAGCCAATCCTCCAGGAAGGTGAGCTGCAAATAATAAACCGAATCTCCTTCCAGCTGCAGATGCGTATCGCGCCAGTACCCCATTTTTTCATAAAGGCCTAAATAGTCGTCACCCACATTAAGTCCGCCCACGAACCCGAACTTTCCGTCCACCACGAGGATTTTGCGATGATTGCGGTAATTGACCCGGCGGTTCCGCAAGGCGACCCGCGCTGGCAGAAAGAAGTAGACCTCCACCCCTGCAGCCCTCAGCCGCTCAATAAACGCATGCTCCAGCTTAAAGCTCCCCAGCCCATCGCAGATCATCCGGACCTTGACCCCTTCCTGGGCTTTCCGGATCATCACTTCTGCAAAGGCCGAGCCGATCATGTCGCTGCGGAAAATATAAAATTCAAGATGGATATGATCTCGCGCTTGCTCCATCCGCTCCAGCATGGCCCCAAACGCCGTTTCCCCGGCGGAATACACTTCCGTTTGGTTTCCGCCTGTGATCGGGTTTGCCGCATGATGCGTCAGCAGCTGATATAGCCGTTCCTGATGAAGCATTTCCGGGTTGCTCATCTCCTCCAAGCGAACCGGGCTTGCCAACTGGTCGCGCAGCAGCATCCGTAAGCTATGGAACGGGACGGGGCCCCGGTGCAGCAGTTTTTTGCGCTTCCTATAGTCCCGGGCCATGAAATAGTAGAGGACCGGACCCAAGGGAGGGCACAAAAACAAGATAAACAACCAGGCAACCGCCTTGGCGGGATTGCGGAATTCAAGCAGCAGGATCAGTGCGACGTGTACGATAAAAAGCAGTAAAATGCCAATCAGCCAGAGCATGCCTTCCACCCTCCCCTGCCATCATCATTAACCATCCGGGCTGCGGTTTATTCATGACAGATTTCGAAAATAACGGATCCCGCCGCACTTATATTAGACAGGACCTGTTTTTTTGACATGATTTAAGAATCATAGGAATAGATAAGTTATAGAACCAACGAAGCGTAGGGAGGGGATGCCATGAGGAGCGTAAGCGTACCGAATCCCAACCGGATGACGCTGCTTGTCCTTCGGGATGCCAGCCGGCCCGTCAAACAGATGCAAGTCTCCAAGCCGCTTGTCGTTGCCGTGCCTTTGCTGGCGCTGCTGTCCATTTCCGGGCTGATCGTCAGCCTGCAGGTTCATTCGGAACAGACCGTTTCCCGCCTGGAACATCAGCTGGAGCAGCAAACCCTAGCCTTTGAAGCGGTGGTGACCAACAAAGACGAAGCGATTCAGCGCTTGCAGAACGAAGTGATCTCTTTATCGAGCCAGTCCAAGGAAATGATGGACCGGATGGAGCGGGTAGCCGAGCTCGAAGCAGAGCTTCAGAAATTTATCGATAAATACGGAGAGGGGGATGCGAAGAATCTCGGCAAGCTGTCTTCGTTGTCCTGGGATGAGACGCTGGACGCTCTTGGGGACAGCGGGGTTGGCGGCGAGTTCATTGCCGTACATGACAACGAGATCGAGAGACTTGCAGCGAATACGCGAGACGAATTTGCCGCGATGAACGAAATGCTGGACGAGATGGAGAAGCACGTGCCGCTCACCTTGAAAAAAGCGAAGCAGACCCAATACTCCCTCTCCGGCACACCCTCGGAATGGCCCACGTTGTCCACGCGGCTAACCTCTAATTTTGGTTACCGCACCGATCCGTTTACCGGCCGAGCAGCTTTCCACGCGGGCATCGACATTGCCGGTAAAGTCGGGGACCCCGTGTATGCCGCAGCTGCAGGCAAGGTCGTTACCGCCACCCGGGACGGATCCCACGGCAAATACATCGTGATTGAGCACCCGGGCGGTCTGCAAACCTGGTACATGCATCTGAGCGACATCGATGTTTCCGTCGGGGATGAGGTGAAGAAAGGGGACAGCATCGGCAATCTGGGCAGCACCGGACGCAGTACCGGACCCCATTTGCATTTTGAGATCGTCAAGGGCGGCAAAGCCGTTGATCCGATGCCTTATTTGAAGTAATCCGCATGTGGAAAGGAAGTTGATGAAGCGCTATGTTCAAAGACAAGAAAGCCCCCCGTCTGACCGATACCCTGATCGGCCAAGGCAGCCTGGTAGAAGGCAAGCTGGAGTGCAAGTCCAATCTGCGTGTGGAGGGTCAAATCCATGGGGAGATCGACTGCCAGGGACAGATCATCATCGGCGAAACCGGCGAGGCCATGTCCAACATTAAAGGCGCCGATGTGATCGTCGCCGGCAAAGTCATCGGAGATGTCACCACTACAGGGAAACTCACAATCACCGCAAGCGGTCAAGTCGACGGCAACGTGGATGTGGCCAAGCTGATCATCGTTGAAGGTGGACTGCTGAACGGATCGAGCAAAATGGAACGGGTGGCCCCCGCCCCCACCCCATCGGCTTCTAGCGGCAAAGGCAAGGTCAAGAAAGCCGCGCGCCCCGAAGCAGGGTAAAACAAATCAGTCATAAAAGAAGCTCCCGCCAAATGAGAAAGGCGGGAGCTTCTTATCATTATGCAGCTTATGCAGCAACGTCACGCTTCTTGAATACGAGCCAGGCCACCGCCAGGAACAGCAGGACGTAGACCGCCAGCACCGTGATGGAGAAGCCCAGCGTCATCCCGGCCGGTCCGACCTGCCCCCCGCGATATTGGCCTAGATCCATATTGGTAAACAGCAGATATTTGGCCCAAGCATAACGCGACGGGTGGAACAACAACGTAAAGATGTTGCCCGCAAACAAGATGAAGAGCGACAGTCCGATGGCAATGCCGCTAGAGCGAAAGACCGTCGACAGCATAAACGAAAATGCTGCAATTACCAGCAAATCGATATAGCTGTACAGCAGACTTTCCAGAATCCGGCTCAGCGGGCTTGCCCCTAGGTATTGCGATGGCTCATTCGGGAAAATCAGGAACGAAACGGCCAGGGCGATGGCGAAAAATACCGCGCTCATCGCCAGCGTAAATAGCAGCACGGCCAGCAGCTTGGACAGCAGCACCTTCGTCCGCGTCCAAGGACGGATCAGCAGCAGCTTGATCGTTCCCCAGGTGAACTCACCGGCTACGATGTCAGCGGCAATAACGGCGGCATAGATGCTGACGAGATAATACAGGAAACTGAGTTGGTCCAAAGCGTCCCAGGCGCTCAGCCGCTGGCTGCCGCCGTCCAACGAGAACAGCACCCCAAACAGGATCGTCAGCAGGACAAGCAGCCCAAACATAATCCAGGTGCGAACCCGCCGGTAAATCTTCATGTTTTCGTTTTGGACCAGCGCGAGAAAATTATTCAATGTCCTTCCCTCCCGTCAGCTCCAGGAATTGATCCTCCAGCGAACGCGTCACCGCCTGGATGGCGTACACGTCAATGCCCGCCAAGACCAGCTTCGCGTTGATCTCCGCCGCAGCCTTCCGGTCGGCGGACACGATCAGCCGGCCGCCTTCGAGGCGAGCGCCTGCGATCAGCCCTACCGCGCGCTGCGGATCGCTTACGTCGAAGGCCGTCTCCTGCGCCCGGCCTTCGACGGCTTCCGGGTGCAGGGACTTGACGTCCACCAGCCGTCCCTGCTGGATAACCGCGACCGTGTCGCACATCAGCTCCATTTCCGACAGCAAATGGCTGGAGACAAACACGGTCGTCCCTTCCTCCCGCGCCAGCGCCCGCAGATAATCGCGGAGCTCGCGGATGCCCTGCGGGTCGAGCCCGTTGGTGGGCTCGTCCAGCACCAGCAGCTTCGGCCGATGCAGGATGGCCTGCGCAACCCCAAGCCGCTGGCGCATGCCCAGCGAATACGTCTTGACTTTGTCATGGATGCGGTTCTGCATGCCAACCCGCTCGACCGCCTCCCAGATCCGCTGTTTCGTGACCCCCGGAGACATGCGGGCGTAATGTAGCAAATTCTGGTACCCGGTCAGGAACTTGTACATCTCCGGATTCTCCACGATGGCGCCGACATGCGATATCGCCTCTTCGAAACGATCCTTAATGCTGGCCCCTTCGATCAGGATATCACCTTCCGATATCGACATCAGTCCGACCATCATCCGGATCGTGGTCGTTTTCCCGGCTCCGTTGGGACCCAGGAAGCCGTATACTTGTCCTCTCGGGATATCCAGCGTTAATCGGTCGATCAGCGTCTTGCTGCCGATGCGCTTGGTGACGTCCCGCATGCGTACGACGGGTTCCTGCGTCATCTCCATAGGATACTCCTCACTCTCTTTTCGAACTGTATCCCGTTAAATCAGGATAATTTCCCCTATTCTACCATAAGGCTTCCGTCAGCTAAAGCTCCGGGCAGTGATGAGGGACTGACAGAGGGCTGACATAGGTCAATCTACCCGGGTGATTCACCCGGACGATTTACCCAGGCGATCTACCGGAGATTGACCCGGGCCATAATGCCATCAGCCGCCCCCTTCAGACCTCCTGTTGGCGCTTTGGGCTGGGATTTGCAGTCTTATGCCCCGTCGGCCTGCGGCTCCTCGCCGTACCAAAGCTGGCGGAAGCTGGCGCTGGTGGCGAGCAGCTGCTCCGCCGTGCCTTCGGCTTCAATCGTGCCGTCCTTCAGCACGATGATATGGTCCGCGTGCGAGAGCGCGGCCTTGCGGTGGGACACCACGAGGCAGGTGGCCTCGCCTCGGGATTGGAACAACCGCTCCCACAGCTTCCGTTCGGTCTCGACGTCGAGCGCGCTCGACAAGTCGTCGAACACGTACAGCTGTGCCTCGCGCACGAGCATCCGGGCGGCCGCGGTCCGTTGGACCTGGCCGCCGGAGAGCTTGACCCCGCGCGGTCCGACCATCGTGTCGAGGCCGTGGGCGAGCTGCGCCACGTCGTCCTCCAGCACGGCGACGTGCAGCGCCTGCGTCAGGCTGCCCTCGTCCTCGGGCAGCCCGAGCAGGATGTTGTTCCGCAGCTTGTCGCTGTACAGGCGCGGGATTTGCGCCGTATACGCACTTTGCGGCGGAACAAAAAAGTCAGCCGGCGTACGGACGAGGCGGCCGTTCCAGCGGATCTCCCCGGCTTCCGCCGGCAGCAGGCCAAGCAATGCCCGCAGCAGCGTCGTTTTGCCGGAGCCGATCATGCCGGTCACGACCGTAAACGAGCCGCGCGGCAGCCACAGGCTGATGTTCTCGATGCCCCGGCCGGTCTCGGGATAGCGATACGTCAGTCCCCTTGCCTCCAGCAGCTGCAGCGGCTCCACCGGCAGATGGGCAGCCATCCGATGTGGTTCCTCCTGCACTAATGCGAGTGCCGACGGAGACGGCTCCAACCCCGAGCCGCTTAACGCCGTTGCCGCGCTCTTCGTCCCGTAGTCAGCATCGGACGCTCTCCGCTTGCCGATCCCGATGTATGCGGGAGCCGTCAGCAACTTGGCGGGGGCGCCTTGAAGCATGTGCTTCAAGCGGGAGAAGCTGATCGCCATCTGCTTATAAAACGTCATAAAGTTCCCAACGTTCGAAATCAACTGCGTGACAAAGGTTAAGTAATAAATGAACAGCGACAAGTCACCGACGGAAAACGAACCGCTCCGCATCTTGTAACCGGCCAACACCAGAATCAGTCCGGTACCGAGATTAACGGAGTTCGTAAACACAGAGGACAGCGATTCGGTAATCAGCTTATCCTTGACCATCATCTTCCGGCGCTCATCGCTCAGCCGTTCGAACCGCCGGACGATCCGCTCTTCGGCTCCCGCGACTTGAATCGCCTGCACGTTGGCGAACATCTCGCTGATAGAGCTGGTCACATTCGCCGTGGCAGTGCGGCTGGCAGCCCGGTACTTCTGAATGCGCGCTGTCGCGATTTGCGCCGCGGTCACAACCAGAATGAGCGGGACGAAGACGAAGAACGTCAGCTGCGCATCGATCGAAATCAAAATATAACTGGAAATGATCACAAAGCCCATCAGGCCAAACATATCCACCGACCAGCTCATCGCTTCTTCCGCTTGATCCACGTCGTCCCGGAAGTTGCTGATCGCTTCCCCCGGAGCGCAAGGAATTGCTTTGGCCCCGGGCTCCCGGAGCACATGGGCCAGCATATTCCGCCGCAGCAGCATGCTGATCCGGAATCGGTAGCTGCCATCTGTCCAGCAGCCTACAGCGATCATCGCGATGCGCGCCAGCGCCACGCCGATAAGCAACGCCGTTAGTCCCTCAACTCCGAATGGGAGGTTGGCGCTGCCTTCCAAATCATCGAAGAACGCCTTCGTAATCAGGCCCGGAAGCAGCGGGATCATATGAATGATCGTCCAGGAGAGCAGGTTCGCGATATAAAAAGCCGGACGATTCAGCAGCAATCTCCAGAAAAAATGCCGCGTGCTCATGCCAACACCTCCTCCAGGCCAACGGACAGCATCCGGCTAAACCGAGAACCGGGGTCAGCCGCCAGCTCTTTGCGTGGTCCATATTCCACGATTCGGCCATTCTCCAAAATAAGGATCTGATCGGCTCGCTGCACGGTTGATAAACGGTGCGCGATGATCATGCACGTCCGCGACTCCAGCAGCCGGGTGATCGCCGTCTCGATCCGGTTTTCGGTCAGCGGGTCGAGACGGGAGCTGGCTTCGTCCAGGATAACCAGCCCCGGGTTCGTCAGGAATACCCGAGCAAACGCCAGCAGCTGCGCTTCCCCAGCCGACAGACTTCCCCCTCCGGAGGAGAGCACTGTATCCAGTCCATCAGGCAAAGCAGCATACCACTCCTGCAATCCCAACTCATTTAACACCGCGATGATGTCCTCATCCCGTATGCTTTCATCAAACAGAGCCAGATTATCGCGAACGGTGCCTTCCATAATCTCGATGTTTTGCGTCACCATCGCCACCCCGCTCCGCAGCTCGTGCAGCTTGCACTCGCGGATGTCGATGCCCGACAGCTCGATCTTGCCCTGTTGGGGATCGTAGAAGCGCAGCAGCAGCCGCGCCAATGTAGATTTTCCGCTGCCAGTGCGGCCTAGCAAGCCGAGCGTTTCTCCCGGCTTCAGCATCAAATCCACCTCATGCAGTGTCGGCTCTCCGTCTTCCTCGTACGAGAACGTCAGGCGGTCGATTTTCACGGATAACGGCCCCTTCGGCAGCGGTGCGCCTGGACCGTCGGTAATCCGCGATTTCGTATTCAGCAGATCCCGGACGCGGATTAGACTGGCGTCGGCTTTTTGCAGATCATCCAGCTGGGTACGGATCTTCTCAATCGGCTGAGCCAGCAGCTCCGTGTAATAAAACACAAGGTAGATCGAACCGATCGTCAGCTCGCCCCGTCTCCACAACCAGGCGCAAACCAGAAAGGCGGCGGCATTGCCCAGAGCGAACACGAGAATCGTTGTCCCCCACATCATACCGAAGCCCACCGAGGCGCGAACGCGTACCGGCAGCATCCGCCGGGCCATGGCATAGAAGCGTTCCAGCACGTAACCGGCTGCCCCGTTCGCCCGGGTATCCTCGGTGCCTTCCAGCTGTTCGCCGATAAACCCGTAAAGCTCGGCATTTTGGGCACGCCACTTGGTCCACACCGGAACCGTAAACTCACGAATTTTCCGAATCATAAAGATGGCACCAACGACAAATAAGCTCATCGCTGCACCAATCCAGATGCTTTCACGGAACAGCAGCAACAGGATGCCCGTCATCAGCAGCAAATTGCCCAGCATATGGATCAGGAAGCTGGAGAAGAAGTTGGCCAGCGCGTTGACGTCGCCGTCCACCCGTTCAATCAAAGAACCGGAAGTGTTCGACTTGTGGAACGACATATCCAGCGACAGGCAATGTCTGACGAGGTCCGCGCGCAGCTTGTTTGTTGTCGTCCAGCCCAGGTTCTCGCTGAAGTAGGACGCGCACACCGATACGAGCTGTTGGATCAGAGAGAAGCCGATGAAGAGTCCCGCCGCGATATATAAAGGCTTTAAACTTCCATCCCCCTGCGCGGTATCGATAAAATAACGAATGACTTGCGGATTAATCAGCTGCAAAGCGATCGAGATCAACAGCAACGCAGCCATACTGAACAGCAGCTTGCGTTGCGTGAACACGTATTTCTCCAGCATTTCGAGATAATGCCCTAGAGGTCTCGTCCTTCGTTTGCCGCCTTGCGATGCAACAGTTTGTTCAGCCAAAGGCCGCTCCCCCTTTCCCATTCACTTCCTAATATTCTCCAAATCATATTACACGAAAAACGTATGTTCGCACAATCGGTTTATTTTTACCTAACAAAACCGCCCCGCAGTCTTGTTCAGACAACCGGGGCGGTCAACTTCCTCATTGCTATCGCTAAAATCTATTAGTTGTTGCCGGCACGGGCCAGCTCGCGCGCATTCGCTTCAAATGCAGCGAGCAGCGCGGCTTCACCCTTCAGCCCTTCATTTTCAACTTTACGGATTTGCTCCAACATCCGTTTGTAGTCCTTCGGAATGACGCGGACGAATTTCGGCAGGTACTCGTTCCAACGATCCAGCACGCGGCGTCCAACTGTACTATCCGTGTACAGGATGTGACGGCTGATTAACGTCCGCAGCTGATCGATTTCCGCCGGATCCTCCACCGACTCGAGCAGCACCATTTCCAGGTTGCAGCGGCCCGCAAAATCTCCGCTCTCATCAAGCACGTATGCGATCCCGCCGGACATCCCGGCTGCAAAGTTCCGGCCGGTTTCACCCAAGATGACAACCCGTCCGCCGGTCATATATTCGCAGCCATGGTCACCGACGCCTTCAACGACGACGTTGGCCCCGGAGTTCCGCACCGCAAACCGTTCCCCGGCAATCCCGCGGATGTAAGCCTCCCCGCTCGTTGCACCATAGAACGACGTATTGCCAATGATGATGTTCTCCTCTGGGACAAACGTTGCACGCGGCGACGGCTTCACAATCACCTTGCCGCCGGACAGCCCCTTGCCGGTGTAGTCGTTGGCATCGCCTTCGACGGTGAGGGTCATGCCTTTCGGGATAAACGCCCCAAAGCTTTGGCCCGCAGAACCTTCAAAATGGAACGTGATCGTATCCTCAGGCAGCCCTTGCTGTCCATAACGGCGGGTAACTTCGTAGCCTACAATCGTCCCGGTCGCCCGGTTCACGTTGCAGATCGGCAGCCGGGCGCTGACGGCTTCGCCGCGCTCCAGCGCAGGCAGAGCCAGCGGCAGCAGCTTCGTCATATCCAACGTCTCTTCCAGCCCATGGTTTTGCTGTTTCGTGCAATAGCGGCTGCTTCCTTCCGGAAGCTCCGGCATATGCAGCAACGAGCTGAGATCGACGCCTTTCTTCTTCCAATGATCCACCGCCTTCACCGCATCCAGGCAGTCGGTGCGTCCGATCATTTCTTCCAGTGTGCGGAAACCCAGCTCGGACATCCATTCGCGCAGATCCTCTGCCACGAAGGTCATAAAGTTGACAACGTGCTGCGGATCTCCGGTGAAGTTTTTGCGCAGCTCCGGATTTTGCGTGGCAACCCCTACTGGGCATGTATCCAGCTGGCATACCCGCATCATGATACAGCCAACCGCCACCAGAGGTGCAGTCGAGAAGCCAAACTCCTCAGCCCCAAGCAGTGCGGCGACAGCGAGGTCGCGGCCGTTCAGCATCTTGCCGTCGGTTTCCAGTACGACGCGGTCGCGCAGGTTGTTTAGGATTAGGGTCTGATGCGTTTCAGCCAGCCCCAGCTCCCACGGCAAGCCCGCATGGCGGATCGAGCTTTGCGGCGAAGCACCAGTGCCCCCGTCATAACCGCTGATCAGAATGACGTCCGCGCGGCCTTTAGCAACGCCGGCAGCAATCGTTCCGACGCCGGCCTCTGCAACCAGCTTCACGTTGATACGCGCCTTCGGATTGGCGTTCTTCAGATCGTAAATCAACTCCGCCAAATCCTCGATCGAATAGATATCATGGTGCGGCGGCGGCGAAATCAAGCCAACCCCCGGCGTGGAGCCGCGTACTTCCGCTACCCAAGGATACACCTTACGGCCCGGCAGCTGACCGCCTTCACCCGGTTTCGCCCCTTGCGCCATCTTAATCTGGATTTCGTCGGCGTTCACCAAGTAGTGCGATGTAACACCAAACCGTCCCGACGCCACCTGCTTGATCGCGCTGCGGCGCAGATCGCCGTTAGCGTCCGGCACATAACGCGCCGGATCCTCGCCGCCTTCGCCGGTGTTGCTCTTGCCTCCGATGCGGTTCATCGCGATCGCAATCGTCTCATGCGCTTCTTTACTGATCGAGCCATACGACATCGCCCCGGTCTTGAAGCGGCGCATGATCGAAGCAGCCGATTCCACTTCCTCCAGCGGCACCTTCGGCCCGACCGGCTTCAGCTCCAGCAAAGAGCGCAGCGTCAAATGTTTATTGTTCTCGCCTTGCACCAGCTCGGCGAATTTCTTATACAGTTTATAATCGCCCGTACGGACCGCCTGCTGCAGCAAATGCACCGTTTGCGGGTTGAACAGATGCTCTTCCCCGCCGCTGCGCCACTGGTATTCCCCGATGGAATCCAGCACCTTGTCATTGCCATCCTTATCGGTAAAGGCACGGAAATGATGGGCGAGCGTTTCGGCGGCCACTTCTTTCAAGCCAATGCCCCCGATCCGCGACGGCGTCCACGTAAAGTAACGGTCTACGAAGGAAGGCTCCAGGCCAACCGCTTCGAAAATTTGCGCCCCGCGGTACGATTGAATCGTCGAGATGCCCATTTTGGACAACGTTTTAACGACCCCTTTGGTCGCAGCTTTAATGAAGTTGTACACCGCTTTTTCATGCGAAATGCCCTGCAGCATCCCTTGAGCAATCATATCCTTTAACGATTCGAACGCAAGATATGGATTCACTGCGCTGACGCCGTAACCAAGCAGCAACGCAAAATGGTGTACTTCACGCGGCTCGCCCGACTCCAGCAGCAGGCTGACCTTGGTCCGCGTCTCTTCACGGATCAGATGGTGATGCAAGCAGGATACTGCCAGCAACGCCGGGATAGCCGCGTTCTCCGCATCCATATCGCGGTCGGACAAGATCAGGATATTATGGCCCTTGGCGATGACCCGATCTGCTGCTTCGCATAACGTATCCAACGCCTTGCGCAGCCCCTCCGCTCCTTCGGCAGCCGGGAACAGGATTGGAATCGTGATCGCTTTAAACCCTGGCCGGTGCAGATGGCGGATTTTCGCAAAGTCCTCATTGGACAGAATCGGCGAATCCAACCGGATTTGACGGCAGCTCTCCGGCTCCGGCTGAAGCAGGTTGCGCTCCGGCCCAATCGTCGTTGCGGTCGAGGTAACGAGCTCCTCGCGGATCGCATCGATCGGCGGGTTGGTAACCTGCGCAAACATCTGCTTGAAGTAGTTGTACAATCGCTGCGGATGTTCGGACAAGACGGCGAGCGGCGCGTCGTAACCCATCGAAGCGATATTTTCCTGACCGGTTAAGGCCATCGGCTCAAGCACCTTCCGCAGGTCTTCATACGTATAGCCAAACGCCATTTGACGGCGCGCAATGTCTTCATGACTCTCCGGCGGCAGCTCTTTCGCTTCCGGCAGATCTTCCAGCTCAACGAGATGCTCGTTCAGCCATTCACGGTACGGATGCTCCTTCGCGATGGCGGATTTCACTTCCTCGTCGGAAATGATCCGGCCTACCTGCGTGTCGACCAGCAGCATCCGGCCCGGACGCAGCCGGTCCTTATAGAGCACATTCTCCGCCGGGATATCAAGCACGCCAACCTCCGAGGAGAGGACGATCAAGTCGTCCTTCGTTACGTAATAACGCGATGGACGCAAGCCGTTCCGGTCCAAAATCGCCCCAATCTGGATCCCGTCGGTAAAGCCCATCGCCGCAGGCCCGTCCCATGGCTCCATCATCGTGCTGTGGTATTCGTAAAACGCCTTTTTGTCCGGGTCCATGTCGTCCCGGCCAACCCAAGGCTCAGGCACCATCATCATCGCTACGTGAGGCAGGGAGCGTCCGCTCAAGTACAGGAATTCAAACGTATTGTCGAACATCGCCGTATCCGAGCCGTCCGGATTGATGATCGGTTTTACCTTTTCCAAATCGTCGCCAAACTTCTCGCTCTTGAACATCGACTGACGGGCATGCATCCAGTTCACGTTGCCGCGCAGCGTATTAATCTCGCCGTTGTGAATCATAAAGCGGTACGGATGCGCCCGCTCCCAGCTTGGGAACGTATTCGTACTGAAGCGCGAGTGCACCATCGCGATAGCCGATTCCAGTCTCTCGTCCCGCAAGTCGAGGTAGAATTGCCCGACCTGCTCCGTGGTCAGCATCCCTTTGTAGACTACTTTCCGGCACGATAAGCTGGGTACGTAAAAAGCATCCCCTTGCTCGGCGCCGCTATAGCGGATCGCGCGTTCAGCCCGGCGCCGGATCACGTACAGCTTGCGCTCAAAGTCCAGATCCTCCTTCAGATCTGCGGAACGCTCGATAAAAATCTGGCGGACGAACGGTTTAGCCGCTTTGGCCGATTGGCCCAGCATATCGTCGCGAGTTGGCACCGTACGGAAGCCAAGGACGCGTTGTCCTTCCTCCTCGGCGATACGCACGAGCTCTTCCTCCTGCTTAGCCCGAACCGCTTCGTCATGAGGCAGGAACAGCATCCCAACGCCATATTGTCCTGCCTCCGGCAGTGTAAATCCAAGCTTTGCTGCTTCAGCGGCAAAAAAACGGTGCGGGATTTGCAGTAAAATACCTGCGCCATCCCCCGAATTCGGTTCGCTGCCTTGGCCGCCCCGGTGTTCCATATTCGCCAGCATGGTCAGCGCTTGGCTGACGATATCATGGGAGGCTTTCCCTTTGATATGAGCCACGAAGCCCATGCCGCAAGCGTCTTTTTCGAAAGCGGGATCATAGAGTCCCTGCTTGGGAGGTATAACGGTATGTTTCATCATCTGACGCAACCTTTCTATTTAGAGGTAGTTCAAACATCATTAGCGAATAGAATGGATCAGTCCCTATGTCCTGCGACTACGCCGGATAAGCCCGGTTCAATCTTTCTTTTTATTCTAACGGAAAATGTCACATCTGTTTTTGCATTATATTCTCTTTATTTTGCACTATTGATTAGAACTTTTAGGCCGTGACAGGGCGGTTTTGCCACGAAAGCGTCACCATATGAAGACGTGTGGTTGTCTCTGCGTGTCTATTTGCACCATTATCCCTTTTTTTAAGGGGTAGGAGCGAACCTGTTGCCCGTTGCTCCTAAGGTCCGTAACCCGATCGGGAACTTTACTATAGAGTTTATGTCCCGGTAAAGAATGTGTCCCGGCCAAACTCGACTGATGATTCGGGATCATCCTGCAAAAGGCTCGGCTCAGGGATATCTACCCACCTACAAAAAAGATCCGCCCTCCGGAATTCCAGAGAGCGGATCTTCTGTAATCATGATTTGATTAGTGCGACTGTACGCTCAGGTTGGCTTCAGGACTGCGTTCTGTACTGCGTTCGTGGCGCAGGAAGTACACCAGCGTAAACGCCAGAAATACAACGCCAAACGCAACCAACCATCCGATGTTTTCCCAAGCCACCGGCATATCGCCGGTGGAGATGACCGCCTTGAAGCCTTTGACGCTGTACGTCATCGGCAGGATCGGGTTGAAGGCTTTCATCCAGTTCGGAATCAGTTCGAGCGGGAACGTTCCTGCGCTGGTCGTCAGTTGGAAAATCAGCATCAGGATCGCCAAGAACCGTCCCGGGTTCTCCATCCAGGTTACAAGTGCTTGAATGATCAACATGTAGCACAAGCTGGTGACAAAGGCGAAGAGATAGAAGAGCGGAACGCTCTTGACCTCAAGCCCCAATCCGTAAAGAACCAGTGCAGACGCCAGCAAGGACTGTATCAGACTCATGCCGGCAAAAGTCAGCGTACGGCTTACGAAGCGGCTCCAGCCGCTGGCTTCCGCCACCGAAGTGCCTCTGACCGGCACAACCAGCGTCGAGATCAGCGCCCCAACGAACAGGCCCAGCGACAAGAAGTATGGTGCAAAGCCGGTGCCGTAGTTAGGTACTTCATTAACCTTCTGCTCGTTGATCTCAATCGGCTGAGCATACATGTTCACAAGCGCATCGGTTTTCTTCACGCCGGAGGTTTGTTCTGCGGCATCGGTCAGCTTCGAAGCCAGCTCGCCCGAGCCTTCTGTCAGTTGATCCATGCCGTCCTTCAGTTCACCCGCACCTGCATCCAGCTGCTTCGAGCCGTCCGCCAGCGTGCCTACGCCGCCAGACAATTGCTCAACACCGCCGAGCAGTTGTTTGGCGCCTGCGCTCAGCTGTCCGGCACCGCTTGCCAGCTTCTTGCCGCCAGCCGCCGCTTCCGACAGCTTGCCGCTAAATTGCTCCAGGCCGCTCGCCAGCTTCTCTTGTCCGGCGTTCAGCTCGGTCATGCCTTGCAACAGCTGCTCTTGGCCCGCCGTTAATTGCTGCCCGCCTTGAACCAACTGCTGCTGGGCGCTGTGTAGGTCTTGGCTGCCTTTCAGCAGCTGCTGATTCCCTTGGTGCAGCTGCTCGCTGCCTTGGGCGACCTGCTTGCTGGCCGCGATCAACTGCTGAACCGCCGCGTTCTTCGCCAGTTCCGGATTCGCTTGGGCCAGCTGTTCCAAGCCTTGCGCCACGCTGTTCGCCCCTGCGGCTACCTTCTCGCTTCCTTGCACCGACGCTTCCAGGCCGGATTGCAGTTGGGCGCTGCCTTGTTCAGATGCGGTCAAGCCAGCTTCCAGCTTCTTCGCGCCTTCCAGCGACGATTGAAGGCCTGCCTGCAGCTTGGTACCGCCTTGATGCGCTTGCTTTGCGCCAGCTTCCAGCTGTTGGCTGGCCGCTTCCAGCTGCTTCAAGCCGCTGGCGAGGCTGCCAGCACCGTCCTTCACTTCATTGATGCCTTGATATAACGACTGCGTACCTTTCTCCAGAGGCGCTACGCCGTCTTCGAGTTTCATCGTGCCGGCGACGAGCTTCGCCAGATTTTCTTTCAGCTTCTTGGTTCCGTCGTCAAGCTTGGCCGCCCCTTCGTTGAGGGTGCTGGCCCCGTCGCCCGCCTCACTGAGGCCGCCGGAGATTTTCTCCACTTGGTCAAACAAGGTTTCCGTATAGGCTTCCGTCACTTTGGCGGACACTTTCGATTTGATCTCTTTCACAGCCGTACCGCCGATTTGCGCGGCCAGGAAGTTGTAACCTTCGTTTGGCTCAAAGATCAACTGAGCCGGCGACGGATTTTCATCCATCAATGTGGTCGCTTGTGAAGAGAAATTGTCCGGAATGATGATCGTCATGTAATACTCATTATTCTTCATCCCGGTTTCCGCTTGCTCGCGGGTGACGAACTTCCATTGGAAGTCGTCGCTCTTCTTCAGTTCGGCAACGAGGTCCTCGCCGACCTTCAGTTCCTTCCCCTCGTATTGCGCGCCCTGATCCTCGTTCACCACCGCTACCGGCAGCTCGTTCATCTTCCCGTACGGATCCCAGAAGGCCGTCAGGAACATGCCGCTGTACAGTACGGGAATGAACAGCACAACAAGAATCGGGATGAACACTTTAGGATTTTTAAAGGTGGCTCCCATATCCTTGAAAAATACACTTAATGATTTCATTTTTGCTTTCTCTCCCCTTGGTGGCTTCTTTCTCTAAATTGTTGAATGTAGTTCCTTTAAACTTCCCTTGGCAGAAGCAGGCCTCCAGCCAGAAAATCGCGGATAAACTCCTTGATTTGTTCTTTGCTCAAAGGCGGATTATTCTTGTTCCAGTCCGAGGTTAATGCGATATAGAGCTTAAACACAACGAAAGCGAGCAGCTTGGGATCATACGAGCGGATCTCTTGCCGCTCGGCCGCCCGGGACAGATGGCGCTCCAGATATTCCAGAATCGCGTGTTCGATCTGCTCCAATCCCTCCTTCGCTTTCGGAGTGCCGAAGTCGCGAACCTCTTGGGACAACTTGATGAGGAGCTCATGCTCACGGCGGAATTCCAGCAGCGCATCCATCGCCCGATGCAAGTTCTCAAAGAAGGGCTTCTCCTCGTCAATCTCCGGCTCGATGACCCGCTTCATCTCCATAATGACGGAACGCAGAATTTCATCGAACAACTCCTCTTTGTTCGTGAAGAAGGTGTAGATGGTTCCCTTTGCCACATTTGCTATTTTCGCCACTTGGTCCATCGTCGTCGCTTTGTAGCCAAATAAAGCAAAGGACTTTTCTGCTGCTTCGATGACGAGTTTACGGCGATCTACCACAGCCATTCATGTCACCTCCCTGCGCTTGGAATAATGGAAAAACATTTCCCGGCCAAAAAATGACTAAAATTCATTTTCGGTCATTTGGTCAATTCATACTTTACTCCTTTCGCTTCAGAAATGCAAGATGTTTTTTTCAGAATTTTTCATTCACTTTCACCAGCTTGTTCCAAGGCCCTTTTCCCTTGATTCTCCCCGACCTAGGTCCAGTGGGTCGACCCGTCCCCAGCCCCTTTAAACCGGAATATAAACAACATAAACTTAGTATTAGGAAGCAATGAATCGGAACGATCTAATAGAAGCAGGTGATATCCTCATGCGAAAAAGAAGAGTGTTGATCCTATCGGAAGGCTTTGGAAGTGGACATACGCAGGCCGGACATGCGCTGGCGGCCGGACTGAAGCGGAAAAACCCGCAAATCCAGACGAAGGTGCTGGAGCTGGGCTCGTTTCTGAATCCGACGGTGGCGCCCCTAATCCTATCCGCGTATCGGATGACGGTAAATACGAGCCCTGCGTTGGTAGGCCTTTTTTATAAGCACAAGTACGAGAAGCCGGTAGGCAAGTTTGCCCGTTTGGCCTTGCACAAAATGTTCTATACCCACGCGGCCGAAGTCATCGCGCAGCTTCAGCCAGATCTGATCGTCTGCACGCATCCGATTCCCAGCGCCATCATGTCCTACCTGAAGCTCACTTCAGATCTGAACGTGCCGCTGTGCACGCTCATCACGGATTACGATGCCCACGGTTCCTGGATGAGTCCCGGTGTGGATCGGTACCTCGTCTCCGCCCCTGAGGTCAAAGCTCTGCTCGTGCAGCGCGGGGTAGCCCCCTCCAAGGTGCAGGTGACAGGCATTCCCGTGCACCCGGATTTCTGGAGCAAGCAAGAGAAGGCGTCCGCCCGGGAGGAATTGGGGTTAAAGAATATGCCCACTGCCCTTGTCATGGGCGGCGGCTGGGGATTGCTGCTTCGTGAGGAGCTGCTGGACAAACTGGCGGCTTGGCGAGAGGAGATCCAAGTCGTCTGCTGCACCGGCAGCAACGAGAAGCTTGCTGCTCGACTACGTGCGCATCCGGCCCTTCAGCATCCAAACATGAAGGTGATCGGGTTCACGCGGCAAATCGGCAAATGGATGGATGCCTCCGACCTTCTGATTACCAAACCCGGCGGAATGACCTGCACCGAGGGAATGGCCAAAAGCATCCCGATGTTGTTCTTTGAGTCGATCCCAGGTCAGGAGGAGAAGAATCGCGAATATTTCGTTCAGCACGGCTATGGGGCTGAGCTGACTTCACCGGACGTGCTGGACGTATGGTTTGAACAAATCCGCAATCGACACGCTTCGGATCTTCAACCCGGACCGGAGCCTGCCTTGCTGCAACCCAGCTATCAGCCTGACCGCTGTGCAGAAGCTGTCCTTCATCTGCTGTATCAGGCAGCCGCTCCGGTCCGCGTACGCCTGCAGACGGCCAGCCCTGCCGAGCAGCAGGCCAACTAAGTCAGCAGCGCAGATCCAACCACCTCATACATCGGACGCTTGTGCATATGCGTCCGATAGATGACCAGACGATCGGCCCTCCAGCTGCCGAATTCCGGTTGGGTCTGCAGCGCTGCAGGATCTAATCTGGCCCCTTCTCGATATTTCCGGGCCAACGTAATATGCGGGCTGAAGCGCCGTTCCTCCGGCACAAAGCCGAGTGCCCGGTTCTCCGACGTCACCCGGCTGTGCAGGCTCTCCAGCCCGGCCACCTCACCGCGGACGCCAGCCCATAACACGCTGGGACTTGCCGGACGTCCAAAGGTACCAATCCCCGCCGCTTCCAATTCCAGCGGGCCCATCCCCTTTGCTGCCCGCGATAATGAAGCCAGCAGCTCGTCCAAACGCCCCGGAGCCGTATCTCCCAGAAACTGCACGGTAATATGGTAGTCTTCGGCATGTACCCATTTTTTGAAATCCAATCTCGTTTTTTGCTCGCTGCACCACTCCTCCAGCTTATACTTGACCTCTTGCGGAAGAGGGATGGCGATAAATAATCTCCATTTTTCTTCATTTACTGACATGACTCGTCACCTTTTGTGATATTTTTCTCACTTTTTTCACTTGTTTCGACAATTAGAAGTGCGATTAGTTACATCCAGCGCATCGATTCTCTATATAATGTGTCTTAGTGTTGCTGGCATATACAGTCTTCAAGCCTATGGGGATTGGAGATGGAATATGAGTTTTGCTCAAAAAATTACCTCTGTTCTGATCGGACTACTGCTTCTAGTTGGTTTGCTGATCGGGATATTTGCTTATCAAACAACGTATCGTGAGGTCGAGACATCCGTCGGTATTGAAACGGTGGGCTGTGCCAATATTACCACCGGGCTTGTAGATCCGGAAGCGGTTGCCCGTCTTGCCTCCGGAGACCGTACCGGCCTTGCGGAGCTGGAGAAACGATTAAACTGGACGGTAGAGCATAAGTCGTTGTTTAAGGAAGTGTTTTTGATGTCGCTGGACGGCACCATTCTTGCGGCTGACCAGAACCTCAAAAGCCGGGGATATCAAGCGGGAGACGCTTTTTATTTCAATGATCAGGACCGGGACATGATTCTTGAGATGAAGCATCCTGTGTATACCAAGGTCTATTCTTATGACGGCGTGAAGCTGCTCAGCGGTTACGGCCCGATCTACATAAATCATGACCCCGACCAAGAGATCATCGGTCTAATGGTCATTAACTTCGACGCCTCGATCATCGGGGAGAGAACTCGCGACATCCTGCTCCTGCCTTTTATCATCGGCATCGTTGTCCTGCTCGCCGCAGTTGTTTTCGTGTACTTCTTTATCCACCGGATGATTCGGCCGCTGGAAACGTTGTCCCGGCAGGTGGAGCGGGTTGCCGAGGGCGATTTGACCGTACAGACGAACGTGCTTCAAGGTCAGGATGAAATCGGCAAATTAACGCAAAATTTTGCGAAGATGGTGGGCAGCTTGCGGCAGTTGATCACCGAGGTGAACGTCACTTCGATGCAGGTGGCCTCGTCCTCGGAGCAGCTATCCGCGAGTGCACAGCAAACCGGAAAAGCGGGTGAGCAAGCGGCTGAAATTACCCAATCCCTTGCCGAAGGTGCGGAGCGACAACTTACGAACCTGGAAACCGGGGCGACCATGCTGCGTGACATGTCCGATCGGATTGGGCAGATCGCTCGCCATGCCGAAAGCGTCTTAACATCGGCGCAGCAGGTCTCCGCCGCATCAAACCAAGGGGAACAAGCCATCCAGTCCAGCGTAGAGCAAATGTCCACCATGGAAGCCAAAATCGTTCAGCTCTCTGCGATCATTGAGGAGCTGGGCAGCCGCTCCAAAGAAGTGCAGAGCATCCTGGACATCATGACCGACATCGCCGCCGAAACCAACCTGCTCGCGTTAAATGCTTCAATTGAAGCGGCCCGCGCCGGAGAATACGGCAGCGGATTTGCCGTAGTCGCCTCCTCGGTCCGCAAGCTGGCGGAACGTTCCGCAGCCTCGGCGAAGCAAATTAGCGAGCTGATCACCCACATCGTTGGGCAGGTAGAGCTCACCGGCAGCGCAATGGACGAGACCGTCCGTGAAACGAAGCGAGGCGTCGAGCTGGTGCGCAGCGCCGGAGCTTCTTTTACCGACATCGCAGCCTCGTCGGAAATTACCGCTGCATCGATCGCTGATATCAGTGAAGCGGTTCGGCTCCTGTCCGACAACTCGCAAAGACTGGTGCAGTCGATTGACGAAATCGTGCGGTTTGCGGGCCATACGGCGGTCGGCGCACAGGACATGTCCTCATTCTCCCAGCAACAGTTGGCTGCTATGGAGGAGGTTGATGCTTCCGCCAGCTTCCTGTCCGGTCTAGCCGAACGGCTTCATACGATGATCGAACGCTTTAAAGTGATGTAAGTTGCTAAAAAGACCTTGCCCAGCAAGAAGGCTTGCTGGGCAAGGTCTTTCATGTATCCGCCAAGGACTTATTTGCCAAGGTAGGCGTTCAGCATCCAGCGGTGTTTCTCCAGCGAGGAGACGATGCCGAGCAGCAGATCGCTCGTGGCTTCATCTTCCGCTCTTTCTGCCGCTTCCATGCCTTCCTTCAGCTCGCTGTCCAATTTCGCAAAATCCGCTACGATGGCTGCTACCATTTCATCAGCGCTTTCCTTGCCGCTGGCTTCGGAGATGCTGGCCGTCGCAAGGGCTTCGCGCAGGGTTGCGATCGGTGTGCCGCCAATGGCCAGCAGACGTTCGGCAATATCATCGATATAACCAGCCGCTTCGTTATAAAGGGCTTCGAATTTCTCATGAAGCGTAAAGAAGTTTGGACCTTTCACGAACCAGTGGAAATTGTGCAGCTTCGTGTACAGGACCGTCCAGTTCGCGATTTGCAGGTTCAGTTGTTTCTGCAGTTCTTGATTTGCTTGAGTTAAGGTTTGGTTTGCCATAGTGAATTCCTCCATTCAACATATCAGTTATTTGATAAGCCATTGTGACAAATACCTAAAACTTGAACTAACTTAAATTTAGACTAAATCTAAATCTTGTTTATATCATACCACTCCACTTTTAGATATGCAACCATCATTTTCATGAATATTGCATGAAATTCCAACAAGCATCAGGTTTATTCTGCACCTCTTCCGCCCTTCATATACAAAAGAACCGAACCGGTACAGTCCTCCGGTTCGGTTCTACTCCATTTACCGCTCGCCGCGCAGATGCAGCTTAAATTGCTCCAGGCTTCGCTCCACTTGGCGAATGCCGTCCTCCACCAATCTGCGATCCACCGCATTTTCCAAATCAAAGGAAGGCCTGCGGGCCAGAGCCTTCTTCTCCTCTTCCCAATACGCTTGCCGGCGCTGGATTTCTTTATATTTGTCCAGCAGATCGGTAATAATATCGTAGAAGCGTTCATAATCAACGATAATGTCATCCAGGAAGCGATCGACTTCCTCCTTATCGTAGCCCCGCATTTTGGCGTCAAAATCTTTTTCGTGAATGGAGAGCGCATCCAGCTTAATCCCTAATTGCCGAAATAAGCTTTTCTGGTCTTCCAGCTTGCGCGCGTAATCGTCTTGCATTCCAAATCCCTCCGTACCTGCCTAAAAGGTTATCCAACGCAGTTAATCTGCAAAAGCAGTCGTATCTACTCTAATGTACCACATTATTGCCCTTTCGTTCATCTTCACGTTATGATGCGGGTG
>NZ_GG695987.1:21912-46502 GCF_000159955.1 Paenibacillus sp. oral taxon 786 str. D14 | reverse complement strand
GGGTGATACAAGTATTCGACATTGTCCCGATTTCTTTTTATAATAATCAATAGCCTGAGTCTAACATCTGGTGGTGAGTAGCGATTTTATACTTATGTACTTTTCTGTTATCGTTTCTGATCGTGTATTTCCTGATTCCCCCGCTCGGTAAGCTGGCCTTCCGTCTGGATTTCGTGGACAAACCCCGAGCGGACGTCGAACGCAAGATCCATCGTCAGCCGATTCCGCTGACGGCCAGCTATGCGATATTTGCCGGGTTCTTCATTGCATACCTGCTGTTTACGCGCAACTTCTCCTGGGAGACGGGAGCGCTGTTTGCCGGCGGGGTGCTTTTGCTGGCCATTGGGACCATCGACGACTGGTACAAAACGAAAGGCAAAGACTTTCCGGCGCTGCCTAAACTGATCGTCCAAGTGTCCGCTGCAGTGCTGGTTTATGCATCCGGCATCACCTTCAGTGGCTTTGTAAATCCGTTTAGCGGCGACTATGTCCTGCTGCCGGCATGGCTCCAGTTTATCTTAACGATTCTCTGGATCTTTGGCGTCACCACCGTCATCAATTTCTCGGACGGATTGGACGGCTTGGCCGGAGGATTATCCGCGATCTCGGCCGTGACGCTGTTTGTGGTGGCCTTAACCAAAGGGCAAACCAACTCCGCGATGCTCTCGGTTGCCCTGATTGGGGTAACGCTGGCCTACCTGCGGTACAACAAGCCGCCGGCCAAAGTTTTTATGGGCGATGCCGGAGCTACGTTCCTTGGGTTTATGCTGGCGGTGATCGCACTGGACGGCGCCTTCAAGCAAGCTACCGTCCTGTCCCTGTTTATTCCGGTGCTGGCCCTTGGCGTACCGATTTTCGATAATCTGTTTGTCGTGATCAAACGGATGCTGCAAGGAAAATCACCTTACGTCGCCGATGCCAGCCAAGTCCATTATCGGTTGCTTCGGGCCGGATTAAATCAGAAGCAGGTGGTTATGTTCCTGTACCTGATCAGCACCTGTCTGGGACTGTCGTCCATCATTCTGCTGCTGTTGCAAGTCTAACGAAACGAAATGAAAGCGAACGGCCTTCTAGTCGTTCCAATCCAAAAGCGCGTGCCCGGTTTCTTCCCGGTAGCACGCGCTTTGTATTGTACGGAATCCCCCACAAAAAAAGACCCCAAACAGGGTCTTTGTTAATGGCATCAGGATGATTTATTCGTATCTGCAGCGGGTTGAACTTCCGCTTTCTGCGGCTGCTCGTCTTCGAGAATGTCCCCACGTGCGCCTCTCTTAAACTCCTTGAGCATCGTGCCAAAGCTGCGCCCTAATTCCGGCAGCTTGCTGGGACCAAATAACAACAATGCTGCGATAACTAGAAGCAGCAAGTGAGACGGACGCAACAAGTTTTCAAGCACATTTATCACTCCCATCGAGTATCCTTGTGGACATTATACTACTTTCTTGAATACAATGGAAACCCTTTATCAACCGTTCCGGGTGTCTCAGCAAACAAGATGATGCTAGGCCATAAACCATTTCCCTCTTCTGGGCATATGCTGTGTCATCATGTATTGCAAAGGAGCGAACATCATGGGTTCTTACAGTCTGTTGGCCGTCATCGCCATTGGACTCGCGTCCAACTTGGATAATGCGGGAGTCGGTATCGCCTACGGAGTACGAAAAATCCGCATTCCTTGGTATTCCAATCTGGCCATCGCCGCCATTTCCTTTTTGGCCACTCTGGTGTCGGGTTATTTCGGAAGCTGGTTATCCTCGTGGGTCCATCCCTGGATCGGACAGTTGCTCGGAACGATTGTGATCGTTGGGGTTGGTGTATGGGTGCTGTTGCAGCCATTTCTGGAGAAGAAGAACATTTCGATTCAGGAAGAGGATGACGTCAATCCGCTGACCCGCCTGCTGCGCAATCCTGAAGAAGCAGATAAGGACAGCTCCAAATCCATCAGTCTTGGCGAATCGATTGTCCTCGGAATCGCTTTAGCCATGAATGCACTGGCCGGCGGCTTTAATGCCGGTATCACCCAACTGAACATCTGGTATACTTCGCTGTCCGTTGGTTTATTCAGCTACCTGTTGCTGGCCGCATGCGCCGGTCTGGCCGAGAAGGTCGCCGCAGAGAAATTTGGGAATCGGGCCACCGTCATTTCCGGTCTGTTGTTAATTCTCATCGGCATTCATCAACTTTTCTAACCTTTACTAAAGATAAGGCAAAGCCCCTCGCATCCTAAGGGGCTTTGCAAGAGTTTCGAGCAAACTACCTTGTCTACAAATTTTCCTATATAATGAAGAGGATGGTTCCTATAAAGGAGGTTCGATTTGTGAACTGGAATTGGTTTCATAGCTATGAAAAAGATTTAGAGGCGGCTTTCGATCAAACTGAGAAGGTTCTATCCGAGCTGCCGGAAGAATTCCGAGGACATGCTCTCAATTATTTGGGGAAATTTCACGCGTTAAAAAAGTCTGGCTCCCAGAACTACATATGCTATTTACTTCCATTCTGGATGCAGGAGGCTGCCGGTGCCAAGCCAGAGCTTAGCCGCGAGTTGACCGTGGCCATGATCTTGGTCATGCTGCATTACCATTTAATCGATGAAGTGATGGACAATCCAGAGGCAGGGGACAAGTGGAAGTTGCCGCTGGCGAATTTGCTTCAGCTTGAATTTTCTCGGATTTACGCCGCCTTGTTCACTTCCGAATCCCCGTTTTGGAGTTATTACCGGAAGTATACTGCCGAATGGGCAGAAGCCGTCTTGCTAGAAAATCAACATGACTTCTTCCAAGAGAATCCGGTTCGTATTGCGCATAAAGCTTCCCCTGTGAAGCTGTCGGTGGCGGGCATGCTGCTCCTGACCGAACACGACCAGCTGATTGCTCCTTTCGAATCTGCCGTGGATGCCGTACTGGTGACGCTGCAGATGCTGGATGATTGGGAGGACTGGGAGAAGGATTTGCGAGAAGGAAGCTATAACTCTCTGATTTCCGTTGTACAGCATGAACTGCAGATTCCTTCGGATCGCAGACCTACACCGGATGAAGTCAAACACGCGTTGCATGTTCGGGATATCCTGTTCATTTTTGCCGAACGAACGGATCAGAACGCAGCGATATTAGAGGCGAACGCCCCGGGTCTAACGCACCTGCACGAGTTCCACGATTATCTCAGAACCAATCTCCGCCAAGGAGCTGAAAGTTTAAAAGATGAACGAAATTTGCTAGCCCAGGGCGGTTTAGCCTATTGGTTGGCGAATCAGAAGATCTAAACCTAGCAATCAGAAGATCCTATCCTAGCGTTCTGGCGAATTCCATGTTATAGTAATAAGGAAAATATAACTATTTTTACTGAGAAAGGGTGATCTTATGACATCAGGAGCGCTCCTTCAAACGCAAGTTGTGGAAAAAGCTTGGCAAGATCCTAGCTTCAAAGCGAAGCTACTTGCCGACCCGAAAGCTGCGATCCAGGAGGCACTCGGTGTAGTTCTCCCGGATCACATCAAAATCAAAGCAGTAGAGGAGAGCACGGACGAATTTTACGTCGTACTGCCGCCTCAACCGGAGAAAGTTGTTATGAGCAAAATCAAACCAGCAGGAATCTGGGGCGAATAACCCCTACCGATCTTCGCTAGCACTCAGGCAGGGACCGAACGAACTTATCCCATCGCATACTCCTCAACTTGAACGGAGGGGAAGCGGATAACGACTTCGGTCCCTGCTCCTTTTTTGCTCGTAAAATGAATTTGACCGTTCATCACCTCAATAATCCGGAACGTCACCATCAAACCTAGCCCCGTCCCCTTCGTTTTGTTGGAGAAATAAGGCTCACCCAAGCGGGCCAGCACTTCTTCGTCCATCCCCTCGCCGTTGTCCTTGATATGGATCACCACATCGTCGTTTTCTTCATAGCTCCAAATTTGGATGTCGCCTTCGCCCCGAAGTGCTTCAATACTATTCTTGATGATATTGATAAATGCTTGCTTGAATTTGGAAGAATTGCCGCGCACATAAAGGTTTTTAGGAATATGAACCGTGATTTTGCCCCCCTGCAAATTCGCTAGAGGAATCAGGATCCCTTCGATATGAATAAATTCTTCCAGCACGTTCAGCGTCGTCACCTTGCCGCCTTCCGGCTTGGCGAAAGTGAGGAAGTCCGTAATAATCGCCGAAGCGCGATCAAGCTCTTCCAACGCCATGCTTAAATACACCTTGTCCGAATTCTGCTGCTTCTCAACGAGCAGTTGCAGAAAGCCTCGGGTCACCTGCAGCGGGTTGCGGACCTCGTGGGCGACCGAAGCGGCTAATTCGCTGATGATCTCCATTTTCTCCGAACGCTGCAGCTCGTTATTAAACATCTCCAACTGCTTGGAGTATTCCACGACTTGCCGGTGATTCTCCGCAAATCTTCGGCCCAGGATGATAATCAACGAGGTCAGGAAGCACACGATACCTAATTTCCACAAAAATAGCTTATAGTACCCGTCGTAAAAGTAATACCAAATCAATTCACCTGCGGATAGCAGCGTAAACGAGAGGACCCCGGCCAGAAAGATCAGAGCCTCTTTGTTCCCTTTCGCCACATAAACGGTTAAAATGCCCGCCAAGATCAGAAACTGCGCGATAATGAGATAACCGGCAAATTGAGTCGTAATGAGCTTATAGATATCATAGTAACGATTACCGGACAACTCGTTGGCTAACAGCAATAGCATACAGAGCGCGGAGAAAACCACAAACACTTTGCGCGAACGCCGGATTAAAGCAAAATAACCGGGACCAAAGATTTTTTCAAAGAAAAAGATAAACGAAGGAAGCAGGATGAACAAAGCCAGGTCAAACATCACCACCAGTATTCTGCCCGCCGTCGTATAGTCAAACAGCCAAAATACAAACGGAGAATACGTCAGCACAAGCAAGCCGCTGGAAAAAATGACCGCACACAGCGAGAACCACATCGGCATATTCACATACTTCAGAAAAACAGAACAGAACAGCATAATCACCGCGATGAAGATCAGCGTGCTGCCCAAAATTAAGTCGGTGATGTTGCCGCGCACAAAGCTCTTGATCAATTCCTGGTTATTTCCGATTCGAATCGGGTCAAAGATCCCGATCGTATTTGTCGTCGAGGATACGCCGATATACAGCGTTTGACCCGAATTGTGCGAAGACACCGGCACCAGCACGCTGTTGATGCTAAAGTTAAATTTGCGCTGGGATTCGAAGACTTTGGCTCCATCCAAACTTACCGTAATGTGTTTACCATATATTTTATCGATCAATACGACCTGGGAATTTTCGGTGATTTGAGGAAGGATGATTTTGATCCACTGAACACTACCCTTCTCCGGCTTCACCGGGCTCTCTTCTCCCGCGCTTACACTCGTCCAGCCGTCCAGTGCCTCTAGCCATTCCTTGCTCGGATTGGGATCCAACTGATCCGTCCAAGTGACCTGCCAGTTTCTGATTTGCTGTACCTCCGAGCCCGCTGCACCCGAATTTCTAAAAATGATGCCGTAAAATGCAGCAATGAATATGACAAACAAGACGACAAATCCTTTGATCAAAGACTTCATTAGACACCTCTGGAGATATTCTAAAGTGTTAACCCGGTTGACGCGCCTCAGTTCGAAAGGATCTGAGTAGGGCTACTTTAAACCATTCGATTAAAATCTCGCAATAACCTTCAATTTATGGAAATAGTGATAATTTTTTTTAGAAGAAACGTGCCACAGTTATTTTACCTTGGATAAGTGGTTTTATCTATGAATAGTTTTCATTTTCTATTAAAAAAACTCCGGAAGGTAGCAGGCATTGCTGTCCATTACCTATCCGGAGTATTTATTCATGACGCTGTTATCCGTTCTGTTAAGCCAACTCCGCTTCAATCCGCCGCACCTTGCCGCTGCGGACCTCCTCCGCTAACTCACCGTCGATCACGGCGCCTTCAACCGCAAGCTCCGTTCCATCGTGCTTCTGAACCACCAACCGGCGAATCGCTGCAGCATCCGGGCCATAGGTATCCTTCTTCTGCGGGTTCCGGTAGACGACCTCCGTTGTGCCCAGGAAGCGGAACGACACCTCGCCTTGCTCATCAAAGAGCCATCCGGGCAAGTGCGGGTTAAGCGCAAGCCGGAGCTTGCCTTCATGCAGGCGGAAGATCCGTTTTCCGGCCATCATCGACATCCACATGCTAAGGAACTCGGCGGTTGATCCGCTAAGCCGGGCGACATAACCGCGGCCGTGGGTATCCGGATCCGGATTCACGCTCGTTGCGATAAAGGACGAGTTCTCCAGCGTGCTGCGGCCATACACAGCCGGATCGAGGAACGGAATCAACGAAGTGCGAAGCTCGGTGAAGAACTCCTCGGTCAAGCCGCTCTTAAGCAGCGCCAGCAGGTACTTGTAGCTCATATGCAGGAATACCGATTCCCGTTCCAGCCAGCCTGGCGTAAAGGCGCGAATCCGACCGATTTCATGGGTCTCCGCATCCAGGCTGACCGAGGTTTTGTACATTTGAAGCTGGTCGTCGAACAGGTCGCTGCGGCGAATTTGCTCATAAGTCCGCTTAGCTTCGTTACGGTCCTCGACCGTCTTCAACCAACGAGCAGGACCTTCCAGGAAATGCGGCAGCGGACGAACGGTAAATTTCTTCACGACCGCCTTCTGCAGTCCATATCCGCTGATGATCGGCTTTCCTTGGGCATCGGTCACCGGCTCAAATTCCGCCGCCTCGTAGGCGAAATACGTCGGTGTCACGCCGTCGCCCAGTCGGATAGCCTCTTGAATCCCGCGCTCGATTTGCTCGAGCATACGGGCCGCCAGCTGGCCGATCGCACGAAGCTCCAGCGAGGTTTCCGTCCCGCTGATCCCGAAACGAATGGCTTCCCGGTATTTCTCGCGCGCCGTCGTCACCTGATCCCAATAATCAAACGGCGCCAGGCTCCCCGCTAAGCGGGCTTCCAGCAGCTTCCCGACTTCGCTGAGCAGCGTGGCGATTTCCTCAGGCACTTGCACGACTTGGTTGTTGCCAGCAGCTTCAGGATCATCACAAACTTCCTGAACGAACTTCAGCAGCCTTTTTAACTCAAAGGTTTCGCTCATGCCCGAGCCAAACAGTCCAGGCAAGCCGTTCATCGCATCGTTCCATCCCGGCTTGTTCGCTTCCATCTCCACGCCCATGCCAAACGGATCCAGGGTGGCGAACTTGACCAGGCCCAGCGACAGCAGTTTGACGAACAAGGTCGTCCGGTAAATTTCTCCCCGGCCATGTTCTGTTTTTAACCAGTTGGTGCTCTTTAACGTCAGACCGAATTTGGCCATTTTCTCCTCATCGTGAACCAATGCGCCGTATTGGCGAACCTTTCCGCCGCTGATCACGTACTTCTCGCTGCGCGGCAGCACGCGGGCCGGACTGTCGAAGTACGTGTACTCCCGTTCTCCGAACAGCAGCTGCACCTTGCGATCCGGGAAAATATCAAGATAACTGTCGATCAAGTCCATATTGTAAGTCCAATGATCCGTCCAGTAACCTTCCCCAAAGGAGGCTTCGATTTGCTGTTCGGCGAGCGACAGCACACCGGTCAACAGCTCGTTCTCCTCCGCGAGCAACCGTACGCCGCGGTGGTTAACGAGCGAGATCAGTTTCCCCGGAGTAAACGAACCCAAGCACAGAGCGGCCAACTCCTCCCGATGATCGGCCGCCGCCTGCTCCAGAAAAGCGGACAGCTCCGCCGCCCGTTCGGCCGGAACCCGGAACGTGGTGCCTTCCACGCCCAGCGGATTATAGCCATCAGCCTGAATGAGGCTGAAGAACGTGCGAATATTAAACGTTCCGACCCGCGGGTTAAAATATACATCATTGCGCCGGTTTTGGTTAGCATCTCGGAAATTGCCGTTGCCCTGCGAATAAAATTCCGGGGCGATCGAGAAGAAGTTGTAATCCCGCTCCAGATCCCCGTGCTTCCGGGAATACAAGTGAACAACGAATCCTTCCCGGCCGTTTTCGAAAATAAACGGATACCCGCCGCGCAGAAAATTGTCCAGATAGCTCTGCCGGCAGTAGGCATCAAACAGCGGCAGGGCTGTTTTCGTGGCGATGTCTGCGGTTAGCTCCTCGGTCAACTGGCTAGCCTCCGCATGCTTGCGGGCAACATAAGCAGGGCTGGCAATCTCGGCCGCTTTGCGATTTAACCGTTCAACGCTTTCGATATGCCCGATTAAGGTATAAATGCGGCGGCTTTCGCCGCGGGCCAGCTCGGCAGCTAATGCCGAAAATCCGCAAGGCACCTTGTTGGTGCAATACTGCGGTGCCGCCGTTAAGGCCGCCAGCGGCTGCTCGGCAAAGCGGTCGGGATAAGCCAGCGACGTATTATCGCCGAAAATGACCGCAAAGTCGGCAATCGTCTTCAGCAGCTTCCCGTCCTCTCCAAAGGTGAGGTAGAAATGACCGCTTTGCACCTCGCTGACTTCGGCCTCATCATGGGTACTGGAGCGGACCCGGTAGAACGGAATTCCGTTCTCCAGATTGTCGACCTCCATCCAGCTGCGCAGCAGATTCCCGATTTCCTTGTAGCCGGCGTTCTCTACCCCGTACGGAAGAATCTCCGGCATCCCGTCCAGCATCTCCAGCTGCACCGGCGCTCCGGAAATATTCGTAACCTCCACTTGACGCACCAGTGCCGCATAATCGTCGTTGGGGAGTTGAAAATAACTCACCTTCACCCGCAACCCCTGCGCTTCATGGGTTTCTTCAATCGTCAGCTCATTGGTCAAAATGTGCATGCGGCGAACGGCCGACGCATCGGGGAAAGCGCTTTGGAAGGGCTCGTAGATCCCCGCTTTCCCTGCGATTTTGATAAACGTCCGGAAGCCTTTCATCGCAACCGATTGATACGTAATGCTAGCCGGGGAGAATTCCATGATCGGGCTGTTTTTGTCCCGGATCCCAAAGCTGCAGACCGCCTGCCCCCGGTTGACGTAAAACGTCCACATCGGAATCCCCTTCAAGCCGGCAAGGCCGGGGAGGAAGCTCGAGAACGGCTTCGCCCGGTCAAACTGTTCGATCACGAACGCATTTTCCTCAAAAGTATAATTCGGCATAAGGTCTATCCCTCCGTTAAATAAAAAGATGTAACTAGCCTTGGATGATATACGTCGCAATCGAATGGGCTGGCAGCGTCTCACCTGCAGCCTCGCCGCCCAGTTCCAGGGCAAACGGCTGTGCCTCATCGCTTTCGTTCTGCACGACAACCGCAATGCTGCCGTCCGGATTGCGGAATGAGGTAGCCAGCAGCGCCGGAGCGTGGGCTTCTAAACCGATGCGTACCGCCCCCGGTTTGATGTATTTGCTGAAATGTCCGATGTAGAAGTACGAGCTGTTGTAGTGGAGCGTATCGGTTGTGGTATCCGCGATGATCGGCGCATCACACAGGTTGCCCACATGGTTCGGACCGCCCGTTTCGTCCAGCACCAGGTTCCAATCCAGGAACCCTTCGTTCCAATTGTTCAAGTCGCCGATGATGTTCCGGCCATAACGCTCGCCGGTGAACCATTTGCCAAGCTTCACGCCGCCTTCCTGGCAGCCTTCTGTGAACAAGAGATGCTTGTCAGGGAACAGCTCATGCACTTTGCCGACGTTCTCGAACGCTTCGCTGACGTACCAGTGGAAGCCGGTACCCCACACGTATTTAGCCGCTTCGGGATCGCTCAGCACGGCGGAGGCCCGCTCGACGATAATATCCCGGTTGTGGTCCCAAATGAGAATTTGGACGTCCGCCAGGCCTTCCCGATGCATCACCGGCCCCAGGTAATCGCGTACGAAATCGCGTTCTTCCTCGCCGCTGTAAATACAGGAATCCCAGGTTTGCACCGCCGCCGGTTCATTCTGTACCGTGATCCCCCAGATCGGGATGCCTGCTTCACGGTAAGCTTTGATGAACTTCGTATAATACAGCGCCCACACCTCGCGATATTCCGGCTTCAGCTGGCCGCCGTGGTTCATATCGCCATTCGTTTTCATCCAAGCCGGAGGGCTCCAAGGAGAGGCCAGCATGGTAATGTTCTTCCCGGCTGTTTTTGCCGCATCGTGAACGAGCGGGATCACCCATTTGTGATCGCGGGAAATATCGAACGTTTTCAGCTCCACGTCGCCGTCCTCGATATACGTGTAGTTCTCCAGCGCGAAGTCGCAGCTGTGGATGTGCACGCGACCCAGCGTATACCCCAGCCCCTCCTCCGGATCGAAATACCGGCGAATCACTTCTTCCCGCTTCTGCGGGCTGATCCGGGACAACGTATAAGCGGCCGCTTCGGTGAACGCACCGCCAAACCCCATCACCGTTTGGTAAGTCTGCTCCGGCAGGACCTTCAGCTTCTGTCCCGCGCCAGCTGCTGCGCTAGATTGAACCGCCACTTCCCCTTGCGGCTGCAGACGGTCCGCCGAATCACGCGAAGTGAGCACCTTCACCCATTTTGCCATCGTTAATCCTCTCCTTGGTTTCCGAAATTGGTGTTTCTGTAATCGATTACAAAACATACAAGAGCAGCGCCGGCAAAACGCACCCAATCTTCAACAAATTGAAGAAATACGCGGGACGAAACCGGTTTCGATCTCTTGTAAAAAAATAGAGGCCAAGCTGTCTACAGCGATCGGCAAGAATCGCGAATAATCAGCTCCACCGGGATTACACCTTGTTGCACGTCTTCCCCGCCTTCTATCGAATAGATTAACATGTCGGCTGCCCTGCTGCCAAGTACATCTGTGTTTTGTCGTACCGTCGTTAACGCAGGTGTTAAATATTTCGCCATTTCGATGTCGTCGAAGCCTACCAGCGAAATGTCTTCAGGCACGCGCAAGCCATGCCGCTTCATCGCCATCATGGCCCCAACCGCCAAATTGTCGCCGGCTGCAAACACGGCGGTAGGCCGTTCGTCCGCCTGCAACAGCTCCTCCATCGCTTTGCTGCCGCTCTCTACGGTATAATCGTAGCTTCCTTGTACGATATGCTGGGGATGGATCGTCAGCCCAAGCTCTTGCATCGCTTGCCGAAACCCGTTTAACCGCTGCTCGCCAGCGAAGGTTGGACCACCGCCGATATGCGCGATTTTCCGGTGGCCCAAGGAATGCAAATAAGCCACGGCCTGCCGGGCGCCTTCCATATTGTCCGAATACACCGTACTCTTGTCGGAAGATTCCTGATCCAACAGCACGCAAGGAATGTCGGACTCCAACAGCTCCTGAAAATACGGATCGGTTGCATCCGGCAACACCACGACCACGCCGTCGATACCGCGGATTTTACAGTGCTCCAGATAGCTGCTTTTCTTGCCGCCGATATCCTTGGAAAGAAACATCAGATCATAACCCTTGGAGGTAGCCACCCGCTTGAAGCCTTCGATCACACCGCCAAAAAACGGATGCAGGATGCCCGCGCCGGAAGGCTCAATAAACAGCACGCCAATCGTCCAAGAGCGTTTGGTGGTCAGCGAACGGGCGTGAGCATTGGGCACATAGCCGAGCTCATCCGCAGCGTCCAGAATTTTGCGGCGCGTCTTCTCACTGACGTCGGAATATCCGTTAAACACCTTGGATACGGTCGTAGGCGAAAAACCGGTCCTTTGTGCGATATCATAAATGGTTATCACATTTCTCATCTCCTCTGCCCGGATCCAAGCCAGCTCGAAACCGGGATTCACAGGCCATTGTAGCCGCAGCTTGGTCGGAAGTCAACCAGTCTATGTCAAGCGCATGAATCCTTCGGTCAGGAAAAAATCGCAAGGCCCGGGAATTTCCTGAACCTTGCGATTGGGTTTCGTTTTACGGTGATGCCTATGGCATGATGGCCCGACATAGAATATTTCCGGAAGCGTCCGCCTCCAGTCCGGTAGGCATCTGGAACGCAGATTCCTCCTGAGGACCGTCAAGGAAGCCGCCGATCGGTTCTTTCGGTAAAATCTTCCTCAAAGTAATACTCTTTATTTTGGGGTAAACTTTTGGGGGAATCGCAATTTAAAAAAGAAAGGCGCTGATCTGACGTGGACCCCAATATCAACAAAAACTCCGCGGACTTCGAATATGAGCAGTACAAGCTGCTCAAGGAGTATCGCCCGGAGAATGATATTCCCGGCGATGACCTGCTCCCGCATGATACGCGAATTGTCCAAGGCATCAGTGAACCTAACGATGTGTTCGTCAGCGAGGATGATCCGCTTCCCGATGTGCCCGATGCGGACGCGATCCAGAAGGACAGTCCCATCGACCCTGCCGCTCTCGATTTTGACGAATGGATAATGAAATCTGTCGACTCACGATGATATGCCTCCTAAAATCGCTTCAATAGTCATTGGAATCCGTCTTGAACAGGTAATTCTTAGCGCGAGATCTAGGTCACGTACACCCGGTTTCGTCCATCCTCCTTCGCTTGATAAAGTGCCTGATCCGCCTTGACGAACAACTCCACCTCATCAACATTCGGGTAGGTCGCACTCCCTCCCGAGATCGTTAGCTTTAATTCCCCTCCATCCGGTAAAATAAAACGATGGTTCTCCACATTGCGGCGCAACCGTTCGGCGATCACTTTAATTTGCTCGGCATCGCAACGATCGACCAAAATCACAAATTCCTCGCCGCCCTTGCGGGCAATATGATCCCGCGGCGAGAACGTCTCCCGCATCACATCAGCGATTTGCAGCAGCACAGCATCACCTGCCCAAATGTTCCTCTCAGATGGATAAAGCATTATGTAAGTAGTGCTAGCATAACATATAAATGCGACAAAAATAAGATATTTTTACTAATTTTCGATTATATTCGACACATTTAGACATGTTTTGTCGAATCCGTTTTTCTGCTCTCCTGGTCATGATATAATGGCGTCAGATTGTTGAAAGGGTGACGGTGATGAACGACATGGCTGCAGTCCAAGGACAGGAGCCTGTACAGGTGTGTCTATTGGCGGGAAAAATCATGCTTCAAAGCGGAGCAGAAACATACCGCGTGGAGGATACGATGACCCGGATGGCCAATGCGCTGGGACTCTCGGGCTCGCATAGTTATGTGACGCCGACGGGGATCGTCTTTCAATCCGGAGAAGCGGAATCCGCCAAGCTGATCCGCATCGTGGAGCGGACAACCGATCTGCAGAAGGTGTCCGCGGTGAACGACATCTCCCGGAAGCTGCATAGCGGGGATGTCACGGTAGCAGAAGCGCATGCCTTGCTGCGCGAGATCGAGTCGGAGAAGCACGCCTATCCGATGCCGGTGCAAATGGCGGCTGCAGCCTTGTCCAGCGGCTGCTTCACCTTAATGTTCCGCGGCCAGGCGGAAGATTTCCTGCCGGGCATATTGTGCGGCGGTGTGGGGTTTGCCGCGTATCTGCTGTTCCATCGGCTGGTGAAGGTGAAATTTTTCGCCGAGTTTACCGCGGCACTGATCATCGGCCTGTTGGCCACGGGTTTTGTGCAATTATCGCTAGGCCGGGACTTGGATAAGATCATTATCGGTTCGGTGATGCCGCTCGTGCCGGGACTGCTCATTACCAATGCGGTCCGGGACCTGATGGCCGGACATCTCGTATCCGGGTTGTCCCGCGGAGCGGAGGCCTTTCTCACCGCCTTTGCCATCGGATCCGGGATCGCCGTCGTATTTACTTTAATTTAATTCGCATGTAAAGGGGACCTAACGTCCGATGTATATACTCGTTCATCTGCTTATTAGTTTTATTGCTTCAGGGGCTTTTGGCATCCTCTTTAACGCTCCTAAACGAACCCTGCTCCAATGCGGCCTGTCCGGCATGCTTGGCTGGCTCGTCTACATCCTGCTGGAGCCAAGGATGGAGAGTGTATTTTCGACCGTTGCGGCTACGTTCTTGGTTGGCGTCCTTAGCCAGCTGTTTGCCCGCGTTTACAAGAAGCCTGTCATTATATTCAGCGTGGCCGGGATTATCCCGTTGGTTCCGGGCGGGCTGGCGTATGACGCGATGCGGCGGTTCGTGGAGAACGAATACAATTTGGCTGTGGAGCTTGCCGCTAAAGCCTTCCTCCTATCCGGTTCGATCGCGATGGGGCTCGTCTTGTCCGAGGTGCTCGGCCAGCTCTTGATCCGGCGGATCCCGCAGCGGCTTCGCAAGCGAACAGCCAAACCATAAACAAGCGCTAACCGCTTATCGCGGCAGCGCCGTTTTCATCCAAAACGTATTGACATACACCAGCTCAAAACCGCATTTCAGCATGTTCGCATGGCTGGCCGATGCAAACTCCACATCGGTGTAAACCCGCTTCAGTCCGAGCTCCCTTGCCGTTTGCAGCCGGTGCCGGATCAGCGCCGTTTGGATGCCGCGCTTCCGGTACGCTGGGAACGTAAAATCGTTGGCCAAATACCCGGTATCGCCGCGCATAAATAAAGAACCCATTCCTGCAGGCTCCCCGCCAAGATAAGCGACGAAATTTTGAAAATCGTCCCGGTAGTAGTACCGGATCTTCCGCTTCACCATTCCCTCGTCCAACGCAGAACCGTCCCCGCCGCGCGACTGCTCGATCAGCGAGCGTTCGTTATTAAACTTCGTCAGCTCCGTCTCCAACTGAACCAATCGTTCCACGTCGCGAAGGACGGGATGGGACTGTCTGGAGAGGGTCATCATAGGCGTTTACTCCTTTTCACGTTCTCACGCAATTCAGCAGCAGTAGATCAATTTGCATCTTCTACGCAGCGGCAGGCGTGATATAATAACTAGCGACTGCCATTAAACGGTATTCGATTCCATATAAGCGTCTAATTCCATATTAGCGCATAAGAAAGAAGTGAACAGCAAGAGATGATCGGCGATATTGTATTGGATGTCGTTTTGCCCATTTTTATCCTCATCGGATTAGGCGCCTTGATGCAGCGAGCCTTTAAGCTTGATTTGTATACGCTGGCCAAAATCAACTTCTACTTCGTGACGCCTGCCGTCGTCTTCGTCAGCATGTACGAATCGGAGATGTCCGCGGATCTTCTGGGAAGCGTTACGGGGTTTTATATTTTGTACGTCCTGCTGCTCTATGGGGTCAGCCGGCTTGTCAGCTGGCCTCTGAAGTTTGGACCCGGCATGCGGGCCGCCTTCACTAACAGTCTGATCCTCGACAACTCCGGCAATTACGGGCTGCCGATTAATCAGTTGGCCTTTAAAGGCGATCCATTGGCTGCTTCCGTTCAAGCGCTGGTGATGACGTTCCAGAGCCTGGTCACGTTCACCTATGGCGTGATGTCCGTGCAACGGGCCAAGTCCGGCGGCACGCTGAAGGCCGCGTTGATCGGGTTTCTTAAGATGCCCGTCCCTTACGCCTTGGTGCTTGGGATGGCGCTGCATTTGCTTCAATGGCCAATCCCTTACTTTGTGTCCAAGCCGCTTGGGTACATCGCCGACTCGATGGTGGCGATCGCCTTACTAACGCTTGGCGCACAAATTGTAAAATATCCGCTGCGGCTCGATCGGATTGACGTCTACGTCAGCGTCGCGCTGCGTCTGCTGATTGGCCCGGTGATCGGGTTCATTTTGGTATGGGCGCTGGGCCTCAAAGGAATTCCAGCCCAAGCGCTGCTGATCGCTTCCGGCATGCCCACCGGCGTCAACAGCACCATCCTTGCGGAGGAGTACGACAACGAACCGGATTTTGCCTCGCAAACCGTGCTGATCTCCACGCTGCTGAACATCATTACGATGACTGCCCTGATTTCCTTATCCAAATACGTCGGATAGTCCCCAAAAATAAAGAACCTTGCGCCATTAGGGCGGAAGGTTCTTGCTTTATGCTCGGATGCTTTATTCGTCTTGCTGCAGCGCGGCTTCATGCTCCTTCACGAATTGCTCCGGCGTCACCGCCTTACCGAACAAGGCTTGAATCATATTTAAGTGCGTCTGGGCCGCATTCCATTTCATTTGCACGTCGGCAAATAAGGTCAGGTTGCTGGCATTGTTCAGCTCATCCAGCAAATCGATGTAGAGCTGAGGCAAATCCGAAGCCGCCGTATCCACCTTGGTTGCCGGAATCACCCCGGCCGTACTGACCGATTCGGCCCCCCACTTGCTGATGAAATATTCCACAAACTTCTTCGCTTCGTCTTTGACTTTGGAGTTCTCCGCAACGAACAAGCCGACCCCCGGTCCGCCTACCCAGCTGTTAATGTCCCCTTTACCGCCGGTAAAGGTTGGGAATTTGAAGAACCCGACATTGTCTTTAAATTGCTGAGGCACGTCCGGGTTACTCGTAAAGTTAGGCACCTCCCAGGTCCCAGCCAGGAACATGGCAGCTTGTTCTTTCATGAATACCATTTTGCCTTCCTCATTGGACAAGCCGTTAAAGCCTTTATTAAAAGCGTTCATATCCACCAGCTTCTGGATTTCCGCCGCCGCCTGAATCAGCGCCGGGTCCTCGAAGCTGCGGGAGCGGTCGATCGCCTGCTTCATCGTTTCCGGTCCGCCGATCCGGTCGGCCAGGTACATATACCAGATCGAGCCCGTCCACCGGTCCCGGTTCCCCAGCGCGATCGGGGTTACCCCCTTGCTGTTCAGCGTGCGGATCACGTCCAGGAACTGATCATAGGTTTGCGGCACTTCCAAATCGTATTTGTCAAAAATCGCCTTATTATAATAAATCGGCGAGATGTTCAGTTCGATCGGCAAGCCGTACGTTTTGCCCTGCACCGCATAAGCATCGGTCGCCCCCGGGACGAACTGGTCCTTCAAGCCGCGTTCCAGCAAATCGTCAAGCGGGGCGAACAGGTCACCCTTCACGTAGGGGTCCATGAAGCCGGCAGCCCAGGTGACGCCAACGTCAGGAAGCTCGTTCGCCGCGGACAAAATTTTTAATTTATTTTTGTATTGCTCATTTTCCATCACTTCTTGCTGAATTGTGATATTCGGATGCTCGGATTGATATTGGTCGATGATCTCGTTCACCAGTCTATTTTGCTGCGGAGAGGCACCTGCCGGCCACAAATGCATAAATTGAATCGTTACCTTCTCGCTGGCCGCCGATGCTTCTTGGTCATCCGCCCCGCCGCCCCCCGCCGCCTTGTCGCCGACGCAGCCGGAAAGTCCCAGCAGCAGGAGAAGCGCAATCCACAGGGTAGATGCTGTTTTCTGGTTGGACATGCTTTAGCCCCCTAGTTATCCCGGCTATTCGTGTAACCGCTTCAACCCAAGTTTATCACGTTGATGATTCCGCTTCCATAGCAAGCAGAGGGCAACAAACCGTTCGCCGCAAATATCCGTGATTGAACGGCTAAGGCTTAGGCGTCATCTTCCGTCTCTTTCGTCCGGCTGCGGTATTTGCTGGGACTCATCCCTTCATAGTTTTTGAACACCTTGATAAAATATTTGTCGCTTTGATAACCTACACGCTCAGCGATCTCCCCAACGGACAACGTCGTCCGCAGCAGCAGCTCCTTAGCGCGGAGCACCCGCAATCGGGTGATATATTCGCTGAAGGTAAGGTCGGTCTGCTCTTTGAATAGCACGCTGAAGTAACTCGGATTCAGATGCAGATGGTCGGCCACCTGGCGCATCGTAATCGGCTCGTGCAAATGCTCGTCCAGGTAATTCAGTGCCTCCCGCACCTGGGGCGTATATTGCGTATCCGTATCCTTTGTCTCCAGCAGCCGCGGGTCAACCAGCTTCTCCATCGTTTCGATTCGATGCCGGTCGTCCTCCACCCGCAACGCCTGCTCTACGGCCTGAACCAGCTTGTGCTTGTCCACCGGCTTCAGCAAGTAATTGACGACGCCGAGCTGCATCGCTTTTTGCGCGTATTCGAATTCCGCATAACCCGAAATGATAATCGCCACCGGCTTGAACTGCTTATGGCGCTGCTGCATTTCGATCAGCTCCAGCCCGCTGATGCCGGGCATGCGGATGTCCGTGATCAGCAGATGAGCGACATGATTCTCCAGCCAAGCCAGCGCCGCCTGCCCGCTGTCCGCCGCCTCGATCCGGTACCGGCCGGCAGACCAGGCTTCCAATGTTTTCGTAAAGCCCTGTCTTGTTCTCGGTTCATCTTCCACCACAAGTATGGTTTTTGTCTGCTTCATACCGTTCCCCCGTAATCACTAGGTATTTCAAAGCTTACGGACGTTCCTTCGCCCGGGCGGCTGGTCACTTGCAAACCGTGCTTCTTCCCTTGCTCCTCATCATAATACAGGCGAAGTCGCCGTTGTACATTTACAATCCCGACGCCTGTCCCCTTCGAGGAAATGGAAGGTCCGCCTTCCATCGCCTGCAGTAGGCCGTTTAACGTTTCCTCATCCATGCCGGGACCGTTGTCCCGCACGGTGATTTTCACGTAACCTTCCTTGTCTGAGGATTCGACGCATACGCTTACTTTGCCCTGGCCGAGTTGCTTTTCAACCCCGTGCAAAATTGCGTTTTCCACCAGCGGCTGAATCAGAAGCTTTGGAATTTTAACATGGCGGAATTCGCCGGCATCAATGGACCAGGTTAACCGTTCCGCAAGTCGGATAGTCATCAGCTGCAGGTATCGTTCCACATGCTCCAGCTCGTCCTCGATCGTCACCCACTCGTCCTGGTTGGGGCTGCTGATAATGTACCGGAACAAGTTGGACATGCCGACGACCAGGTTGGCCAGCTCCTCCTCCCCCTTGTCCTCCAGCGACCAATAGAAGGCCTCCAGCGTATTAAACAGAAAATGAGGGTTGATTTGAGCTTGCAGCGCCTTTAATTCGGTCCGGCTTTGCAGGAGCTCCTTCTCGTAAACGACACGGATCAATTCGTTCATATTGTCGACCATTTGGTTGTAGGAATTGTTCAGCTCGTTGATTTCCATCGTGCTCGAGAACATCGGGTTCCGCTGCAGCACCCCGAATCTCGCCCCGCGCATCGCCTTGATCAACCGGAAGATGGGCCGGGTGATCATCGTGGACAGCGACAGCGACATGATCAGGAACAGCAGCACCCCTATGGCTCCCGAAGCGAGGACAGCTGTTCGCAGCGCGGAGATCCCGCTGGTGACGTAGCTCATGGGCGTGAAGAAGACCAGCGTCCACCCCGTAGCTTTGGAGGCTTGTTTGACCTCAATAAACCTCTGCCCGCCGATGGTGATATTTTTTCCTTCGTTGCTCAGCAGCTCCTTCAAATTTAATTCTTCCGCAGGAAAGCTGAAATTGGATGCCACGGGACGCTGATTCCCGTCAACCAGCAGGATATACTCCCCAACCTCTTCGTCGATCTGCTCATGGATTTGAAAATAAGTCCGATCGAGCCGCACCATTAAATATCCCCCGGACGAAAACCAGCGGTCCAGCAAGCTCACCCGGCGCAGCGCCAGCACGGTAGACGGATCGCGCGGATCGATACCAATCCAGACGAGCGCCCCTTTGCCCCAATTCGCGGCGTTAATCCATTCCGAATCGATCGTGTCGATCAACTCGGTTTCGTTCAGCGGGAACAATCGGCGATAATCGTTAGTATATAACTCAAGCGACTTGATGCCGGTCACATAGGCCTGATAGTCACTAAACAGCGGCAGCAGCGATTGGCGCGAGCTAAAGGGCGTCTCCTTCCCTTGCACCTCAGCGAGCAGCAGCTTCTGGACGTAATCATCGGTGGCGACCTGCGTGGTCAGCGTATTGATCTGGGCAATCAGCGCATCCAATCGACCGTTGGCCTGCATCGCGGTTTGACTGATATGCTTCTCAGCATTGGTTTCCAGCAGTGCGGACATCCGATAATAAGTGAGTACGCTGGCGATTCCCAGGACAAAAATCATCAGCAGCATAAAACTGATGAAGATTTGATTTCTTAAGGTAAACCATCGTTTCGGCTTTTTCACGTCCGCTCCAAACCTTTCCACCCAAAGTATACAATCCGATCCCATCATATCCGAAAAGGACCGGGTGAACTATGGATTTTTCGAAATTGTCACGTATAATGGGAAGGCGACGGCTCCCGTAGCCAGTACAATACATAAGCATTTTATAGGAAAAAGCCAAGGTTTTCTACTGCGGCTGGTAAAGAGAAGGGGATCATCACAATGAACACAATTACGCCAAACCACGCGGTCTTTTTTGACGTGGATGATACGTTATACGACCACCTGCAGCCTTTTCGCGAGGCACTGGAAGAGATCCTGCACACCGGGCCGAACTTCCCCTATGAATCGGCGTATCACCGGATGCGCTATTACAGCGATTATCTTTCCGCCCAAGCCGGGGGTACGCCCACCTACGGGCAGGTGCTGGAATCGATGCGCACCGAACGTTTCGTGCGTTCTCTAGGGGAGTTTGGGCTCTCTCTGACAACCGAACAAGCCGCGGCGGTACAGGCCGCTTACCTAGGCCGTCAATTTGACATTCGGCCGTTTCCCGGAGCGCTGGAGCTGATCGGCGAACTCCAGGCGCGGGGCGCCGTCGTCGGAATCATTACGAACGGACCGCCGGACCACCAATGGCGAAAGATCCGGGCACTGGGGGTCGATCGGCTGATTCCCGCCGAGCTGGTGTTCATCTCGGGTGCGGTTGGCTTGACGAAACCGGATGCACGCTTGTTCAACCTGATTGCAGGGAAACTGGGCATAGCACCGGATCAGTGCTGGTATATCGGAGATTCCTGGCGCAACGATGTCGTAGGGGCGGCTGGCGCTGGCTGGCACTCCATTTGGTTCAATCACCGCGGAATCCCGCCCGAATCCGATCCGCATCTCCCCCATACCCCGGTTGCCAGTTATGCCGAATTATCCCGGCTATTATTGAGCGAATCCATGTAAAGACGATCACGCACAGAATGCTGCGAGCAAAGGGCAGCATTCTTTTTTTGCGGAGACCGTGATCGTCGGACCGCATGACGCCTTTAATGAATCAATAGGGACCAATCTGTCCATTATCCGTCGCAGGCTGAAAGTCGAACAATCCGAAGTCGGCGAAGTTTTCAAATCGAAGGTATCCATGCTTTATATTGATCGGCGAAGCGTTAGCCCGCCGCGGATTCTGGCAGTATTTGGATACCTTTATGCGCGACCCTAACATTTTTGGTATACGAACTAAGTTCAATCGGGTAATCGAGCGAAGTCGAGAGCGGCACATGTCCCTCAATCAATACGCGTTCCCCTTGCCGCTGCGGCGGCTCGAAACGGCCGCGCATCTGCACGAGGTCGTTCATCACCCGGCCGGCATTCTCTTCAGGAACAACGATACGGGCATGCAAAATGGGCTCCAGCAGTTGCGTGCCGGTATTGGCCAGCCCATTCATCATTCCCATCGGTGTGGCGACGGCAAAATCCAGCGGATGGGTATGCCAAACATGATGCTGGCCATAGGTAGCGAACGGTCAAGTTCAAGGTGAATAGCACGACCATGCTTGTTAACGGCGAATCGGTGACACCCGGATACGCTGGCGGTCCACCGGCCAGGAGAAGAAGCTGGCTGCCCTGGCGCCCGGAGCTACTGCTGATACGACCTTCGAGGTCAACAAGTCCGGCGTCTACTATGTATCCCATGGCTACGAGCCCGGCATATACCATATTGCTGTCGACGGCAAACAGCGCCGCTTGTCCAAGGATGCAGTGGACCAGTACGTTCTGACCGACTCTGGCATGATCTATACGTTGGTTTACAAAGAAGGGGTTTACTCGGTGAAATAAAATAGGGTGGTAAAAAAACGGCGGCAGCCTCAAACTTCGTAGTTGAAGTTCCGAGGCTGCCGCCGTTTTTGAAATTAGTTATCACAGCACCCGCTGCAAAAAGGACCGCGTACGCTCATGCTGCGGCGCACCAAACAGCTGCTCCGGCGGGCCGGATTCGATAATCTCCCCGTCCGCCATAAACATCACGCGGTCGGCTACCTCCCGCGCAAAGCCCATCTCATGCGTGACGACGATCATCGTCATCCGCTCTTCGGCGAGCTGCTTCATCACCTGCAGCACCTCGCCCGTTAGCTCGGGATCCAGCGCAGAGGTCGGCTCGTCGAACAGCAGAATCTCCGGATTCATCATCAGCGCCCGGGCAATGGCGACCCGCTGCTTTTGCCCCCCGGACAGGTTAGCCGGATAAACCTCCGCTTTATCGGAGAGCCCGACCTTCTCCAGCAGCTCCGTGGCCTTGGCGCGGATGTCTGCAGCCGGCTGCCTTTTCACCAGCTTGGGTGCGAGCTCCAGGTTCCCGCGCACCGTGAGGTGCGGGAACAGATTGAAATGCTGGAACACCATGCCCATACGGGCGGTAATTTCCTTGAGCTTGGCACTGCCGGCATACCGCCCATTGTCCACCAGCGACTCGCCTCCAATCCGGATCGTCCCCCCGTCGATTTCCTCAAGATGGGCCAAGGCACGCAGCATGGTGCTCTTGCCCGAACCGGACGGCCCGATCACCGCCAGCACCTCGCTCGTAGCGACGTTAAAGGAGACGTTTTTCAGCACCTCCAGCTGGCCAAACGATTTTCGTAAATGCTCGACTTGAACGATTGCTTGATCCATGATTCCAGCCCTTTACTCAAATTTGAACTTCCGTTCCAGCGCCTTAAACAGCACGGTCAGTACCAACGTCATCAACAGGTACAGCACGCCCGCAAGCACAAACGGTACGATCGTAAAATCCCGGTTGACCGCCGTTTGCGCAAAATGCAGCAGCTCGGGAACGGCCACTGCATAAAGCAGCGCTGTATCCTTGACCAGCGTAATCGACTCATTGGAGACAGCGGGCAGCGCGATGCGCAGCATCTGTGGCAGCACGATCCGCGTTGTCGTCTGCCAGCGGCTGAGCCCCAGCACCTTCGCGGCTTCATATTGACCCTTATCGATCGCCAGCAGGCCGCCGCGGAAGATCTCAGCGAAGTACGCCGCGTAATTCAGCGTAAAAGCAACGCAAGCGGCGACGAACCGATCCATCACGAGATACTCGCCGATCACCGGGATGACCGGCAGCCCGAAGCAAACGAACAGCATTTGCAGCAGCAACGGCGTACCGCGCATGACATAAATATAAGCCCCGGCAAACCAAGCGACTGGCTTGATCCGGCTGCGAACCATAAAGGTAAAGGCGAAGCCCAGCGGAATCGATGTCACGATGGCCAGAAGAAACAGCCAAATCGTGGTTTTCGTCCCTTCCAGCATCGGCCCCAGGATACTTAACAAATACTCCAGACTCATGATCGCTCTCCTCGGAACATCTTGGATTTTAACACAACCAGCAAAAAACCGGATTCCGAAGCAATCCGGTTTTTACGCGTTTCGTTTCTACTTCAGCACTTTGTCTTCGCCAAACCATTTCTTCGAAATTTCCGACGCGGTACCGTCCTGGTTCAGCTCGTCGAGCGCCTTCTGCAGCTTGTTCAGCAGCTCCTCGTTCCCCTTCTTCACGCCGATGCCGTATTCTTCAGGCGCCAGCGACTCATCCAGCAGCTTAAACGTACCTTCTTCCTTCGCCATATAGTATCTCGCCACAACTTCGTCGATCACGACCGCATCAAGCCGTTTCGTTTTGAGATCCGTAAGCGCAAGTACGTTATCCGGGAATTCCGAGATGGTTTTGATCTCGCTCTTGATCGGGGCCGCGTCCAGCGCATCCGCTGCGGAAGACAACGCCTGCAAGCCCACCGTCTTGCCAGCTAGATCGCTGAGCTGGGTGATTTCCGAATCGGCCAGCGTTACGACCACCTGGCTATTTTTCAAGTAAGGCTTCGTAAACAGGACCTTGCCCTTACGCTCCTCCGTAATCGTATATCCGTTCCAGATCAGATCGATCCGTCCGCTGTTCAGCTCAGATTCCTTAGCCGACCAGTCGATCGGCTGGAACGTGGCTTCCATTCCCATTTTCTCCGCCGCCGCTTTGGCGTAATCAATATCGAAGCCAACAATCTCGTTATTTTCATCGCGGAAGCCCATCGGTGCGAATTTATCGTCGATCCCGATCACCAGCTTATTATCCTCTTTCCCCGCTCCCGACCCCGAACAGCCGGCCAGCACCGTTAACACCAGAGCCATCACTAGGCTCATCATGATCATTTTTTTGTTAGCTTTCATCTGTCTCTCCCCCTGAGTAATGCTATTAGCTCAAATACTATTAGCTTAACTATTAACTCAAATAGTATTAGCTTAGCTCAGAACCTCGCTTTAGTCCGCTAATACGTTATCAGACTATCATAATACCATACTACCAAAAAAGAGTCGATAGAAACCCGGAGGTTTGTCAGAAATTCCCGGAGTATTGTGACAGGTCTTCGAACAATGTTCACAACCGCTTGCCCTTTTACACGATTATCCCTTTCGTTCAGAACGAGGAATCTAGGAGAGGATCTTCTCACCGCGCCTTTTTTGCACGATTATCCCTTTGGTTCAGAATGGGGAGATCGACGAAGGGGATCTTCTAACTACGCCTCTTTACACGATTATCCCTTTGGTTCAGAACTGGGAACTCCATAGGCGGGATAGAAATGAGATAGCCCGTGGAGCTGATCGTTCCGTTTTTACGAAGATAAGATGGTTTATCTGGGATATTTTTCTTGATTTACGAACAGGTGTTTGGTATAATGATAACAAAGGGAACATATGTTCATATTCGTTGAGTTAGAGGGATTTAAATTGGAGGGATCGGGCATGGGTTTTTATACGAATGCA
>NZ_GG695987.1:0-21117 GCF_000159955.1 Paenibacillus sp. oral taxon 786 str. D14 | reverse complement strand
TTGTGAGAGAAGCGAGGGACTCTATCAGACGCACGTATGTTGCCTTGGGGATAACGCATTTGCAGGCGTATTTGAATGAGTACACCGTCCGCCGTTACCTGCGCATGACCTTCTCCGAGGAAGAAATGCGCCAGGACCTGCTGCAAATGTGCCTGTCCATTCCAGCGATCCCTTACCGCCAGTTAATCGCACGTGGTCAGAAGCCCTTCCTTGCAGCAGCGGCGTAAACCTGCTAATCGAGGTACTAAGAGGTTATTAATAGCAATGATAGAGGTGCTGATTGGAATGCCAAACAACAGGAAATAGGAGCCTCCTACCTTGACTTTCGAGCACAGCTGATCGACCCATTTACAGCTATACCGAATTCAGCTATACCGAATTTTTTTCGCAATCTATCTCTACTCAGTGAGTTGTCGCTCATATGTTCCTTCATATGTTCCTATCCATCGGTTTTCTCACAGCATCTTTTTACTACTGTACTTGACTTGACTACTTCCTTCTCATTCTCCACCAGCTGATTCAACGGGATAATCGTCAAAAAAAGGGCCGCAGAGAGATTCTGTTCCCCCTATCGCATATATCCGTACTTATCGGTTTTCTTGCAGCATCTTACTTCGACTTTGCATATCATATTTCTTTTTCTTTCTTCATTGCCTGATGCAACGGGATAATCGTTGAAAAGAGCGCGGCTAGACTATGTTCCCCTCCCCTAACGAAAACCGTCCGACACACATCGGACGGCTATAGGCAGCTACTGTATTCGGTTCGCAGCCGAAGAAAGGACAAACTGCATAATCGGCGTAACGTCGGGCAAGCTGTGTGGGTGATGGCCGCCGCCTGGCTTGAGGATGGTCGTCACCGTGCCGCCATGTGCCCGGTAGGTGCGCTCAAGCACCGCCCCGTTCTCCTCAAACGGCACGTCGAGATCGGCGTCGCCGGATACGAGCAGCACCGGCTTCGGGGCGAGCCCGTATTTCGCGGTCAGCCAGGCGCGAAATGCTTCCATCTGCCCGGCGGCGTACGGGCAGCCGTAGAGGTGGCTCAGCCGGCAGTAGGCTAGGTGCCAGCCTTGCTCGAGCAGGGCCAGGTCGGCGTCCGCGAAGGCGCCGAAGTATAGGTCGGTGCGCGCGAACCCCATCCATTCGCGCGCCTCAGCGCTCTCCGCGCCGCCCTACATCACGGCGGCGCGCTCGATCGCCGGCAGCAGTGCCTCGGCCAGCTGCAGCGCCTCCGCCAGCGGCGGCCAGCCGGTGTTCCGGCAGATGCTTCAGGAAAAAAGCCTCCAAATTACGGATATACGTCCCATTCTCCGTGATGCTGTCGCCAAAAAAGGCGATCCGCTTGCGGAGCGGCAACGCGAGTAAGTCAGCGCTTTCAATTTCCATGGTCAAAGCAGCCAACCCCTTTCTATATAAAGTTAAATATGAAACCGGCTCCGGAATTTGCCGGGCGATTCGCCGGTCCAGCGTTTGAACTGCCGGCTGAAATGGGCAATATCCTTGTAGCCAAGTCGTATCGAGACGGCTTCGACCGATAGCTCCGGCTCCATCAGCAACAGCTTGGCCTTCTTTAGCTTCAGCGCCGATAAATACTGGCGCGGCGACATCCCGTACACGCTGCGGAAGATCCGATTGCAGGAGGACGCGCTGTACCCAAGTCCAGCGGTAACCGCCGCGACGGTCTCACGCGACCGGTCCCCGTCCAGAACGTCGACGGATCGACGACCGTGGGAGCCGTTACCACGGGAGACGCTACTGCCGCAACTCCTACCGCCGGTGATGCTGCCATGGGAACCATCCCCGCCGGCGCCATTGCTGCCGGAGCTTGCGTTCCCCAACGTTGACGCGCTCCAGGCCGTCTCCGGCTCCTCGACGCTGCGCTCCAGCGCGGCGGCGATCTCCGCCGCGATCCGGTTCATCCGGCTGCTCGGCGCGCCGGACTCCTGCTCTGCCAGCCCTTCGCTCAGGCCGGCAAACAGCTCGAACACCGCAGCCATCGCCCGCATCTTGTCCGCCAGCTTCGCACCTGACCCGTCCGAGGTAAGCGCGATCAGCTTGTCCAAGCTCGGCCGAATGACTTGGGCCAGCGGCCCGTCTGCGGTGTGAAGCGGTGTCTCGCCTCGGCACAACAGCTCGCGAAGCACGGGCTCGTCGACGTTAAAATGCAAGCAATAATACGTCATTGGCTCCGTCCCCAGCGCCCGGCTTTCATGCACGTCTTCAGGGCGAAGCAGCAGGAAATCGCCGGGCTGCTGCACATAACGTTTGCCGCCGACGATCATCTCCTGGCTGCCTGCCAGCAGCAAGTTCACCTCAAACAGCGGGTGGCTGTGGCGCGGATACGACCACTCCGGCGTTACCGTACGCAAATGCGCGGCAAAGAGCTTAAACGTCGAATCCATATTTGGCAGCATATACTCGGTAACCTGATGCTCTCTAGCCACCCTTATCCCTCCGCTTTTCTATGATCGCTTTCCCCCGCCTCGCCACCGTGAACGTTTTGGATAAATCGATTGGCGGTTTGGACATGGGCGTTCCTCCAAAGCCTTGTTATAATCAAACTAGCATAACCGCTGTGAATTGAACAGGAGGTAATTAACTTGGGTAAAAATATATTTTTTAACGCGCATCACTCCCCGATGGGAGCGTTCGCCAGCTTTACGCTAGGTTATCCCGGCCAAAGCGGCGGCTTCGACCTTGAGCTGGGCAGCCCGCCAAAACAGAACATCTACATTGGACTGCAGGATGATGGGCAAGAGCGTTACCGGGCTTTACCGTTCTTCGGCGAAGGTCTGGACGAGCGGGATCGTTATACGACCGAGGAGAGCGGTTCAGGCTCCAGCCAGCAGCATTCCGTTCAGCAAAAAGAAAGCGATCTCATCACCCCGTACAACCGGAGCGAAATCGACCGCCGGTTTGGTGCGGCGATTGACGAATGGCAAGCCGGCGATTTGACGTTCCGCCTGATCTCTCCGTTTGAAGGCGTGCCTGACCCCGAGACGGCAACGGAAGAGCAGCTGCGTTTCGCGCTGATGCCGGCCGTGCTTGCAGAGATCACGGTGGACAACACCCGGGGAACGTCGACGCGCAAAGCCTTCTTTGGTCTGCAAAACAATGACCCTGTCAGCGCCATCCGCCGCTTGGAGGACGTGACGGGCGGACGTATTTGCGGCATTGGCCAAGGCCGCCATACCGCTATTGCGGCGAGCGATCCGCGGATTACCAGCGCCGGATTTTTTAAGATGGAATCGATTCTTAAGCCAAAGGTTCCGGAAAACCTCCGGTTTGGCCTTGGGCCGGTGGGCGCGCTGCTTATGGATACACCGGCTGGCGAGAAAGCCACCTACCGCTTTGCGCTTTGCTTCTACCGTGCCGGTTACGTCACGACCGGGATGGATGCGTCCTACTACTATACGCGGTATTTCGCGAACATCGAAGAAGTGGCTGAATATGCGTTAGCACAATTCGACCGCAAGCTGGAGGTCGCCCGCCAAGCGGACGCGCTCGTTAACGACGCCAAGTTAAGCGAGGACCAGAAGTTTATGCTCGCGCATGCCATCCGCAGCTATTACGGTTCCACTGAGCTGCTGGAGCATGACGGCAAACCGCTCTGGATCGTCAATGAAGGCGAATACCGGATGATGAATACGTTTGATTTGCTGGTTGACCAGTTGTTTTACGAGCTAAAAATGAATCCATGGACGGTCAAAAACGAACTCGACCTTTACACCAGCCGCTACAGCTATCGGGATACGGTGCGGATTCCCGGGGATCCGACCGAATATCCTGGCGGCATCAGCTTCACGCATGACATGGGCGTGGCTAACTCGTTCTCCCGTCCCGGCTATTCGTCTTATGAGCTGCATGCGATCGATGACTGCTTCTCTCACATGACTCATGAGCAGCTCGTCAACTGGGTGCTAAGCGCCACCGTTTACGTGCATCAAACGAACGACCGCGAATGGTTGGACCGCAACCTGCCGATCCTAGAGCAATGTCTGGAAAGCATGGTGAACCGCGACCATCCTGACCCGTCCCAGCGTACCGGCATCATGGGCCTCGACAGCTCCCGAACGATGGGCGGAGCGGAGATTACCACCTATGACAGCCTGGATGTCTCGCTGGGGCAAGCGCGGAACAACATCTATTTGGCCGGCAAGAGCTGGGCGGCGTACGTCGCAATGGAGAAGCTGCTTCGCGACAACAGCCGCGAAACGGCGGCTGCGCTGGCCGGACAACAAGCCGAGCTGTGCGCAGGCACGATTACCTCGCACCTGTTGCCAGGCGGTTACATTCCGGCCGTCATTCAAGAGAACAATGACTCCAAGATCATTCCTGCGATCGAGGGGCTCATCTTCCCGCTTTACACCGGCTGCGAGGAAGCGCTGGATCCAAACGGTCGGTTCGGCGCATATATCGCAGCGCTCTCCACGCATCTGAACACGGTGCTGCAGCCGGGGATCTGCCTGTTCGAGGACGGTGGCTGGAAGCTGTCCTCGACGAGCAACAACTCCTGGCTCAGCAAAATTTATCTCTGCCAGTTCATCGCCCGCCGGATCCTCGGCCTCCCTTGGGACGAACGAGGGCAAGCAGCCGATGCGGCGCATGTGGCCTGGTTGACTTCCGAGAAGAACGCCTACTGGAGCTGGAGCGACCAGATGATGGCCGGCGTGATCTGCGGCAGCCGGTATTATCCGCGCGGTGTAACAGCGATTTTGTGGCTGGACGAGAAATAAACCCGCCTGCAACATAAGAAAAACGTCTGTCGACGTAAATTCAAAGTAGACAGACCGCGTTTAGCGGAAGTTTTTCTTGCGATATCAGGATGCCAGTGCCCCGAAGTTTATACTTTCTGATATCTTAAGAAAAACGTCTGTCGACGTAAATTCAAAGTAGACAGACCGCGTTTAGCGGAAGTTTTTCTTGCGATATCAGGATGCCAGTGCCCCGAAGTTTATACTTTCTGAAATCTTCAAAAGCCGGGCCCTAATGGGCCCGGCCTTTCGCTGTTATGCGCCAAACAAATCCCCCTCCCGCAGTCGAGGATGGACCTTCCCGGCGAATTCCCGCAGCAGCTCGTTTCCGATATGATGGCCAAAGGAGTCGTTAATCGTCTTACAGTGGTCGACATCGATCAAAATAAACGAGGCGGGAATCCCCCCTTCCAGCATTGCCGCAATGTCTCCCGCGTATGGTGCATGAAGGCCCGCCGATTCTTTGGAAATCCAACATGAAACTTCCCACCGTCTCCCGACAAATGATCTTCATCCTTTTTTGATACTTTTTATTATCACATAACAAATTTCACCAAAGAGGGGTGTGGAGAATGAAAAAAAAGCGAGGATTTCCATCCTGTGGGACAGGAGGAAATCCCGCTTTTTCATCGACTTGCTGGATTATTGGTTGGTATCTCCCTGACGGGAGATCAGGAATAACGTGCCCCAAATCAGCACGAATCCACATGCCTGGGCTACTGTAATCAACTGCTGGAACGCAATCCAGTTGATCAGAACGCCAACCATTGGGAAGCTCAGCTCCGCCAGGGTGGCGACCGACGCTTTGGTTGTTGTCAACCCTTTATAATAGACGAGCAGGCTTAGCAGCCCCGGCAACAACGCTTGTCCAAGCATATTGAGGGAAAATGCGGCGATTTGCAAGGTGCCGGTCGGCAGGCTCCAGGCGGCCCCTTCATTCCAAGTGATAGCCAGCAGCAGCGGCAGTGCCAAAATAAACCGCAACGATGTCACCGTCTCATATTTCATCGTCCCTACCATCAACCGGCCCATCACCGTGGATCCGCCCCACAATGCGGCAGCGCCTAGCGACAACAGGCTGCCGATCTGCACAAAATCGCTCCAATGCCCAATCGGCATCGTAAACCCGAAGGTCAGCAAATACGTTCCAAGCAACGCGATAAGCAGATATCCGAAAAAGTGGCGCGGCAGCTTCTCTTTAAGCAGCAATCCGGCCAGCAGGATGGCAAACAGCGGCTGCATTTTTTGCAGCAGCAGGACTGCATTCAGGTCACCGCTTGACAAGGCCAACGTAAACAGAATCGTGGCGATGGCCGAACCGCCCCACGAAATAAATAGCAGCGCGCCCCCTTGACGCCAACCAAGCCCTTTAAGCTCGGTGCGGTTTTTCCATAAGACCGGTATGGCAAAAAGCGCGATAATCAGATGCTCAATCAATACGATTTGCGCCGAGGTCAGCGACTTCAGCAGGATCACCCGAAACAACGGGTCTACGCCCCACAATGCTGCACCCAACACGACAAGCCAGAAACCGCTGCGCGATTTGCGTGCTTGAGCCGTTCTGGGCGAGTGCTGAATCTGACCGGATGCGCCCGTAAGTGCCCCTGCATTCAATCCAGCAGAAATTTGGATACCACTGCTTACTTTGACTTTCTCCATGGTGTCTGTCCCCTTCTTGAATAGAGGGTCTACGTAGAAAACCCCCGCATCGACCTTCCTAAAGGCTTTGCGGGGGCTGACCAAATAAGCTTGGCAGGCGACCATGGCAGGTCCCTGATTCAAACTTCAGCTTCATTGATCTCCTCCCATCCGGACTTTACCGTCGGCCTTGGATTCTCACCAAGTCAGTCGCTTCGGGCCGTGAAGGCCATCTGCGAGTCGCGGGCTGCGGTTCCCTCTTGCCGAAACCTCACCGCCGGTCGGGAATTTCACCCTACCCCGAAGATCTCTATTCATTTAATTTTGGATTACTTAAGTTGTTTCTATCATAACGCAGGCTGTCAAGCGACTCTGTTGCAAAAATCACAAAGCCTGATCATGTCCCAACAATTCATCTTTATCCCCGCTTGACCACCTCGAAATTGTCTTCGAGCAGCAGCCAATTTTGCGGAAAACTTAAACCCAGCTTCCAATAACTCATTCCGCGCAGCCCCAGCTCCTTGATCAGGTTAAACTTGGCTTGGATCGAGCGGGCGTCCTCGAACCAGACTTCATGTTCCCTTCCTTCCGCATCCCAATAATGGAAGAACGGTGCCTGATCCCGCTCGCTGTATTGAATGGCGACTCCATGCCGCGCGGCAATTTGGATCGCCTGCTGCGGACTAATCGCCCGTGCGGTGCTTCCCGGCACAAATGGCAACGTCCAGTCGTACCCATATAAGTTTTGCCCCATCATGATTTTGGAGCCTGGCATTTCCGTCAGCGCATATTCAAGAACCCGGCGGACTGGACCAATAGGCGACACCGCCTGGGCCGGTCCACCGCTGTAGCCCCATTCATAGGTCATGATCACGACAAAATCGGCAATTTCACCGTGGGCCCGGTAATCATGTCCTTCATACCATTTGCCTTGCTGACCGGCACTGGTCTTGGGCGCCAAAGCCGTCGACATCAGCCAGCCCTGCTCCGCGAACCGCGCTTTGGCTTTACGCAAAAAAGCGTTGTATGCCTCCCGGTCTTCGGGCCGCAAATACTCGAAATCAAAGTGGATGTCGCGAAATCCGTATTTGTTTGCTGTCGTGACGATGTTGTCCAAAAAACGATCTTGAATCGGGATATCGTTGAGTAAGATCCGGCCAAGCTCGTCGCTGAACTGATCATTCTCCTGATTCGTGATCACCATCATCAGCACGACCCGGTTCGCCCGGGCAATTTCCGGAAATTGATTTAGCGGAGGCTCTCGAAGCGATCCGTCCCGTTGCGCTAAGAAGCTAAACGGAGCCAGGTATGTCAGGTGCTGCGCTGCTTCCCGCGCACTTTCCTCCAGCGCCGGAGAAACCGTTCCGCCGCGCGGTTCTACATAAGCGTTAAATTCAGCGCTTCTTCGCGGCCGCGGCGGAATGTACAGCCGAAACCCGATCGAAAGGGGGCGCTCTACGCTAATGGCGTTAACGCGGGCTAACTCTTGATAACTTAATCCAAATCGCTGGGCGATCGACCATAAGCTGTCCCCAGGCCGAACCCAATAATAGCTGCCGACAATCGGGATGACCAAGGTTTGTCCAACCACGAGCTGTTCCGGATTCGGCAATTCATTGGCTTCAACGATATCCTCATAAGGTACGCCATAGGCTTGTGCGATACTATACGTCGTTTGGCCTGGCTGGACGATATGAACCTGCATCGACTCCCCTCCTCCATATGGATCATATGCTAACATCATCCTATGAAGAGGGAAGTTTGACCTATTCCGATCAGCAAGGCGCCGTGTCGAGATTTCGTGTCAGGACACTGAATTAGAACGCCGGAATCGCAATCTCGTCGTAATTGTCCTCGAGAAACTTCTTGACCTCCGGACTGGAAATCGCCTTTGCCAGCTTCTGAATCGGCTCGGAATCACGGTTGTCCTCACGAGCCACCAAAGTGATTGCAAATGCCGATTCGACGGTTTCCGTCAGCAAGGCATCCTTCTTCGGCGTAAGTCCCAGCGGGCTGGCATAAGCCGGGGTCATCAGCACCAAATCGGCATCGTCCAGCATCCGGGCCAGCATGAGCAGGTCAACTTCCTCGAATTTATAATTATGCTTGTTCTCTACGATATCCGCAAGAGTCCCGTTAATCCCTACGCCTTCCTTCAGCTTGATCACGCCGGCTTTGTCCAGCATGTCAAGGGAGCGTCCTCCGTTAGACGCGTCGTTTGCGATCACGATCGTTGCTCCGTCCGGGAGCTCTTCCATGGATTTATAACGTTTGGAGTAAGCGCCGTATACCGCATGATACACCGGCTGAACCGGAACGAGGTTGGCGTTTTTGTTTTTATTGTACTCCTCCATCCAAGGGACGTGCTGGAAGAAGTTCGCATCCACTTCCTTGTTCGCCAGCGCATCATTTGGCTGCACATTGTCGGACAAGATCACAACTTCCAGGTTGATGCCCTCTTCCTTCAGCTGCGGTTTGATCAGCTCCAGGATGTCCGTCATCGGCGGAATCAACGAAGCCACCTTCAGTGTAGTTTCCGTGGTTCCGTTCTCTGTCGTCTCCGTATCCGCCGCTGCCGGTGCTCCCACACCTGTCCCGTTATTTGAGGTGTTGCTGTTATTACCGCAAGCGCTCAGCACCAACATCAGCAGTACGAGCGACATGATCCATTTTCCTGTTTTCAGCATGATTTCTCCCTCCATTGTTAGCGTTTATCCAACCATCGGGACAACGCATTTCCTATAAATTGAATTCCTTGCACCAAAATTACCATCAGCACAATCACCACAGCCATCAGCTCGGTTTCGAACCGCTGATAACCGTAACGGATGGCAAAATCGCCAACCCCTCCGCCGCCGACCACACCCATGACCGTCGAAAAGGAAATGAAGCTGATCGTCGAGGAAGTTAACCCCAACACCAGGCCGGGACGGGCTTCTACATACAAAAATTTCGTGATGATCTGCAGCTTGGACGCCCCCATGGACCGTGCCGATTCAATTACGCCGCGCGGCACCTCCAGCAGCGATTGCTCGACAAACCGCGCATAAATAGCGATTGCCACAACGGCCAGCGGAATCGAGGCGGCCAGCGTCCCGATCGCCGTGCCCACGATCAGGCGGGTGAGCGGAATCATAAACACCACCAACAGCAGGAACGGAAAAGAGCGAACGACGTTCACGATCCCGTTTAGCAGGCCGTACCTCAGGGAGTGCTCATATAGCTGGCCTTTACCGGTCAGATACAAGGCTGTACCTAGGGGCAAGCCAATCAGTAAGGCCGCCAGCAGCGCGATCCCAACCATCACGAAGGTCTCGCCGATCGCTTCGCCAATTTGACTGCGATACTGGACGAAACCATCCCACATCATCATGAGAAAATCCAACGCCCTTACACCTCCATCCCGCCAAGCAACTGCTCCCGATACGAAGCGTGGTAACCAGCCATTGCGGCGGTGCCCACTTCCGCATCGTTCCGCTGGAGCGTAAACGCATCGGTGATCCGGCCCTCTTCCATCACCGAAACCCCTTGGCAAATGCTGCGCACCACGTCCATTTCATGCGTGACGATCACGATCGTCATCCCTAATGTCCGGTGGATATGCAGCAGCACCTCGAGAATCTCTGCCGTGGTTTTCGGGTCCAGCGAGGAGGTCGGCTCATCGCACAGCAGGATGCTTGGCCGGCTCGCCAGCGCCCGTGCAATCGCCACCCGCTGCTTCTGCCCCCCGCTGAGGGAAGCCGGATATTGGCCGGCCTTGTCCTCCAGGCCGACGAAACGCAAACATTCCCGCACGCGTTCGGCGCGCTCCTTCTTGGGCAAGCGGGCGAGCTCCAGCGGTACCGACACGTTCCCACTGACCGTCCGGTTATTCAGCAGGTGGAACTGCTGAAAGATCATGCCGATCGAGCGCCGTACCTCGCGCCGCGCAGTTTCAGGGAGCTCAGTGAGCTCCTGGCCCAGAACCGTCACTTTCCCTTGATCCGGCAGCTCCAGAGCGTTCATCATTCGCAGCAGCGTTGATTTTCCTGCCCCACTGGGCCCGATAATGCCGTGGATGGTGCCTTCCGGGATCTGCAGGGAGACATTGCGCAACGCTTCAAATCGCCCGTTTCGCAAGCTGTACGTCTTGCTGACATGCTCCAACGTGATGATAAGCGTCCCTCCTCTCACTCCGGCGACTGTATTACTTATTTGATCATTCTGTTACATTATGCTTTCTTCCGTTGATTATAGACCATTTATGCATCTGTGTCACTAATTTTTGAAGTTTATTATAAAAGAGAAAAAAGAAAGAACCGCCAAGACTCCCTTAGCGGTTCTTACCCTAATCTCATGTTCCACACTTCCTGCAGGACAGAAATGAACACTTCATCCAACATGACTGACAAAGCCGGGGCCGTATTTGGGCTTTGGGATTCCCAGGTCGATGCGAGTTGCTCAAATTTTTCTATCCGGTCGGACAAATAGCTGTCTACTCGCAGAAGACACGGCTCAGGCTCCGGATGGGCTCCGCTCCGCTTACGCGCCAGCAGCAGGCCGATCTCCTCCTGAAGCCCGCTGTCTAAGTCCGGCAATGCAGCTTCAACCAGCAGCTCTATCCCCAAAGGCGGCGGTGTACCGCGGCGCTCGATCCAAGCGCAAGCCAGCACAGGCCGAGTACCGATAGGTATGCCTTCGGGGTGGCTTGCTTGCCCGAGAGCTTGGTCGTCGTCATGGGCCTAGATGGCCGGCATGACATTTCCACCGGTCACCGGGAGGTACGCCCCCGTGATAAAACCGGCTAACTCGGAAGCCAGGAACGCAACCGCATTGGCAATATCCTGATCTTCCCCCCGCCGCTTCAGCGGAACTCCAGCGATATAAGCGGCATCATTCCGATCCGCAAGCTCGCGGTCGCGATCGCTGATCGTCCAGCCCGGGGCGACCTGATTAACGGTAATCCCGTACTCCCCAACCTCCTTGGCCAGGACGCGGTAAACGCCGTCCATGCCTCTTTTTCCTGCCGTATACGCCGACTGGTTGGGGAAATTCTGCATGGCGCACTCGGTATTAATTCCGATGAAGCGACCTTTTCTTTTGCCCATCATCGCCGGAATAAACGCCTTGGCCAGAAACACGCTCTGCAGAACGCAGGATTCAAATTGGCTCACATAATCCTCTGCCGGCTGCTCCAGAACCGAGGTCCAGTTATACTGCACCACGGCATTGGCGACGACGATATCCGGATCGCCAAGCTCGGCCGCTACCTTCGCTTTCATCGCTTGGATATCCGCTTCCTTCGTGATATCGCCTCGCACGATCATCGCTTCTCTGCCGGCTTCGGTAATCTCCTGCAGCAATTCCTGGGCTTTGGCTTCATTATTCACGTAGTGAATCGCCACTTTCGCTCCGCAAGCGGACAACGTCCGGGTGATTACCCGGCCTAACTGCCCAGTCGCTCCGGTAATCAGCGCAATTTGTCCTGAGAGATCCAGATTTAACATAAGGTAAGCTCCCCTTTGGCTTCGATTTCTCACTCAAGTCTCTACCTAATCGGATATTCGTATTATTTTAACGATCAGCTTATCATCTTACTTCGATTTGACGTTTAGCTCTTTATGTTCTGTTTTCTCATAAGCCTCCAAGATCGAGGTCAGCAAACCTGGGAAGCGGGACTCCAAATCCACTTCCCGCAACGAAATAAACCGCTGCGTGCCTTGGATCCGGGTCGATATGACGCCGGCTTCCCGCAGCGTCCGGATATGGTGCGACAACGTCGATTTGGCGATGGGAACCTCGAAATAATTGCAAGGCTGTTCGCCGCAGCGGCGCATTTCCGCCACAACGCTAAGCCGAATCGGGTCACTTAAAGCGTACAACACGGAAGACAATTGGATTTCATCCCGTTCGGGGTGATATAGAACCTTCATAAGGAAAACTCCTTTATATCTAAATTTCGTGATGAATTCATTCTCCCCTATTTATATCATAAGGTAAGGCATGATATATTTCAATCATTCGGTAATTTTCGAACAACACTGGGCCTCGCCGCCGTCGCCGGGTTGTTTAGCCCGAGCTTCTGGATTCTGCTCGCCGTTCGCGTCGTGCAAGCATCCGGTGCCGGAGCGGTCGTTTCGTTGTCGATGGTTACGTTATCCCGTTACGTTCCGATCCAGCGGCGCGGCAAAGCGATGGCCTTGATCATGTCGGCCGTATCGCTGGCAGCTTTGCCACCTTGTTTTTGCTGCCGCAAATTTTAGTGCATCGCTTCGGATTAACCGCCAGCCATGCCGGACTGGTCATCTTCCCGGGCTCGATCCTCGCGATGGTCGCTTCCCGCAAAGTGGGTTCGGTCATCGACCGTCAAAATCCATACCCTACCTCTGAAAAAAGAAAACCTTTGGAGCAACTCCTTCTACTTCTTCCGGCTTCGCAGCTCCTTCATGATTTTGCGGCCGGTAGGCGTTTGTGCCAGCCCGCCCTGCGCGGTTTCGCGATGGCGGCTGGGCATCGCCGAGCCCACCTCCAGCATCACGTCGATGACTTCGTCCGACGGGATCGCACTGCGCACACCGGCCAAGGCCATATCGGCGGCAGCCAGCGCATTCACCGCCCCAAAGCCGTTACGCACGATACAAGGAATTTCGACGAGACCGCCAACGGGATCACAGATCAACCCCAGCGTGTTCTTTAACGCGAGGCCAACGGCGTGCACCGCCTGCTCCGGCGTCCCGCCGCGTAGCTCAACCATTGCACCGGCCGCCATCCCAATCGCCGATCCGATTTCTGCTTGGCAGCCCCCTTCTGCACCGGAAATAAACGAGTTGTTGGCGATCACGTACCCGATGGCCCCCGCGCAAAACAACCCGCGCACAAGATGCTCATCCTCCCAGCCGAAGCGCTCTTGGGCGCTGACGAACACGCCGGGGATGATGCCGCACGAGCCCGCCGTCGGCGTGGCGACGATCCGGCCCATCGAAGCGTTCACCTCGGACACGGCCAGCGCATAAGCCATGGCCTGACATGCGATGTCACCAACCGAGGTCTCACTGCGATTGCGGTAAGCCTCCACCCTTTTGGCATCGCCGCCGGTCAGCCCGCTTGTGGAGACGATATCCTCCGTCAGCCCCTTATGCACCGCCGTTTTCATGATTTGGTAGTATTCGTTCATGGCGGCCAAAATTTCTTCCTCCGATTGCCCGCTCTCTTCCACCTGGTCCTGAATCATAATGCTGGAAATCGTGCGAGATTCCCGCTCACAGAGCTGGGCCAGCTCACGTAAATTTTTAAAACGCATCGTGCTCCCTCCTCGCTTTACTTCGTCAGATCAATATAGGACACTTGGCTGACATGCTCCAACGCACGGATCGCCTCCACTAATTCCGGCGGAATGGACGAATCGGCTTCCACAACAGTCAGTGCCTCAGCGGTCCGCCCTTTCCGATCGGTAATAATGTAGCCGATATTGACGTTCTCCCGGCTGAACAAGGCCGTAATCCCTGCCAGTACCCCTTGCCGGTCTGCGTGGGAGATGACCAGCGTCGGCAGCTCGCCTGAGCATTTCACCTCAAAACCGTCGATGTTGCGAATGACGATCGTCCCTCCGCCAATGGATGCCCCCATGACCTCGATATGACTTCCGTCTTGGCGGGTTAGTTTTATTTTTACCGTATTCGGATGGGCCCCAGGCAGGACTCCGGTGGCAAACACCACCTCAATCCCCTGCTTTTCAGCGTCCTGCATCGACTGGCGGATTCGCTCGTCGTCCGTACGGTAATCCAGAATGCCGCCAACGATGGCCAGATCGGTACCGTGCCCGCTGTACGTTTCGGCAAAGGAGCCGTAGAAACAAATCTCCGCCTTGACCGGCGCGGTTCCGAGCAGCTGACGGGCAAATCGTCCAATCCGTACAGCCCCGGCCGTATGTGAGCTGGAAGGCCCAATCATCGCCGGACCGATAATAGAAAATACGCTTTTAAATCGCATCGCTACATCTTCCCCTCATTTTTTCTATGACGAAAAAGAGACAGAGCAAAAAGGCTGCTGCCTTTCGCTCTGTCCCCGTTACCTGAAAGTTTAATGTTCCCGGTTCAACTTAACATCCGGGTCCATGTACCTCTTGGGTGGCTGTTCGCTCTCTCCAGAGTGGCGTCCGATCATGGTCCTTGTACCTGAGAGATTCGGCTGCCGGCTGCAGGACCGGCCCTTGCTCCTTCGGTGCCGCTAAGCTGGCGTCCCTTTTCGGATCAGCCCGCGGACTCTCCCATCATCCTCATTCGCCGATATGAATTTGTGCTTAATGTAAACCGAAGCTAGCAAGATGTCAAGATATCTTACATAAATTCCGGTGGTTCACGTTGAATTCTAGTTATTTTTTCCTATTTTTATAAGAAAATATGTATATTTTACTCATCCACCCACTTGTATACCTGATTTTACAGATATATACTGTCCGTAACAACCCCAGATTTTACCTTATTTTATGAATTGTTGAAAAATAAGGTGCGCTCCGTGTTAACTTATCTTCACTCTATGACCCCTGCTAAACTAAAACGATTCTCTCCACAGCATTGGCTTCAACTCACATCCACATCCACCATGACTTACTTACACCCGCTTCCACTATTTTACATGAAGGAGGTGATATACCCAAGAGGCACTTGCTTCAATTTTTGTCAGGCGTAATGCGTCCGGACTCAGCTATTCGTTTCTCCGGGCGGCCGTCACAGGATGGATGTTGGGCTTAAAACTTAATCAAAGGGAGTGAAGAAGTTGATAAGTCTCAAGAGATTTCGCAAACCTTTCTCGCTTGGCATGTCGATCCTTCTTGCGTTAACTCTCGTTCCCGTCGCCTCCGCCAGCAGCAGCAGCGTATCGGGACAAAGCAGCCTGAGATCGACCGCGCCCCAAGTGGCCGAAGCCAAGATCGACGCTAAATTGCAGACCCAGTTTAAGCAAGACGACTTCGTCACCTACCTGGTCAAACTCAAGGAGCAGACCGATACAACTTCGGTCGCCAAGCTGGCTCTTCAGAAAGCCCAGCTGGAGAAATCCACTCCTTCCGCCGCGAAGCTGTCCGTACGGACTTCCGTTGTCAGCGCCCTGCGCGAAACGGCCTCCCGCACCCAATATGCGCTGGAGGAATACTTGCGGAAAGCCCAGCAATCCGGAGAGGTGAAAGACTACAAAAGCTACTTTATCGTAAATGCCATGGCGGTGACAAGCTCGAAAGAAGTACTGGAGCAAATCGCCCTTTTCCCCGAAGTGGAGAAAATTCTGCCGAATGAAGAACGACATCTGCAAAAGGTTGAAATCCACAAAGATGCGGCTGCAGAGCCTGCCGCGAAACCGGCCGACGAAATTTCTTCTTCGCTGGGCGGTACAAGTCAAGCTCCCTCCGACGTTACTCCAAGCAGCGTCGAGTGGAACATCGCCCAGGTCAATGCCCCCGAGGTGTGGAATATGGGCATCGACGGCACCGGCATCGTTGTAGCTAACCTCGATACCGGGGTAGATTACAACCACCCGGCTCTACGGAGCAAATGGCGGGCCCTTGATGCTTCGGGCAATATCGTGAATCCCGAACTCAGCTGGTATGATCCGCACAGCCATGCTTCGCTGCCTACCGATAGCCACGGCCACGGCACGCACACCATGGGAACGATGGTTGGTTCGGAGCCGGACGGCTCGAACCAGATCGGCGTCGCGCCTGGGGCGAAATGGATCGCAGTCCGTATCTTTAACCCCTCCACCACGGATGCCATCATTCTGGACGGCGGCCAATGGTTGCTCGCCCCGGTGGATGCCGAAGGGAATCTGCATCCGGAGCTGGCTCCGGACGTGGTGAACAATTCCTGGGGAGGAGGCCCCGGTATTGATGAATGGTTCCGCCCGATCGTACAAGCTTGGAGAAGCGCGCAAATCTTCCCTGAGTTCTCGGCGGGCAACACCGATATCTTCAACCCCGGCGGTCCCGGTTCGGTAGCTGCGCCAGCTAACTATCCTGAAGCGTTTGCCACCGGTGCTACGGACATCAACGGGAATTTGGCGGATTTCTCTTTGCGTGGACCTTCGCCTTACGGTGAAATTAAACCGGAAGTTTCCGCACCTGGGGTCAACATTCGGTCCTCCGTTCCCGGTGGTGCCTATGAAGGCGGCTGGGACGGCACCTCGATGGCAGGCCCGCATACGACAGCCATCGCGGCCTTGCTGCTGCAGGCCAACCATTCCCTCACGGTAGACCAGCTGGAGGAAATCCTGACCAGCACGGCCACACCGCGGACAGACGCCGAGTATGAGACAGTCCCTAATAACGGATATGGATACGGCATTGTAAATGCGTTGAACGCCGTAGGCTCTGTCCTCCAAGGGATCGGCAGCGTCTCAGGTCGCGTGGTGACCGGCGGAGAAGACTTGGACGAACCGGTCCTAGAGCATACGCCGCCTACCTTAATATATGAAGGCTTTGATTTGACATTATCCGCCCGTGTCAGCGACGAGGTGGCGGTCACATCGGTCGATTTTTATGCGAAAGAAGCTGGAACCAGCCATTATTTATATATTCCGGCCAAACGGGTATCCGGAAACGAGAAGGATGGCGTATATGAAGCCATCATCCCCGCTTTCCTGATCGGAACAGCCGGCCTTGAATATTATATCCACGTGAATGATTACGGCAATAACGGATTTGACAGCGAGCACTATTCTGTGACGGTGTCAGCCGGGATCGAGCCCGGATATTTGCAAGATTTCGAGTCGGAACCCATCGGATTCCAGTCTGGCGGAGCCGGCAACACTTGGGCTTGGGGAACGCCAGTCAGCGGACCGGGCAGCGCCTACTCCGGTGAGAAGGTGTACGCCAGCAATCTGACCGGCACCTACGCCCCCAACAGCAATTCGTATCTGCTTATGCCGCCGATCAATTTGACCGATAGTCCGCAAGGGGCATTGCTCTCTTTTAAGCATTGGTATGACCTTGAGGAGGGCTACGATATCGGCACGGTGTATATCGCTTCTTTAGACACCGATTACGCGTTCGTACCGGTAGCGGAATTCACTGGCACAAGCGACGGCTGGAAAACACAATACCTGGACCTGCGCGACTATGCCGGTGAACAAGTTTACCTGCAGTTTGGACTGACCAGCGACGGCTCCGTGCATAAGGCCGGTTGGTACCTGGACGATCTGTCCCTGCAAGTACCTGACGCCACCGCACCTGAAGCACCTGCCGATCTGACCGGCTCCGTGAACTTTGCCGGCAGTGCCGAGTTGTCCTGGTCTCCGTCCGCCGATGAGGACGTGAAATTGTACACGGTGTACCGCTCGACCACTTCGGGCTCCGGCTATGAGGTGATCGGTACAAGCGGCCAAACGGAATTTACCGACACAACAACTGAAACGGATCATACCTATTATTATGCGGTCACCGCTACGGATTACAGTGACAACGAAGGCCCTAAATCCAATGAGCTGGAGCTGACAGTTGTACGTCCGGTGACGGTATTCAGTGATAACTTTGACGGCAGCAGCGATAACGGCTGGACGCACAGCGGCACGCGGGACGAATGGGAACGCGGCACCCCGGTGGAACCCGGTCCGGCTAGCGCTGTCTCCGAGCCAAACGTATGGGGAACCGATCTCGACAGCAACTATGAGAATGGAACAAATGCTTCGCTCATCTCCCCGACGATCGATTTGAGCACCGTCGATAATGCTACCCTTGTGTTTGATCATTGGTTTGAAATTGAAACCAATTATGATAACGGTTATGTGGAAATCAGCTCCGACGGCGGAACGACATGGAACGAGCTGGGCAAATTTTCACATAGCACCAATGGCAAGGTTTGGAGCACCGCTTATTACGATCTCGAAGATTATGTCGGAGAGCAAGTTCAGGTGCGGTTCCGTTTAACGACGGACGGCAGCGTTGTGAAAGCCGGCTGGTACATCGACAACGTTCAGGTGCTTAGCGTAAATACACCGGAAGATCAGGTGACGCAAAACGTGCTTGGCGAAGCCGGAGCAAAAACGGACAAGGCCGTAAAATCCGGGCCGGCCTACAAGCTGACCCGCACAAGCAAGGCCGAATTCGAGCAGCAGGTGAAACAAGCGAAGCCAGCCGGTGACATCGGCATCAGCAGCCTGCCGGCCAGCGCAACCGTGACGGTGGTGGAAACCGGGCGCTCTGTAAAAACCGATCCAGCCACCGGACGCTACAGCTTGAATCATGTTGCTGGGGATTACACGCTGAAAGCGGAAGCCTACGGCTATTATCCGCAAACGGCCAATGTGACCATCGCCGATCAGGTAAACGCCAAGGTCAACTTCACCCTGCAGCCGATTCCGAAAGGTACGCTCACCGGAACGATTACCGATGAACGTACTGGGGAGCCGATTGAAGGCGCAACGGTAATGGTGCATGAAGATGCTATGGTTGCACCGCAAATCACCGGGGCTGATGGCAGCTTCTCATTAGAGCTTCTGGAAGGCACCTATACCTTGTCGGCAAGAGCGGCCGATTATTACGCGAATACGTTAACCGTTACGGTACCGCCGAACGGTACAGCCGACGGCTCGTTGGCGCTCAGGCCGTTTGTGGGCTTGCCGGGCGAAATCGCCTACGATGATGGCACGCCGGAAAATGCTTGGGCCTTCAACGCGGCAAACAACGCCTGGGCGGTACGCATGACGCCGGAAGCCGGCGCGGTGCAAGTCACCGGCGCATCGATTCGATTCTGGAATACCGAATGGCCTGTTCCGGGCGGAACCGAGTTTCAATACGCCGTTTACGACGCATCCGGCCCTGACGGAGCGCCAGGTCGGCAAGTAGCCGGTCCTTTTGACGGTACCGCATTGCGTAATGACCAATGGACCGTGCTCGAGCTGCCGGAACCGGTCACTGTCGAAGGCGACTTCTACATCGTGTACATTCAAACCTTGGCCGGAACAAACGCTCCGGGGCTTGCAGCCGACGAATCCAGCCCGAACGCCCGTCGCAGCTGGAATCGAATCAATGGGGCGTGGAGCTTGGCGGAACAAGCACAAGGCAACTTCATGATTCGTGCCATCGTGCGTTATCCGGTGGACGCGCCGGTCATTACGTCGCCGGAGGACGGCTCTTATACGAATCAATCTACCTTTACCGTGACCGGAACCTCTCCAGCCAACGACGCTGAGGTGAAGGTGTACAACGGCACCGAGCTGGCGGGTGAAACTACGGTTGAAAACGGACAATTCAGTCTGCCGATCGAGCTTCATGACGGAGCCAACGCGTTGTCCGCCGAAGTCATCGTGAACGGAAAAGCAACAGATCGTTCACTGTCAGTCACAATTACACTGGACACCACCGCTCCGGAACTCGAAATAGTTTCACCGGTGGACGGCTTCCGAACCAATTCGGAAGTGCTGAACGTGACGGGTTCTGCGCTTGATGAGTTCATCAACAAGCTGACCGTAAACGGACAAGAAGTTCCGCTGGAAGGCAGCGGCGCGTTCGCGTACCGTATGTTGATTAATGCCGGTGAGAATCTGATCACCGTAACCGCGACGGACCACGCCGGAAACGAAACCACGGTCACTCGGACGGTCTACGTGGATACCGAGCTGCCGGAGATCACTAATCTGACACCGGCAGAGGATGTTCATTTAACAGCAGGTGAAGCGGTGACGGTATCCTTTGACAGCGTTCCAGGGCTGACGGCTTCGTTCCGCATCGAACTGCCGTTATCGTTATCGGGCGGTTCGAGCAACGGAATTTCGATGACGGAAACTGAACCAGGGCACTATGAAGGAACGTACACGACACCTGCCTCGCTTGTCTTGGAAGGCGGCGTGATCGTGGTTACAGTTCGCGATGCGGCTGGAAACAGCGGCGATTTCCAAGCGCCGGGCCGTTTGTTCGTCAGCGCGCCGGGTGAAAATCCGGGCGAGGATCCCGGAAATACGCCAAACGTCCTGCCGGTAGCCGTCATTCATGCCGTGGAGCGTGCGGCCAAGAATAAGCAAATTGACTTTGACGGTTCCGCCTCCTCGGATGCCGACGGCCGCATCGTCCGCTACAGCTGGTCATTCAGCGACGGCGGCACCGAGCTCGGCCCCAAAGTCAAACACCGCTTCTCCGCTGCTGGATCGTACACCGTCACCTTGACGGTGACCGATGACGCCGGCGCGGTGAACAGCGTGGTTCACAAAATCGTGATCCGGTAAGTCTCGGACACGATCCGAAAAAAAGATCGGCCCCAAGTGGTTTATGCCGCTTGGGGCTGATTTTTTACCTCGATCAATTTTTCCCGAAACCCTTCACTTTCCCATATGGTAGACAATGACGTCCCTCCCCGGTTTTTAACGTAAGGTCCATTCTCGCTCGCTGTTGATTTGAATGCGTCCTTCCGAAAGACTCTTCAAAAATCGGCTTCTCACGCTTCGTGCTAACAGCTTGATTTCGGCCTCCAATCGCGCAGGCTTTAAAGATACCGAAGTACGGATGATCTCCTTTTGCTTCCGTCGGCTTGCCGGGCGAATCATTTCCGATAGATCCACCTGCCGCATCATCCATCCCTCCTTGTTCACCGATTCATCTGATAAGTTACCTCTAAAATAGCTTATCGTGCTTCAAAAAAACAACCACATCAGTTTATGAAGCCGAGAAGCTGCGGATCATCTCTTCGAACGCCGGCTTAAATTGGGGAGTATGGCAAGAAAAATTTTCCTTTCAGCGGGAATAGCGGAATTTTTTACCGTTATTG
>NZ_GG695988.1:85237-87585 GCF_000159955.1 Paenibacillus sp. oral taxon 786 str. D14 | reverse complement strand
TATTTTTGCAGGAATCGCGTGGAGAGGAAGGGCGTGCGTGTTGAAGCCGAGGAGAACACTAACGCTAAAACAAATGAACACTACCGGTATAACGGTAGTGCTCTCCTCAGTACTCTCATATAACAGAATTATGGTGTAAGTACAGGGGCGTGACGGTGATGAGTGCCTTGTTCGTAGCTATAGGCTAGTTTGATTAGTGTGCCTTCATCGAAGGCGCGACCGAGGAACTCGATGCCAACGGGGAGGCCGTCTTTTGTAAATCCGGCAGGGACCGTAATGGCAGGGAATCCCGAGAACGGGCTTAAGCGATTGTTGTTTCCGGATGATTGGCCCTCACCAATCAATGCCGGCGGCTGGGTGCTGGTCGGGTACACGATCGCGTCGAGCTTGTTGTCGGCCATCACCTTCAGTAGGGAATCTCGGGTGAGGCTGGTGCGTTTCAGCACGATGTCTTTGTATTCCTGAGTATCCAGCGATTCACGGGCCTCGCGGGCTTTCATCGATTGCTCTTGAGTTTTATCGTACTCTTCAGAGGCGATGATTTCAGCCAGGCTGTGGTAAGGGGCATTATCCCCGAGTTCCTCTAAGTAATCGTTTAATTGGAATTTGAACTCGTAGCCGCTTAAGCTCGGATATTTCATAATCTCCTCTAGATTCGGAATCTTGATATTCACGACTGTTGCGCCAAGGGCTTCTAATTCTTTAACGGCATTGGACACTACTTCGAAGACGGCTTTTTCTTGATCGTTGCTCTCCAGGAAGAGTTCCGTCGCTACACCAATCCGTGTGCCTTTCAAACCGTTAGCATCAAGGAAGTCGGTGTAGCTCGTAGGAACGCGACCGACGCTATAGGAGGTGGCGACATCATCCGGGTCATAACCAACCGTGGCGTCGAGTAGGATCGCTGCATCCTCGACTGTCCGGGCGATCGGTCCTCCTACGTCTTGCGTCAAAGCGAGTGGGATAATTCCATCACGGCTGGATAAACCAATCGTTGGGCGGATCCCAACCAAGCTGTTGAAGCTGGAAGGAATACGGATGGAACCCCCTGTGTCCGTACCCAGGCCGGCGACAGCCAAGTTGGCTGCAATTGCCGCACCGGTACCGCCGCTGGAGCCGCCGGGATAATGATCGGGTGCGTATGGATTTTTCGTTTGCCCCCCTAACGAACTTGATGTTGTAATGCCAAAAGCAAATTCATGAAGATTCGTTTTGCCTAGGATGATCGCGCCGGCTTCTTTTAGATTGGCGATTTGATCCGCATCTTGCGGAGGGATAGAATCCTTCAAGCAAAGGCAGCCTGCGGTCGTCGGCATGTCGGCGGTATCGAAGTTGTCTTTGACAAGGATCGGAATGCCGTGCAGAGGTCCTCTTGGTCCCTTTTCGGCTCGTTCTTGGTCCAACGCTTCGGCGATGTTGAGCGCGTCAGGATTGATCGAAAGGACAGCTTGCAGGGAGATCCCCTGATCGTCATATTTAACGATTCGATCGAGATACATCTGTACGAGTTGTTTTGAAGTCACCTTGCCTTGCTCCATAGCCAGCTGAAGCTCAGAAATCGTGGCTTCCGGAAGGACAAAGGGCTTTAAGTAGCTGACAACACGGTCGTGAAGCCGTTCTAGATCGTCCGCAGTGAGAGGGGCGCCAGGCAGGAACGAGGTATCCGAATAGCCTTTCATGAGTCCGGCCTTTTTGACGGCCCCAACAGATCCCGCGTAAGCTGCTTGGTCTGGAACGTCGCTGAAGGATTCAGGGGCATTCTCTAGCCCCAGCCATTGCTGAAGCAGTACAGCCGCTTGGCTGCGGAGCACACGGTTGCTGGAGACCTCCGGCATCGTAAAGGAGCCTCCTGCTTCGCCGGCAGCCTGCTTCATCGACTGACGAAATTGTTCGCCGGTGATAAAGGTTTGGCTTGCCGTAACCTTTGCTGTACCTGAAGCGGCCTGGGCTTGTGGAAGGTGTCCGATTCCAAGTTCTGTGACCAATACAGAAGTCAACAGAACTACGCTTCCTAGTTTAAGGCCTCGTCGATAACGATTCATAAAGGTTTCCCCCTCCTAGTGAAAAGTTGAAGTTTATGTGAACTATCATAAATTCATGTAAGATATAATGACAAAGAGGAGGACCATCTGTTAAAACGCATACATTAAGGAATATCGCAGTGAATTACAGTTTCTCTTAGGTTTTCTCCCGTTAAAAAATATTCATAATTAGAGAATAAAATGTTATATAATCTTACGTAAATATAACGCAATGATGTTTTTTCAGAAAATTCACTGTGCTATTTTCAGTTTCTACCAAAGGGAATGTAACCTTTTTGTTACCGACAGGGGTACGCCACCCGTTAT
>NZ_GG695988.1:81758-84140 GCF_000159955.1 Paenibacillus sp. oral taxon 786 str. D14 | reverse complement strand
ATTGGTAAATGAGCATCTAGGGCATTTAGCCTATCCGGAATCTATATCAGAATGACAACAGGAGTATTTTTCAGTATATAGGCAGGGTAAGGAGGAATGGATCATGCAGCGAAGAGGAGTCAAAATATCCTTATGCTTCATGTGGGGAGTCTTGATGATGATGGTAGTCATCGCAGGCTGTGCGTCTTCCGAGCCTTCGTGGACGGATTTTGTGGGAGCAACGGTTGAGAAGAATTTCCCTGTTCCTAAAGAGGCCAATCAAACGGAAACGGCTCTTAATAATTCGAAGATGGACTATGTTAATTATAGACTAACCGGACTTAAGGAAAGCAGCGAAATCCCCGAGGCCTATCAGAAGGTGATAGCGGAGTGGGGATGGAAGGAGAAGAAAGAAGAAAGCACCGGTTCAACTCGGGTGTACGAGAAGGGGAAGCAAATTGTTCAATTGACGCTTCACGATAACTCTTTTACCGTATTGGTCCCGAAAAAGGAAGCGAAAACAGTCATTCAAGGGTTGGAAAGCAGCAGCCCTTAGCATCAGAATTCGGATATGAAAGGCAACCGCCCCTCTACCGGACAAGCCCGGTACTGGAATGTGCTAAAGAAGACAAAAGGCCTGATCTCTGCATTTGCGCAGGGAGCAGGCTTTTTTAAGATATCAGAAAGTATAAATTTCGGGGGATCGGCATCCTGATATCGCAAGAAAAACTTCCGCTAAACGCGGTCTGGCTACATTGAATGTACGTCGATAGACGTTTTTCTTAACAGCATCTAATCTATGAGATTCTTCATTGCCTGTAGTAAGCAATTTCGAGACCTGTGATTTTGATCATTCCGTCTTTACGCTGTCCACGTAGGGTAGCAAGCACAATGAATCGCGGGATCATCAGCCAAAGGTGCCAGAAAAATAAAGAGAGCACAAAGGAGACCGGCGACCAAGGGATGAGAATCGCGATAATACAGCAACCGATCCAGGCGGAATGAAGGTGGACTCGGCGATATACGGGATAAGAAACGTATTGATCAGGTGAGTAACCAATCCATGGCATTTGACGGGAAAACCGCCAGCGCTTGCGATAGGAGTGGCTGACAATCATCAGCACGGAGCGGGAAATGACATATTGGATCCATAAGATGACCGGTATGGCTAATAGGAAGAAAAAGATACTGGTCCAGGATATGAATACCGTCTCGGCTGCAAGCCAAATGACGGGGAGTATGCCTAAGCTATATTTGAGCGACTTCGGTAAAGCCTTCTTTTTGAGCAAGGTGTAGTGATAAAATGTCGCTTGACTTTCGGTTTCAGCGGGCTTCAAGCGTTTGATCCTCCTCCCAATTTTCATCAGCTCCGCACATCGCGGACTAGCTCTTCTTAATATATCGGAAGAATACAAGAATAATTAAGGCGGCGCGTACAAACACGTTGTTTTGGCTGTCGGCATAAGATAAAGTAGGAAGCGGACTATGAAAAGGTTTAAAATAGTAGAATCTGTGTCATACTGATAGTAAAAAAAGACAAGGTGGGATCGGACATGGATGAGTCGAGCGTTAGCACCTGCATTATATGTGGAGAACCGAAAACAGAGGGTATTCATATCGTATCTGAATTTATCTGCGACGCTTGCGAGGCTGAGATGGTGCGCACCGACGTGCAGGAGGAGAAATACCACTTCTTTGTTCATCAAATGAAGCAGATCTGGGTGCAAAAAAATGCATAACACTGCCGGATAAAAGGACCTGTTCATTTTGGGGAGCGGGTCCTTTTATATTGCTCTACTGAGCGAACTAACGGTAAAATGAGATGAAGCAATGAATACAATCACGTTAATATACGGTTAACCCAGAGTCGGAAGGAATCGAAATGGCAGAGGAACATAACGGAAGGGCCCCTTTGGTTGAAGCTTTGCTGCAGTATCAGGCGAAAAAGGATGCTTCCTTTCATGTCCCGGGGCATAAAAATGGACAGGCTTTGCGCAGCAATGCGAATGTGATGGAGGAGTTGGCGCGCGTGATGGAAATCGACGTGACGGAAATCACCGGGACGGATGATCTCCATCATCCCGAGGGCGTCATCCGCGAGGCGCAGCGGCTGGCCGCCGCCCAGTTTGGGGCGGAGGAGACGTTTTTTCTGGTTGGCGGCAGTACAGCCGGCAACCTGGCCTTAATCCTGAGCGTGTGTACCACGCCAGGGGATGTGCTGCTCGTGCAGCGGAACGTGCATAAATCCGTCATTCACGGATTGATGTTGGCGGGCGCGCACGCGGTGTTTTTGGCGCCGCAGCTGGACGCGGGCAGCGGGCTGGCCACCATCCCGAGCGAAGCTGCGGTGCGGGAAGCCCTGCGCCGGTATCCCGGCGCAAAGGGGCTGCTGCTCACGCACCC
>NZ_GG695988.1:52492-81122 GCF_000159955.1 Paenibacillus sp. oral taxon 786 str. D14 | reverse complement strand
CGATGCTGCAGAGCTCCAGCCCGTCCTACCCCATCATGGCTTCGCTCGATCTGAGCCGAAGCCTGCTGGGGCAGCAGGGCCCCGCCTTCTTCGAGGGCGGGCTCGCCGCGGCCGCGCATCTGCGGCGCGGCCTGGCCAAGCAATCGCGCTTCGGCGTCGTGGCACCGCCGGGCGCCAGCGGAGAGGTTGCTGCATATACTATCCAAGATCCTTTGAAGCTTGTGATATTCGATGCATCCGCAGCCCTCTCCGGGTATGAACTGCAAGAGCGGCTCGAAGCCGAAGGCTGCGTGCCGGAGATGAGCGATGACCGCTTTGTGGTCCTGGCGCTGGGCCCCGGAACAACGATGGAAGATGCCGATCGGCTGCTGCAAGCGCTGGATCGCATCGCCCAAGCCGATTCACCGGGGAATGCGGTGAGGAGTGGTCTCGTTTCCCCAACAGGTTCGGCCGAGGAACTTTCCACGTGGAACAATTCAGTTCATGAAGGGCATCTGTCGGAGGTGTCTGAGCCTGTACCGTTTAGCCTTAAGCCACTGCTTCCAGGGGAGAGCGAAGCGATCCCCGTTGAAGAAAGCCTTGGCCGGCAAGCGGCGGAAATGATCATTCCGTATCCTCCAGGTATTCCGTTACTCTACCCCGGAGAGACGATCACCGAGGCGGTAAGGCAGCGGCTGCGGATGCTGCGGGATTCGGGAGCCAAGTGCCAGGGGCTGGCCGACCCGCGGCTGCAGACGATTCAAGTCAAGAAAGGGTAAAGCCAAGCATATACTTGTACATGATTTTTGGAGAAGAAAGCAGGGAACGAACTAGATGAACCATCAAGCCAAGGGATTATTTATTACGCTTGAAGGGGGGGATGGCTCCGGCAAAACGACGGTTATGCGGGAAATGGAACGGCTGCTCAAGGAACAAGGCGTGAACTTTATCTCTACGAGGGAACCTGGCGGCATTGAAATTGCGGAGAAGATCCGTGAGGTGATCTTGAATCCGCAGCACACGGCGATGGATGCGCGGACCGAGGCGCTGTTATACGCCGCATCCCGGCGGCAGCATCTAGCGGAGAAGGTGGAGCCCTCCCTGGAGCGTGGGATTACGGTTCTCTGCGATCGCTTTTTAGATAGCAGCCTGGCCTATCAGGGGTATGCCCGCGGGCTGGGGATCGATGAAGTGCTGAAGATTAATCTTTTTGCCACCAAGGGACGGTTTCCGGATCTCACTTTCTACCTCGATATTGAGCCGGAAGTCGGGTTAGCCCGGATCGCTGCCGGTGCCGGACGTGAAGTGAACCGTTTGGATATGGAGAGCCTGCACTTTCATCAAAAGGTTCGGGAAGGATATCAAATCCTCGCCGGGATGTATCCGGAACGGATCAAAACGATTGATGCCTCTCGTAGTAAGGAAGAGGTTGCGGCGGAGATTCGCGGGCATCTTTATGTGGCAATAAAGGAGATCATGGCCTAGGTGTCAAATAGGTTAGTATGGTACATTTTATAAAACAAGGAGGTACTGCATATGAAACTGATTGTTGCGATTATCCAAGATAAAGACAGCAACCGGCTATCCAGCGCGCTCGTGAAAGAAAATTATCGGGCAACGAAGCTGGCGAGTACCGGAGGGTTTCTTCGGGCGGGGAACACCACATTTATGATCGGTGTAGACGACCATCAAGTGGATGACGTATTGAAAGTGATCCGTAACAGTTGTAAAGTGCGGGAACAATTAGTGACCCCGGTTACCCCGATGAGCGGTACAACCGATTCGTATTTGCCGTTGCCCGTGGAAGTGCAAGTGGGCGGGGCGACGGTGTTTGTTCTCCCAGTAGACCGTTTCGAACACTTCTAATATAGTGGTTATTAAAAAGTAGGCTTTTGATCACGATGTAGCACAGAGATGAGGGTTCGACGTCGAATCTTGAACTCAACTTGCTTCTCCGCACTCGCGGAGTCGAGGCTTCGATTTCATAGTTCATTCAATCTATTTAATCAACTATAGGCGGTGGACGCTTTGAAAATTGATCCGGGATACCGGCCGCTCAAAAGCGGCTTGGGGGTGAGCGACAGCCCTGCCAAGCCGGTACAGTCCAAAAGCTTCGCCGACGTCATGCAGCAGCATGGGCAGCAGGCGACCCAAGAAGAGTTGAACCGGAGATTTAAGGAGATTCAAATGCAAGGGAACCGGCTTGCCCGGTCCATGACCGTTCGGGAGCTGAAGGCGTACCGGATGATGGTCAAGCGGTTTCTGGAGGATACGGTTCGGCGGGGTGTCGGCCTCAAAGAATCGAGAGGCTGGGACCGCCGCGGCCGCGGGAAGCGCTATAAGCTCCTTGATGAAGTGGATGCTGCGCTGCTGGCGATGGCAGACGAACTGCTGGAGACAGAGCAAGGCAAAATCGAGCTGCTACAAAAGATCGGCGAGATCCGCGGCATGCTGATTAATCTGTGTTTCTAGCTTTGAAAGGACGAGGCAAAAGAGATGTCATTTCAAGAGATCATCGGGCAGGAGACGGCCAAACAATTGCTGCAAAGCAGTCTGAGACGCCGGGAAATCTCCCATGCCTATATATTTAGTGGACCGCCTGGAAGCGGGCAGATGGAAATGGCCATGGCCTTCGTCCAGGCGTTGTTCTGCACGCGGGGCGGAGACGATGCTTGCGGGGAGTGTCTGGAGTGCCGGAAGGTGCTGCATGGCAATCACCCCGATTTGTTTACGATCAAGCCCGACGGGGCAACGATCAAAATTGAACAAATCCGCGACCTTCAGCGGATCTTCTCCTATCGCTCGGAGAGCGGTAATCCTAAGGCTTACATTATTGATGAAGCCGAAAAAATGACAGTACAAGCGGCCAACAGCTTGCTCAAGTTTCTGGAGGAACCGCCGTCCCCGGCCGTAGCGATTCTGCTGTCGGATAATGGACGAGCTTTGCTCCCGACGATTCAATCGCGCGCCCAGTGGGTTCCGTTCTCGCCGGTGAATCCGGAGACGATGCTCCAGATATTGGCGAACGAGGGGTTTTCGACAACCTTGGCTCGCAGTGCCGTTCATCTCGCGGCGGGACTGGGTCCATGCCGTGATTTAATCCAACAGAATTGGTTTGCAGAAGTTAGAAACGTAGTGTTACAATTAGGTAAGGAGATCGCAGGCCGTGGTGGCTCTCCTATAATTACGGCGCAGCAAATGTTGTTCAAATCCGGGTTGACCGATCATTTGGACATGCTGTTCAGCCTTTTCCATTTGTGGTTCAAAGATATGATCCATGCGCTCTATCATAAACATGATCAAATCGTTTTCATAGATGAGCTTCAGTTTATCAATCAACATTGTTCCAGCCGCAGTGCGGAACAGTGGATTGAGGCCATGGCGCTAGCTGCAGAGAGCAAGAAGAAGCTGCGGCAGCATATGAATGCCAATCTCTGCGTAGAGCAGTTTTTGATTGCCGTGGATGGACAACGGTAAGACCTGCACCAAGAATAGACAGATAGGCTTTGATTTCGCATGAAACTTTCTCCCCTGAAAGAGCAGGGAATGTAATAGTTTCTTTGGATCGCGCTGCTTTCGTGGGTTGCGGTTCGCCAGTCTTGTAGAGCTATACGAGGGGGTTAGTTTTTGTATACTGTAGTGGGCGTCCGCTTTAAGAAGGCGGGCAAAATCTATTATTTCGATCCGTTGGACCTCCCGGTAGAGAAGGATCAATACGTCATTGTTGAGACTGCTCGGGGGATCGAATATGGGAAAGTGGTGGTCGGCAAGAAGAAGGTTGGAGAATCCGATGTCGTCCTTCCGCTGAAGAAGGTAATTCGGATCGCCGATGAAGCCGACGCCCGAGTTGTCGAAGAGAACAAGCTTGCGGCAAAGAATGCCTTTGTCACATGTTTAAATAAAATTAAAGATCATGATTTGAAAATGAAGCTGGTCGACGTCGAATTTACGTTTGACCGCAATAAAATCATTTTTTACTTTACGGCGGAAGGCCGTGTGGATTTTCGTGAGTTGGTGAAGGATCTGGCCAGCATCTTCCGGACCCGGATTGAGCTCAGACAGATCGGCGTGCGGGACGAAGCCAAGATGCTTGGCGGTATCGGCCCCTGCGGACGCGTGCTCTGCTGTTCCTCTTGGTTGGGGGATTTTGAGCCGGTATCGATCAAGATGGCGAAGGACCAGAGCCTGTCGCTGAACCCTACGAAAATCTCAGGATTATGCGGCCGTCTGATGTGCTGTCTGAAGTTCGAGCATGACAACTACGAAAGCACGAAAGAAGAGCTTCCATCCGTAGGCAAAATCGTCGTTACTTCGCTGGGAGACGGCAAGGTCGTTGGACTCAACGCCGGCAGCCGCACCGTACATGTACAGTTGTTCGAAATCGGGAAAGTGAAGGAGCTTCCGCTGGACGATGTCGTCCTGAAATAAAGAAGATCTTTTTCAAGATAGATTCTAGAGAAGACTCTGGGGTGGGAACTTGGAGAACAAGGACATTTTCACAAATATGCAGGCGCTGGAAACGCAAATGGGAAAAGTACACGGCGATTTGAGCAGCCTCATGTTGGAGGTCAAGAAGCTGGTGGAAGAGAACCAGCGGCTTCGCCTCGAGAATGAACAGCTGCGCAAAATATTAAAGCGGGAGAGCACCGAGGGACCGCTGCCCATGCCGGCGTCGGTCAGAACCGATAGTCCGGTTCCGGCTGGCAAAGAAGCGATCGATGTCGTCGGTGAAGGCTACGATAACTTAGCGCGTCTTTATCATGAGGGCTTTCATATTTGCAACGTTTATTACGGGCATCTGCGCACCGAAGGTGACTGCCTGTTCTGCTTGTCGTTTTTGAATAAATGATGAACCGTGGGGGTGTCCCTGCGGTTTTTTTTAAATTTAGGCTGAAAAAGGATGGGTATCCGAGTCGATGAACCATGTACCAATTTATGAGCAGGAGCGGATAGACGACCTGCTGACCCATGATTTACATATCATCCAGAGCGACGAAGTGTTTAGCTTCTCGATGGATGCCGTGTTGCTGGCCCGGTTTGCACCAGTGCCCAAGTACGGCAAAATACTCGATTTATGCACCGGCAATGGGGTGATCCCCTTGCTGCTCTCCACCCGGACGGAGGCGAAGATCGAAGGGATCGAGATCCAGCCGCGGCTTGCAGATATGGCTCGCCGCAGTGTGGAGATGAACGGGCTGACGCACCGGATCGAAATTCGTGAAGGAGATTTACGCGAGCTGGTGAGGGTGACGGGCCATGGGGTGTATGATGCCATTACGGTGAACCCGCCGTATATGCCGGTGACGAGCGGCGAGGCGAAGCTGAATACGTATCAGGCGATCGCCCGGCATGAAATTCACTGCAGTTTGGAGGAAGTGGCGGCTGCGTCGATGCGGCTGGTTCGGCCCGGAGGCAAGGTGTCGATGGTTCACAGACCGCAGCGATTAGGGGAAATTATGACGTTGCTGCGCCAATATCGACTAGAGCCGAAGGTGATCCGGTTTGTGCATCCAAGAGCGGGAGCGGAAGCGAACATGGTGCTGATCGAGGCGCTGCGGGACGGCAAGCCGGATGTGCGGGTACTGCCGCCATTGATCGTATATAATGAAAACGGGGAATACTGCGAAGAAATCATGAATATCTATTACGGGCCAAAAGAGGGTAGAGCATGAACGTTCAAGTACAGAAGAGCTTTGAAAATGCTGCGAGGGACACCACCCCAGCAGGAAACGGCAAGTTGTTCCTGGTTGGCACGCCTATCGGGAATTTGGAGGATATGACCTACCGGGCCGTGCGCACCTTGCAAGAGGTGGACATTATCGCGGCGGAGGATACGCGGCAGACGCGCAAGCTGTTAACGCATTTCGACATCTCTCCAGGTAAATTGCTGAGTTATCACGAACATAATAAGGCCGCCAGTGGCCCAGAATTGATCCGCTTTATAATAGAAGGAAAAAATTTAGCGCTAGTCAGCGATGCCGGTCTGCCGGCGATTTCCGACCCCGGAAGTGATCTCGTGAAGCTGGCGCTAGAGGCGGGTATCGCAGTCGTTCCGGTGCCGGGAGCGAATGCTGCATTATCGGCGCTCATCGTTTCCGGTTTGCCAACGGATCGATTTACGTTCCTTGGATTTTTGCCAAGAGATCATAAAGAGCGGGAACGGTTGTTGAAGTCGTTGGAGGATCAAGAGGGAACGATGTTGCTGTACGAATCGCCGCATCGATTGATCAAAACGCTGGAGTCCCTTCTCGAGGTTTGGGGAGATCGGCGAATCGTATTGGCGAGAGAATTAACCAAGCGTTATGAGGAAATGGCTCGGGGGACGATTCACGATTGCCTGGCTTGGCTGCAGGAGCATCCGCCGCTGGGTGAATATTGCCTCGTTGTGGAAGGGGCACATCCCGACCAAGTGAAGGAGAAGCGGGATGCCTGGTGGCAAGCGCTAACTGTGGAGGAGCATGTCCGGCATTACGAAACGGAAGAAGGGCTGTCGCGGAAGGAAGCCATGAAAAAAACTGCGGCCGACCGGGGGGTTGCAAAGCGGGATATCTACAATCAATTATTGTAGCCCCACTTCTCTCCGAAATCATGAAATATTATCCAATTCGGCCAAAAAAGGGGCCTTCGCTAAGCCGGGTTCAAGCCTAGGAAGGCGCCAAGGAGATATGAAAAAGGTTAGAATTAACAGTTTCAGTAAATCTATTATATACTATATTTCTTAATTTGTCACAGGGGTCGGAAGCTCCGTAATGCATTCATGGCAAACAATTTTGCCTTTAAAGTAAGTTACGTTCTCCGCATTACCGCAGAAGATGCAAGCAGGCTCATATTTCTTGAGCATAATCCGTTCACCGTCTACATAAATTTCGAGCGCATCTTTTTCTCCGATCCCCAGAGTGCGGCGCAATTCAATTGGAATGACAACACGGCCTAATTCGTCTACTTTTCTTACAATACCTGTGGATTTCATCATAGGATGATTGCCCCTCTCGCTATAATTTGGAATTGTCATTATTCGACATCATTCTATCTTTTCTGATTTTTATAATACCAACCATTGCCAGATTAGTCAACCTATTTATGGTATAGTTCAACATTATTTCTAAAAAATTCGGATACACAACTCCGAGAACCTTTACGGAATCTAGCAAGTTCACAATGATCTATAATTCGACATTTTGGAAATCGTCATCCGGTCATTTTACGACACAATTCGACATATCTTGTCGTCTCCACACGGTGACCCGCCAAATTTTATGAAAAAGGAGTGTTGGTTCATGCATCGTCGGCTTAGCGAAGAAAAAGTGTTCAAAGACCCCGTACATAATTATATTCATGTACAGGACGAAGTGATCTGGTCGCTCATTAATACGCCGGAATTCCAGCGGCTTCGCCGGATTCGTCAGCTTGGAACATCGTATTTGACCTTTCATGGCGCCGAGCATAGCCGTTTTTCCCATTCGCTTGGCGTTTACGAGATTACGCGGCGGATTATTTCGCAGTTTGAACGAAGCGGCTACACCGATTGGCCCCGCAGTGAGAAATTGGTAGCTTTGTGTGCGGCGCTGCTGCATGACCTGGGGCATGGTCCGTTTTCCCATTCTATAGAAGAAGCTTTTCAAATGCATCATGAGGATTGGACCTGCAAAATCCTCTTGGGGGAAACCGAGGTGGGGAACGTCCTGCGCGAGATTTCTCCGGATTTTCCGGACAAGGTGGCTGCGGTGATCCGGAAGGATTACGAAAATCCGATTGTGGTGAACTTGGTCTCTAGCCCGCTGGATGCGGATCGGATGGATTATTTGCTGCGAGATGCTTATTTTACCGGCGTAAACTACGGGACGATTGACATGGACCGAATTCTGCGGATGCTTCGACCTTTTCAAGGGCGGGTTGTTGTCAAAGAATCGGGGATGCATGCGGTGGAAGACTATTTGATGTCGCGGTATCAGATGTATTGGCAGGTCTATTTCCACCCGGTGACGCGGAGCTCGGAGATCATTCTCCGGCAAATTTTGCGACGGGCGAAGGAATTATACCGGAGCGGGCATTCCTTTAACTTCTTGCCGCATCCGCTGCCATTTTTATTTCAAGGGGATATCGGCGTTGCCGATTATTTGCAGCTGGACGAAGCGTTGATGCAAACGGCTTTCATGCAGTGGACGCGGGAAAAGGATGAGCGATTAAGCGATTTATGTTCCCGGTTTTTAAATCGCAAATTGTATAAATATGTAGAATTGGACACGCCGGAACTGGAAATGCTGGAGGAGATTCGGAACGCTTTTAGACAAGTGGGCCTACAACCTGAATACGACATGGAAATTGATTTTCCGACCGATCTGCCGTATGATGTGTTCCGTCCGGACGATGGGGTTCGACAGAAGCAAATTTTGCTGTTGGACCGGCAGGAACGGCTCCGGGAAATTTCAGAAGTATCGGATATCGTGCGGTCGATCAGCGGCTTGCACCGAGGGAAGACGCATTTGTACTATCCGGATAATAAATTGTGTGCTGTGATAGATCGGCTGCCCCGCCCGGTAGCCCGCATTTTCGAGCAACGGAATTAGGAGGATGACAAGGTTTATGTTATTTGATACGCATACGCATTTGGATGCTCCCCAATTTGACGAGGACCGCGAGGAAGTGATCGCGCGCGCCGTGGAACAAGGGGTTACGCGGATGATTAACATCGGATTTAACCGCGAGACGATCCCTTCGACCATGAAGTTGGCAGAGACGTATGACTTCATTTATGCCGCTGTCGGCTGGCATCCGCAAGACGCGATTACAATGCAAGAGGGCGATTTGGACTGGATTGCAGAATTGTGCAAGCATGAGAAGGTCGTCGCCATCGGAGAAATTGGGCTGGATTATTATTGGGATACGTCACCTAAGGACGTTCAACATAAGGTTTTTCGTGAGCAAATTGGACTGGCTCGCAGCTTGGGCATGCCGATTTCCATTCATAATCGGGACGCTCACGAAGACGTGGTACGCATCCTTCGGGAAGAGAAAGCCAATGAAGTTGGAGGCGTGATGCACTCTTTCTCCGGCAGTTGGGAAATTGCCAAAATGTGTCTAGATTTGGGATTTCATTTGTCGTTTGGCGGGCCGATTACGTTTAAAAATGCAAAACAGCCAAAAGAAGTGTTGGCCAAGACGCCGATGGATCGATTGCTGATCGAAACGGATTCCCCTTATTTAACGCCGCATCCATATCGTGGTAAACGGAATGAGTCCGCTCATGTCCGCTTGGTTGCAGAAATGGCAGCCGAGCTCAAAGGGGTCACTTTTGAGGAAATCGCGGAAATTACCACCCGAAACGCATTGGAACGATTTGGAATCCCGAGTATTTGAGAGCAAAACGGATGAAATAAAGAGGATTTCGGAAAGATTAATGCTTTTTAACCCTCAAAAACAAGGTCATTACATTTTTTTAACCATTTTTTTAAAAAAACGTGGTTGATTCGTCCTTTACAACCTGCATCGAAACAGGATAGAATCTTTTCAGTATCGATTCGGTTCGTTTTGAACCGTACGATGCTTGGTTCCATGAACCAGTCTCGCTGAATCTCCTATGACGGAGAACGGGGGAACCAATACGGATTGCAGTTGGCGATAGCCTGTATGCGTTCGTATTCGATTTCTTTCCAGGGTCTATGGGGTGAATTCAAGGTCATTGCGCCATGAGCGAATGTACTGAGAAAGGGCGGCTCTCTTTCGCCCGAACCCGACAGCTAACCTCGTAAGCGAATAAGAGAGGTCACTCGTGCAGCTATTACACCCAAGACATTCAAGAAGCCACGAAGGAGTTCCTCTAACTCTTTCTCCCGGCTTCTTTTGTTTTGAATAAAAGTAATAGGGTCGTCATACTGTTGGAAAACAGGAGGTGACGACAAGCAGGAGAGACTGGATCAGGATGCAAAACGCTTAGGATTAAATTTAAGATCAGTGTTCAAAAAGTCAGGTTTTCAGCACCGAGAAGGTTGGATGAAGCTAGGGACTGAGTAGCGCAGCGTACATGGGGGTACGTGAGCAACGGAAGGCCCGGCTGAATTCAAGATTCGATGCTGAATTCACTTCTTGACCTGCTTCGTGATCAAAAGATGACTTTTTGACTACCTTAGGCGTTTTGTAAAAAGTAACTGTAGTCGCGTCAATCGTTATCATGCATCGACCTAGACGGCGGGACTATGAAGGAGGACGGAAGAAATGGGCATTTTCCGCAAAGAGGAGACCCATGAATCACGCTCATCCAGCATGTCTTACGCAATGCGATGGAAGCATGAGAATTTACGTCAGATAGCGCTCGTCGGCGTTCTGGCCATCGCGGGAATCATCATCATCCTAATCTGGCTGTATAGCCAGGCACAGAAGGAAGTATCCCTGATCGTGGACGGGAATGTCCAGTCAGTGGAGACAACCCAATCCAGTGTAGCTCATCTGCTGGAGGAACAATCGATTAAGCTCAGTGCGAAGGATTCGGTATCCCTCCCGCTGGAAAGCTCGCTGAAGAACGGTGACCGCATTGTCATAGTACGCGCCAAGCCGGTCAATGTGACCGCGGACGGCACCACGAAAGTCCACTTCACGACGCAAAGCAAAGTAGAGGGCGTATTGTCCGAGCTCGGCATCACTTTGGATGAAGACGACAAGGTGACCCCGGCATTGGACAGTAAAGTTACCGAGAACCTGAATGTCAAGGTCGTTCGGGTCAGCAAGCAAACGGTGCAGAGCAAGGAGACTGTGCCCTTTAGCGTGGTCAAAACGTCGGACGACAAGCTGCTAAAAGGTACCACGAAGGTCATTCAAGAAGGTACCGAAGGTCTGGTCATTCACAACATTGAGAAAACTTACGAAGACGGAAAATTCGTGGCGAAGCGTTGGCTCGGCAAAGAGGTCTCCAAGGACCCTCAGCCGAAGGTGATCGCAGTCGGCACGAAGAAACCTACCGAGGTCCTGTCGGCCAGCATAAGCCGTAAGGGAAATACGGTGAACATCAGCGGGACGACGACCAAAGGTGGCGTCTCATTCAAATATAAAAAGATCCTGAAAAATGTTACGTTAACCGCGTATTCGGCGGAAGAAGACGGGATAGGCACCCGTACGGCTTCGGGTACCCGCGTGACGGAAGGCAGAACGATTGCCGTTGATAAAGACGTCGTTCCGCTTGGTTGGTGGGTATACATCGAAGGAGTCGGCTTCCGTAAGGCAGAGGATACGGGTGGAGCCATCGATGGAAATAAGATGGACGTCTATTTTGATAGTCTGAAGGATGCTAAGAAATTCGGCCGCAAGAAGGGCCGCACCGTATACGTAATCGGTCCGACGAAGCCGGAATTGAACTAAGATCTCGTTCTCTTTCGTTTTACAATGCGGAGGGAATGAGATAGTATTAGGATGATGAATAAGACAGTGGATTAGAAGGACAGTGGATTAGAAGAGGATGATATGATCCTCTTCTTTTTGTTATTCTGGTGGAGACAAGCAAGAACAGGAAGGAAGACAGATCCATGATCAAAGAGGTCATCGTGGTGGAGGGCCGAGATGACACCGTGGCCATTAAACGAGCCGTAGAGGCGGATACGATTGAGACGGGGGGTTCGGCGATAGGCGAAGCCGTGCTAAAGAAAATCGCTTTGGCGCAGGAACGCCGGGGCGTGATTATTTTTACGGACCCCGACCATGCCGGGGAGCGGATTCGTAAAATCGTGGCAGCGCGGGTGCCGGGCTGCAAGCACGCTTTCCTGCCTGAGGTCGAAGCTACGAAGAAAGGCGACATCGGGGTGGAGAATGCCTCGCCGGAGGCGATCCGCACCGCGTTGTCCCGGGTGCGCAGCGAAGCGCCGGGAGTAGAGGCCGCAATCACCTGGGAAGACTTGATTAACGCAGGGTTAATCGTACACCCGCAAGCTGCGGCGCGGCGAAAAGCGCTGGGCGAGCTGTTGGGTATCGGATATTGTAACGGAAAGCAGCTCTACAAACGGTTAACCGTGTTCCGCATCAGCCGCGAGGAGTTTGCAGCTGCGTTAGCCGAGTTGGAAAGCAAAGGAGTTTAAGAACCATGAGCATAAGGGAAGACGTATCCACACCGCGCCGGACGAAGGAGATCATTCAGCGGCACGGTTTTTCGTTCAAAAAAAGTCTGGGGCAAAACTTTCTGATCGACCAGAACATCCTCGGTAAAATTGTTGCCGCCGCCGAATTGGAGAAGACCCAGGGCGCACTGGAAATCGGGCCGGGCATCGGCGCCTTAACGGAGAAGCTGGCGCAGGAGGCAGGCAAGGTGGCAGCGGTGGAGATTGACCAGCGGCTGCTTCCGATTCTGCAGGAGGTGCTGGAGCCCTACCCGCACGTCCATGTGATCCATGGCGATGTGTTGAAGCTGGACCTAAAGGCTTTATTTGCTGCGGAATTCAGCGGGGTGAGCGGCGTCAGTGTCGTCGCCAATCTGCCGTATTACGTGACGACTCCCATCATGATGAAGCTTCTGGAAGAGAAACTGCCGCTGAAACATATCGTCGTCATGATCCAGAAGGAAGTGGCCGAGCGCATGGCTGCCACTCCCGGCGGCAAGGACTACGGCAGCCTTAGCATCGCCGTGCAGTACTACAGCACCCCGGAGATGATCTGCACGGTGCCGCACAGCGTGTTTATTCCACAGCCGAATGTAGAGTCCGCAGTGATTCGCTTAACCGTGCGGGAGAAGCCAGCGGTGGCGGTTCAGGATGAGGCGTTTTTCTTCGAGGTGGTGCAGGCCTCTTTTGCCCAGAGACGAAAGACGATTTCCAACAATTTGAAAAGCCGCTTCTTCCCGAAGGAAGGGCGGGAGAGACTGGAGCAACTGCTGGAGGAAGCCGGGATCCAGCCTTCCCGGCGGGCGGAGACATTAAGCCTGGACGAGTTCGCCAAGCTGAGTGATACGCTGCTGAATGCCGGGGTGAAGGAACTCCGCGAGTAACCATTCCCTCTTGTCGCCCATACGATGGGATAGAGGTGATGGATTTGGAGAATTTGGGAGACTTGGTCGTCCGCAAATCATACGGTGGAGATGTTACGTTCCGAATCGAACAGATTGTGCGGAGTGAAGCGATTATTAAAGGAACGGAATTCCGGCTGCTGGCGGATGCGCCCTTAACTGATTTGGTTAGGGTAGACCCGGCTTCCCCAGGAGAGACGACGCAGCGGGCCCGCATTAAGGCGACGGAATCGCTGAAGCGGTTAACTCAAGACCGCAAGGAATTGGCAGAACGCAATCGAATGGTGATTGGACGGGATCTGTATGGGCAAGGAGAGACGGCCTATTTTGAGGTCCCGGGGAAGGTCCTGCATTTAGATGGGGATGAACGCTATTTACAAAAGAGCCTAAGCCTGTATCAGAAGCTGCATGTTCCGGTTCAGGGATACTATGTCACGGAATCGCAAATGGCGAGTGCGCTGTACCGTCTGCTGCCTGTGGTCAAGCCGGATATCGTTGTGATTACCGGTCATGACGGCGTGTTGAAATCGCGTCCCACCAGCGACCTTTATAATTTGACCAGCTATAAAAATTCCAAGTATTTCGTGGAGGCCATTCAAATGGCTCGGCAATACGAACGGAATTTCGATACGTTAACGATTGTGGCCGGCGCTTGCCAGTCGCATTTTGAGGCGTTGCTGCAGGCGGGGGCTAATTTTGCGAGTTCACCCGGCCGGGTGCTGATCCATGCGCTGGATCCGGTGTATATCGCTGCGAAAGCGTCGCTCACCTCGATTCGGGATACGATCCAGATTACTGACGTGCTGAATCATACGATCAGCGGCGCCCAGGGGGTTGGCGGGATCGAGACTCGTGGCAGTTACCGAATTGGATTGCCTAAACTGAAGGACTTGTCGACGCTCAAAGTGGTGCCGTCCATGTGAAAGGTTGCCGGAAGGAACTGAGGCTAGTGTCCCAGGACCTTTCGGTTATTTTTTAGTACCTGGCTCTTGAGCCATCAGGTAAAAAGAAAATGTCGAAAAATAATCGTTGACACATCTTTTTTTCTGCTGATATAATTATTTATTCTGATTTGACAAGTTTGTGACTTTCCTGTATAATGGACAAAGAAAGAAGGTGGTCACAGGCAATGGCTAAAAATGCGCTGTCGGAAATAAAGCATAGTCTCGACGCCCACGTTGGACAGAAAATTATGCTCCGGGCAAACGGTGGTCGCCGGAAGACCGTCGAACGCACTGGAGTATTGGAGGAGACCTATCCTTCGGTCTTCATTGTGAAGCTGGATCAAGAGCAGCAAACCTTTAAGCGTGTGTCTTACAGTTATGCCGATATACTGACCGAATCCGTTGAAGTTATGGTTTATGACGACAACGACGGGATGCGGATTTCGTATATTAAACCGTGAACATCATGAATCAAACCGCAAACGGTTCTCGCCCTTCGGGTGAGGCCGTTTTTTTTGATACGTTCGAAGATGCAGGTTAGGGTGATCTCGCTGTCGCTGGGTTCACCAACCAAGGTTGTCGGGTGTTCACCTTAGATGGACAAAGTTTCGGTGTATGCTCGAAACGGTGCCTGCGTATACTAACCATCGTTCCTATATCCATGGCCAAAGGAGGAGACTGACCATGTCGCGAAGAAGACGCAGCGTGATGTCGGAGAACTTGAAGGTCGAGTTAGCGAAGGATCTGGGATTTTACGATACCGTCCAGCAGGAGGGCTGGGGCGGCATCAAGGCGAAAGATGCGGGCAATATGGTGAAGCGGGCGATCGAGCTCGCCGAGAAGGCGGCATCGAAACAGCAATAACCTCTGCCACAGCGAAGCGTCCCTTTCAGGGAGCTTCGTTTTTTTCGTTGGATGCAGTAAGATAGAGGGAGGAAAAATTGTCTTTCATACATAGACGTGGAGGCAACGTTTTTTTAGAATTAAAGAATGTGCCAAAAAGACCGGATGGATGCGGATATTCCACGGAATTGCTGAGGTGGGGAAGCGGCATGAAAATTTACGAAAAAGCACCGGCCAAAATTAATTTAATGCTCGACGTGTTACATAAGCGTCCTGACGGATACCATGAGGTCGAGATGATCATGACCATGGTGGATCTGGCAGATCGTTTGGAAATGAGCGCCCTTCCGCGGGATACGATCATTATTTCGAGCCAGGCCGGATATATTCCGCTGGATGAGAAGAATTTGGCGTTTCAGGCGGCGAAGTTGATTAAGGAACGCTACAACGTGCGGAGCGGGGTTTATATCCACCTCGATAAGAAAATACCGGTGGCTGCCGGCCTTGCCGGCGGCAGCAGTGACGCGGCGGCTACGCTGCGGGGCTTAAACCGGCTATGGGAGCTTGGCATTCCCGAAGAGGAGCTCAAGGAGCTGGGGGCGGAGTTGGGTTCAGATGTGCCGTTTTGCGTGACGGGCGGGACGGCGCTGGCGACAGGGCGAGGCGAAGTGCTGACGCCGCTGGTGAATCCGCCGCAATGCTGGGTGGTGTTAGCGAAGCCTCCGATCAACGTGTCGACGGCCGAGGTGTATGGGCGCCTGAAGGCGGAGCGAATTACCGATCATCCGTCGGCAATCCGGATGCGGGAGGCGCTGGAGAGACGCTCATTCACGGAGGTATGCCAAGCGCTCGGTAACGTGCTGGAGCAGGTGACGCTGGAGCTTCATCCAGAGGTAGCGCAACTGAAAGAGGCGATGCTGCGTCTTGGCGCGGACGGCGTGTTAATGTCGGGCAGCGGGCCTACGGTATTTGGGCTCGTCTCGAAAGAATCGAAGGTGTCCCGCATCTATAACGGATTGCGCGGGTTCTGCAAAGAGGTTTACGCCGTACGGCTGTTGACTTGAAGCTCGGCTGCGGAACTGGAGCCGGGTACTCCTTCCTCGTTCCAAGGCTTGGACAAATCCGTACAAAAGTGTTATAGTTTCATTAAAATATTCGGATTTAGCGAGGGGTACTTCGTGAAGAAATTAAAAAGAAGCGCTCGTTTGGTGGAGATGACCCATTATCTGTTGTCTAGACCACACCATTTAATCCCGCTGACTACCTTTGCGCAACGGTATGGGGCGGCCAAGTCGTCCATCAGCGAGGATCTGGGGATTATTAAAGAAGTGTTTGAAGGTGAAGGCATGGGGGAATTGCTGACGCTTGCCGGTGCGGCCGGCGGCGTGAAATACATTCCCCGGGTCGGACGGGAGCAAGCGAACGCTTTTATCCAGCAGCTCTGTGAGAAGCTGGCGCAGCCAGACCGAATTTTACCGGGCGGATATTTGTATATGTCGGATCTCTTAGGACAACCGGCGCTGATGAATGAGGCGGGCAAGTTGTTTGCCACCGTCTTCGGTGATTTGGAGATCGACTGCATTATGACCGTGGAAACGAAGGGGATTCCTCTCGCTTATGCAACGGGAGCGGAACTGAATTTGCCCGTCGTCCTGGTTCGTCGCGACCATCAGGTGACGGAAGGCTCCGCCGTTAGCATTAATTACGTATCGGGCTCTCACAAGAGCCTGCATACGATGACGCTGTCGCGCCGGGCATTGAAGGAACACTCTCGCGTCTTGATCGTCGATGACTTTATGAAGGCGGGGGGTACGATTCAAGGGATGGTTGACCTGCTGGCTGAGTTTAACGCGGAGGTTGCCGGAGTCGGGGTTCTGGTTGAATCAGGTGAAGTTGCCAGCGAACAGCGTCTGTTACATGATTACGTTTCCCTGGCCACGCTTCGGGCAGTGGATCCCAAGGAAAAGGAGATTTCAGTAGAACCTGGGAATTATTTTTCGAAGTTTGAACAATAAGAACTATGTCGAGATCTCCTCAAATTGTAAGAATTCTCGACGAAACATGTCGAAAACCCCGTTTTATCAAAAAAAATCGTGATTTTAGGCCATTTTGTTGATCAAAAAAAAAGGATTTCGGTTTGCTATGTGGAATAATACACCAAGTCTCTGATGGAAAAAGGTGGTGAACACATATGCAAATTACGGATGTAAGACTCCGCCGAGTCAGCTCTGAGGGCAGAATGAAGGCCATCGCATCCATTACCATCGATAACGAATTTGTTGTTCATGACATTCGCGTCATCGATGGGAACAATGGGATGTTCGTAGCAATGCCTAGCAAGCGCACGCCGGACGGGGAGTTCCGGGATATCGCGCATCCGATTTCCTCCGGTACCCGCGAGAAGATTCAAGCCGCAGTTCTGGCTGAGTACGAGCGTGCCGCCGAACAAGAGGAAGCGATTGAAGAAGGGGCGTAAGTCGCATTTATTTGATTTGTTGATTAATTGGGGTTCGAGGAAAAGGGAGCCATGTCCGCATGGCTCCCTTTTCTTTTTGCCCTAAATGAGATATATTCAGTAATGAGTTTTAATGAGAGAGAGAACTACTTCTTTTTTTAAAAGTGTGAAGGAGGCCGGGGACTTGAAGAGGTTAGCGATCGTTCTTGCTGCAGGTCAAGGAAAACGGATGAAGTCCAAGCTCTATAAGGTGCTTCACCCCGTTTGCGGCAAACCGATGGTTGGGCATGTACTAAACGCGGTTCAAGAAGCAGGTTGCGAACGCAGCATCGTCGTTGTTGGCCATGGGGCCGAAGCTGTGAAATCCTATTTGGGTGCATCGGCGGAATACGTGTTGCAGGAGCAACAGCTGGGAACCGGACATGCCGTCAAGCAAGCCGGGCCATTATTGGCGGGAGAAGAAGGAGTCACACTGGTTATTTGTGGCGATACCCCTTTGGTTACGGCAGAAACACTGGAAGCTCTTTTCGAACTTCATCAACGTAAGGGAGCGGCAGCGACCGTACTTACGGCGGTGATGGAGCAACCGTATGGTTATGGCCGAGTGATCCGCGGCGCGAACGGAACGGTTGAACGGATCGTTGAACAGAAGGACTGCTCGCCGGAGGAAGCCGCCGTGCAGGAGATTAACACAGGCACTTATTGTTTTGATAATGCAAAATTATTTGCTGCACTGGAGAAAGTGACGAACAACAACGCCCAGCAGGAGTATTATCTTACCGACGTGATCGGCATTTTGGTGCAGGCGAACGAAATCGTAGAAGGCTATGCAGTAGCCGACGTTCGCGAATCGATTGGCGTCAATGACCGGGTGGCCTTGGCAGAAGCGGAAGCCGTCATGCGGGAACGCATCGTGCGGGGCCATATGCTGAACGGCGTAACGGTGATTGATCCGGCTTCCACGTACATCGGGGCCGATGTCACCATTGGAGCGGATACCGTAATTTATCCGGGGACCGTTCTATCCGGTAAAACGTCCATCGGTGAAGATTGCGTGATTGGGCCGGCCGCAGAAATCGAAGATAGCGTGATCCAAAACGGCGCGAAGGTGAAACAGTCGGTGCTCAGCCAGGCAGAAGTCGGCCGGGAGACGACGGTTGGTCCTTTCGCTTATTTGCGTCCAGGGGCGAAGCTCGGAGCGCATGTGAAGGTCGGCGATTTTGTAGAAATTAAAAATGCGACCCTCGATGAAGGCTCCAAAGTCTCGCACCTCAGCTATATCGGCGATGCGAAGGTTGGTAAGAACGTGAATATTGGCTGCGGCGCGATAACAGTGAACTATGATGGTTATAATAAGTCCATTACGGAGATTGAGGACGATGCCTTTGTCGGCAGTAACGTCAACTTGATCGCTCCGGTGAAGGTGGGCAAAGGCGCTTATGTCGTTGCCGGATCCACGATTACGCAATCGGTTCCGGACAATGATCTTGCTATTGCCAGAACCCGGCAGGAGAATAAACCCGGCTATGCCGAGAAGATTCGTGCCCGGGCGAAAGCGAAGAAGGAAAGACAGCAACAATCTTAATTTCAAATGCAGTGATCTGCAGTGACCATTTGAATAGACGGGGTAGCTGTGAAGGCGGGTTGTTTAAGAGACTCCCTGACGCTATCTACACAGCACGGAGGGTTTTAATTTTATGACTTATTGTGATTCTAAATTAAAGATATTCACCTGTAACTCCAATCCGAAATTGGCTCATCAAATCGCTGACTATATCGGCATTCCGATGGGCGAATCGGAGACGACGAGCTTTAGTGACGGCGAAATACAGGTCAAGCTGTCCGAAAGCGTTCGGGGCTGCCACGTCTATGTGGTGCAATCGACTTGCGCACCTGTCAACGATAACTTGATGGAGCTCCTCGTGATGGTGGATGCTTTGAAAAGAGCTTCGGCCAAGAGCATTAATGTCGTTATCCCGTATTACGGTTACGCCCGCCAAGACCGGAAAGCCCGTTCGCGCGATCCGATCACGGCGAAGCTGGTTGCCAATCTGATCGAGAAAGCCGGCGCTCACCGGGTCATTACGATGGACCTTCATGCGATGCAGATCCAAGGCTTCTTCGATATCCCGGTTGATCATATGCTAGGCGTGCCGATCTTGGCCCAGTATTTCCGTTCCAAGCATATCGCGAATCCGGTTGTCGTCTCGCCTGACCATGGCGGGGTGGTTCGTGCCCGTAAGCTGGCTGATTTCCTGAACGCGCCGCTGGCGATCATCGACAAGCGCCGTCCGGAACCGAATGTCAGCGAAGTCATGAACATTATCGGGAACATCGAAGGGAAAACCGCGATTCTCGTCGACGACATCATCGATACCGCCGGTACGATTGTCCTTGGCGCTAACGCGCTGAAGGAAGGCGGGGTAGAAGAAGTGTACGCTTGCTGTACGCACCCTGTATTGTCCGGTCCGGCAATGGAACGTCTGGAAAACTCTCCGCTGAAGGAAGTGATCGTGACCGACACGATCCCGATCACGCATCCAAATCCGACAAGCAAGCTCAAAGTGCTGTCCGTCGCTCCGCTGATGGGCGAAGCGATTATTCGCGTGCACGAGGAGCTGTCGATCAGCAAGCTGTTCGAGATCGAATAAAATGGTCACTGCCACACCAGGGGTTGCGTCCTCCCAATCGGGGACGTAACCCCTATCGGTGTATTGGCAGTGTTGGGTGTTAGGCGGAGGCAGGCATCCGTGTGAAATGTTCTTACGATCGCTGTTGCTCGCGGATTTCTTGAATTGGACTAAAATCAGAAGTGGTAGAAATCCGCTCACAAAGGCGAACGCCTCGCTTCTTCAGAACATTTCCCCCTCTTGCCTGAATCCGCCCAACGGACAATGCTGCCCCACCGATCGAGTGGTGATGGCCATACGCTGAGGGCAACGTCCTCGTTAGGGTGTTGGCCGCAATGCCCTGGAGTGGCAGTGGGGTGGGGAGTAGTAGGGACGACGGGATTGTTGGCACTCCCCGTCGGTGAATACAAACTAACTGGAATTTCTACCGTTAATTTTGGCGGGAACGTAGGTTTTGGGCGATTTAACGGTAAATTGTATAGTTAATTTGGGTACTTTTTCGCTAAAGTGGCAATTTCGCTGAAATTAACAGTAGGTTTTACCGTTAGTTGCGCGGACAGCCGATCCACGCCGAAATTAACGGTACATTTTCCAGTTAATTCGAGGCAAGTAGTAGTTAGTTTAACGAACAATCAAGCACCAGAGGCGGTTTGAAGATACATTAGCGTTTGGAGGGACATGACCCATGAAGTGGATCGTAGGGCTCGGCAATCCGGGAGCCCAATATGAGAAAACCCGGCATAATATCGGCTTTATGGCCGTGGATGAGCTGGCGCGCCGGCATGGCATCGAGATCAAGCAAAGCAAGTGCAAGGCTTTGATTGGAGAGGGGATGCTGCCGGGCGGGAAAGTCGTGCTGATCAAGCCGATGACCTACATGAATTTATCTGGCGAAGCGGTGCGCGCTTATATGGACTACTATAAGGCGTCGATTGAAGACATGATCGTGGTGTACGACGACCTCGACACCGAGTTGGGGCGTAATCGGCTGAGATATCAAGGCAGTGCCGGTGGGCACAACGGCATTAAGTCGATCATTCAACATATCGGCACGCAGACGTTTAACCGAATTCGGATGGGCATTTCCCGGCCGGAGCCAGGGTATGCGGTCGTAGATTATGTTCTGTCGCCGTTTCCGAAGAAAGATAAGCCGCTGCTTGATCAGTCCATTCAAGCGGCATGCGATGCATTGGAATATAGCCTGGACCATACCTTCGAACAAACGATGGCAAAGTTTAACGGCTAAATAATTGATCTAGCAGGGTCGATAGGCTAAAAGCCGTCCGCTTGGGGCATACTGGAGACATAATGAATCTTCAGGAGGCATATAGATGGCTGTAAACTATGTTTGTCGGCACTGCCGAACGGTGATTGGTAGAATCGAATCGCCTCAAGTCACAGAAGCCCAATTAGGCTTCCATTCCTTGACCCCCGATGAGCGGAGAGATATAATAGCGTATGATTCAAACGGCGAAATGACGGTCCGGGTGACCTGCGACTATTGCAAGGAAGCACTTGATCATAACCCGGAACTGCTGCTGCTCGCCAATCCTTTGCAGTAGACTGCAAGCTACGAGGAACAATGGACAAATTTACCGGAATATACGGTTATAGAGCCTTGGCACGTTGCTGAGGCTCCTTTTTGGTTCGGGTAAGCTGGACTTACCCTTTTCGTCTAGCCATAGATTTCTATCCATCAGCAGTAAGAGAGGTGCCTCATTTGCTACAAGCACTTATTGAAGCTTTTTCACGCGATACCGATTTTGCTTCGACGGTTGCGGGCATTAATTCGGGCATGAAGGAGCAGTTGATTTCCGGCTTGTCGGGTTCATCCAGGCAAGTGATGCTAGCCGCGCTGCATCAGGAAACGAAACGGCCGCTGCTCGTCGTGACCCACAATATGTTCTCCGCACAGAAAATGTATGAAGATTTACAGGAAGCGTTATCACCGGATCAGGTGCTGATGTACCCGGCGAATGAGCTGGTTGCTGCCGAATCGGCCGTATCCAGCCCGGAAACGCTGGCCCAGCGGATCGAGGTGCTGCTGCAATGCTCCCGGGGATTCCGGGGCATCGTGGTGGTGCCTTATTCCGGTATTCGCCGCTATATCCCAACGCCGGAGGCCATGGCCGAAGCGGGACTGACCGTCCGGCTCGGGGGCACGCTGGAGCTGGAGCGTTTCATGGCTCAAATGGTCGAGCTGGGCTACGAGCGGGTCGAACGAGTGGAATCCCGCGGCGAAATGAGCCTGCGCGGGGGCATCATTGACTTTTATCCACTGACAGCGTCCATGGCATACCGGGTGGAGTTGTTTGATGATGAGGTCGATTCGATCCGGACCTTTGATCCGGCGGATCAGCGATCGGTGGACCAGATCAAGGAAGTGTTCATTCCACCTTGCAAGGAACTGATCGCAACGAAGGAACGGATGGGCCAGGCAGCGCAGGCGTTATCCGAGAAGCTGGAGATCCAGCTGGACAAGATGACCGACCGCCAGGCCAAAAATCGTCTCCGCGAAGAGATGTACAAAGAAATCGAAATGCTGCGCGAGCATGTTTATTTTTCGGAAATCTATAAATATATTTCTTTGATCTATCCAGAGCGAAAAACGTTATACGACTACATGCCAGAGGATACGCTGCTTCTGCTGGACGAACCGTCGCGCCTGCTGGAAACGGCCAAGCAGCTGGAACGCGATGAGGCGGAGTGGAATCTGCACCTGTACCAGAACGGGAAGAGTCTCCCCGACCTGCCGCTTGCGGTGGACGTGGATCATCTGATCTACCATCGTCCGTTCCAGACGTTGTTTCTGTCATTGTTCCTGCGTCAAGTCCCGCATTCCCAGCCGCAAAATATCGTGAATTTCGTTACGCGGGCAATGCAGGATTTTCATGGGCAAATGAATGTCTTAAAGGCAGAGATGGAGCGTTGGAAAAAAAGCGGCGCCCACGTCATCATGTTGGCCAGCACCGAAGAGCGCATGGATCGGATGCGGCGGGTGCTGCAGGATTACGGCATTGATGAGCCTCAATTACTGCAAGGCAACCTGCAGTCCGGCTTCGAACTGCCTTCTGTACACCTCGTCGTGATTACCGAAGGCGAGATGTTCTCCCAGAAGCAGCGCAAAGCGCGCCGCGTCGCCAAGAGCATGGACAATGCCGAACGGATCAAGAGTTATACCGAGCTGAAGGTCGGCGATTACGTCGTTCACCAGAACCACGGGATCGGGAAATACATGGGCATCGGTACGCTGGAGGTCGGCGGGATCCACAAGGATTACATGCATATCCTCTATGCCGGCGGCGACAAGCTGTCGGTACCGATCGAACAGATCGACATGATTCAGAAATACGTGGGTTCCGAGGACAAGGAACCGAAGATTTATAAGCTGGGCGGCAACGAGTGGAACCGCGTGAAGAACAAGGTTCGTTCCTCCGTCCAGAACATCGCCGACGATTTGATCAAGCTGTACGCTGAGCGGCAAGCTGCCCCGGGGTATGCCTTCGAGAAGGACACTCCGGAGCAGCAGGAATTCGAAGCGATGTTCCCGTATGAGGAAACTCCGGACCAGCTGCGGGCCATTGAGGAAATCAAGAGAGATATGGAACAAAGCCGTCCAATGGACCGCCTGCTGTGCGGTGACGTTGGTTATGGCAAGACCGAAGTCGCTATCCGCGCGGCCTTTAAGGCAGCGATTGAAGGCAAGCAGGTTGCCGTGCTTGTGCCAACGACGATTTTGGCGCAGCAGCACTATGAGACGTTCCGGGAGCGGTTTGCCGGTTATCCGATCAACATTCAGACGCTTAGCCGTTTCCGCAGCCGCAAGGAGCAGAACGAAACCATCAAGGGGATTCGTCAGGGCACGGTGGATATCGTGATCGGAACCCACCGCATTTTGTCGCAGGATCTGGTCTTTAAAGACTTGGGACTGCTGATCGTTGACGAAGAGCAGCGGTTTGGCGTCACCCATAAAGAGAAGTTAAAGAAACTGAAAACCAACGTAGACGTGCTGACGCTGACGGCGACCCCAATTCCGCGGACGCTGCATATGTCCATGCTGGGCGTACGGGATCTGTCGGTCATTGAAACGCCGCCGGAAAACCGGTTCCCGGTGCAGACGTATGTCGTCGAGTACAGTCAGTCGCTCGTGCGCGAAGCAATCGAACGGGAAATGGCGAGGGGCGGACAGATTTATTACCTGTATAACCGCGTGCAAGGGATTCATGAAATGGCCGCACAAATCTCTATGCTCGTGCCGGAAGCGCGAGTTGTCGTTGGTCATGGGCAGATGTCGGAGCAGGAGCTGGAGAAGACGATTCTCGATTTTCTTGACGGGGAATACGACGTCCTGGTCAGCACCAGTATCATTGAAACCGGAGTGGACATTCCGAACGTCAATACGCTGATCGTGCATGATGCGGACAAGATGGGCTTGTCCCAGCTGTATCAGCTGCGCGGCCGTGTTGGACGATCCAACCGGATTGCCTATGCTTATTTCACATATCAAAAGGATAAGTCCTTAACCGAAGTTGCGGAGAAACGGCTGCAGTCGATTAAGGAATTTACGGAGCTCGGTTCCGGCTTCAAAATCGCCATGCGCGACTTAGCCATCCGCGGCGCCGGGAATTTGCTTGGTGCGGAGCAGCATGGCTTCATCGCTTCCGTCGGCTTTGATCTGTATTCGCAGATGCTGGCGGAAGAAATTCAGAAGCGTAAAATTACGATGCTTGGGGAGACCCCGCCGGCTGAGGCGACTTGGAACACCACGATCGATTTGGGCATCGACGCGTATTTGCCGTCGGATTACATCTACGACAGCATTCAGAAGATCGAGATCTACAAGAAGACAGCCTCTGTGCAGACTTTTGAGGACGTGGCCGAGTTGGAGGACGAGTTGCTCGACCGGTTCGGGGAGCTGCCGGATGCCGTGCAGAATCTCCTGGCGGTTGCCCGCGTCAAGTTGTACGGCAAGCAGTATGGCATCGAGTCTATGACGCTGCGGGGCGAGGAAGTGACGATCAAGTTCTACGAAGGACAGGAACAGGCCATCGTTCCGAGCAAGCTTGCGGAAGTTGGCAATCTGTTCGGAAGATGTGTACAATTTAGTCAAGGGTCCGTGATGCTTATCCGGATAAATACCAAGGGAATGGACGACAAAGAAATGATGGGCTTGCTGGAGCAGTTTCTCGGCGCCCTGAAGGATGCGTTCAAAGTGAAAGGGGAACTACAGAATGTTTCAAAGTAAAAGGCGCTCATGGAGAATGCTGCTGATTGCGCTTGTAACGGTACTGGCTTTTTCCGTTATGGCTGGATGCGGCAAGAATGCAAGCTCGGGAGGGAAAGATACGAGTAAGGTTATTGCGACGTACGAAGGCGGCGAAATTACGGAGAACGAATTCGACCGCGAGCAGCGGATCGTGCTTGCCCTTCAGCCGCAAATGGAACAATTCATGCAAATGGAAGACTTCCGTCAATATTTGGTGAAGCAGGAGATCGCGTATGAATACCTTGAAGCCAAAGCCGACGAGAAGACGAAAGAAGCCGGCAAGAAGAAAGCCGAGGAGCAGTTTGATTTGATGAAATCGTCCTACGGCGAAGAGAACTTCAAAAATATGCTGGACGCCCAGAAGGTATCCGAAGCTGAATTCAAGGACTATATGGTTCGGATTTATACCGTGATGGAAGGCGAACGGCAGAAGATCTCTGAGGATGATGTGAAGAAGGAATTCGAAGCGACAAAACAGGACTATACGACGGCTTCGGTCCGCCATATCCTGATTAACTTCACCGATCCAGACGGCAAAGAGCGGACTGAAGAGGAAACGCTCAAGCTGGCGAAGGAAGTGAAAGCGAAACTGGACAAGGGCGAGGATTTCGCCGCGTTGGCGAAGCAGTACTCCGAGGATCCGGGCTCCAAGGATAACGGCGGTTTGTACGAGAACGTGGAAGTGAGCAACTGGGTAGAAGCTTTTAAACAAGCTGCTTTGACCCAACCGCTGAACCAAATTGGTGATCCAGTGAAGACGGAATACGGCTACCACATCATTCGCGTGGAATCTCGGACCGAGAAGAAATTTGAGGATCTGACGCAGGAACAGAAGGACATGATCCAAACAACGCTGGCCTCGAACAAATTGGACGAGTTCATGGCGGGGGATCTAGAGAAGAAGATCATCAAGAAAATCGACTTGCCTAAAGTGGAAACGAGCACCGGCGAAAATGGCACGGGAACGGACACCAATGCGGGCAATGGCTCCAATGCAGGAACTGACACGGGTACGAATGCCGGTACAGAAGGGTCCGGCAATGCCGGAAACACCGGAACGGGCAGCAACACGGGCAACGGTGCTGCCAACAATGCCGGCTCCAACAGCGGCAATACGAGCAAATAAAGCAGAGCTTAGGAAGCAGCGCGGAGAAGGTTTGCGTTGCTTTTTTTGCGGACGGACCTATTGTTCCTTATACGCATCCAGCTGTTAAAAATCATGGTTCATTATGATGAATAAGGTGTTCGCCCGGGATGAATACTATGGTCAGAATCACAGAACAAGCCATCCCTGTCCCCACCTTCGGCCGTTGGCGAAGCTTATGGCGCATACATCTGCGTAAGCCGCAGATTACGTATAAAGTCCGATTAGGTGAAGCTTTAGGAAATCAAGCCGTAGTTCAAAACTTCTAAGAAAGCGGGGCATCAAGTGAAATGAAAGCTACTGGTATTGTACGCCGTATCGATGATTTAGGCCGTGTTGTTATCCCTAAGGAAATCCGCCGAACGTTGCGGATTCGGGAAGGAGATCCGCTCGAAATCTTTGTGGACCGGGATGGAGAAGTGATTTTGAAGAAATATTCGCCGATCGGGGAATTGGGCGATTTTGCCAAGGAATATGCGGAGTCGCTGTATGAGAGCACCAGCCATATTACCTTAATCTCCGACCGGGATACGATTATTGCTGTCGCAGGCGCTTCCAAGAAGGAATACCTGGATAAGCAAATTAGTTCCTTGCTGGAGAGCAGCATGGATAGCCGTAAAATCATCATGGAAACAGCGTCTGGATCGTACGAAATTACGAAGGATCATCCAGAAAACATCTCTTCGTTTGTCATTGCGCCGATTATTGCTGGCGGTGACCCGATCGGGACTGTGGTGCTTGTGAACAAGGACGATTCTGTGAAGATGTCCGACTTGGAATCGAAAATGGCGGAGACAGCTGCCGGTTTTCTCGCAAAACAGATGGAGCAATAAAAAGAACTCAAGATATCCGCAAGACGCATGGAGGAACTTACACACACCGCTGTTTGGGGCGGACGCCGTCCGTCCGAAACGTAGAGGGATGTGTAAGTTTTTTTGTGTTGGGGCTTAGGAAATGGCGATGGCCTCCGTTTCGTCTTATAATGGAACCTGTTAGCTTAAAAAACATGCTGATGACTGTTAAAGCAAAGTAGGTTGCCATGATGGAAACGAAGGAAAGCCTGTCCTCCAAGCTGCTAAAGGGAGCGGCCGTTCTGAGCGCGGCGGCGCTAATCACCAAGCTGCTGGGAATGCTGCAGAAGATCCCGCTGCAAAATATCGGGGGAGACGGCGTATTCGGCATTTATAATACGGTATACCCTTTGTACACCCTGCTGGTTACGCTCACGACCTCGGGGTTTCAGGCGGCGGTGGCCAAATTTATTGCGGAACGCCAGGCCCCTGGGCTGGAACGGGAGCGGAGCGAGGTGCTGCGACTGGCATCGGCGACGATGCTGGTGTTGGGGGTTGCCTTTGCGGTGCTGCTTTACTTTGGCGCCCCGGTATTATCGCAGCTCATCGGAAGCAGCTTGTTGATTCCGGCTTTTCGCGGGGCGGCGCCTGCGCTGCTGCTCATCCCGGTGGCGGCGGCGCTGCGGGGATATTTTCAGGGACACCAAAATATGACGCCGACCGCGGTCTCCCAGGTGGTGGAGCAGGCCATTCGTGTCACGGTGATGATCGTCCTGCTGCTGGCGTTAAGCCGGCTGGGAGCCGCTGATGCGGATCTTGCCGGAGGGGCATTGGTCGGCTCCTCCGCGGGAGCAGCTGCGGGTCTTGCCGTGATGCTGCTGTATTGGCGGGGCTATACCCGTTCTTCGCTGCAGCGGCGGGAAGCCGGACCATCGGCGGAGGCGGATCAGCCGCTGACTGACGAGAAACGATTGTTGCCTCGGGAAACAAGGGGGCAGCGATGGTCCGCGCTCTTCAAGGTTGCGCTGCCGATCAGCTTGGCCTCGCTTGGGGTGCCGTTGATCAGCCTGGTGGATACGTTCACGCTGCCGCGGCTGCTTTCCGCCCATGGGGAGGAGCTGCAGATCATGGCCCAGGTGGGGATTTACAACCGGGGTATCCCGTTGGTTCAGCTCGTCACGATGCTGGCGACGTCGCTGTCGGTGTTGTTTGTGCCCGCGATGGCCGAGCTGCAGATGAAGGGAGATACCGGGGCGATCCGGCGTCAGGTGCAGCTGGCCTTGCGCTGGTTCTGGCTGATCGGCCTGGCGGCTTCGCTGGGCCTGGCCTTGCTGGCTGCGCCCATCAACGTCATGCTGTACGAGGATGCGGCGGGATCGGCCACCTTGGCTTGGGTGGCCTGGACGGCGGCGCCCGGCGCGCTGGTCGCAGCGACGAGTGCCCTGTTACAGGGCCTCGGCCACGTGCGCGCCCCGGCGCTGCACCTGCTCGCTGCGGCATTGCTCAAGACCGCGTTAAACGCGGTGCTCGTGCCGCAGCTTGGCATCACCGGCGCCGCCATCGCCGGCGTCGCCGCGTACGGCGCAGCAGCGGCGCTGA
>NZ_GG695988.1:0-51508 GCF_000159955.1 Paenibacillus sp. oral taxon 786 str. D14 | reverse complement strand
AATTTACTTCGTTCGACGAGGTGTATGAAGCGAAGGACGATTTTCCTTCCGTTTATGAGGAGATTGCCTCCAGACTGTTAGCGCGGGCTGAAGCAGGGCGACAGGGAGAGAATATCGTATACGCTGTTCCTGGGCATCCGCTGGTTGCCGAAGCGACGGTGAAGCTGTTGCGGGAACGCTGTCCGGAGCATGGAATCTCGCTCGATATCATCGGCGGGGAGAGCTTCCTGGACGAGGCCTTCGTTCGTCTGGGCTTCGATCCGATCGAAGGGTTCCTCCTGTTAGACGCCTCGGAGGTCCGGGGGGAAGCGATCGATCCGAGACGGCATACGTTAATAGGGCAAGTTTATGACCAGATCACTGCTTCGGAAGTCAAGCTGGGGTTAATGGAGCTGCTGCCTGACGATTATCCGGTCGTTGTGGGACATGCCCTTGGGGTGGCGGGCCAGGAGCGGATCGAGCGCGTTCCGCTGTTTGAACTGGATCGTATGACCGGCTACGGGAACCTGTCCCTGGTCTATGTGCCGGCCAGCGAGGACGATACGCTTCGCAACCGCAGCTTCCAGCGGCTTCATGAGATCGTGTCGATTTTGCGCAGTCCGGGTGGATGTCCGTGGGATCGCGAGCAGACGCATGAATCGATTCGCAAAAATCTGATCGAAGAAACCTACGAGGTGCTGGAGACGATCGACGACGACGATCCCGACCACATGCGCGAGGAGCTTGGCGATCTGCTGCTGCAAATCATGCTCCATTCCCAGATGGAGGAGGAGACCGGCACTTTTACGGTGTATGATGTCATCCAGGAGCTAAATGAGAAGCTGATTTACCGCCATCCGCATGTCTTCGGCAATTTGAGTGCGGAGGATGCCGAGGCGGCGCTGAACAACTGGGAAGCGATGAAGGCCGAGGAGAAGAAACGCAAAGGCATCCAGCCGGAGCGCCAATCAGTCATCAGCGGGGTGCCGCGCGATTTGCCGGCTTTGATGAAGGCGTACAAGCTTCAGAAGAAGGCGGCCAAGGCCGGATTCGACTGGGAGGACATCGACGGGGTATGGTCTAAGCTGGAGGAAGAGATCCGCGAGCTGAGGGAAGCCGTCGCGCAGAAGCAAGATCCTGAGTCACAGGAGCTGGAGCTTGGCGACGTGCTGTTCTCGGTGGTGAATGCTGCCCGGTACATCGGAGTTGATCCGGAGCAAGCCCTCTCGCGGACGATCCGCAAATTTACGGAGCGGTTCCATTATGTCGAGGAACGGCTTCGCGAACAGGGCAAAACACCTGGCGACAGCACATTAGCCGAAATGGACGCCTTATGGGACGAAGCTAAGTCGAAAGAACGGGAATGATGGGAGAAAAGGACTAAATTTCAGTTTTTTTGCGAAAAAAGCAAAAAAAGTTCCCTGAGAGTGCAGGATTTTTCAAATCAAGCAAGAATACTCATACAAAGATAACCATCTGGCGCTGGGTAGGCTTGAAGGCAGGCCTGAAGCCTATAGTGCCAAGGTATCACCTATTTCTTTAATTATTGGGAGGCATTATTAATGAACAAAACAGATCTGATCAACAACATTTCCAGCAAAAGCGGTTTGACGAAAAAAGACGTTGAATCCGTATTGAATGGTTTTCTCGGCGAAATTACCGATGCACTTGCTAGCGGCGACAAAGTTCAACTGATCGGCTTCGGTACATTCGAAACTCGCAAACGCTCCGGTCGTACGGGCCGCAACCCGCAAACCGGCAAAACAATCGAAATCCCAGCTTCCACAGTTCCGGCATTCAAAGCGGGCAACAAACTTAAAGAAGCTGTAAAATAATGCGTCTCGATAAATTCCTGAAGGTATCGCGGCTGATCAAGCGGCGCACCGTGGCGAAGGACGTCTCCGAACAAGGCAGAGTTCTGATCAACGGGCGCGAATCCAAACCGAGCAGTACGGTGAAGGTGGGCGACGAAATTACGGTTCAATTCGGCCAGAAGCTGGTGACCGTGCGCGTCGAACGTCTGGTCGAAACGACTCGTAAGGATGAAGCTGCTTCGATGTATACCTTAATCAAGGAAGAGCCGATCGCCAAAGAGACCGGTCTGGACTGGTCCTGACATAGTGACGCTCAGAGCATGTTCCGTTTCTTCGGGCGGGGCATGCTCTTTTTTTTACCTCACAAGAGTGTAAAAAAAGTCCTAGCCAAACTGTGAATTCATGGTAATATAGTAAATGCACTTCTTAGAAAACTCCTCTTGTATCAACCTCATGTCGAAATCATCGACGCTGCGCACACGGCACACATCCACGAATCACAAGCGCACCTAACGATCAAGCAACTTTCCATCGAACGAACCATCGAACTAACCATCTTCGGATCATCAAACCACCAACAGACGCTGTAACCATCCAACTTAACAACAGATCCTATCGTCGTTCAGGCTGCAGCTCACTATTCAGAAACCGGGGTGATCCAATCAATGAAGATAATTTAAAACGCTTACAAAGTGAAAATATTCACAACTATTTCGTTCATCGTTTTTCACGACAGCCATGGGGTATACCAAGGTCCATAATCCAGTCTATCCAAAGGATGATTGCCTGATGAAACAGCTCGTGCACAAGCTCTATGCGCGGGGAGAGCTCTCCAAGGAGGAGCTCGTCGATCTACTGGAGCATATGGATGTCGAAACGCGCAAGGAGCTCTTCCGATTGGCCCGTCTAAGGCGGGAGCAGGCTTACGGGGACAAGGTGTATATGCGCGGTTTGATTGAATTTTCAAGCTACTGCCGGCGGAACTGCTTGTATTGCGGACTGCGGGCCGGGAATCGCGAAGCGGAGCGTTATCGGCTCAGCCCGGAGGAGATTCTCGAATGCTGCCGGGAAGGATACGAGCTGGGCTTCCGCACGTTTGTGCTCCAAAGCGGGGAGGATCCCTGGTATACGGCCGATCTGCTGGCTGCCTTAATCCGGGAGATCAAAGCGGAGTTTCCGGATGCGGCCATCACCTTATCCATCGGCGAGCGGGAGGCGGAAACCTACCGATTGCTGTATGAAGCGGGGGCGGATCGCTTTTTGATGCGTCATGAAACCGCTTCCCGAAGGTTGTACCAGGCGCTGCATCCTTCGATGTCCTTTGATCACCGGCGCCAATGTTTGGAGACGCTGCAGTCGATCGGCTATCAAGTTGGTGCAGGCTTTATGGTCGGGTTGCCCGGCCAGACCGCGGAGGATTTAGCGGAGGACTTGAACTATCTCCAAACGCTAAACCCAGACATGATTGGCATTGGCCCGTTTATTCCCCATGATCAGACCCCGCTTGGCAATGCGAAGGCCGGATCGCTGGAGGATACACTGGTTATGGTCGCGCTGGCCCGCCTGTTCCTTCCCGAAGCCTTAATTCCCGCGACAACCGCGCTTGGTACGTTACACCCGGAAGGAAGGGAGTTGGCGCTGAAGGCCGGGGCCAATGTGGTCATGCCCAATCTGTCACCCGTTGCCGTCCGCAAGAAATACGCTTTGTACAACAACAAAATCTGCACGGGTGATGAATCCGCCCAGTGCAGGCATTGCCTTGAGCTCCGGATTGAAGCCGCGGGCTTTTCCGTAGATATGGGAAGGGGGGACAGCCTGAAGGCGCTGGCAAGCCGCCGTCATGCTTAGTCATCGTTGCACAGAAGTCGGTTGAGTCAAGAGATGAGGCATTTTTATTTCGTTATTATTCGTGAATTATTTCACAAAAAACGTAGAGGAGACATGGCGAATGAGCATATTGACCAAAACCAATGACCTTGGCTTTTTTGAAATTCGGCTGGAATCTATCGGCGGGCTCGGCGCCAACCTGGCCGGGAAGATGCTGGCGGAATCCGGGGTGCTTGGGCTCGGCCTAAATGGAGCAAGCTTCTCGTCTTATGGTTCGGAGAAGAAGGGCTCCCCGGTGAAGAGCTTTATCCGCTTTTGCGAGCCGGACGTGGAGATCCATGACCACAGCCCAATCGAGGAACCCCACGTCATCGGCGTGTTCCATGAAGCGCTGCACAAGACGGTCAATGTCCTAAGCGGCTTGAAGCCGGACGGAATCGTGTTGGTGAACTCAACCCGCGATTTTGAGGAAATTCGGCGCGACCTGATGTTCCCTTACGGGACGCTCGCTGTGGTGGACGCGATGGGGATTGCCATTGACGAGCATACGAAGGTGAACACCTCGATGCTGGGGGCGTTGTTCCGGATATGCGATTTTTTGGATCCAGATTCGATGCGCGAAGTGATTCAGCATACATTCCAGAAAAAATACCCGCACTTGGTGGAGCCCAATCTGCGTACGTTCGACCGGGGGTATCATGAGGTGCGCTTCCAGACGATCCCGGCTCCCGAGGGGGTACAAGGGATACAATTCGAACGGCCGCAGCCGCTGCTCGGCTATAAGACGCAGGCGCCGGGCGGCATTATCCGGGCGCAGGGCAACAGCCTGCTGAAGGATTTGAGCGGCTCCCGACAGGGTTTTGTGCCGGAGCTGGATACGGACAGCTGCATCCATTGTGCTAACTGCGACTCGGTTTGTCCCGATCTTTGCTTCGTGTGGGAAGCTGGGGAGGACAAGAAGGGGCGCCCGCAAATGTTCTTGAGCGGAATCGACTACCAATATTGCAAAGGTTGCCTGAAATGCGTGGAAATCTGCCCAACGGGGGCGCTTAGCATGCGTCGGGAGGAACCCGGATATGCCGACAGCCACCGCGTCGCTCACGTCTTTCAGTAGAGGTTTTTTTCCAAGGTCAAGGTATTTTGAACTCGCAGAAGAGCCTAAAGGAGGACTTTATCGATGTCTATAACCGAAGAGAAAATCACGAAAATGACGCTGGCGGAACAAACGACGGCCTTCGAGTCAGGCAATGAAGCGGCAGCCATGGCGGCGGCTCAGATCAATTACCATGTGATGGGGTATTTTCCGATCACGCCGTCCACGGAGATCGCGCAAATACTGGACCAGAAGAAGTCGCAAGGCCTGCATGATATCCAGCTGATTGCAGCGGATGGGGAGCATGGCTCGGCGGGGATCTGTTACGGGGCAGCACTCGCTGGGGCTCGGGTGATCAATGCGACCAGCGCCAACGGGTTCATGTACATGATCGAACAGCTGCCGGTGCAGTCCGGGACGCGGTTCCCGATGGTGCTGAACCTGGTCACGCGCGCGATCAGCGGTCCGCTGGATATTCGCGGCGACCACTCCGATTTGTATTTCGCGCTGAACACCGGCTGGTTGATCCTGACGGCGAGCACCCCGCAAGCGGCATACGACATGAACATCATGGCGCTGAAGTGGTCGGAGCATCCAGAGGTTCGTCTGCCAGTGATCGTTGCCTATGACGGGTTCTTCACGTCTCATCAGAAACGGAAGTTAAGTTATTTCAAGGACGCCAAGACGGTCCGGGCGTTCGTAGGTGAAACGCCGCCGGTCGGATTTGATAACGTAGTCGATCCGTCGCGGCCGATCTCGGTTGGCGCGCATATGAACGGCGATGACCTATTGAATAACCACTACCAGCTGCACCTGGCTCAGGAGCGGGCAGCCGAAGTGTATCAACAAATCGCTGCCGAATATAAGGCGATTTCGGGACGCGATTACCCGGTGCTCGAATTGTATCAAATGGAGGATGCGGAGGTCGCTTTATTTCTGCTGAACTCGGCGGCGGAAACGGCCAAGATCATCGTGGATAAGCTGCGGGGTCAGGGGATTAAAGCGGGGCTCATTCGGCCGAACGTCATCCGGCCTTTCCCGGCGAAGGAGATCCGCACCGCGCTGCGGGGCGTCAAAGCGCTGCTGGTGGGGGAACGCGCCGATTCCTACGGCGGCAAAGGCGGCAATATGACGCATGAAATCCGCTCCGCGCTGAAGCTGGACCCGGCGAACCAAACGATCGTCTTGTCCCGCGTGTTTGGCCTGGGCGGTAAAGACTTCTATCCGGATGAAGCGGAAGCGTTCTTTAACCTGGCCATTGAGGCGATGAACCAAGGCGAAGCTGCGGTGCCGTTCGATTATTTTGGGCAGGTGCCCGGGGATCCGGTGCACGAGCTCAAACCGATCTTGACGCCGCAGTACGGCGATGCCTTTAACAGCGGGCTGATTCAAGTAACGCCGGATGAGGCAACCGGCAAGCTGAAGGTGAAGCTGCCGCCGCTGCGCAGCCTGACGGCGAAGCCGAAGCGGCTGGCGCCGGGCCATGGGGCATGTCCGGGCTGCAGCGCGATCTCTTCGTTGGAGCTGTTTTTCAAAGGGATTGAAGGCGATGTCGTTACGTTGTTCCAGACCGGCTGCTCGTACGTCGTGACAGCTGGCTATCCTTATACCTCGCATAAGCAAACGTTCATCCACAACCTGTTCCAGAACGGGGCTGCCACTGTAGCCGGTGTCGTTGAGGCATTCTGGGAGCGGAAGCGCCGCGGGGAGATCGACGTTTCGGATAACGTGACCTTCATCATGGTGACCGGTGACGGCGGGATGGACATCGGCATGGGGCCGGCGATTGGCTCGGCGCTGCGGAACCACAAGATGATTATTTTGGAATACGACAACGAAGGGTACATGAACACCGGCTCACAGCTCTCCTACTCCACGCCGCTGGGGCATCAGACCAGCACGTCCGGCGTAGGCAAGGCGCAGAAGGGGAAAGCGTTCCATCACAAGGATACTCCGCAGATCATGGCGGCGACGAATATCCCGTACGTGTTTACCGGGGCGGAAGCTTTCCCGCAGGACCTGATTATGAAGGCGGCCAAAGCGCAGTGGTACGCACAACATGAAGGCTTGGTTTACGGAAAAATGCTTAGTACCTGTCCGCTCAACTGGCGGTCTGAGGATCAGCTCGGTACGAAAATCCTGAAAACGGCAGTAGACTCCTGCTTCTTCCCATTGTACGAAGTCGAGCATGGCGTGACGAACATCACCTACAATCCGGAGGCGAAAAACAAGCGGATCTCGCCGCAGGAATGGTTGAAGCTGATGGGTAAAACGAAGCACATGCTGCATGACCAGGAACTGCTGGATGCCTTCGAGGAAGAGGTCAACCGGCGTTGGGAACGGCTCAAGCTGAAGCACGAAAGTCCGCTGCTTTAAGGTCAGCATTCGGACGATGAAGGGAGAGAAAGCGAAGATGGAAGAGACTTGCCGTTGTGCGAAGGATGAGGAGCGGCTGCACCGGGTGGGGGAAATCATCGATCAGTTTCGCCAGCTGCCGGGCGCGCTGATCCCGGTGCTCCACGAAATTCAGGATTTGTATGGCTATCTGCCGGAGGAAGCGCTGCAGATCGTTTCGCGGGAGCTGGGAATGTCGATGGCTGAGATTTACGGGGTGGCGACGTTCTACTCTTTTTTCTCGCTGGAGCCCAAGGGAGAGCATATCATCCGCGTCTGCATGGGGACGGCTTGTTACATTAAGGGCGCGCAAGGGGTGCTGGATCGCTTGAGCCAGGAGCTGAACGTTCCGGTCCAAGGGACGACGGCCGACGGGAAATTCACGCTGGATGCGACCCGGTGTCTGGGGGCTTGCGGTTTAGCGCCGGTCATGACCATTGGGGAGAAAGTGCATGGCCGGCTGACGCCAAACGAGATACCGAAAATACTGAAGCAGATGCGCACACCTGTACAGACGCATTAGAAGGGATGGTGGAACGATGAAAACGTTGTTGGATCTCGAGGGCATTCGAACGTCGCAGCTTAGCCGGCTGGTCCGCCGTAAGCTGGGCAAGGTCGAGGCTGTTGAAGGGGGCGTTGCCGAGCGTTCTGTCATGATTTGCGGCGGCACAGGCTGTACCTCCTCGGACTCGATGTTCATTGCGGAAGCCTTTGAGCAAGCGGTGGCCAGCCAAGGGATTCAGGACAAAATCGAGATTGTCCGGACGGGCTGCTTTGGGCTGTGCGAGCTGGGGCCGGTCGTGATCATTTACCCGGAGGAGGTATTCTACAACCGGGTGAAGGTGAAGGACGTAGCGGAGATCGTCGACAAGCACCTGCTTCAGGGCAAAATCGTCGATCGCCTCGTCTACCGACAGTCGCTGGAGAAGGACGGGCGGATCAAGCCGCTGCATGAGGTCGACTTCTTCCGCAAACAGCAACGGATCGCGCTGCGTAACTGCGGGACGATCGATCCGGAGGACATTGACGAATATATCGCCATGAATGGGTATAAAGCGTTGCATAAGGTCCTGACGACGATGGAGCCGGCGCAGGTTGTCGCCGAGGTGAAGGAAGCAGGCCTTCGCGGACGCGGGGGCGGCGGGTTCCCGACCGGAATCAAGTGGGAGACGGCGGCGAAGCAGCAGACGGGGCCAAAATACATGATTTGCAACGCCGACGAGGGCGACCCGGGCGCGTTTATGGACCGCTCGATCCTGGAGGGCGATCCGCACTCTGTACTGGAAGGCATGGCGATCGCCGGCTACGCCATCGGAGCGAATCACGGCTTCATCTACGTACGGGCGGAATATCCGATCGCCGTGCGCCGGGTGCAGGCGGCGATTAAGCAGGCCCGGGATTACGGGCTGCTGGGCGAGGATTTGTTTGGCACCGGCTTCTCCTTTGATATCAGCGTCCGTCTGGGAGCTGGGGCGTTTGTCTGCGGGGAAGAGACGGCGCTGATGAACTCCGTCGAAGGCAAGCGCGGCATGCCGAACCCGAAACCGCCGTTCCCGGCCGTCAGCGGGTTATGGGGGCAGCCGACGGTGATCAATAATGTGGAGACGCTGGCTAACGTGCCGATCATTATGCTCAAGGGCGCTTCGTGGTATGCGAGCATCGGGACGGAAAAGAGTAAAGGCACCAAGGTCTTCGCCTTGGGTGGCAAAGTCGTCAACACCGGGCTGGTGGAGGTGCCGATGGGGATTACACTGCGCGATGTGATCTACGAAATCGGCGGCGGGATTCCCGGCGGCAAAGCGTTTAAAGCGGTGCAGACCGGGGGGCCGTCCGGCGGCTGCTTAACGAGCGAGCATCTCGATCGGCCGATCGATTACGATACGCTGCTCAGCTTGGGGTCGATGATGGGCTCGGGCGGCATGCTCGTGATGGACGAAGAGACGTGTATGGTCGACGTGGCCCGGTATTACCTCGACTTTACGCGTGACGAATCGTGCGGGAAATGCGCGCCTTGCCGGATCGGGACCAAACGCCTGCTGGAGATTTTGGAGAAAATCACGGAAGGCAAAGGAACGATGGAGGACCTGAATGCGCTAGAGGACCTGTCTGAGCAAATTAAGGCGGCTTCGCTGTGCGGGCTCGGCCAGACGGCGCCGAATCCGGTGCTGTCCACGCTGAAGTATTTTCGCGAGGAATATATCGCCCATGTGGTCGACAAGAAATGTCCTGCCGGCGTTTGCCGCTCGCTGATTACGTACACGATCGATCCGGAGAAATGCCGCGGCTGTACCCTTTGTGCCCGGAAGTGCCCGGCGGAAGCGATCTCGGGCGAGATGAAAGAGCCGCATGTCATCGATCCGCAGCTGTGCATCAAATGCGGAATTTGCTTCGACAGCTGCAAATTTGAAGCGATCTATAAGAGCTGAAGGGGGGAGAGTTCGAGCATGGATACGGTGAAATTATGGATTGACGATATGGAAACGGAAGTGCCGAAGGGAACAACGGTGCTCCAGGCTGCCCGCGGACTAGGCATTCACATTCCTACCCTTTGCCATCTGCAGGGCATGAACCACCCGTCCAGCTGCCGCGTCTGCTTGGTGGAGTCGGGCCCCCGCCTGATCGCTTCGTGCACGCTGGTGGCCGAGGACGGCATGCGGATTCGGACGAATACGCCGCGGGTGCGGAAAGCCCGCAAAACGACGGTTGAGCTGATTCTGTCGGATCACCATCGGGAATGTCTCACCTGCCTGCGCAGCGGAACCTGCGAGCTGCAGGAGGTGGCGAATCAAATTGGGGTGCGCGATGTGCGATATGCGGGAGGCAAGGCGCGGTCGACGGTTGATATCTCGTCGCCGTCGATCGTGCGCGACACTTCAAAATGCCTGCTGTGCGGCCGGTGCGTCTCCGTGTGCAGCGAGGTGCAGACTGTGGGGGCCATCGGGTTCATGAACCGCGGATTCAACACGGTGATTGGGCCGGCTTTGGGGCGGCCGATCGGCGAATCGGTCTGCGTGAACTGCGGGCAGTGCATCATGGCTTGCCCGGTTGGCGCGCTGCAGGAGCGGGAGAATGTGGGCGACGTGTGGCAGGCAATCGCTGACCCGCATAAATTCGTCGTTGTGCAGACGGCTCCGGCGGTGCGCGTCGCCTTGGGCGAGGAGTTCGGGATGCCGATCGGGACGCGGGTGACGGGCAAGATGGTCGCCGCGTTGCGCCGGCTTGGCTTCAACAAGGTGTTTGATACCGATTTTGCCGCCGACTTAACGATTATGGAGGAGGGCACCGAGCTGGTGCATCGCTTGGCCACCGGGGAGAACTTGCCGCTGATGACCTCCTGTTGTCCGGGCTGGGTGAAGTTTGTGGAGCATTTCTTCCCGGATATGATGGAGAATCTGTCGAGCTGCAAATCGCCGCATGAGATGGAAGGGGCGATGATCAAGAGCTATTTCGCCCAAACGATGGGGATCGATCCGGGGAACATTGTGGTGGTGTCGATTATGCCGTGTACGGCTAAGAAGTTTGAGGCACAGCGCGAGGAGCTGGCTCACGAGTCGTTACCGGACGTCGATTACGTGCTGACGACCCGGGAGCTTGCGCGGATGATCAAAGAGGCGGGGATCGATTTTGTGAACTTGAAGGGCGAGACGTTCGACAACCCGTTTGGCGAAGCTTCGGGGGCCGGCGTGATCTTCGGCGCGACCGGCGGGGTGGCCGAAGCGGCGCTACGCACGGTATTCGAGCTCGTCGCCGGCGAAGAGCTGGAGACGGTGGAATATACCGCAGTACGCGGAATGGACGGCATGAAGGAGACGACGGTGGAGCTGCCGGACGGCCGGATGATCCGCACGGCGGTGGTTCACGGGCTCGGCAACGCGCGTAAGCTGATGTCGATGATTCAGTCCGGTCAGCGCCAATACGAGTTTATTGAAGTGATGGCTTGTCCGGGCGGTTGTATCTGCGGCGGCGGGCAGCCGATCGTGGGTGCGAGCCTGCGGGATACCCTCCGGGATACCCTCGACGTGAAGGCGGCCCGAGCCAAGGCGATTTATGACGAGGACGAAGCGTCTACGGTTCGGAAATCGCACAAGAACCCGTATATCCAGCAAATTTATCGCGAGTTTTTGGAGAAGCCGAACAGCCATAAGAGCCATAAGTATTTGCATACACATTATTTGGTGCGCTCTCGTTATTAGCTTTTTGCCGTTGCGTGTGGGGTATCGGTGTTGCGCTTTGAGCGTTGAGCGTTGAGTGTTGAGTGTTGAGTGTTGAGTGTTGAGTGTTGAGTGTTGAGCATTGAGTATTGAGTATTGAGTGTTCATCGTTGAGCGTTAAGTGTTAAGTTGCTTTTGTCCATACAGTCTCGAAGGGGTTCAGAAGTCATTTTGGCATCTCACAGGGAGGGATGGGGATGAGCAGGTCAGATCAAAGGCAGGCAGCGGACTTCATCCGGGATGAGACCATTGTGTCAGCGCTCGCTTACGGGTCGCGGCTAGCCCGCGACCGTAAAAAAGTGCTGGCGATTCTGGAGCGTGCCCGGACCGCCAAAGGCATCAGTGCGGAGGAAGCCGCCGTTCTGTTGAACGTGGAGGACGATGTATTGCTGGAGGAGATTTACCATGCGGCACGCGAGGTGAAGGAACGCATTTACGGGAATCGGATCGTCTTGTTTGCTCCTTTATATGTCAGCAACTATTGCGTCAATAACTGCGAGTATTGCGGCTATAAGCAGTCGAATAGGGGCATGGTTCGGCGGAGGTTGAACCGGGAGGAGCTGATCCGAGAAGTCGAGGTGCTGCAGCAACTGGGGCATAAGCGGCTGGCACTGGAGGCCGGGGAGGATCCGGAGCATTGCCCGATCGATTACATTCTTGAATGCATTGAAACGATCTACTCCGTGAAGGTCGACAACGGAAGCATTCGCCGGATTAACGTCAATATCGCAGCGACGACGGTGGAGGATTACCGCAAGCTGGCGAGCGTCGGGATCGGCACGTATATCCTGTTCCAGGAGACGTACCACCGCCCGACCTACAGCCGCATGCACCCCAAAGGGCCAAAACGCGATTACGACTGGCATACGACGGCGATGGACCGCGCGATGCAAGCCGGCATCGACGACGTTGGCGTGGGGGTGTTGTACGGGCTGTATGATCACAAATACGAGACGATCGCCATGCTGATGCATGCCGAGCATCTGGAAGCGACGTATGGCTGCGGGCCACACACGGTTTCCGTCCCTCGCTTGCGGGCGGCGGACGGCGTGGATCTGAACAGCTTCCCGTATCTCGTGAACGATCATGAATTTAAGAAGATCGTGGCCGTGTTACGGCTCGCGGTGCCTTATGCCGGCATGATTCTGTCCACCCGTGAGGACTCGAAATTCCGCGACGAGGTCATCAAGCTGGGGATCTCCCAGATCAGCGCAGGCTCGTGCACCGGCGTTGGCGGTTATACCAACACGTACGGCAGCGAGGGCCAAGCGATCTCAAGCAGCGATACCGCCCAGTTCGAGGTAGGTGACCACCGTTCGCCGCTGGAGATGATCAAGTCGCTGTGCCGGGACGGGTATATACCGAGCTACTGCACCGCTTGTTACCGGGAGGGGCGGACGGGCGACCGTTTCATGCGGCTGGCCAAATCGGGCCAGATCCATAACATCTGTCATCCCAACGCTCTGCTCACTTTGCAGGAGTATTTGCTGGACTACGGGGATGACGAAGCCCGGGAGATGGGAGCCACGCTGATCAAAAACAATCTCCGCCGCATCCCCAAAACCTCCGCCCGCGATGCGACGATCAACCGCCTGCAGCGTCTCAAGGAAGGCGAGCGGGATTTGTACTTCTAGCCCGGGGCCCGCGGAAATCAAAAACCTTCAATGCCACCTTAGCGGGTGGCGTTGAAGGTTTTTTTGGCGCCGATATGCTGATTATTCGGCATCTCGCCCAGTTGCCAACTCCATTCCGCTTGCCACGGTACAGGGTACACTTACTGCGCTCAACCCCCGGCTAGTGCTTTATTTCGCCTGCGGACTCCGGCGTGCGGCGTGTGGCTAACCCATTATTTCGCCTACGGACTCCGGCTAACGCTTGCCAGAGTGCTTATTTGGGCCAAATGAGGGGGATTTCATTTCTAACGCTTGTCAGCGAGCTTATTTGCATCAAATGGCCTCGTTTTGGGTGCGAAACAGGAAAATAAGCTCTCTCATAAGCGTTACATTTTGAAAATCCCCATTTTGGGCCCAATAGCGTTGCTGGCAAGCGTTAGAGGTTCGTTTCGCCGTGGTTGCTCCTCTAGTGTCTCTGCTGTCTCTAGTGTTGTTGCTCTGCTAGTGTCTCTGCTGTCTCTAGTGTTGTTACTCAGCGAGTGTCCCTGCTGTCGCTAATGTTGTTACTCAGCGAGTGTCCGTACTGTTAGTTACTGTTGTTATTCTACCAATGTCCGTGCTGTTTGCTACTGTTTTTGTTTTGCCAATCTCTGCTGACACTACTATTGTGCTCTTTCAGTATCTATTGCTGACGCTAATGTTGTTGATCCGTGAGTGTCACTGTTGTCACTATTGACGCTGCCGACGCGAAAGTTACTACTGTGCTTAACTGCGCTTAAATGTGCTTAACTACTCAAACTACCTTAACTGCACCTAACTTCTGCTAACTCTAACTACTCTAACTACTCTAACTACTCTAACTACTCTAACTACTCTAACTACTCTAACTACTCCCAACTGCCCTAACACACCTGCGACGTTTAAAGCTCCTGCACACCTTGCTTTTGGAGTAACTATTTCTCTTGCTTTCGCCTGCGGACTCCGGCGTGCGGCTAACGCTTGTCAGAGCGCTTATTTGGGCCAAATGAGGGGGATTTCAATTCTAACACTTGTTAGCGAGCTTATTGGCATCAAATGGCCTCGTTTCGGGGGCGAAACAGGAAAATAAGCTCTCTCATAAGCGTTACATTTTGAAAATCCCCATTTTGGGCCCAATAGCGTTGCTGGCAAGCGTTAGAGGTTCGTTTCGCCTCAACAGCCATCACCGGAGCCGATCAGATCACAGGAGCCGAGTTTCTCTCACTGCGACTGAGACCCCCGAGCCGCCTCATCCCACGCCATCATGGCGGAGGGGAAGAGCTCGATCGCGCGAGGGAACACGCCGTGAAGGTAGGCGATCAGCACGCCGTAGTTGACGATCGGGACGCCGGCCGCTTCGGCTTCGCCGAGGCGGTGCAGCATGGCGCGGCGGTTGAGCATGCAGGCGCCGCAATGCACGATCAGCGCGTAGCGGGACAGGTTCGGCGGGTAGCTGTAGCCGGAGACGTGCTCGATCTGCAGCTGCTTGCCCGTGGTTTGGCGCAGCCAGCGGGGGATTTTGACGGTGCCGATGTCGTCGGACTGCTGATGGTGCGTGCAGGCTTCCGCGATCAGTACGCGGTCGCCGTCCTGCAGGTTCTCCACGGCCCGCGCGCCTCGGACGAGCTCATTTAGGTCGCCTTTATGGCGGGCGAACAGGATGGAGAACGAGGTCAGCGGCACGTCCCGCGGCGTATCGGCGGCGACCTTAAGGAAGACCTGCGAGTCGGTGATGACGAGCCGCGGCTTCGTCCCGAGCCGATCCAGCGTGGCCCGGAGCTCGTGCTCCTTCGTCACAACGGCGATGGCGTCGCTCTCGAGCAGGTCGCGGATCGTCTGCTGCTGCGGCAGGATCAGCCGGCCTTTGGGCGCGGCTTTGTCGATCGGCACGACCAGCACGACCAGGTCGCCCGGCGCCACGAGGTCGCCGACGAGCCGGAAGCGCTCCTCCTCGTGCGGAAGCGCCGCGACGATGGCCCGCTTCAGCTCCGGCACGCCGCTCCCGTCCAAAGCGCTGAATGCCACGCATTCCAGGCCAAGCTGGGCCTTCACCTCGGCAAGTACAGCCGCCCTCGCGTCCGTATCCAACAGCGCGTCGACTTTATTCACCACGCCTACGACAGGGATCTTCCGTTGCTTCAGTTCGGCCAACAGCTCCCGATAAAAATCATCGGGACCCGCCAACGCATCAATCACCAACAAGGCGAGGTCGGCGCGGTGGATCAGCTCCCGCGTTTTCTGCTTGCGCCGCTCGCCAAGCTCGCCTTCGTCGTCCAGCCCGGCGGTATCAATCAGCACCACTGGTCCCAGCGGCAGCAGTTCCATCGCTTTGTACACCGGGTCGGTGGTCGTCCCCCTCACCGGCGAGACGACGGCAATCTCCTGCCCCGTTAAAGCGTTCACCACGCTGGACTTCCCCACATTCGTCCGGCCGAAGACGGCGATATGCGTCCGCTCCCCGCGCGGCGTTGCGTTCAGACTCATCTAACCATTCCCCCTCTATTCGCCGGGGATGCCCGGCTTCGTGACCTGCAGCGGATTCAGGATGGCGGCAGCGCGTTCGGCGGTCAGCCAGCCGCCGCTCACAGCGACCTGCTCCACCGACAGCCCCTCGCGCCGGGCGATCCCGGCAATCTCGGCGGCCGCCTCGTAGCCGAGATGCGGGACCAGCGCGGCGGCCAGCACGGTGGAACGCCGCAGATGCTCGCGGCATACGCCCTCGTTGACTGCGATGCCGCGAATGCAGCGCTGCTCGAACAGCGGAACGGCCCGCCCCAGAATCTCCAGCGATTCCAGCAGGGAATCGGCGATCAGCGGGCCGTACGCGTTCAGTTCGAGCTGGCCGCCGGCGGCGGCCCAAGTGATCGCGGCATCGTTCGCGATCACCCGCATGGCCGCTTGGCCGGCCATTTCCGCCATGACGGGGTTCACCTTCCCCGGCATGATCGACGAGCCGGCCTGGACGGCGGGCAGCGTGTATTCGCCGATGCCCCCGGCGGGGCCGGACGCCAGCAGCCGCAGGTCGCCGGCGATCTTGAACAACGTCACGGCTGCCGCTTTCAGCAGCCCGGACACCTCGACGAAGACGTCCATGTTCTGCGTCCCGTCCATCGGAAATTCGCTGCGCGCTAAGCCCAGCCCGGTCAACTCCTGCAGCGTGTCGGTGACCTGGAAGATGTAAGCCCGGGGCGCGTCCAACCCGGTGCCGATCGCCGTGCCGCCGAGATGAATCTCGCGCAGCCGCTCCTCGGCTTTGTACAGCCGCCACCGGTCGCGGGCGACCGCCTTGGCGGAAGCGCCAAAGCCCTGGCCGGCCATCATCGGCAGGGCGTCCATCAGCTGCGTGCGTCCGAGCTTCAGCACATCCGCGAATTCCCGCTCCTTCTCCTGCAGCGCCTCCTGCAGGGAGGCATAAGCGTCGCTGAGCGGGCGCAGCAGCCGGATCGCCGCGATTCGAAGCGCGGTGGGGTACACGTCGTTGGTCGATTGACATCGGTTGACGTGGTCCAACGGATGGACAAGCTGGTAGTCGCCTTTTGTCCCTCCCAGCCGTTCAATCGCTAAATTGGCGATCACCTCGTTGACGTTCATATGCGTGGACGTGCCCGCGCCTCCCTGTAGGGCATCAACCACGAATTGATCGACCAAGGCGCCCTCGGCAATCTTGTCGCACGCCCATTCAATCGCTTCCGCGACCTCAGCCGGGATCAGGCCCAGCTTGCCATTGACCCGCGCCGCCGCTTTCTTGACCACGGCGATCGCTTCGATCAGCCGGGGATGGGCTGGACGCCCGCTGACCGGAAAATTCTCCATCGCCCGCGCCGTATGAATGCCGTAATAGACTTCTGCCGAGATCGCTTTGGGGCCTAGCGCGTCGGTCTCCATGCGATATTTTTGATCGGAATCGGGTTCATTCGGAAATTCTTGACGCATTCGGGTTCGCCTCCGACAAATGTCAATCTCTTCCTTTCCATCGTAGTTGAAAGCGATTTCTCGAGACAGTAAAGAAGATCACGTGAAAGGCCGGAAGGAACTTGTTCTAAAGACGATTTTTCGTCCATAAGCTAGGGATAAGAAGGAGGGGTACATGCCATGGTCGAACCAAATAAAGCCAAGCATCAGGAGCTGCATTTGCTAAATCGCAAGCTGCTGGACATTACGGGGGTCCTCAATGTGGAAAGCTTCGACAGCGAGGAGTTTTTGCTTCAAACCGAACTTGGTGCGATGACGATCCGAGGGCATAATTTACATATCAAAAACCTGAACCTGGAGCAGGGACTGGTCAGCATCGAAGGTACGGTGAACTCGCTTTCGTATTTGGATCCGGGGTCCAATTCGTCCAGTAAGGGCCTGCTCGGCAAGCTGTTCCGATGAATTTGGAGACACAATGGGCGACCCTGCTCTGGATGCTGGCATCCGGGGGGATCATGGGTATCGCCTTTGACAGCTATCGCGTCGTCTCGGGACAGCTCCGGTTTCCCCGCTGGGGTGTCCATGCCCTCGATTTGCTCTACTGGTTGGCTGCCGCCTTATTCGTCTTCCGCACGTTGTATCACAGCAACCAGGGGGAACTAAGGTTCTATGTTTTTTTAGGACTTTTTCTAGGTATTTGGATTTATTTTTTGTTCCTTAGTGTTCTCACCGAGCGTTTTGTGTTAATGTTAATGAGGATAGCTAACAAAATTTATCATTTTATCGTACGAACGATTGAGATTTTCATCATCGCTCCGTTACAATGGCTGGTCAAAATGATCCGTGTTCTGCTCGGATTCGTTTGGATTGTGCTGCTGTTCCTAGGCCGGATCACCTTGTTGCCGATCTGGAAGCTGCTCGTGTGGGTGCTTACACCTATATGGACAAGGCTTCGGATTCCGCAGGGGGTGGACAAGATTCGGCGTTGGGCGGCTGTGTGGCGAGAGCGTGTTTTGCGTCTATTACGCTGGTTCTACAAAGAATAAGGCTGGGAGGTGCCCTGGTGCGCGAAGTGTCGACAAATCCGAAACCATCGAACAAAACTTCATCCGCCGGAAACGGATCTGCTTTCGCTAAGCGCAGGCTGCGGATTTGGATGGGATTTATGGTCCTGTTTTTAAGCTGGGCCGGATATACGTTCATTTCTCAAGCCGGGGAGATCGGCAGCAAATCGCAAGAGCTGGCGGAACGGCAAGCCGCCAAGGCAGCCAGTGAGCAGAGCTTGAACCAGCTCAAATATGAGATTGACCGTTTGAATGACCCCGAATACATTGGACAAATTGCCATGAAGAAATATGGTCTGTACAAACCGGGTGAAATCCCTGTCCGGGTATCCGAGTCCGAAGCCGGAAATGACTGACCCCATGCGGGTTGACGGGACATCCGTCTGTTGACCTTGTTTCAGTCATTCGGTATAATCAAATCACCGCAGTCAAGATTTCGAGGCCTGGCTGTATATTTTTAAGGGAGGATCATTTTATTTTATGGCAATTGAAGTGGGCACCAAGTTAGAAGGAAAAGTGACAGGCATCACGCATTTCGGAGCATTTGTGGATCTGTCAGGAGGTGTCACGGGTCTCGTTCATATTTCGGAGATCGCCGACAATTACGTGAAAGACGTTAACGATCATCTGAAGATCGGCGATATGGTTACCGTAAAGGTAATCAATGTCGATAAGGACGGCAAGATCGGACTTTCCATCAAGCAGGCTGTTGACAAACCGGCCGAAGCCAGACCGCCTCGTGCACCGAGAACGGACCGGCCAATCGGCGGAGACCGTCCTGGCGGCGGATTTAACCGGGACCGGGGAGGACGCTCTTTCAAGCCCCCAGCCAGCAAATCCTCATTCGAAGACAAAGTTTCTCGTTTCCTGAAGGACAGCGAGGAGCGCATTTCTTCGTTGAAGAAGAATACGGAAGGCAAACGCGGAGGTCGCGGAGCCAAACGAATGTAATCCCTGAAAACTTAATTAATCAAACCCACCGTAGGCGAATCGCTCGCCTGCGGTTTTTTGTTTTGTTTCGCGCTCCAATCTTCACAAGTTGACTTTTGCCTATGCGATTAAACAGGTTTTGTCGCCTCTGGGCTTTTTGCCGACAGGTTCTTACGGTTTTTTACGAGGAGCGCGTTCAAATAGCCGTTGTTCACAGACACAGCCTGGGATTTTCCATGCGAACATAGAAACCCCTGATGAGGTCCATCGCTATGGGGGGCCTGGATTCGCGCGGTGTCGGCGTTCTCTCTCAATTTGTCGGAAATTTCTTTGGCACCGGCTCCGGTATCTGACAAACTTTCCGGTTCTAGCCTCCTATAATGGGACATACCTTACTAATTTGGAAAAGGCGGTGCCAGGATGTTGAATAAGTGGAATGTCACCCTGTTTCCAGGGATGAGAAAGGCGAAGGCATGGGACAAGGGAGCGATGCGGAAAATGCTGCTAAACCAGCCGATCATCCAGCGGGCTGGGCGGCTGTTCGCGGTCAACAAGTGGACCGGACTGCTTCTAGTGATGAGCTTCCTGCTGGGCCGGGCGACGATCTTGGACGAGCTGGCTCCTTTTGCCGTCGCTTTCTTTGCGGTGATTCGATTCATGCGGCGGGATATCGCGTGGTTCGCAGGGGCGGCGATGGTCTGCGGAGCGCTGCTGACGCCGGGTGCGCATCTTCATGCCATGGAAATCGCCGTGGAGCTTTTGATCTTCACTTTGCTGCAAAAGGGGCTGGAGTCTTTTGAACGGGCAGATCTCTCCTATGCGCCGATTATGGTGTTTACGAGTACGTTCTTCGTTGGGATGTTCGGGGCGGTGATTGGCCCTTCCCTGACTTGGTACGCACTCGCGATGACCGTGATGGATGCACTGCTCAGCTTCGTATTGACGCTTGTCTTCATTCAGGCGGTCCCGGTGTTTACCTACCGGAAGAAGCATTACCAGCTGCGCGGCGAGGAAATTTTATGCCTCGTGATCCTGCTGGCTTCAGTGATGACCGGAACGGTCGGGTGGGAGATTCAAGGGTTATCGGCCGAGCACGTGCTGTCGAGGTACCTGATCCTGCTGTTCGCCTTGGCAGGCGGTGCACCTTTGGGAGCTTCGGTTGGCGTGATCACCGGATTGATCCTCAGCCTTGCAGATACGTCGGCCTTGTATCAAATGAGCTTGCTGGCGTTCTCCGGGATGCTGGCCGGGATGCTTCGGGAAGGGCGCAAATGGGCGGTCGGATTCGGCATGTTGCTCGGTTCGTCCATTCTGTCCATCTATATCGCCGGCCCGGCGGATGTGATGTCCTCCACTTGGGAGAGCTGCACCGCAGTTCTGCTCTTCCTGCTGACCCCCAAAAAGATGGTCCAAATTATTGCCAAATACGTACCCGGTACGCAGGAGCATGCCAAAACCCAGCATGAGTACGCCAAACGGGTACGCGATATTACGGCTGGCCGGGTGGCGCAGTTCTCCCAAGTCTTCAAGCAGCTGGCGCGAAGCTTCGGACAAGTGTCCAGCACCGGGGAAATCGCTAAGCGCGGCGAGGAGATCGACCATTTTATGAATGCGGTGACCCAGGGCGCTTGCGCTACCTGCTTCCGCAAGAATACGTGCTGGGACGGACGATTCTATCAAACGTACAAGCTGATGACAGAAATGATGACCGCGATCGAGGAGAAGCCGGACATTACTGCGGACGAGTTGCCGGCAAGATGGTTGAAGATGTGCGCGAAGACCGACCAGGTGCTGGATATTATGAAACACGAGTACGATCTGTATCAGCATGATCTGCATTGGAAACGGCAAATCTACGACAGCCGCCAGTTGGTGGCCGAACAGCTCTCGGGGGTCTCGCAGGTGATGGAGGATTTGGCCCGAGAGATCCAACGCGAAGGACAAGCCATGTATAAGCAGGAGGAGCAAATCCGCGAAGCGCTGGAGAAAATGGGCTTGTCCATTCATAGCATCGACATTGTGAGTCTGGACCACGGAAACGTAGAGATCGAAATCGTACATGCGTACACCCGCGGTTTTGATGAATGTCGGAAGATTATTGCTCCGCTGCTGTCCGATATCCTCGGCGAGCATATCGCAGTCATGAATGAAATTCATCATGGAGGCAGAGAAGGCCTGGCGACCGTCACCTTCGGCTCGGCGAAAGCGTTTGAGATCACGACCGGGGTTGCCGGCACCGCGAAAGGCGGGGACATGCTCTCCGGTGACAGCTTTAGCGCCAAGGAGCTGGGCAACGGCACGTTCGCTGTGGCGATCAGCGATGGGATGGGCAACGGGGAGCGAGCGCGGCTGGAGAGCAGTACGGCGCTGAACATCCTCGAGCAGCTGTTGCAGTCCGGCATGGAGGAGACGCTGGCAATTAAATCGGTGAACTCAATTCTCATGCTGCGTTCGCCCGATGAGGTGTACGCGACGGTGGACATGGCGCTGATTGATCAATATACGGCGCGGACAACGTTTATGAAGATCGGCTCCTCCCCTAGCTTCATCAAGCGAGGTTCAGAGGTCATCCCGGTGACGGCCAGCAACCTGCCGATCGGCATCATCCAGGATATCGAGGTCGATCTGGTGTCCGTTCAGCTCTATCCGGGAGATACGCTGATCATGATGACGGACGGTATCTATGATGCGCCGGGCCCCGCGGTCAACAAGGAGCTGTGGATCAAGCGGCTGATCCAGGAGATCCAGGCCGAGGATCCGCAGGAGATTGCCGATTGTCTGCTGGAGTCCGTCATCCGGTATCAGAAGAACGTCATTCACGATGATATGACCGTGGTTGTGGCAAATATCGACCATCTCCAGCCGGAGTGGGCTACGTTGCATATCCCCGGCATCAGCCGACTGGAGCGGCCGCGTACCGTGAGTTAAACAGAGAGCTTGAGGTGAGAACCTCAGGTTCTTTTTTTGGCGGAAAAATCTTGTTTTTCCTGAACTGGGGGAAAGCGCGTTATAATAGGGGGTGAGAAAGGGGAGTGGAATATTGGATTACCGTGTGGAGGTTACCTTTGAACCCCGGTACGAGCTGCTTAGCAGCCTACATACGATGATATGCCGCAAATCACATAAGAAAATCGACCTGAGCCCGGCATGGGTGAAGGATACGTTAAAACAAATTACGCCGGATTTGAGCTCCCTTCTCAGCGAAATGGAAGTGGACAGCGACTGGAAAACCACGTATTTGCTTGCTTACTTGTGCCCGGACGGGGCGTCGCCTGAGGAGTTTCTGGCGTGGCTGGAGAAGAAGACGCCGGGAGATCTGTATGAGCTGATCGCCGAGTACAGTCAGCAATTTCCGAAGGATATGGGGCAATTCCGCTCCCGTACCTTGACCGTGTTGTCCAGCTGGCATGAGCAATATTTCCGTAAGCTGGAGCCGAAAGTGATCGGCGGGCTGCGTTCCGAAGCTCAGGCGCGTACGGCGGAGCTGGCCAACCAAACCGAGTTGTCGGCGTTTATCGAGGAGACGACGAACGGATTAACGTTTATGCCAAAGGAAGGGCTGGAGAAGCTGGTTCTTGTGCCGCACTATCATTTTCAGCCGATGAATATCATTTATCACTTTGGCCGGATCACGCAGTGTCATTATTCGGCGCGATTCTATCTGGACGACGAAACGGATTTTCCTCCCCATGAATACCGGATGCTCCGGGCGCTCGCCGAGCAGAGCCGACTGAAAATTTTGCGTTATTTGAGCGGCGGTCCCCGAACATTTACGGAGATCGTCCGTCACTTGCAGATTTCCAAGGGGATTACGCATGATCATGTGTCCAAGCTTCGCAGCGGCGGCTTTATCCGTGCCCATATCGATGGGGAAACGATATCCGAATACAGCTTGCGTCCGGAAATGCTGGATGTGATGCACCGGAAATTGGTCGATTATATCGTCAACTAAATCAGTGCCAGCCATGGCAGTCATAAGGATTCCGCACCGTGTGAACGGGGGCGGGGTCTTTTTTTGTGGCATAAATATTAAATTCTCTGAATAAAGAAAAATTATTAAGTTCTCTATTTACAGAACCGCATCCCGATCGTATAATAGGAGCGTTAAAACTCTACTTAACTTATCGGAATTGATGTCTATTGTAAGGTTCCACCTGAAAAAAGACAATTCGGAGGGAGAAAATCATGCAAATGAAGAAAAAACGAGTGACTGCGCTTCTGACCTTATTGTTGTCCGGGGCTTTGGTACTGACGGCCTGCGGCGGGGACGGGGGCAACAATACTGCGCAGGGAGCGGATTCGACATCGGCTCAGGCGGGTAATGGCCAAAGCGAGGCTGGTGCGAACAACGCAGGCGCAGAAGCAGGAGGCGCGCTGCAGTTCATTCCGGCCAGCGATATGTCCAAGCTTCCAGCGATAGCCAAAGAGCGCACCGATACGATTATCGTTGGCTTAACCGACCCGAGCGGCGCGTTTACGCCGTACTTCCAGCAGAGCGGATATGACGGCAATGTATCGTCGCTATTGTTTACGCCGCTGGTAACGGTGGATGACAATGGGCTGCCGACCCCGGGCCTCGCCGAAAGCTGGGAGGTTTCCGATGATCAGCTGACGTATACGTACCATCTGCGTAAGGACTTGAAGTTCAGCGACGGTTCGCCAATGACTGCAGACGATGTGGCCTTTACCTGGACGTTGCTGCATGACAAAGCTTACGACGGGGACTCCCAAATCCCAACGCTGCATATCGTTGGCGGTGAAGCTTATAAGGAAGGGAAGGCGGACAGCATTTCCGGCATTACCGTGAAAGATCCGCAGACCATCTCGGTGACGCTGGAGCAGCCAAATGCGACCGCCCTGGTGCTGCTTGGCGGCGATATCCTGTCCAAAGCTTATTACGGCAAGGACTACAAGTTCGGCCAGCTCGATTACATTAAGAAGCTGCACGAGAAGCCGGTCGGCAACGGCCCTTATATCCTGGAGAAGTTCATTCCGGGGCAAGAGGTGCGTTATGTCGCCAACCCTTACTACTATGCGGGTAAGCCAAAAACCGAGAAGTTTATCTATAAAACCTCTGAAGGTGACACATGGCAGTACCTGGAGACAGGTGAAGTGGACTACGCTTCCTTCAGCGCCACGACCGAGAACATCGATAAGCTGAAAAGCATGGGCTTCGTCAATATTTTGCCGTATACCCCAAGCACTTATGGTTATCTGCAATTAAATCTCGAACATGAAGCTTTGAAGGATAAGAAAGTTAGACAGGCGCTGACGTATGGATTGGATCGTCAAAGCATTTACGTGGAAGCGAACCAAGGCGCAGGGCAAGTCGCCAACATTCCAGCTTCGCCAATTTCCTGGGCTTACACGGAAGAAGGCATCAACCAATATGCCTATGATCCGGACAAAGCCAATCAACTGCTGGACGAAGCCGGTTGGGTGAAAGGGGCAGACGGCATCCGTGAGAAGGACGGTCAGAAGCTGACCATCCATTACCTTGGTTCCAAGAACGCCCAAACCGACGTCTTTATTGCTGTAGCGACGGAGAACTTCGCTGCGATCGGCGTAAACTTCCAGCCGGAGGTGTTCGCGGACTTTAACGCGCTGGTCTCCAAGGTCGAAGGCGGCGACTACGATATGGCTTCCTTCTCTACTCCAATGCTTGCTGACCCGTCCGACGGCGTACTGCAATTCGTGGATGGAGAGATCAAAGGTTATGACAACCCGAAGGTCAAAGAGTTGTATGACAAAGCGCTGAGCACCAGCGACATCGAACAACGTAAAGCCACTTATAAGGAGCTGTTCCAGCTGCTGAACGACGAATTGCCGATTATCTTCACGAACTACAAGAAGACGGTATATGCCTATAACGGCCGCATTCAAAACCTGACGGTCAGTCCGTTTACCGGCCTGTCCTCCAGCTTGCCAAACTGGACGTTGGAATAGAATCTGAATCTTTGAAAAATCAGCCGCTCCCCTCGTGTGCCCTGCATGCGAGGGGATGGCTTGTCTAAGGAGTGCGACGCGATGAGCGCCTATATCACCAAACGATTGATTTATATGGCGGCGATTTTGCTGGCGGCCTCGCTGCTGATCTTTTGCCTTTACGCGCTGACGCCCGGCGACTTCATCAGCGGGAACATCAAGCTGACGCCGGAGCGCAAGGCCGAGCTGCGGGAGATCTACGGCTTGAACAAGCCGGTGCTGGAACGGTACTTCATATGGATGAAGAATGCTTTTCACGGCGACTTTGGCTATTCGTTAGCCCAGCAGAAGCCGGTGCTGGCGTTGTTTAACGACTATATCTGGAACTCGTTCCTGCTGGCGGCGGTATCGACGTTCTTTACCTGGTTTATTGCCGTGATCGTTGGCGTCATCTCGGCTTACAAGCAGTATTCCTGGTTCGATACACTTGTGCTGGTGCTGATCTTTGCTGCGATGTCGCTGCCGTCTTTTTTTATCGGACTATTCCTGATCAAGATTCTCGCGGTCGATTTGAAATGGCTGCCGCCGGGCGGGATGATCACAACGGGGAGCAGTGCCACTGGATTTGCTTACGTAAAAGAGGTTATTCACCATATGACCCTGCCGGTGATCGTAATGACCATTTTGGGCGTCGGTTCGCTGACCCGTTACTTCCGGACCAACATGATCGACGTGATTAAGCAGGATTATATCCGAACGGCTCGCGCCAAAGGGTTGAAGGAAAGCAAGGTGCTGTACCGCCATGCGCTGCGAAACGCGTTGCTTCCGGCGATTACGCTGGTGGGCTTTGAGCTGCCTGCGTTGTTTGGCGGTTCGTTGATCATTGAGAAAATCTTTAACTGGCCGGGGATTGGGCAGTTGTATATGTCCTCTTTTTCTGTTCGGGATTATCCGTTATTGATGGGATTTACGATGCTGATTGCGATCTTGACTGTGATCGGGACGTTGTTATCGGACTTGCTGTACCATATCGCCGACCCGCGTGTCCGGTTGTAATAGGGGGTTAAGCAACCATGAACTCAATTCCAGAACATCTATCGAAGCCGGGCCAAGAGGCTGCCCGTACCGCCGTGTCCAAGAAGCCGTCGCTGTGGCGCCAGTCGCTGCGCCGGCTGCTTCGCAATAAACTGGCCATGTCGGGGCTCGTTGTTGTTGTTTTTATGTTTCTTGCCTGCTTCTTGGGTCCGCTGTTCTCGCCGTATGCGGATAACAAAATTCAGATGTCGATGATGAACAAGCCGCCGAGCTGGCAGCATTGGCTGGGGACCGATAAGCTGGGCCGGGACGTATTAACCCGGGTTCTGCAGGCCGGACGCATTTCGCTGACCGTTGGCTTGGCATCCATGGTGTTGTCCGTCTTCTTGGGCACGCTGCTTGGCGCGATTGCCGGGTATTATCGCGGGATTGTGGACCAAATCATCATGCGGCTTGCCGACTTGCTGTTAACAATTCCTGGTCTACCGCTGCTGTTCATTGCCGGGGCGCTGCTATCGGAGTGGAAGGTGCCGACCGACTACCGCATGTACATCGTGATGATTATGCTCAGTCTGGTGAACTGGCCGGGGCTGGCGCGGATGATCCGCGGGCAGATGCTGAGCCTGCGGGAGCGCGAGTTCATGCAGGCGGCGGAGGTGCTGGGGCTTCGCGACCGGCGCAAGCTGGTCCATCACCTGCTGCCGAATCTCGTGCCGCTGATTATCGTGATTGCCACCCTGAACATCGGCGGGGCGATTCTTAGCGAGTCGGTGCTCAGCTTCTTTGGGCTGGGCGTGATGCCGCCGACGCCGACCTGGGGCAATATGATCGACGCTGCGAACAATTTGATCGACTTCCAGCAGCATCCTTGGCTGTGGATTCCGCCAGGGCTGTCTATTTTTGCCACCGTCATTGCTATCAATTTGTTTGGCGACGGTCTGCGGGACGTGCTGGATCCGAAAATGAACAGGTAGGTGAAGAAGCTTATGTCAACTTTGCTGGAGATAGACCAGCTAAGCACGCATTTTCATACCGAAGAAGGACGTATCAAGGCGGTTGATGAAGTCAGCCTGCGGATCAAGCCGGGGGAAACCGTGTGTATCGTCGGAGAGTCGGGCTGCGGCAAAAGCGTGACGGCGATGTCGATCATGGGGTTGCTGCAAAGCGGACCCGAGGTGGAGATCGGCGGGCGAATCCAATTTGGAGATACCGATCTGTTGTCTTTAGATAAACATCATCTTCGCGCCATTCGCGGGCATGAAATCGCGATGATTTTTCAGGAGCCGATGTCTTCGCTGAACCCGGTGCTGACGATCGGAGAGCAGTTGATCGAGCCGATGGTGCTTCACTTGAAGCTGAGCAAGAAGGAAGCTCGCAAGCGTGCCATAGAATTGATTGAGCAGGTCGGGATCTCCCGGCCGGAGCAGATTATGAAGAGTTACCCGCATGAACTGAGCGGCGGGATGCTGCAGCGGATCATGATCGCTATCGCCATCTCCTGCCGGCCGAAGCTGCTGATCGCGGACGAGCCGACGACGGCGCTCGACGTGACGATTCAAGCGCAAATCCTCGATATGCTGCGGCAAATTAAGGCGGAATCGGACATGTCGATTCTGCTGATCACCCATGATCTTGGCGTCGTCGCGGAAATGGCCGATTACGTGGTCGTGATGTATGCTGGCAAAGTGGTTGAGGAAGGGGAAGTGACCGCGCTGTTCGAATCGCCGAAGCACCCTTACACGCAAGGGTTGTTGAAGTCGAAGCCGGTGCTCGGACAGCGTCAGGATGAGCTGTTTTCCATTCCGGGCCAAGTGCCAAATTTGCTGGAATTGCAGCCTTCTTGTTATTTTCAGGACCGCTGCGCGCACTGCATGGACATTTGCCGCACGAAGGAGCCGGCATTGAAATCGCTTGGAGGCGGCCAGAAAGCCGCTTGCTGGTTGTATGAGGAGGAGAAACGCCATGGGTGAGCCGCTGCTGACAGTACGGCATTTGAAAAAGTATTTTCCGATTAAGACAGGGCTGCTGCAGCGGACAACCGGACAGGTGAAGGCCGTGGACGACATCAGCTTCACCATTCAGCCCGGGGAAACCTTCGGCCTGGTGGGTGAATCGGGCAGCGGGAAGAGTACGGTCGGCCGCAGCATCGTTCGTTTGACAGAGAAGACGGACGGCGACATTCTGTTTAAAGGCACAGATCTTTACTCGCTAGCGGATGAAGAGCTGCGCCGGTTGAGACCGAAGCTGCAGATGATTTTCCAGGACCCCTACGGTTCCTTGAATCCCCGGATTCGGGTTGGCGACGCAATCGGCGAAGCTTTGCTCGACCACGGGTTGCTGCCGAAGGCGGAGATCCGCGACCGGGTGCTGGAGGTGCTGGCTTCCTGCGGGCTGTCCTCCTATCATATCGATCGTTATCCGCACGAGTTCTCCGGCGGGCAACGCCAACGGATCGGAATCGCTCGCGCGCTGATTCTGAACCCCGAACTGATGATTGCCGATGAACCGGTGTCTGCGCTGGACGTATCGATCCAAGCGCAAATCATCAACCTGTTCCGTAAACTGCAGGAGACTCGCGGATTAACGTATTTGTTTATCTCGCATGACTTGAGCGTCGTGGAGCATCTGTGCACGCAGGTTGGGGTGATGTATTTGGGCGGAATGGTTGAAATGGCCTCGCGGGATGAGTTGTTCCGCCATCCGTTGCATCCCTATACTAAGGCGCTTCTGTCTGCCGTGCCGCTGCCAATCCCGCGCATGAAGCGGGAGCGGATTATTTTGAAGGGCGATATTCCGAGTCCGGCGAACCCGCCTTCCGGCTGCAAATTCCATACCAGATGCCCGTTTGCTACGGCAGAGTGCAAGCAGCGGGTGCCGGAATTCCGCGACGTGGGCGGAGGGCATTTTGTGGCGTGCCATTTGGTATAGTTTGAGATAGACTAGTATGAGTTAGTTATATGGGTAGGGAGGTCATGCTTTTGACAGCACCAAAAGCCAGCTTGCCGCAGCTCTATGCGCTGCGATTGGAGATGATTCGGGCGAAGGGCATCCAAGGCGCGGAGCTCGTGGAGCTGCTGGAGCGCAAGGATGCCGCTGAATTGCAGCAGCGAGTTAATCCGGAGCTGCAGTGGGACGGATTTGTGGAATACCTCCAGGAGCATTTGGATGAGGTCAAGCAAGCTCTATCGGAAGGCTACCGGTTTAAGTTCATGACAGTGGGCGGACTGCGGAGCTTGCTGGAGATCAAATTCGGGCTGCGGGCGGAGCAGGATTATGTTTTTGACAACAACCGCTTTGCCGGCGTAAGGCTACATCGGGAAGACTATCAACAACTCAGAGCCCTGGCTCCTGACTATTGGGAGATCCTGATGGATAAGGAGGACCCGGATATGGGGATTCTCGAAATGCGCATTGTGCATAAATATGCAGATAATTCTGGATTCTATCGAACTTAAGGCGACTGTCTTAGGTTCCTTTCTTTTTTATAAGGAAGTGATGGCCTCGGGCCGGGTCTTTCTTCGCGCAGCTGGTTTGAATTCTATCCTAGCTGGAAATGATAGATACGAGAATGTTGAACTCTATCTATTTGAAAGGCGGGATGATGAGATGAAACAGATTATGTTGATTACGGACGGGTGTTCCAATGTCGGGGAAAGTCCGGTGATGGCTGCGGCGCTGGCAAGGCAGGAAGGAATCACCGTAAATGTGGTGGGGATTGTCGATTACGGTACGATTGGCGAGCTGGGGAGTCTGGAGATCGCTGAAATCGCCAAGGCCGGCGGCGGGATGAGCCGGATTGTCGGAACCGAGAACCTGGCTCAGACGATGCAGATGATGACGCGAAAAACGGTCGTCCAGACGATTCAACAGGCGGTTCATAAAGAGATCCGGCAGATCCTAGGCGATCAGACGGTTAGTGACTTGCCGCCAGAGCAGCGCTCGCAGGTCGTCGAGGTGATCGACGAGCTGAGCGAGAACAGCTCGCTGCAGGTGGCGCTTCTCATTGATGCCAGCGCCAGCATGAAGCCGAAGCTCCGGGCCGTGGAGGAAGCGATTCGGGATATGATGTTGAGCTTGAGCTCGCGGAAAGGGGAGAGCCAGCTGGCCGTCTTCCATTTTCCCGGCTCGCACAGCGGAGAGGATGCCGTCCTGGATGTGGAATGGACCAGCGATCTGGGGTCTGCCCGTTCCATCTTCCAACGCCTCGTCATGAGAGGGGCAACGCCAACCGGACCTGCGCTTCTGAAGGTGATGGATTTTATGCGATATGGTACACTGAATGAACATGGTAAGTCTTGGCGTGAGAAGACGGAGGGACAAGATGGAATCCTCGGCGACTACGTCGTCTAAAATTCCCCTGCCGCAGGGAACGCGGATTATCGGACGCTGGAACGGCGGTCGGTATGTGATCCAGCGTTTGCTCGGGCAAGGGGCTAACGGCGTTGTATTCCTGGTGAAACGGGAGAAAAACGGAAAATTATACGCTCTGAAGCTGGGCTTCGATACGCTGGATATTCAATCGGAAATCAATGTGCTGAAAGCGCTGCAGCGTCAAGGCCGGCGGCGGGGTGCGGCGGAACGGGATCTCAATTACCTGGTGGAGGTGGACGACTTCACTTACCAGGGAAGGGAGATTCCTTTCTACGTTATGCGCTATGTGCAAGGGGAGCCGCTGCGCGCCTTTTTGGCCCGGCGGGGGCCGCGCTGGCTGGACGTGGCTGGCCTTCAGCTGCTGCAACAGCTCGGACGGCTGCACCATTCCGGCTGGGTGTTTGGTGACCTTAAGCCGGAGAACGTGCTCGTAGGGGCTTATGGCGAAGTCGAGCTGATCGATTACGGCGGAGTAACAAGTGAAGGGCACAGCGTAAAGCAGTTTACGGAGTGGTACGACCGCGGTTTCTGGGGGGCGGGAAGCCGTACAGCGGATCCCGCGTATGACTGGTTCTCCTTCGCGGTTGTCTGCATTCATTTGCTTGCTGAGAGTGCGTTAAAGAAAGCGGCGACTCAGCTGCCGCAAACGCGCAGCCGCAGCGATCTTATCGCCATCGTCGACGGGTATGAGACGTTGGCGCCGTACCGCGCCTGGTTGAAGCGGGCTCTCCATGGGGAGTTCCGGGATACGGCGGAAGCGTGCCGGTTGTGGAAGGAGATGGTCACCCGCCGTTTCACTCCGCGGCGCCGGACGCGGTCTACGACCCCGGGATGGATCGTCGGGGCGTTTGCGGTATCGCTGACGTTGCTTGCCTGTGCGCTTTATTTGACTTTTAGGTTTTAGGCGGTGGGCTTCCGAAGCTAACGGACACCAGAGACGCTATTCGCTTGCGATTGGACTTCCTCCGATTCTAACGGACTGAGGAGACCTTATTTCGGATAACAGCGGCAATCTGGTCCATTAAAAGGCCACTTAAGGTCACTGGGGTCCGTTAGGTTGGGAAATTGCCGGGAAATGGGCAAATAGAGTCCTTCCAGTCCGTTACGTTTACGAACTCATTTTTGAGGGAAGGGAGAGGGGGTATCCGATGAAAGAAACCACACTGTACCGATTAACGGAGCAGGTTCGCCGTTTTGGCAGGCAGGAACAGTTATGGTTGCCCGGAGATGTTATCGTTGTGGCGGTGTCCGGCGGGGTCGATTCTACGGTGCTGCTGCATATAATGAAGGAAATCGCCGGGGACAAGGCGCTGGGACTCCAACTGATCTGCGCGCACCTGCATCACGGCTTACGCGGCGACGAGGCGGATCGGGATGCGGAATTTGTCCGTGAGCTCGCCGAGCGGCTTGGTATCCCCTTTGAATTGGGGTACGCGGATGTGCGTGCTTATATGAAGGAAACGGGGCAAAGCCTGGAGCTGGCGGCTCGGGAGAAGCGGTACGAATATTTGCATCAGGTGGCCGAGCGTTATGGGGCATCGTCCATCGCGCTTGCCCATCATGCCGATGACCAGGCCGAGACGGTGCTGATGCGGCTGCTGCGGGGCAGCGGGCCCTCCGGATTAGCCGGAATGCGACCCAAACGCCGCGAAAAAAATGTGGAACTTATCCGCCCCTTGCTCCGTATATACAAGACGGATTTGCTCCAGGCGTGCCGCGAATCCGGGCTGGCTTACGTCGAAGACAGCAGCAACCTGGATAAAGAGATGACGCGAAATTCGATTCGGCTGGATGTGTTGCCATTTTTAGGGCAATATAATGGTCAGTTGCCGGAATCGCTGAACCGGTTGGCGGTGCTGACTGCAGCAGAAGACGATTACCTGCATCAGGAAGCGATGAGGTTGTACGCTGAGCTTGTGCGGACGGAGGACGGGATTCTCTCGTTTGAAGCCCCTCTTTTCTCCGGTTTACATGTTGCTTTACAACGGAGGTTGATTAAACTAATATTAAATTATCTGCCTTTAAGTACGGAGGATCGCGATTTTGTCAAGGTCGAGGCAATTCGTCAAGGGACGATTCAAGATCGGCCCACGACGTGGAGCTTAGATCTCGGCGGCGGCGTCAAGTGCGTACGCGAATATGACAGGATACGCTTTATCCCCCCGGCAGTAGAAAGTCGGATTCCTCATTATACATATTTGGTGGAACAATTTCCGGCAGAGGTGCCGATCGAGGGCCTGAGCCAGAGCTTGCGAATCACGCGGTATGGCGCCGGCAGGGAGCTTCACGTTAAGGCAGAAGGAAATAACGAAGCGAAATTTGATGCGGATGAGCTGGTCTATCCGCTTACCGTGCGTTCCCGATTACCGGGAGACGTGATGAAAGTTATGGGATTAAACGGCAGCAAAAAGGTAAAAGATATTTTCATCGATGCGAAAATACCGCCATCCCTCCGCTCCCGCATCCCGATGGTCACGGATGCCGCAGGCCGGATCCTGTGGATTCCCGGCGTTCGCCGTTCCGCAGTTGCTGCGGTGAACCCGCGCACGACCACAGTTGTGCATATGGTTCTAACGCCGCGTCCAGATCCGGGGCGCACACCTTGAGGATTAGCGAAAGATCGGCATTCATAGAATAACGTAGGAGGTTCACTCATTTTGCTAAACGATATCCAGGAAATTTTGATTACGCGGGAACAAATTCAAGAGAAGGTTGCTGAGTTGGGCAAACAGCTGAGTGCGGAATACGAAGGGCGTAACCCGCTCGTGATCTGTATCTTGAAAGGCGCTTTTATTTTTATGGCCGATCTGGTGAAGGAAATTACGGTACCGATCGAGCTCGACTTTATGGCTGTCTCCAGTTATGGAGCGGGAACCCGTTCTTCCGGGGAAGTGAAGATCATCAAGGATTTGGATACCTCCGTGGAAGGCCGCGATATCTTGATCGTGGAGGACATTATCGATAGCGGGCTGACGCTCAGCTATTTGATTGATGTGCTTGAACGGCGCAAGGTCAAATCGGTTAAAATCGTTACGCTGTTTGACAAACCGGCGCGGCGTACGGTGGATTTGCAAGCGGACCTGTCAGGGTTCGTTCTTCCGGACGCTTTCGTTGTCGGATACGGTCTGGATTATGCCGAGAAATACCGTAACCTCCCATTCATCGGAGTTCTGAAGCCGGAGATTTACACCAGTTGATTTCGTCGTCCGCTTGGACGAAGGACCACCCTTGCCGGAATTTTGAAATGGCGAGATTGGCTATGGTAAAATAACTTAAGGTCTTGAGAGGAGGTAGGGGATGAATCGGTTCATCCGGAATTCTGGTTTTTATTTAATACTTTTCTTAGTCGTGGTGGGCATCGTCCAATTCCTCAATGGCGGACAAGAAGCAACCGTCACCCCTAAGTATTCGGACTTACGTCAGGAACTGAAGGATAATAATGTTGCTGATCTAACCGTTAAATTTGACGGTTACGCTTATCTGGTAACCGGTAAGTATAAGGAAGCTGTCGGAAACGACAAGACGAAGAATTTCTCTTTGTATGTGCCTTTTGACGAGAATGTCGTTAAAGAGATCATCGCATACAGCGAACAGAACGGTTTTAGTTTAGAATGGAAGAAGATGCAGGGCGAAAGCATCTGGCTCACCTTCCTAACTTCGATCGTTCCGCTTGCGATCATGTTCATTCTGTTCTTCTTCTTGTTTAATCAAGCGCAGGGCGGCGGCGGCAAAGTGATGAACTTCGGCAAGAGCCGGGCGCGCCTCTATAATGAAGAGAAGAAGAAAGTTACGTTTGAGGATGTCGCAGGTGCCGATGAAGAGAAGCAGGAGCTTGTCGAAGTCGTTGAGTTTCTGAAAGATCCGCGGAAGTTCTCGGCCGTGGGGGCAAGAATTCCGAAAGGCGTTCTGCTTGTAGGCCCTCCGGGTACCGGTAAAACCTTGCTTGCCCGCGCTGTTGCCGGTGAAGCAGGGGTTCCGTTCTTCAGCATTTCCGGTTCTGACTTCGTGGAAATGTTCGTTGGGGTCGGCGCTTCCCGCGTGCGGGATTTGTTCGAGAACGCGAAGAAGAATGCGCCTTGTATCATCTTTATCGACGAAATTGACGCCGTAGGTCGTCAGCGGGGCGCTGGACTTGGCGGCGGTCATGATGAACGCGAACAAACGCTTAACCAATTGCTCGTAGAAATGGACGGCTTCAGCGGCAACGAGGGCATTATCATCATCGCTGCGACGAACCGTGCAGATATTCTGGACCCAGCCTTGCTGCGTCCGGGACGTTTTGACCGTCAAATCACGGTGGACCGTCCGGATGTGAAGGGCCGCGAAGCGGTCTTGAAAGTGCATGCGCGCAACAAGCCGCTGACTAAAGACGTCAAGTTGGACGTGATCGCGAAGCGTACGACGGGCTTTACCGGCGCTGACCTGGAGAACCTGCTGAACGAAGCGGCCCTCCTGGCAGCACGGCGGAACCGCAAAGATATTTCCATGACGGAAGTAGACGAAGCGATCGACCGCGTTATTGTCGGTACTGAGAAACGCAGCCGCGTTATCAGCGACCGCGAGAAGCGCATCGTGGCTTACCACGAAGCGGGCCATACGATTGTGGGTTACTTCTTGGAGCATGCCGACATGGTGCACAAGGTAACGATCATTCCACGCGGCCGCGCCGGCGGGTATGTCATTATGTTACCGAAGGAAGACCGTATGCTGGCCACGAAGAACGAGCTGCTGGATCGGGTAACCGGTCTGCTTGGCGGCCGCGTATCCGAGGAGCTGTTTATCGGCGAGATCGGAACCGGCGCATACAGCGACTTCCAGCAAGCGACCAACATCGTGCGCAGCATGATCATTGAATACGGGATGAGCGAGAAGCTCGGTCCGATGCAGTTCGGCACATCGCAAGGCCAAGTGTTCCTGGGCCGCGATATCGGGCACGAGCAGAACTACAGTGATCAAATCGCTTACGAGATCGATCAGGAAATGCAGCGGTTCATCAACGAATGTTATGAACGTTGTAAGCAGCTGCTGACCGAGCACGCCAAGGAAGTTCACCTCATTGCGGAAACGCTGCTTGAAGTGGAAACCTTGGAGCTCGAGCAAATCAAGTCGCTGATCGAAACCGGTACGCTGGACGGCTTGAAGAAAGACGGCCAAGATGGCGGCAGCGGTTCCTCCGAGCCGGGTGAGCCGTCGATCGACAGCGTGGGTGACGTTCGCGTTCGCATTCAAGGCAAAACCGAGGATTCGGCGCCTGCTGCTCCGGTCGGGGATATCCCAAATGACGTTCCGGGCGGCACCGCCAGCGATCGGACGAACGATCCGGTTGTTGACGCACCGCAAGGTACCGTCAGCGATACGCCTGGTCAAGCCGATTCGGCGGACGAAGGCAAGGATCCAAACAATGGTGGCAGCACGCCAACCGTGTAACCATACCAGCAAAGACCTAATCCGGGAAACCTCAAGTTTCCCGGATTTTTTTAGATATCAGAAAGTATAAACTTCGGGGGATCGGCATCCTGATATCGCAAGAAAAACTTCCGCTAAACGCGGTCTGGCTACATTGAATGTACGTCGATAGACGTTTTTCTTACGTTCAGATGTATGCGAAAAATCGAATACAGTTTGGCGGATCTGGTGATTTTAACGGAATCTATATGAAATTTCGTATATATTTGCACCATAAGCTGAGGTATACCTAAATTCTGTATGAAAAACCGAATAGAATCCGGGAATATTGGCGTAAGCCGTATTTTGTATGCGAAAAATCGAATACATTGATGGGGACGAGAAATCAAAGGTCTTTTTCTTAAAATTTTAGTTATTCCTGAACGCGCGTATCCCCTCGGTAATCCTTATTTTTCCTGCATTATCAAAGGCTATTGGGGCTATACGCACCCGGACGGCGCATTGACAGTGCCTTTCACCTTGTGTAAATTAGTTGGTAAACACCGTGTGAAATTTAATACGTTCTTGCCGTTTCACGCAGGATTGTCATACAACGCAGCAAGAATCCCGGACGACGCGAAGAGATAGAGAGCCAGGATGGGGTTAATACAGCAACAGACGATACATGAGCTTATGGGGGAGGAATTCAAGTGGAGGCTCTAGCGCTTGAGCGTAAAGCCGAAATGAACCGCGAATTGCGGGAAAGACTGGTTCAGCTCAAGAAAGAACGCAATGCCATCATACTGGCGCATTATTATCAGCGGGATGAAATTCAAGAGGTAGCGGATTTCCGGGGCGATTCTTTTTTGCTCGCTCAGAAGGCCGCTTCGACGGATGCGGATACGATCGTGTTCTGCGGCGTGCATTTCATGGGCGAAAGCGCTAAGATTTTGGCGCCGAACAAGACGGTGCTTATTCCTGACGAACGTGCGGGCTGCCCAATGGCCGATATGGTGAACGTCGAAGGCTTGCGCAAGCTAAAGGCTCAACACCCGAACGCCAAAGTGGTGACCTATATTAACTCTTCCGCAGAAATTAAAGCGGAAACGGACATCTGCTGCACCTCCTCCAATGCGGTGAAGGTAATTAACTCCGTGGATGCGGACGAAATTATCTGGGTGCCGGATAAGAACCTTGGCCATTACGTGCAGCAACATACTGACAAGAAGCTGATTATTTGGGAAGGCTACTGCAACACGCATGATATGCTGACCGTGAAAGACGTCGTTGAGATGAAAGCGAAATATCCCAACGCCGAGTTTGTCGTGCATCCGGAATGCCGTCCGGAAGTGGTGGCGATGGGCGATTTCGTGGGCAGCACCACGGCGATCATCGATTACTGCAAAAATTCCTCCGCGAAGGAGTTTATCGTGGGCACGGAGGATGGAACGGGGTATCAGCTGCGTAAAGACAGCCCGGACAAAACGTTCCATTTTGCCACGAAATATCTGGTATGCCCGAACATGAAAGTCAATAACCTGAAGAAACTGGTGAAATGCCTGGAAACGATGCAACCGCAAATTTACGTACCACCCGTCGTTGCCGACAAAGCCAGATTATCCTTAGAGCGCATGTTACAAGTTAAGTAGCATGCGCTACTCTCTTGTTCAAGATAGGTGACGAACGTGATTCCACAATATTTGGTTGATTTTGAGGCAAGCCGATTGACGGTCGTGGATACGGATGTGATTGTGATCGGTTCGGGGATTGCTGGTCTTTTTACGGCTATCAAAGCAAGTGAAAAGAATCGCGTAATCCTAGTCACGAAGAAATCCATGCTGGAAAGCAATACCCGGTATGCGCAGGGCGGGATTGCCGCCGTGATCTCTGAGGACGATTCCCCGGCCTATCACCGTCAGGATACGCTGCTGGCCGGCGCGGGATTATGCTCCTCCAAAGCGGTTGACATTCTCGTAAATGAAGGGCCGGAAGGCGTTAGAGAACTGATGAAGCTGGGCACGGCCTTCGATCTGGAAAACGGGGAGCTGGCTCTGACGAAAGAGGGAGCGCATAGCCATCGCCGCATCTTGCATGCGCATGGGGACGCGACGGGGTATGAGATCGTGCGAGCCCTGTCCGAGCAGGCGGACGCCCATCCTAACATCGAGGTTTGGGACAATCATTATGTGATCGATTTGATTACGGAGGAGAACGAATGCCTGGGGGCGCTCGTGCAGCGGCCTGACGGGCAGCGTGTGTTCTTACGCGGAAATGCTACGATTTTATGCTCCGGCGGAGCCGGGCAGCTGTACCGCTATACGACCAATCCCGAGGTAGCCACGGGGGACGGTGTTGCTATCGCTTACCGGGCGGGAGCGGTGCTGCGTGATATGGAGTTTATTCAATTTCACCCGACTTCGTTATGTTACCCGGGCGCCCCGCGGTTTCTCATTTCCGAGGCAGTTCGCGGCGAAGGGGCCGTGCTGCGGAATATTAAAGGCGAGCGGTTCATGAGCAAATACCATGAGCTGCTGGAGCTGGCGCCGCGGGATATCGTAGCGCGGGCGATCGTGAGCGAGATGGAAGCGGCGGGGGCAAGTATCGTTTATCTCGATATCACGCATGAAGATCCGGAGAAGATCAAGGCCCGTTTTCCAACGATTTACGAAACCTGCCTGCGTTATGGGCTCGATTTAACAAGTGACTGGATTCCGGTCGCTCCGGCAGCGCATTATATGATGGGAGGCGTTCGCGTCAACCATTATGGCGAGACGAGCGTGCAACGGTTGTTCGCCTGCGGTGAGGTTTCGTCGACCGGCGTACACGGCGCCAATCGGCTCGCCAGCAACTCGTTGTCGGAAGCGATTGTGTTCGGCCGCCGGATTATCCAGCGGATTCAGGAGCTGCCGCCGCGCACTCGAACGGGCGAGACGGTTGCTTACCATGGCGGCCGCATGGCGCCTGCTCCGTTCTCTCTGGTGGAACGCCGCCTCGACCTGCAGAAGACGATGGTGCGCCGCATTGGCCTGCGCCGCACGGCAGAGGGGCTTGCCAAGGGCATCGAGGAGCTGGAGAATCACAAGGCGATTTTTAGTCAGGCGCTGCATACCCGTGACCAATGGGAGTATGCCAATATGTTGACCTGCGCGCTACTGCTGGCCAAAGCGGCGCTGGCCCGCGAGGAGAGCCGGGGCGGACATTACCGCGAGGACTTCCCGGAACGCAATGACGCGAAGTGGCGCAAGCATTTGTTGTGGCAGCGGGATCAAGGAATGTTGGAGGAAATTAGCGATGATGTTTAATGGATATCATGAAGGGCTCGTGGAGTCCATCCGCGGCTGGCTGAAGGAGGACGTAGGCTCCGGGGACGTGACGACCGCCGTCACGATCCCTGCCGGCCATGAATCCAAAGGGATCATTCACGCCAAGCAGGGCGGCATCGTTGCCGGAATGCCGGTGGCTCAGCTCGTCTTTGAGATCGTGGACCCGAGCCTGACGTTTACGCCGCACGTGAAGGACGGCGAACGCATCGAGAAAGGTACGATTCTGGCTGAAGTCGAAGGAAGCACGCATAGCATATTAATCGGGGAGCGGTTAGCGCTGAATTTGCTGCAGCGTCTGTCCGGTATCGCTACGCGGACGAACATGTTCGTCGAGGCGCTTGGCGGCCTGCCAACCCGCTTGGTGGACACGCGCAAGACGACGCCGGGACATCGGATGCTGGAGAAGTATGCTGTCCGCACCGGCGGAGGTTCGAATCACCGCTTCGGGTTGTATGACGCGGTGATGATCAAGGATAATCATATCAAAGGGGCCGGGGGGATCACCCAAGCGGTCAGCCGCGCCCGCGCTCAGATTCCGCACACGATGACCATTGAGGTGGAGACGGAAAACCTGGAGCAGGTCGAGGAAGCGCTGCAAGCTGGAGCGGATATCATTATGCTTGACAACATGGCGCCCGATCTGATGAAGGAAGCGGTGCGCCGAATCAAGGCGAAAGCGCCGCATGTGACGGTGGAAGCGTCGGGCAACGTGTCGCTGGAAACGATCCGCGGCATTGCTGAGAGCGGCGTAGACGTCATTTCCGTGGGACGGTTGACGTATTCTTTTGAAAGCCTGGATATCAGTTTGGACCTGAACGGCAAAAAGGAGGCTTAACAGGCGCATGTTCCTTGTAGTCGATGTAGGCAATACGAATATCGTGCTGGGGATTTACCGGGGCAAGGAATTGCTCCATCATTTCCGCATCAGCACGAACCGTCAAGCCACGGTGGACGAGTACGGCGTATTGATCCATAATCTGTTTGATATGGTGGGCATCCGGGCAAGTGAGATGGAAGGCGTGATCATCTCTTCGGTTGTTCCGCCGTTAATGCACGTGCTGGAAGAGCTGTGCGATAAATATTTGCATCACAAGCCGCTGGTCGTGGGTCCGGGCATCAAAACCGGGCTAAACCTGCGCTACGAAAATCCACGCGAGGTTGGTGCCGACCGGATCGTCAACGCGGTGGCTGCCATCGAGAAATACGGCGGGCCGCTGGTGGTTGTTGACTTCGGCACAGCCACTACGTTTGACTGTATCGATGCTGCGGGCAATTACCTTGGCGGCGCGATTGTGCCGGGGATCGGCATCTCGACCGAAGCGCTGTATCAGCGCGCTTCCAAACTGCCGCGTATCGAACTGGAGAAGCCGAAGAAGGTGATCGGCCGCAACACGGTGCATGCGATGCAGGCGGGGATTATTTTTGGCTATGCCGGCCAGGTTGATGGCATTGTTGAGCGGATTGCCCGGGAGATGGGCGCGAAACCAAAGGTTATTGCCACCGGAGGGTTAGCCGAGCTGATCGCCAGCGAAACGCGCACCATCGAGGAGGTTAACTCGCAATTGACTTTGGAGGGTCTTCGAATTATTTACGAGCGCAATCAATAATGCGGATAATAGATCATGGGAAGAATAAGGGTTTGATTGACCTTTAAGGGATGAAAGGAGGTCCTTCGCAACATGGACCAAAACAATAAGCAAGACCGGTTAATCCGCGGGATCGCCATGGGCGGGAAAGTGCGCGCCTTCGCGGTGCGGACGACCCAGCTGGTGGAGGAACTGCGCCGCCGGCATGATACCTATCCGACGGCAACCGCAGCTTTGGGGCGGACGGTGACCGCTGCTGCCATGATGGGTGCGATGCTCAAGGGCGAGGATAAGCTGACCGTTCAGGTGAAGGGCGACGGACCGATCGGACAAATCATTGCCGATGCGAACGCCAAGGGCGAAGTGCGCGGCTACGTCAAGAACCCGCATGTCCATTTGCCAAGCAACAGCCAAGGGAAACTGGACGTGCGCGGGGCAGTCGGCACCGAAGGGTTTATCCATATCACGAAGGATTTGGGGCTCAAGGAGCCTTATCGCGGGAGCGTACCACTGATTTCCGGTGAACTGGGCGAGGATTTCACCTATTATTTTGCCGTATCGGAGCAAACTCCATCCGCTGTTGGACTCGGTGTCTTGGTGGACGTGGATAACTCGGTGATCGTGGCCGGCGGCTTTATCATTCAACTGCTGCCAGGCTTAAGCGATTCGGAGATTGATTCGATCGAAAAGGCTATTGGACAGCTTCCGCCGGTTACGGCTTTGCTTGACCAAGGGCTGGAGCTGGACGAAATGCTTCGTTGGATTGTGAAGGATGTGCAGGTTCTGGAGGAGATGGACATCGTATTCTCCTGCAACTGTTCCCGGGAACGGGTTGAACGCACGTTGATCAGCTTGGGCAAGCAGGAGCTGGAGGAGCTGCGGGATGAAGGAAAAGAGACGGAGGTTGTGTGCGATTTCTGCAATGAGCCGTACTTGTTTACGCCGGAGGAAATCGACCAGTTGATCGCCAAAACCGAGAAATAAGATTGCCAAGAGAAAAATATATACTGGGAGCCTGTATCCCTTAACCCGCTGGGTAGGTCCAAGATACTTTGCGATCGGGGGGCAAAAGTCCCTTGAAAGCAAAGTATTTTTTGTGACTTTTCTTGACAACTCCGATCGGCGTTGTTAAGATTATAATTAGAAAACCAACTTATTTACTCGGAAATAAATGAAAGTCGATGAATCGTGCATCCTAAATTATCTCAGCTTTCATTTGTGGGCAGCCAGATCGACTTGGTTATTTTTATCCAAAGGGAGGATATTTGATATGGCAAAAGTCGTGAACAATGTTACGGAATTGATCGGAGATACGCCGCTGGTCCGTTTGAACCGGGTTGTACCGGAGGACAGCGCCGAAATCTACGTGAAGCTGGAATACCAAAACCCAGGCTCCAGCGTGAAGGACCGGATTGCGATCAGCATTGTAGAAGAAGCAGAAAAAGCCGGCAAGCTGAAACCAGGCGGCACGATTATCGAAGCAACCAGCGGTAACACAGGGATTGGCCTCGCGATGGTGGCGGCAGCCAAAGGCTATAAAGCCGTAATCGTCATGCCGGAAACGATGAGCTTGGAACGCCGCAACTTGCTGCGCGCTTATGGGGCAGAGCTTGTCCTCACGCCGGGGGCTGAAGGTATGAACGGTGCGGTGAAGAAAGCAGAAGAACTGCTGGCCGCTAATCCGGATTACTTCCTAGCAGACCAATTTAGAACTCAGGCGAACGTGAAGATCCACCGCGAGACGACGGGGCCGGAAATCGTTGAAGCCATCGAATCGCTGGACGGACGCCTGGATGCATTTGTTGCAGGGATCGGTACAGGCGGTACGATTACCGGTGCAGGCGAAGTATTGAAGAAACGGTTCCCGAATCTGAAAATTTACGCAGTTGAACCGGCAGCATCGCCGATTTTGGCTGGCGGTAGACCAGGTCCTCACAAAATCCAAGGCCTTGGCGCGAACTTCATTCCGGAAATTTTGAACCGTGAAATTTATGATGAAATCATTCATGTCGAGAACGAAGAAGCGTTTGAGCAAGCGCGTATTGTAGCAAGACAAGAAGGGATTCTGTCCGGAATTTCTTCCGGCGCTGCCGTATTTGCTGCATTAAAAGTTGCGAAGCAACTGGGTAAAGGCAAACGTGTCGTTGCCGTCATTCCAAGTAACGGCGAACGCTATCTCAGCACGCCGCTGTACAATTTCGAAGCTTAATCGTTTCGCGGTAAGAGCGATGACAACCCCCGGCCGTTCCAACCGAACGGTCTGGGGTCTTTTATTTTTCGCGATAGGTGTTTTCCTTATAGGGCGTCTTCTAGTATACTAGCTTCCAATAAGACTAGAGCTTCTTCAGGCTGAAAATGTGGGGGATCAGCGCGCTTGATGAAAAAGATAATGACTTGGGAGCAATGGAAAGAATGGGCAGACACGGGTAACTGGACGATGCTGCCCTTCGCGGTCAAAATTCCGCTGGCGGCTGCCGGCTTGCCTGAGGACTGGTCCAGGGCTTGGGAGGAAGCCGGGCCGTATGCCTTTGTATTGGAAAGCGGCAAGGTTGGACGCTATACCTTCTTGGGGTTAAATCCGGTCTCCGTCCTTCGCGGCAAGGGCGATCAGGCCGTGGTGGAGGATCTCGCTTCAGGAGAAGTTTCGGTGGTGTCGGGCAAGCCGCTCGACCTGTTGCGGGACTGGATGGAACCGTTCCGTTCTCCAGGTTGGCCGGGTTTGCCCAAGTTCAGCGGCGGGGCCGTCGGTTATCTCGCCTATGACGTAGCGCGATCGCTGGAGCGGCTGCCGAACCTGGCGCAGGACGATCTTGGCCTGGATGATTACGTCTGGATGCGGTTGGAGGAGCTGTGGGTGATCGATCAAGCGGAAGGCGACGTGTATTGCATCGTCCATGTCCCGATCGCGTCGGCGTCACCGGATCAGCTGCGTGACAGCTATCACCTCGCTGAAGCGCGGGCTATGCGAATGGCTGACCGTTGGAAGAGCTTTTATGCGTCGGCGACAGGCCCGGTAGACGCAGCAGGTTCGGCAGAGCCTTCTTCGCTTACCGACGAGGAGATGGAACGCCGCCGCATGTCCGTCTCAATGACGCGGGAGGCGTTTGAAGCGGCGGTGCTTCGGGTGCAGGAATATATCGCGGCCGGCGACGTATTCCAGGTGAATCTTTCGCTGCGCCAGGCTTTTCCGTTGGCCGCTTCGCCGGAGCGGGTGTACGAGCAGCTGCGCAGGTTGAATCCTTCGCCGTATATGGGCCTGCTCCGGTTCCCTGACTTCCAGCTCGTGTCCGCTTCGCCGGAGCTGCTGGTGAAGGTGGAGCAAGGACGGATCAGCACCCGACCGATTGCGGGGACGAGACGGCGGGGGCATACGCCGGAGGAGGATCAGCAGATGGAGGCGGAGCTGCTTGCCAGCGAGAAAGAGCAGGCCGAGCACATTATGCTGGTCGACCTCCTGCGCAACGATATCGGCCGGGTAGCGGAGTACGGGACGGTACGGGTCAGCGAGCTGTTTGCCGTGGAGCGGTACTCGCATGTCATGCATTTGGTCTCCGAGGTTGAAGGGGTGCTGAGTTCGGATCATTCAGTTTATGATGCGATTGCGGCTGTTTTTCCCGGAGGAACGATCACCGGAGCGCCTAAAGTGCGGACGATGGAAATCATCGAGGAGCTGGAGCCTGTTACGAGAGGCCCCTACACCGGCGCGATGGGATGGATTGACTATGCCGGGAATATCGAATTAAATATTATTATACGTACGCTGGTCGCGAAGGACGGCGTCGGCTACTTGCAGACGGGTGCCGGCATCGTCATCGATTCGGACCCGTACCGTGAGTACAGGGAATGCTTCAACAAAGCCAGAGCCGTTGCTCTGGCCGTTCAACAGACTTAAGAACTTAAGAAGAGCCAGCTGGACAAAGTCTAGGACAGGAGATGAGATGAGATGATTTTAGTGATCGACAACTATGATTCTTTCACGTACAATCTGGTGCAGTATTTAGGTGAGTTAGGCGAGGAAGTAACTGTCCGCCGCAACGATGAGATCGATCTTGCGGGTATTGAGGCTTTGCAGCCGGATCATATTTTAATATCCCCCGGCCCGTGTACGCCCAATGAGGCCGGGATTACGCTGGATTTGATTGAGCATTTTAAAGGGGTTATCCCGATCTTTGGCGTTTGTCTGGGGCATCAGGCGATCGGTCAAGTCTTTGGCGGCAAGGTGATCCGTGCCGAGCGGCTGATGCATGGGAAGACGTCGCCCATTTACCATCAGGGAGAATCGGTGTTTGCCGGCCTGCCGTCGCCCTTCACGGCTACGCGGTACCATTCACTGATTGTGGAGCGCGAGAGTCTGCCGGATTGCCTGGAGATTACCGCAGAGACGGCGGAAGGGGAGATCATGGGGCTGCGCCACAAAGAGTATGCCGTCGAGGGCGTGCAGTTCCACCCGGAATCGATCATTACCCAGCATGGGCACCAAATTCTCCGTAACTTCCTGAACCGAAAGGCGGAAGCCAAAGCATGAATTACATCGGGGTGGATGGCGTTCCGACCCCGGTCGATCAAGCCGTGATCTCCGTGATGGATCACGGCTTTATGTACGGGATCGGGTTATTCGAGACATTCCGCACGTACGGAGGGCGGCCGTTCCTGCTGGATCGGCATCTACAGCGGCTGGAGGCGGGCTGCAGGGCGCTCGGGATGGCGTACCAGGCTGATCTTGGCCGGGTTGAAGCGGAAATTGCCGAGCTGCTCGAGCGGAACGGATTGGAAGAAGGCTACATTCGGTATACGGTAACGGCTGGCGAGGGGCCGTTGGGCTTGCCTGCCGGCGACTACGAGAAGCCGAGGGTCGTGATCTACGTGAAGCCGCTGCCGGAGCCGAGTGCGGCGTTGTACACGGACGGGAAGCCGTTGTGGCGGCTGGCAACGCCTCGGAATACGCCGGAGGGCGAGGTTCGTTTCAAGTCGCTGCATTATATGAACAACGTGCTGGCGAAGCGCGAACTCGCCCGGTTGGAACGCGAGGCACAGCACACGGCGGATGCTCCTGCGGCGCATGCGCATGGGAGTAGACCTGCCGCTGCACCCGCTGAGGGACTGTTGCTGACGGCGGATGGCTGGCTGGCGGAGGGAATCGTCAGCAATGTATTTTTTGTGCGAAATGGTAGATTATATACGCCGGATGTGAAAACCGGCATTCTCCCCGGCGTTACTCGCGCTAGGGTGCTGGAGCTGGCGGCCGAGCAGGGGATTGCGGCGGAGGAAGGCCGCTACACTTGGGACGAGCTGCTGGCGGCCGACGAGGTCTTCCTGACGAATTCGATTCAGGAGCTCGTGCCGGTGACGAAACTGGTAGAGCCCGGCCAGCCCGGCGGCCAAGGGACGTTGCGGCGCACGGTGGGGACTGGGCAAATCGGACCAATGACGCGCCTGTTGTTGGGGAAATATAGGGAGAAAGCGAGGAGTGGCGATGCAGCCGATCATTTATAAGCGAAGCTACCAACTGGGCGAGGCCTCTTTGACATTAGGGGATCGCACGCTGGTGATGGGGATTTTGAATGTGACGCCGGACTCTTTTTCCGATGGGGGTCGTTACAATAATGTGGAGCTTGCCGTTCAGCATGCCCGTGAGATGGTTGCGGAGGGCGCGGATATCATTGATATCGGCGGGGAGTCGACGCGGCCGGGCCATGTGCCCGTAAGTGAACAGGAAGAGCTGGAACGGGTCATCCCTGTCGTCGAGGCACTCCATCGCGAGCTTCCTCACGTTCCGTTGTCGGTGGATACGTACAAGGCGCAGGTGGCGTACGAAGCGTTGAAGGCCGGGGCGCATATCATTAATGATATCTGGGGCTTTAAGGCGGAGGCACGGATGGCGGAAGTGGCGGCGGAGTTTGGTTGTCCGGTGATTTTGATGCATAACCGCCATGATCGCAATTACCGCGATTTGCTTGCCGATGTGGCTGCGGATTTGCGGGAGAGTGTGGAGATCGCTCGAAAGGCTGGCGTTAAGGATGAAAATATCATTTTGGACCCCGGCATCGGTTTTGCCAAGGACGATCTCGAGAATCTGCGCGTGATGAAGGCGCTGGACGAATTAGCGGCATTGGGGTTCCCGCTGCTACTTGGCACGTCCCGTAAACGATTTATTCGTACCGCCTTAGACCTTCCGGTCGATGAGGTGGTGTTCGGAACGGCGGCCACCGTGGCGCTGGGGATTGCGCAGGGCTGTCAGATTGTCCGCGTTCATGACGTGAAGGAGATCAAGCAAACCGTGCAGATGTGTGATGCGATCGTGTACGCTTGACCCATTTGCCGGTAAAGGGAGCTGAAATGAATGGATAAAATGGTGCTGCGGCGCATGGAATATTACGGGTACCATGGTGTTTTTGAGGAAGAGCGTAAGCTCGGCCAGCGCTTTTACGTGGATTTGGAGCTCGCGCTGGATCTGCAGCAGGCCGGGGTTAACGACGACTTAACTCAAACGGTAAATTATGCCGAAGTGCATGAACTGGTCAAGGGTATCGTTGAGAAGAAAAGCTTCAAACTCATCGAAGCCCTGGCGGAGCATATTGCATCTGCGGTATTGGACACTTATACTAGGGTAGATGCGTTAACGGTTCGAGTTACGAAGCCGCATCCGCCGTTTGATGTGCATTTTGACGGTGTGACGGTCGAGTTGTATCGTTCCAGAAAGTGAGCTAATATTTATGACTACGACATCTCCCTCTGAGCTTTCAGAGGCTTATATTGCTTTAGGGGCTAATCTGGGCGACCGCGAGGCCACCCTGATGCAGGCGATCTCGGAATTGCAGAAGCATCCTGAGATCGAGGTATTGCGCTGCTCCAATCTATATGAGACGGATCCGGTAGGTTATTTGGATCAGCCTTGTTTTGTGAATATGGCCGTTGCTGTCCGGACGTCGCTGGATCCTGAGGCGCTGCTGACCTTCATGCTGGATATCGAACTGCGGCTGGGACGGGAGCGTACGATCCGCTTCGGGCCGCGGACGGTGGACCTGGATTTGTTATGGGCCGGCGGCAGGGTGTTGGACACACCGCTTCTGACCTTACCGCACCCGCGGATGATGGAGCGAGCTTTTGTGCTCATTCCCTTGGCCGACATCGTGCCGGAAGGAGAGCCTTCCGGGCTGTTTGAACGGATTCACAATGCCCTAGACAACTTAGATGGAAAGGAAGGCGTCCGGTTTTGGAAAACATGCAACTGGCACAGCGCATCCGCGCTTTCCGAAAGCTAAAAGGCTTCACCCAGCAAGAGCTGGCTGAGAAGTCCGGCGTATCCCTGGCCTTATTGGGCGCGGTAGAACGGGGGAACCGCCGGGCAGATGATCAAATGTTAACTAAAATTGCACAATGTTTAGGAATATCCTTAGCGGAGCTAAAGTCTGATCTGAAGTGAACCGCTGATTTAACTATTTTATTGCATGGGAGGGAACCATCTTGCTGAAGATTGGCGATGTGGAATTGAAGAACCAAGTCGTACTTGCCCCGATGGCAGGCGTATGTAATCCGGCCTTCCGTCTGATTGCCAAGGAATTTGGGACAGGGCTTGTCTGCGCTGAGATGGTTAGCGATAAAGCAATCCTTCACGGCAATAAGCGGACTCGAGAAATGCTCTTTGTGGACGAGCGGGAAAAGCCGCTTAGCCTGCAAATTTTCGGCGGGGATCGCGCGTCGCTCGTAGAAGCGGCGAAAGTCGTCGATCAGGAAACCAATGCCGATATCATCGATATTAATATGGGCTGCCCCGTACCGAAGGTGACGAAATGCGACGCTGGCGCACGCTGGCTGCTTGACCCGAATAAAATATACGAAATGGTTGCGGCGGTTGTGGATGCGGTAAGCAAGCCAGTCACGGTGAAAATGCGCATTGGTTGGGATGCGGAGCACATCTACGTCGTGGACAACGCCAAAGCGGTTGAGCGAGCCGGCGGCAAAGCCGTGAGCGTTCACGGCCGGACTCGGGAGCAATTGTACACCGGTAAAGCGGACTGGAGTTACATCCGCCAGGTGAAGGAAGCGGTGTCGATTCCCGTCATCGGTAACGGCGATGTGGCGACACCCGAGGATGCGAAACGGATGTTGGATGAGACCGGCTGCGACGGTGTGATGATCGGTCGCGGGGCGCTTGGCAACCCTTGGATGCTGTACCGGACCGTCGAGTACTTGAAAACAGGCGTATTGCTTCCTGAGCCGGATGCGGAGGAGAAGATTCGCATTGCCATCCTGCACATGGACCGTTTAGCGGCGCTGAAAGGCGAGCTTGTTGCTGTTCGCGAGATGCGCAAGCATTTGGCTTGGTATTTGAAAGGGTTGAAAGGTGCGGCGCGCATCAAAGACCTCATAATGGAAGAAAACCACCGGGATGAGATGGTGCGGATTCTTGAGAATTTTGTCGCCGACTTGGCGGCGGGAACGGTGCGCGATGAGGTGTCCGCCTAAGGTTTGAAGTGGAGAGGGGTGTCCTCTCATGGGGGGACCTCTTATACATGAAACGTTTACATTTGTAAAATCGGGCGTCATTGACATTTCGGAATCGTTCACCTATAATTTCACAATATAAATTCGCCTCAAGTGCCAGTCTCTCCCATATGAGGGTCTGACCCTTATCACATATTGCATATAATTAACACAACAAGCAAGAATCGAAGTGATCACTGTGGCCGGAAGCGAGCGCTTCCATGCACCTGGGCGGCAGTGGTACGGCAAAGGAACCATTCCTTTTGGGAATCGTTCGTTTTCCAGGGGAGTTTTCAGGTGCCGCACGTACCGTGCGAAAATTTTTTCCATGACAGGAGAATCGGTTGAGATGAGCGATAAAGAAGTTATCCTTACCCAAGACGGTCTGAAAAGACTGGAAGAAGAATTGGAGAACTTGAAATCCGTGAAACGCCGTGAAGTCGCGGAACGGATCAAGGTTGCCATCGGATACGGGGATATCAGCGAGAACTCGGAATATGAGGACGCCAAGAACGAGCAAGCATTTATTGAAGGACGGATCATCACTCTGGAGAAAATGCTGCGCAACGCGCGGATCATCAACAACGATGAAATCGACACGGATACGGTAAGCATTGGTTCGATCGTGACGGTGGAAGATCTGGAATTCGGCGATACGATGGAATATGCGATCGTCGGGACCGCGGAATCCGATCCGATGCAGAACAAAATTTCGAATGAAAGTCCTGTCGGCAAAGCCATTCTTGGGAAGAAAAAAGGCGCCATCGTGGACGTCAACGTTCCGGCAGGCGTGATTCAATATAAAATCGTGGACATTAAGAAGTAAGGCGGAATGAGCGAGAGAAGAAGCTTCCCCAGCGGAGGCTTCTTTCACTGTTTCTTTTGTCGGCGAGCAAATTCAGCTGGATTAAGGAGTGGAGTAGGGTAATGAGCGAAGAGATTAATAACCAGGAAGCGATGGAGGTCAGCGAGCTGCTGCAAATTCGCCGTGATAAATTGGACGAGCTGCGCGGGCTTGGGATCGACCCTTTTGGCAAAAAATATGAACGCACCCATATGGCGGGTGACATTCTCCGGCAATATGACGGGCTGTCCAAGGAAGAATTGGAGGAGAAGCACGTCGAGGTGACCATCGCTGGAAGAATCATGGCTAAACGGGTCATGGGTAAAGCCAGCTTTGCGCATCTGCAAGACTTGTCGGGCAAAATTCAGATTTATGTCCGTCAAGACAGCGTGCCTGAAGTGAAGTATCAGGCGTTCAGCATTCTGGACCTTGGGGACATCGTAGGGGTAACCGGTGAGGTGTTCAAGACCAAAACCGGCGAAACGACGATCAAGGTGAAGGACCTAGAGGTGCTGTCGAAGTCGCTGTATCCGTTACCGGATAAATATCACGGCTTGAAAGATGTCGAGCTGCGTTATCGCCAGCGGTATGTCGACTTGATCGTGAATCCTGAAGTGCAGCAGACGTTTATCAAACGTTCGCAGATCATCCGATCGATGCGCCGTTACCTGGATTCCCTCGGCTATTTGGAAGTGGAAACGCCGACGCTGCATAACATTGCCGGCGGTGCAGCCGCCCGTCCGTTTATTACGCATCACAATGCGTTGGACATGCAGTTGTATATGCGGATCGCGATCGAGCTTCACTTGAAGCGCCTGATCGTTGGCGGCTTGGAGAAAGTCTATGAAATCGGCCGGGTCTATCGGAACGAGGGGATCTCGACGCGTCATAACCCGGAATTTACGATGATCGAGCTGTATGAAGCGTATGCCGACTATAAAGATATTATGGCGCTCACGGAAAATCTGATCTCCCATATCGCGCAGGAAGTGCTGGGGACTCAAGTGGTGCACTACCAAGGGCATGAGGTTAACTTGAAGCCGCAATGGCGTCGCGTGTCTATGGTTGATGCGGTTAAAGAAGTAACCGGCGTCGATTTCAGCGTGCAAATGAGCAATGAAGAAGCGCATCGTTTGGCTAAGGAGCATAATGTTCCGGTGGAGCCGCATATGACGTACGGTCATATTTTGAACGCGTTCTTTGAGCAATTTGTGGAGGAGACGTTAATCCAACCGACGTTCGTTTACGGACATCCGGTGGAGATCTCGCCGCTGGCGAAGAAGAACGAGCAGGATCCGCGGTTTACGGATCGTTTTGAGTTGTTTATCGTAGCTCGTGAGCATGCTAACGCTTTTACGGAGCTGAACGACCCGATCGACCAACGTCAGCGTTTCGAAGCACAGCTGCTTGAGCGTGAGCAAGGCAATGATGAAGCGCATGAAATGGACGAGGACTTCATCCGTGCTCTCGAGTACGGGATGCCGCCGACCGGTGGTTTGGGCATCGGGGTGGACCGCCTGGTGATGCTGCTGACCGACTCGGCTTCTATCCGTGACGTACTGCTGTTCCCGCATATGCGTTCTGCGGAATAAGAGTTTGGAATAGAACAAGCCCGGCTATAGGCTGGGCTTGTTTTTTATAATATCAGAAAGTATAAACTTCGGGGCATTGGCATCCTGATATCGCAAGAAAAACTTCCA
>NZ_GG695989.1:74847-80451 GCF_000159955.1 Paenibacillus sp. oral taxon 786 str. D14 | reverse complement strand
TCGTCAATGGACACACTGGAATAAATGTCGGCGAAATTCTGAATTTGCTTTTTCTTCCCGGACCTTAACGCCTCGAGAGCCGGGCGAATCAATGTCAGCCGATCCTTTGCAACGGAACGAATCAATTCCGGAGTAATTTGCTCCATTCCTTTATCCAATGTTCTCCATTGAGCCAGCATGAACAGTTTTATCGCAATGTCGGAAATGCCTTGGGATTCGTCGTACATAATATCAATGAACTCTTGATTCAGTTCGGCCTTTTTGTCTGTCCACTGATATTTCCACAAACCTTGCAGCAGCCACGTCCATTCCTCATCTTTCTTAAAATGGTGCCACGTAGCGTCCCCTTGGCCGCTATTGCGCCGCGCGTTTCGAAATTCTCCATTTAATGCAGGGAGTGCCTTATATGTTCCGACAAGTATGACTGGCAACCCGATCGTGTTGACCAATTGAACGAAGAAGTTAAGCATTTGAGCTGCGCGATCGTCCTTGGCTTCCTGAAGGTTTTGGATTTCGTCAATCACAAGAACCCCCAGACAATGCACAGCAGCAGCCTGCGCCATGAGCGGCAACAATTCATCCGGATTTTTCGTGACATTCTTTTTGTAGTACTTTGTCCCAACGAGACTATCGACCGCAAGCAAAAAATTCAGGCAGAGCCCTCTGATGGAACCGTCATGCGGGCAATCCATCTTTAACCACACAATTTGATAGGGGGCAGGCATATCTTTGCCTTGATATTTCCGATGCAAAATCACTTGCGGATACATTTGTAAGATTCGAAGCAAGCTGCTGGACTTCCCGATTCCCGAAATTCCCACTAAAGCAAATCCGGCTGATGTGGGTGTATTCACTGGATATCCGCTTGTACTCCCTTTCATGATGAGCTCATATGCGTCCTTACGGGCTCGGAATGCATAATTCGGGGTTAGCGGATTTCGGCCGACATAACCGTCTCTAATCAGTCGGGAAATGCTTTGCTCCAGCTCCAGATGCCGAGATAATGGTTGAAAGAAATCGCGAGAAATTCGTTGTACGCAATGTAACCGAAGATGGACGGGCAACTCTCGTTCAGAAGCATGAAACTTCGGTCTCGAAGCTAATTTCTGTACAACGGTTTTCTCGTCCCATATCGGCGGCAGTGCCTCAAGCAAGGGATTGCTGCGATAATCCTCAATTAACGGATCCTGATAGTCTGCTTCAACAAATGTGCCGCGGCTGAAATGAAATAAGGGGACATCAAATTCACTCATTCCTCTTCACCATCTTCGATCATATAGGCTTTAATTTTGGACAGTTTGTTTGCCGGCGGAATATATGACGGTGCCTTTCCGTCATCACTATCTTCACGCCTCATTGGAATAACATTATTTGCTGGGATGTTAGGTACTTGAGGTTGCTCTGATAATTTAAAAGCTTCTTGTTCACGATTGAGCATTTTTTCGTTGGAGCGATGTTGTCTCGTTCCTTTTATTCGCTGGTTACTGCTTTCTTGATTTTGCTTCATCACTTCATCAGTCTTTTTAGCCGCTTCTTCTACAATCGCCTTCGTATGAGCGTCCAGTTCGATTTTGGACAACATATTGTTGAATTCTTGATGGCGGCCTTGATACTTTTCAATCTCAAGCAAATCCTCTACTTCTTCGAATCGTTTGTTCATATAACGTTCTTCCCGTTCAAGCAAAGTACATGTTTCAAAGCGGTGTCCTTCGTCCAACCACAAATAAATTTCGTCGGTGGAACGGGGATCGTAGCATACTTGAACACGCCACGTTTTGCCTGCCCTTGCTTTTACAAACCACTGCTCGCGCAATGCCAGGTCACAACCGTAATGCATGCCTTTAAACTGAATTCCAGCCGCTGTGACGGTCGCTTCCCCATGGTACATTAAGTTTAGCTTGACAATGTGTTCCGGCTGCTTCTTGAGCCGTCCGTTTCGGTTAATGATGCCCCATTGCCACAGCTCGCGTGGAATAGGGAGAATATCATCGGCGATCATAAACTCATTCCGATCGTACCATTGCATGTGGTGATGATTATTATGGTAAAGCACATTGCGAATCATAATCTGGGTAAACTCCCGAAGCGTTAATTTGGCATCCAGACGGTAATCTCGTTCACCTCGCTCCCGTTGACGCTCTTTGATTGCTCCCGGTATAAACCGAATACTTCGAAGATTGATTAATCGGAACTGCTGCTCAACAATGCCCTTCCAATCTGCCCGGTAAGGGGAAGCGTTCTCCACATCTACACCCAAAGCATCAATAAGATGGCTTGGCTTGTGTCCTTCCAGTTCCCCGCGATCAGCTGTCAACTTTTGAGGCAAGTGACTGCAAATCCATTCCTCCGGTTCAATATCGATGCCATATTGAGCACAAAATCTCACTTTATCCATTGTCGTATTGGCCAGAGCCATCATCGCTCCGATCCAGCTCGGTCCTTCGAGCCCGATGTATAATCCGACGATATATCGGCTGAATACATCGATTACGATGTAAATAATCGGTCTTCCGATAATCCAATCTCGACGATATTCACTGACCAGGAAGACATCCGCTACAGTCGCATCGATCTGGAATCTGGAACCTGGACCGAAGCTTTCATGAGTAGAACTGCCAAGAATAGGCCTGTACTTGAGAGCATATTGTTTCCTTCCAAGCCGGCTTTTTAAGGAATCTTCCAAGTCTAATTCTTTCTTGAACCAATAACGATATTGTCCGAACGTCGGCAATTTATCCGGAGGAGGGAGAATAGGTACGAGTGCTTTCCCATCTTGTCGAAAGCCCGTGGCAAAAAACTTTTCAAGCGTTTTTTGGTAGGCATGTTTAAGTGGGGCTTTCTCCCTGTTGTTGTAAAATAGCCGAATTCCCGACCGAAGCAGTTGTTTTGTTTCTTCGTCAATATTGATGCCTGTCGGTCCATCCTCGAACTTTCTGGGACGGCCGCGTTTTGCTTTTCCGGGCGCCCGATCAGTCCCATAGTCTCCACAATTGTAATAATGGGGGAGAAGCGCATTTTTCAACTTTCCGCCTTGCCAGAATCTCCGCAAATATCGATAGATTGTACTTTTATGAAGGCCTGTCTTTTCCTGAACTTCTCGTACACGTATTCCTCGCCATTTTTTATCAAAACAGTCTGGTTCATCAGACACGATATCTCTAATCGCATCCCACGCCTTATCACGGAGGAGGAGATGATCATGATCAATGGAATGCTCCAGTAACGGAATGTTTGAGTTGATCCAGTCAATGGGCTTACATAGATTAGCCTCTATGCCAGCAATGATCTCTGTATATGTTTTCATGACCGGAAACGCCTTATCGTCCTCAAGCGCGATGCTGAATACCACGTCATTTGCCTGGGAAATCCACAGGATTCGCTCTACAGCGCGGTCATCCGTTTCGGATGAAATCCATTCTATCACCTGATTTTCTAAAATAGACCTTGATGGCATTGCATTCATCCACCTTTCGCTTCAAGCCTTATATCCGAATGCTTCTCAGAGAAGTCCTTAGCTGGAAGAGTAGGTATGATTCGTTCGGTCATATCGACGGACCAGATTTTGCGCGCAATAAAATGACGGAATAGCGCAAGTGAAGTACCTGCATCAAGTCCTAACTGTTCATCGCAAGCCAAGCATGCTCTCGATACGACTTCACCGTTATGTAATCTAGCGGATAACATCTGTTGCAGATTTCGAATCGTAAATATTCCAAGCGCCGGAACGTCCTCATTGTGGAATTCTTTATGCACCCATTCGATATTTCGTATAAGTGCATCCGGCAGATCTGAATCGGTGATGATACCCCAATCTACATGTCTGGAATCCCAGTAAATCCGCTCAATTTCAAATTTTGCTATGGTTCGTTCATTTTCCAATTCAGCGGATGGTTTCACTGTTCTGGCTAATGTTTTATCCCGATAAGTAATAAGAAAATCCGTGGTCATCACGATCGGTATGCCTGTTTTCGGATCTTTGGGATGTTCCACACCGATTTTCTCCGCGATCATTTGCGTTTCTTCTAACGGCAGAAGTGGAAATTGTTCGCGAATATCCGATACATCATCGCAGTAATCCAGAAGGTAGAAATAATCACGCTCAATATCCGACAAGAGTTGGTGTCTTCGACCGGTCGTCCATCCAACTCCACGAGTTACCCTGCCTTCTGAAGGGACGTCCTGAATCGTAAGCCAAGGAAGATAGTCCTTGCCGGTACCCTGTCCTCTGCCTTCTTTGATCATCCTTTCAATTTTTGTAGCTGTGAGTTGCCGTTTCCGCTTGGCCACTGGATCACCTCAAATGCTTGTCCGGCAGACTGTTTCGTGTACTATCTGCAAGCTCTTTTCTCAACGTCATCAATCTTTGGAACTCTGAATAATACGCCCTGACTTTCTTTGAATCACATGGTAAAAATTCAATTGGATAGCAGTTGATCTTTAAGCCATCCTCATGAATGATTACAATCTGATCTTCATCATCTTGGGACTTAACCGCCACCGGCCAACCCCCAACTTGACGTGCTCGCTCAAACCATTTCTCATTTATGGCTAGCGAACAGGAGTAGAGGCTCCTGTTAAACCAAATTCCATTTTGAGTCACGATTCCAATACCCGACTTTTCTTTCACTTGGTAACACCCCAATATGTTTTGGTGATATTACCATATTTACACTTTTCGGATATTTTAATCCGTTTTCGGATATTTATTTTTTCTCATTTTGATTTCTATAATTTCGTAGAGCTCATTTTTCTCTTGAGCAGGGAGTGCACGAATACTGGTAAGCAGCTTTAACTCCTCGCTTGATATATAGGTTGGAGTTTGAGAGAAAGATTCGTCATAATCTGAAAGCAGCCAATTAAGATCACATTGGAACGTGTTTTTAAGCGCAATGATCGTTTCACACGATGGCAAACAAACCCCGCGTTCAATATCACTAAGCGTTCCTTGCGAAACGCCGATTTTCAGTGCAAATTCTTTCTGATTCAACTCATGCGATTTTCGAATAGTTCTGACTTTCTCGCCCAGATTCAAACCGGATCAACTCCAAATAAAGAAAATAACCCCGCAAATATTCCATTTACGGGGTTCATGCTCATGATGTCTGTTTTATCGGAGTAAATGCTGAATCACCCAGCAGTCTAATACTTTATTTACCCAGTCTAAAACTTTATTTTCACAGTCTAATACTTTATTTCTCAGTCTAATACTTTATTTTCTTCAGACATCAAGAACCATGGGATCCCTTTTTTAATCAAAAGGTAGACCGAAAAATAAAGCAATATCAAGATTGCGGCGTCAAAATGGATGGCGACGAGCTGATCATGGCTTATATTGAAGCGAATCGGCAGTACCTCGCTCGGCGGCCACAGTGCTTTCAGCACGGCGATTATCATGTGGGGAATATGATCATTTCGCCAGAAGGGGAGCTGTGGATCATCGATTTTAATCGCAGTGATTACGGCGATCCTTGGGAAGAGTTTAATCGCATTGTGCGGAGTGCTAAGGTGAGTCCGCATTTTGCTACGGGGCAGATTCATGGCTATTTTCATGGAAATCCCCCGGACCAATTCTTTAAGTTATTGGCTTTCTATATTAGCAGCAAT
>NZ_GG695989.1:65743-74353 GCF_000159955.1 Paenibacillus sp. oral taxon 786 str. D14 | reverse complement strand
TAGAGAGGGACTGTAAAATATTTTGTGTAAACTCTCAAACCTAAATCTATTACAATCGAGAGAGAACGAAAGGTTGAGGGAGAACACATCATGAAACTACTACCAAAAGATCAACTTCGTCAGTTCATCAAAGAGAACAACTTGAAGACCGTCGAAGATGTTCAGAAAACGCTAAAAGAACTGTTTGCTGAGACTCTTCAAGAAATGCTGGAAGCCGAACTGGAAACGGAACTCGGCTACGCCAAGCATGATGTAAAGAATAAGAAGACGAGTAACAGCCGTAATGGGCATAGTTCTAAAACCGTAACATCGGAATACGGCGAAATCGAAATCGAGGTCCCGCGGGATCGGCTCGGCGAGTTTGAACCGATGATCGTCAAGAAGCACCAGACGCAGGTCACCGGCATCGAGGATCAGATCATATCGATGTATGCCAAAGGCATGAGCACACGAGACATTCAGGATCATTTGAATCAGTTGTACGGCATTGACGTATCGCCGACCCTCATTTCGAACGTAACGGCGAAAATCATGCCACTGATCAAGGAATGGCAGCATCGCCCTCTGCAGCCGGTCTACTCTGTCATTTTCATGGACGCGATTCATTTCAAAGTCAAGCAGGACGGGCAAATTATCAATAAAGCCGCTTACATGGTCATCGGGATTGACCTGGAAGGCTATAAAGATGTACTCGGCATTTGGATTGGCGAGAACGAATCTGCAAAGTTCTGGTTGGGTGTTTTGACCGATTTGAGAAACCGCGGCGTCCAGGATATTCTGATCATCACCGTATCTATTGATAAGGTAAACTAAAACTTCAAAATACAAAAAGGGATAAGCCTTGAGCCAACATAAATCAATGTTGAGCTCTGGCCCATCCCTTTATTTCATATAGTCCAGTGTCTGCGCGTTCAGCGATACCTTGACCTCTCTCCACATTGGCATAAACTTGTCCATGAGCGAAATGAATCGCTCATTGTGGTTTCTTTCGACAAGGTGAACCAGTTCGTGGAGGATAACGTATTCAAGGCACTCTGGCGTTTTCTTGGCGAGCTGTACGTTTATCCATATCTTCCCTGTCTTTGTATTGCACGTTCCCCATTTAGTAGTCATATACTTCGTTTGCCAGCTTGAGGCTTTCAAGCCCGTTATCTTCTCCCACTTGGGTAATACACGCGCTACTTCAACTTTCAGTAATTCCCGATACCATTCACGGATAAAGTTTTCTCGTTGTTCGGTGCTGCTTTCCGCACGTACGGTTAGCAAAGCCTTATCACCAGTCAACACAAGAGAATTCTTATTACCGTAGTGGGTTTGTAGGAAATATTGCTTGCCCCAAACATAAAGCGTCTCGCCGGAAATATATTCCCGCTCCGATTGGCGTAACTGTTTATCGAAATTGCTGACCTGCCTCTTTATCCAACTGACCTTCGTCCGTACAAACCGCTCAATCGCTTCGTCGCACATTGAGAGCGGAGCAGATACCGTTACTTTGCCGTTCGGTGGCTTGACGTAGAGGTGCATATTCTTTATATTCTTTCTGCACACCTCAACCGGTATGCCGGAAATGTTTAGCATCATTTAATATTCTCCTTGTTCTACAACGATGTTGTAGACCCGCTCGACCTCGTCTCTGTCATTCAACAACTTATACAAAGCTTGCTTAATTCTTCGCTCCTTGAACGGGTTATGCCGAAAATCCACTTGTTTACTTTCACGCACTGCCTTATCAATAGCGATTGCCAGAGCCTCATCGTTGCCACAGTTATCGTAAAACGCACGCAGCGCCCCGCTATGACGAATGTTTTCAGGATAGTGTGAGTTGTTTTCAGGGTTCTCGGCATTCTTAACCAGTTCAATATACTTCTCCAATAATTTCTCATAGGCAATCGCGCCCTCACGCCGTGCCTTGATGAGTTCATCAAGGATAGCCGACATCTTCTCATAATATTTTGGGTTGATGAGTATTTTCTCAACTACCTTTTTACGAATATTATTCTCAATTGCCTCGGCTACGGCCTCCTTACCCTCGCCACCAAGTTTCTCTCCCTGCGCCAAGACAAAGTCAAGCAGAGTAAAGTCATCAAACTCGCCAATTTTACGGCTGTCTTCTGCTTTGATATAGGTATCGATAAGGCGCCGCATATCTGCTTCATAAGATTTCAGGTCGATAAAGTCGCCACTGGCGTTTCCGATGATTTCTTTCAGTGCGATATAGAATGTGACTTGCTTATCTATATCCGCTTGCTCAGTATCTGTATATCCGGCATTCGCCATATCCCCCTTAATCTCAGAGTATTCTCGGACAAGGCGGTTCACAAGTTTGTACAGTTTTTCACGGCTCCGAGAGCAGAAATCGTCATCTATGCCGCCTACTCCACTTTCGCCGCAAAAATAATGGATGTAATCAATCTGGGCACGTGGAGCTGGTACTCCTCCGCACAGGTCGTCGAGTTCCTCAAGCGTTGCGTCGAGATGCTTCTTGGCTTCTACTAGGCGGTCTTTAATCAGACCTTCAATGTCCTCAGCAGCATATCCTTCGAATGCACCCGATGTATATTTGTTAAGAGCATCTGCCAAATCTTCGAACAACTGCTTGTAGTCCACAATGTAGCCGAAATCCTTTGCCTCGCCGTCAAGACGATTTACGCGACAAATTGCCTGGAATAGCCCATGGTCGTGCATTGATTTGTCTATATAAAGATAGGTGCAGGGCGGGGCATCAAATCCCGTCAGAAGCTTATCAACTACAATAAGCAGTTTCATTTGTGCCGGTTCCTCGATGAACTTCCGCTTTACCTCAGCTTCAAAGTCCTCCACAGTTTGACCGTTAAGCATCTTCTTGTATACTTCGTATTTCTCAAACTCCTCTGCATCTTCGGTTTCTGTGCGAAGATTGCTTTCAAGTGGCACAAACGATGTAACTATTGCACATTGTTTGAATCCGCGTGACTGAAATATCTCATAATACTTGCAAGCTGTATAAATCGAATCCGCCACAAGCATGGCGTTGCCGTTGCCGTCGGCGAGCCGGTTCTTGATATCAAAGTCGGCCATGATATCTTCCGCGATAACCTCAAGCCGCTTGCGGGAACTGTACAACTTCTGCATTTTTCCCCACTTAGACTTAAGTTTCGCTTTTGCAGCGTCATTTAATCCGCGGGTCTTGGCATCAAAGTATGCATCAATCTTGTCCTGCGCGGTGATTATTTGTTCTATGTCTCGGGCCTCATACCGTAAATCAAGAACAACTCCGTCCTCGACTGCTTCGTTATACTTGTAGGTATGGATATACCCCGGCGAAAAAACTTCTATAGTTGTTTTTTTATCTTTTACAAGTAGTGGCGTACCTGTGAACCCTATGAATATTGCGTTCGGCAATATCTCTTTCATCGCTGCGTGGAGTAGCCCGCTCTGAGTTCTATGGCACTCGTCCACGAAAACGACAAAATCACCCTTTGCCTTAAAGTCTTGCGGCAAAGCGGCTTTTAACTCTCTGATATATTGCTCAACGGATTTTTTCGCTTGGTTTTCATTATTTTCCGTGCCGTTACGCACACCGAACTTATGAATCAGTGAACAAATCAGTCGTTTATCAGTCTTATCCAATCTCTCCACAAGGTCAGCGCAGGAGCTCGTTCGGTAAACTTGCTCGTCTACGCCCCGGTAGACTTTCTCCATTTGCTCGTCTAATTCATGACGGTCAGTGACAATCAAGACGCGGGCATTTGGGTTGTTCGCCAATATCCATTTGGACAGCCATACCATGGTCAGTGTCTTGCCGCTGCCTTGTGTGTGCCAAATAATTCCACCTTGTTTATTACTGAGTTTCAACTGCGCCTTTTTGATGCCGAAGAACTGGTTATGTCGGCATACTTTTTTAATGCCCTTGTCGAACACGATAAAGTTATGAATCAGGTCTAGTAAACGCGGTTTGTAGAACATACTGAACAATTGCCAATCCAGTTTGTCCGGGAGGTGCTCGCACTTTTCTAGAATATCAAGCGAAACGTCATCAAGCGGTTGTGCCTCTGTGTTGACGGTGTCGTTTTTCCATTCAAGGTAATACTTTTCTGGCGTTTCAATTGTGCCATAGCGCAAACCCTCGCCGCTGTTGCCAGCCATGGCGAACTGAATGGTGGTGAAGAACGGTTTATTAAAATGCTCATTTTGATTGGAGATGTTTTGTCTTATGCCCTGTGAAACCGACACGGTGGATTTTTTAAGTTCAATCACAGCTATGGCGATGCCGTTGATATACACGACAAGGTCAGGGCGGCGTACGCTTCCCGACTTTATCGTCACTTCCTCGGCGATGGCAAACTCATTGTTTTGATAGTGCTCCCAGTCGATAAAATATACGGTCTTTTCCGGCTCACCGGGGTTCTCCTTGATTTTCGCGCCGTATTTGAGGAGCGAATACACTTCCTGATTCGCCTTGTACAGCCCCTGCTGCAGGTTGCCTGCTGCCCGGACAAGAGCGTCAACAGCCTTTATGGACAGGCTCACACTGTACTTCTGCTTATTTACGAGGAAAGCCATCAGCTTTTCAGCTATGACATTACTGTTTATCTGGTAACGCAAATCGCCGTAATACTCATATCCGAGTGTCGCCTTGTCGCGGAACAATGCGAGTACACGGTCTTGTGTTTTACGCTCGGCTTCGTTAATTTTCGCCATTGTCCACATCCCCCTCAACCAACCGTATTCTGCCCGTCAGCAATTCACTCATCATACCTTGCTTTATGCGTCGCGCCTTTTCGAGCTTCGCTGTCAGCGCGTCAATCTCCGCGTCCATATCGGATAGAACGGCGGCTATTGCGGTTTGCTCAGCAAGGGTTGGTGGGATTGTGAAAGTCAGATTTCTAATAATCATTTGACTTATATTTGGTTGTCCGGCACCACTCCCCAGTTCAATTATCTCAGTTCTATGATATAGCAACAGAAAATACATAAATACCGAATCAATGTCCTTGTTAAAAAACAAAGCACAGCAGGCTTGATTGGTAGTAGCGTCAACATCTAAAATTCCAAGTTTCCCAATAGTTGCGCCGTACATTGCCATTAATACCGTACCTTTTGGGAAGAGTTTTGCCGATGAATTATTCAAAGCTTCAGAAGTAATCTTTTCTGCCGTTGAGCGAATATAATTGTCATTTAATTCACTGGTTGTAACCCAAGGAATATTCCCATTGAAATAAGTGGGAACAGACCTTGACGGAGTTCCGCCAGAACTTGTATCTCCGATTTCGTGAATTTTTTTCTCTATCCACTCACCCTTAAACCCTGGTAACCGACGCTTGCCTGTGAGTAGTTCCTGCATTGCGCCCTGCTTGACAGCGCGTTTCTTGGTAATCAGCTTTTCGAGCGCGGTAATGTATGCATCCGCATCGGACAGCGCGGCGGCTATGGCACGCTGCTCTTCCTCATCAAAGGGAATAGGTATCTTTATGTCCTCGAAATCACGTTTCGTTATTTGATTGATAGTCGCACTGCTTCGGTTACGTATTTGTTGCTGAACAACGTCACTCGCAAACATATGGGCCAGATAACCTGTGGTATCACCGCGTAATACCGACATAAACGCACCGAAAGTTGCGTTGTACGGCCTGTCGATTACACAGCTTTTACCTATCAGCGCACTGCTTCCGTTTCTTACGCAAATAAGAATATCGTTCGGCTTGACGTATTTGATTTCGTCAATGCTGCAATTAACGTAAACGCAATCGTCCAAGACAAGTTTCCCATCTTGAATATTTGACGAACGCAACACAAGCAAACCATACGATTGAATATTGCTCGGACTGTATGTCAACCCTTGCAATAAATCGCAACATTCTAACAATGGCTTCACAGCCCACCCATTCGGCACTACCATACAAACCCCATCCTTTCTAGATGAGATTTAACCTTACTCTCGAGTTCGGCGGCTTCGGTTTCAAGTTCCGGCATCGTCCGCTCGTAGCGGTCGGCGAGTTCCGTCACCCGCTCGGCAATGCGGTGGCTTACTGCTGTGTACAGCGCATACACGCCGCCGACAAGTGAGCGATACCACTTGCGGTTAAGCAGCAGTTCCATAATCTCCTCGTCCGTCAGCTTGGCGTATTGCTCACGTGCTTTCATATCGAGGGCAGATTTCAGGTCTTTCAAAACCGCGCTTTGCTCATCTATTAAAGTTTGCTTTTCTTGCAGCGAACTCAAAACCGCGTAATCCTCTGCGTGTAGTTCAGGCACATTGGTGCTCGCTCGAATTTCCGCAATACGCTTCTTAATGCTTGCGGCGGTGATTGTGCCGTTATCTGTCACAGCATTCTCGCACAACGGATTGGCGCGGACAAACGCTACGACTTCCTTCTTCTTAGGTAAACCGGATTCAAGCAATGCAAGTAATGCCTCTATCTCGTCTGTCACAATACTTGAACGTATCTCTTCAATTTGTGCTTTTAACGCGGTTTTGTTTAACTTGCCTTTATCCGTCAAAACATCATTGATTGCCGAACCGTCTTCTGCTTTATCAATAATCTCATCCAGTTCGGCTTGAGCCGCCGCGATGATTGTTTCGATATCGTCAATCGCTTTTTTCTCTTCCGCAAAGAACATCTCTATCACAAGGGATTTAGGTACAAGTTTGCCATCCCATCCTGTTTCGGTGGTTTTCGTTTCCTCCGTACCGTCTTTCTTCTTCTTGGTGCTTGTTTTGGTGAACACTTCAATGTCGCGAACTGCTTTATAGCCCTCTTGCACAAGCAGGTGCACGTCATCAGACATTACTTCATTCCAATATGACAGCAATACTTCGTAAACATCATACTTGTCAACAAGTGTGACAGGCTCGTATTCCACCAAGATTTGCTCGGCAATCTCCGCAATCAGCAGTTTCGGTTTAGTTGTGCCGTCTACAGTGCGTAGTTTACCGTCAACTTTCTTCTTCCAACTTTCAAAGGCATTCTCGACCTTGTTAGCGTATGCGGAAAAGTCCGAGTCGGAGTATATTGTGTCACGGATAGCGTCTTTGTTCACAGCAAGCGAATAAAAGCCATCGCGGAGAGGCTTGAACAACGCAGATTTTAGGTTTGGGAATGCATCCCAATAAAGCGACAGGCTTTCAACGTCTACACTCGGAATACCGCCATTTAGGTGGCCATCGATGCTCTGCAAATCCTCAGCAGCACCGCTGTCTATGTAACGCGGTATGTTGAGGTTGTATGCGTTCTTATTCTTTATCTCGTCATATGGTACAAAGCGTGAGTAATTAGGTAATTCAATCCGCTGATTGAACACCGTCGTGATTTTATAAACATCTTGCTCACGAAGCCGGTTCTTATTGCCGTCCTTTATGAAGTCGCGGCTCGCGTCAATCATAAATATACCGTCCCGCTCGTCGGCGTTCTCTTTGTCGATGACAATAACGCAGGCGGGTATCCCCGTGCCATAGAATAGATTCGCAGGCAGACCTATAATGCCTTTGATTAAACCTTTATCAATCAGTGATTGCCTTATAGTCGCCTCTGCATTGCCACGAAACAATACGCCGTGGGGAAGTATGACCGCCGCCTTGCCGTTTCGCTTCAGCGACTTAATAACGTGGAGTAGCCAAGCGAAATCACCATTTTTCCGCGGCGGTCGGTCACCGTAACCATCAAATCGTCCATACTCTTTCAAGCCGTGTGTCCAGTTCTTATCGGAGAAGGGAGGATTTGCGACCACAAAGTCAAACTGGCGCAACGCCCCGTCATCGTTAGGATTCTTAAACTGTGGGTCGGAGAACGTACTGTAACCACCTTTAATTTCGGCGGTCGCTCGGTTATGCAGAACGAGGTTCATACGGGCAAGACCTGCTGTGGTGCCTTCTTTCTCTTGGCCGTATATGGCTACATCGACTGGGGCAGCTTCGGCTGCTCGGATTAGTAGGGAACCAGAACCGCAAGCTGGGTCGTACAGAGTGGTATCTCCCGCTTTGGCATGCTCAATTCCAACGACTTTAGCAAGGATGCGCGACACTTCGGATGGGGTATAGAATTGCCCCTTGCTCTTCCCGCTTTCGGTGGCGAAGTTCCTCATAAGGTATTCGTAAGCATCGCCGATGATGTCGTCGCCGTCGGCGGAGTGGCGGCTGAAGTCTGGCATTAGGTCGCGGAATATGCCGAGTAACTCGCTCAGTTTATCGACCATCTCCTTGCCTTTGCCAAGTTTGTCCTCGTCATTGAAGTGCGCGTTATCAATAACTCCTCTGAGGTTGTTGGCCTCAGCAAGTTTGGCGATAATTTTGTCCATTTCTTCGCCGATGTTCTTATTGCCAATGAGCGCGAGCATATCGTCAAAGCTGCCACCTTCGGGAACTTCAATGTCACCGTAAGCAACACCCTTAAACTTGTCTGAAACATACTTCACAAACAAGAGGGTCAATATATAATCCTTGTATTGTGATGCATCCATACCACCTCTTAATGCATCGCAGCTTGCCCACAGGGAGCTATATAATTCACTTTTCTTGACTGCCATAAAATTCTCCTCGCTTTTGCTTTGCAAACACTAATGTGACTTGGTGACTTGTGTTCTCTCTCAATTACTTTATGTTCTATACCAGCAACAGGCCTTATTTAATATCAC
>NZ_GG695989.1:58050-64111 GCF_000159955.1 Paenibacillus sp. oral taxon 786 str. D14 | reverse complement strand
ATCCTGAAAATTAACTCATTGCACGAACTGAAAAAGGCAATACGAAACTGACCCTGACCCTGAACCTTACAAAAAATGGTTAGGGTTGAAGAACGGCGATGTGTCTTTGTTAGAATCAAGATGCTACGGATTCTACCGTGACCTTTAACCCTAAGGATTCAAGTTTCTTAATTGATTGTCTGATAATCGTGTCGCGTTTTCGTTCCCCGTAATAGGTTGGGCCCAATTCAATGTAAGGTTGTCTACGCTTGAGAATGTAATATGCGATCATCAATATGCTGTGAGCTACGGCTACTGCTGCTCGACTGGCTCCCCGGCGTGCGGCAATCCGATGGTATTGACTGGACAAATACGTATTCTTCGTTCTCCCGGCGGCGCGTGCCGCTTCAACAAGAGCGTTTCGGAGTTTCTTGTTGCCTTTACGGGTCGTTCCTGATTTCCGTTTACCGGTACTTTCATTTTGACCTGGACACAGCCCCGCCCATGAACACAAATGAGCGGCGGAGGGAAATTGATCCATATTGGTGCCGATTTCGGCTACAATCGTTTCAGCCGTTCTTCTCGCCACTCCGGGAATCGTGTCCAGCAGTTCCAGGTCTTCTTCAAAAGGGAGCATGCGCCTCTTGATCTCTTCGTCCAGTCTGCCGATTTCTTCGTCCAGATAATCGATGTGCCGCAGTTGTGCCGCCAGCATCAGCTTCTGATGGTTTCCCATCAGTCCTTTCAGGGCACGTTGTAAATCTGCTTTTTTGTTTCTCAATCGCCGCTGTGCCAGTTCCGAAAGCAATTCCGGGTTTTCTTCACCGGCGATCATGGCTTCGATCATGGCTCGTCCCGATTTCCCGAGCACATCGCTGGCGACAGACGATAGTTTGATGTTGGCGCCTTCGAGCACTTTTTGAATGCGGTTGACTTCCCGGGCCCGCTCATCAATCAGGCTGCGTCGGTATCGGATCAATTCACGCAGTTCCCGCTGGTCGCGGTTCGGGATGAAACTGCCTTGTAACAAACCGTGGCGAAGCAGATTGGCGATCCATTCGGCATCCTTGACATCGGTCTTGCGTCCGGGCACATTCTTTATGTTCTTGGCGTTGACGACGAGTGTCTGAATGTCCTCAAGCTCCAGCAAGTTGTAAATGGGCTTCCAGAACGAGGCGGTGCTTTCCATCGCGACATGGGTGCACCCGTTGCTTTTGATCCAATCGACAAGCAGGATCAGGTCATCGGTCATGGTGGAAAAGGTCCGGATTTCTTTGGTTTCCGGTGTGATGACGCAGGCCACCACGTTCTTCTTGTGAACGTCCAGCCCGCATACGTGGGTATAAACGACGTCCATACAGCAGAACTCCTTGCGGCGGTAATGATTAAGGGCTGGTGCAGCAACCGTCAAGCGATTATTCTATCCTGCGTGCTCCCGGAAGGGGCAACAATCTGTGGTGCACCTGGTCGCTGGGGCTCTGTCTAACTCACGGGCTCGTAAGCACCATAGTTTGGCGACCTCCCTCGCCAGCCGCAAGTCCATTATACCGCACGTCCCCTTTTTCATCATCTGATGGTGCCGCGTCAGCGGCATGGGGGTCTAATTGAATAACTTTGATAATGCTTAACCTTTTCGATATTGAAGCCGCTGCATTGGTTTAATACGTTCTGATCCCAATGGCCGCATTTTTGAACAAGCCCTTCAAGGAGCAACTTAATGTCACGCTCAACCGTCTTTAGTAAAGTCTGGTGGGTTGGGTGGAGGATCAATTCGAATTCTATCCATTACCTTCTCCTCCATATAGAAATCAATATGACTATGATACATATATTCGCTAAATCCATTGGATCACCTCCAAATTTTTCTCAAACAAATATTATTCTATATCTTGACACGATTTTCTAAGCTCTACCTACTGATCTCTGATCTTGGTCGGCTGAACAAGCCGATTAACTGCACAGGGAGGATAATAATTCCTTGTGCAGTAGGGCTTTGATTAAAAAAAGAGTGTTTTAAGCCACCTATTTGACCAGCGACAATTCTCCACGATTTACTGAAGTATATCAATCCACGTACCCGCAAAGGGTACGACCTATAATGGATAGAATTCTTTGAATAGATAGGAATTTCAATCCACGCACCTATGTAAGGTGCGACAGGTGGATGTGAATTGAGCGGATAGCTTTAGATTTAGCCACATCTGCTCCTGTACCCCCACCGGCGAAAACTTCAACAAAGCGCTTTGTCTGATAATAATCCAACAAATCGGCGATTAAATGTCCTGAGCAGTTTCCTCGATATTTGCTGCTTCCATACGGACCACGGTTAGGGTAAGAAACAATACTGCTGTTCATTCTCCATTCCCCTCTCATGTGAAAAAAGCAGCTCTCCAATTCCAGGGAAAGCTGCTTTCATCTTTGAATTATCTATTCTCTACGACTATTTTCATTCCAGCGACTTTCTCACCCTTCGAATCTGAAACCATAAAAGATGGAGTACAAACCATGTCCACATTCTGCACAATTGACTCCTGTGCAATAGCTACAGCTTTCACTGCCTTACTTATGGCGTTATCTCCTACCGCTTGCAACTCCACCACGCCACATTTACGAATTACATTAGCGATTCGCTGGGCTGCTTCAACTGGATTGGCATGAGCAGAAATTTTGCAAATACTAATCATTATGCCAAACACCTTCTCCCTGAATTTCATTAGCTATTAGAAGCATTCATAACCGCCTTTCCTTCCTTGCGCAAAGTTTTCACCGTAACTGTACTCAAAACTTCAGGAGGGGCAGCAAGCAACAACGCAGCTACCCACCGTTCCTTACCATCCCTCTTCAAAAGCTCAGTTAAAAAGCGATCCTTGGCTGTCATATCATGCCCTGCTCCTTTAAAGAAACATATCCTTCCGTTCCGATAACAACATGATCCAGGACATCGATGCCAATTATTTCACCAGCTTGTATTAGTCTTTCGGTCAATTTCTTATCTTCAGAACTAGGAGCAGGATCACCTGAAGGGTGATTATGCACACAAATAATGGATGCAGCTCCTTTAATGATTGCAGGTTTAAAGACTTCACGAGGATGCACGATTGCGGAGTTTAACGTACCGATAGAGATAACCTCTTTAGACAAAATTCGATTCTTTGTATTTAAAATAAGGATCATAAAATGTTCCTTATCTAATCCAACTAAATCGGTAGCCACAGCCTGAAAAACATCGGCTGGTGTATGGATATAGTGATCTTTCTCCCCCTCCATCACTTTTCGAATCAGTTCTAGCAACTTCTCAGCCTGTTTGCGTCTTCTAGGTGGCAAAGCATTCAACTGAGATTCCATCACCATAAAATCTTTCATTTTTACTCCTTCCCGTTTACCCCGAGCCGCCTTACGGCGGTGTCGGAAATAAACACCGCCGTTTAACGCCGGGCGAGAGGCGAAATTATTTATAACTATCTCGAACCATAATTTACTCTGAGAACTAAAGATGCAATTAGACTTTTCTCGAATCGAAACGCTTCGTTTCTTTCAACGTGCCATATTGGGACAAAGCAGCTTCATCCCAGCCGAGCTTCTTAATCGAAGTAGCCGGAAGACTAAGGAACTCCCAAGCATTCTTTCCTTCTGCTGTAATCGCTACGGCCAGTTCCTTCAAACTATCGGCTCCAAACTGCCAAGAAGTCGAAATGCTGTATCCCCACAATTTATCTCCAGCTTGCAGTGGGCCATTATCATCCACATAAGCCTTCAAGTTCACTTTCATTTGCTTCAACGCCGCTTCCGTACGCTCGATTTCTAAGGCTAGTTCAATTGCTTTTTCTTCGGTCAATTTTTCAATTACTGCTGTCATTTTCAACACTCTCCTAATTTAATTTTCATAAAAATAAAGACCTACAAGCATTAAGAACCGCTTGTAAGTCTTCATCAGTTAAAATTCCTATTTCATGTTTTAGTCGTTCATAATGAACGCTACTCAATTTGGACGTTCTAACATAGGAAGGAAAGACCAACCCGGCTAACTTCCAATCGAGCAAGTTTATGTCCCAATGATTCCGCATATATGAACTTGTTATTGGAGCAATCAGTAAATCTTCATCCTGATTGTCCTCCATTAACACAACGACAGGTCGCTTCTTGGACTTGCTTACATCGTCACGATAAACAATTTCAGCAATCCAAACACTCCCACGTTTAAACGTCCTTGTAGAGTTCGTCATAAACATCGTCCTTGTCGTTCAGCCAGAAATTATACTCAGAGCCAACGACCCAAGCATCTCTAGGAATATCTTTTAATTTAGCATTTTCCGAATTTGTATCTTTGGATTTTGCCACTTGCTTCTCCTCCTTGTTCATGACGCCCCTCCTTCCGCTCAGTTTGTTAAACTCTTTGTTAAACTCATTGTAATCAAACGGAAGGGGAACATCAATGATCAGATATTTTAGATATGACAATCCACGACGACCAAATAGTGATCAGGATCGGCTGTTTTGATGAATGTATCAAAGTATGAAGTATTAAAGTTTCGGGCTTCTTCGGAGGTTTCGGAACCCATACCAAACCAGCCCATATCCCCTTTTGCATGCCACTTACCATCCGGCGTAATCACTGCATAGGTAGAAAAGCTCAGCACCTCACGAATATAAGATTGCTTATCTCCGTATCTTTCAAGGATAAATTCCGGTCGATAAAGGCTTCTTCCGGCCATCATCTCTTCCCAAGCCTCAGTCGCCTCGGCCGCCATGATTTGAATATCTGGTGCAAGAGCTGCGGGTACTTGGTACCCTTCAATCTCAACCGTCATACCTTTATGCTCGGTTTGTTCAATAAAGAAAATGTCCTTGATCCGAGCAGCATCAGCCCGTTTTCCTGACTTCAGCAAAAGCGAACCTGACCATCTGCCACCAATGGAATACCAGTCCCATTTAGCATTAGGATTCTCCCAGTAGCCGTACTTTCCTGTTTCTTCATCACGTGATGTGTACCCTACGTATTCGACCATGAAATCATCAAAAGAAGGATACACTTCCGTATATCGAATCTGAACTCGTTTTAAGTGACCCGGCACTTCATATCCGATTACACTGCCACTTGGAGTTACTTTTCTGAATACCTTATCATATGGCGATACGATACGCCCGTCTTCCAATTGAATTCGTTCTAAAGATTCATTTTCATAAATCTTGCGGTACTCTTCTTCAACATCATGGAACTCCAGATACTCTTTTGGACAATCTCCCATGTTGTTTTCTTGATAAGGAGCCAACAAATCCTCAACTTTATCCAACGACTCTGTAATCACCGCAACTGTAAAATGACTCATTTATCTCATCCTCTCAACTTAATTTTTCGAATTTTGATAACACTCCAGCACAAACGGACAATGCTTACATTGGCTGCCTGGAGTAGGCGGAAACAAAGAAGAAGCCATATCCGGGAATGATTCCAGACAAGACTTCTTCATTTCAATTTCTTCCGCCAAACCACGCGCCCATTCTCTAGCTTCATTGGCATCAGACTCGTTATATACAAACGATTCTGCTTTCCTGAAGCGTAGAAAGTACAATGTCCCCATGACTTGCCGGAGTCCTCTCATTTTCATAATTGCCCAAGCATATAATGCAAGCTGCCTTGTATCATTTGCTCGGTACGGCCGCCAATTCGATTTCCAATCCCAAAATCGTTCCTCTTCCAGAAGATCAATGTAGCCTTGAAGTTGAATACCGTCTCCAAGTGGAAGTACAAAATGAACTTCCGTTTGTCCCCTGACTTCCGGAGCACGCTGCACCAATGAAGCAATCTCTTCATAAGTCACTTCGGGATGAAAATCTGATTCAATAATTGCCTCTATAATGGCTTCATGCTCAGATACTCCATTGATCTTTAGCTCAATCGCTTTATGAACTGCTTTTCCAAGAGCTAGTGGTTTAGTAACTGGCTCTTTTTTACCTAAAATGTACTTTTGGTAAAATCGATAAGGGCAAGTTTCATAAAGCGAGAGCCGGGAATAAGAGTACAGCATTAGAATGGCAAATCGTCATCAGAGATGTTCCATCCATCTCCGGCTGAATTGGTTCC
>NZ_GG695989.1:56703-57737 GCF_000159955.1 Paenibacillus sp. oral taxon 786 str. D14 | reverse complement strand
CCCCAGAAGGTGTATAACGTAGCTCAGGGTCCTTTGTCAGTCTTCCAATTAATACTGCTTGGTTCAAGCTCATTTTTTATCCTCCGTCTTCACGCCTGCCCTTTCAGGTTCAGGACTTACAGATTTAAAATTGCAAACAAATCTTTCCGCGTCTTCCGTCCACTTAGGACGTACTGAACAAGAATAAATTTGGAGCACATCGTCCAATAAGGGAGCTTCAATTTCTTTCTCGCGTTGTCGGATACGCTCAATGTACTTTTGATATTTAAAGTTCTTTATCCCGATGATCAGCCAGAGATAAGCACCTTGCCGTTCTGTTTCCAGAAACTCATTCCACTGCTCCCAAAGAAGATCCATAGAACGCATGTAATAGGCAAAATCTCTTTCTCTCATCAGCTTCCAATTAGGCTCTTTACCTCCTGTGTGTTGCCTCAATAACTTTCGTTGATTTCGGCTGAGTCGTTCAGCTGGATGCACAATTTTCCGCTTACGATATCTCTGCCGCACCTGTTCTTCCGGAACTCCCTCCAAAAGAGAAATAAAGCGAAGCACTCCCCCACTCTCCCCACAAAACCAGCATTTGAACACCTGGTCTTTGGTGTTAAGAGAAAGGTAGTATCTTCGCTTTTTTCCCGGTTTAGAATCCTCATGGCAAAATGGACATTTACAGAGAACTTCCTCCCTCGATTGTGAGGAAGGCTTAATAATGAGTCCGTTCTGGTCTGCAACGTCCAGAATGTCAGGAAGCATGGTCGATCACTGCCCTTAATTGTTCTTCTTGGCTGGGAGGAAGTTGTATCTGCTCCCACTCCGACGAAAGAACAATTTTGCGCGTAACCGTGTGAATCTGCTTTTTAGGTTCCCACCACTGCCAACGCTCGTAAACTTCCGCAGCCATTTGAACATGCTTGCATTGCTTGTGTCCGAAATGACATGCAGGGCAGTCATGCGTAATAATCAAATCGTTGTAATGAGGCTCCACTTTCACGAGATACACGCCATTTTGCTTACTGGATGGGAACGCACAGATTAGT
>NZ_GG695989.1:54299-55428 GCF_000159955.1 Paenibacillus sp. oral taxon 786 str. D14 | reverse complement strand
ATTCACCATTTTTACTGTTACTTGCTTCAATCCACATGGGTATTTTAAGGAACACGACAGTGGCATGAAGTTGATTTACTGTCAGAATGAGGTGCCCTAACGTTCCGCCCCCTTCTGATATTTATTCCATCGTATAGCTCTTCACAAGCTCATCCAGATCACCCCAGATTTGCTGGAGTCTCACTTTGAGCATTCCATCTGTTTCGACACAGGCATCATCCAATAACGATAAAGCCTCTTCAAGCATCCCCCTTACTCGCTCAAAAGGTTCTGCTTCAGCCTGAATAAGAGTTTGCTCTAAAGAGCTATGCTCATTTCTGGATTTCTCCCACATTAGCTTCAGCTTAGTCCATTCGCTCTCATTGGGAAGAACCAGCTTATGACGTGAAACTAATGAATCTTGACGCTTGCCCTTTTTGAACCAGTGCATAAACATGCTTCGATCACCCTTTCATTTTTTTGAAAATAAAAAAAGCCGATCTCTGCACGGACGAATCCATGCAAAAATCGGCTTTAATTCATTATCAGTACATTAAATTACACATGTGCGTGCGGTTTGACCTTTATCAGAGCCTTTCGGTACTCTTCTTCCCTTGTTCTCAGCACTGGAGATGTCGGGGGTAATGACTTTATCCTACTTTAATCCTCAGCTATAAAGCTTTGTAGGGGAGGTACAACAATTATAGCCTATACAGGCAACTCTTCTCTCCGGCAAACGGGAGTGTAGAGGTAAAGATAATTACAGGAATATTATAGCATTGTGATTTTTAAAATGCAATCATACGTTCCCATGTTATCCGGCTGCAAATTCCCGATCTTCCGCTTCTTCCATAACCGGTTTCAGCTTTACCTCAGATCCGCGGATCTCACTGTCGATTTTGGAAGCTATCTCCGGATGTTCCTTTAAGAACTGCTTGGCATTCTCCCTGCCTTGCCCTAAACGATCACCGGCATAAGAAAACCACGAACCGGATTTTTCAATCACATTCAGTTCAACTCCGAGATCAAGAAGGGTGGCTTCTTTCGAAATGCCTTCACCATACATCATATCAACCTCAACCTGCTTAAACGGCGGTGCAACCTTATTTTTAACGACCTTAATACGTGTCCGGCTTCCTACCATCTCATT
>NZ_GG695989.1:51262-52385 GCF_000159955.1 Paenibacillus sp. oral taxon 786 str. D14 | reverse complement strand
TAGTTTTCACTTTACCGTTTGCAAAATTAAAAACAGCTTGCCATTGATAAAGTTTCCAAAGGTTATCTTTTGCATCTCTACCCAATGCCGGAACAAACCCCACAAAACTATCTCCGGTTTTACCGTATTCCCATAATCCAAAGGCGTCATTTACATGCTTTTGTAACATTGGGATTCCGGCAGCGTAGACCATTGTTGATATCAGCATACTCATTAGTAGTAATACAATGCTTACTTTTTTCTTCATTCACATTCCCCCTACCAAAAACTGAAAGAAAAAGAGCCTACGACTTTTAATCGCAGACTCAAAATGTAAATTGATTCGTTTAGCTTATTCTAATTTCTGCGCAAGCTTCTGTACTTCGGTCAATGGCGCCGCAGAACCATCACCAGTATTTACTACAATGGCATCGTTGACATTACTGAACAATGCCTCCAAATCTTCGTTTCCGCTACTATCTAAACTTATCATATATCCTTCTTTTTCATCTCTGCCCGGATATATTTTTGTAAGCATAATGTATCCCTTCCCTTTTCCAATATCAAAGGAATACGTTTTCCCAGGAAGAAATTTAGTCTTCCCCGCATATCCTTGCGCTCCTTGTGGAAGGGTAAAAGTCAGCTTTCCATTCTCGACCTTCATATTATCAATAAACAACTCTTTTGCTAGCTCTGTATATCCGGCCTTCCACTTAAAGTCCGTGCTGTACATGTTATCGTCACTCGGAACCGGATCTGGATCGGTCACTTCTTTTCCTGTACTAATGCTAACCAACTTATTACTTTGATTCCAATTAACCGTGGCACCAAGTGCTTCACTGACAAAGCGAAGCGGTACAAATACCCGAGAACCTTGAAGCCGGGCTGGTACATCCAATTTAACGATTGTGTCTCCAACCAATACGGTATCGGAATTAACCGGCATGCGAATCATCTTTCCGTTAAGTTCAACGTAAACCACTCGCTCTACCCGACTACCTGTTGTCTCCTTTTTGTAGTCAACTTTTGCACCTAATGCCTCAGATACAAAACGGATTGGGATCAGCACTCGATTATTTTCAAAATAAGGCTTTTCGTCCGGAAACTTTACTGTCTTTCCGTCAATCTGCACGGTTACATTTAC
>NZ_GG695989.1:47771-49233 GCF_000159955.1 Paenibacillus sp. oral taxon 786 str. D14 | reverse complement strand
ACGTTGGGTGTAAATGGAACGAATCTTGTTCAGCAAGCCCTACTTTAGCTGCTGATACATAGGATACAGCAAAACTAAATACCATAAGAACACTCATCAATAATAAAGATAATCTCTTTTTCAAAATCATCATCTCCTTTTCACATCTAGGGGCACACGCATGCCCTTTTTATATACTAGAAATCCGGTTCACAACATAAGTTCCATTATAATCCAAGCATCCTTTTCACTCAATTGATTCTCCCCCCTTTACTTTGCTTCTATAAAATGCAAAAAGCCCCACCAACCGAAATTAGTGGAGCTAAAACAAATCTTTGTATATATCGCCGCGATCTATCGCTCTTATAAAAATAATCTCTTCTTGATCATTTAGGCCTTGAGTAATGCGCTACCGTACCGCCGTTTCCTGCTTACAGAGATACTTGATTGCTTCTTTATGGTAAGTCAACTTGTAGTCCGAACTCACGCTTAGCTTCCCCCCTGAAACAAACTCGGTCGGAGCTTTTAGTTGTCTCAGTTCTTCGTCGCTCAACGGTTCATTATCTGGTTCCAGGCTGCTTATTTCATCCCAGCCCATCTTTTTCTCAGAACGGTCAATTAGGTATCGAAGGAAATCATATGCAGTGTTCTAATCTCGCTCATTCAGATGTTCAATTAATTTGCGAGCCACCGTAGTCCTCTCCTTTCATTACTTAACATCTCGCTCATTGTATCACCATTTAGTCGCTAAAAGAAAATACCCTCTTAAAAGAGGATATTAGAACTGTTAAATAATTCCATATTTTAATTTAAAGCTTCGCTATTAAGTTGATTCCATTATATACCTTATGAGGAGAAAATGCAAGATCATTTGTTCGCTTATTTGAACCGAGGATGAATGTGAAATTGATTTCTGTGTATAAGGTACATGCTGAAGTGAATAATATAAATTGGTGAATAACATCAGCGTGGCTAGATGACATGCCTTCCCCCCCGTTGTAAATAGGTCGTTTTTACAACGGGGAACGACCAGTTGGGGCAGGACCAACATGTTATTCACCCCTTCTTTTTCTGTATCTTTGACGGCTTATTATCGATTTTGTACGGTAAGCAGGATTGTTTTTAAAAAATGCCTCGTTAAGTCTCTGGGTTTCTTTATAATCCATTTCTTTAAAGATGGCTGCATTCGCAACAAGACGTTTTATCATAACTTTAAGTATGGGCTCCTTAGCAGCATCATTCATTTTTATCGCAGCATTTACAAAATCGTTAGCACTTCCCTCAAACTCTAATGCAAAAAGTTTTTGTAAATCATACAGTTGGTTAGTCTCACATCTTTCCGGATAATTAGCAATATAACTAAATGTGTGCTCCTTAACAGCTTGTTTCATTGATACTTTGTATAACTCCAATAAGAAAGACATAGCTATCCACTGAAGACCTTGAATAAGATCCTTAGTTTTTGCAGGCTTTTGTTTAATAT
>NZ_GG695989.1:33442-46240 GCF_000159955.1 Paenibacillus sp. oral taxon 786 str. D14 | reverse complement strand
TTTAATATATTGCTTATCAGAATGGTATTTGAAATAGTTTACATAATTCTCAGCTTCTTCGTCTATTTTAGTTACCCAAACATGGAATATCTTATTAGGTAATTCATAGATCTGCTTAACAAAACTTTCCTTTTCCTCTTTTCTCATCAGATGTTCAAAAATTGGAAGGCATCTTGCAACAATAGACAACAATTGGATAGCTCTTATCAATTTATTTCCAAACTCTTCTGCTTCCTCTTCGGAATAATCATATATATTTAATACTTCAATATCGTTCAGCGCTGATTTTTCATCCTTAATTACAGACTTTTCGTGTTGTGTGGTTGCATCAGCGGCAGGAAGCTCTACTTTATGATCTTTACTCCACTTCATAAAGTCAGGGATGTTATCTAATCTGAATTCGATCCAACTTTCGGTAAAATTATTAGCCATTTCTAATATGAATCTAAGAATACGAACATTATCTGTGATCAAGGTTAAGAACAATAATATGTCACCGTTCATTCCGAAACAAGCATTCTTAATAATGTATTGTAAATCTCTATCATCACCTGTTTCGTGATACTGAATATTTAAATGACGTGCTACAAAAAAAGCTATATAACTATTATTGGAAAATACATATGAATTTTCATCATCAACTAGAGGCGTTAATATCTGTGATTTGATAAACAAATCAAGTGCTTCATTTACATTTACATTAGTACCATATTCTTGATTATAGTTTTCAATGCATCTAAAGATCATTTCGCTTGGTATTGGATATTGTTTTTGAAAATGAACATTATATGCTATTGCCGATAACAACATAAATGCTTTTTCAACAGAAATTTTTGCCTTAAATCTACTAAGTGCATTTACCAAATTAGCCTCAAATACCTTACTAAAAATATTTGTAGTTCGAGAAGCAGCGTCTCCAACATTCTTACAATAATATGACACATATTTTAATATAAAATCGGGATCCAGTCTGATAAGTCTTTTTTGAGAGTTTACTGTATCAGAAATGCTACGGACTATTTTATTTTTTAATGTAGGTTCTGTAATGTGACAAGCCACTGATTTTTCTATTAATTCAGTTCTCTTATCTGCATAAAACATTGTTAATTCATATTTAAAAATAGAATCAGATGTTTTCAAAAACTCTTTCATTTGCTCAATAACATCTAAGTTGTAGTTTTTTTTCGAAGAAAAAATGAAATAAGTAAACTCATTTTGTACTGCCTCAATTAGTCTTTCAAAATGGTCCGGCGCAAGAAGATCAACATCATCAATTATAAATACCTTTTTTTCAGTAGGTGACTGCTGGAATCTTTGAAAATCAGATGGATTTTCACCGTAAATATCCACAAAGCAGTTTTTCAAAATCCGTCTAGGATTTCCCCTCAAATTCTCTGTACCGCAAAACACCGGTGTATATCCTTTTTCGGATAAAGATAGAAACAACCATTTTAATAGCGTAGTTTTCCCAGTATTGTACTGTCCATAAATCATTACTTTCTTCTTAGTTAATATCTCATTTACGAATTCTTCATCTGTTAAGAATTCATTACTTTGGCCAGTTGATAATTCAGCACTTTCAATCCGTGGAAATACAAAGTATTTTGTAAAATCATTAGACGATTCTTGTTTAAGATCATTAAGCAGTTTTAAACGATATTCTGAACTAATAACAAGTGTTCGTTCTTTAGATGGTTTATGAATAAGTTTATAATCGTCCCCAAAAGTAACTTCATATTGTTGTGTTTTGCAAGTAGAAAATGCTTAGATTTGCAGCCAAAAGTGCCAAGCCCACTTGCCAGCATCGAAGTTAAATAGGAATTCGTTCCATTGCTTGTTTGAAGCGGAAACTCTCACCTGTGAAGGAGAGGATATGAGCATGGTGCACCAGACGATCGACGAGAGCTGATGTAAGTTTGGTATCGCCAAATATCGATGTCCATTGACCAAACTCCAAATTGGATGTAACGATCACACTCTTTTGCTCATAGCAATCCGCAATTACGTTAAATAATAGCTCAGATCCGGTTTGGCTGAATGGGACGTAACCAACCTCATCGAGGATGAGCAAATCAACCTTTCTCAACTTATCTCGAAATCGGCTGAGTGTACCCGCCGCAAATTTCTCCTGAAGCACGGCGACCAGATCGGAGGCTCGGTAAAACTGCACCGCTTTGCCTCGGCGACAAGCCTCCACACCCAATGCCGTTGCCATATGCGTCTTGCCCGTGCCTACGGCACCCATCAAGAGCAAATTCTCCTTGCGTTCTAACCATTCTAATCCTTGGATTTTCTCTGGACTGCTGCCGTTCGGAAAAGTGATATGGTCATACACATACCCTTCAAAGGTCTTTATATGCGGAAATCCAGCCTGCTGGACCAGTTTTCCTAACTTGGCACGTCGGCGGCCGTCCAGTTCCGCATTAAGAATTTGTTCCACCATGCTTTGAATCTCTTCGTTCTGCTGAAGCGATACATAGTCCATGACATGCGCCAATCGTAGCTGCCGACACATATCCGCCAGTTCTGTCGCCATGTTAGCTCACCCCCACAAGTTGGTCGTAGTGTTCGAGGGAGCCATCTGAACGGGTCCCCGGTGGCGACAGCGTCTCTTCCCACGTAACCGGCAAGTCCCGGTTTCCATGTTTCATGCCAAGGACCGCCGTGATGCGGTCGACCGCCGTATCCTGCCCTAGCAACGCGATCGCTTCTTGGATCTGTTCTATGGTGTACACACCGCTCCAATGCGACAGCGCCTGAAGACGTTCTTTTCGCTCGGCCAGATCTTTCACCGTCACATACGCTTGCAATGTTTCCGGCAACATGCGGAGAAATTGTGAGTGTGTAACACTGCGCGGTTTTCTCAACCATCCGGTAAACACTTTCGACCACGGAACGTCCGCAGTTCGCCCCGTGTAAGGTCTGGGGACTTCCCGAATCTTCTGGTGGTGGCCGTTCAGAATGACCAGACGATCCCAGAACGTTTAGACTACTATATACAACTTAAAGAAGGTAGTTGTGGTGGAGAAAGTCCTCGGGGGACATATGACGAACAGAGAAGGAGCAGTAGCCCTAGGGCTGACCGAACGGCAAATCATTCGACTAAAGAAGAAATATAGCACTGAGGGAGGAGCGCAAGGTTTAATTCATAGAGACTGTAAAATCATTTGTGTAAACTCCTAAACCAAGTTACTCTAGCAGTAGACAATACGAGACGGGAGACGGAGAACACAATGGGCATGTTTACCAAAGAGCAATTGAGACAGTTCATCAGCGAGAACCACATCCAGACTGCCGGAGATGTGCAGAATGCGTTAAAAATCTGTTCGAGCCGCAAATCGTCAAGAAGCATCAGAATGACGTATCGGGCATAGCAAACCAGATTATATCGATGTACGCAAAAGGAATGTCCACACGGGATATTCAGGCGTACTACAACCAGGTGTATGGCGTTGACTTATCCCCGACGCTCGTCTCCAATATCACTGACCGCATCCTGCCGCTAATTGAGCAATGGCAGAACCGGCCGCTGCAGCAGGTTTATGCCGTTGTATTTATGGATGCCATTCACTACAAGGTTCGGCAAGACAAGGCAATTATAAACAAGGCGGCTTACATGGTCATTGGCATCGATCTGGAAGGACATAAAGACGTTCTGGGCATATGGATCGGCGAACATGAATCGTCCAAGTTCTGGCTTGGTGTTCTGAATGACCTAAAGAGCCGCGGTGTCAAAGACATCCTGATCAATTGTGTGGACAACCTGAACGGCTTCAGCGAGGCGATCGCAGCCGTCTATCCACAGACAGACGTTCAGAAATGCATTGTGCATCAAATCCGCAACTCTATGAAGTACGTGCCATACAAGGATATGAAGGCCGTTGCGGCTGCGCTTAAGCCGATATACAAGGCTGTCAATGAGCAGGCCGCTGCGGCTGCTATGGATGAATTCGAAGCTGTGTGGGGCAAGAAATATCCACACATCGTACGTTCCTGGCGCTCCAACTGGACCGAACTTACAGCGTTCTTCCAGTATCCGCAAGAGCTGCGGAAGATCATCTACACGACTAACGTGATCGAAGGCTACCATCGCCAACTTCGTAAAGTGACGAAGGGCAAGACGATATTTCCAAGCGATGATGCTCTTTTGAAAATGCTATATTTATCCACAATGGATGTCATGAAGAAATGGACTGGTCGGATCCTCGGCTGGGGACAAATCCTCCTACAGTTGTCCATTCACTTCGGGGAGCGTGTCACCCCCTACATGCATTAAATCTTTTAAATGAGTTTACACAAAATACTTGACAGACCCGAAGAAGAGACTCCATGTGATCATTACAGATGGTATCACAATCATATAGGAGAATAATCAAGCAAACCAAGCAATTCAGCGAATTCGCAATGCCTCGATTTATGGACGAATGTTTGAAGTCAATCATCGATTCCATTTGGGATTGGAACAAAGTTAATGAAGCTTTAGCTATATATAAACCAAACATAATTCAGGAAGATCATTCTTCGTATCAATTAAACTACGCTCAATACAAACCATGAAGAAATCGCATTTTATGCGGCTTCTTTTTTGTATAAGTCTTTCTTAAATTAACGATGATCCTATCCTGAATCAAAAATTGAATATTTTTCGGGGCTAACCATGCTTATTGCCAACTCTTTATCCTCACGTATATACTATCAAGTAATCTCGTACTAGTATTCACTGGCTATGATTGCTGTCAACTTCGAACAATTGGTTTATAGACACTGCTTCGTTATAATTTTGTGAAGGCGCAATAATCTTTATATCGGTTGGATAATTTGTATCTGGCCCAAGATTCTCATTTACCGAAATACTCACTTTATCAAAATCCCCCAAAATTTGAATGATTCCAAGTATCTTTAGGACAGGTTTCCCATTATTTATTGTAGTATAAACTATTGACCCCATATGCGGCTTATGTTCACTAAAAACGATATCAATTAATTGAAACGTCTCGGTATACTTATATTTATCTTCATCAATTTAGAACTAAGCATAAATACGGAGACTAACATGGTCTTTAATATTTTGTTTATCTTCATTTTCATCACCATCCCTTGATTTCATTTTTTCCTGGCCAGGAAATTTTTAGCTAAGTTAGTATCTGTTAAATCATACTATTAATCCTATATATTGTAAACACTTATATGTATAAATATGGTAATTTAATATACTACCTGAATCCGTGAACTTGATCCCTTAACGGCGTCTTCGAGGCAGAGGACACCGCACGCATTAAATCCGGCAACCGATTCCTTCGCTATTACCTGGTTGAAGCTGCCAACTCGGTGAAAAACCGCGATGAGGAATTCGGTGAGTATTACCGGAAGAAGTACCAGGAAGTTCCTAAGTACCAACACAAACGCGCCCTCGTCTTAACGGCAAGAAAACTTGTGCGTCTGGTCGATGTGCTGCTGCCGGGCGGCCAACTCTATACGCCACGGAAGAAGGTAACGACTGCGAAGGATTGACGCCACCTTTGCCCAAGCCCTTTACTATTCCCAGTAAAAATATGGAGTTTTCCTCGATTTTGACTGGGCTTAGTTTGATATTGTCATTTTTCCAGACTCAAAGCACTTTTCACTTGAAAATTTCCAATTTACTCGAATCTAGCACTTGACATCATACCGCTGGACTTATGATGATACCCATCTATGATTGCTTTCTTCTTGGTTTCATTATAGAATTTGGAACCATAAGGGGGAATGCTCGGAATGGCCAATAACCTTAACGATCGGAAGAGAAGTTCAGCTGCACGGAAGGCGAAATCGTCCTGTTCCCACCGGGGATTCCTCATCATTATTACACGTCGGAGGGCAGCCTTTGGGAGTTCGTCTGGGCGCATTTCATCCCGGAGGTGCGCTGGCTGGATCTGCTCCCCATCGGACAGGACAACAACGGCCCTATTACCCTCCAGCTAGGAAAGTCGGCCGCCTTCGAGCGGATGGTCCTCGCCTTCGAGCGGCTCGTTCGCGAGAAACGCCATACGGACCGTTACGCCGAGCTGCTGTCGCTTAACGCGCTGGAGGAGGCGCTTATTCATTTAGCGCAGTTCGCAGCGGTTAGCGTGAGCCTCGACCCTCGTATTGCCGATACGCTAATCTATATAACCGACCATCTTGACGCACCGCATACGATTGCCGAGCTTGCGCGGCGCGTGTCGCTGTCTCCCTCCCGCTTCTCCCATCTGTTCAAGGGGCAGACCGGCGATTCCGTGATGGAGACGCTGCTGAAGCTGAGGCTTAAGCACGCTGCCCGTCTGCTGAAGCATACGACGCTGCTTGTGTCCGAGATCGCCGGACTCGCCGGCTTTCAAAGCCCGTTTTATTTCACGAAGCAATTCACCGCCTTTTACGGAATGAGCCCGACGGACTATCGCCGGAAAACATAAAGATGGCCGCCCTCCAAAGTCACATGATGACTTTAGAGGGCGGCCTCAGCTTTGTAATACAGTGAGTACCTTCTATATGATGAGGCAGTTCTTCAATCCCCGATCGTTCACGCGTCGCGCACGACGCGAAAGCCGCAGTTGCCCGTCGAGCTGTCGGGCGTATTGGAGCTGCGCGCCGCCACCCTGTATCGGTTGCAATAAGAACGATGGCAGAGATAGGAGCCTCCGCGCATCGATCGGCTGCCGGTTGGCGCCGTATAGACGGGGTTATCGGCCGGCATCGTCCGGTGGTAGTCCGGCGAGAACCAATCCGCGCACCATTCCCACACATTGCCCGACATCTGATAGAGACCATAGCCGTTCGGCTTGTAGGTCTGGACAGGCGCTGTGCCGACATAACCGTCGCTTGCGTTATTTTTCACCGGGAACTTGCCCTGCCATATATTGCATTGATGTTCGCCGTCCAGCTTCAGCAGATCGCCCCATGGATAGGTCTTGCCTTCCAAGCCGCCTCTCGCGGCATATTCCCACTCCGCCTCCGTCGGCAGCCGAACGCCGGCCCAGCGGCAATAGGCTTCCGCATCGTTCCATGACACATGGACGACCGGATGATCCATTCGATCTTCGATCGAAGAATCGGGTCCTTCCGGGGCAGCCCAGTAGGCGCCTTCGACAACCAGCCACCAGGGAACGCCCTGAGGCACGTCCTTAACCCGCCGCTTCGTCTCCTCCGACGCCAGCAGATGGAAGACGAACGACCAGCCGAAGGACTCGGCTTCCGTTCGATACCCCGTTGCATCCACGAACATCTTGAACTGCTCATTCGTCACGGGATACGGCGACATCTGGAAGCCCCGAACCCGCACTTCGCGCGCCGGCCCCTCCCCATCCTTCGGAAAGCCTTCATTCGTGTTCGTGCCCATCAGGAATGTCCCGTCCGGTATAGTCACCATATCGCTGTGCATCGCCTTCTCCGCCTTGCGCGGCAGCCTTCGTTCCAAAGTCACGAAGCTGCTTCCAGCGGCAAGGTCCGGCTTCGTATCGGCGCGGGATGCCGAGCAGCACGGCGGCAGCTTGTCCTCGTTCAACATGTCCATCCCCCTTAGCTTTCCTTTGAAAGCTTCTAACTATATATCGCAATACCAATAAGTCCGGATATGACCAATATCGATAACGGATGTTTGCGGAACAGGAGCAGCGCAGCCAGCGACCCCGCAAAGATAAGCACCTGGCTTAACGTGAACCATGACAAAGACGCGACAAGTCCGTTCCTAATCGCAAACACAACCGCTGCATATAGAATAAGACCTGTAATGACCGAACGCAACCCATAGAGCGACGATTGCATCCACTTGTTTTGATGGATTTTGAAAAATACCATGCCGACCGCCACGATAATCACTAGCGAAGGCAGCACCATGCCGATGGCGGCAGCAACCGCGCCTGCTAGTCCCGCCTGGTGCATGCCGACGAATATCGCCATATTCGTTGCGATCGGACCGGGCGACATGCCCGCGACGCCGATCATATCCGTGAATTCGGAAAGTGTCATCCAGCCGTGCCGCTCGACAACCTCCTGCTGAATAAGCGGAATCATCGCGTAGCCGCCGCCGAAAGCGACGAATCCGATCATCAGAAACGTCAGGAACAGCTCGAGCAGAATCATTGGGCGCACCTCCTTCATATTCAATCTGAATTAGATCATATAATCAAACACTTGCTCCTGCGGCTTGGGCGTCTTCTGATTCAGCCTCTCCCGCGCCTGCCCTTGCCCCCGCTTAGCCTTCACCATTTGAATGGCGATTCCCGCTGCCGCGCCTCCAATAATAAGCAGCATAGGATGGATATATGCCTGACCTACCAATAGCAGCAGCAACGTTACAACGATGAGCACTGCAGAGGTTTTATCGACAAGCGCTTTTTTGCCGTATTTGATGCCGGCATACGCGATCAACGCCACGATCGTTGCCCTGATCGACAGAAAAGCCGCTTCGACCTTGGGATTATCCTTTACTTGAAGGAAAATGAACGACAAAGCTACTATAATAGAGAAGGTCGGAAGCAGCATCCCCGCCATCGCAGCGATCGCGCCGCGAATGCCGGCAACACGATAACCGATGAACGTCGCGGAATTAATCGCGATCGCGCCCGGAACCGATTGAGCAACGGCGAAAACATCAGCAATATCTTCGCCTTCCATCCACTTCCGTTTCTCTACGACTTCCCGCTCAATGGCCGGCATAACCGCAAAGCCGCCGCCGAACGTAGTTGGGCTAATTCCGAGAAACGTCATGAACAATTGCCAGATGAGCTTCCCCGTTCCCTTCATGTCGATCTCTCCCTTTCCGATTTCTATCTCTATGAGTAGTATACCACCTTTTTTTCATTTTGAAATTAACTTTATTAAAAAAGGGCTATAATAAATCATTATAGAAGTCATAAGTCAAATATTCCGCCTAAATATATAGGTCCTATTCGAATGGTTTAACTGGGATATGATTCGTTTTTGCCATTTTGCAAATAAGTGGCACATATGTTATCTCAGTCTAGCTAATTACGCCGCATTTAGGATATGATAAAGGATAAAGGTCTTAAAGTTAATAGGAAAAGTAGGGATGAGGATGGACCAGCTTGCTACCAAACAATCCGTCAAAAAAACGGTGTACCAGCATATAGCGCATCAAGGCGTCGTATCAAAAGCCGATCTGCTCCCCAGCTACTCGCTTACGTCCAGCACGATGAATCGTTTGCTGGACGAGCTGCTTGGCGACGGGCTAATCGTGGAATCCGGCTTCGGACCTTCGAACGGCGGCCGCAAGCCGATCCTGTACAAAATCAATGAAGCGTACGGCTATGTCTTCGGACTTGAAATATCGCGGTTTTATTCGACGTTAGGTTTGTTCGACATGGGCATGAATGCAAAGTCGTCCGTGAGGTGGCGGATGGATCAGGATATGACGCCCGATCACTTCGTTGCTTATGTCGCCGGGCAAATTCGGAATCTGCTCGCCGATCACGGGCTGACCGAATCTCAAGTCATAGGGATCGGGATCGGCGCTGTCGGGCCGCTGAACCGCGATGAAGGGTTAATTCTGAACCCGCTCTACTTCCCGGCGAGCGGCTGGAACAATGTGCGGATCTGCGAGCGGATCGAGGCGGCAACCGGTATTCAAGCGAAGCTGGACAACGGCGCCAATACGGCGCTGATCGGCGAGCATTGGGCGCTTAGACATGAAGGCATCGAGCATATGGTCTACGTCCATGCGGGAATGAGCATGCGCTCCGCAATGATGTCTCACGGCCGGATTATTTATGGCTCGGTAGATATGGAAGGTTCGATCGGTCAAATGATTATCCAATCCGACGGCCCTCGTCTCCACGAGGAAGGCAATTACGGCGCACTCGAAGCGTATGTCTCGATTCAGGCTCTCGAGAAGCAGGCGCGCTCCGATGCCAAGATGGGCCGCGGCGATCTGACGACCGCTTACCATATGTCGGCGGAACAGATCAGCTATGATATTCTGCTCAGGGAGTTAGCGCGCGACAACGCCTATGTATCCGAGCTGTTCCTGCGGGCAGCGTGTTACTTCGGCATCGGCTTGTCCAACGTTATCAATCTGTTCCATCCGCAGACGATAATTCTCGGCGGCACGCTGGTCAATTCGCATAACCGGTTCTTCCAGACGGCAACCGAAGTGGCGAAGAGCAACGCGTATTATTATCCCGAATACGTCCCCGTGTTCTCCAAGGGCGTTCTGAAGGAAGACGCCGTCGCGACCGGTGCGGCTCTTATGGTATGGAAGGCGATGCCTGTCTAAACGGCGATCCGTTCAAAATGCAAAAAACACGTTGTCCATCCGAGCCGATGTAAGCTCGACAGTGACAACGTGTTTTTTTCTTCCTCTGCTATCGGGTCAACTCAATCGGGTGGCGTCTTATCAGTTCCGGAACCGCATCGCTTCGGCCGCTTTCCTTAAGCCGTTCCAGATAGCGGGGCAAATTCCCTTTGGCATGATACGCCCCCCCTTCCTTCATTACCGTCCATAGCGGATCAACATCGTATTTCATCGAAGACATCATCTCGTCATGCCAATCATTCAGAATGTAAATGGCATCCTTGCACACATGAGGCATTTCCGCCGCCAGATTGCGCTGCTCGAACGGGTCGTCCTTCAGATTGAAGAGCATCTCCTTGTCAAACAAATGATAACCGTCATGGTAGGTCCGTCCGCATATACAGCCAATCTTCGAATCGAACGCTCCGCTGGCATACATGCGCGCACTGGGATACAACCAGATAGTCTCGGCCATTGTAGGGAGCAGATCCAGATGATAATGCAGTCCGCTGTCTGAAGTGCCGTGGGTCATTCCGGGCCAACGGATAATCATCGGAATACGGCAAGTCGCCTGATCGGAAGTTCCGTGTTCGCCATAGATGCCGAGCTCGCCCATATTTTCGCCGTGGCCTGCCGTTATAATAACGACCAAATCATCCATTACCCCCTTCTCTTCGAGCGGCTTGAAGATAGAGCCGATACGTTCGTCCATATGGCGGACGCCGCAATCGTAGCCGTCGATCATAAATCGCAGTTCTTCCTTGTTGCGAATCTCTCCCGGATGTCTTGGATATTCGGGATTGGTCCGGTTGGCATACATGTTGATATCGCTTGCGCTATGCGGCCCCGTCTTCCGCATGTGCGCTTCCAGAACATCGCCCGCCGTGACCTACTACGCCGTTGTGTATGCCGAATCTGCCCGTCATCAACGCTGTGCGCGAAGGAAAACAAGGCGCGTCCGATGTGTAGTAGTTATCAAACTTGATTCCTTCGGCGGCAATACGGTCAATATGGGGCGACGTGTTTCTTGCATAGCCGTAGCAGCCAAGGTGATCCGGGCGCATTGAATCCAAATCAAGCAGCAATACTCTCATGAACGTGTTCCCCTCTTTTGTGTCGATTTCATTCCTACTAATCGACAGCGCGGCAGTCCGAAGGTTGAAGCGGCGATTCGAAGGCGCGCTGCCAAGGCTCGCCCGCGAGCTCATAAACCCAGTTTGACAAATAAGGATCGAACAAGACGGTTTTATCATTCCATTTGACAAGAAAACCTTCCTGGCCAAGCGACCATACTGCAATCGCATCCTCTGGAAGTGTGGTCGAGCGGACTTGCTCTCGAATGTTATTCGTCGGTTGAATTGGTGACATATGCTTAAGCTCCTTTGGGTGTGAATGGTATAATAGGAAAAGAACCGGTTAAGAGAAGATGAATCCATTCATGAACGATTTCAGTCAGCGCCAGCGTGACATTCGCAGGCTGGTGGCCAAGCGGGCTTGCGAGCAGCCCTTGCTGCCGAGCGGTCTATGGTTTCACGGCGATATACGCGACAACTTTTATTATGCGTCCTACTTGTATGCCGCCGCAAGTGAAGGCGAAGCTCGTCTGAGTCAAGTCAGTGTGGGCACTTTTTTGGGGGATGATGGATCATGCGAAAAAGAGCCGCGGCTTTGCCATTGGCTCCGTTTGCTTCAAGTGTCTTCCGGTAATCTTCCAGATGTTTGCGGTGCCGCCGGATCCTGTCTGGCCAACGCCTGTCTGACGGCTTTCCATATCTTCGGCAGGTGTCCCACAAACCGCTTCAGATCGCGTACTGTTCGGTCAGAAAGTCGCCGAACCCTTCCCAAAAGTCACCCTCGCTCCGATGCAGGTAATGCTGCTTGTTCGTAAGCCGCACACGCTTGCCGACCTGCTCCCATCCCTCATGCACCACGGCGATCACATGCTCCATCCCGTGCCGCTTCCGCCGCTGCAGTTTTCGTGTACAGGCCATCCACTTCCACGAACAGCACCCTGGCCTTGCGCTGTTCCACAGCCTTCACCGGCCCCTCCGCCGCAAAGGCAATAGCTGGTTCCAGCAGATGCGGACTGACTTTCCCTCGCCCTTCAAATCGCAAGTGCTGGTCGAGCAGGTACACGTATTTGCCGGTTTGGCGATCCATGTACAACCTTCGCTTGAAGCGGATGTTGCCAAATACGGTGTTCATGCTGGTCTCCCGTTCGGCCTTGACGCGATACCGCTCCCGATCCCGTTGCTCCAGAATGATCTCATCCAACTTCTCCAGCGCGGTTCTCATCGCGGCGGTGAACAGATCCTGCATCTTTCTGAACATCCACTCTTCAAGCTCTTTCATTGTCGGAATGATTGTGCTAAAGTGCTGCACAGGAGCCTCCTCCTTTTTGGTGTGTTTTTGGCAAATTTTACTCTAAAGACATGACCTATGCAGTTCGAGGTAATCCTTGGTAAATTTCCGGTTTGGGGGTAGCCCAAAGAAGCATTAAATAATGCTCCGGCCAAAAAAGGTCAATAAGT
>NZ_GG695989.1:6290-31855 GCF_000159955.1 Paenibacillus sp. oral taxon 786 str. D14 | reverse complement strand
TCTAAAGAAATAAAGAAGTATATTCAACAAAACAGTAACCGCCTCCGCGCGAGTCAAATAGTCGCCCGGAGCGAACAAATGTCCGCTGCGGCACTTAATCAATCCCGCTTCCGCGGCAGCTGTCACGCTCGAGCTTGCCCATGCGGGGATATGATCCGCATCGTTAAACGGCGGATTCGATTCGGCTGCAAGAGGCAACCGCAATGATCGCGCAGCTATGACGGCCATCTCCGCTCGCGTCACCAAACGGTCTGCGCGGAATGTGCCGTCGCAGTAACCGACTAACAAATCAACCTTGCCCGCTGCATATACATGCGGTTGCGCCCATGCGGCGATCTAGTCGTGATCGACGTAAGCGTCCGCTTCGTCTTCGGAGTCAGCCGCCGATGGCAGCTGCAGCGCGCGTACGAGCATAGCCGCGAATTCCGCACGAGTGACTTGACGCTGCGGACGGAACGTACGGTCGCCGTAGCCGTGGATGAAACCAAGCGATATTGCGTGATTAATTTCGTATTCCGCCCAATGAACGGCGGTATCGACAAAGCCCATCCCGTCGTACTTACTGACTGCCACAACCTGTTGGCCCCGCGCGTAAGCGATCATAACGAGACTGGCATCCACCAATTCGGCACTCTCGAGCACAACAACGGCTTCACCCGGACGAATTCGTTCAAACACAAGCGTTACCAATGTTGCGCTGCCGTTCAAACCGGCGACGCTCCCGACATTCGTATGGGCGAATCACAACTTCGCACCCTCCACGATCGGGTTGACCGAGAAACCCGCAATGCCGCTCTTGGCTTCCTTCAACCGCTAGCGATGCTCATCGAAGCTGAAAATTAAAATTATCTCTCCAATCGGCATTACTATCAAGGAAATCATTAATTGGCTGCAATAAATCTACTTTTACGAATTCCTTCGTCATTGCATCTGGCCACATTACGAACAAATCAGGCATTTCGTTAGCTGCAGCAGCTGTTCTTAGGCGAGTCTTCAAGCCGTCTGTTGGCAGCCCTTCGATTTCCAAATTAATATTCGGATGATCCTGACTAAATTGATCAAGAATGCCTCTCATCGCAATTGCTTTTGCATCCTGACCAGCCCAGTTATGCCAAATCGAAATCGTTACTTGATCCTCAGATGCATTCTCGTTTCCTCCATTGTTGGAACCGTTGTTACCGCAGGCAGTAAGGAAAAGAGCAAAAGCTGCGAGTAAAAATGCGAATTTTTTATTTTCTTCATCTCTCTTATAAACCTCCCTTTTATGTTCTACAATGATAATTGTTGTCTAGATCTTCAGTTTGGGTTAAAGGGATAATCATCAGAATCATGGTAGAAGATTTTCAGATATAGGGTAGTGATTCCGCCCGACTCCAATAATCTCTATTCGTAGGGTGATACGTCGTAGATACTATCAACTTTCAAAATCAAATTTAAGTGGTAATAAACGAAAATACCCCATCATCTTGCTTGCTGAACGTAATACTGGCGAGCTGCCTGCCTTATTTAAGAAGCATTCAAAGATTTTACCTGTTCAACTGCGTAATCGTCCCCTCGGCGCTCATCAAGCGCTGCATCTTGGCAAGATTGTCCGCCTGCATCAAATGATAACTGTTTACCGTATTTTTTTCCGATCGTTCCATCCCGCGATAATTAGCAATTCTCCCGAGCTCATTTCGCCAGCTGTCCAGCCGGGAGATCAGCTGATCCCGAATCTTTCGATATGCCGGGTCATGGAACAGGTTGTGAACTTCCTGGGCATCATCCTCCAGATGATACAGCTCGCCCTCCACGACATCCTCAAGAAACATTGGCGTATATTTCAAATAATGGTCATTCAGCAGCTTATCATGCAGCTGTTCTTGACCAGGATACAAAGTTAGCTTCCATTGCCCGCTTCGAATCATCAGAGCAGGTTCATCCTGCAAACCACCAGTGAAGATGTGTCCGAATACCTCCGTTTTGACAGCAACTTCGTCCCCCCTCAGCAACGGCATCAAGGATGTCCCCTGCACGCATGCTGGCACTTCAATACCTGTTGCATCCATAATCGTAGGCATAATATCCACAATTTCAGCAAAGCTGTCGTAACTTCCTTGATACTTCGATCTGGGAAACTTGATCATCAAGGGGATTCTGCACACTTCTTCATACATAATGCCCCACTTCTCGATAAAGCCATGTTCGCCCATCATTGAGCCATGATCGGAGGTAAAAACAATGATAGAATTATCATAAAGATCTAGCTCCTTTAAGCGAGCGATGACTTGCCCCACCCGATCATCCACATGGGTAATCAAGCCGTAATAGCTGGCTATACTTTTACGATAATCTTCCTCTGTCAAACGATCGAACCCCCGTGCACGGTAATAATAACGATGCATGAGCGGCTTCGACGTCAAATCTTCGTTCCATGTCGCAGGCAAAGGCATATCGTCAGGGTGATACATCGAGGCATACGGTTCCGTTGGAAAATACGGCGTGTGAGGATCGATGATCGACAATCGGTAAAATAATGGTCGCTCACTGTCTTTCAATTCATCCAATCTGTCTATATATGCTCTGGTAACACGAGAATCGGCTGTTTCCTCCGGCTTCTGTGGATTTTTTCCATGGATGATCAAGGAAACCTCTCCCTCATTCTTCTTGTAAACACTTCGATTTAACAGCTCGCGATCCGTTACTCCGAACACACTGACACCGCCATCGTCAAATAAACCACGCGGATAATTTTCCTCAAAGCCGAAGCTGCCGGGCGTATTAAAATGTGTTTTGCCATAGTTGATCGTGCGATAACCATGGTCATGCATCGTTTGGTATAAAGAAACCTCATCTTCGACTGGTGCAAAAGCGTTGTCCAGCACACCATGGCTTAATCCGTATCTCCCCGTAGCCAAGCTCACTCGAGCAGGCGCACACATCGGACAATTCGTATATGCATTCGTAAAAACAGCCGCATCCTTCGCAAGGGCATCCAGGTGAGGCGTTCTCACGATCGGATGGCCTCTGAACCCAAACGTATCTGCTCGCAATTCATCTGTCATAATAAAAAATACAGGTGGTTTTCGGGGCATCATGGATTCATTCTCCTTTCATAGATTATGCATAGGCTCTGATCTCATACACACCGATCCGTTTCGCTCCATTCGTTCGGTGGAACACAAGCTTAAGTTCATTTGTCGTAATCACATCAAATGTCAACTTGTTGACTCTTTGGTGATTTCCTGTAACCTGGACAATTTCTTCAAAGCCATTTTTCCCTTTCGCATACACTGTATAGTCTCGAATCAGAGTCGGGAACACTGTAAAATCGTGATAAATCTCAAGATTGTCGTAATGAAAATTCAAATTGGAGTCAAATACGATTTGCAGCTTGCTCAGCTTTTTCTCGCCATCAAAACGTACATGCACGGTTTCCTCGCCAGTCGTAACAGCAGACAGCCACAAATTCGGCAACCCGTGGTTCCGGGCGTATCCATTGTTCAAATTTTCAGCGCCATAAATATCTTGCTCAGGTCCAAGCAGGAAGCACGGCAGTCCACTATCTCTACTCCACATTTCCTTCTTTACTTCCAACGTATTAATATCGCAAAATGTCGTTCGTCTATTCAATAATATTTTTTTCAAGAAAAACAAGCCATTGATATCATCATTACTTAGACCCAGTTGGAGCGCATCATTGACCTCGAACTCAATAAACAGCTTTCCAGACTCTGTTTTGCAAGGTACTGGTAATTGAACCCAGTTAAAATTGTTGCCTGCCGAAATCGCTACAGACCCCTCGAATAACTTTTGCTGTGGTCCATAGTTTTGTTGCTTGGCTGCAGTGTACACAGTGTAACGCAAGCTAGTATCCGTCTCACTATGAAGACGCAGAGCTATATACTCAAGCGAATCCTTGACCGGAACAATCAATGCGAGACTTTCTTGCAATGTCACAGCGCGATCCATGTTCTCTAAACTGCAGCGTTGCACTGAGCTTGCTGAAAAACGTGCTGTTCGGCATACATCCTCTGGGTCTTCATTTTTCTTGCCAATAATATACTGGTCATTTTTCAAAAGCAATTGTTGAAGCTCATGCATGTGGTGCTCATAAATATCTCTTGGTTGAACTTGATATTTTTTGCAAAGATAAGCCGCAGCCGCACACGATTGGCCAAGCACCGCCAAGGTTGCCATGACCCGCGTTGAGCCAAAAGCAACATGGGAAGTGGACATACAACGGCTGGCTACGAACAGATTGTTGACATTTTTCGAATAACAGCTCCGATATGGGATCGGATATACACCCTGCAGCACGAAATGTCTAGTTGTCATGTCCTTGGAGAAAAAGCCTTCGATTGCATGAAGATCAATCGACCATCCGCCATAGCCGATGGCATCCTCAAAATCATGCTGCTCCACGACATCTTGTTCTGTCAGGATGTAATCGCCAATCAATCTTCTTGATTCCCGCTTGCCCGGAATGCTGCTGACATATTCCAGATCGAACGTGTCAGAGTCATAGTTGCCGCTATTTTTGATATGATTCCAAATGCCGTAAACGAGTTCTCTATGGTTTTGCATCACTTCCTCACTTTGCTCGATTTGATCCTTGCCATGTCCAATTTCATAAAACCATTGCATGCGATATCCTTCATATCGCGTACTGTTTGGATTTCTTTCCGGTATTTCCCGATGCTGCAGCGCTTCTTCCACCTTCAGGCTCTTGGCAAACTCGGGCATCACAAACCGCGCTTTGCGACCAGTATCCTTGGTATACCAAGACAATGTACTAAGCAAAACATGATCGTCTGCTTCATCCGGCGCGATGCGCTCTCCGAACTCCGACTTTGCTTCCCGTCCAGTTCGATATTCCGCTCCCGCCAAATAGCCCACAGTCCCGTCCCCCGTATCATCGAGAAAATAAGGACTATAAAAATCAAATCGTTTTTCAGACCCGGATTGCGAGCCTGATACATACACGATTTTGCCTTCTCCATCGGTTTCGACCTTATCGATATTCGTGTTCAGATACAAATCAATATTTTTTTCCTTCATGACAAAATCGAGTAGTATCGTTTCCCATAAATAGGCGTTGCCTTGCGGATTTCGATATAAATTTTCCAAGCGAAGCTCTTCCATAATGCCTGATTCTCTGGCGTAGAAATTAAATTCCTGCGCGCCATCTGCTCCTGCAACGTTAATTCGATTCTCAGGACTTGCGTTGCCTCCGAGATAACCACGGTTATTAATGAGCGCAACTTTCAAACCTAGTCGGGCAGCCTGCACAGCAGCACAAACCCCGGGCATTCCTCCGCCTATAATTGTCAGATCATACTTGACCACCGTTTTCTTGAACTCCATAATATTTCTTCCTTTCAATTTTATCGAAAATACCTTCTTGTCTTATATCAATAAGATATCCTTTACAAAAGACTTATGAAATACATATAAATGCAAAATACATATCTTATTTCAACTATTTTGGTATACTGTTTATAAGATGGGAAAAATGGAGTGTTGTTCATGGAGCATCAAATTTTTATCAATCGAAATGAGCTTCCTACGCTGCTTACAATCGGGATTTTTGAAACAAAACAGCCTTGGTATCATGTGGATCGCATATTGAACATCAACACGATGATTTTTGTGTTACAAGGGAAGGTTGAAATATGTGAGGAGGATATCGACTATACTGTAACGAAAAACCAGATTTTTTTTCTCAAAAATGGATGTCATCAATGGGGGAAAAAAGTAACGCCACCTGGATCAAAATGGTTCTGGGTTTCCTTTGCTCCCTCTGAGTTCAAGCACTCAGAGAACCAGCTTTTTCTCCCTAAGCATGTAACAGTCGCTGCACCTGAACAATTGACACATACCTTAAATAAAATGCACCGGATCTATCAGTCCGCAGAACCTTTATATCAAGAACGAATCAATGGACACTTGTACGGACTTCTTTGTGATCTAATGTACCAGCACCTGAGTGCCAATATCGAACATCGTTCGAATATGATCGTCACCAGCATCGTCCGTTGTCTGCAGTCCCAGCTGGATCGTCCCTTCGACAGCCAAGCCATTGCAGATGAACTCAATATGAACTATACGTACTTGGGACGATTGTTTAAATCCACAACAGGCACAACAATCAACCAATATTACAAAAAATTGAAGGTACAAAAAGCCATCGAACTCATGCAATCAGATTCACTGAATATTTCACAGATCAGCGAAATGCTTCAATACCCGAATCCTTATTATTTCAGTCGGGTGTTCAAGCAAGTAACAGGACTCTCTCCCAAAGAATACAGACAGCAGCTTTATCGATAATGATCTGAGATCCAGCTTCGCCGCAACTTCGGAACAAAATGCCCGGTTGCCAAATAGAGTAGACCTATGCACGTTTCAGCACGACTTTTTCCATTAGGCAGCTGTGATCGATTCGGTCGAAGAACTTCTCCATGTCGATGTCTACCACGATTCGATAGTTTTCTTGCATGAAGATCCTTGCTTTCCACAAAAAACCGTCAGGATGTGAATTCCCGACGGTATTCTATCAGTTAACTTCTCATTCATAGCATACTTACAAAAACATAAGTAGCCTAGCAATTACTTGTGCACTTTCCGCTCTAGTAGTTTCGTCGAGCGGGGCAAACAGATTATTCGTTCGACCTCGCAACAATCCAAGCTCAATGGCAGCAGCGATGGATGGCTTTGTCCATTCGTTAATTTGGTCCATATCTGCAAAGCTGAACTCCAGATTTTCTGTTGAGACTCCTGTCGAATGTGCAACTTCATAAGCACGAATGATCATAACAGCCATCTCCTGTCTCGTGATGGCGGCATTTGGCATAAAAATTCCATCATTTTTACCATGAACAATGCCTGTTGCATAGGCTGCTGCAACTTCATCTGCAAACCAATCTGTTTCACTGACATCTTGGAATGGAGACGATGATGCTGTATACTGTACGGATAAACCTAACATACGGACAAGCATTGCTGCAAATTCCGCTCGTGTCACGCTACGATGTGGCTCATATTTGTCATCTTCAACTCCGATAATGATATGCTTAGCTGTCACACTCTGAATTGCATCTGCAGCCCAGTATGTTTCACTTACGTCTGTGTATACTTTTTTGTACTCCAAACCTACATATTTGCCTAAACGGTTGACTTTAGCCACCAATTTCCCATCGATGATCTCTCCTCCAACGTACTCCAAGGTACCATCTTCACCAACAAAGTACATCCCCAGTAAATTCGAGTCTGCTTTCGGGGAAACCACCAACTCAATGCGTATCGGTTCTTCGATAGTTGCTGATGAGATCAAATCTCCTTTCTGATCGTTTAGAGATAAAGAAAAATGATATATCCCTGTCACGGGGTTCAGGTTAACATGATTCTTTTTTGAAGCATTTGTTAAGAGCGTTCTCTTCTCTGCTTCATCCATCGGTTTGAATTCAAATGTGATGCCCGCATTAATAAGCATGTCTTCTGTTGCCTTCAATTTTAACGATTCAAGCACATTCGCTGGTATGATCACCTTAAAGCTTTCATTTGTCAATTGCAGCATGTTTGTTCCATTTATTTCTTTAGCGTTTGCTGGTAATATCAATTTATTCTTTCCTTTATCGACTGAAACTTCAATCTTTCCCTCATTCACTACAGGCTTATTGACAACCTCCACTTCAGAAGAATTTGAAGTATCTGCGCCAGGTTCATGCCCGTGGTTTGTCCGAGGAAGCGCTTTGATTTCTAGCAGCATTACACCTTCAGGGTCCAATGAAAACGAATTGCCCATCCGCTTTCCAGTCAACAAATCAGTAACTGTTATATTCATGCCATTAACCATCGACACATCAAGAGTTGCCTGATTTTTCCCAAGATTCAAAATAGTCATGACATAACGATTCTCTCCGTTCGGGACAACGCGCCACATCGCTCCCTTCTTCGTGTTCCCATTCGTTTCTGTGACAACAACAGGAGGCATATGCCCATTGGCAGACACGATCCCGAACGCGCTCGTTGCCATGCTTTGCACATCATGGTCTGCTTTCACAATCAATGTACCATTGCTTGCCTTCAGTGACGCTGCACGTGGTTGTTTATACTCATTGAACTTCAAGCTGGCGTTATCGATAATCACTGTCCCACCCTGATCAAGGTAATCCTGCAAAACGTCAAATTCTTCGTCAGTTACCTCCTGCGTCTCGTAAACAACGATGACATCCCAATCTGAATTTGGCTGTTTCTTTATTATATTCTTTGTTGCAAAACCAATCGGAACTCCGTCAAAGTACATTGACTCATACAAGTCGAATAAATCATCCATGTAATGTTCATCATTGATCGCCGACGTTTCAGAGTAGAATATCCGAATCGGCTTTTTCTGAGTTTGAAACTTCACAATTTCCTCAGAGAATGCATTCAAGTCCATCATCGTCTTGCTCAATTCATTAGCTACGCGAGGCTGCTGGGCAACGGAACCCGGATAAGATTCCAACAATCCTTGCACGCTGGTGGTCATCAAGCGATTCTCGATGGAACCATCGGGATTTCTCCCCCAAAACCAGGTAAAACCTGCATCCATCCCTAGAATCGTTGCCAACCAATACGTTGACCGAACATATTCGGGCTTCATATATAAATCTCGATATGCCGTAGTGGAAAGAAAATGTACTTCCGAATTCACATGTGCTTTATCCGGGCTGACCGAATGCATGAAGTCATACGACATGCCAAGCTCTTTCCAATAATAGGCATAGTGATCGGCCCAATCCTCTGAAGATCCTGTTGCTCTGACATTCAGTTTGCGCGTTTTCGCATCATCACCAATGATTTCAACCATCTCGGTAAGTTTCTCAAAATCAATTCCATGCGTCCTGTTCCCTTCGGCAAACAAGTCCGGCATGATCTTGATATGTGTTTTCGCTCCCGGATCATTCAATTTCACCTGATCATGTAGGAAAGTCAGCCACTCTGTTCCTCTCTCCATATTGAACAGGCTTACATCGTATCCAATCGGCGTCCCTTTATACGATTTTTCCAGCGGTATGACCGTGGCGGCTGCCTCATTGAAGCTGGAGAAAGTCGTTCCCCAGATTGCATTCATCTGGCTTACCGTTCCATGACGTTCACTTAGCCATTGAGCAAACGCTTGAAGAGCGAGATCAGAAATCCCCTCCTGACCGTTAACCTTCTTGGGAACAGCCCAATGCCCTTTTTCAAGGAACCAGTGCGGCTCGTTCGCAAGTAAATACCCAAGCTCTGTATATGGCTTACCAGAAGTAATTGGACCTGTATTTTCCAATACTTTCTCCCAAATATTTCGAATTTCAGGATTATTGATATCATACTTCGTAAACGTCGTAATTCCGTCCCTCAATGTCTCACCATATTGTGCCACCGCCCAGTCTGGAGCAGGTTCGTGCCACAAAATCGTATAGCCCATGCTATTCGTCGGACGATTCATCAGACTGTCGTACTTGCCTAAAGTCGGTGTGCCGTTACTGTCAGAGATAAGGCTCGGATTAAGCGATTCCGGATGATCAATATTGCCTAGGTAATGGTTGTATAGCATCTGATCGTCTGTTGGCACATCCAATGGCTTAGAGAAATAATCATGCAAAAATACTGGCTTACCATTGCTATAAAAATTGCTGCCCTGCAAAGAAATTCCGTTCCAATCCACAAGACGAACCGGCCTACGAACCATTGTACCGTTGATCACCTCTGTCAACTCGGCAATCGCCGTGTCGAGCATCGCAATGATTTCCATCCGCTCAAATTCAGGGAGCTCTTTGGCGAGTTCTTCAGCAGTTTTTCCACCAGGTCTATACCATGAAATGTTATCAAACATTTTTTGGTTCACACTAATATTCTGTTCATCCCAATCCGCATATTTATCAAATTCTTTTGCAAACCACAGCGCTCCCTTCTCCCGTTCCGCATCCAATTTTTTTGATTCCGCTTGTGAAATTAATGTTTCCAGTTCGCTGATCTTATACTGGATCATCGCTTTCAGTTCACTAGTAGACAATGCTCCATATTTCTTTATTGTCTTTTCCTCAATGGCTCCATGATTAACACTGATTTGTATGCTGGCCGTCTTGTTATCTGCAGTCGAAACAGTAACAACCGCATTGCCTTCATCCTTCGTGTTTACAAGTAAATTAATCCGACCATTTTGAACGGAAGCGGTTACGATAGTTTCATCAGAAGAAGTTACTGTTGTGCCTTCGATGCCAAGCTTCTCTTCCGTATTTAAGATGCTTGCGTCGATATAAGTCCCTTCTGATCGAACAGCTATCTCTTTAGGAATTGATCCGATGACTGTTAATACTGCACTAGCTCCTACCGTAAGCTCATTTGTTAAAGAAGTAATTAAAGACTTTAGCACAATTGCTGAACCTTTTGTAATTTCCATGCGGTTTTTGGCAAACAAAGTAACAGTTGAACCATCCTCAATCTTCAAGATACCTGTATTGCCTATCGTTTCGCCTTTCCCTTTAATATACAATGCGCTCCCTGGTTCAAATACTACAGAGCCAACCCCCGCTGCACCCACAATTCCATTGCCGATAATAAAACCCTCATCGCGAAAATCCTGAAGCTGTCCCTTAACAGTAATCTTAGCATTCACTGTCATTTGTGCGGTGAATCTCAGCCTCACATTTTCTGGAACAGTAATATTTCTCTTTATGGTAACAGGTTTGAATACTTCGATAACATCCAACGTAACACCATTGACTACTTCATCGCTTAATTGTCGAGCTACATCCTCCTCCCCTTCCTTAAAACTGTTGATGACAGAAAGCAATTGTTCAGCTGTCGTAATCTCAGCAACCGGTATCAAGCCTTGCTTCTTTGCAGCTATAAAATGATCCATAGCAGCTCCAAGATCGTCCAATGCCAAACCAAGCTCTTCTTCTGTTGCATCGGGACCGTTTTTGGTAGCCTTCGCCTGTTGAATTGCTAGCGCAAAAGTATCATGATCCAACTGTGTAACCCAATACATATCAGCATCAATGTCGGCTCCATCATTGCTCACTAATGTTGCATTAAGATTGGCTTCAGCCAATTTGATTGTCTCGCCTAGTTTTGTTTGATTGACTCCAACAGGAATATAAATGACTCCTTCACCGATTTTACTGGAATCAGCATGGAAAATTGCTCCAACGGCAACTGTTATCTTCTCAATCACCCCACTATTGATCTGCTTGGCAAGCGTTACCGATCCGGATGTAATCTCAGCATGATTGTTCTTGAACAGCGTCAAACTGGCGTCCGATCCCAGCTTGAAAATACCGTTTGGTCCAATAACTTCTGTACCTTGCTGATAGTAACTTCCCCCGGTATGAAAAACGAATGATCCCGAGCCTGTTTCTATCAAACCATCTGTCCTGTTCTCTGGAGTTCGACTGTCCTGCACCGTACCATATACTGTAATCGTTGCGTCTGTTTTGATATTTGCAAATGTTTGTAATTTCACACCACTCGGGATGATAAAGTCCCTGTTTATTTCGATGTCTTCATAAAGCAGTGCAGCATTCCCACTGATCATTACCTTGGAATCGTCTACAGTAATCGTTTTCAAAAATTCTGCTAAATCCGCTACAGTCTCAATCTCAACCGCTGCTTCATCATTTGTGCCATCTTGCATGGCGGCAAGAAAAACATCCGTCGCAGCTTCAAGCACATCAATGGCGTTATCTACGTCAGATTGTGTCGCTGCAGAATCATTCCTTACTTCTAACGCCAAAGATATCGCATGACTATAACTGTCCATGACATCCTGTGTAACCCATTTTTTGGAATTCGAAACATCTGAACTATCTACACTGACTTTGACAGATGCTTTGAAGTTATTCGCATCAGCAATCGCTTCGATTAAAGCTGTTTTATCAACCCCCGTATCGCCCCAATCTATTGGTACTTCCACTGTCCCGTTGATGTTGAAATTTGCTCCAGGAGCTACAATAATGCCTTTCAATATATCTGATGTAATGCTCTTTCCTGCTGGTACCGTAACTGTACCTGTTGTGATTTCTAATCGGTTGTTCGACAGCAATGTGACACTGGAGTCCGAGTCCAAAACAAACAATCCATTGGATCCTACTACCTCAATGCCTTGCTGAAAGTAGCTTCCATAAGTGTCAATCACAACAGTTCCTGTACCAGTGCCGACCAACCCATCAGCTCGGTATTCTGCTCCCCGACTGTCTTGAATTTTCCCTTGGACAATAATCGTTTCGTTAATATTCATCTTCACAAATTGTTGCAGCTTCACGCCGCTCGGAATAGTAAACGGTACATCTAGCGTCACAGGCGTGCTTACTTGAACGGTATTGCCACCGTCAGCCGTCTTTATCTTCGCAGCATCTCCCCCCGGGGTTATCTTCGTTCTCAAATAATCCGCCAATTGCTGTGCATCGGTAATTGTTGGTTCCTCTATGGCATCTACCGGAAAAGCCATCGAAGCAAGCAATACCACACACAATAGAGTTGATATAATTTTTTTCATTATGGTCCTCCTCTACTTATAGTCATTTGCACTTCCCTAAATTGTTCAACAATAATTTTTGATTCAGTAAATGTGCAATCAACTCCCATGTAAGCGCATTCAATTAAAGCTATAATGCAACAATTAACTGTCAATTCATTTAACAGAAATAGTGAACCAGAGGGATTCCTCTAGTTCACTATCCAATGTATTGTTGATTACTTCCCTACATAAGAATCATAATATTTTTGATACAGTGCTTTATATTCATCAACTCTCAGCTTCTTTAACTGCTCAAGATGGTTGTTCCAGTCTTCATCTGTAAAACCATTCATTACAAATTTAGCGTAGGTGCTGGCGTAGTAGCCATTTTTACCGTTCAAGTCAAGATTGATTTCAGCCAGCTTTTCTCCGTCCTCCGGGCTCCAAAGCATATCATATATGAGTTCATCCGTTGTGTAAGGAAGATACATATTGTAATACGCTCTCTTTTCATCCGCTTGTTCATCAATCAAACGATCAACCATCTCTTTCAACACGATGACAGTCGCACCATTACCCGGAGCTTCCGAATGCTTGAAATCACCTGCATTCATGCCTTCTGGAACTGGTATAGGGGTAAATGTATTATCTGAATTTTCTTCTACTGTCACCCCAATTGGTCCAATCTCAAATTGGAAGCTTAGCAATTCATCATACATGGTGTCCATCCATTGCATAGTGATCTCTGGATATTTATTAACTGACGTAATGGCAAATGCACCCTTATTGAGCGCAACCGGCATGCGCAGCCATCCTTGTTCTCCATTCGCGCCCTTAAGCGGCATAACAGGCACGTAATCTTCATTCACATTCCCAAATACACTACGCTGTGAGTATCCGAAAAAGGCACCAACCGGTACATCTGCATTTCGAACCTTGGTCACGTAAGTATTCTCATCATGTGTGAATACTTCCGGATCAATAAGCCCTTCCTTGAATAATTTGCTCATATATTGCAGATATGTTTTATATTCCGGTTGCTCTGGAGCATATCTTACTTCTCCGTTATCGACATACAGATTGTTACGCGGATCATCCAACTTGATTCCGAATGACCCTGCCAAAGAATTCGCTCCATTGGCAGCATTGTTAAACTGGAAGGATAATGGAATTTCATCTTGTTGTCCGTTTCCATTTGGATCGTCTTCCTTAAACGCTTTTAGCGTCGTGTAAAATTCATCAATGGTGGTTGGAACCGACAATCCAAGATTATCGAGCCATTTCTTGTTGATAAACAGAACTGGTGCGATTTCGTTAAAATCCCGTTCTACAATAGTGGGAAGTGAGTAGATATGACCATCCGGAGCTGTAAGCATCTTTTTGAATTCAGGACGCTGTTCAAAAACTTTTTGCAAATTCGGTGCATATTGCTCAATCAACCCTTCCAACGGGATAATCGCCCCTTGACTACCTAATTTCACGATTTCTGCATCACTTAATACAGCTCTCCCATAAAACACATCCGGTAAATCTCCACTGGCAAGCAGGATATTCTTCTTCTCACCAAGATGCTCCCAGCTAACCTGAGTCCACTCTACATCGACATTGGTAAGCTCCTTCAACTCTTTAAACATTTGCAGCTCGTTATAATCCTTCTTCACCTGCGGTGCGGTATTCGCAAAAATCTCTAATTTTACAGGTTCTTGTAATGGAAACTGAATTCGATCTGCCGTATCCTTCTGCTGATCGTTCATTTCATTATTACTGGAGCTCCCCGGCCCGGTAGATTGATTACCATTGCCTGGTTCGTTGTTCCCCCCTCTTGAACATCCACTAACCAATAACGCTACAATGACCACTACATACACACATGAAAGCAACCATTTTCTTCTCACTTCTGTGACCTCCTTAAGAAATTTTTGATTTATTCATGAAAGTCCGGTTAACCTTTCACCGAACCAATCATGACACCCTTGACAAAATATCGTTGCAGGAATGGATACAAGACAAGAACAGGAAGACTTGAAACAACCACCATTCCGTACTTCACAAGACCTGCAACCTTCTGTTCCTCTACTGCATCGTTTGAATCATTAATCATATTCAGCTGCGCCTCACTAACAATCAAAATCTTGCGCAATATCACTTGCAACGGCTGAAGATTTACATCATTCAAGTAAATAAGTGCCTGAAAGTAGGAATTCCACATTGCAACTACGTTAAACAGCACCATAACAGCTATGATCGGCAAAGAAAGTGGTAGAACCATTTTCGTAAAAAATTTAATATTACCACACCCATCCATCATCGCCGCCTCCAGCATCTCTTTGGGTATCGTACTCTGGAAAAAAGTTTTGACAATGATCAATTGATAGACACTCACTGCACCAGGAACAATCATCGCCCACACAGTATTAACCATCCCAAGGTTTTTGACCAACAAATAGGTCGGAATCAATCCACCGTTAAAAAACATCGTAAACAAAATCAAAATCATAAAAAGACCTGATAGCGGCAAATCCTTCCGTGAAAGAGCATAGCCCCCTGTGATAATAAGACTAACTCGAAATATTGTGCCAAACACTGCATAGAACACCGTATTATAGTACCCTCTCCATATCTCATCATCGCTCAAAATGCGCTCATAGCCTATCCATGTAATGTCCTGGGGCCAAAATCGGATTTGTCCTGCATTCACTAGGTCCGGATCGCTGATAGAAGCAATGATAATAAAGTACAAAGGGTACATAACAATAAACAAAACCCCACAGAAAAATATGACATTCATCACATCAAATAATTTATCCGATTTACTTTTACTCAAAGTATCCATGTGCTGTCCCCCTACCACAGACTTGTTTGCGAGAAACGCTTGGCAATAAAATTCACACTGACTAGCAAGATACAATTGATAACTGAATTAAACATGCCAATTGCTGCAGAATAGCTATACTGTGCATTTAACAGCCCACTCTTGTAGACATAAGTCTGAATAATTTCAGCTGTAGAAATATTCAATGGATTCTGCATCAAATACACCTTCTCAAAACCAACTGACATAAAATTGCCGATACTCAGAATAAGCAATACAATCACTGTCGGCATAATTCCTGGCAAATCTATATGCCAAATTCGCTTTATTTTACTTGCTCCATCTACAACAGCCGATTCATGCAACTCTGGATTAATTGATGTGAGTGCTGCCAAATATATAATCGTTCCCCAACCTGCATTTTGCCAGACACCGGACCAAACAAAGATGGAGGTAAACCATTCCGCTTTGGCCATGAAATATATACTATGAAATCCCAATCCCTCTAATAGTTGGTTTATAATACCATTTCTTGGATTCGTAAATAAGTAAAGCATACCCACAATGACGACTGTGGAAATAAAATGTGGTGCGTAGGTGACAGTTTGTACAATCCTTTTAAACTTCCGGCTTGTAAGCTGATTGATCAGCAATGCCAATATAATTGGTATTGGAAAAAGAACTAGCTCGTAAATACTAATCGTTATAGTATTAAGTAATATTTCCCAGAATTTGTAATTTTCTATAAAACGCTGGAAATTATCAAATCCAACCCAGGGACTATCCAATATTCCTTTGAACGGCAAAAAGTTTTTGAACGCAATTTGTAAACCATAAATCGGACCATATTCGAAAATTGCAAAATAAAGAAGCGTCGGCAGAAGCAATAAGTATAAATCATAATATCGTTTCCATCTTGCTAGCAATTTCTTCCCCTCCAGTCTTATCTTCTAAACTTGTTGTTGAACTGTACTCTCCACAAGCTCTCCAATTCTTAAGCGCTTTCAGAATGTCGCATGCATCGTAATCTTAGCAACTCATTTCCTTGCTTGCAATCGGTGAAATTCGGAATCATATGCGGAAAAAATAAAGCCTAAAATCCCTGCCGTATCAAGGGATTTCAGGCTTTATTGACTTTTATCATAAAGAAGTGAGAGGCTTCAGTCCAAGACATTTTCGTCAGCTTAACGAGTTTTCTATGCCATGTCGACCAGAGTCCCTTGTCCTTTGCAGACGCAGATTGAATCGGGATTTAATTCACTTCGCATAGACAGCTGAATCGAAATATTTCTCAATCTATTTATCTTGAATCGCCTTATCGCCGCGTTCTTTGATGTTTTGAATCGTGGATTCCAGATCTTGCTCTTTGACCAGATATTTTTCAACTTCTTCGGTAATAACCTTCTCATATTGGACATTGTTTGGTCCCATTACTTTTTCACCTACAAACTCAGCTTCTGGACTTGTGAAAATATATTTGAGATGGTCTACCGTAATATCATCATCTGCCAACAACTCACCAAATTGATTAAACAAGTTGTCTTGTGCAACCGTACGGTTGGCTGATTCTGAAGATACCGCATATTTAGCTGAAAGTCTGCTCAAATCAATGGCAATTTCCAAAGCAAGCTCCGGATCTGCAGAAGTAGGGGAAATACCAAAACCGTTCACGATTCCCCACGTTTTCATCTTCTCACCACTGTCCACTGGCATTGGAGCAACACCGATTTTCCAGTCACGAGGGAAATTATCCTTGTCAGCCGCCCATGGCAACACCCAACCACCTTGAATATTCATACCGTATTGACCATTCATAAACGCTGGAGGATCAATTTTTGAAGTTGCAGTATTCGCATGGGTCGGCATACTTTTATCCACATGCATCATGTTGTAGACGCGTTCCAATCCTCTTGCGAAGGCCGGTTGTTCGATATTGGACAATCCTTCCTCGTTATAGAAGTGTTCGCCGCCACCAAGTTCCATGATCGCATCGCCATACCAGAATGTTCCCCATGGCAGATAAAATGCGCCATACACTTTATCAGAGCCTTCACCGCTTGTCAGCTGTTTAGCCACTTCACGGTACTCATCCCAAGTCATCGGTACTTTATCATCTGGATACGGCACACCAGCCTGATCAAAAATATCTTTGTTGTAATAAAGCGCCCATCTGGTAATGTTATGTGGAACAATGAAAATTTCACCATTATTAGAAGCATTCTCTACGTATGGTCCAAATTCCTTATCGAAATCGACACCGATTTCCTTCGCGAGATCATCCAGCGGGACGATCGTGCCTGCATCAGCCCATTGCTGCTGAATCATCGGATTGGGAACAATCATAATATCGACCTGACTGCCACCAGCTATGGCAATCGGAACAGACGTAAGGTAATCTGCTTCCCTGCCATGAAATTCAAACTCTACATGACTATATTTGTCCAACGTTTGAATTTCTTTCATCGCTTCCTGCATTTTAATATCTTCATCAATGCCACTTAGATGAATAACCATCTTGATCGGTTCCTTCTTCTCGGACTGGTCATCTGTTTTTTGCCCACCTTGATTGCTCGCAGCTTTGTTATCGTTCTGACCTGCGTTGCCATCATTGACTGAATTATTGTTGCCACAAGCCGCCATGATGAACAGGAGCATTGACAACACCAAGAACAACGTCATGCCTCTTTTCATTTTCATTCTCCCCTTTTATCATATTTATCATTAAGCAGCTTTGCCCGCTTAATAACCACATCACATAGCGAAAATTACCCTTTCACGCCAGAGAGGGCGATCCCTTCAACAAAATGTCTCTGGGCAAACAAATACACAATGATAATCGGAACTAACGCCATTGTTGCACCAGCCATCTGTACAGCGAAGTTCGTAGAATACTCTCCCTTGAAACTGGCAATCCCTACACTCAGCACTTGATTGTTCACATCACTGATATAAATCAACGGGCTTAAATATTCGTTCCATCCCCACGTAAATGCCAAAATAAATAATGCGGTAATCTGTGACTTGGCTAGTGGCAACACAATCCGAAAAAAAGTACTATACTCATTACAACCATCGATTCTTGCTGCCTGAAGCAGATCATTAGGAATGGATGTGAAAAATTGACGCATCAAGAAGATAGAAAAAGCATTAAACATCCATGGTAATGCGACACTTATCACATTATTGATCAGACCGAGTGACTTAAAGATCATAAACTGTGGAATGATCCGCACTTCGACTGGTATCATCATCGTAGCGATAAATATCATAAAAATTACATCTTTCCCTTTAAACTCCAGCTTCGCAAATGCATATCCGGCAATGGTGCTTACAGATAAAACGAGACAAACAATATACAAGGTAACCAAGGCCGTATTCATATACCAATTCAGAAATGGAAATTCTGTCATCGCCGTGATATAATTGCTTACATTAATCTTGGAGGGTATCCATTCAATTGGCATTTTGAACACTTCACTTTCGTACTTTAGCGAAGCTGACATCATCCAAGCCAATGGAAAAACCATCAAGACACCAAACACAGCTAACATTAACGTTAAAATGAGCATGGAAAGCCCTTCCCTGCGAATATTCATGACCTTCCCTCCCTACACATATTTCACCCAGTATTTTTGCCCAATCCACTGAATCATCGTAATGATGACAACCATAATGAAGAACAACCAAGATACCGCTGAAGCATAGCCCATATTGTATTGTTTGAATGCGGTATCATAAATATGAAAGACCATAGTCACCGTTGAAGTACCCGGTCCGCCATTAGTCATCACCATTACTTCAGCGAAAATCTGGAATGAAGAAATCACAGAAGTAATCACCAGGAAAAATGTAGTAGGTGAAATCATGGGCACGGTGATCTTGAAAAACTGTTGCAGTTTATTGGCGCCGTCGATGGATGCCGCCTCATAATAAGTGCGAGAAATCCCTTGTAGCCCAGCCAAAAAGATCACGATACAGTAGCCAACATTTTTCCAGATCCAGAATAATGCTATCGTAGGCAAGGCCCATTTCACGCTAGTTGACCATCCAGGTACTGGATCGACACCAAGAGATTGCAATAATGCATTGACTGGTCCAAATTCGGGATGAAAGATAGCCGAAAAAACTAAAGCTGCTGCAGTAATTGTCGTGATATACGGCACAAAGTACATCGCTCTCAGCACACCTCTACCCATGATTTTCGTATTGAGCAAAGAAGCGATTACCAAAGCCAGAAACAATAAAATTGGGACTGCCATGATCACAATCAAGATGTTGTTGACAAAACCTATTCGAAAATATTCATTATCAAAAGCCTCTTTATAATTTTCAAGACCAATAAATGTAGATCCTTCAGCCCCTTTGAACATGTTCCAATCCATGAAGCTTATATATAAAGAGTTAAACAGTGGATAAGCCATAAATAACATGAATCCGATTAATGCAGGCAAAATAAAGGAATACCCGACCAAATTGTCTCTAAGCGTGATCTTTCTTTTTGTTTTCATATTCTCCTCCCTTTTTTCTTCAACAAGAGCTTAAATCTCCGGTGTACCGATGTTCCAATGAATATTTGATTTAGTAATCACACGATACATATGATTAACAATGTCGCGATAGCCTTCCAGCTTATACTTCTCGTAAGCTTAATGGTCCCAGACATTTTTCCTCCGGATCGTGATTCAAGCCATATTATTCACCATATTCATTATTTATATAATGAACCGTTTTGACTCCGCATCGAATCTCCCCGTTAATATACCTTGCATTCATATTTTCGCTGGAATTGGATCCTGCGCCGCTTCCAGATAAGTTTCAACACTATCGATATCGTTGACTTCATCGGCACCTGGAACCCTTTACAGCATTTGATCGGCGGTTGCACAAACATCTGCATACACATGCCTTGTATGGAACGAACATTCGACAACATTTGCTGTTGCTGTCATCATCATTCCTAGTCGCGCCTTAAAAACCGTTAATATTATGTTTGCACCTCCTATTTAACTATATATATAACAATGTTTTGTATTCAAACAATAAACGACAGCGCTTACATTGTCAATTGTTTTTATACAATACTATATATATAATAATTGACTATATTTAAAATTGGATGTAGGTTTAATGTAATACTATTTAAATAAGGAGTGATTCACTTGCAAACAAACAAACGACCACACGTTTTTTTTCTAATGTGCGATGAGCTCAGAGCAGACAGTCTTGGTTATATGGGAAACTCCATTGTGAAAACCCCTCATCTTGACAACCTGTCTAAAGATGCCGTCATATTTGAGAACGCCTATACCAATTGCCCGATGTGCGTACCTGCCAGAGCAAGCATGATGACAGGCAGAAATCCGATCAGCAATGGTGTTTTGGATAATGCGATGCTTATGATTGACGATGAAAAGCCTCTCCCTGATTTACTTCGCCAAAACGGTTATACAACAACGCTCTTTGGTAAGCTTCATGTTCATCGCTCCGCTGAAGAAATTGGGTTCGAGGAATTTCAAAGTGGATATGGCGATCCTTATACAAGTTTTCTCGGCATTAAAGATCCCGAAATGCGAAAAAAGTCCAGCTACAAAAAAAATGAAGGCGATATTCCTTTAGTCATCCACGGAGAAAGCCCGACCCATCCCGATCAAACACCATGCTCCCGCTTAACAGAAGATTATATTCGTCGCATATCAGAAATTCCGGGAAGTGATAAACCGATATTCCATCATCTATCCTTGCATGACCCACATACACCATACATGCCAACAAAACCATACTCTGAAATGTATGATCCAGCACAAATGCCGCTTCCGCCAAACGCAGGCAGATCACTCGATGATAAACCGATCACCCATCGGTATTTTCACAAAGTGCGTGGCTTTGACAAACTGACCGAAGAAGATTACCGTAAAAGCTTAGCCAGCTATTATGGATTGGTCACCCATGTTGATGATCGCATTGGAAAAGTGATCGCCAGATTGAAGGAACTGGAGCTTTATGATGACTCCTTGATTATCTTCACCTCAGATCATGGCTCGATGATGGGGGAGCATGGTTTCGTGGAGAAATGGGGACACATGTATGAGCCTGTCGTTCGAATTCCGTTATTAGTAAAGCTGCCACAAAATGTAAACGGCGGCATGCGACTCGATACGTTTGCAGAAATTATAGATATTCTGCCTACTATATTGGATGCTGCAGGAATTGCAGTACCGGAAGAGGTCCAGGGAAAAAGCTTGCTGCCCGTATGCCGCGGTGAATCGAAGGAGCATCGAACAGAAGCCCATAGCCAATACTTCTGTGGTTCTCTTCACAGAGAGCCAGCACTCATGATCCGCGATCACCAATGGAAGCTGACAATCTATCCGGAGCAAGAATCGATCCATGAGAAGCTTTATGGAGACCATTACTTGAAATACTCACCGTTCTTCGACCTGCCACTAGTAGAAGGAGAGCTTTACGATTTGCTCAGCGACCCTTACGAGCAGCATAATCTGTTCGATAATCCGAAGTATGCCGCTCAGAAGGAAGAAATGCTGTCCAAGCTTGAAAGTTGGAAGCAGAGTTTGGGAGCGCTTGCTGACTATCGCGGATTAAAGCAAGCGAATATGAATCAAGTCTATAAATTCATCCTCGATCAAGCTGACAATTGGAGTAAGGTTGCCGATACACTTCAAGCTGATGGGGGAATCACGCAATGTACGCGACAACAATAATAATATGGAAATAGGATGAAATGATGTAAAGGAGAAGGTCCAGCAAACGACTTTCTCCTTTTGTGCATCTCCTGACGTTGCTAAGCTTCTTGACATTTTATCCATTAATTTAATGTACCCCAAAAGCATACAAGTAACACCTTGTTTTTTGATAATCCTCCATAAAAAATTAACTCCGAGTGTCCTACTTTCGTAGAACACTCGGAATTTTTGGTTTAGGTAGGTTTTGTCTCAGCCTCAATTTTAATTTTCCTAGCTTGTTCAATGCTCCTCATTAAACTTGCCAGATGCGCCTTGGCAATACTTCTTCGGTTTCGATCAAGCTATCCAACAGTTGCAGCTGCAGCTGAACACGCAATTCCGGAAACTTATCCCATAAGTTAATCAGCTCATCCGGATCTGTTTGATGATCGTACAACTCACCGTATTGGGCTGACGGAATGTAGCTCAACCTGTAGCGGTCGGTCACAATCGTTTTCATATGCCATTCTTCTGTTCCTTTATTGATGACCAACTCTTCTTTCTCAAGTTGAATGTTGAGATGATACGGTTCGTGCCGATGTTCAATCAGAGCATAATCCCTCACTTTGTCTTGTTCACCTGCCAAAACACTGCGCAACGACGTTCCTTGCACACCATATGGAATTTCTGCCCCTGCTGCATCAAGCAATGTCGGCATAACATCAATTAGACTGGCCACATTGGACACACGTCTGCCACTTACTGCCGTACCCGGCCACTTGATCATCAAAGGAATGCGCGTTAACCCTCTTGCATGGACCGCTCCCTTCAACCATAGTCCATGATCACCAAGCCACTCCCCATGATCAGAAGTAAATATGATAATCGTGTTGTCTGCCAGCCCCTCTTCCTCCAGTGTCTTCATCAAGCGACCAATACAATCATCGATCATACTAACGCAGCCATAATAATGCGCAATAATTTCCCGAACCTTCTCCTCACGAATATCCTTCCATTTTCCTCGATTCAAATAATATTGTACATGCTCTGGCGATTCACTTCCCCACTCTCCATCACGACCCACAGGCAAGAGAATCTCCTGTGGGTCGTACATATCACAATATGGTCTTGGCGGATTAAACGGCTCATGCGGTTCCTGATATCCAATCCACGCATAGAACGGACGATCCTTGTTTTGTTTGATGAACTCGATCGCTTTGTTTGTCGTCCATGTGGACGAATGAATCTCCAGCGGCACAGCCGACTTCCAGCTACGATATACACCATCAGATGGCTCTCCATGAATGTCCTGATCAAAGAGAGGCACCTTGTCTGGATGCTGCTCATGAACCCATAAACCGTAATGGCCGCCCTTCATCCCGTAATCACCGTGTCCCATACTCATCTGTACATGATCAAATCCGTAATAAGGCCCCTCAAATTGCCGCCAGTACGCCCAGCATTCCTCTGGTGCAACACCATTATTGATTTGCACCGACTCCGGATTGACTTTGGGATCTCCTTTGTATGGCGTAAAGTGAGCTTTACCAATCAAACCTGTTGCGTACCCGGACTTACTTAATAAATGGGCAATGGTCTGCTCTTGCTGGCTTAGCGGGATCCCATTGCGATATAAACGGTGGGCGTGCATGTATCTGCCCGTAAGCAGTGTTGCACGTGAAGGCATACACAGCGGATGTGTACAGTGAGCATTTTCAAACAACGTACCCGATGCAGCCAGCTGATCCAGATTCGGCGTTCGTATCACTGTATTTCCATAACATCCTAACGAATCTGCCCGCTGTTGATCTGTATGAATAAATAAAATATTCGGTCTCTCTGTTTTGTTCATCTTATCATTTCCCCTCCTCCTATCTACCAATCTGCTACTGAGCCGTCATCGTCGTGGAACCATCGAGGGGAGCGCCAATTCCCTTCATACATCATGTCTTTCAACTGAATTTCATCCACTTCAATCCCTAGTCCTGGCTGATCTGACAGTTCAATATATCCTTCGTTGACCTCAAACGGCTTCTTCAAGTACCCCTCCCCTAATGTCACATGCTCCTGAGCCACGAAGTTGGCGGCATGAGCGGAAACCTGAAGACTGGCTGCCAGGTTGATCGGGCCTAACGGATTGTGCGGCGCAAAACCGGCATAATACACTTCCGCCATCGCTGCAATGCGTCTTCCCTCGGAAATGCCTCCGCAATGTGCAAGATCAGGCTGCACGATTGCCGCAGCTTGTTTTTCCAGTAATTCCCGAAATCCCCATTTCGTATATAAACGTTCGCCTGTTGCAATCGGAATGGATGTAGAACGAGCAACAGTTACCATCGCGTCCACATTTTCAGGCAAACAAGGCTCTTCAATAAACAATAGATCAAGCTTCTCAAACCGTTTGGCCAGTTGGATCGCAAATGTCGGACTAACCCTCCCATGGAAATCAATGGCAAAGTCGATATGCGGACCAATCGCCTCACGAATGGCTTCCATCCGTTCTACTTGAGCAGCAATAAATGCCGGACCTTCCACAAAACGCGGCTTGGCTTCTAAACCTGCTTTGACCATCGTGAATCCTTCTGCCACTGCCTGTTTGGCGCTTTGCACCGCTTCTTCCGTTGTATCCCCAATCACATGCTTATACATGCGTATGCGACTTCGCACGGAACCGCCAAGAAGTTGATAGACTGGCACGTTTAACGACTTGCCTAGTATGTCCCACAGTGCCTGATCCACACCGCTTATCGCGCTGCACAGAACAGGACCGCCCCGATAGAACAAACCTCGGTACATCGCTTGCCACAAAAATTCAATCCTTGTTGGATCCTCCCCGATTAAAAACTCCTTCAACTCTTGAAGCGCCGTCTCTACCGTACGAGACATTCCTTCCACAACGGCTTCTCCCCAACCGGTGATCCCTTCATCTGTTGCTATTTTTACAAAGGTGAATCTTGGCTTTACATGTAACACATTTACCGCTGTAATTTTCATCCTGCATTCATTCCTTTCCCATCATTAACCTTTCACTGCGTCGGAATGGTCCTCGTTAAAATATCTCTGGCAAAATAAGAAAACAATAATGATTGGCACTAATGTAATCATAGCACCCGCAGCCAGTGCAGTCCGATCAGAGGAATACTCTCCGAAAAAGGCATACATGCCAAGTCCAAACATTCTTAGTTCGGGAGCAGAAATGAGCAATACCAACAATACAACCGTTAAGATTACAATTGTAGTGTTCAGAAAAAACACATCAAACTTCGCCACGTTCTATGCAAGGATCACATTACCGAATGTAAACTCTTTGGGAATCAAATGTCGCCCATCAACAAATGCATTTCTGATTCAATACAGCATAGTCGGCTCGGTATTAAACTACAGTATTTTCCCTTGTAGTTGATGCGATTCTATCAATTACCGTTCGTTCCCTCTCAATTGCTCTCGACCCATGACAACGCTGAGCAGACGGACATATCGCACGCAAGTTGTCCTAGCGCATTTATGAGTTTTATCCATGGACTTTTTGAAGTTCTCCTCCAACACATTGGTTGTATCCGACATTTTCACATCACCTATTCCATTAAAAGTTATTTAATATTGC
>NZ_GG695989.1:0-5511 GCF_000159955.1 Paenibacillus sp. oral taxon 786 str. D14 | reverse complement strand
CAATGAGTAGAGCCAGAATCTGTCAGGATGGGAGAAGCTTATGATCCGCTCACCGAAAGCTACGAACCTGCAGGCTATCATGATGTTGATGTTGGCCATCGGGATCACGAACCATGTCTTCATCATACCGGCCTTGCTGCAAATCGCCAAACGGGATGCTTGGTTTTCCGTGATCCTGTCCGCCGTGCCATTTGCAATTGTAGTTTGGCTTACTTACTACGCTTCGTCCCGGATTGGAACCCAACCTCTCCCCGATTGGATTCGCCATCGACTGGGCCGAATTCCTGCTTTTGGATTTCGCTGGGTGATCACCGTCTTCTTCTTCACTACGGCGTGGTTCAGTTTATACGATACCGTCATGTGAATGAAGGTGACGTTTCTGCCCTACACTCCGGTTATAGCAGTTCGTCGATCTTGATGCTGCTATGTTTCGTTGGAGCATTGAAGGGCATAAAAACGATCGCGGTGACCTCCGGTATCTTGCTGCCGCTTGTCGTCTTGCTCGGCTTCTATGTCGCGATCGTCAACATCGAATTTAAAGATTACAGTCTGCTGTTCCCTCTCTTGGAACAAGGATGGATTCCGGTTTTTAAAGGAGTATGGTACGCCTGTGCCGGGTTGTTTGAGATCTTCTTTGTCTTCTTTCTTCAACCCTACCTAAAGACCCCGTTAACCCGAATTCAGCTACATTGTGTTCAGTCTGATCCTGTTTGGTTTGACGCTGGTCCCCCTGACCGGCGCGATTGTCGAGTTTAATCCGTTTGAGGCGGTGATCCAACGTTATCCAGCGTATGAGGAATGGAGAATTGCCGGTTTTGGCAAATACGTATCGCAAACCGATTTCTTCTCGATTTATCAATGGTTGTCCGGCAGCGTGATTCGCATTTCCTTTGCGCTGATCGTCATCGCAGACATGTGGAAGAAGCCCCCCCGCTGGAGACCTACGTTGCTCGCCGTTCTCTCGTTCATCCTGATCTTACTTAGCTGTTACACCATGACCGACATCATGTTTCAGCATCTGATGATTCGTTACATATTCCCGATTAACGCCTGTTTCCTGCTGTTCATGACGCTCTTCATTCGTGCTGCCGCTTTATTCAGAACACACAGGAAAGGAGGATCCACATGAATACCAGCGATCGGCCATCCGGCCAACAATCAAGCAAGATAGACATTCCGTACCTGATCAATTATTTCCAGCCTTCTTCCGATGTCAAGCTTCGCCCGTTTGCTGCCGGAATGGAATCAGGGCATGCGATCACGTTAATCTATTGTGAGCCAATGACGGATTTGAAACAGCTAAACGAGGTGATCTATCCCCGGCTTGCTGATCTGTGTCGGGACCAGGCCAACCTCGAGATTGACGAACTTGGACGTAATCCCTATTTACCGTTAAATCGGATCGAAGAGTCGGACTTGCTGCATCATCTTACTCTTCAAGTATACTCCGGCAAGTTGGTTCTCTATTTCGAACATAACCAGACCTTCTTCAGCTGCGATATCTCAAATCCGCCGGGCCGTTCCCCCGAAGAAGCCAGCACAGAATCAGCCGTCAAAGGAGCCCGTGACGGCAGGCGCAAAATATCAATTTTATCACCGCATTGGAGGTCGATTATGAGAGTGGCCGTTTTATCATCTATGCCCAGCTGCTCGACTTTTCTGATATCGCGAAACAAGAGGGGGCAGTTGAAACGGGACATGGGGAGGTTTGGATCGGAAAAAGCGAAGGGAAGACGATCGACGAGGCTTTGATCTCGCTCTATCCCGTCTCCCAGCAACGAACGTCCTGGACACATGTGCGAACGATCATTTTTTCCAAAGCGCTGCTGGACGAGCATTTACCCGAAGCTGTCAACGGCTTGATCCAAACCCGTGATCTTCGGTACACGTCTTGGGTATTTGGCACCGACCAGAAATTACCCGACGTATTAAAGAGCATCTCCCTGCTGAATGAGTCGGTGCTCAATTCAGCACTGCTGGACCCGGAAGAATTATTTAAACTGTATTCTTACGTCGAGCCCCTCCGACTAATCAAACTGATGGACGGCGTGAAGGAACCTGCAGTGACAAAGCTGTTACCCTTGGTCAGCTGGACCGAAGGGGTCTGGAAGGGGGATAGCGAACCTACCCCTCAAGTTAAGCTCGTTGGCGCATATGCCATCGCGCAGGGCAGAAACCGGGGACAGGTTGATTCGGAAATGCTTCAGGGGGCTAGATACGTGGAGTTCCGACGAATGATCAGCTTCCCCTTGCCCTTAGTTCTAGATGAAGGTTCCCCGGTAACGATCAATATCGCTCATCGCGATCCGGACATTCAAATCGGTCCGGGAAACGACCCGATTCGAGTTAATTTGAATGTGCGTGCTAAGGCCTATATCTCAGAATTAGCGGCGGACAGCGGAATGACCTCCGCCCGCCTCCGTGCTGCGGCCGAAGAGACGATTGAACGCGAAATCAGGCGTTCCTTCGACGCGGCGAAGGCAAAGCAGATCGATCTATACAATCTGGAAGAAAAGCTCTACCGCCATGATCAGGTACGTTGGAAGAAGCTTCATTCCCAAGGAAAGTCTCTAATTTCCATCATGGATTTGGATCAAGTCCAGGTCGAGGTCAACCTAATCCACTCCTCCTCTCATAAGAGACTTGGGTCTGGTTCACAAGTTTCTCGAAGGTCTGATCCGCCGTTTGTTTTCCGTCAATGGCAAGTTGAAGCTCCTTCTCCAAGGTTCCATAAAATTTACCGATAAATGAAGACGATAAAACACTTGGCAATATCCCGGGATTGATATCCAGATTTTGTTGCCAGAATTCCTCCAAGCTCACTCCACTATATTGGTTCATATGACTTTTGAGTGTCGACACACTTTTTGGAAATGAATTATATTCATCAGCTACTTGCTCATCCATCAGCACTTTTATGATTTGCCATGCCAATTCCTTATTTGCTGATTTTTCTGGAATAGATAATACTCGATCGAAAAAAACACTTCTACTTTCATCTCTTTTCTTCAAATTCACCGGCTTAGGTACAAATCCCTAAGAAAAATTAGCGTTAAGATGTAATTTATCGATGAATTGAACACTTCCATCTAATAATAGAGCTGCCTTTCCTTGAATAAACTGGTTATCTTTAATTTATGAGTAAATCGTAAGATCGTCCTTGAAACTCTTTTTGCAGACGAAGCAGCGATTTCGTACATTTGAAGAAGACTTCAATGTCCCAACGCATGGCGTAAATCTGAATCACTTCTTCTACGGTCAGCGTAAGGTCTGTCATCAGAATGGCTAACCATTCGTTCTTGTTTGTGCGATGGCGGACAAACACTACGTGTATGGGAATCCCGCAAGCAAGCTCGGTTCGAATGGACCGAAGAATATGGCGTTTCTTACTGTCCACACGCGGCGCGGCGGCGTACAATTCCTTTAACGACAGCTTTCGACCTTGAACCAGAAAACGTTTGTTATCGTTCTTGACCATTCCGATCACGTGAAGCCCTCGCTTCACGACTTCACCGATGAGTGGTGCATGCGTAAACCAACTGTCCATCAGGATTGGTTTTACAGCGAGGAAGGACAGCTTGCCCACAATTTCGGAGTGCTCGGCCTTACGTATACGATGGAGAACAACGAGCCGAAATATACGGATTTGATCATGAAGGACGCGAAGCATTCGCCGCTGCTCAAAATGTACGAGCTCGGCCATCCCGAACTCGCCTATCAATGGGATATTCGCTATGAGAATGCGATGGTGACGCCGAAAATCGAGAAAATCCGCGACTCCATCACGCCGTACATCAAGGACAAGTACCCGCTCACGCTTTCGTTCACGCAGGAGGAGCGCGATGTGCTGAACGCCAGGCTGACGGAAATGACGACCTACAAGGAGGAAATGCTGAACAAATTCATCATGGGAGCGGAGCCGCTCGACAAATTCGACGACTATGTGCAAAATATCGAGAAAATGGGCCTGGACCAAGTGCTGAAAATTCAGCAGGCCGCGTACGAACGTTATTTGAAAAGATAAGTTCATAAGCGAAACCGCTGCTCTGATGAACGGTACGCCAACGGTTACACAACCTCTCACCGTTGGAGGCGCAGTTCGCGTTCGGGCAGCGGTTTTTGCGGCTAAGTCCCCGATTACAAGCTGCCGGGAGCGCAGCAGGCTTTATATTTCTTGACGCTGCCGCAAGGACAAGGCTCGTTCCGTCCCGGAGGCTTGCCGTTCAAATAAAGGCGCACATTGCGGGTGAACAGCTCCTGGCGAAGCTGACGGCCGAGCCGCTCCATTCGCTCATGCGTATACGCATATACCTGCCTGTAGCTCTCGCAGAAAAAATCCGGGCCGGCCTGGACGGCTCCGCCTTCGGGCCCCTGCAGGCGGTTTCGCGGACAGCCGCCATAGCATAGGCGCAGCCATTCGCAGGTGCGGCACGAGTCCGGCAGCGTCGGCTTCATGCGGCGGAAGCGCTCATAGTTCGAATGGGACAGCACGTCCTCAAGGGAATCGCTGCCGACGTTGCCGATCTTCCATTCGTCGCTGATGAAGAAGTCGCACGGATAGGCGTCCCCATTCGGCTCGAGCACGAGGCTGGCCGGGCACTCCGCCCGGTGGACGCACAGTTCGGCCTCCCGGTTCATGTAGACGCTAAGCATATTGTCGAAGAAGCGGATGGACAGGTCTGGGCGGCCGTCCCGATACCAGTCGTCGAAAACCTCGCAGAGGAAGTTGCCGTACTCGCGCGGGGTAATTTCGTATACGCCCGGCTGGTCCACTCGCTGGGATCTGAAATCCATGCAGGGAATGAACTGAATGTAATCGAAGCCGTTGTCCCGGTAAAAGGCCATCAGCTCTTTGGCCTTGCCGACATTGCCCTTATGGACAACCGTCAAAATATTAAAATCGACGCGGTGCCGCCGGAGATGCCGGATGCCGGCCATGACGCGGTCGAAGCTGCCTTTGCCGGCCGCATTTACCCGCCGCGCATCGTGGATCTCCCGCGGGCCGTCGAGACTGACGCCGATGAGGAAGCGGTACGCTTGAAAGAACGAAGCCCACCGGTCGTCGATGAGCGTGCCGTTGGTCTGCAAGGAATTGCTGATGATCGTACGCGGCGGGGCGTGCAGCGCTTGCAGGCGCACAACCTGCTCGAAAAACGCATGCCCGGCCAGGAGCGGCTCTCCGCCTTGCCAGGCAAAGACAACGGCTCCGCGGCTGACCTTCATATAATTCCGGATGAAGGTTTCCAGCACAGAGCTGTCGATCCGGTTGATATTCGGACCCGGCTTGCCTTTGCAGGTGCTGTAATAACAGTAATCGCAAGCCAGGTTGCAATCCTCCGACACGGTTTTCCACATCACCGTCACGGCGGAGTGACGGTTTGTCGCGCGGCGTTCCGACATATTGAATCCTCCCCTGTCCATGTTATCTTCAAGATAACACCCTCACCTAATTACTGTCAAAATAAAAAAAAGTTTTGTTGAAATATGGAGTTTGTTGGCAAAATATATTCC
>NZ_GG695990.1:74532-76485 GCF_000159955.1 Paenibacillus sp. oral taxon 786 str. D14 | reverse complement strand
AGCACACTAAAATGAGCCACGTCATCTAATGACGTGGCTCCAAATATGCCGGTTATTTATCCCGGATTACTGGATTGATTAATTTTCAACCCAACTCTCATCCCAAATAATGTAGCCTGCTCCTGCACTTGAAGTACTTCCAGATTCAAATACGACCGTAAATTTAGTTTCTCCGTTGGTCACAATTTCATTGGAAACGACCTTACCATCTTCAACTTTACCTGATGCAACAGATGAGCCTTTCGAATCTAAGATAGTGTAGTTCGCCTTTCGAATAAGATCATCTTCGTTATCCTTATAACCGATCAATACACCGATCCGCTTAGTTCCAGTTGGGACCGTAAATCCAAAATCCGTTTTTGCAACGTTCACGTCGGTTACCACGAACGCCTCATTATATTGCGTTTCTCCGAACAACAATTCCTCTTTATTCCGTGTGACACCGCTGTTTGCGTAATTCTTAATATGTTTCACCGTTTGATCACTGAATGCTCTTCTTTGCCCAGGTTCAGACGGGGTACTTTCCTTATTGTTGGTAGTTGTGATGGCTATCTGCTGCTTAACTGGATCAAATGTTACTTCAGCTCCAGTTGCTTCAGCGACAGCTCGCAAAGGTACATAAGTTGTCCCTTGATAGCTGATTGGTACGGCCTTATTCCCGTTGGCATCTTTGGGTGTCCATGCAGATCCGTCAAGAAGGAACGTAATACCATGATTCAAACTGGCCTGAATTCGTTCCAGCGTACTCGCCGCCGAAGCCCCGGCTGAAAAAGATAGCACAACCACACCGACTATTCCGACAGAAAACAACCATTTCTTCATAGAAATCCACCATCCTTCTCTAAAGTATATATTATGTATTTCATATAATATGATATTATTTTTCCCAAAATAATACAATATATCAATTATCGACCTATTTCGAGAGAGGAGCGCTTTTTTGTCACTTACTTCTGAATTTGAGCCAGATCCTCCAATACTAGGATGATTTGCGCGAATGCGTTGCTACCATTAGGCAGCGCTTAATCTCACAAGATCCTTCTCCTGGATAGAATGTGTTATTAATGCAATAACAGACCTTGAAATTAGGGGCTGATAGGACCAGGGAGGGGATTCTCCATATCTGCTTGAAGCATCATGCCTACTCAGCGCCCCCCGTTTCTCCCCCCTTAGTGCCCTCAGCCCATTCGCCAAAAGTGACACCCACCACAACCGGCGCTTCAAAGACTGTTAAAAGTGCGCACGCGTATGCCCTGAGTTTTAAGGATCATCCTCCTCAACTTCAATCTCTTCCCATGTATAACTCACATTCTCTTTGATCCATTTTTGCACAGCTTCATCCAACGACGTTTTGACTTCTGTTTCTGTTGAGTTTGAGGCTTCCCATGATATTTGCAGATCAACATCGTATGTATCCTCATCTAGCTCACCAAAGATAAATTGAATACGCACATCTTTTGTGATTATCATCCATCGTCTCCTTTTAGCAACTTGGCCCCTGAAATCCATGGTCACTGTAATTTATATAGATTAAGAAAGAAGACCACCCGCCGAAGTCAGGAAACCCTTGATACACAAGGATTTTTCAGCATTTTGGGGTGTCACCTTTTCGTGACACATGTGTCTCCTTTTGGTGACACCCCCTACTCACAAAAAGCCTGCTTTTTGAATGATAATTATTAGATCTCCTTACCTTTTTGCATTTCCAAAAATTTTTTCCTCTTAACCAACTTCCCATATTGTCCATGCGGATCAACAACGGCTTTGATCGGCAATTTCACTCCAGCCTTTTCCAAAACATTGTAATGAATCATCAACTGGACAATCCCGCTTTGAAGTTTATTTTTGTCTCCACAGCATATAATCTCTGGATTCAAGAAAAATGGCCGCCTTGTGACATGGCGACCGTGAATTTTAAGTTCATGAACATTGGTAAACTCAAACATAATCCCC
>NZ_GG695990.1:71726-73237 GCF_000159955.1 Paenibacillus sp. oral taxon 786 str. D14 | reverse complement strand
AAATCTGAAATCATCTCACTCGTTTTTTGCCGACTTCGCTTCAGATACGTTGCAATCTCCGACACTGAACAATATTGCCCCGATGTAGGATCGACAATAGCATTAACGTTCATTTTAAGCATTGGAGCCAGTGTAAAGATGAAGCTAAACTCAGCACTAGTTAAATATTGAGTCTGACATAAATAGGCTATATTTTCATCAATGGTTTGAGAGAACCTTGTTTGATTTACTGCTCTCTGCCTTTTGCGTACAATCATGAAGCCTTGTTCATTGGCTTTGGCTTCTTCATCATTGACCTTACCTAGATCAATCTCAGTTCGCCTTTTCGCCTTCAATTCTGCCTGTTGAAGTGTCTGCTTTAACGCCCCAATCTTATCCATATACCTTCCTCTGCCCTGTAGGAATACTCTGCATATTACTCTCTATCCGCTCCCTTAGCGCTGTATTACGCTGCACCATCTTGTTGTTGCTTATAGCCACACTAAGTGCCTTACGAGTTCCAATCATGACACAGACACCCTCAGCTCTCGTCAGGCCAGTATAGATCAGATTTCGAGCCAACATAACGTAATGGCTGGTAGAGACAGGCATAATAACTACAGGGGCTTGTCCACCTTGAGCCTTGTGTATGGTAATGGCATAGGCCAAGAGCAAGTCTTTTAATTCATGCTTACTGTAGACCACTACTTTCCCGTGAAAATCACAGGCAAGCCCTATTTCATCCGTCAACTCGCCTTCTTCATCCTTCACTAAGGCTGTACCTATGACAACGCCAATATCACCATTTAAAATCTTTTTCTTATAGTCATTACGAATCTGAATAACCTTATCTCCTTGACGATATATACGCCCAACGGTCTTTATCTCGGCTTTATCTAGTGCCGGAGGATTCACCGCCGCTTGGAGTGCATTATTCAGTTCCTCAGTGCCAATTACACCTTTCTTCATTGGGCTGAGAACTAGAATATCTTCTAACTTATGCCCCTTGTCCAAAAATCTCAGTACACTGAGCACAACCAGATGAGCAATCCGTTCAGGCTCAGGCTGCTCGATGAAAAAGAAATCGTCTTTATTTTTATCAATGACGATCTGTTCTCCATTATTTATGCGATGAGCATTCATAATGATTTGGCTTTCTTGCGCCTGGCGGAATATCTCTGTTAAACGAACATGCGGAACTCCTGCAGTGATCATGTCGTGTAAAACATTACCCGGCCCCACAGATGGAAGCTGATCGCTGTCTCCTATAAGGACCACTTTTGTATTTGGCCCGATTGCCTGAAATAGATGATAAGCCAATTGCAAGTCCTTCATCGACACTTCATCCGTGAAAATCAGGTCAAACGGCAACGGCATATCATCCCCATACTCTGGTTCTGCTCCTGGTCGGAAGCCAAGCATCATATGAATAGTTGAAGAGTTCATTCCCGTCAGTTCTCCAAGCTTACGAGCTGCACGGCCTGTAGGCGCACATAGCCCAATGGATGCTTCGGGATAGTGCTTTTTATATG
>NZ_GG695990.1:0-70267 GCF_000159955.1 Paenibacillus sp. oral taxon 786 str. D14 | reverse complement strand
TGTCGATCATAGCCTTTACCACAGTTGTTTTGCCGGTGCCTGGATTCCCTGTAACAATTAGAATCTGCTGACGAAACATTTCTCTAATGGCTTCACGTTGCTTATCAGCCAAAACTATACCATGCTTCATCTGATACTGTTTGATTGAATTTTCTATAGAAGGCATAGCTCCGCCACTCCGGGTTGCCATGCAAGCCAGCTTATGAGCAAGTTTATTCTCATAGATATACAGGTGCTTCGGATAAATCTTATCTTCTTCCCATATTACTTGTTCGTGAGCTGCCATTAACTGAAGCTCTGTTTCAATATCCTGTTCTGAAACGCCTCGTAAAAGCTCTTTAGTCCGATCAATTAGTTCGTGTTCAAAGACAAAGCAATGACCACCCTTATAGCACGTCTCGTTAAGAACATGCTGTAACGCTGCATTTAAGCGATACGGTGAGTCCATACTAATGCCTATTGTCATAGCTATCTCATCAGCCTTAAGAAACCCGATTAGATGAATCTCCGTGAGTCGATATGGGTTGCGCCGCACAATATCAACGCACTCGTTCCCCCATTGCTTATACATTTTCGTTACAGTATCCGCAGAAATTCCGTAGGGCAACAGCGTCATCATAATCTGCTGAATTTCAAAATTGCTTTTAATGCTATCTGCAATTTTCACTGCACTTTTCGTGCCAATCCCCTTAATACCCATTAGACAAGCGGCACCCTCATGCATAATTCGTTCCAGTGCTCGATCACCGAGCTTTTGAACGATCAATTCAGCAGTTTTCACTCCGCACCCTTTGACGAATTTAGAACTGAGGAAGGAAATAATCTGGTCCTTGGTTTTAGGCAAAGGCCGCTCCCAGTGATCTACAGCAAACTGTAGTCCATATTTGGGGTGAGTCTCCCACTTACCATGAACAGTAATCCGCTCCCCTTTGTTTACTCCGTAAAGATTGCCTTTAATGGCAAAGGGTTCACCGCCGTTTTCCGGCTGCCAACGCGCTACACCAAAGGTATCCTCCTCACTCAAACTACCGTTACGTGGATGGATGAAGTACACCACATGGCCTGTGCTCGTTTCTAGTAATGGTGCTTCCATCAGCTAACACCTGACTCACGAAGATATTTAAACAATAAAGTTATCAATGATCGCGGTGATTGCAGCCATTTGCTTTGAAGATCAACAGAGTATATAATTTTGTCCAAAAAGGTTCTTGGAAAACTCACAATTTCTTTGTTATTTCTTACAAATGCTCGTACCCTTTCAGCCATTCGGTTCTTATGTTGCTGAATGCTTTTCAGTTCCCTTGCCACTACTCCAACCGGCTCTTCAGCCCCCTTTTCAAGCTGTTGTATCGCACTCATTGTGAGTTTGTGGATGGCTGAAATTGCAACATCCAAAGCTTTTAGTGCTTGTACGCGCTCTTCCTTAGTCTTGGCCATATTGACCTCATGCAGAGCATTCTTCATATTTTTCTCAACTTCATCGACTTGAACCTTTTCTTCCGTAGATCCAGGTGCCTCTTGCTCTTGAATAGGCACTGCAACTTCAACTTGTTGTTCCTCTGGCTCAAGCCCTAACATCTTTTGAAACTCTTCGGCTCCGATAACTTGTCCAGAGCCAGTAAATTGTTTTATTACTCCGGGGATACTCTTGATGAGATGCCACACATCGGCAGGTAAATGCGCCGAGCAATTATTTTCATCGACTGAGTAATTCATTTCAATAAAAATATAACCGGGCATAATAGCACGTTTAATCTCTTTTCCAAGCTTTCCCTGACCGAGCAATCGTCGAGTAGTTGTTGTAAATGTATGTACTGCCTTGATCCAATTTTGAGCGGATTCATTTCGAGCAAACGCCCACTCCATCAGCTTTTTAACATTGTTCTCTTTACCAGTCATAACCTGTATTGCAAATGCAGCTCCCATCAGAGTACCTCCTTCATCGTTTTACTCACTACATAGCTTTTTCTTGCTTTGCTTTTCGGCTAGCTTGAATCTCAGCAGCGTATTTGATATTTAAAGCTGCCAGCATTTTGTGCAGCTTATTCCAAGCTTTTTCAGATAAACCAGGGTTATATGGTTTTGAGATTTGCATTCTAATAATCGCCTCCAACAAAGTTTCTATAAAGAATACTTTTTTGAAATTATGTTTTCATTTAGTTTACTTTTGAGGTAAAAAAATATCATCAGGATACATATTAAAAAATGCTGCTATTTTTACTGCAAGATCATAGTAAAGTTTCCTTTTACCGTTCTCGATTTGCCAGTAGTAAACCTTACTTATCCCTACAGCATCAGCGACTTCCTGACAAGTTTTATTATTATTTTTTCTTATTTGCTTTAAAGTCAAGAGCACTATGCAGCACCTCCTTGAATAAACCATTAGTGAACTATACCCAGTATATGTTAGCGTTTAGTGAATTGTCAATGAATAATTTCTATTTAGTTAACTACATTGAAGTTAGCCGCTCGTTAACTTATTATTAAGTTAATTGAACTTGTTCTGGAGTGATTAAATTGTCTTTTCCCTATCGTTTAAAGCAACTTAGAAAAGAGCATAAGTGGACACAAGAAGAGCTAGGTGCAAAACTGAACCTAACTAAAGTTTCCATTTCAGGTTATGAAAATGGAAATAGAACTCCTGACATGGACACCCTCATAAAAATATCAAACGTCTTTAATGTGTCTATCGATTATCTCGTAGGAAAATCAGATGTACGTTCTGTTGATTCACCCATTATTTCCGGACAAGTCTTGAAGAATTCAATCACTAATTCTCCAAAGCCACCACTTCTTGAACAAATTTTTTTCGATGGTTTTTTAGAGGCTTCAAACGAAGAAAAGGAAGAAATTATTCGCTACTGGCATGAAGAAATCAAAAAGAAAAAGAAAGTACCTCCTACAGAAAAAGACACTGACGAATCCGCTTGGGATTTGAAAGATAAATAATTCTATAGCCCTTTAGGGCTTTTCTTTTACAGTTTAAACAGAACATACGTTCCGTTTAAACGTGTTTTCAAAGCTTAGAACACCATAATCACCAAGAAAAAGGACGATGTTTCATGAACTTAAACTTAGAGCAGCAAGTGAATAAACTCTTGAATTATCTCAATATCCACTACCCACACGAAATCGACATCGAAGCCATCGCTTATGCTTGTAAAGCCGAAGTCTTTCCAACTTCAATCCGCAGTCATTGTATCGCCCATCCCACAAAAATAGGATGGAGCGGTTTATATATCAACGATCAGTTATCTCTGCCTGAATGGCGACAGACCGTAGCCCATGAGTTGTGTCATCATGTTCTACATGTAGCCTCCCACTTAGAAATATCGAACTTACATATCCAGCGCCACGAAATACAAGCAGCACATTTCGCAGAGTATCTGCTTGTACCCCTTCACATGATCAATCATGACGATATTGCACACATCAATTACCTTGATGAAGGTATTCGCTGGATTGCTGAAGAATTTGTCGTTCCACTCGACTTAGCCAAAAATAGATGGGAAGCCTGGAATGCACAAAACATTAATGCTTAAGGAAGCGATGTATAAATGCGTGTTGCTATCTATATTCGTGTATCAACAGACATGCAAGCAGAAGAAGGTTTTAGCATTGAGGGGCAACGTAGTCGTTTAATCAGCTTTGCAGAATCACAGGATTGGGTCATACACGACTTTTACGTTGATGATGGCTATTCAGCAAAAGACTTAAAACGCCCAGATATGCAGCGTATGTTGGAAGATATGGAGAAGAAACTGTTTGATGTTGTTCTCGTTTACAAACTCGACCGCCTTACTCGTTCCGTAGGCGACCTACACTCCCTACTTAAAACATTTGATCTTTATGGCGTGAAGTTTAAGAGCGCTACAGAGATTTTTGAGACGACGACAGCAATGGGGAGGTTCTTTATCACCCTTGTCGGTGCAATGGCTGAGTGGGAGCGTGGGACGATCTCAGAGCGTGTACGCTTCGGAGTCGAGCAAATGGTTGCGGAGGGGCGACGTCCAGGTGGCGTAGTGCCCTATGGATACACGCAGGACGAGCAACTCATTCCTGAAGAGGCTGCACTGATTCGTGAAGTCAGAGATTTGTATATGAGTGGTAAAGGTTATAAATCTGTGGCTATGATTATGAATCGCTCGGGTAAGCTTCGAAGAGGGCGAGAGTGGACTGATGCTACCGTTGCCTACACATTAGAGAACCCATATTACGCAGGTATCATTAGGATTGGTTCAAAGACCCCTGCTGGTACATACGTTAACAGCAAACGAGATGAGAGGGTAAAGTGCGTATATGGTAAAGGATCACATGAACCTATTTTTACTCAAGAGGAGTATGAAGAACTCAAGAAATACATGAAACGGAAATCTCAAGGCGGATTCAGCAAAGTTGGTGAATACTGGTTTAGTGGCGTTTTACGTTGTGGTCGTTGTGGAGCAGCTATGTTTGGACGATTGACAACAAAAAGAACAACAACCAAAGGGATTGTCCGTACTCAATACTATATTTGCTCTAACCGTCATCACAGTAAGACGTGTGATCTCCCTATCTTTCGCCAGACACACATCGAACATTTGGTGTTCCAGTACATTAATCAAATTCAAGAAGATATGGAAAAACTTAATGAAGAGGCTATGAAAATATTTGCTGATGAAGGAAAAAAGAAAAGTGCAATCGACAGCGCCAAACGCGAGCTTTCAAAGGTAGCTGAACGTAGGGAAAAGTGGCAGTACATGTTTGTTGAAGGCTTGATTGGGAAGCAGGAAATCCGTAAGAGAATGGCTGAAGAGGATAAGCGTGAGAAGGAGATTCGCCAACGGATTGCACAAGAACAAAAGGCTTTTTCTGGCATACCTCGAATTGAGGAACTGGTTGGACTAGCAGAAGGCTGGGCGTATTTCGATGATCAAGAGAAAAAAGAAATTATTCATACTGTCTTTGATAAGATTGTAGTAAACACCGACTTACGAAAAATTAAAGGTGTGAAAAACAAGTTTTTTGATGCTTACATCCAAGAGATCTCGTTCAACTAACGACTCCATGTCTAATTCACTACCACAATACCCACGATGGACTCCTATCATTGATATTGTGTATATCATTTTCTTGATTAAATTGACCTCCACAATACCCATGATGGGGAGCCATCATGGCCGGTATTCATCGCCTGCAGCATATCCAGCGCTTCCGCCCCGCGCACCTCACCGACGATAATCCGATTGGGCCGCATACGCAGCGAGGATCGGATCAGCTCGCGCACGGTAATTTCGCCTTTCCCTTCCGTATTCGCATTTCGGGTTTCGAGCGAGACGAGATTAGGGACCGTAACGATTTGCAGCTCGGCGGAATCCTCGATCGTAATCACCCGCTCATCGGATGGGATGAACTGGGACAGGGCGTTTAAAAACGTCGTTTTCCCCGAGCCTGTTCCGCCGCTGATAAAGATGTTGTATTTGCTTCGCACGAGCCGTTGCAGCAGCTCTGCCGCTTCCTCACTCAGGGAGCCAATCGCAACCAACTGCTCCATGGTCAACGGCCGTTCCGGGAATTTGCGAATCGTCATCGTTGGGCCCTTTAAAGCGATGGGTGGCAGCACGATATTTACCCGCGACCCGTCCCGCAGGCGTGCATCAACGATGGGCGACGATTCGTTCACTACCCGGTTAACGCCGGATACAATCATCTGGATAATGTCCTCCAAGCGCTCCCGAGACTCGAAGCGGACGGGAATCCGCTGGACCTGCCCCTCCCGTTCAACGAAGATTTCCTCATGGCTGTTGATCATTATTTCTGTGACGCTGCGATCCTCAACCAGGGGTTGAAGGACATCCAGCCCGCGAAACGAATCGTACAGCCTGCGCACCCATTTGCGCTTCTCAGCCGCCGTCGCCCCGCTTAATCTCCGGTCCTCCAACACGCGCCGCTCAATATAATCCATCAGCTGGTCATCGTTCAGAACGGAGGTGACATCCAGCCCCTGGCGAATTTCATTACGCAGGGCCGTGAAGTCCGCTTCCTCCATCATGGATCCCTCCCGCACCAGCGAATGACGGTTCCTCGCCCTGGAGCTCGCGGCAAAGCCGAATCATATCGCGTTGATACAGCGGCGAATGCAGCAATTCCCCTTGGCGGCTGCCCTGACTCCAGGCCGGAATATACGATAACGTGGCCTTTAATTTCATCTCCGGCCGCGGCAAATCAGTCAACTGCTTGCCTGTATGCCGATTCAGCGTAAAGCGAGTTTTCTTCAGAAGCGACCGGTAAAAATCCGGCCGAGTTCGTTCCAGATGGGTCAGCCATCCCCCGGTTTTACGCATCACTCCCCAGTCATCCGTAACGATCCAAACGACGCGGTCCGCCCGCTCCAGCACCGCTTCCGTACGGCCATCCGGAAAGGAGTCCATATCCACGATCACCGAATCGTACAAGCCGCTGCCGGCGATGTACTCGATTAACTCCATCGTATCTTTGCGCTCCATTTCCAGCAGCTCATTCAGATTATCCGGCGGAGCCAGCGTATCCCCTTGCAGTACGGGATGCCTGTAGGCATACGCAGAAATCGGGAAACGGGGCGGTTCCCGCCGATCCTCCGCGGCCTTCAAGTCGTACAGCAGCCGGGCCAATCCAGGCTTCCCCTCCTTTGAGCTCTGCCCGGCAAACGGCGGTTCGCTGCCAATCGTCTCCAGGTTCAGGTAAAACACCTTTCCCCCTTCAGTCGCCAGCTGTCGGGCTAAATGCAGGGCCACCGTTGTCTTGCCGCAGCCTCCTACGGTCGAATAAACCCCAATGACCAAAGGCTTCCCGCCGATGCGCACCTCCTTGCCCGAGCCTCCCTGAACGAGCTCGATCACCGCAGAAAGCAGCTGATGCAACGATTGATACTTGTCGACGCGTAAGCTACCGGAATGCTGTGATCCGCCGCCTTCACCCAGTTCAATGAAGTAAAGCCCGGGGCGCTTCATGGCTTCCGCCGCCTCAAGGAATGCCGGGTCACCCAACACCGCATCGATCTCTCCGCCGGATTCCAGCATATATTGGGCAAACGCCTCCTTCCGGCTAAACGCGATCACCACCAAACGCCGATCGAACTCGCTCGCATGTACATACTGTAAAAATGGTTCGATATACTCCTCCTCTTGCACGGCCAGCACCAATTTGATTGGAATCTTAATCCCCTCCTTCAAGGAAAACGAGAACAAAAAAAGCACCGCCCAATAACCCGATTCAACAATCGAGTAATGGACGGTGCTACCGTTCCGTTTCTATATTCCTAAATTTTACAGTAAGAATATCACAATTATGGATGATAGACAAGAGCTTTTTCATAGTTTCCGTTTAACCCTACCCATCCTCCAAAAACCGCTCCTTCAGCTCCCGGGTCGGCACGAGGCAGGTTTCGTCCTTCCCAAACCAACGGTAACGATGTTTGGCGATGAATTGATAGACTGCATCCCGAAGCCCCTTCGGGACGACGATCAGCGCGTACAGCAGGGGCCAGGGGTACCGTAAGCCTCTAGCAATGCGCAGAGCCGCATCTGAGCGGATATAATAGGTTCCGCGTTCAATCAACACGACGCTGTCCAATGATTCCTCATGCGCTCCTGCAGCTTGCAGCAGCCGGCTCCCGGCCTGTGACTGCAAAGAGGCAAAGCGGAACCGCCCAGCCGGGTCACGCTTAATGATAAACTTGACCGCTCCCTGGCATAAATGGCAGACGCCGTCAAATAAGATCACATGCTCATTCCGTTCATCCGGTTGACCTGACATGCTCTTGGCCCCCTCTCCTGTTTGCGGGTAACGCAAATCTCATCTATAGAAGATATGAAAAAAGCACGGGACATTTCCCGTGCTTGCTGTCGCCAGCTGGCCATAGCGTTCTTACTAGGACGTAAGCTTGTCGAGCCACTGTCCCTCTACCATCTGACGGTTGATTTCATCCGTAAACTTCTCCATACATCCGCAAATGAAGTCTTTACGGCAGACCGGGCAAGGTGTCTTTTGCAGCCTGCTGACGTTGGTTAACCGCCATTCGGGATTACGGTGGTAAAACACGCGGCACGCCGTACCATCGGCCAGATTCACGATAAACTCGTACAATCCGTCATTTTCGTTGCTGCCGGCCTTGGTTACATTTACAACATTCGGTCTGTAAGCCATGTTATCACCCGTATTATCAAATTTCGTTCCAGAGCGCAGCTCTTTTAGTACTTAGACATATTAATGAATTTTTATCGGCGTGTCAACTTGAAAACCTGCCCAAACGGCCTGATTTGACGCACTTTGCGCAAGATTTTATTAGAATGTGCAAAAAATCACCATCCCATACGCCGCACGCCCACCCCAATCGATGAGAAGCAAAAAAAGAACTTCCCGGATCCCTCCGAGAAGTTCTTCTGTAATGCGGTAGAGAGGACTCGAACCTCCACGGGCGTACGCCCACTACCCCCTCAAGATAGCGTGTCTGCCATTCCACCACTACCGCGCATGTTAAGTCTAGGTTCAGACGAACATGGTTATTATAGCTTCGCAGTATTCAAAAGTAAAGTGGAATTATTTGTCCATCCGGCCGGACTTTCGCCTCCGGTAACGAACAAACTCGATATATTCCCGAACGAAAGCTCGCTCGGCTTCGGTTAACGTGCCGATGAACGAAATCCAGTCTTTATCGGTGGAGATATATTCCGTTCTTTGGTCCTGCACGTATTCCGCCTGTTTCTCTTTTCCAGTCATGAGCCAGTCCAGGCTGACATCGAAGAAAGCAGCGATCTCAATCAATTTATTTGTACTTGGCGTGGACTTTCCCCGCTTCCAATCCCCGAAGTTCCCGGTACTGATCCCCAATTCGAGGCAAAACGCCTTTTTCGTCATTCCGGCGTTTTTGATCAGCAGTTCAATACGTTCGTAGATTGACAACTTCTCTCCAACCTTCCTCAACAGCTTTGATGACGTTTTTAAGTAATTTAAAAGTTGTGAAACGACTTAAATACGTTTATAATAAAGTGAAATGCTGGAACTATGTCTATATCTTAACACAGCGCCGGCAAGTACTTAATAGGTCGGAAGACTGCCCTCAGTTTCATGACAGGAGCGTACCCGCCATGAATGACAATCCCCAATGGAAGGCACCCTATCATTCTTTGAATCAGAGCGTTGCAATCATAGAACCAAATGGAACGATCATCTCTGTCAACCGAACTTGGGCCAACCGAGCCGCCTTTTTGGGCGTTGCTCCGGGCTGGGCACGGCCCGGATTAAATGTTTTTCAGTTTTTTCAGCATGGGCCGCATGATCATACTTATTTTAACCCCCATCTGCTGTTGGAGCAATTTTCGAAAATCTTAAGCGGGGAAACCGAGAGGTTTGAATTTGAATTCAAGGCCCCTACCAAAGATGCTGAGTTATGGTTTCTTGCCGAATTAACCCCATATGCGGAAGAAAACCCCTTTTCGCCTCAAGGCATCGTGATCACCTGTACCAACATCACCCGGCTGAAGCGTCTGCAACTTCAAATCCAGCATGAACTCGCACATATCCGCACGCTCCGGGGACTGCTTCCCATTTGTGCCGTATGTAAGAAGATCAAGGATGAAGACAACATGTGGTGCACCACCGAAGCTTACTTGATCAAGCATACGCACGCGGAATTTACGCACGACATTTGTCCTGATTGCATCCGGGCATTATATCCCAAATATTCCTCAAATCTGGACTTGCCGCCCAAGCAAGAATAATTACACAAAACGCTTAGCATTAGCGAATCGCACGTTCAGCTTTGTCCCGGGCGGCCTTCGAACGCCGTGATAGGATTCGGCTGAGCTGCTGCCCAAGTGTAGCGCCGGCCAAACCTCCGGCGATCAGGCCGATCCCCCCAAGCTGAAGCATCCCTGCCAAAGTGGCGAGCACTGCCCCGCAGCCGGCTGCGGCCAGGAATGGCAAAGTACGCTCGCCCCCGGCAAGCAAGGCGATAAAGAGCGCCGGCAGCGCAAAAGTTAAGACTTCAGCCAGCTCTGCGGTGACGAAACTCCCCAATCCGGTGCCTGCCGCTGTACCGGCAATCCACGATCCATAAATCGCCAGCGCAAAAGTTATATAATAAGAAGGCGAAATGGGCTCCCCTTGGGCTGCCCGGCTGGAAGTGACCGCGAACCCTTCGTCGGTTAGGCCGATCGCTGCCAGCCATTTCGGGGACTCCCGCCATGTCGCCAGGTAAGGCCCCATCGTTGCCCCATAAAGGACATGACGCATGTTTAACAGCAGCAGTGTCGTTACGATCGTCACGGGAGCCGCAGCGGATGCTAACATGCCTAGCAGCATAAACTGGGCCCCTCCCGAGAAGATCCATACCGAACTGAATACGGCCATTCCCCCGGGCAATCCTCCCGCCGCAGCAAGCACACCATAAGTCATGGACAATGGAAAATAAGCCAGCATAATCGGAAACGCATCCCGCAGCGCCTTTTGAATCTCTTCACTTCGTTTCGACCGGTTCATGACTGCTTCCTCTCCCTCTATCTATCTTTCTATCCTGTTTAGCCAATCCAAGCGTGAAAACCAGCATAAAACAGCACGCCGGCGGTTACTGTTAACAGAAGACGGCGTGACCACCAGGCGATGATCATCGTAGGAATAGCGGCAAACAGCATCAGGTTATCCGAGAGCGGAATCCACTTTCCATCTTCGAGCAGCAGCAGCGGCCCGATCAGCGCGCCAAGCACGGCAGGCGACACGTACGCCAGCCATTCCTTCGTAGAATCGGACCATCGGATCCGGCTGCCTAATACCAAGGAACCTGCCCGTAATAAATAGGTTCCTGCTCCAATCAGAACAATTATCCAAAGCTGAGTTGCCACGTTTTGATCTCTCCTTGACCTGAAATGCATTTCATAATTTATACTCATAACCAAAAGATAACCCTCACCAATGATGGAAGGATAGGAGGAAACAAACAATGAAACTGATCGCTGTAGATCTGGACGGAACGCTGCTTACCTCGAACAGCCGCCCGAGCTCCCACGGCTTGGACGCCATTTCACATGCCGTGGACCAGGGGCATACCGTAACGCTTTGTACCGGTAGAGCAAGCTTTGACGCCAGATATTTAACCGGGGAGCTGTCCATCCCCATTATCGCATCCAATGGCGCGGAGGTTTTCGACCGGGAAGGAAAGCTGCTGCGGGAAACGCCAATTCACCCGGACGCTGCCGCGGAAGCCGTTCGTTATTTGCTGAAACAGGACGTCTATTTCGAAATCTTTTGTCCGGAAGCCATCTATTCCCCTTCAAACGGCGAGCAAAAGCTGCTGGCTGAAATGGATATGCTGGTCAGCGCAAATCCAGAGGTCGATCGGGACCGGTTGTGGGAGAGCGCCAAAATCCAATTCGTTCAATTTGGTTTCAAGGGAATCGACCATCCGCTGCAGCTAATAGAGCAAGAGCGGCCTGTGTATAAGCTTTTGGTGTTTACCTATAACGAAGACAAACTCGACGAAATCACGCAGCATTTTAACGGCCAGCCGCAGGTGCAAACGACCTCCTCTGCCAAGCATATCGTAGAGGTCATCGCGAAGGAAACCGACAAAGGTAACGCTTTGCAATTTCTCGCCGGTCATTTGGGAGTGGATTTGACCAATACCGTCGTGATTGGCGACAGCTATAATGATATATCCATGTTTCAAGTCGCAGGAACCAAAATTGCCATGGGAAATGCCGTAGATGAAATCAAGCGCCTGGCCACATCGGTCACCCGAACCAATGACGAACATGGAGTGGCTTATGCGATTCGTACCTTACTCGAAATCTAGCCCTTGCCTATGCCTTCAGGCATATGAAGAAAGAACCTTGCTAAACGCAAGGTTCTTCACTTTCTTAGGATGCGGTAGAGAGGACTCGAACCTCCACGGGCGTACGCCCACTACCCCCTCAAGATAGCGTGTCTGCCATTCCACCACTACCGCATATGAAATTGATGAATCAAAGAAATAGGATGGTGACCCGTAGGGGATTCGAACCCCTGTTACCTCCGTGAAAGGGAGGTGTCTTAACCCCTTGACCAACGGGCCACAGCTTAATCACCACTAGAAGCGGCGACAAAATTGAGTATAGCAAAAAGATTTTCGGCTTGCAAGCCCTAATTTTACAAAATTTTTGTTTTCCTGCGATTCACCCGCGAAACACGAAAAAGCCCTCCGGAATCTGGACGGCTTTCGACGCCCCCTCCATTTGAGGGTTCTCATCCCTCTTACAACAAAGAGCCTCCGGATCGCCGGAGGCTCTTATTATGATGTATCTCAAAACGGAGAGAGAGGGATTCGAACCCTCGCACCGCTTACGCAGTCTAACCCCTTAGCAGAGGGTCCCCTTATAGCCACTTGGGTATCTCTCCATATAAATGGCTCCCCGAACAGGACTCGAACCTGTGACAACTCGATTAACAGTCGAGTGCTCTACCGACTGAGCTATCGGGGAACGAAATTAGTGAGAACACCATTTAATTTATCACGGTTACGCAGCAAAGTCAAGAATCAAAGCACTTTGTAAGCCCTTCCTTCTTTCTCCTGCCTGGTTTCGCACCGGAACAACGGGTAGAGGAATTTGCCGCCGCTTCCCGTCGGACAAGCCCGCCAAAAAAAGATTTGCATTCCATCAAAAAAACGATAAAATAAACTTGACGTAAAAATATTTTTAACGTATTAACATTTTTATTGTGTAGGAGGAGTGTTCATGTCTCAAGAAGTGCGCGTCAAAAGCCAGCCGTTGATCCGGTTCGGTGAGCTGGCAGCTTATAAACCGTTTATGTACCTTTTGCTCGCTCGTGTAATTTCCCGTTTTGGCGATTCCATTGACTCGATTGCTTATAGCTGGATGGTATACAGACTGACCGGCTCCACACTGATGATGGGCACCTTGTTTGCACTCAATTTCATCCCTAACATCGCCTTCAGCTTTTTCGCGGGAACACTGGTGGATCGCTGGTCCAAGAAAAAGGTCGCGGCGTTCACCTATCTGGGACGCGGCCTCATCGTCTGCTTCACGGCCTTCCTCTATTGGCAAGGCTGGCTCGCCCCCTGGCATCTCTATATGCTGACCTTTCTGACCTCCACGCTGGAATGCTTTGCCTCTCCTGCCGAGCTGGCTTTGGTTCCCCAACTGCTGCCCAAGGAAAAGCTGCTCAGCGGCAATTCCTTCAGCACCTCCGCTTCGCGGGCGGCTGAATTAGCGGGCATGGCCACCGTCGGCGGCATTATTGCAACTTTGGGCATCTCCGCTGCAATTTTGATTGACGGAATTACGTTCACCCTTGCGGCCGGCTTCATCCTGCTGATCCGTAACACCAGCCCAAACGCCAACCCAACTTCGCCTGCACCTCACCTCAAAGCTGCACAACCAGATAACTCCTTTGTTCAAGAACTTAAAGCAGGGTTAAAATATCTCGTATCCAATAAGCTACTGATAACCATCGTGATGGCTGCGGCATTCGTGAACTTCTGCTTATCCCCGTTTAACGTCCTAAACGCCGTCTATGTTGATGAAATTTTAGGTTCAGGTCCTGCCGGCCTAAGCTTGATGGGGTTTAGCTTAATCTGCGGGACTATTGTCAGCGGATTATGGATTGGCAAGAAAGGCTCCGCCTACAAAAAAAGCCGGCTCATCCTCACCGGTTACCTGCTGCTTGGAGCCAACTATGCGCTGATGTACCTGCCTGCAGTCATTCCGGTTCAACCGCTTGTTTTGGCTGCGTTATTTTCCTTTGGCATGGGACTTTCCGTCTCATTGTGCAACACCCCATCCACGACCTACTTTATGGAAAGTGTCCCCAAGGAACTGCTTGGCCGCGTCGGAGCGTTATACTCGATGGTCTGCACCTGCGCGATCCCTGCGGGCAGTGCGCTGGCCGGGGTGATAGGGGAATGGATGCCCGTCCATCTCTTGTATGTGAGCTTTGGGTGCCTCCTGCTCATCCCGATACTGCTCTTGTTGAAGCAGCGAAGCTTTATGGAAATTTGACGCCTTCCTCTGCTTTGCGCATTTGATAGACCCAGGCTATACTAAAAACAATGACGACAACCGTTTAAGGTTCGGGTGGGGGGCTTACTGGTGGACAATGTGAAGGAATTAAAAACCCTGGAGGACATTCGGATCTATTCTGACCCGTATCGCCTTCAAATCCTGGATACATTTAAGCAATTAAATCGTCCGGCAACGATGAAGGAAGTGGCAGATAAGATGGGGGAAGTTCCAGCCAAGGTCTATTATCACGCCAAAAAACTGGAGAGCATCGGCCTGCTGCAGCTCGTGGACACGAAGATCATCAACGGCATTACGGCGAAGTACTATGAGCCCTATGAGGGGGCTATTCAGATTAAGAAGAGTTATTTTGATGATTCCATGAGGCAGGTTGCTTTGACAGAAACCGAGAAGCTGCTAAGCAATTTATATGATGAAAGCAAAAAGCGGTTTTTGAAAGCATCCCGCTCGCAAACGTCTTCCGGGCAATTGACCACCGATCACGTGTATCTGACCCCGCAGGAGGCGAAGGAATTTCAGGACTGGGTCACGGCGTTTCTCAAGCAGCACCAGACCAAAACGTCGGAGGAAAGTACGATGTACGAGATCTTTTTAACCGTATCGAAAAGCATAGATTCCGAGGATTAAAATAATAAGAACCATCGTCTCCATACAAGGAAGCGTGGTTCTTATATTTTTGCCGATGAAGTTGTTCCTGCTTTGTTTTCGTCTTGCGGGTTCGCAGATCTTGGAACGCAAATGGACTGCGGCTGAGCTCCGGGCTACGTTTGCCTTCTCGGATGAGCTTTTGCCGATGCTTCTTGGCTTGAGATTGGGCCATCTGACATCACTCCTTAGGTTGTTTGATTTAAGTATAGCACACCTTTAACCGCCGGATAATGCATAGAGCCGCAGTTTCCCCGCACATCGGCCGCAGCGGTAGCGGCTTGGGTCTACTCGACGTTTACGCAGATACGTCATCCCGCAATCGGCGCATACCAGCTTATAGCGTTGCGGCAAGGTTTTGCGCTGTTTTGCCCCGGGCAAGGCGTTGCAGTAACGGCTGCCGCCAACTTTTTGGAGCAGGGCCTTAAAGTCCGCGTCGCGATGCCGGTATCCTCGTCCCGCCAGATGAAGATGATAGTGACACAATTCATGTTTGATGATACGCTCGACTTCCTCTTCCCCATAGGCGGCCAGTTGGGCGGGATTGATCTCGATATGATGGGTTTTCATAAAATAACGCCCTCCGGTTGTTCTTAACCTGCTGTTAAAACGGGCCTTATGCCGGAAAGGCACGCCGAAGGAACGCAGCGAGATTTGCTCGATCCAGGCTTGCAGCTGCTCATCCGTCATCGTCCTCTCCCCTTCCTGTTCGTAGAAGCGCATGAATCTGCCAGATTCATTACTTGAATTTTAACTTCTCCTTACGCTACACTGTCAAGTAGCATGGATAGAAAAGGAGAATCGTTAAGCATGTCCCTAATGAGATACGTCATTTTACAGCAGGACCAGGATCTGATCTTCGTTGAAATGCCCCGTGACTACGCCTACCAGCTTAGCGCTTTGAATTTGCGGCTGAACAAGGAAATCGATAAACTGACGGCTGCCGAGGTTCCGACCTTGCCGCGTGCGATTGCCGAATGCGACCAGCTCGAGCTCCTGCAGGAATCGCTGCAGATCACGAGCGGGCTGGATTATATTAACGGACTGGAGTCCGCTTTCTCCGCGATCCGTGAGGAAAATTATCCCCTGATTTCGCTGCTCACCGAAATCCGTGCCCTCCAGGCTCAGCTGGAGCAATGGTACGAAGAAGAAGGCGCGTAACTCTAAGGCTGCTGCCAAGGAAGCAATGAAGCCGGCCAGGATTATCCCTTTCCGTAAGGTAGAGGGAATTGGTCGGCTTTTTCACTTTGGTCGGAGGAGCCTAGCACACCCCGCAGCGGCGCTCTTCCGGGCATAGCTCGTCGTCACACCCCCGCCGCTGCTCTAACGGAACGTAGAGACCTTATTTGCCTATTTCCCGGCTATTTCCCGCTGTAACGGAACTGAAAGACCTTATTGCACGGTTTTTGCGGCCATTTCGCTGTCCACGCTCCAAATAAGGTCTCCTGGTTCCGTTAGAAACGGATCATGCCCGTTTTCGAGCAAATAACGTCTCTGAGTTCCGTTAGAATAGACCCAACAGCGCAGAGGCGGCACCAACCTTTTCTGACTTCCATTGGAGTGGCGTCAGCCCCGGCAGACCCCACCCGGTCAGTTAAGGCCAAACCGCACCCCTGCCTCTCCATTCCCCCACCGTGTTCAAAAGCCAGAATTTACCGGCGATTTGCAGGGGACTTGCACGGATTGGGTGAATTCCCCATACCCTAACCATACCAATGGGTTTCCGGAGGAGGGGATACGCTTGCCAAACTGGCTTAGCAATCAGATCATGCATGCCTTTAACAAGAGAGATCGCCGTCAAATTCGGCTGTTAAACGATTGTTGGTTTTTTTATTATAGTCGTCAAAAAAGCCAAACCGAATTCTCAAACCAAATGCAATAGTCATTGGAAAAGGCCGTCCCCACCGCCCTTTTGACGGGTTGGGACGGCTTCTTCATTTTTGCAAACTCCTGCCCATTCGAAGTCTCCCAAGTCCAATCTTCTGAAATCAAATGGGAAATCAAGCTAAGCCAATAATAGCAAGTAGGGCGGAACCTATACTCACCATATGCCCGTGTTATAATAACCTGCCTTAAAGCAACGGTACCAGCTTGCCGTCGCGATACTGAGCTTGCCGAAGCGCCTCGCCTGGCTGAGCCCGCAGCACCAGCCCTTCCTCCCGCATCACGATTTGTCGCGGGTATGCGGCGTAGCTGGTGATAAGCCAGCCGTCCCCGTCCCGCGTCAAACAGCCGTTCACACAGCGAAGCCGCCCCCGTTCATCGCGGTACAGATATGCGGTCGTACCGAAGCCGAGCAGATACGCTACCAACTCCTCGCCCATATCCCAATCGTCACCCGCGGCGTTCGCAAATAGACGCGCGAACATCGGATCGCTCGCATTCCGGAAAACAGATTGACCGAAACGGTTTCGCGACAGTGCCGGCATGTTCAGATTGGGCGCTGCCACGCTATATGTCGAAGCGGCTTCACCCGGCTGCAAGCGGCGCGGCGTCGATACTACGTTCCAATCGTAACAGTTGAAAACGGCCATGCTCGCCCGGTACGCCGCTTCCAGATACTTCGAATCGCCCAAATGCTCATAAGCAGTAAGTGCGGAAGCTGCAACCAATCCGCCCCACAGGGAATGGATCATATAAGACAACGCTTCCCACCAACGGTCGGGATTCTGTGATCGGTAATCGTTGCTAAAGCCGATATTGGCTAAAATCAGACTCCCGTATTGCTCCGCCTCGTGGGTCATTCCAACGCGCAATAGTGTTTCGCAAGTCGGTCCGAACCCCGCATTGTCGTAAAAATGTTCGGTAACGGCCCCGGCGAACCGGCATACATTATGCTTCAGCCGGCTACCGAACGCCTCCCAGAGTGCCTGCAAACGGCCGTACCATCCGTCCATACCGGCGGCCTGCAAATCTGCCAGCAGGTCTTCAACGTACAAAATGAACACACCGTTTAGACCCGTCTCGTTTTTTTCCCGCTGCCCAGCGTGACATTCTGGATCCATCCGTACGCACAAAACTTCAGCCGCCCACTCCAGGTACGTCTGCGGCGGATGGAGCTTCAGCAGCGCAGCATCCATCCTGGAGAGCAGATAAAACACATGCGCGATATAATCCAGATCGAATATCCGATAAAACGTCCCATACAACACGCGCGGTCGGGAAAAATCGCCGCCTTCGAACCAGTGATTTTTCATATCCAATACCGCCGCGGCTTCCGCCATGGTCACCTGCTCCGGAACCGGGGCTGCCAGGGCGTTCTTCATCAGCAGAAAAGCCAGCTTGCCCAAAGATTCGCCTTGATTTGATAGTGGCAAAAAAGCATGCGGCCTCCCTGCTTTCCCCGTAGGGTCGTAATTATTCCGGCACAGCCATTCGGCCCGTTTCTCCAGAATGCAGTCGATCGGCTCCAACACGTTCCAAACGAGCACGTCTTTGCGTCCGTCTTCCAGCGTTATTTCAAGTTTATGTTCGCCAGGCTCCTCCCGCCGCAAGGAGACCCGCAACACCTCCCCGCATTCACCGTCCGCGCAAAACCACTCGGTCACTGTTTCCTCACGAATCCGGCATCCTCCAGTCGGTTCAGGAACAGCTGAAGTCACGCAGATTTCCCTCACGCGCTCCCCCGCCGGAAGCTCCAACTCCGCTTCAAACGTTCCTCCCCGAACCAGCACAGGCGTATACTCCCAGCGCGGATGGCCATATGCCATCGCCTGCCGATAGAAATCATCCCATCCCTCGCAGGAAGCGATGGCATATTCCCACGACATATTCTGACCGGTCTCCAACACGACCGGATAATATCCTCCCCCATAGATCCAGTCTGTCGCCGCTGACTCCGGCATTGAACCGCCGTCCTCCACCAGCGACAGACGGTGAAACAGCACCCCGTCCAGCGAGGGCGAAACCTGCTCCAAAAAGCGGTTCTCGTAGCGACAGAACGAACCAAACGCCGCTGTGTGCCCTTTCATCCCGTACACGGCCAGATGAGGCGCCTCATTGCTGCGCCGGACCGCCGCAAACTTGGCGAAGTCACCGCCCAAATGGGGGAAAAGCGCGCACGATTGCCGTATGTTGCGCAGCACGTTTTCGTCCCGGAACATCACGTAAGCCAGCGAGAACCAAATATGCAGTCCCTCGATCCGTAAGCTCTCATCAGCCCGGTTCCCGCACTCGATGATCCAACGAATCCGCTGCTCCTCCAGTTCATAAGTCAGTCCGACCTCCAGCTTCTCCGTCTTGAACCGGACCTGTATTCGGCTATCGCTTTCCCGCGTGATTTCCGGCGTCAATTCGGCACTGTTCAGCGTCTGGCCATCCACCACCGCCGTCCATTCCCCAAACAGCTTATCTAGCGTATCCTCATACCCTGCTTCGATCAGATACTCCGGATCTACCACCCAATTCATAGCGCTAGGATCATCTTTCATCAACAACACCGTTACCGCGCCGCGTTCGTTAAAATCCAACTCAAACTTTGTATTGCTAAGTATGGTCATGTTTCTCCACCCTCCGTCATGACGGATCGTTATTTTTTGACACCGCTAAGCGAGATGCCCCCTAGAATCAAGTTTTGCGTAAAATAGAACAGCGTGGCCGGGAACAGCACCGACAGGCAAGATACCGCCATCAGCTTCTCATATTCGATGTTGAAGGCGTTTTTGAACAGGTTGATCCCCAGCGGCAGTGTATACATGCTCTGATCGTTAATGAAGATCAGAGGAGTCAAAAATTCATTCCAGCACCACACGAAATGAAACACGCCGATGACGACGACGATCGGCTGGCACAACGGGAGGATGATCTTCCAGTAGATCTGCCAGCGGTTGCAGCCGTCGATTTCCGCCGCCTCGTCCAGATCACGCGGAACACCCATAATAAACTGCCGGGCCAGAAAGATGAAGAACGCGGAACCGAACGCCCCCGGCAAAATCATCGGCCACAGCGTATTGATCAGTCCCAGCTTTTTGTATTCAATATAGAGCGGAATCGCCGTAACGTCCCAGGGAATCACCATCGTGCCGATCACAAGCAGGAACAAGGCGTTCCGACCCCAAAAATTGATCCGTGCGAACCCGAAGGCGACCATTGTGGCCGACAGCATGGCAAACGGCGTCGAAACGCCCACCACAATCAGCGTATTGAGTAAAAAACGCCCGAACGGCTGGGCATTCCAGGCCTCCGCAAAATTTCGGAACTGCCACGTATCCGGAATCAGATCTGGTTTTGGCGTAAAAATGTCCTCTGGTGCTTTTAGCGAAGTCGACAGCATCCAGGCGATCGGAAACAGGAACGCGGCCGCAAGCAGCAGGATCAAAATTTGGAACACCAACGTCTGGATTCGTTCTTTTCGCGCCAGCGCATGCATCAGCGCCCACCTCCATCGGCTTCATAGTAGACCCAGTATTTCGAAGATTTAAGAATAAGCCCGGTCAACAACACGATCAAAATAAACATTACCCACGCCATGGCGGAAGCGTATCCCATTTTGAAATGTGTAAATGCATTGCGATACACGTGCAGAGAATAGAAATACGTCGAGTTGGCCGGGCCGCCACCCGTCAGGACGAACGCGAGCACGATCGTCTGAAAAGCCGAAATTAGACTCGTTAGGATGTTAAACAGGATTGTAGGCGTGATTAGCGGAATCGTAATGTTGAAAAATTTGCGAACCGATCCAGCGCCATCGATATCAGCGGCCTCGTAGTATTCCGACGAAACGGAACGCAGCGCTGATAGGTACAACACCATCGGCGATCCAACGCCCCAGAGAGCGATGAAGATCAGGGCGTACAAGGCTACGTGCGGATCGGTCAGCCAATGCACCCGCGGCAGGCCCACCAGTTCCAGCATGTAATTGACCGGTCCGAAATCATCGTTCAGCATCCAGCTGAAAATCAGCGCCAACGTAACCCCTTGAATCAACGAGGGTAGGTAAAAAATCGCCCTGAACAGCTTGATACCGTATGCCACCCGGTTCAGCAGCACCGCGATGAGAATCGCGAAAATAACCTGGAGCGGAACCATAATAAACACATATTTGAACGTAACCTTCATGGCATTCCAATAAAAGGGATCGGCCGTAATCATCTGCACATAGTTCTGAATCCCGATAATTTCGGGGCTGCCAACCATGTTCCATTCGGTAAAACTTATTCCTAGCGAAAACATCATCGGGAAAAACATTAATAGAAGGAATCCGATCAGCCACGGCGAGATAAAAAACAGGCCTGAGAGGTTTTCGCGCCGTCTTCTTCGTCTGGCCGCACGGCGCATCATCGCTGAATCCGGGCCGGCTGCTTGCATTTGGTCATCACCTCGTTTGCTGGAACGCGGGGAGCGCTGCAAGCGCTTCCCGCATTACCGTTACTCTAATACCTCTTGTGCTTGCTTCGCGACTTCGTTCAACGTTTTCTGTATATCGGCGTTGCCGTAAAAAATAGCCTGTACCCCGGCGCGGATCAAATCTTCCGCCTGGCTCCATTTTTCGGTGCGCATGCTGGCGATCAGCTTGTCCGTACCTTTCAACTCTTTAGCGAATGCTTCCAGATAAGGATCATTAGCGTATCCGTTCTCCTCATCTACGGAAATTACCGGTGAAAAAGCAAACTTGTCGGCCGTAATGATTTTGATGCCTTCCTCCCCGGACATGAATTTGATCAGTTCCCAGGCGGCTTCCTTGTTTTTGCCGGCTTTCGGCATAGAGTATCCCGAAGTATGGATAATTCCATTCAGTTTGCCGCCTTCAGGAAGCGGATGCGTTACGGTTCCGATATCGAGCTTGCCTTCTTTCAGGATATCCCCCAGCGGCCACATGCCGTTGTCGAACATGGCGATCTGTCCGGTCTGGAAAGATTCCAGTCCGTTGTTGGTGCTGAATTTACCCGCGGTGTTGATTTTGGAGGAAGCATCATACAGTTGTTTCAGGAACGTCATCGTCTTTACATTTTCCGGGCTATTTAATACGCCATCGACCGTTTTACCATCATCGCTGACCATATCCCCGCCATTACTCCAAAAGTAGGGTTGCATGGTCATGACGTCGTCCGGCGTCATGATGAAACCGTATTGGCCCGGCTTGGTCAATTTTTGCACCGTCTCGATGAAATCATTCCAGGTCCATCCGTCCTTAGGGTAGGGGACACCCGCTTCGTCAAACAGCTTTTTATTGTAGTAAATTGCCCGGGTAGAATAAGTCGTCGGAAGCCCCCAAAGTTTCCCGTCATAATTCATGTAATCCATGATAATGGGATAATATTTGTTCAGATCGTAGTTGTCCTTGTCCACCCAGGTTTGCATGTCCTCCAGCGCCCCTCCCGGAACATAAAGCGGATAGTTCCAGGCCATAAACACGTCGGGCGCGGTCTCAGAAGCAAGGGAAGTCAGCAGCTTCTGGTCATAGTTATCCGGTACAGATTCTACCTTGACCTTGATGTTCGGATGTTTCTCCATAAAAGCATTGATTGCGTTTTGATAAGGTTGGAGCGTTTGACCGGAGTCCCATGTCATAAATCGCAGTGTTACTTCCTCGGCTCCTTTTTCCCCTCCGTTTGCCGCTCCTTCTGAATTGGCATCGCTTTCATTTTTGCTCCCGCAAGCGGACAACAGACCAAGACATAATGCGCTGACCAATGCGAGGACAAACCATTTTTTGCTCTTCTTCACACGTAACCCCTCCTTAGAATATATGGTTGATGTTATATGTGAACTTACAGAGCGAGCCTAACCTCCCGCCTGTAAGACATCACCTCATCAAAATCTAAACGTTTAGATTTTTTCAGTCAAGGAACTTTCGGATCGAAAGTTTCCCATCAAAGATTCCGGTTAACGGTTTTCATCAAAGCTTACTTCGGAAGCTGTGCTACAGAATCACGTTCAATCAGCCGGCACACCGGCATTTCCGGACGCTCGATCCGTTTCCCCCGGATCAAGTCATGCAGCGCTTCCATCGCGCGGTAACCCATTTCATGGAGCGGAAGATCCATGGTCGTAATCCGCGGAGTCAAATAATCGCTAAATTCCCGGTTATCAAAACCGATGACGGACAGGTCCGCAGGAATGTCCACACCCGCTTCATCCGCCGCCTTCAGCACGCCCACTGCCATAACGTCGTTCATCGCCAGGATCGCCGTAGGCGGCTCAGGCAAGGACAACAGTTCACGGGTTAGCCGATATCCGGATTCCCGCTCCCAGTCCCCCATTTTAATTAACATCGGATCAAAAGGAAGCTCGAAATCGGTCACCGCTCTGTAATAACCGTTGAGGCGCAACCGGGATGGTATGGAATCCATTAAACCGCTGATGATCGCAATTCTCCGGTGTCCCCTGTCCACTAAATAAGACATTGCCTCGTAAGAAGCTTGTTCGTCATTATATTGGATGGCTACTTCGTTTTGGGTATACGCATAGGTATATATGATCGGTTTGCCTTCGCTGTCGATCAATCCAGTGATATCACGAGGATGCACACCAATGTATATGATGCCGTCAACCTGTTTGCTAAGCAGCTCGGAAACTGCGCTGGCGGCATACTTCCGGTATTTCTCCATATTCGCGAAGTCGCGGCCGATACGTTTATCGAGACGCAGGTTCGTCAGCAAAATATGCAGATCGTGCCGGTCGCCGTAATCGTTGATTCCGTCGATGATCTCTGGTGTGTTAAACACGGTAACGTCCTCGGCGATCACGCCGATCGTGTCAGTGCGCCGCCGTTTCAAGCTTTTAGCGATGTCATTCGGTTTATAGTTCATCTCTTCGATCACGGCCAGCACTCGCTCGCGGGTTTTGGGCCGGACGTTCCGCGTTCCGTTCAGCACATAAGAGACGGTGGCTGTAGATACATTTGCTCTGGCAGCGATATCTTTAATGCTTGGATTGGACATATTCTACCTCCTCCGGATTAGTCACAATCCAAATTTAATCGTTTAGATTTATATTCTTTTTATATCACAACCCGTTTCTAGTTGCAATCGGTTTCTTGTTCGATGTCGATTACCCGCGAATTATTCCTCATTAAAAAAGCGCCGGATCGCTTAGGATCAGCGTCCGACACTTTTAAACATTTATGATGCACGTAGAGTTTTAAGTTTAAGCTTCTATCCCGGCCGGCCCCCGCATCGTCAAACCAACCCGGCCTTTCTTCACGTCCACGTTCAGCACCCAGACGGTGACATTGTCGCCGACCGAGACGACGTCCATCGGATGCTTGACGTACCCGTTGCTCAGTTGGGAGATGTGTACGAGCCCGTCGTTTTTGATGCCAATATCAACAAAAGCCCCAAAATCGATGACGTTGCGCACCGTCCCCTGCAGTTCCATGCCGGGCACCAAGTCCTCGATCTTCAGTACATCGGTGCGGAAGATTGGCGGCGGCAGCTCCTCGCGAGGGTCACGCCCCGGGCGCTGCAGACTTTCGAGAATGTCGCGCAGCGTTGGAACGCCCACCTCGAGGCGAGGCGCCAGTTCGTCCGGATTCAACGCAGCCAGCTTCTCATTCAGCTCTTTGGAGCCCAGCTGATCCATCGATACCCCCAGCTCGGCAAACAATCGGTGCACCACGTCATAAGATTCCGGGTGGATCGGCGTCTTGTCCAGCGGATTCTCGCCGCCGTCGATCCGCAGGAAGCCTACGCACTGTTCGAAAGTTTTGGCGCCAAGTCGCGGTACTTTTTGCAGCTGCTTGCGGCTCTTGAAGCGTCCGTTCTCCTCGCGGAACTTAACGATATTCTTCGCAATCGTCGCATTAACCCCAGATACGTAGGACAAGAGCGCCGGCGAAGCGGTATTGACGTCCACACCAACATGGTTTACCGCCGACTCTACCACGTTCTTTAAACTTTCGTCGAGATGCTTCTGCGACACGTCGTGCTGGTATTGACCAACGCCAATCGCCTTCGGCTCGATTTTAACCAGCTCCGCCAACGGGTCCTGCACCCGCCGTGCAATGGATACGGCGCTTCGCTCCGCCACGTCCAAATCCGGAAATTCCTCCTGCGCCAGCTTGGAGGCCGAATACACGCTGGCGCCCGCCTCGTTGACGATCAGATACGCCAGCTCGCGGTCCTTGCCCTTGCGCTCGGCGATGACCTCGGCGACAAATTGCTCCGTCTCCCGCGAGGCCGTACCGTTGCCGATCACGATCAGCTCGATCCCGTATTTGTCGATCAGCTCGTGGAACTTGATTGCCGCTTCCTTTTTCTTGTTGTTTGGCGGCGTCGGGTAGGTGACCGCCACCTCCAGCAGCTTGCCGGTGTCGTCAACAACGGCGAGCTTGCAGCCGGTGCGGTAGGCCGGGTCAACGCCAAGCACCGTTTTGCCGCGTACCGGCGGCTGCAGCAGCAAGCTGCGCAAATTGCCGGCGAAGATCGAAATCGCCTGGGCTTCGGCTTTTTCCGTCAACTCGCCGCGCACCTCCCGCTCGATCGACGGGGCGATCAAGCGTTTATAAGCATCCTCGATCGCCGCGCGCAGCACGTCCTCCGTTGCGGAACGTCCGCGGATCACCTGGCCGGCGATGTGGCGGCAGATCGCCTCGGCGTCCACCTCCAGCGACACCTTCAGCACGTTCTCCCGCTCGCCGCGGTTCATGGCGAGGATGCGGTGGGGCGGCATTTTTTTGGCCGGTTCCCGATAGTTGTAGTACATTTCGTAGACGGATTCCTCTTCCGGTGACTTCGCTTCGGACACCATTATTCCGTGGTCCATCGTATATTTCCGGACCCAAGCCCGGGTCGGCGCTTCATCCGCCACCTGCTCGGCGACGATATCCATCGCCCCTTGCAGCGCCTCCTCGGCCGTTTCTACGCCTCCTTCCATCCCGGCAGCCTGGGTGAACTTCGCGGCTTCCGTGAGTGGATCGCCTTGCTTCGGCTGCGACAACAGCCACTCCGCCAGCGGCTCCAGACCCTTTTCCTTCGCTACGCTCGCGCGGGTTTTGCGTTTTTGCCGGAAGGGTCGATACAAGTCCTCTACTTCCTGCAGCTTCACCGCCTTCGCGATCGCGGCCGCCAACTCGTCCGTCAGCTTGCCCTGCTCGTCGATGATCCGGACGACTTCCCGTTTCCGTTCCTCCAGGTTGCGGAGGTATTGCGTCCGCTCTTCAATATTGCGCAGCTGGTTTTCATCCAGCTCCCCGGTCATTTCCTTCCGGTAACGGGCGATAAACGGAATTGTATTGCCCTCATCCAGCAGCCCGATCGTTGTTCGCACCTGCTTCAGGGAGAGTCCCAGCTCCTTCGCGATCTGGGCGAAGATCCGCTCCTGTTCCCCCGCATCGGCCATACTTTGCACCTCTGTTCCGTTCGTCTCCGTTTGCGTCATGGCCAAATCCCTCTTTCATTCTAAAAATTGCGATTGTTTCTATTATCACAAACTTTGCGCGCCTTTTCCAGCATGTCCAAACCCATCGAAGTCAGAGTTGACGAAAAAAAAACACCGCGCCCAAGACAACGGTGCTTTCATTCAGTTCTTTAAAACGTGCCGTAGATGTCTGGCGATGAAGCAAAGACCAATACCGCAATAATGGCAATCACAATAATGATACCGTACAGTGCCGTACCGATGATACCGCAAACGAGACCCGCGATGCTAAGTCCCTTGCCCTGCTCGCCCTTCCGTTTGATCTCCTTAAACGACAAGCTGGCGAACACAATCGCAACGATCCCCAAAATAAAGCCGACATACGGAATGACGATCGAGAGAATGCCCAGCACCAACGATGCGATGGATTTGCCGTTTGTTTTGGGCGGCGTCGGCGGTGGTGGCGGCGGAAATTGGTTAAACGTGGAATACGAATAAGATGTTTCAGACGGACGTTGATCCATGAAAAAAAAGTCCTCCCCAAAATATGTTACATCCATTGTACTTGATCGTTGTGAATGGCGCCATGGCTATTTCCCGTGAATTGGTCTTTTTATGAAAAATCATTCAGAAAACTTTCAGCTTCACTTAAGGTTCGCCTCATCTTCATCTTCTAAAATGGTTTTGATTTGCAGAGAACCGGTACAAGCACTGCCGTCTGCCGGTAGAATACATCATCGTTGGAGGGATTCGATGAAGAAGAAATGGTTGTGGATTGGGGGCGGAGCCTTGGTTCTGATCGCCATTGCCCTCATCCTTGTTCTAAAGCTGCCGGACAAGCAGAATCAGACGGCGGCGCCCGTTCAGAATACGACCCGGGTCAGCAAGGGCGACATTACCGTTAGCGTGTCCGGATCAGGTACGATCGTCTCAACCGAGAGCGAAAGCGTACGTACGAAGGACGAGGGGAAAGTAAGCGAAGTTCTTGTAAAGACGGGAGACGTCGTGGAAGAAGGCCAGGTGCTGCTGACATTTGAGGGCACGGATAATACCGACAACATCAAGGAACAGCAATCCTCCCTGGAAATGCAGAAACTGGACCTGGTTGATTTGCAAAATCAGTTTAAACGTCAAGTGCAAGAAGGCGCCGACGAGCAAACACTAAACGCCACGAAAAAATCAATTGCCAAGCAAGAGCTAAACATCAGCAATACGGAAGCGGAAATCGCTAAGCTGCAGGAGGCAATGGTTCCTCCCGATCCGTTAACCTCCCCGATTGACGGCACGGTCACCGCAGTCAACATCACCGCCGGGGAACAGGCTAAAAGCGGAAGCGAGCTGTTTGTCATTAACGATTACCAGAAGCTCAGCGTCAAAATTCAGGTTGACGAGCTGGATATCCCCAGCGTCACAAAGGGCATGAAGGCGAACGTTCAAGTTGACGCTTTTCCGGATCAGACTTTTGAAGGTGTTGTCTCTGACATCGCGAATGAAGGGGTTGCCTCGGGCGGTGTGTCGTTATTTGATGTCACGATCGCCCTGAACAATTCTGAAGGCGTGCGGGTAGGTATGTCAGCGGAAGCAACGATCATCACCGAGGAGAAAAAGGATATCTTAACCCTGCCGATCGAGGCGGTTCAGCAGCGGGCCGGCCGGTATTTCGTCATGCTGCCCGAAACGGGGAGCGACGGAACAAGTGCGGCAGGTGGCGCAGCCAGTCCGCAAGGGTCGGGCAGCGGGCCGGCTACAGGCAGCGCACCGGCCGCTGACAGTGCGCCGACCACGGGCAGCGCACCGGCCGAAGGCAGCACGCCCAGCACAGGCCGCACTGCACAGCCCGATGCCGCAGCTGGTGCTGCCGGAGGCACCAGCGGCATGAACGGCCGTATCCAGGTCGTTGAGGTTGGCGTGCATAACGAATCATATATCGAGATTGTCAGCGGACTAACCGAAGGCCAGGAGGTTGTGATCCCGACGATCATCAGCAACTCTTCGAGTTCCTCCACCCAACAGCAAATGAGAATGCAGGGAGGGTTCGGCGGAGGCAGTGCCGGATTTGGCGGAGCCGGAGGCGCCGCTCCTGGCGGGGGCGGTGCGGCTCCATCCGGAAGAGGCGGGTTCAGCGGCGGAGGTGGCCGATAATGGCGGCAATATCTCCCCCACTGATCGACGTGCAGAACCTCGGACACGGCTACCGTATGGCCGGAGAGATGATGACCGTGCTCAGCGATATCAGCTTTCAGGTCCGGCATGGCGAATTCGTCGCCATCATCGGCCCGTCCGGCTCGGGGAAGTCGACGCTGATGAACATGCTGGGCTGTCTGGACGTCGCCAACGAAGGGACGTATTTGCTTGACGGGCAGGACATACGCAAGCTGTCCGATAACAAGCTGGCCACGATTCGCAATGAGAAGATTGGGTTTATTTTTCAACAGTTTAATCTGTTGCCCAAATTAACCGCCTACGAAAATGTTGAGCTGCCGCTCATCTACCGCAACGTCCCGCACAAGGAGCGAAAAAAATCAGTCGAAGAGTCGCTCCGTCTCGTTGGTTTGGAAGACCGGATGCACCATCGTCCTTCCGAGTTGTCAGGCGGGCAGCAGCAGCGGGTGGCCATCGCCCGTGCAATCGCCGGCTCCCCTCCGCTCCTGCTCGCGGACGAACCGACCGGCGCGCTGGACAGCAAGACCGGCATCGAAGTGATGGATAAGATGAAGGAACTGAATGCACTCGGCCACACGATCATTATTATCACCCACGATCTGTCCATCGCTGAGCAAGCCAAACGGGTCATCCGAATCCAGGACGGACGAATTGTTGAAGATCGGGGGAACCGGGCATGAATCTTCTGCAAAGCATCAAAATGGCCTGGAAAAGCATCGCCGGAGCGAAGATCCGCTCTTTTCTTACGATGCTAGGCATCATTATCGGCGTCTCCTCGGTGATTACGCTCGTATCTGTGGGGCAAGGCACCACATCGCAGATTACGGACCAACTCGAAGGCTTGGGAACCGACCTGCTTACGGTGAACATCATGGGCCGGGGCAGCTCCACCTCACTCTCCTTTGAGGAAGCGATGGCTCTGGGGAAGATCGAAGGGGTGAAGGCCGTATCCCCCGTGATCAACGGCTCTGTAACGGCCAAGAAAGGAACGGTAAATGACAGTCTTTCGGTAGAAGGCATCGCGCCTTCCTACGAGGAGGTCCAGGATTTCCACGTCCAAGCCGGACGTTACATCATCGACATGGACAATGAGTTCCGCATGAAGGTGGCGTTGATCGGGACCGAAGCTGCCGAGACTTTTTTTGGCACAGATAACCCGATTGGACAAACGATTCAGCTTAACGGCAGCAGCTTCAAAATCGTTGGCTTGTTGGAATCGAAAGGTTCCAGCCTGACCGCCTCCAACGATAATAAGCTGCTGATCCCAATCGCTACGGCCGAGCGCTTTCTGCAAAGCCGCGGCGTGCGTTCGATTACGGTACAGGTTGAGGACACCAAGCAGATTGAAACCGTCAAAGCGTTGCTGGAAGCTACCTTGGATAAAAAGTTCCAAAATGCCGACAACGCCTACAGTATCTTTAACTCCCAGGAGATGCTGGACACGCTAAATTCGACAACCCAAATACTGTCGCTGGCGCTCGGCGGCATTGCCGGCATTTCGCTGCTCGTCGGCGGCATTGGGATCATGAACATCATGCTCGTCTCCGTCAGCGAGCGCACCCGGGAAATCGGCGTTCGCAAAGCGATCGGGGCCAAAAAGCGTGACATCCTGATGCAATTCATGGTCGAATCGACGGCACTTAGCGGCTTCGGCGGCTTGATTGGCATCGGGCTGGGCTACGGCGCCAGCGCGTTGATCGGCCACTATTCGTCGCTAACGACCACCGTATCGCTCCTGATCGTCCTGATCGCCTTTGGCTTCTCCTTGTTCATCGGCATCATCTTTGGGATGATTCCAGCGAACAAGGCAGCCAAGCTACGCCCGATTTACGCGCTGCGGACCGATTGAACCGCTAATGACAGCAAATGTGTTCGAAAAATCGAATACATTTCGGCAGATCCCACCATTTGGGGCGTGATATATATGAAATTTCATACAGAATGTGCCCTGCGGGTGCCGGAATCCGTTTTTTTATATGAAAAATCGAATAGAATCCGCCCTAATCCCCGAAATCAACACAATTCTATATGAAAAATCGAATACATTCCGCCGAGCCGAGCCGCACCACCTTACCAGACTGCCCCCTACCACCCAACCGTCCAAGCAACAATAAAAAAGTGCAAGCCGCCAAGGAACTCCCTTGCGCTTGCACTTTTGCTCGTTTCGCTAGCCTAGCTCACTCCGTAAACCGATGCCATGCAATCGACGAACATCCGGTTGTATTCCTGGCGGGTCAGATCCTTATTGCAATGGATATCGCGTCCAAGGAACTGGTACCAGGTGATCTCGACCTGATCTTTTTTGTACAGGAACCGGCCGTTCGTCAGTGAAAATTTGTCGTTCTCGAAGGGCACGATGTTCTCGTAATCCAGCTCGCTGCCTTGCTGCTCGGCCACGAACGTCGCCAGCAAAATCAACATTTTGAAGGGATCGTCATAGATTTCATATTGAGCGCTCAAACGGCAACCTCTCCTTTATCCGTGATTACTCTCATCGTACTCGAATTGCCCTCGCGACAAATAGGAAAATTATAAGATCCTTTATGAATTTTATCGCATAATAAACAACGCCCCGGAACAACGTCCGGAGCGTAAAAAGTCATTCTAAAAACGCACACATGAGTGATAAATGTTCAAAAATCAATTAAACCGAGACTGATGAGCAGCGAATCGTTCACTTTCTTCATCGTCTCCTCATCCAAATGCGTAATTTTATCCGTTAGTCTTTGTTTATCGATCGTTCGAATTTGCTCCAGCAAGATGACGGAATCCCGGTCAAATCCGTGAGTTGCCGCGTCAATCTCAACATGGGTCGGCAATTTCGCCTTTTGGATTTGTGCCGTAATAGCAGCAACAATGGCCGTTGGGCTAAATCGGTTTCCGATATCATTCTGGATGATAAGCACCGGTCTGACCCCGCCCTGCTCAGAACCTACCACAGGGGAGAGATCTGCAAAAAAAACGTCGCCGCGCTTTACGATCAATGTTTACACCCCGCTTACTAGGCGGTCCAGAGTGATGTCTGCATCTTCTTCCGCATGGAACGCTTCGGAGGCCATGGACAAATTAATTTTGGCCATCTCCATATAGCCGCGCTGCATCGATTCGCGGATGAAACGTTTCTTCCGCTCGTTCAGATACAGCTTCATGGCCTGCCTGATCAACTCGCTGCGATTGGAGTTCTCCATCGCCGCGATTCCATCAACTTCCTGCAATAGCTGATCCGGCAAACTGATCATGATTCTTTTGGTGTTGTGCATATTAGCCATCTTAAAACTTCCACCCCCAAAACCTACTCGCCCCTGTTTCCTGATAATCAGTATAGCATTATTCAAGGAAATTTATACAAAAGAAATATATGCCGAGCGTATATCAAGTATGCTGCATTTCATTATAAACAAAAACAGTGGTGCCGTACATACCTGATCATTTCCATGTTTAGTATTCGATAGACCTGGCATAAATTCCTTCACGCAGGGAAAGTTTTGTTGAATTTTGTCTGCTGCGCCAATTCCGTCACAGCAGCGGGTTCAGCAATAAGACCGATTCGCCCTTTCGTTTGTATACCCGGGGCACTCGGTGGGCCAGCATGCAAATCAACTCGTAATGGATCGTTCCCATGGCGGAAGCCAGCTCCCCGGCGGTAATTTCCTCGCCGGCTTGCCGGCCGATGAGCACAACCTCTTCGCCGGCTTGAATTTCTTCGGCTTCCTCAGCCAAAGCTTGAAGCGATACCATACATTGGTCCATGCATATGACGCCTGTTACAGGGACACGGCGGCCGCGTATTAGTACCTGCGCCTTGCCGTTTAACATCCGTGAATATCCGTCGGCATACCCGATCGGAAGCGTGGCAATCCGCTCTTCCTGCTCGGTGATGTATCTCGCTCCATAACTAATGGCGGAATGGGCAGGCAACGTCTTCACCCGTACCGTTTCCGTTTTCAGCGAGAGAACCGGGGTGAGCTTCACTTGATCGCGTCTCACCTCGTCGGATGGATACAAGCCGTACAGTGCGATGCCAATGCGGACCATTTGCACCGACAGTTCCGGCATATCAATGGCGATTGCGCTATTTCCCGTATGTATGATCGGGATGCGAATATTATGCTCCCGCAGCGCTTCCACCACGCCCTGAAACCGGCGATATTGTTCCAATGTATAGCTTTTGTCTTCCTCGTCCGCCGTGGCATAGTGGGTGAACAAGCCTTCTACTTCCACATGCGGCACTTGCATAGCCTTGCGTACGAAGGCGACCGCCTCATCTCCAGGCAGCAGTCCGACGCGGCCCATGCCGGAATCGATCTTGATATGGACTTTCAGCTTATGCGGGAATTCAGCAGGATTCAGCGCTTCAATCGCCTCCAGCACTTCGTTGCTGAAGACATTTAGCGTGACATCATGCTCCCAAGCGGTGCGAACCCCGTGTGGCGGCGTATATCCTAGCACGAGAATCGGCAGCTGAATGCCGGCTTTCCGAAGCTCCAGCGCTTCGTCCAGAAAGGCGACGCTGAGATAATCCGCGCCGATCTGTTCCAACTCCTTCGCCACAGGTACAGCACCATGCCCATACGCGTTAGCTTTTACACATGCCAGCATTTTCATGTCCTGTTGTCTTCTCCGCAATTCTTCGAAATTGCTGCGCAGCGCGTCCAAATCAATTTCCGCATGGGTTGGTCGATACATCACTTGCACTTTCGGGTCACCTTCTCCAAAGATTGAGAGTTCAAATATCTGAGCAATATCCTAATGGTAATGTTCATGAATGCGGCTGTCAATTCTGCAAAAGAACCCAATTCCTGAGGAGGCGCTTAATACACCCTTATAGAAGAAAGAGGCGAATCCACGGGGCCTGGGGAACGCTCCTCCCCTCCGGCACAGCCGCAATCCGCCTGTTCCTTGTGTTACTTACCGGTTTGGTCCTGCATCGAAGCGGCAATTTTGACCATTTCGGTCACCGGCAGATTCTCGCTCGTAATCCGGAATTCCAATCCGTCCACTGTCCAGGTGAGTGTCCGCAGAGTATCGCCGGTCAGCAGCCCCCACGTAAAGCCCATATCGATGAATTCACCCGGTACGAGCGATGCAGTGCGGTCCGGCGAACGCGTCTCCGTCAGCGTAAATTGATATGTACCGTCATACCGCAGCAGTACAGTCGTACGATCGGTACCTTCCACGGCTTTGTCATCCTGGTACAAGACCCCATCCGGCAAATATGTTGGGATAATTACGCCAAAGGGTTCCGTCAACGCCGGTGCAGCCGAAGATGTGTTGCCACTGGCTTCATCGGTTGCTGCATCGCCGTTTGCGCCCGCTGCCTCATCGGTTGGCGTCTTCTCCACAAGCATGCCGTTCTCATCAACTTCCAGCAACGTGCCTTGGGAATTCTGGGCAGCTGTATCGAGGTTATGCTGCATGTCAAACGAGTTCTTGTCGAACTTGGTGCCAAAGTCGAATTTATCGAATTTCACTTCGACAACAACTTTCGCTTCGGCATCGGATACCTGAACTTGCTTCGGCGCATAGTTGTCCTTGGCCAGCCAGATTTTTTGCCGGACTAAGGCATGGGTGTTGTAATTAGCCGCAACATCGAAGATGTAGCTATCCTTGTCGCTTTCAAATTGCCGCGAGCTGTCGCTTAAGATACTGCGAGCCAGCGTTTGATACAGATACACTTGACCTTGGTTCTCCGGCCAGTCGCTTTGGAAGCGGAAGCTCTTGTTCAGGCTTGGCGTCAGTACGAATACGCCTTGTTCGTTGCGGAGCACGATTTGCGTAACGTCCTTTTGAGCATTGGTGAGCGCGATCCGGTAGAACGACGGATTTTGGTACCAGACCTCCACCTTGTACTCCTGAGGCTTGTCACCCGTATAAAGCGTCATCGTGCCGGAGCCCTGATAACTCTCCAACTGGGCAACCAATTTGTCCAAATCCTTGACGACGCCGTCGGCGTCCTTTTTCCCGCATGCAGCCAGCACGAAGCTTAAGGCTATCACGATGGTCAGCATCCACGTGAAACGGCGCATGAGATCATCCCCTCTGCAGTTTGATTTCCTAAACTGATACATGTCTATGAGGGAACTTGGCCGATTATGCAGACTAGCCCTGCTCGGGAAAAGACAAGTTACCGGATTCGGGGCAACCCGTTGCGGTTGTAGGCTATTGCAGGCTATTGCAGGCTATTCATCCTTGGCTGCATTCGTAATCGAGTCTAGATGAGCCTTCAGAACGCGGTTGATTTTGTCTGGATTCACCCGTAAGGGATCAAGCAAGGCATGTAAGGTGATGCCGTCGATCAACGCGTGCAGCCGCACCGTTTCCATCTCCCGATCCAGCCCGGCTTGCAGCAAACCATGCTGATCCATGGTGGTGATCAACCGCTGCATCAAGTCGTACAACCCGTCATGGCGCGCATCAAACTTCCCCGGCTTATGCCTGAAATAGGCTGTGAACGCCATCCACACCTCCGCTTCCGCCCGGGTCTCCTCACGGGTCGGCACGACCTCCTGCAAAATCCTCAGCACCTTCTCCAGCGGCGGCAGATCCAACGCGGAGATTTCGATAATTCGTTCCGTCGCTCTCTCCTTCACCAGGTTCATCGCATAGCGCAGCAGCTCCTCCTGCGAGTTGAAATCATGGCGCAACGCCCCCGGTGAAAGCCCCGCCTCCTTAGCGATATTGCGAACGGTGGCCCCTTCCATCCCCTGCTTCAAAATCACCCGCCAGGTTGCTTCGGCTATAATCTGTTTTCTTTGTTCATGATCTACTAGTTTTGGCATGCCTCTAGTTTAGCACCTCCAGGGCGGATCACACAATTTATTTAGTACAGTTGTATTAATTGAAACAGGATGTTACAATACACTCAACCTTTTTACATTTCATCTGTTACTGGAGGTCATTATGAACTTTATCGCCTGGATGATAGTGGCCTGTGAGATCGCCTTTTGGATCGTGATTCTTGCAGGATTATCCGTTCGTTATGGACTAAAGCGACCAAAGCTGGGGATGGCTTTGCTGGCCTTAACGCCGGTGATCGATCTGCTGCTGTTCGTCCTCACCGGGGTGGACCTGTATAACGGTGCCGTAGCAACGACAGCCCATGGAATCGCCGCCGTATATATCGGGGTCTCGATCGCTTTCGGCAAGAGCATGATCGATTGGGCCGATCGTTGGTACCGTTATCTGTTCGTCGGAGAGAAGGACGCTAGACCGCCCAAACGTTATGGCCTGGAGTATGCCAAGCACGAGCTGAAGGGATTTCTGCGCCATGCCCTCTCTTTCCTGATTGGCGCAGCACTGCTCTTTGGCATGATCACCTTCATCAACGATCCGAGTCGGACCGAAGCGCTGGGCGGGATCCTGCGAGTTTGGAGTATCGTGTTCGTCATCGATGGTCTCATTATGATCTCCGCGTTCATCTGGCCCAAGCAGCCGAAACATAAAACGGACCGGGCTTGAATCGCCCGATCCGTTTTGGCGTGGTATGAACTTGTCATCCCCATATCACGCTTACCTGTAAAAAGTACCGTTAATTTCTTTAAATACACCCGATGTGTTCAAATTAACTGGAAATCCTGACGTTAATTTTGCCCGAAACCGCCTGTAAGCGACGATTCCGGCAAATTAACAGTAGGATTTCCAGTTAAATTACTCCGCTCCCCCAAAATGTCCAAAAATAACGGTAGAAAATCCAGTTAGTCGATCCCGTCCGGCGATCCTGACCCTCTGCCAGACTTCAAAAGGCAAGAGGCTCCCCTTATCAGCTGATCAGCTAGGCACTCCCGCCTGCGCCTCCGCCTTCCCAACCGCCGCTTCCTTTGCGGTCAAGTGACGCTTCGCCAGCAGCAGGAACGGCACGCCGCAAGCGGTCGTCAGCGCGATGATCCCAAAGATGAGCAGAGACTGCAGGGCGCCAAAGGCATCCAACAGGAAACCGCCCACCAGCGGTGCGAGCACGTTGCCTAATTGGTTGAAGCCAAACATGCCGAAATAGGTCCCGCGCAGCGAGGCAGGAGCAATCCGGTCAACCAGCACGTCCGTCATCGTAAACATCAGCACTTCGCCGATCGTAAAGATCACTACGCCCACCAGGAACGCCCAGACCGCATGCACCGAGCCGAACAGCAGCAGGCTGCCGGACACGAAGAGATTGCCCGCAACCAGCGGCACAATCGGCGAGAAGCGACCGGCAAACTTGACGATCGGGAACTGCACCGCCAACACAACAATGGCGTTCAGCGACAGCATGTAACCAAACAGCGTGGCCCCGTCCTGGATGCCCGGCGTCATCTCCAGGTACTGTGCCAGCGTAGAGCTGAAATGGCCGTACCCGAGCACGCAGAAAATCATGCCTATCAGCACGTACAAAAAGGTGCGGTCCCTGACGGTCACCTGCATGGCGCCCTTCAACGTCAAACGCTCGCCTGCTCCATGACCCGCGATCCCGATTTCCTTGTGCAGCATAAACAGGAAGACCAGAACCAACCCGTACACCAAATACACGAGACCCGCGAAATAGAAGGCCAGTCCCGTCTCGGAAGCACCCACTTGCAATCCAAGGATCGGCCCAATTACAACGCCGAGATTGATCGCGGCGTAACGCAAATTAAATACCAGCATTTTGCTTTCCTGCGGGGTGATATCGGCCAGCAGCGCCCGGGAGGTTGGCTCGAACAGCGCCCGGCATAATCCGTTTAGGGCGTTCATGATAAAGAAAAGCCACACTTGGTTCGCCAGCCCAAAGCCGATAAACACCAGCACCCAACCGAAGATCGAAATGTACAGTACCCGCTTGCGTCCGATGACGTCCGAGATGTAGCCGCCATAGAAGCTGGCGAACACCCCAATCAGCGAACTGACCGCAATGACGATCCCGGTTTCGGAGGGAGATGCTCCCAGCGATTTGATCAAGTAAATAGATAAGAACGGAATACTCATGGACGAAGCCATACGTCCAAAAATCGTCCCAATAATAATGGTCCACGACAAGGGATGAATGCTCTTGAGTTGTGCGTTCATTTGGTTTCGCCTTCTTTGTTCACAAGATGTTCAAAACTATCTCCCTATTAAAACCGCGAATCCAATAGTTGTCAAGACTTGTCAGAAGGACTAATGCTTGACGTTTTGGCAGAGGTTCGGGAGGAGCCCGGCGTTTCTCCACCGGCAGGGACGGCCGGGAACCGGATCAGCACCGTCGTGCCGATGCCCGGGCGGCTATACAGCTTCACCCCGTACTCCGACCCAAAATGCAGTTGAATGCGGCTATGGACATTCCGAATGCCAAAGCCGCCATCTGCTCCGGGGGCCGGGTTGAACACTTGCCGCTGTCGTTCCTGCGTCATGCCAATCCCGTCGTCGATAATCTTGAAGCACACCTCCCGCCCTTCCGTATATCCTTGAATCCGAACGTGGATCGGGTCGCCAAACCAAGCATGCTCCAGCGCATTCTCGATAAACGGCTGCAACACAAGCTTCACCGTAGCCAAAGACAGGATGGCAGGATCAACCTCAAAGTCGAAGGACACCGCCTCTCCGAACTTCGTACGCTGAATGTTAATATAAGCTTCGGCCTGCGCCAGCTCGCTATGGATCGGGATGATCGTGCGTCCATCGCTGAGCGACAAGCGGTAAAACTTCGCCAAATCCAGCACCATGCGCTGCAGCTTGTCAATCTCCCCGAATTTGGCCAGCCGGCTGATCGAGGACAACGTATTATAGAGGAAATGCGGATTAATCTGCGCCTGCAGCGTCTCCAGCTCGGCCTCTTTTTTCTCAAGCCGGGTCAGATAGACCTGCTCAATCAACTGCTTGATATTGTGCCCCATCTCATTCAGGGCGGAAGCGATCTGCGAGAACTCGTCTTTCCCCCGATAGCGCATCCGTTTATGCAAATCCCCCTCACGGAAGGCGTTTAAGACCGAGACGATTTTCGTCACCCGGATCGAGAAATAACGGGAGATAAACATGCCGGCAAACGTAAACACAATCAGGCACAACAGGCAGATCAAGATCACAAACCAGCGTACCTTCGCCGAGTCCCGTTCCATGATCGTAAGCGGAACCCGGGCCGTCAGCACCCATCCTGGGCCTTCAAGCTCCTCTTGGATCGTCAAATACTCGGTTGTTCCAGAGGATGCTGCAAACCCACCGGACTCGTATAACGTCTCCCCCGTCCCATCCTGGATGAGCAACTGGCTGCCTTCGCCGATTTTGCGGTAATCCAGCGCCCCGAACAGCTCGCCGATCCGAACGCTGAGCCGCAAGAAGCCGATTTCCCGCAAATCCAGCGGCTTGTTGCTGTCGACCAACCGGCGCAGCAGCGAGATTCTGCCCTGTTCCCGGTCCTTCTCCACCTGCTGCCAAACGAGCGTCTCTCCGTATCGCTCCTCAGGAAAATCTATGTACCACGCTTTATCCTGAAGCCTGCTTAAATGATAGATATTATAGTTGCCTTCAAGCGCATCCGGATTCTCATTCACAAAGGAACCGTGATAAATCTCGGGCAGCGTATCATTCTCCAGAAAAACGTACATGGCGAGCTTCAGACCGGTCGCATTCATCGCAATATGCAGCTTGGGCTGAAGCACCATCGTCGTCCGTTCATAACTGCTCCAGCCCTCCTCATAGCTGCGCAGCTGCGTGATCAACATGTAATCGTGATAGAGCATCGAGGAGACGCGCTCGACATCCGCCAGTTTGTATTCGACGTTGTCCCGGATTTGCAGCAGCGTCCCCTGGATATTACTGCGGGTTTGATTGCGTATGGATTCCTGATAGAGAGAATGGGAAAAATAGCCGATCGCCAGCACCGGAATCAAAATAAATACGAGGTAGGTCAACATCAGCTTGTAGCCAAACGGAAGGTAACGCAGCGCTCGGGGCGGCGTCACGCGGTGGATTTTCATCAAGTCGGCCTCACTCCCGTTTGCGGAATTCCATCGGCGTCATCCCGAAGGTCTCCTTAAATTGCCGGCTAAAGTAAGGGATATAGCGGTAACCTACTTGACCGGCGACCTCGTAAATTTTCACCTTCGGGTCTTTGAGCAGCTTACGTGCCCGTTCCATTCGCAGTTCAGTCAGCATTTCGCTGAAGCCTTGGCCGGTTTCCTCCTTAAAAAGATGCCCTAGATAGTTCGGCGAAAAGGCGAATTGCTGAGCGATGTTCTTTAAGGTGAGATTCTCGTGGAGGCGCGCCTGCATCGTCGCGATGATTTCCCGGATCAGCCGGCTGCAACCCGGCGCAGGGCGCGACTCGGTCAACCGCGCCGCAGCTTGCCGCTCCTGCTCGTCCTCCAGCTTCTCAACGCCTTGCGCTTGCAACGCCTGCATCATTTTCAGATACTGCTCCTCCGTCCGCTTCCGATTCGCTTCATGTTCCAGCTCCAGCGTAATTTGCCGGAGCGAGGCGACCAACTCGTCGTCGTCCATCGGCTTCAGCACATAGCTGCAGGCTTTGAGCGAGAGCGCCTGCTTCACATAATGAAAATCCTGGTGTCCGCTGACAAACACGACGCGGACGTCCGGCTTCCGGTCCATCGCCCGGCGTGCCAGCTCCAGCCCGGACATATGCGGCATATTGACGTCCGTGACCAGAATGTCGATCGCCTGCCGTTCCATCAGCTCGCAGGCCGAGAAGCCGTTGCTAACGGCGCCCACCACCTCCATCCCCAGCTCGGACCAGGGAATAAACGTCCTCATGCCCTCCAGGTCAAGATGCTCGTCATCAGCAAGCAGTACCTTGTACACGATCGTGTCAGCCCCCTTTTTTCCTTGCGGAAGTTCGGTTTCAGCTCCGTTTCCCCTAAGTATACCCGGCCTCCCTGTTCGTTGAGAACGGAGAAAATCCTCTAATCCTCCCCGCCCTGCGCTACAGGAAAAGGGAGCCTAATGAATCGGGCCCCCTTGCCAAGTAGCTTGCCTGTCTCGGTTAATTGCCTTGGATCATCTTCAAATTCTCATGCCAGCGCTGAGTATAGTAATCCAGCAGCTTCTCGAACCCAATGGCCATCGTGTCCTCATGCGCTTTGTCGAGGATCGCCAACGCTTCCTCGTCCGTCTTCGCATACAGCGCTTGCGCTCTCGCTTTCTGCCAAATGTCCTTGCCGCTTTGGAAGGTGATGCCCTCCTCGGTATCCGGCAGCGGGAACAAATTGATGAATTCCGTAGCGTCGCCCTGCGTTTTCCATGTAATTTCGTACTGCCAATAGGTTGACCAGTTCCGTTCGCTCTCCGGCAGCGTTGCTTCGAATCTCCCTTTAATATCGTCAACGTACACGGTATTACCAACCCACATCAACGGGTCCATCTTCGCTTGATAATCGGCGAGCTTTTCTTTTTCCTTCGTATATTTCTCCGTGAACTTCGGCGTGATGCCGTCCGCTTCCCGTCCTTGCCAGAACTCGCCTTCAACCCCCCACATCTGCAGGGTCATCCCCTCAGGACCGGTCCACCAATCCAAGAAAGCGAATATCGCTTCCGGATTCTTGGCGCTGGTCGTAATGACCGCTGCGTTCCAACCGAGCATGTTATAAGTGCCGGGATAAATTTTGTTTTTGTCCAGCCCTTCCTTGTGAATCGGCCAGATCATGAAATATCCGGCGTCCGGATCCTTTTGGGTCAAGGCTGCGTGGGCCTGCATCGCATACAAGGTCGGATTGGAGGAAGTGTACACCGCCACCCGGCCGTTCATCAGCTTTTCCTGCACCTGGTCTCTGGTCTGCGTCATGGCGTCCTGCGTCATCAACTTCTCGCGGAACAGCTTCGCTGCGTAGACCACCGATTCCCGGAACGGTTCGTCCTTGTAAATCGAAGTCATTTTATCCCCGTTGGGTACGGCAAAATAACGCGGAAAACTTAAATTGTTCTCCTTAAACGCGGAGTAAATCTGATCAAGACCGTGACCTTCGCTGGCCAAATCCGTCTCCAGCGGGATGACGTCCGGATATTTCTCCTTCACCAGCTTCAGGTAAGCATACAAATCATCGGTTGTTTCCAGTTTAGGCGAACCGAGCTCTTTATAAATCTTCTTGTTGACCACCCATCCGGCATTGCCGTTCGGACGGTTCGTGTACCAGTTCGGGAATTGATACAGCTTGCCGTCAGGGGATCGCAGCATGTTCATTGCCTTCGGATCCAGCCATTTTTTCAAATTCGGATACTTCTCGATATAATCGTCCAATGGCACCAGCAAGCCTGCTTCGCGCAGCCGTTCGACGTCCGCACCCCGCTCACCCCAAATGACGTCCGGCAGATCGCCGGAGGCAATCATCGTGTTTAGCTTTTGCACCGTATTTCCGCCGTTTGGAATTTCTGTGATGTTCACCTTCTTGTTCTCTTTCACCCAAGCTGTCGTTTCGTCGGCGCCCCATTTGGGCATGGTGTACCAGTCATAGTTGCCGTAAAGCGTGAATTCCAGCGGCTCCTTCCCCAGCTCGAAAAGCTGCGGTTCCGCAGACTCCGCCTGGTTCGTCTCCGCATTGCTGCCGTTCTCCTTCGGCGCTTCGGCAGGATTACCGCCACTCGCGCTGTTGCCCCCGCCGCCGGAGCATCCGGCCAGGATGACGGCAATCGCCATGATGATGATCAACAGTTGGCTTAACCGTGTTCCCCGCTTTTTCATACGACTGTTATCCCCTTTCGCCTTTCATTTTTATGTTCAAAGCAGAACGATCTGCCTTAAACGCCGCCAGTTGTTCCTTCAACTACTCCTTCAAGGACCCGACCAGCACCCCTTTGACAAAATACTTCTGCACAAACGGATACACCAGGACGATCGGGATCGTTGCGACCATCATGGTGGCCATCGACAGCGATTTGCTGGTGACGGTTTTGGCCTGCGCCATATGGGCTTGCGCCGCTGCATCCAGGTTAGCCGTCTGCTCGGAGACGATATTGGACGCGAGAATCTGCTTCAGAATGGTCTGAATCGGCAGCAGCTCCTCCTTCGAAATGTAGATGCTGGCGATGAACCACTCGTTCCAGTGCCCAACCGCGGTAAACAGCGACAACGTTGCGATAACCGGTCCCGACAGCGGCAGCACGATGCGGAACAAGGTGCCCCAATTGCCGCAGCCGTCGATTTTGGCCGATTCCTCCAGCCCTTGGGGCAGCCCCTGGAAGAAGGTACGGAAGATGATCATGTTCCAGACCCCGATAAGCGAAGGAATGATATAAACCCAGAAGGAGTTAAACATCCCCAGATTACGGATCAGCAGAAACGTTGGAATCAATCCGCCGGAAAAATACATCGTAAAAATACACATCAGCATGTAAACCTTACGCCCCATCAGCTCGCGCTTGGTCATCCCATAAGCGAAGATCGCCGTGGCCAAGATGGCGCTGACCGTTCCGACGACGGTCCGAAGGACGGAGATGATGAAGCCCGACATCAGCCGTTCATCCTGGAAGACGACCTCGTAATTTTCCAGGGTGAAGGCGCGCGGCCAGAGGGTAATTCCGCCTTTTGCGGTATCCAGCCCCTCGTTTAGCGAGATCGCAATGGCATTCAGGAACGGATATAACGTGGAGAGGGAAAAAATGGTTAAGAAGACGTAGATGAAAGCAACCATGACCCGGTCGCCTCTGCTGCTATACATCGCGAGCACCTCCTCCTGATTACCATAAGCTGTTGCCGGATCGGCGGGCTACATAGTTAGCGAGGGTCAACAGTCCGACACTTACAACCGCTTTAAACAACCCGACGGAGGTAGCGTAGGAATAGCGGTAATTGTTGATCCCGACCCGGATCACGTACGTATCGATGACGTCGGATACATCGCGCAGCGCCGGGTTCACGGCCAACACGAGGATATCCTCGAAGCCGGCGCTCAGCAAATTGCCGATGGCCAGAATCATAAAAATCGAAATCACCGGCATAATCGATGGAAGCGTTATCAAATAAATCTGCTTAAAACGGCTGGCCCCGTCAATCGAAGCGGCCTCATACGTATGGGGATCCACCCCGGCGATCGCCGCTAGGTAGACGATCGAGCCAAAGCCGATTTCCTTCCAGACGTTGGTCGTGATCAGAATGGTCCAGAAGTATTCCGGGAGCGACAGAAAATTAATCGGCTCCTGAATCAGATTCAGCCGTTCCAGCAGCATGTTTAAGCTGCCGTTATCCGTGGCGAGCAGCGAAGCGACCAAGCCGCCGAGAATGACCCAGGACATAAAATGCGGTAAATACGTAATCGTCTGAACGACTCGTTTGAAGACCATTTTCCGCACTTCGTTCAGCATTAAGGCCAACAGGATCGGTGCCGGAAATCCAATCAGAAATTTCAGCAGGCTAATGACGATCGTATTGCGCATCACCGTGTAAAAATCCGGCGAGTTAAAGAAGTAAGCAAAATGCTTCCAGCCCACCCACGGACTTCCCGTAAAGCTGTGCCCGATCTTGTAGTCCTGAAAGGCGATCAAGACACCATACATCGGGATATAACTAAACACGAAGATGAGGGCAAGCGCCGGGAGAACCATCAACTGCAGGTCGATTTGCCGAAAAAAACGCTCGATCCCGCTCTTCCTTCTTTTATAAGGCATGTGCGGCATGGCGGGTTCGGGTTGCATTTCCCGATCCGTGGATAATCGGGCCATAAACGCTTCTCCCCTTTACGCTTTTTTGATCTTGAAAGTTATTGTATATTGGCCGCCGGGCCCTTGCCTATCTGACCAATCAACGAAATGTGATACTAATCAACCGGGTATGATTTCATTTCCTCCCGCGGGCGAATTAGTGTAAGATAAAGTCCGTATTGCTTATCCAACTTCCAATGGATACAACTCAGATTTAGGGGGCTTTATTTACGTGAAATCCGATTCCTCAACTTTGCAGAAAAAATTGCTGCCCCGCCACATCAGCTTCATGGCCATGGGCGGCGTTATCGGCACCGGGATCTTCAAAGGGAGCTCCGAGACCGTCAGCCTGGCCGGGCCTGGCGTGATTTTTTCTTATGCCTTTGCCGGATTGCTGCTGCTGGTCGTCATGGGCGCTATTGCCGAGATGGCGACAGTGTATCCTGGCCGCAACATGAAGGACTTCATCCGGGAGGCGTTTGGCGAGCGCATCTCCTTCATTCTGGGGTGGATGTACTGCTTCATGTGGCTGGCCGTATGCGTCATTGAGGTGATTGCCGCCGGCAGTTTCCTGCAGTTCTGGTTGCCGGACGTGCCGCTCTGGGTGCTTAGCCTAGCCAGTGCCGCCTTTATCTTGGCCATCAATCGAATGAGCGTAGCCGGTTACGGCGAGTTTGAGTTTTGGCTGGCCGGGATTAAAATCGCGATGATCATTGTCTTTATTCTCCTGGGCGCGGCCATGCTGTTTGGCCTTCTCCCTGGAACGAGTGCTCCGTTCCCGCACAATTACCGGGATTACGGCGGCTTGTTCCCGAACGGATGGACGGCAATCTTCTCGGCGCTGCTGGTCGTCATGTTCTCCTACGGCGGCTCCGAGCTGATCGGACTGACCTTGTCGGAGGCCAAGGATGCGGAAAAAGTGTTACCTCGGGTGGTCAAAAGCTTTATTTTGCGCGTGGTGCTGTTTTACACGTTACCGATTCTGATCATTTGCGGGCTGATACCGTGGAACAGTCTCAGTGAGCAGACCAGCCCGTTCGTGCAGGTGCTGTCCTCGGTTGGTTTGCAGGGGGCGGCGCATCTGATGAACTTCATTCTGATTACGGCGGTCTTGTCCGCTGCCAATTCCGGCATCTATGGCGCGACCCGGATGCTCCACTCGATGGCCGCCGGCGGGGAAGCCCCAGCGAAGCTGGCGCGGATCTCCGCCAAGGGCGTTCCGGTCAACAGCTTAATTCTTTGCGGGGTTGTTCTGATCCTCGGCTCCATGTTGGCCGTCTTTAATCAGGCAGGCTTGTTCCGTCTATTGATGGCGGTACCCGGCTTTGTCGTGCTGCTCGTCTGGATCACCATCTGCTTGTCCCAGTTAAAGCTGCGCCAGCGTTATCCGGCGGCACCTAGCTTTAAAGTCTGGGGCTTCCCGTATATTACGGTGCTGACCGTGATCAGCCTCGTTGTCATTGCGCTGCTGTTCTTGTTCGACGCGCAGAACCGCATCAGTATCGGGACCTGCCTGGCCGTGCTGCTCCTGCTGATCGTCTGGTCGTGGGTCCGTTTCCGCCCGCGCCCCGGCCAGAGTCGGTAGAGGTGTTGGAGCTGGCTTTTACGGGATTATCCCGCTGACTCAGCCGGCTGATGGTGCTGCAGCAGACGCTTTTACATGATTATCCCGTTCGGTCAGCTGGGTCGGCCCCTGTTTTCCCCTGTTTCTCCCGGTCCTTGGCCCATGTTACAATAAGGGAAGAGGAGAGACTACGAGATTTTGGGGGAAGCCATGGAAATTCAGGTGGTTACTGAACTTTTACTGAGCAAGCCGACGCTGCGTTACCGGATCGCTCGCCGCATCCGGAATGCTTACCGATACGATACCGCCTTTTGGCGATCCGCCATTGCCGGCCCCTGGGGGGCCGGCATGTTCGCGTTTGGCCTACTGGCGCTCGGGATGCCGACCGGGTTGGGGAGACCTGTCGACCTGCTGCTGTTCCTGCTCGCGGGAACGCTGGGCCTGTACCTGACCGCCCACACCGCCGCGCTGCTGCTGGCTTTGATCGGCGTGCCGATCCCCCGCCTGTTTACGGGGGCGGTCCTGTTCGATTTTGCCGCAGCCTTCGTTATTTTCTACTATAACGAAGTAGCGATGCCCGCGGCTGCGGTCGTGGCCGCGGTGATCAGCCTGGCGGGAATCGCCGCCGGGCTGCTTTATGGGGCGCTCGCCAGCCGGAGGCTGCGGCTGCGCCATAAAGCGGCAGCCGCCCTGATGGCGGCGCTGCTGGTGGCCGCCGCCGCGATCTGGCCGTTCGCGGCGGGACCAGGGGGCGGCTCCGCCGTACCGGCCTATCAAGGCGTGCAAAGCGCCGGGATATGGAAAGCCGGCGAAGCCGAAGATGACAAGGCGCGCGATGGCGCAAGCAGCGACGCCGCCGTCGGTTCAGCGGCCGTGCCAAGCTTGGCCGATCTGCTGGACAGCCCCGCCGAACCCGGGCCGTATGAGGTGTCGACCTTCACCTACGGCAGCGGGAACGACGCTTGGCAGCCCGAATACGGGGAAGCGGTCGACATCACCTCCGGAACGGTGGATGCCTCCGTCTACATTAAGAAGTGGTCCGTCTACCGGACCGCCTATTGGGGATTTAATCAGCGAGCACTTCCGCTGAACGGGAGAGTCTGGATGCCTGTCGCAGCAGAGGAACAGGACAACACCAACCTAGGAAACAGCGCTGCCGATAGCCAAACTCGGTACCCGCTCGTGCTGATCGTTCACGGGAATCACCTCATGGAGGATTTCTCCGATGACGGATACGCTTATCTGGGAGAATTGTTGGCCAGCCGAGGGTTTATCGTCGTATCCGTCGATGAGAACTTCTTGAATTACTCCGTATGGACGGGGATTCCCGATAACGATATGAAGGTTCGAGCCTGGATTTTGCTGAAGCATTTGCAACAGATCGGCACATTTGCCGCAGAACCGGATAATCCGTTATACGAAAAAATCGACTTTACCCGCATCGGACTGGTTGGTCATTCCCGCGGCGGGCAAGCAGTAGCGATGGCCGCGGGTTACAAGGATTGGTTCGCGGACGACGCGGAGCTCATGTCGAGCTTAGAAGACTACAAGATCCAAGCCGTTGCCGCCATCGCCCCCACCGACAAAAAGGTGGACGGAAAATACACACAGCTTAAGGATGTCAGCTATTTGACACTGCAAGGCGCGCGGGATGGCGACGTCAGCGACTTCGAAGGCGACCGCCAGTACATGCGCACAAGTTTTTCGTCAGGCAAAGATCGGTTCAAAGCCTCGCTGTACATCGGAGACGCCAACCATAGCCAGTTCAATAGCAGCTGGGGCGGTCGGGACGTCAGTTATCCGAAGGGCATCCTGCTCAGCCGGAACGGGATGCTGTCGCCTTCCGAACAACGGAGCATCGCGAAGGTGTACATCTCGGCTTTCTTTGAGGAAACGCTGCATGGTGCGGGAGCGGGGAATAACGGAGCAACAACCACTCTCCACGCTGTGTCCGGCTCCGCTTCGGTAACGAACACCAGCGCCAAGCTCGGCCGCTATCTCCCGCTGCTGCAGGATTACCGCACCGGCTTAGCCTGGCTCCCGGACACCGCATATTACAACCGGTTCGAGCGCAGCACATTTACCGCTTGGGCCCGCTACGATGAAGATTTGAACCGGTTGAGTCTCCCTGGGGGAGGGAAAGCAGCGGGCAGCAACCTCACCTGGAAGGAGGAAGAGGCAAAGAACCGGCAAAACGGCACCAAGCCGTCCCGGGGAATCGTGCTGGAGCGTAAGCCTAGCGGCAATGAGCCGTCCACTTATACGTTAAGCTGGGAGCAAGGTGCTCCCCTCCCGTCCAGCGGCCAGCTGGAGGAGCTCGCCTTTTCGCTCACGGACCGCAGCTTCGAGCTGCAGGATGACAATACGCCCGATGCGGCTTTGGCTGCGGGTTCCGTCACAGTTGAGGTAGAGCTTACCGACGGCAACGGTACCTCCGTCCGTCTGCCGCTCACGAGGTTTATGGAGGTCGAACCGCTGCCCGTCACCTCGTTTACGATCCACCCCTGGCTGGAGCGCCACCTGTCGGGCGGCAAATACAAGCATCCGACGGAAGCGGTATATCAGACGTATCGTCTAGCTTTGGCAGACTTTGCGGCCGCCAACCCCAGCTTCAATCCGGACACCGGAATCCAGCGGCTGACCTTCCTTCTCAGCGGCGGCGCCGCCAAGCTGATGCTGGATGACATCGGAGTCTATTGATACGCCAAAAAAACGCTTATTCCCCGCGCTGCGCAATGACAGCGTGATCGGGAATAAGCGTTATATTTTTTATACAAGAAAGTCAGGATTCGGTTTCCTTGGGAACCAGCTTATAGATCTCTCCGCTTTCCATCGCGTCGATCAGGCGGTCCAGCCATTCGTAATATTTCACCGATTCTTTCATCTTACGTACGTCTTCTTCCAATACCTTACGGAGCGGTCCTTCCTCCTCTACCACCATCGCTTTGGTTAATTCATCAATGGAGCGACGCAGCACCAGGATGTTGCTCTCCACCGCTTTTCTCCATTTAATTGCGAAGAAGTCCGTAAACGTCTGGTACCAGTCATATTCCACTTCATATAAGTCCTTGCGGGAGCCTTTCTCCCACACTTTATTGACCATTTTGAGATCCAGCAGGGTGCGGACGCCCGTACTCATGCTGGTTTTGCTCATCTTCATTTCCTTGCCCATCTCGTCCAAAGTCATCGGCTTGTCGGCAAAGAACAAAAGACCGTATAAGTGCCCTGTTGATAACGAGACCCCATACAAGTCCATATTTCTGCCGATGGCCTCGATCACGCGTTTACGTACCTTCATTAATAAAGCCTGTTGCTCATCGGTGAGCTGGTCCAAGCTCATGCTTGCAACCTCCTATTCATATGCAAAAAAACCTCCGCTGTAACGCGTCCACCCGCACGGCTTAAATCCCCATACGGCTCAACGCTTATTCTATCTTAAGTAAGTCAAGCCCAAAAGTAAAGACGCAGCCTAGGGAGCATTTGGGAGGATATCGGAGTTATCCGCCGATTCATTACGTTCAGTTTTTTCTGTACGTTCCTTACGTACAGTTTTCATCTTTGCGTTATTTTCATTCCATTTGTTACACTTACCTCACGGATTGATGCGATACTGCCTCGCTGGGCAATTTTGTTAGCGAAGCCGAGATCGAAGGGGGAACTTAAAGCTTTAGAAAAGGAGTGAATCTATGAATCAGCCAATATTACAAGTTCGTGAAGTCAGCAAGTTATTTGGCCCGCATGCCGAGCAGGCCATTCCATTGTTGAAGCAAGGCTACACCAAAGAGCGTCTGCTCAAGGAAAAAGGCATCACCATCGGCGTCGGCCAAGTCAGCTTGGACATCCGCGAAGGTGAAATTTTCGTCATTATGGGTTTGTCCGGGAGCGGCAAATCGACACTGGTTCGGATGCTGAATCGATTGATTGAACCAACTGCGGGGGAAATTCTGCTGCATGGACGGGATCTCCGCAAAATGAACAAAGCTGAGCTGCGCGAGGTGCGGCGTAAATCGATCAGCATGGTGTTCCAGAAGTTTGCTTTATTCCCACACCGCACGGTCCTGCAGAACGTGGAATACGGACTGGAAATTCAGAAAGTAGCCAAAAAAGAGCGCCGCGACAAAGCGATGCAGGCCCTCGAGCTCGTCGGCTTGAAGGGCTGGGAGCATAAGATGCCGGAGCAGCTGAGCGGCGGTATGCAACAGCGGGTCGGCCTGGCCCGAGCGCTAGCCAATGACCCGGAAATCCTGTTGATGGACGAAGCGTTTAGCGCGCTCGACCCGCTCATTCGCCGTAACATGCAAGATGAGCTGCTGGAGCTGCAGGAGAAGATGAAGAAGACCATCGTCTTCATTACCCATGATTTGGATGAGGCCCTGCGTCTCGGCGACCGGATCGCCTTGATGAAGGATGGCGCACTCGTTCAAATCGGCACGCCGGAAGAAATGCTGATGAACCCGGCCAACCATTATGTGGAACGGTTCATCGAGGACGTGGACCTGTCCAAGGTGCTGACCGCAGCCCGCGTCATGCGCCGGCCGGAAACCGTTACGTTGGATAAGGGTCCTCGCGTCGCCCTCGAACTAATGCGTGAACGGGGCATCTCCAACCTGTTCGTCATCGGCCGGGGCAAACGCCTGCTGGGCGTCATTACAGCCGAAGACGCATCCCGTGCCGCCAAGTCCGGCATCGGCCTGGAGGAAATTCTGATTACGGACGGCCCTCGCGTGGCCCCGGATACCGTGCTGAGTGACCTATTTGAAGTCATGAGCTCATCCAAGGTTCCGCTGGCCGTCGTTGACCAGCAGGAGCGTTTGCTGGGCGTTATCGTACGCGGCGCCGTACTGGGAGCCCTCGCCGGAGAACATCATGAACTGAAGGAGGAGGTGAACCCAGATGGAATTCATCCCGAAATTGCCGCTGGCCGAGTGGATTGAATCGCTGGTTGACGCCATGGAGCGGTCGCTTGGAGGATTTTTCGACGGATTGTCCATGACGATTGAGACCATCGTTAACTTTTTCGCCGGATTGTTCCTGCTGCCGCATCCGCTGCTGTTTATTGCCATCGTCGGAATCATCGCTTATTTGATTGGAAAATGGCAGCTGACCTTGTTCACCGTAATCGGTTTTCTGCTGATCGATAACCTTGGCTATTGGACCGAGACCATGAACACCTTAGGCCTGGTCATTACCTCCGGCTTGATCTCGATCCTGTTCGGGATTCCGATCGGCATCTGGAGCGCCTACAGCAAAATGGTCCATCGGGTCATCTCGCCACTGCTTGATTTTATGCAGACGATGCCGGCATTCGTTTATCTGCTGCCGGCTGTAACCTTTTTTAGCCTGGGGGTGGTCCCTGGGGTTATCGCATCGGTGATCTTCGCGATCCCGCCGACGATCCGGCTCACCTATCTTGGGATCAAGCAGGTGAACGGCGAGTTGACGGAAGCGGCGAACGCCTTTGGCTCCACGGTCTGGCAGAAGCTGTTTAAAGTCGAGCTTCCGCTCGCCATGCCAACGTTGATGGCCGGGGTTAACCAAACGATCATGCTGTCGCTCTCGATGGTCGTCATCGCCTCCATGATCGGCGCGCAGGGCATCGGGGCCACCGTCTACCGGGCGGTCACCCAACTGAAGATCGGGCAAGGCTTTGAAGCCGGTTTGGCCGTGGTTGTCCTAGCCATCGTGCTCGACCGCTTTACGCAAAACCTGTTTAAATCCAAAACACAAAGGGGAGATTGAGATGAAATTGAAGAAGACGAGGAAGTTGATGGTACTGGCAGGATTAGTGAGCATGTTGGCGTTGTCCGCCTGCGGGCAAGCGAACAATCCTTCGGCCGGCGGTGCCAACAACACGCCGGATGCTTCGGCGAACGGGGGCAACACCTCAGCCGGAGCCGTCGGCGAGCAAGTCAACTACGAAATCATCGGGATTGACCCTGGTGCTGGAATTATGAAGGCGACAAGTCAAGCGATCGAAACCTACGGCTTGGACGGCTGGAAGCTGATTGAGGGCTCCGGCGCAGCCATGACGGCGATGCTGGACAAAGCGGTGAAATCCGAAAAACCGATCATTGTTACCGGCTGGACCCCGCACTGGATGTTCTCCAAATACGATCTGAAATATTTGGAGGATCCGCAGAAGGTTTACGGGGAAGCCGAAGAAATTCACACGCTGGCGCGGAAAGGCTTGAAGGAAGACCATCCGACCGCCTATGAGTTCCTCAACCGCTTCGAGTGGACTTCGGATGAAATGGGCGAGATTATGACAGCGATTCAGGAAGGTCAGGACCCGGCGGAAGCGGCCAAAGCCTGGGCAGACAGCCATGCCGACCGCGTGGACAGCTGGACCGAAGGCTTGACACCGGTGAACGGCGACAAACTCAAGCTGAGCTATGTGGCATGGGATTCGGAAATCGCCAGCACCAACCTGCTGGAATATGTACTCGAAAGCAAGCTGGGTTATGACGTCGAGTCCCTCCAAGTCGAAGCGGGTCCAATGTGGACCGGTGTCGCCAGCGGTGACGTTGATGCAACTGCAGCCGCATGGCTGCCGCTCACCCATGCGGATTATTGGGATAAATACGGCGAACAAGTTGAGGATCTCGGCGCGAACATGACTGGGGTCAAAACCGGCCTGGTCGTTCCAGTTTACATGGACATTAACTCGATCGAGGATTTGAAGTAATCACCTTTACCCGTAACGGAACTCAGAGACCTTATTGTACTATTTCCCGGTGATTTCCCGCTGTAACGGAACTTAAAGACCTTATTTGATGCTAATACCAGCGAATTCGCTGCCTATAGCCCAAATAAGGTCATCTGGTTCCGTTACATCTGTTTTAACCCTGGTAGGAATAGAAATAAGGTCTCCTCGTTCCGTTAGCTTTTTTACACCTAAGGAAATGGAAGAAGCCACCCCTGGTACGGAGTGGCTTCTTCATATCTATATCAATTAAAGAAGAGGGAGTATCTAAAGAATAGCATCGGTTTCTTAAAGGAACATTACAGAAACCTGAAGATCAGCTTAAAAATTCTCCAGCTCCTCGTTTCCAACCGTTTGGCCCCAATCGCAATCAGCGTCGCCCATGATTGTCGTATCGGATGCAGCGCATGGAACTCCCCCATTTTTGTTCTTCTAAATCGGTCAAAACAAATATTCGGAATTCACCAGCTTCCTTCAGAGGAAATCCGGCTTCACCCGCTTCACCTCAGCCTTGAGCTCATCCATCATGCCCTCAGCCGCTTCCTCCCCTGCCTTGATGCAATCGGCCATTTTGGAAAAATCAAACGCGGACACATGACCGACATCCGGTCGGATGACGATATCCGCTAACCGCAGGCTGGTATGCTTCCGTTCGGCGGTCATCAAACTGTAAGAGCGGTAAACGACCTCAATCATATTGCGGGGCGGCTTCTTCTCATGCTCGCGCGTCACATCCACCGCAATTATCAGTCCCACATCCTTCCGCTTCAGCTCCTGGACGGGCAAGTTGTTTAGCACCCCGCCGTCGACCAGCACCTGATCGTCCCGTACCAGCGGAGCAAATACCCCCGGAAACGCCGTCGTTGCCCGCAGCGCCGTTCCCAAATCGCCCTTATCCAAAATCACCTGTTTGCCTTGCATCAAATCCACGGCAACCGCCTTAAACCGAATGGGGAAATCCTCAATCTTCAGCCCATCCTTCCCATGTTGCCTCAAGAGATCGTTGACGGTTTGGTAGATTTTGTTCCCGCCGATCAGCCCGCGTTGGCGAATTCCTAGATCCATCAGCCGGTATTTTGGCGTGTGATACAGCAAGTCCTCGATGTCCTCTGCCGGAATGCCTGCAGCATACAAGCCTCCGATCGCACCGCCCATGCTTGTACCAACGATCGCGTCCACCGGGATTCCGTGCCGTTCGAACGCCTTCAACACGCCCAAATGAGCGAGTCCCCGTACGGCCCCGCCGCCTAACACCAAACCTACTTGTTCCATGGATGATCTCCCCGCTTGTCGTCTTTTTACTAAAAATACATATTCTTTAGCTTAGGCGGAAGTTCCTTCCGGCTAAACAAAGCAGCCCCGAATCGATAGAGACATCGACCCGGGGCTGGCAGGCCTGTAAGCAAATCGATTACAATGGATACAACAAAATGTGAATCCACGAATCACGAATACCACGAATAGATCCATACAATGGAGGTCTCCCCATGTGCGGCCGTTTTACGATTACGCTTCCTCTGGACGAACTGATAGTCCGGTATCTCATCATGGAAAACCGGCTGGCGAAATTCGCCCCGAACTATAATGTAGCGCCGATGCAATTCATCCCCGCCGTCATTGCGGGCAAGCAGGGCAATCGGCTGGGCGAGCTGCGCTGGGGCCTGGTGCCGTTCTGGGCGAAGGAGGATAAGATCGGCGCCAGCATGATCAACGCCCGCGCCGAGTCGCTCCCGGACAAACCGGCGTTTCGGAAGCTGCTGACAACCCGGCGCTGCCTCATCCCCGCTGACGGATTCTACGAATGGCAACAGCGGGCCGGAGGCAAGCAGCCCTATCGGATCGTCATGAAGGACGGGAGCCCCTTCGCCTTTGCCGGCCTGTACGACATCTGGAGCGATCCGCAAGGAAACAAGCTGGCAACCTGCACGATCATCACCACGGAGCCCAACTCGCTGATGGCTGAGATCCATAACCGGATGCCCGTGATCCTGCAACCTGAACATGAAGCCGAGTGGCTGGCCCGGGACAACACGGATACGGGATCGCTGCTAAAGCTGCTTCAACCTTACGATGCCGCAAAAATGCGGGCTTACCCCGTATCCCCAGCCGTTGGGAACGTGCGCAACAATACGAAGGAACTGTTGGAGGAGGCGAAATAGTTCTAAAAAAAGGCTCCGCCTTTATGCACAAGCAAGGAATCACCCTGCTGCCATAAAGTCGAAGCCTTTCCTATTACGCCTCAATGCTCGCCCACAATCCTCCGCCCGGCAGCGGACAATGCCGTTCCTTGAGCCAGGCGATTACCGGAATGATACAACCGCAGACTGTGCAAGTCATCCCGTCCATCAGCTTCGGACACGCTTCGCATGCGCGAAGTCTGTCCTGATACTGCTCCTCACTCACCCTGCGTTCGGGCGCAAACGCCGTCGTTTTCAGCAGACGTTGGATCTGCTCCTCCGTCACCCGGTAATCGTCCCGGCACGCTTTGCATGAGGTATCCGCCATGTAACGTTATCCCCTCGCAGCCAATTCCAGCGTCGTCACCGATTTCGCCGGCAAATCAACCGTCAGTTTACCGCCATCCAGTTTAAATGCTTCAAACGGCTGCGGCTTCACGACTTCCGGCTGCGCAAACGTATTATGGGCGTCAATCGAATCGCCGGTTAATGTGGTGCCAGTCACTGCCAAGCTGTTGCCGGCCAAGCCCCGGATGTCGATCGTTACCTGTGTATTCGCATGAGGCTGCAGGTTACAGAAGCTGAGATGGATTTTGCCTTCTGCATCCCGCGATGCGGTAGCTGTCACCGCCGGAATTTCCTTGTCTTCCAGCTTGTAGCTGCCTGTTTCCAGCGACAGATCCAGCAGCTCAGCGTCCTGGTGAACCTTATACATATCGAATACATGGTACGTTGGGGTCAAGATCATTTTCTCGCCTTCCGTCAGGATGACGGCCTGAAGCACGTTGACGGTCTGGGCGATATTTGCCATCCGCACGCGCTCGTTATGTTTGTGGAAAATGTTCAGCGTAAGCCCGGCGACAAGCGCATCGCGCATCGTATTTTGCTGATACAAAAATCCCGGATTGGTCCCCGGCTCCACATTGTACCAGGTTCCCCATTCATCCACAATCAAACCGACTCGGCCCTCCGGATCGTATTTATCCATGATCGTGCGGTGGCGAGTGATGAGCTCATCCATGCGAAGGGCTTTTCGCAACGTGGCAAACCAGGCAGACTCGTCGAACCCGGTCGCCGTCCCTTTATCCTGCCAATTATCGTTGGGCAGCGTATAGTAGTGCAGCGTGATGGAGTCCATAAACCGTCCGGCTTCCCGCATCAACACATCCATCCAATTATAGTCGTCCGAATTTGGACCACAGGCGATCCGGTGAATTCGATTATCCCCATAGTTACGGACGTACGTCTGATACCGGCGATACTCGTCAGCATAATATTCCGGGCGCATGTTGCCGCCGCAGCCCCAGTTCTCATTGCCAACGCCGAAGTAGGTCACCTTCCAAGGCTCCTTGCGTCCGTTTTGCGCCCGCAGCTCAGCCATCGGCGATACGCCGTCAAAAGTCAGATATTCCACCCACTCCGACATTTCCTGAACGGTTCCGCTGCCCAGGTTGCCGTTAATGTAAGGCTCGCAGCCCAGCTGCCGGCAAAGCTCCATAAACTCATGGGTCCCGAAATGGTTATTTTCCACCACGCCGCCCCAATGGGTATTGACCATCCGCTTACGGGCTTCCTTCGGCCCGATGCCGTCTTTCCAATGATATTCATCGGCAAAACAGCCGCCCGGCCAGCGCAGCACCGGAATTCGAATTTTCTTAAGCGCTTTCACAACATCGTTGCGAATGCCGTTGGTATTTGGAATCGGGGAATCCTCTCCAACCCAAAATCCCTCGTAAATACAGCGACCTAAATGCTCAGAGAAATGACCGTAAATATTGCGATTAATCGTTCCTTTGCCGGAATCGGCATTTAACACTCCATGCAGTGGCATCTGTCATTTCACTCCTTAGTTAATATAAATATTAATTAAATAACTACTTACTTAATATTATAGGCAAACGACCATAACCCCGTCAATTATTCTACCAAATTTTATAACTACATGGAAGATGCTTGTCAAACAATACATTTCTCATTAATATAATGATTAACTAAAATTCGGGTGAGGTGAAGGCATCTTGAAGCTTGATTTATCTGAACAATCGCTGCCCGTGTATGAGGCACTGGCAAGTCCAGTTCGTCTGCATATTCTGCGTCTGTTAGCCAACCGCCCGATGAACATTAAGGAGTTAGCCGCTGCGGTCGGGCTGTCCAGCGCGATCATGACCATGCATGTGCGCAAGCTGTCTGAATGCGGACTAGTCGCCACCCATATGGCACCCGGCAAGAGCGGCCTGCAGAAGATTTGCTCGCTTGCTGTCTCCGGCGCAGAAATCCAGTTTCCGGCGCAGGCGGCAGCCGAGCGCAAGAGCTACCGGGTTGAAATTCCGGTAGGCCATTACTCCGATTTTCACATCGAGCCAACCTGTGGCATCGCAACGACCGACAAGATCATCGGAAGCTTTGACGATCCCCGGTACTTCTGGGACCCGGAACGGATTCATGCTGCGATTCTATGGTTTGGTACGGGATATATCGAATACAAATCCCCCAATTACTTGCTGTCCTCCCAGAAGCCCGAGGAGCTGGTCTTTACGATGGAAATCGCGTCCGAAGCCCCGGGAACGAAGGACGATTATCCATCGGATATTACGTTTACCTTAAACGGCAAGCTTTTGGGCACCTGGACGAGCCCTGGCGATTACGGGGAGCAGCCGGGAAAATATACCCCGGAGTGGTGGCCAAGACAAGCGAATCAATATGGGCTGCTGAAACGGCTGCGCATTACGGCAGACGGTACGTACATGGACGGCTTGAAGATGTCCGACGTCACCCTTCACGACATTGACATTCGGCAGAAGCAATGGACGCTCCGCTTATCCGTGGAGCCGGACGCCCGTTATCCGGGCGGCTTGACGTTGTTTGGCAAGGGCTTTGGCAATTATGGTGAGCATCCAAGCGCAGAAGTGTTTTATGTAGAGAAATAGGCATAGAAAAAAATAAACAGGGTTGCTCCAATCGCTATCAGATGCGATTGTATAGCAACCCTGTTTTCATATCTGCGTCCGCCTCATTCCCAATACGTCGGCCCGCCGCCCTTCAGCCGGGCGAGCCCTTCCACAAAGAAATAATCGCCGTAAATCAGCGGAACGTCGATGTTCGTCCCCTGCGGGTAGTTGCTCGTCCCGTGCAGGATCAGCCCCTCTTCCGCCGGGTCGTCCCACGCGCCGTAGTTATCGTACAGCGACTCCAGAATGCGTTCGCCGGCTTCGCGGTACTTGGTAGCGGCCGTTCCTTCGCCGCCAAGCTTCTCCGCCAGCAGCAACAGCCCGCTGGCCGCGCAGGCACCGGCGGACGAGTCCCGCAGCTCGCGCAGCTCTTCCGGCGCGCGGAAATCCCAAGCCGGCACCTGATCGTCCGGCAGCTGGCTGAGGAAGAAATCCGCCGCCCGCTTCGCGGCGGACAGATACTCCGGCTTACCGGTGTGGTGGAAGCCCAGCGTCAAGCCGTAGATTGCCCAGGCAGCCCCGCGCGACCAGGCCGACTCCGGCGCGTAGCCTTGGCCGCCTTGCGGCCCAACCCGCTCGCCTGTGACCGGGTCAAAGACCACGATATGATAGACCGAGCCGTCATTGCGGACAAAATGATGGAGCACGGTGTCCAAATGCGCTTCGGCAACATGCGCGAACCGGGGATCGCCGCTCTCCCGGGATGCCCAGAACAAGAGCGGCAGGTTCATGCAACAATCGATGATTGCCCAGCCTTCGTTCCGCTCCCCTTCCGTCCACGGATTCCAGGCTCGAATGTAACGCCCCTTCAGGTTAAAGCGCGCCGCCAAATAGTTCGCCGCCTTCAGTGCCCGCAGCCGTGAGGTTTCATTCCCCGTCAGCTTATAGGAAGCGATGCTGGTCAGCGTCCACATGAATCCCAAATCGTGATCCAGCCGCACGTAACCGTCCAGCACCTCATCCAGCTTGGCTTCGCATGCTTGTGCCAGCGCTTTCAATTCCTCCCGGCCGCTTCCTTCATACAGCAGCCACAGCAGCCCCGGCCAGAACCCCGCCGTCCACCAGGCCGGCTCAGCCAGATCGTAGACCCCGCCCTTGCTGGCGTGCGGAAACCCGGAGCCAATTCTCGCCGTGTTCCGCAGCGTTTTGTCCAGCGACTTCGTCCAGGCCTCTTCCACCCATGCCCTTTCGTTTCCCATATGCATATGACCTCGTTCCTCCATTCTCCTTATTGCCGAGCGAATTTAAACAGAAGCTCCACGCCAAAACCCGCTTCCGGCTGCTTGACCCGAAAATCTAACGCGTACCAAACCGCATCCTTCCCGTAATGATCCCGGTAGGTCCGTTCCTCCATCTCCGCCTCCAGCTGATACGGGTCATAGTTCAGTTCCAGCGCGAACTGACCGCGGACAAGGCGAAGCTGCCCCGGGCGGGTCATCTCCGGCTGAATTGGGCTAACGAACCGCTCAACCAGACTTTCCGGCGCTTCTGCAAAGCGAAAATCGTCTCGAAGCGTTAAGCTGGGCAGCTCCGTCTTGTTCCAAATCCAACTTCGGTTAAAAGACTGCAGATTATCATCCTCATAGGCGCTGGACAACTCCAAGGCGAACTCGCATGCCTCCGCAGTCATGTCGCAGCGAAGCTTCGACGCTGCCCTTTCCTGTCCCTCCCGCTGCACGCAGCCGTTGATGATCGGCACGGAATGCCCTTGTGAGCCGTTACAGTCATAACGATACCTGCCCTCGCCAAAGTAATCCCGCGTATACTCCCCGCACCCGAGATCGGACAGGAAAAACGCGCCTCCGCCCGCCAGCATGAAATGGCCCAGGTCGTTGTGGTTATGCGATTCGCCGTTGTGCCCGCCTTTTGCGGCAAAACCAAACGTATCCCCTGCGGCAGTAATTCGCGAGATCAGCCAGCCGGCGTCTTCAAACCAAAAGTCGCCGTCTCTCCACTCCGCCGGGCCTGCCGCAGTGCGGTCCCGCCAGATCAGGTTGCGCAGCGCCGGCGCCCAGCGGCTGCAGTGATCCTCGCGGTAATCCGCATAGAGCAAGACAGGCGGAGCCTCGACTACCTCATACCGCTCCGCAAGGTAATGCGACAGCCCGGGCTGGACGCTCCCGTACGGCAGCGCGTCAGAGAAGTTGGCGACTAGCCGGCCGCCTAGAAAACACTTCTGCTGGAACTCGGAAATTCGCCGCACTTTATCCTCGCTGAACCAATCCCGCTGCCCCCGGCTTCGCTTTAACAGCAGGTCGGCATAATACACAAAGTAGCCAAACCCGTAGTTCCAGTATCCCAGCCCTTCCGGACAACCGCCATCCTCGCCGAAGCCTTGCAAATAGAAGCCCATGCTGCGCTCGGTTTTCTCCAAAATCTGAGCCAGCCGGGCGTGGTCGCGCTGTTCTGTCATCAGCAGCAGCGCAGCCGAACCAATCGAGCCAGCGCAAACCGCCGACCAGTTGTTCGTCAGCTCCTCCCAATGGTAAGGGCCTTTCTCAAGGAATGGCCGGAACAACCGTTCATCCACCAGTTCGGCGATCCGCACCCGCAGCAGCTCCGGTAGACGCGTGCCTAGCAGCAAAGATAACTCGGCTAGCGCAAACCCCGTCTCCGCCGAGAACAGGTCGATGGTCTCCGAGACCGGACGCTTCGCATCCACATGCGCGGGCAAGCACCAGGTAAACTCGCTGCAGATCGCCCAGATGGCATCCCGCAGCGCCGCTTCGTACGCCGCCGACTCCGGTTCAAGCAGCGACAGAAAGGCGAAGGTGTTGAGCCGCCGCCGCTTCTCAAAATACACCCGCTCATACTCCAGCCGCGAACCCTGAACGGCAAATAAAGAAAACAACGAATAGGTCAGCTCTTCCGCTGGGGACTTCAGCAGCCGCTCCCCCTCGCTCCGGATCACTTCAAGCTCGGCCCGGGCCTCCGGCGCCTCGCGCAGCGATTCCCAAAACGCCAGCCCGCTGCCGTGCGGATAGTAATCATCAGCCTTCAAAGGGATCAGGCTTTCGGCCAGCTGCTCCCAGCCCTCGCGAACGTTCATCAGCATTCCTCCTTCCACCGCAGCCCAAAACAGCGGCGTTGACTAAGCCAGCTCAATACGGATTTCGTTCCCCGAGCAGGTCGTTATCACGATCTCCCGCTCTCCTATCGCGAGGTTTAACGCATCAAGCGTAATTGGTTGCCATGAGGCTCCCGGCGACGGATCGCCGTAAACCGCCGACGCGAGCAGGTGTACCCCCGGTTCCAGGGAAGCGAGGAGCGTGGGAAGAACAGTGCGAGGATACAGAACATTGGTATTGGCGTTCGGGCGAATCAGCTCGACCGATTCGAAGCCAAGCAAGCTTTGCACCCCGCTGGCTCCAAAGGGGCTTGCTGCTCCCGCAGCGATCCGGCCCTCTCCACTCTTCTCTTTTAGCTCCACCAGCCCTGTCCGTTCCGTCCCCTCGATCCACTCCGTCAACTCCGTTTCCACCCCCAGCGCGAATCCTCCCTCCGCGATGTCGAGCGGTCGTTTCGTCTCGATGCGATGAATCCGCACATGCCAGGGGAGTCCGGCAACGATCCAGGAGCGCACCTCTACGTCAGACCAAGGTTTCCATAACGCATACAGCACGTTATCCTGAATTGACGTGTCCAAGTTCCGGCGTCTTACCCGGTACAGGTTATCTCCCTTTTCGCTGAGCGCCAGCATGGAGTCAAACGCGCCTTGGGACAAGCCCCACTCCGCGCGCGGCACACTAAACCCGAACCCGGTGGAATACACAAGTTTCTCGTATTTGGCCGAGGTATGGGTGTGCTCGTTCGTGCCGCGATGGCCGGTGTTGAAGGCCGCTACATGACCGGTCGCAGGATCGCGGGCCAGCACAAGATGCGCCGGGCGCTGGACCTTCAGCGCCGGCAGCTCCGGCAGCGGCAGCTCCTCCGCCGTCCAGAATGGATGGTCCTCCGGCAATGCCAGCGGCAGAAACGCTTTCAGCGCCCAATACGGCGAACCGGGCGAATTGTAGTTCTCCGCCATCACCAGGTTTGGATAAGCGTAACCCACCGTAAGCAGCCCCTCGGAACTGCGAATGGGCTGGCTTAACCACCAGCGCAAATTGCGCAGCACCAGCCCCTTTAATACCCCCATTGGCAACACGTCCACACCGGCATAAGCCAGTGCGCTCCAGAAGGCGGATTGGGCGAAACGGTAGGTTAAGCTGCGTCCGTACGGCAGCGCTGCCCCGTCTGGGGCGAACCAAGCGAGAAAATCGTCGGCGAACAACGCGGCCCGCTCTTTATACACTTGCGAACGCTGCGGATCTTCCTCTTCCATGATACGCGCATAGAGCAGCCCGTAATAGTGAAAGGCAAACGGGACGTAATAGTCGCTGTGTCCCCCGACACCGTCGCTGTACCAGCCGTCCTCCAGATAAAACGCGTCCAGCCGGTCCAAATTCCGCTCCAGCTGCTCCGTATCGTAAGGCAAGCCGGCTTTGCGGAAGCCCACATTCACCAGTACGTTAAAGAACAACCAATTGCAATCGTAACAAGGATGCTGGTTCATCTGATTCAGCCAGCTGTACAGCCGGTCACGCTCTTCCGGGCGAAGCGGTTCCCAGATGTGTTCCGGGATCAACGCCAGTGCAAATCCAAAAACCGCCATCTCCACGAGCCGTTGATCATAATCGCCAACCTCGCCCCAATACTCCTGATGCTCCGGGTTCGTGCCGCAGCGAATGCCGTCCAGGACGACGTCCCATAACTCACTGCTGCCGCCGCCGGCAAGCAGCGGCACCAATCCCCACAGCACCCGGGAGAACCCTTCCATCTCCGCTACAGCCGCCGGGTAGGACACCCCGCTCTTGCCAAGCACAAGCCGGGCGCCGCCTTCGCTATAGAACGGCCGAAGGGGACGCACCAGCTCTTCCAAAACGTTCACCATATCGCTGCGCGTTTGGAGCGGAGCATTAACCGTTACTTTCATTTCCTCAACTCCTTTTTATCCGGGACCATGATCTATTACCCCTTAATACCGGACGAGGCCACGCCCTGCACGAAATATTTTTGCAGCGCCAGGAAGACGATCAGCACCGGAATGATAGAAATGACGCTGGCGGCCATAATTAAGCCATATTCAGCGGAATACTGCGTAATGAACATCCGCAGCCCGATTTGGATCGTTTTGAGTTCCGTCTTGGTCAGGTAAATCATCGGCCCGAGGAAATCGTTCCACGTATTGACGAACGTGAAGATCGTCAGCGTGGACAGCGCCGGCTTCGAGAGCGGAAGCATGATTTTCGCCCAGATCCCGTATTCGTTTAATCCGTCAATGCGCGCCGCTTCGCAGAGCTCATCCGGGATGCCTTGATAGAACTGGCGCATCAAGAACACGCCAAAGGCCGAGAACGCCTGCAGAAAAATAATCGCAAGATGGGTGTTGTTTAACCCCATGGAGCGCATCATGATAAACTGCGGAACCATGTAGGCCTGCCACGGAATGGCGATGGTGGCAATATAGCCAAGAAACAGCGCATGTCTCCCTTTGAACCGCAGCTTCGAGAAAGCATACGCCGCAAAGCTGGAAGTCAGCAGCTGAAGCAAAGTGACGATCACCGACAGCTTCGCCGTGTTGTATATAAACCGGCCGAGCGGGATCCGCGTCCAGATTTCCACGTAGTTCTGCCACCTTGGAGCATCCGGGATCCACTGCATCGGGAACGAGAACACATCCTTATTTAATTTAAGCGAGGAAGACAGCATCCACGCATAGGGAACAAGCATGCACAGCACAACGACCGCGAGCACCAGGTACGCAAAAATCTTGGCAACGACTTTGACTTGTTTGTTAGCTCCTGTCATTTTTGCATCCTCCTATTGACCGTACTTCTTCTCGCCCTGAAATTGAATCAAGGTGATCCCCAGAACGAGCAGGAACAGCACGATCGCCATAGCGCTGGCGTACCCGTAATCCAGCGAGCGGAACGCGGTATTATAGATTTGATAGACAAGTACCCGGGTCGAGTTGTTCAGCTGATTATCAGCACCGGCAAACAGGTTGATAAAGATGTCGTACACTTTAAACGAATTGATGATCAGGATCATCAGGACAAAGAACGTGGTAGGTGCCAGCTGCGGGATCGTCACGTTGACGAATCTTTTCCAAGGACCGGCCCCGTCCAGCTCGGCAGCTTCATACAGCTCGGGATTTACTCCCTGCAAACCTGCCAAATAAATGACCATGTAGTAACCCATATTTTTCCACACTGTAAAAAGAATGACCGTAAACATCGCCCAATCTTTATCTGCCGCCCAGCGAGGCAAATCCTCAATGGGGATGCCGGTAATCGAGTGCAGCAGATTGTTCACCGGCCCCATCGTGGGGCTGAACACGAAATTCCAAACGGCTGCCACGGCAACCAGTGAAGCGACATAGGGGAAGAAGAACACGGTCCGCATAAAGTTGCGGCCAAACAGCTTCTGATTGAGCAGGATCGCCAGCGCCAGCGCACAAACCATCGTTAACGGCACCACGCCAATCGTATAAATAATGGTGTTCCAGAACGCTTTGTGAAAGGTGCTGTCCTGCAACAGACGAGAGAAGTTACGCAATCCCACGTACTCCATCGGGTTAGCCCCGTCCCATTTCACAAAAGCGAGTACAAACGCATAAACCATCGGCACCAGCGTAAACACGGCAAAGCCGATGAAGTTGGGGGCAATGAAGCTGTACGCCACCAAATGATCTTTGACGTTCTTAGACAACGCGCTTCTTTTAACTGCTTTGGTTCCTAACACGGGTTCATTCTGCATGATTTCTCCTCCAAACCAACTTGTGCTAGAGTATTGGGAAAAAAAGACGGGCTCATAAGGCCCGCCCCTGGCAGCATCGAAATCTCATGCGAGATCAGATTAGTTATTAAGTACCTCTTGCACCCGTTTCTCCATATCTGCCAATCCTTCGTCGATGGTCGCATTTTTCGTCATGATGTTGTCGTGTGCTTCGTTCAGGACGACCTCGATGTCCGCACTCTTCTCATGCAGCGGCATTTCCAGATAAGTTCTCTCGGTCGTGAGAGCTGCTTTGCTGTTCTCGTCCGTTGGGAAGCCGTCCATGGAAGCGATGGAGCTGACCACTTCATCGTTCTTGATCGCCGGAATCGTACCTGTGGATGCGATCACTGCTGCACCTTCTTCACCGGTAACGAATTTCAAGAAATCTAAAGCGGCTTCTTTGTTAGCGGACTTTTGGTTTACAGCCAGTGAAGTAATGGTCCCCAGCGTTGTCCCGGCGGGTACGCCGTCCGGATGCGGATATTTCACGATCCCCCAGTTTGTAGCCTGGGATTCACCGCTCTTCACCTTGTCGATTTGCGTAGCGATAAACCAGCTGCCCATGTTCATCATCGCAACGGAATTATTGTAGAATACGCCGGAATAGTGAGTGCTGGAGGTCTTTAACGTAGCGTAGTCCATCACGATGCCGTCGTCTTGCTGTTTCAGAATCCGTTCGTAAATCGGTTTCAAGAATTGATAGTTGCCATCCACGATGGTGTTCTTTCCGTCCAGGATGCCAAACAACTGAACTGCACTGCGCCAAGTGTGGTAATGCGCGCCGTATACTTTTTCCGAGCCGCTGCCGGACGTCAATTTACGGGCCAACTCGTCGTATTGATCCAGCGTCATATCGTTGGTTGGATAAGGAACTCCGGCTTTATCAAACAGGTCCTTGTTATAATAAACGACCCAGAAGTCACTGCGGAAAGGCAGCGCGAACACATCGCCGTTCATTTGAATTTGCTCAACCGTTCCGCCGTAGAGGGAAGTATCAATGCCTTGGGTGTCAATGAAGCTCTTGAGCGGCTCTAGGTGGTTCTGCTTCACCAGGTTGACGTAGCCCGGTATGTCCTTGATGGTCAGAATATCCAGGTCCGCACCGCCAGAGAGCTGTGTGCTGAGCATCGTCATGTAGTCGGTAGAGCCAAGGTCAACATATTCGATCGTTACGTTCGGATGGTCTTTCTTATAAGCGTCGATCAAAGGCTGGTAGTAAGCGGTTGCCTCCCAGTCCCACAGCGCCCATTTCAGCGTGACCGGCTTGTCGCCCGTCTCGTTGGAAACGCTTGCAGAATTGTTCGTTTGAGGCTCTGTGGTATTCGCTTTGCCCGAGTTTCCGTTGTTGCCGGAACAGCCTGCCAGCAGACCCATAAGGAGAACGGCCGCCAAGGTAATACCGAATACTTTCTTTCGTCTCATCTTCAAACCCCTTTTCCTCCTGTTTTCCAGATCGGCAACGCCGAATCCTTAGGTACATGGTATCGAAATTCGAAATGTAAGGGCATACATTTTTGCGTTCATTTCCTACACTTTTCTATTCGCTTCTTCAAGAAACGGATGAAAAGCTGTAAAATCATACTCAAAAGATGTAAAAATGGTTGTTTATGATCCGGGCCGCTGCTGATGAAGTCAACTCATGTTATTGTAGTTTATATCGGTAAAAACTCGCAGTGATCTTACTCCGGACGAGGTGATCGACACGCGCGCAAGAAAAGCCACTATCAAAAGCCGGATCATCCTGATCATGACCATGTTTGCCTTGCTGATCGCAGGGATTCTGTCTTTTTTCAGCTATGAGCTGATCTCGTATTTTCAACGTAAAACGACCATTCAGGCGACGGAATTCAACCTGCAGCTCGTCTCTCACATCATCGATCAAGATCTCAATAACTTGAACACCTTGGCTTTAACCAGCAGCACGAACTCGCCTACCAATCAACTGATTCAGAACTATTTCATCTCGCCGGACGCCAGCGCCAAAGACAGGCTGAATGTCTTCTTATCGATGCAGGAGGACTTCCGGGTTAACCGGTCCAACAGCTACGTGCGTCGCCTGATCATCACGGATCACCAAGACAAGTTTATTCAGGTTGACAATTCTGGAAGCGCTTCAGTTCCGCTGAATATCCATAATATTACCCAGTTGCCCGGCCTGTCCGCAGATGCGAAGGAAGCTTGGGAACGCGTGATCCAGGACCCATTCTCCCGCTCCAGCGGCATCCCGATCGTGCTGCCGATTTACGGTGAACGGGCTGCACGCATTGGGACGGTCTATCTTCTGGCTAACACCTCCGTGATCACCGATAAGCTAAAAGGATACAGTCTGCCGGAGGGCTCTGAATTGCTGCTTACCCTCGGCAGCCAAACATACCGCATTGAAGGGGACAAAGTGCAGCCGCTCGAAAGCCCTTACACCGTGTTGCCGTACGACAAAAGCGAGGCCACCGGGGCGCTCACCAAGCTCGAATGGATGGAGCAGGACGGAGAACGTCAAATCTCCGTGTCCTATCCGGTCCGGGAAGGCGTTATGCTGTCCCAGACGCTGGACAAGAAGCAATTTGCTCCGCAGCTGAACGCTTGGCTGCTGCTGATGATTGGCGCATCCGTGCTGGTGATCGCATTAAGCGGTTTTATAATGTTGTATTTAACTCGCACGATCAGCCTGCCCGTGGAAAAGCTGCGGAAACGGATCGACAAGATCGCGCAAGGCAATTTCTTTATCGACCGGAATATCGAATGGAACAGCGAGCTGGGGGATGTGGGACGCGGCATCAACCGGTTGTCCCAAGACATTTTGATGCTGATGGAATCCCGAGTAGCAGACGAGAAGCAGAAGCAGGAGCTGGAATATCGGATGCTGCAAAGCCAGATCAGTCCTCATTTTCTCTATAATACCCTGAACTCGATAAGATGGATGGCTACGATTCAGAACGCTACGGGTATCGCAGATATGGTCACCTCCTTATCGCGGCTGCTGCGCAGCATCGCCAAAGATCAACGCAAGCTGGTTCCGCTGCAGGAAGAGCTTAGCCTGATGAATGACTATTTCCTCATTCAGAAATATCGCTACGGCGGCACGATTACAATGGAACAAATCATTGATAACGAGGAGCTCCTTTCCAGTCTGGTTCCCCGCTTTACACTGCAGCCGCTGGTGGAGAATGCGATTTTTCATGGAATCGAACCGAAGGGGCGCGGCAACATCACGGTGTCTGTGGCCAAGAGCGGGTATGACATGCGGATTACGATTGAGGATAACGGCGTGGGAATGAGTGAAGCCCAAATTGAGGCGATTTTGTCCAAGCAAGAAGAACCCGGCTCCAAAGGCCTGTTCGAAAATATCGGGCTCCGCAGCGTACACGATCGGCTGCGTCTGACCTTTGGGGATCGATACGGCCTCTCCATCGAAAGCAAGTTGAACGAATTTACGAGAATGCATTTGCTGTTGCCCTGCCGGAAGTCTTGACCTCCAACTTTGACAACTTGTCGCTATCGTAAACCACGGGAGGAAGTGATCGTATGATTAAAATGCTGATTGCCGATGATGAGGCACTCGTCTGTATCGGCCTGCAGTCCATGCTCAAATGGGAAGATTATCAGATCGAAATCGTGGGCATTGCCCACAACGGTGCTCAGGCAGAGGAAATGATCGAATCGTTGCGTCCTGACCTGGTCATTTCCGACATTAAGATGCCGGTCAAAACCGGTCTGCAGGTCGCTGAATCCGTACGCGACAAATATGGCCGGATACCGCTCTTCATCTTCTTAACGAGCTATGAGGAATTTGAATACGCACGTCGCGCCATTCATCTGCAGGCAGCGGATTATTTAGTCAAGCTGGAGCTAACCCCGCAGATCCTGGCCGAATCCGTTCAGAAGGCCGTTGCCATGTTGGGGGAATACCAAACCGTGGAGAGTTACCCGAGTATGCTGTACCGCAGCAATTTGCATGCGCTGCGCGATAAATTTTTTATCCGGCTGTTTAATCAGCTGTTCGAGAACAAAAATCAGTTCCTGCTGCAACGAGACGATCTTGAGCTGGATTTATCCGCTCCTGCCCACCTCGTCTGCTCCTGCCGGATTCAGGGACCGGAGAGCGTCCCTCCGCGCGGGGATAAGCTGGTCGCTTTGTGCTCCAGCACGGTGCAGATGGCTAAGGATACGCTCGCGTCGTCGCGGCCCTGCTTCGTAACCAGCCTGGATTTGCGGAACTTTGCAATTGTGCTGCCCCTCTCGGATCCAGACCCGCAGCGTTGGATGCCGGAGGTAGAGGAGCTCCTGCACCATATGGCAGAGGTGCTCCATTCCTATTTCAATGTAAAAATCATCGGCGCGGTTGGGAATGCCGTGGAGGACCCGTACCTGCTGCATGAAAGCTACCTGGCTGCCCGGCGGGCGTTGCCGTTTGCCCTCGATCAGCAATCGTTTGTCTTCTTCACCCAGAGCGAAGCGGAGAATCTCGCTTCCCCAGGAGTCGATGCCATCGTCTCCCGTTCAGAGATCCGCCGCGCCTTTGAAGAACTGGATACCCACGCATTGCACACCATGATCACGAATCTCATTGATCGGTTTAATGGCCGGCCGGAGTTACTTGTACCCGCTACCGATGCGGCTTGCAATATTTTATATATGGCCACCTCTTTGCTGGCAGACGGCGAGAACGTGGTTGAGCAAATTTTCGAGAATGAGCCGGAGGGGTACCGCGCGATCTATAAAAAGCAAACAACCCAAGGCGTGATCGATTGGCTCGTGCAATTCCGGGACGGTTGCTGCGAAATCCTGTCTTCCCGCAAGCAAAGTTACAAGGAGCAAATCGTGCGGAACGTGCAGGACTATGTGAAACGGAACTTGAACAGTAAGCTGTCCTTAAATCAGGTGGCGGATGTTTTTAACTTCAGCCCCAATTACTTAAGCCATCTCTTCTCCAAAACGGCCAAAATCAATTTCGTGGAATACGTCACGGAGACGAAAATTGCGGCGGCCAAGGAAATGATGGTTCGCGGGGAAGGCCGGATCTATGAAATCTCGCAAAAGCTGGGATATGAGAGTGCGTTTTATTTTAGCAAAGTGTTCAAAAAAGTAGAGGGTATATCGCCGCGGGAGTTCATGCAGCGCTTGAACAGCTCGTTGCCTTCCGGCTGATCATTGCCGCAGGATGCCCTTTCGATGGATCTTCACCCGAGGATCAACGATCGTGTAGAGCAAGTCCGCCAGAAAGTTGGCGACCACTACAAAGGCGGAGATAATCAGGATGATCACAAGAAGCAAGGGATAATTCCGGGATTGCGCAGAATAGACCGCCAATCTTCCTAGACCCTCCCAGTTAAAAACGTTCTCTACCACCGCGGCACCCGAAATCAGGGTCGGTAAATCCAGCATGATGATGGTAATGACGGGGATTAAACCAACTCTTAACGCATGTCGATAGGTGACTCTTCGTTCCGAAGCCCCTTTGGCGCGAGCCAGATTCAGAAATTCAGAAGGCAGCACCTCGATCAGGCTGGTGCGGACCATTTTCATATAATAAGCAATCAATCCGATCGTGACTGTAGCAACCGGGAGTACCATGTGGTGATGAGGTCGTCCAGCTCTCCTTTTTTGTTCGGGGTATGCATACTGCTTGGCGGGAACCAAAACAATTTGAAGGCAAAAATCTCCTGCAGCCAATGCCCCAGCACAAACGCGGGAATGCTGTACCCAACCAGGCTTAGGATCAGGCCAAGTTTATCCGATAGCCCATCCTGCCGTCTGCTGTTATAGATTCCCCACGGAATAGCGATCATCAAAGCAATGATCATGGACGTGCCTAACAAGGTGAAGCTGTTCCAGACATATCTCCAGATGTACAGATTAATTGGGATCTGGTTATAATCCAGACCAAAGTTCCCATGCAGCAGGTCATTGATCCACCGGAGATATTGCTGGTAAATGGGCAAGTCCAGACCATAGAGAGCTTTCTGTTCGTTTGCGAATTGGAGCTGCTCTTCGGTCATCCCAATGCTTAGGGACCAGATGTTCCCTGGCATAAAACGCATCGCACAAAAACATACGCTCATGACGATAAATAACACAATCACCGAATAAATGGCACGGCGAATCAGATAAGTCCACATCCGCATCCTCCTGAACCCCTAATTTGTCACTTATTCTAACATAGATGAAATGAAAGATGGCTTATATCATTGTAAATCGAATGTTAAATTTTCATAGTTTTCACGATATGTTAGATAAAAGATCGATTTGCAATCATATATATCCCTCCTTTTCCATAAAATCCCTTATATAGTTCTATAGTTCGACAAGAAGTCTCTTGAATCCTGCCTCCCCCTCATTTCTGGGAC
>NZ_GG695991.1:59824-72671 GCF_000159955.1 Paenibacillus sp. oral taxon 786 str. D14 | reverse complement strand
AAATCCCCAGAAAGTGACGATTTGCTTCGAAGCATATTCCGATTACTTTCTGGGGACCCCAAAAATTTGCTCTCATAGCTCAGTAGGTAGAGTGCATCCATGGTAAGGATGAGGTCACCGGTTCGATCCCGGTTGAGAGCTTCCCTACATATGGCCCGTTGGTCAAGGGGTTAAGACACCTCCCTTTCACGGAGGTAACAGGGGTTCGAATCCCCTACGGGTCACCATCTTCTTTCATATGTATTCCCAGATATCTGGAGGCTTAGCTCAGCTGGGAGAGCATCTGCCTTACAAGCAGAGGGTCGGGGGTTCGATCCCCTCAGCCTCCACCATAAATATTGGGGATTAGCCAAGCGGTAAGGCAACGGACTTTGACTCCGTCATGCATAGGTTCGAATCCTATATCCCCAGCCATTTTTCTAAGTAAGAGCCATTAGCTCAGTTGGTAGAGCACCTGACTTTTAATCAGGGTGTCGAAGGTTCGAGTCCTTCATGGCTCACCAGTTTTCCTTGCGCGTGTGGCGGAATTGGCAGACGCACTAGACTTAGGATCTAGCGTCTTTGACGTGGGGGTTCAAGTCCCTCCACGCGCACCATCTATGCGCGGACGTGGCTCAGCGGTAGAGCATCGCCTTGCCAAGGCGAGGGTCGCGGGTTCGATTCCCGTCGTCCGCTCCATCTTAATACGCGCCCTTAGCTCAGCTGGATAGAGCGTTTGACTACGAATCAAAAGGTCAGGAGTTCGAATCTCTTAGGGCGCGCCACTTTTTCAATTTCATATTTCACCTTATTGACGGGATGTAGCTCAGCTTGGTAGAGCACCTGGTTTGGGACCAGGGGGTCGCATGTTCGAATCGTGTCATCCCGACCATCTCTTTAAGGTGCGGGTGTAGTTCAATGGTAGAACTCCAGCCTTCCAAGCTGGTAGCGTGGGTTCGATTCCCATCACCCGCTCCATACATAACAGCAACATCATCGGATAAGATGATGTTTTTTGTTATAATTTTAACCTTATTACCATTGCGGCCTTCCTCCCGGGTATAAAAGTTTTCTATCGACGCCTTATACCCTTGCGTTTTACTGCTTTACCGTGTTAAGGTAAGTAAAGTTGCGACGGAATCGAATCCGCAGTCATAGCGTCCAAGAATTTCTTACAAATTAAGTGAAGATTTTCAGGTCAGTTTGTTGTATGATGTTAGGAAACGCTTGGCGCACGTCATTAGGTCTAACCGACAAAGATCATGACCATGCTGAATTTAGCATGCTGCATTGGGATGAAAAGGGGGAGAAACATGACAGAGTTAACGGTTACCGCAGGTAAAGGCAACTCGAATAACCTGCTTCGGCGCGACATTCGTTTTTTGGGCAATATTCTAGGAGAGGTCCTGGTGCATCAGGGCGGCAATGAGCTCTTGGATATTGTCGAGAAGATACGTGAAGCCAGTAAATCCCTGCGGGCTGTATTTTTACCGGAGTTACATGAAGAGTTTAAGGGAATGATCAATTCTTTAGAACCCGGCATCCGTCATCAGGTGATTCGTGCATTTGCGATCTATTTCCAATTAGTGAATATTGCGGAGCAGAACCACCGCATTCGCCGTAAACGCGATTATGAGCGTTCTGCAGGGGAAGAGGTTCAGAGCGGTACGATCGAGGCCGCTGTCCGCGATTTGAAGGAACAGGGTTTTAGTTATAGCGAAGCTCAGGAGCTCCTGAGCGGCATGTCTCTGGAGCTGGTCATGACCGCCCACCCAACGGAAGCGATGCGCCGTGCGATTCTGGACATCCACAAACGGATCGCTGACGATGTCATGCAGTTGGATAACCCCACGCTGACCTTCCGCGAACGGGAGCAATTGCGGGAGAAGCTGCTTAACGAGGTCATTACCCTTTGGCAGACCGATGAATTGCGGGATCGCAAGCCTACCGTACTGGATGAGGTCCGAAATGGGATGTACTATTTTCACGAAACCTTATTCCATGTGCTGCCTGAGGTTTATCAAGAACTGGAACGCTGCCTGACCAAATACTATCCAGAGCACTACTGGCACGTCCCAACGTACTTGCGCTTCGGCTCGTGGATCGGCGGCGACCGGGACGGGAATCCTTCGGTAACCTCCGACGTGACCTGGGAGACGTTGCGGATGCAACGTAAACTGGCGGTGCGCGAATATCAGCGGATTTTGTCCGATTTGTTCAAGCACCTTAGCTTCAGCACCACCATCGTGGACGTTACGGACGAGCTGATGGCTTCCATTCAGCGGGATCGCCTGCAAGTGACCCTGCGCAAAACGCAGCAATGGAACAACGAGAAGGAACCTTACCGTATTAAGCTGACGTATATGACGGAGAAGCTGCACAATGTTCTGGATGATAGCACAAAGGATACGCCAGAGCGTTATCCAAACGTAGAGGCATTTATCCAGGATTTGAAAATCATCGACCGCAGTTTGCGTCATCACTACGCAGACTATGTGGCGGATACGCATATCAAGAAGCTGATCCGTCAGGCGGAGCTGTTTGGCTTCCATACTGCCACGCTGGATATCCGTCAGCACAGTAAAGAGCATGAGAACGCCATGACGGAAATTTTGGCGAAAATGAATATTGTGGAGAACTATGCCGAGCTGGAGGAGCAAGAGAAGATTCAACTGTTGGAACGGTTGTTAAACGACCCGCGTCCATTAACTTCTCCTTATCAGGATTACTCGGAGAGCACAAGAGAATGTCTGGACGTATATCGTACGGTGTATCAGGCGCAAAAAGAATACGGCACACAGTGTATCACCAGTTACCTGATTAGTATGACAGAGGCGGCCAGCGATATCCTTGAGGTCATGGTCTTCTCGAAAGAAGTAGGCTTGTTCCGTAAAGAAGCGGACGGTACCGTCGTTTGCACGCTTCAATCGGTTCCGCTGTTCGAAACGATCGACGATCTGCACGCCGCACCAGGCATTATGCGTCAGTTGTTCAGCATGCCGATTTACCGGGAGTCGGTGGCGGCGATGAACGATCTCCAGGAAATTATGCTCGGCTACTCCGACAGTAACAAAGACGGCGGCGTAGTTACAGCAAACTGGGAGCTGCGCGTAGCCTTGAAACAAATCACAGCGACGGCCAATGAATTTGGCATTAAGCTGAAATTCTTCCACGGGCGCGGTGGCGCGCTTGGCCGCGGCGGCATGCCGCTCAACCGCAGCATCCTCGTGCAACCGCCGGAGACGATCGGCGGCGGTATCAAGATCACGGAGCAAGGCGAAGTGATCTCGTCACGTTATTCCTTGCGTGGTATCGCGTACCGCAGCTTGGAGCAGGCGACTTCGGCGCTGATCACCGCAGCGATTCAAGCGAAGCTGCATCAAGATCAAGGGCCAAGCGCAGAAGAACAACGCTGGGAAGAGATCATGAGCGGCATTTCCGAGACATCGCTTCAGAAATATCAGGACCTGGTTTTCCGCGAGCCGGATTTCTTGAAGTTCTTCCGTGAGTCAACGCCATTGGTCGAAGTGGGTGAGCTGAATATCGGCTCCCGTCCATCCAAGCGGAAGAACAGTGATCGGTTTGAGGATTTGCGGGCGATTCCTTGGGTGTTTGCCTGGACGCAAAGCCGGTATTTGTTCCCGGCATGGTATGCGGCTGGAACCGGCCTGTATAATTTCTATCAAAATAATGAAGAGAACCTCAAGGTTCTTCAGGATATGTATCAGAACTTCTCGTTCTTCCGCACGGTGATCGATACCTTGCAATTTGCGTTGAGTAAAGCGGACTTGGTCATCGCGAAGGAATACGCCAAGATGTGCAAGGATGATGAAGTGAGGGAGCGGATCCTGGGTCAAATTGAAGAGGAATTCCATTTGACGCGGGAAATGGTGCTGAAGATTTGCGGGATTTCAGAAATTTTCGACAACCTTCCTGGCCTGCAAGAATCAATCCGATTGCGTAATCCTTATGTAGATCCGCTGAGCTATTTACAGGTGCAGCTGTTAACGGAATTGCGGTCTGCGCGTGAAAAAGGGCAGGATGATGCCGAACTGTTACGTGAAGTGCTGCTTACAATTAACGGAATTGCTGCCGGACTCCGGAATACGGGCTGATCCATTATTGGCTCAGGATAGGGATGCCAAGCCAGACCTTCTTCATAAGAAGGTCCGGCTTTTTTGCTGTTGGCTTGGCTGGATGTATTGCATTTTGGGATAAGTTGCTTTAACATTTGAATGAAGTGCCGACGACTGGAAGTACCCTTTCAAGGATTTAATGGTCAGGATTCGGATCAAGGACGACCTATTACATTGCCTTAGACCAAGGGACGAATAGCCGGACAGGCAGGGTACAAGTACCTGAGCCCTTCCAACCGATTTGGGGGAAAATATGGTGGTGGAACATTTCGATGCAAGACTGGTGAAGCTGGCCCGTAAAGGGGATCAGGAAGCCTTCGCCGAACTTGTTGATCTATATAAGGATAAGCTTTATCATCTCGGATACCGGATGCTGTCCAACCGGCACGAAGCGGAAGATGTCGTGCAGGAGACGTTCTTAAGGGTACATAAAAACTGGAACCGCTACGACGATAAACAGAAGTTCTCAACCTGGATTTACCGGATCGCGACGAACTTGTGTATTGACCGACTGCGTAAGCGGAAGCCAAGTTATTACTTGGACGCGGAGATGAACGATCAGGATGGCTTGGACGGATACACTCTGATTCCTGGGGATGAACGGACACCGGAAACGGAATACTTGCTGTCGGAAACGCAGCTAACGATTCATCAAGCGATCGAAGGCTTGCCTGCCAAATATAAGTCGGTGATCGTGCTCCGTTATTTGCAGGAACTGTCGCTGCAGGAGATCAGCGAAGTTTTGGATATGCCGGTGACCACGGTGAAGACGCGGGTTCACCGCGGACGCGAATTTTTACGTAAAAAACTGGAGCATAAAATGCTCTGAAATTTGGGCTCCGCCCGGGGAATTATTTTTTGAAACGAATTCTGCACCATTACGTATTGTAAGGTAGGATGTAGGACGACTATGATCTTAGCCGTGCCTTCCGCATTTCGCATAGATTGATACTACTGAAAGGATTGGCTGATATGGAATGCAAACATGCCTCATCTTTGATGCATGATTATCTGGACGGCGAATTAAGCCGCGACCAAGCCGAACAGCTGAAGCAGCATCTAGACGAGTGTCCGGATTGCCTCAAGGAATTCAGGGAATTGGAACGAACCGAAATGATGTTGTTTGCCACCATCAAGCAGCATAGCAACATCTCGGCTCCCGATGAACTGGTGAACCGGATCATCAGTCAGATTCCAAGTCAACCCAAACAGCAGGCATGGATCCAGTGGATCAGACGCCATCCGGCATTGACAGCGGCAGCAATGTTCTTGCTGGTGATGTTATTCAGCGCGGTATCGCTTTGGGATAGCGACGATCAGCTGGTCGTAAAAGGAGCGGGTCTGGATCAGGTCATCATTCAGGGCGATACGGTCACGGTACCAAGTGACGCCGTGATTGCCGGGAACTTGACCATTGAGAACGGGAAAGCCGAAATCTATGGTGAAGTTCAAGGCAACCTAACCGTAATTGATGGCTCCTATTACCAAGCCTCCACGGCGCATATTTCGGGCGAAGTTAAACAGATCGATCAAGCGCTGGACTGGATCTGGTACCGGATCATCAATACGTTTACGGAAGTCGCCTATAGGTGATCGTAAGGCGATAATGAGTTTTTGGGCGCCCTTCCATCGGGAATTGGCGCTTTTTTTATTTTTTGGGACCAGGTAAAAATTTGCAATCGTTACGAAATGAACCTATTTTTGCTGGACGCTTGCATCTGACATGTGAACGTTATAACCTAGTATTTAGGGGAAACTTATAGAGACAGGCGTGAATGAAGCTGTACATATTGTTTCCTTGTTGGCGGGCCAAACGTCCGCAAGGAACTTTCCGGGGGTCGCAGCATGAACTATTTTGCGAATTTGACTTGGCAGGATACCATTAAGGATGTCATCGATATCCTAATTGTTACCTATATAATATATCACTTGATTTTGCTTGTCCGCGGAACACGGGCCGTTCAGTTGCTCAAGGGAATTTTAGTTCTGGTCTTTATTTGGGCCGTAAGTACCTGGTTCGACTTGTATACGCTGAAATGGCTGATGAATCAAATGTTTACGTTTGGCGTGCTGGCGATCTTCATTATTTTCCAACCGGAGCTTCGACGTGCGCTGGAGCAGCTTGGCCGGGGCAAGCTGTTCGGGCGAAACAGCGCGGACGAGGAAGAGTTTGGCAAAGAGATCGGTGAAATTATAAAAGCCGTGAATTATTTATCGCGCCGGAAGATTGGGGCTCTGATCGTGTTTGAACGCGATACGGGGTTAAATGAATATACCGAATCGGGAATTCCGATGCAGTCGATTATTTCTTCGCAGCTGCTGATCAACATCTTTATCCCAAATACGCCGCTTCATGATGGAGCCGTGATTATTCAAGGCCACCGGATCTCTGCGGCCGCCTGTTATTTGCCGCTGTCGGAGAATCCGTTCATCAGTAAGGAGTTGGGTACAAGGCACCGGGCAGCGATCGGAATTAGTGAGGTCGGAGATGCTGTCTCGATCGTCGTGTCGGAGGAGACGGGGCAAATTTCGCTTGCGATTGACGGTCAGGTCGTCAGGGACATTAACGAGGAGTCGTTGATTTCCAAGCTGTATGCGGAATTAGGTCCGAACTCGCGCACCCAAGACAAGCGCAGCCCGTTCCGTAGAAGGAAGGAGGCCGACAAAAATGGATAAATGGCTAACTCACAACAATTTTGCCAAGGTCCTTGCGCTGGTGTTTAGTATCATGTTGTGGGCGATGGTTCATTTGGACAGCGGGACTCCCGTAGACTCCACTACCTTGGCGCAGTCGCGTTACATCGACAACGTCAAAATCGAAGTGACCGGATTTGACGAGGACAAATACGTTTTGTACGATCTGGATCCCAGCACCGTGCGTATGGAAGTGAAGGGGAAACGGATCGATTTGACGACGAATTTCTCGGATTATAAGGCGAGGCTAAATCTGGAAAATCTGGGACCTGGGACATTTACCCTTCCTTTAACCCATGAGCTTCCTCCTGGGGTCCAACTGGTCTCCATGGAACCCTCCATCGTAAAGGTAACGATTGAAGCGAAGGAAACCCGGACGATTCCCGTGACCATTGTCACGAAAGGGGAGCCGGCCGACGGTTTAGTGCTTGGGACTCCAATTGTTGCCGGGAGCGGCACCGTTGATGTGACCCTGCCGGCGAGTGAGGCGCAGGAGCTGAGCAAAGTCGAAGGTACGGTGGATGTGACGGGACTGAAGGAATCCGTTAAAGGCAAAAGTGTCAAACTGACAGCATATGATAAGCAAGGGATGCCCATGGAGAATGCGAAGATTTCACCTGGTTCCGTGGTTGTAGACATCCCAATCAATAAGCTATACAAAAATGTGCCGATCGAAATACGCAAAACCGGGCAATTACCTTCCGGATACGTCTTAACCGATGTGGAGATTGACGTAGAGGGAGTCGTTCTATACGGTACAAAGGAAGCGTTGGAGGGTATATCCTCCTATCCGTTGACGGTGGATCTAAGCCGTTATAACGGTTCGAATGAGACTAAATACTCGGTGGACTTGACTCCTCCAAAAGGTTTTGAGAAAATCGAGCCGAGCTCTGCCACGATCACATTGCATGTAATGCCGGGAGGACAGAAGCAGCTGGACGACATCCCGATCACGTTGAAAAATGTCGGATCCATGTACGATGTCAAGTGGATCCGGCCAACTGAGCCGAGCTTGAGTCTGACAGTGATTGGGGCCAGCGTGGTGTTGGACGCGCTCCAGCCGGAGAACATTCAGTTGACCGCTGATCTCGCACATCTGGGGGCGGGGACGCATACGATCCCGATTGAGATTAAATTGCCGGAGGGTGTGGCTCTGGCCGACCCGAACACTTCATTGTCCGTGGACGTGGAACTGACGGAGAAAGGAAATCCAACCTCCGGTGTTCCTGTGGAGCATCCAAATCCGTCAGACGGTACACAAAGCCCAGCCGGTAATGGATCATCGCATGGATCGCCATCTCATCAAGAGGATGGAAGCAATGCGACAGACGACGATACCTCAGGGAACGGTAATGGCACGTAACATGAACATAAGCAGACAACGACGAACATAGACCGGTCAGACGCCTCCTGGGAGATGAGGAGAACGGTGCGGTACTGGCAAACAGTTGAAGGAGTGAAATCATGGGGAAGTATTTTGGAACGGATGGCGTAAGAGGAATTGCGAATAAAGAATTAACAGCAGAACTGGCTTACCAGATCGGCCGCTGCGGCGGTTATGTGCTTGCAGGGCAGGTACCTAAGCCCAAGGTTGTCATTGGTATGGATACGCGTATTTCCGGCGTAATGCTGGAGTCTGCGTTGGTGGCGGGGCTGTTGTCGATTGGCGCCGAAGTAATTCGACTTGGCGTCGTGACGACACCTGCGGTTGCTTATCTCACTCGCTTGCTTAAAGCGGACGCGGGCGTCATGATTTCCGCATCCCACAATCCGGTGGAGGATAACGGGATTAAGTTCTTCGGCAGTGACGGCTTTAAGCTGTCGGATGAAACGGAGCTGCAAATCGAAGAACTGCTCGACAAGGCTGTCGACGAGTTACCGCGGCCGATCGGCGGCGACTTGGGGACCGTGACGGTGGACAATGAATCGAAGCTGAAGTACCTTGAGCACTTGAAAACGACGATCAACTCCTCGTTTAAAGGGCTGAAGGTGGTGTTGGATTGCGCGAACGGGGCGGCCTATGAGCTGGCACCAAGATTGTTCCGCGAGCTGGGAGCCGAAGTGCATACGCTGGCAGCTGAGCCTAACGGGCTCAACATTAACGATCATTGCGGATCCACGCATCCGGAGCGGCTGAAGGAAGAAGTCGTTCGACTTGGCGCTCATGTAGGGCTTGCGTTCGACGGCGACGCGGACCGGTTGATTGCGATTGACGAGCTAGGTCAAGAAGTGGACGGCGACTATATCCTGTGCATCTGCGGCGATGCGATGAACAAAGCCGGTAAGCTGAAAGACAGCACGGTTGTCTCGACAGTGATGAGTAATTTTGGCTTCTATAAAGCGGCCAAGAAATTGGGGCTGGCTACCCAGCAAACTTCAGTAGGCGACCGCTATGTTATGGCGGAAATGCTGCGCGGCGGCTACAATCTGGGCGGGGAGCAGTCCGGTCACGTGATTTTCCTGGACTACAATACAACCGGGGATGGCATTTTGACGGCGATTCAGCTGGTCGATACGATGCTGGCTTCCGGCAAGCCGCTTAGCGAGCTGAAGAAGGTCATGAAGCAGTATCCGCAGGTGCTGGTGAACGTTCGCGTACAGGACAAGAGCAAGTTCGCGGGTAACGCTGTGATTGCTGAAGCGATTGCGGAAGTAGAGCAAGAATTGGGCGATAACGGGCGCGTGCTGGTTCGGCCGTCGGGAACGGAATCCCTCATCCGCGTTATGGCCGAAGGGCCGGAGAAAGCGGAGCTGGAGAAGCTGGTCGCGCAAATTGTAGAGGTTGTAGAGAAGCAGTTGGTGTAACGACCTGATTGTTTGGTTCATGATATAGGACTTTGAGAACCGCCGGACGGGTGAGGATGCCTGTCGGGCGGTTTTTGCTAGGGAGAGGGCGTCTGTTTGGCTCTCTTTTTGACGATTATCCCGTTGCATCAGGTTGAGGAGAGGTGAAAAGCAGGTGCAACTTAAGGGCATTAAATGCCTCATTCGGGTGCGTATTCACCCAGATCTGAACGAAAGGGATCATGGTGCAAAGTGTCGGGCGAAAAGGGAAATGAAGGGCCAATAAGGGACATTAGAGCCTTAAGTTCCATTAGGGTACAGGGGGACAAGCTCGACGGGAGAAGGAATTCCCGTTTTTTTCTAGGCCAATAGGGTAAAAAACACGGTTCGACGAATCAGGACAAGATGATCATTGCCAAATCGTGTGAAGGTGCATATAATTAAGCATATTCGAGCAGAGAAAGTGAGGGTAGTTAGGTTTACCGGATTTTAAGCGCCAGAACTTCATTGTGCGCGTTTCGTTTGGACCGATTTAGGAAATCGGCGCGAGATCAAGGGAACGTTGTTGAGAAGCAGGGGCGGAAGGCTGGCTTGCAGCGACAACGGTGAATCCTTGAGGCGTTATTATCGGTTCAAGCGTACGGCAAAGCGAAGTTGACGAGGTGGAGGTGTTCGGAATGTTCGGCGGGGGCCTCCCGGTGCTGCATCGCACCGTAACCGTATCGGCAAAAGGATGGGGCGACCTTTCCCACAAACCGTGCGGGCAGATGGATAATCACATTCATAGATCGTTCATGAATGTACGTAAGCAAGTGACGCGGAAAGAGCCGCGGTAGACGGAGCAATCTGGACATTCGTGAAAAAATGAATGAAAGTTGCGTAACGTTTGAGTGATGATCAATCTGTTGATGATTGGTTGGATATATTTTTTTACAATTGAATAGTTCTGTCTCGGTGTACCGCGTAAGGCTTCTTCCGTGTTTCATTTCTTACGGCCAAAAAACCATCTTGTAAGAATGAAACGGAGGATAAATGATTATGTGTGGTATTGTTGGATACATTGGGAATCGGGATACGCAGTCGGTGTTGCTTGAGGGATTAAAGAAACTGGAGTATCGCGGGTACGACTCCGCAGGGATTGCTGTGTTTACGTCGGAGGGTCTGAAGATTGCAAAATCGCTCGGCCGTCTGGCGAACCTGGAATCCAAGCTGGAGGATGCACCGCTCAAGGGTTCGGCCGGGATTGGTCACACCCGTTGGGCTACGCACGGCAAACCGTCTGACGTGAATTCTCATCCGCATACCGATCATACCCAGAAATTTTCGGTCGTGCATAATGGGATCGTCGAAAACTATCTGGAATTGAAGGAAGAGCTGATCAGTCAAGGGTATGTCTTTGTTTCTGAAACGGATACGGAGGTCATTTCCCATCTGGTCGCTCGCGAGTATCAAGGCGATATCGTGAAGGCGGTTCAGAAGGCGATCAGCTATATGCGCGGCGCTTTTGCACTTGGGGTGCTGACGGAGTATGAACCTGACAAACTGGTGGCTGTCCGTCAAGCTAGCCCGTTGATCATTGGTCTTGGCGAAGGCGAGAACTTTATCGGCTCCGACATTCCTGCGTTGTTGAATTACACGCGGAACGTCTATATTTTGAACGATGGCGAGATGGCGGTGCTGACGAAGGATTCTGTCGAACTGATGACCATCGAAGGGAATTTTATTTCTCGGGAAATGATTCGTGTCGATTGGGACGCTGTCACCGCGGAAAAAGGCGGGTTCGATCATTTCATGCTGAAAGAGATCCACGAGCAGCCGAAGGCCTACCGGGACACGATGCTGGGCCGCATCGACGAAAGCGGACGCAAAGTCGTGTTGCCTGGCTTGAAACTGACGGACGAGAAGATCCGCAGCCTGAGAGCGATTCATATCGTTGCTTGCGGTACGGCTTATAACGCCGGTCTGGTCGGCGGGACGGCGATCGAGCAACTCGTACGCATTCCGGTGATGACGGACGTCGCTTCGGAATACCGTTACCGCTCGCCGTTGATTACGCCGGATACGCTCGTGATCGTTGTCAGCCAATCGGGCGAAACGGCCGATACGTTGGCAGCACTGCGTGAAGCGCAAGCAAACGGTGCTCATGTGCTGGCGATCACCAACGTGGTTGGCAGCTCGATTGCCCGCGATGCAGACGATGTGATCGCTACGCTCGCTGGTCCGGAAATCGCCGTCGCTTCGACGAAGGCGTATACGTCCCAGTTGATTGCCTTTTACCTGCTTGCTCTGTACATGGCTCAGGTTCGCGGTACGCAAAGCGAAGATCAAGTGGCTCATGTGATTGCGGCCATGCAGTCGCTGCCGGAGCAAGTGGAAAGCATGCTGGCTCAAGCCGATGTGGTGAAGGCTTATGCAGAGCAGATCGCGAGCAATGAGCATCTGTTCTTCATCGGTCGCGGTCTCGACTATTCCGTCGTGCAGGAAGGTTCGCTGAAGCTGAAGGAAATTTCCTACATTCACTCTGAAGCGTACGCTGCCGGTGAGTTGAAGCACGGCACCCTGGCCTTAATCGAAGAAGGCGTTCCGGTGATTGCGCTGGCAACCCAGGAATCTGTGCTGGAGAAAACCGTCAGCAACATCAAGGAAGTCAAAGCGCGTGGCGCAGAAGTCATGGCGATCACGCACGAGGAGCATGTGCCTGACCTGCTGAAGTCGGTTGACCAAGCGCTGTCCATTCCGAAGACGCTGCCGCTGCTGACACCAGCGCTGTCCGTCGTACCGCTCCAATTACTCGCTTACTACGCTTCCCTGGCTCGCGGCAATGACGTCGACAAGCCACGGAACTTGGCGAAGAGCGTGACGGTGGAGTAAGAGGAAATAAAATTGGTGCTATCTATAACAAGTAATTAAAGTCGCCACAAGGATTGTGAAGTCGATCTAAAGATTATGGAGTCGGTATCAAAAAGCCTAGGAAACTCAGAGTCACTCCTGAGTTTTCCTTGGCTTTTTTCATTTTTGTTGCTGTGATCCCTAGCTAATCCCTTGTTTATTAATTTTCTCCAGTTTTCCAACAACACCATTATCCGAATTCATCATTTCACTGGTTTTCGCATGTTAATCCACTATGATTCTTATCACTCGTGATGAAACCGGAATTTAAGACGAGAAGATACAAAACTAAGTGCGGCAAAGAGTTTCTCGGATTTTTCGTAGTTTTTTACGATGCAATCTTAACGAAAATATCCCGTAATCTG
>NZ_GG695991.1:35172-59171 GCF_000159955.1 Paenibacillus sp. oral taxon 786 str. D14 | reverse complement strand
TGTCCAGAGCCAATAAAAAATTCAATCAAATTCCCGGTGAATACTGAACTGAATTTAGTATTGAAATACTCGATTTATCCGTGGTAGTATTTGGGTAGAAGTTATGTTGATCAAAAGGGACTAAACCCGAATCTTCTTGTTATAAATTTCTCGATTATAAAATAAGGAAGTAACCTAACTTTTATCTTGAAAGAAGGTGATAGATTGATTGAATCGTTCTGGAATATCTGTCTGCTCCATGATATATCAACACGTGATCAGTTGCTTCGCGAAGCCATTCGAGTGAAACGGACGCAACAACTTCTGGAACAGCAACAGTTGGCCGAAACGGAGCTAATGACAGAACCTGAGAAGCTGTTTCAGTGGATGAAGGAACGAGCCTTAGACAAAGAATTAGGCCATTTTCCCGGCGATCGGGATTTATTTTATAAATTATACCATGCAGGCAAGGATATGGACTTGTTGGAATACGCCATGCTCACCATCCAACAAGATCGTGTTACAGGGAGCATTGTCGTCCATCCGGGAATCGTCGAGCGGTTTGTCGATCAGTGTGAGCGACATGGTTGCACGAACATCCTGTTTGCAGAAGCTGAAAAGTATATCAAAGGACTCATCGAAACGAAATGTTACCATCGACCATGGACAATCACATTGTTAACGGAAAACTACATCATCGGCAGATTGTTCAAAACGTATTTCGAGCCCTATTCCAATATCCGCATCGTTCAAGGGTCCATTTATCAACCGTTGCCTGCAGAACATCAATTCGACGCGATCCTGGCGATGCCGAATTTCGGGATGAAGATGAACGATGACGATGTCGCGGTTCGGGAATCCGAAGGCGCAGCGGCCAGCTACCTCCTTCCACTCTTGCAAGACGGCGGGAGATTGAGCGTGACCTTTCCTGCACGGATGCTGTTTCAATCCGGCGCGATCGCCAGCTGGCGGAAGAAAATGAATGATCAGGCGCCGGTGCAAACGATCTATTCGCTTCCGGACGGCTTGTTTCGTCCCTACACTTCTATCAAGACCTATCAGGTTGACTTCGGCAAAGTGCCTGTGGAAGAGGTGATCCTCGGGCGACTCCATATGGAGAAGTCAAAGCTTGTGGGGGAACGGGAGATTACCATCCATCCGGATCGGTTCCGAGAGCTGGATCATTGGCGAATCGAACTGCTGCTGGATGAAGATCAGGATATACTTCGTTCGTTTCAGCAGGCGGCAACCCCGAAAGTGAAGTTGCGCGATGTGGCAGAAATTTTTCGGGGAAAATCGATTCTTAAGCAGGATCTAAAGCCCGGGAACATTAAGGTGCTGAATATATCCAATCTGGATGACGGCGAAGTGCTATTGGATCAGCTTGAAACGATTGACGAGGAAGAGAGGAAAGTGAAACGTTACGAGATTCTCCCGGGTGACCTGGTCATGACGTGCCGCGGCACCGTGAACAAGCTGGCTGTATTTCCGGAGGCTCAAGGGATGGTCATCGCTTCCTCGAATATGATCGTGATCCGGTTCAAGTCGGCCATCAAGAGTCATTTTGCCAAAATGTTTCTGGAAAGCCCGGTTGGAACAGCCCTTATTCAAAGCTTCCAGCGGGGGACGACTGTAATGAATCTGAACCCGGCGGATGTGGCGGAATTGGAATTGCCTCTGGTACCGGAAGATAAGCAGCACGAGTTAATAGAGCAATATATACGGGAAAAAGAACGATATAAAGAAGTTGTTCGGGAAGCGATGAATCGCTGGGAACAAGTGAAGAGCCAGTTATACGAGGAACTCTACTGAGGAGGAATTAGGATCATGGCAACAGCGAACATTGGATTCGAGGAAAAATTATGGAGCATGGCCGATAAACTGCGCGGCAGTATGGATGCAGCGGAGTATAAGCATGTAGTGCTTGGCCTTCTATTTCTGAAATATGTGTCGGATGCGTTTGAAGAAAAATATGAAGCATTGAAAAATGAACCGTATGCTGATCCGGAGGACCGGGACGAATACGTTGCAGAAAATATATTCTGGGTACCGAAGGAAGCGCGCTGGAGCCATATCAAGGATAACGCGAAAAAGCCGGAAATCGGGCAGACCATTGATAATGCCATGATTGCCATCGAGAAGGAAAATCCGTCGCTGAAAGGCGTACTGCCGAAAGATTATGCTAGGCCAGCGCTGGATAAAACCCGCCTTGGCGAAGTAATCGACCTGTTCTCGTTCAAAGTCGGCGATGAAGAGAGCCGTTCGAAGGATGTTTTGGGTCGGGTATATGAGTACTTCCTTAGCAAATTTGCTAGCGCGGAAGGCAAGAATGGCGGGGAATTCTATACCCCGAACAGCGTTGTGCGCCTGCTCGTCGAGATGATTCAGCCGTTCAAGGGCCGCGTATACGACCCCTGCTGCGGGTCCGGCGGCATGTTCGTTCAGAGTGAGAAGTTTGTAGAGGAACATCAGGGGCGCATCGGCGATATAGCGATTTATGGGCAGGAGTCGAATCCGACAACGTGGAAGTTGTGCAAAATGAACCTCGCCATTCGCGGTATCGACGGTAACCTTGGCGAGCATCACGCAGATACGTTTCACAATGATTTACATAAAAACCTGAAGGCCGATTACATCTTGGCGAATCCGCCGTTTAATATCAGCGATTGGGGCGGCGAACGGCTGACAGAGGATGCCCGCTGGACATATGGAGTGCCTCCCGCTGGGAACGCCAACTACGCCTGGATTCAGCATATCGTGAACAAGCTTGCGCCCAGCGGTGTTGCCGGTTTCGTACTGGCGAACGGCTCCATGTCGACAAGCACGACGGCGGAGTTCGAGATTCGCAGCAAGTTAGTTAACGCCGATTTGGTGGATTGCATCGTCACCTTGCCGGGGCAGTTGTTCTACTCTACGCAAATTCCGGTTTGTCTCTGGTTCATTGCCAAAAATAAAGCGCCAAAGGGCTTTCGGGACCGCCGTGGTGAAATCCTGTTTATCGATGCCCGCAAAATGGGGCATATGGTGGATCGGACACATCGCGAGTTGAGCACGGAGGATATTCGGAAGATCGCAGATACGTACCATGCTTGGCGCGGTCAGGCGGAAGCTGGTACGTATGAAGATGTGAAAGGTTTCTGCAAAGCGGCGGAGCTCGCAGAGGTGCAAGAGCACGAATATATCCTGACACCGGGGCGTTATGTAGGGATTGAAGATGTGGAAGAAGACAGCGAACCGTTCGAGGATAAAATGGCGCGGCTGACAGCAGAGCTCGGGGAGCAGTTCGCCAAGTCCCGGCAACTGGAGGATGAAATTCGCAAGCGGCTTGGGGGGATTGGGTTTGAGTTTTGAGACATGGAATAATGTCATGCTCGGTGATGTTGTTGATATCATTAGTGGTGGTACCCCTAAAACAACAATCACTGAGTATTGGGAGCCTGAAGAAATAGATTGGATCACTGCGAAAGATGTTTCAGAGTGTGAAAACCGAACTATAAGAAAAACTAGTAGGAGAATTTCGAAAAAAGGACTTGAAAATAGCTCGGCAAGAATTTTAGAACCATTAACCACAGTCTTGATTGCACGTGGTGCAACAACTGGCAAGGTTGCATTGAGTTCTGAAGGCATGGCGATGAATCAAACGTGCTATGGATTGCAAGCGAAAGAGGGGAACGACAAACTTTTTATTTATTATTTGATGCTTTCAAGGTACAACAGTTTTCGGGCAATTGCGAATGGTAGTATTTTTGAAACAGTTATTGGATCAGGAATCAAATCTATACAGTTAAACATACCAACTTTCCCAATTCAACAATCAATAGGTAAAATTCTTGGGGCTCTTGATGACAAAATCGAACTCAACAACGCCATCAACAAAAACCTTGAAGAAATGGCCCAAGCTCTTTTTAAGCGGTGGTTTGTGGACTTTGAGTTTCCGAATGAAAACGGTGAACCATATAAGTCCAGCGGCGGCGAGTTTGAGGAAAGCGAGCTGGGATTAATCCCGAAGGGGTGGAAAGTAGTTACTATTGGTGATTATTGTAAAGTTAGATCTGGATTTGCATTCAAAAGTAGTTGGTGGCAAGACGAAGGTATTAAAGTTATTAAGATAAAAAATATAATAGGTAATACAATAAATTTACAAGATACTGATTGTGTAGATGAAGAAAAAATGTTGAAAGCTTCTGAGTTCTTAGCGAATCCTGGAGATATTCTTATAGCTATGACAGGAGCAACTGTGGGGAAAATTGCCCTAGTTCCACGTACGAATGAAGCATTACTCATAAATCAAAGGGTCGGGAAATTTTTTCTAGGAGAAAATCCTTTCAAGAAAAACGGATTTTTATATTGTTTATTAACTCAAAAAGTAGTATTCGATCAAATTGTTTCAGTAGCTTCAGGGAGTGCTCAACCGAATATTAGCCCTACAGGAATTGAAAGTATTAAAATATTGCTTCCTGACCCAAAAACGCTAGAATACTTTAATGAAATAACAGGTTCAATGTTGAAGAATATAGTAGAGATCAATTATGGAAATAAAATATTAACCCAAATCCGAGACACTCTTCTTCCCAAACTCATGTCTGGTGAGATTCGTGTTCCTGCTGAGCAAGATAACATTACAAACGATTTGCCAATGATTGCGGAGAGCAATTTAACTTATCAACCTTAACGTAAAGGAGGTGCAACAATGGCTTACTATTCCGTATCTTACACAGAGAGTGATTTGGAGCAGGCAGCGCTGGAATGGTTCGAGGAACTAAATTACGAGAAAGCTTACGGCCCGGATATTTCTCCCGAAGGCGAGTATCCTGAACGGCAATTTTACCATGACGTCATCCTGAAAGACAGGTTGCGTGATGCGCTCATTCGCATCAACAAACATGTGCCGCGTGAAGCAATCGAGGAAGCGATTCGGGTCATTGAAGTGCCGCGCAGTCCCAGCCTGCTGATCAATAACAAGGCGTTCCAGAAGATGATCACTGACGGGATCGATGTACAATACCAGGCAGCTAATGGTGAATATCCGACGGAAAAAGTATGGCTGTTCGACACCGACCCGGACCGGATCGACAACAACGATTTTCTGGTCGTCAACCAGTTTACCGTCGTCGAGAATCAGGGGGAAAAGCGACCGGATATTGTCGTGCTCGTGAACGGTTTGCCGATCGCCGTATTCGAGTTGAAAAGCGCCTCCAACGAAGAAGTCGGGATCAGCGATGCCTACAACCAGGTGCAGACATACAAAAGCACAATCCCGTCCCTCTTTACCTATAATTCGTTCTTGGTCATCAGTGACGGCGTGAATGCCCGGGTCGGCACGTTGACAGCCAATGAAGACCGGTTCATGATGTGGCGCACGATTGACGGCTATGACGTGGCTCCTTCTTCCCTGCCCCAGCTCGAAGTGCTGATTAAAGGAATGTTTGAAAAAAGTCGGCTGCTCGACATCATCAAGCATTTCGTGTTGTTTCAAACCGATGGGGAGCAATTGTTCAAAATATTGGCGGGATACCACCAATACCACGCTACCAACAAAGCGATTGCAAGTACGGAACGTGCGACGATGGACGAAGGGGATCGCAAAATCGGCGTAATCTGGCATACGCAAGGCTCCGGTAAAAGCTTGTCCATGGTATTCTACGCTGGCAAACTCGTGCTGACGCTCAACAACCCGACGATCGTCGTGGTGACGGACCGGAACGACCTGGACGATCAGTTGTTCAGCACGTTCAGCAAGTCGAAGGACTTGCTCAGGCAAACGCCTCAGCAAGCGGAGAATCGGGCCCATCTGCGCGAACTGTTGTCGGTGGAGTCGGGCGGGATCATTTTCACAACGGTCCACAAGTTCACCCCTGATGAAAATGAAGATAAGTATCCTGTGCTTACGGAACGACGCAATGTGATTGTGATCGCAGATGAAGCCCATCGCAGCCAGTACGGGTTTCAGGCGGAAATGGTTGCCGGGGAAGACGGGGCGACAATCAAGTATGGCTATGCCAAGTATATGCGCGATGCGTTGCCGAACGCTTCCTTTATCGGTTTCACCGGAACACCGGTAGAGTTGACAGACAAAAATACGCCTGCCGTTTTTGGTGACTACATCGATATTTACGATATGACCCGAGCCGTAGAAGACGGAACCACGGTCAGAATTTATTACGAAAGCCGTATTGCCCGCCTGGAGTTGTCGGAGGCTGAGCGCCCGGTCATTGACAGCGAGTATGAGGAAATTACGGAGTATCAGGAATACACGCAGCGGGAGCGGTTGAAGTCGCGTTGGGCGCGGCTAGAAGCATTGGCCGGTGCAGAGAAGCGGGTCAAGAAAGTCGCACAGGATATCGTTGAACATTTTGAGCAACGGCAAAAAGCCGGTTTTGGCAAAGCGATGATCGTTGTGATGTCGCGTCGGATCGCTATTGATATGTACAAAGCAATTGTGTCGCTCCGGCCGGATTGGCACAGCGATGATGATAACGAAGGCAAAATCAAAATCGTCATGACCGGCAGTTCCAGCGATCCGGAAGAATGGCAGCCGTTTATCGGCAACAAGCGGCGTCGGGAACATTTGTCCAAACGGATGAAAGATGTGAACGATCCGCTGCAGATCGTCATTGTCCGCGATATGTGGCTGACCGGGTTTGACGTGCCGTGCATGAACACAATGTATATCGACAAGCCGATGAAAGGACATAACCTGATGCAGGCGATCGCCCGCGTGAATCGGGTGTTCCGCGACAAGCCGGGCGGTCTAATCGTCGATTACATCGGCATAGCCGATTTGCTGAAATCGGCACTTCAACAATATACGGAAAACGACCGTAAAACTGCCGGCATCGATACGGACCAAGCTGTTGATTTTATGCTGGAAAGGCTTCAGCTTCTCCGCGAATTGCTCCATGGGTATGACTACAGTAAATTTGCTTCTGAGAAAGCATCCGAACGGATGAAGGCAATTGTTGAGACGGTCGATTACGTACTTGGATTGGGTGAGGAGAGCAAGCGGAACTTCTTGAATTGGACGACGGAATTAGCAAGAGCATTCTCGCTCTGCGCGACAACTTCCGCCGCGGAGGAAGTCAATGTCGAAATCAGTTTCTTCAAAGCGGTTAAATCAGGGATTATTAAGTTGATAACTGACGAGAACAGGAAGAAAACGACGAAAGAACTCGACGCCGAGCTGAATCAGCTCATTTCGAAATCGGTCGTATCCGATGAAGTTGTCGATATTCTGGAAGCTGTTGGCTTGCAGAAACCGAACATCGCGATACTATCGGATGAGTTCCTGGAACATGTGCGCGGATTGAAGCAGAAAAACCTAGCGGTGGAATTGCTCCGCAGGCTGCTTCAAGGAAAAGTGAAGGCTATTTCCCGGACCAGTATTGTACAATCGAAGAAATTCTCAGAGATGCTGGAGGAAGCAATTCGGAAATACAACAACCGCACCATCGAAACGACGCAAGTTATCGAAGAACTTATCCAGATGGCCAAAGATATGAATGCGGCTGTCAAGCGCGGCGAAGATCTCGGTCTGATCAAAGAAGAACTGGCCTTCTATGACGCGCTTGCGTCGAACGAATCGGCCAAGGAACTGATGGGCGATCTCATGTTGAAGCAGATCGCACATGAGCTGACCCAAGCGATAAAGAGCAACATCAAGGTCGACTGGACGCTTCGTGAGAATGTACGGGCTCAGATGCGAATTACGGTCAAGCGGTTATTGAAGAAGTACGGTTATCCGCCGGATTTGGAGAAAATGGCGATTGATTTGGTGCTTCAACAGGCAGAATTGATGGCGCAGGCCGAAACGGAAGAATTCAAATATTAACACACCTAGGCATAGCTAACATGAATTGTTATTTAGCTATGCCTATTAATTTGGAGGGAGAAATTGATGTCAACTGACAAAGAAGTTCTAATACGGGAATTCCTGAAAGCTCTTCATGAAGAAAATGCAGCTATTTTCGCAGGAGCGGGTTTATCCGCTGCTTCAGGATATGTTAATTGGAAAGGACTTTTAAAGGAGGTAGCAGAGGAGCTTCACCTTGATATAGAAAAAGAGACTGACTTAATATCTTTAGCACAGTATTTCTATAATAAAAATGGCAGGCAAAGATTATCGCAGTTGGTTATTGATAATTTTTCAGCGCAGGCTCAAATAAATGAGAACCACCGAATCCTAGCTAAGTTACCTATAGATACTTACTGGACAACAAATTATGATAGATTAATTGAAATGTCATTGATTGAGGCAGGAAAGAACCCAGACGTTAAAATAAAGCAAACCGATTTTGCCCTATTAAAGCCCAGAAGAGATGCGATTGTATACAAAATGCATGGAGATATTGAAAGAGCTGATGAAACTGTTTTGATAAAAGATGAATACGAAACATTTTATGAAAAGAATCAGCTTTTTGCAATGGGGCTTAAAGGTGATTTAATTTCAAAAACCTTTTTATTCATTGGTTATAGCTTTGAAGACCCTGATTTAGAGTATATATTAAGTCGCATCCGAGTATTAATGGGCCAAGACGGAAGAACCCACTATTGTTTTTTTAGAAAGGTCAGTCGCAATGATTACTGCCATCTTCCCCAAGAAGAAGGCGATGAAATGTTCAGGTACAATTCAGTTAAACAGGAACTAAAGTGCGCAGATTTAGAAAGGTATCACATCAAACCAGTGTTAGTTGATGAATATGAAGATATTACCGAAATTTTAAATACCATTTACCAACGTTACATTAGATCAAACATACTTATATCTGGGAGTGCAGCAGAGTACGCCCAGTTCGATAGTGATGAGAAAGTTGCCCAGATGTTTATTCATCAACTAAGTCATGAGATAGTGAAAGCTGATTTCAAAATAGCATCTGGATTTGGTTTAGGAGTTGGAAGTGCTGTTATTAACGGATCATTAGATTTTATTTACTCCACGAACAAACGAAAAATCAGTGATTATTTAATTTTAAGGCCGTTCCCCCAGTTTGCAACAAACGGAATGGACTTGAAGGATTTATGGGACAAATATAGGAGAGATTTAATCTCGGATGTGGGCTGTGCTGTGTTTATATTTGGGAATAAAGATGAAAATGGTCAAGTAGTAGATGCAGATGGTGTAAGAAAAGAATTCGATATTGCTGTTTCAAAAGGGGTTAAGGTTATACCTATAGGTGCTACAGGTTATGTATCCAAGGCATTATGGGAAGAAGTAATCGCAGATTTCGATAAATACTATTTTGATTTCCCGGCACTTAAACCAGACTTTGAATTCATTGGGGATGCAAAGAATGATCATCAGGAAATCATTAGAAGAGTAATAAAAATAATTAGAGTCCTTAGGGATGGCAGGTAAAGAATAATTTGGGGAGTGAATAAAATGGGGAGAAAGATTTTTATTTCCTATAAGTATTCCGATAGCAATGTATATCCTTTAAATAATGACTATTCTACAACTGTAAGACATTATGTAGATGAGCTTCAAGACAAACTAAAGGAAGACGATCACATTAATAAAGGTGAAGCTGACGGTGAAGACCTTAGTGAATTCAAGGATGAAACGATTTGGACTAAATTAAAGGATAAGATCTTTGATAGTAGCATCACCATTGTGTTTATTTCAAAGAATATGAAATCGGCATTTGTCAGCGAAGAAGACCAGTGGATCCCATGGGAGATCTCGTATTCGTTGAAAGAACTTACGAGAAACGGAAGGACTAGTAGCGCCAATGCAATGCTGGCAGTTGTTTTGCCAGATAAAAATAATAGCTACGAATATTTCATCCAGGACAACTCGTGTCCCTATTGTAATTGTAGGACACTAAAGACCTATACTTTATTTACAATATTGAGAGAAAATATGTTTAACATAAAATCTCCTACTTATAACGACTGTAGTAACCATAGTGAATTAAACAAGGTATACACCGGAGAAGCCTCATATATACGATCGGTTAAGTGGGTCGATTTTATTAATAATATCGATTATTATCTTCAGATAGCATACGACATTAATAAAAATATAGATTCATATAACATTCGAAAAAGTGTGTAAATTAGAGATGCATTGATAACGATCATTTTAGGAGATATAGTACATGCCGGGTGTAACAAAAAGAAAATATGTTGGAGAAACGATGCGGATCAATAAAAAAATCACACAAATATTGAGACGCCTATCAGAAGTTCTACCTTATGATTATAATGCGGATACACTGGTAAATTTATTTAAAGAGTTGTATCCACATGAGTGGTGCGAACTAAACCAACGTTATCAACACTATAAAAAGAAAGATGAATTCTTGCGAAAGATTGGTAAGAATGTCAGGTACAAGCCTGACCCACCGAGGAAGCATTTTCTTAATCTGCCTAAAGTCAAACACATGCTATCTAAAGGTATGGTTATTAAGCACAAAGCTAACTTTGATAGTGTGGGTTATCAAGAAAAGTTCAACAGTTTTAAGGTTAAGAGGCTAAACGCTATTAAGAGTAGAAATGACAAGATCGCTAAAGAAAATGAACTTATTCAAAATGTTGAACCACTATATATTGATGCATTTATTGCTGCTTATCACCAAAGAGGAATAAGTTTAGAAGGAAAGTTGGAAATATTTAATGAACTACAAAAATATAAGTCCAATAAAGTCCTAGAATTTTTCTACAAGCTTAATGACAGTGAACGGAATAACCAGATTAGAAACATGGGGTTCAGACATTTGCAACGGATGGGAAACTATATGAAATTAAGAAAAAAGTTTAAAGGTAAAGAAAAGAGTTACATGACGGAGACAAGTCAGTTTTTCATGACCCCTCTGGATTTATTAAACAGAATTGAAGGCAATAAGCTTCAGAATCAAAAGATATACGATGTATTTGTTTCTCATAGCTATATAGTTGCTCCTGAAAAAGTCGATTTTCAAAAATAGTTTCGGGTTGCTGGCTGGGTTGTGAGGGGGAACTTTCCCTAATGATCGGGTCTGTCAAGATTTCTGTGTAAACTCAGTTCCAAGCAATCCCCCCGAGGGGGGATTTGGCGTTTCTAACGTAAGTAGTTGCTGATCCGATCCGGAAAGAAGACCGAAAGCTGAAGCAGCATCTGTCCCCAGTTTTGGACGCGGCCTGTCCATTTGCGGGTCACATCCATCGTGGCCAGATAGAGCATTTTCAGCAGAGCTTCATCAGTCGGAAAAATACTCTTTCCCTTGGTCACCTTGCGAAGCTGTCGGTGGTAACTCTCAATCATATTTGTTGTGTAGATGAGTTTGCGGATCTCAGGTGGGTACTTGAAGAAGGTCGAGAGCTCCTCCCAGTTGTTGCGCCAAGAGCGGACAATGAGCGGATACTTGACGCCCCAGACTTCCTCGAAGCGGTCCAGTTCCAAGAGCGCCCCTTCCTCAGTTGCTGCCTTGTAAATCGGCTTCAGGTCCGCAGTGACTTTCTTGAGATCCTTGTACGACACGTAGCGAGTGGAATTACGGATTTGGTGGATGATACACTTTTGGATCTCGGTCTTTGGATAGCAGGCAGCAATCGCTTCGGAGAAACCACTGAGATTGTCCACACAGATGATGAGAATGTCTTGGACACCACGATTTCGCAGGTCATTTAGGACGCTTAGCCAGAACTTACTGGATTCATTCTCCCCGATCCACATGCCGAGCACATCCTTGTTTCCGTCCAGGTCGATGCCGATAACCATGTAGGCCGCTTTGTTTACAATGGCACCGTCCTGCTTCACTTTGAAGTGAATCGCATCCATGTAAACGACGGCGTACACGCCTTGAAGCGGCCGATTCTGCCATTCCTTAATGAGAGGCACGATTTTGTTGGTAACATTGGAAATGAGCGTAGGCGAGACTTCGATGCCGTACAGGTTTTGCAGATGGTCTTGAATCTCTCGTGTGCTGACTCCTTTGGCGTACAGGGCGATGATCTGATCTTCGATGCCAGTTACATTCTTCTGGTGTTTCTGCACAACAACGGGCTCGAACTCACCCATCCGATCCCGTGGAACCATAATTTCCTGCTCTCCGTATTCGCTGACCACCGTCTTCTTGCTCTTGCCATTTCGGCTATTTGGCGTCATCTTGGCTTTGACCTCATGCTTTTCGTAGCCTAAATGCGTATCGAGCTCTGCTTCCAGCATCTCTTGAAGAGTTTCAGCAAACAGTTCTTTCAAGGCATTTTGCGCATCCTGAGCCGTTACCAGCTTGTTCTCCTTAATAAACGTCCGTAGTTGCTCTTTTGTCCATAGTCCCATGTGTTCTCCCAACCTTTCTATTACTTTCCATTTTAATAGATTTGGGAGTTTACACAAACTATTTTACAGACTCTGATTCTAACAGGCCGCTCTTTTGCAAACTGGCTAAATACGAAGAAATGACGGATTGCGCTAATCCGGATTTTTCCTGAATCGAGCCGACACATACACTGCCCGGAAACTCTTGCTTGATGACATCCGGCAGATCGGACTCCAATTTCTCCGGCTCCCGCAGCCAACAGAGAATGTTGAGCCGAGTTTCATTTGAGAGGGCCTTTAGCACGGCCAGCATGTCTTGGTCTTTCATCGTTTGATCCCCGTTCTTAGTTCGTTTGTTCCCAGTATATCAAAATTTTCGCCGCCCCATAAAGAGTGAAGATGCTGCAGCGCTCGTGATGGTTTGAATTCATGTCGTCTGCCCATTTTTCATAGCTCTTCAAAGTCCATGATCGAATAGTTAAATGAAGGAAGGCGGGAAGTGCTGCCTTTCTTTTTTTATGCCCGTTTGTCCCGTCCGGTCCATAGCCATTATGACAAAGAGCTGTTTGCTGCTAGACGGAGCATCATTGCGGGGAGCAAACTCTATGCCCCAATGCATGAAACGATCGCCCGGATCATTAATCCATACGCAGGCGACACCGCTTCTGCCCCTCTCGTGGCCGACATGGGTTGCGGGGAAGGTTCGCATTTGCAGGGGATATTACGGCAGTTGGAAAGGCCGGATGGGTTAGGCGTTGGCATCGATTTGTCCAAAGAACCATCCGGCTGGCTGCCCGCTCGCCTGGTCTGCGGAACAAGCGCGAATCGCAGCGTTTACGCAGCGGGATGCCGTAGAAATCACCATCGATGTGGAGATTCTGATGGGCATCAAGGAGATGCGCTAGACGGTTTTTCGGCAAAACGTTATCATGAATGAGGACAGAACAAATGAACGGATAGGAGCAGAAAGATGATCGGAACGATTGTGAACACGGTCGCCATATTGGCGGGGAGTGTGCTTGGCAGCATCTTTAAGAAAGGGCTGAAGGAAACGTATCAGTCCGCCCTATTTACTGCAATCGGTCTGGCCGCCACCATGCTTGGCATTAACGCTGCGGTGACCCATATGAAGGACAGCACGTTCCCTGTACTGTTCATCATCAGCATGGCGGCGGGGAGTTTGGCCGGAACCGCGCTGGACATCGACGGGAAGTTCCAACGGCTGGTGGGGCGGTTCTCCACCTCGAATTTGGGACAAGGACTATCGACGGGCATCCTGCTCTTCTGCATCGGCACGTTGTCGATCCTTGGGCCGATTGAAAGCGCGCTTCACGGGAATCACACCTACCTGTACATGAATGCCACGCTGGATTTAGTGACTTCCATGGTGCTGGCATCCAGCTACGGCATCGGCATTGCACTTACTGCTGTCGTGCTCTTTCTATGGCAGGGAGCCATTTATATGAGCGCCGATTATTTGGCGACTTTTCTGACGACTTCATTGCTGACGGAAATTTCGATTGTCGGCGGCGTGCTGATTGCAAGCTCGGGGTTATCGATTTTGAAGATCATCGATGCGAAGACGTTGAATATGCTGCCGTCCTTATTGGTGCCGGTGATCTGGTTTTTGCTTAAAGGCTGGTTCGGTTATTGAGGACTCAAGTCGGGATACTCAATACAAATTAACTGGAAAATGTACCGTTAATTTCGATGTAGACCAGCTGTACGTGCAACTAACAGTAAAACCTACCGTTAATTTCATCAATATCGCCACTTTAGCGGAAAAGCACCCAAATTAACTATACAATTTACCGTTAAATCGCCCATAACTTACGTTTCTGCCAATATTAACGGTAGAAATTCCAGTTAGTTTGTATTCTCCGACGGGGAGTGCTAACGATTCCGTCGTCCACTGATACAAAAAAAGTCAGTCAGGGTTACATCCTGATCGACTTTTTTTTGATTTAAACTTTCACAGCTGCCGTTGATTCGCGCACGATCAAATGGGTGGGCAGCAAAATTTCTTGATACGCTTCGTTCGGATGCTTGATCCGCCACATGAGCTGATCAAACGCTTTGTGCGCGAACAGAGACAGGTCAACCTCCATCGTCGTGATTTTGGGCGTGGCCATTTGGGAATAATGGCTGTTGTCGAAGCCGCAAATCGAGATCTCGTCAGGGATTTGGTAACCCAGCTGGCGCAGCGCCGAGCTGACGTAAAACGCAAATCCATCATTCAGGCAAAACCAAGCGCTAGGCTGGTCAGCCACACGGCTCATCGCTTCAGCGATGATTTCCTCTTCTTCTTGCGTATGCACAAGCATACGTGCTTCACGCGGCTCAAGGCCGTGCTCCCGCAGGGCAAGCATATAGCCTTCCCAACGTTCCTGGTAACTCGGCGAAACCGCGACATTGCCCAGGATGCCGATATTCCGATGGCCATAATCCAGCAGATGCTTGACGGCGATATAAGCGCTGAAACGGTTATTGGTCAGAACCGCATCGGTTGAAAGCAGCGGGTGATGGTGGTCGATCAGCACGGTGGGGATGCCTTGCTCAAGCACGTTGCGGATATAAGCCGTACTGATATGCGACAGAATCAGGAGGCCGTCCACTTGCTTCTCTTCAATGAAAGAAGGCAGCTGCAGCCGGTCGCGCATCTCGGGAGTAATCGATTGAATAAGGAGATTGATACCGTGGTTCTTGGCTTCCCGTTCGACCGCAAGATAGATTTCCCCGAAAAACTGCATGGAAAAAGCAAAGTCTGAAGCAATCAGCCCGATGGTCTTCACTTGATTTTGATTGCCGGCGGACGTCTTCTTGTTGTAACGGTAGCCCATGGCTTCCGCCGTCTCGATAATTTTGCGCCGCGTTTCTTCGCTTACTCCGTCCTTGCCGGATAACGCCTGGGAGACAGAGTTCTTGGATAGATTCAAGCGATCAGCGATATCCTGCATGACGACTTTTTTACGCATGTTTGAATCCCCTCTATGTGTACTGCTTATCATTTTGTAACGTTACAAAATTAAATATACACAAAAAAAGTTGTAATGTAAACGATTAGCAGGAAAAAAGCTTAGTTTTCAGCATTTTGTGAAGCTGAAATCCTCTCTTGACAGCGTTGTCATTTGGATACATAATAAAAATGTAATCTTGAGTAACGTTACAAAAGAAGGTTAGTCATGAAGTTAGTAATTCTATCATCTATCTGGTAGGGGGTCATTCATGTGAAGAAGAAATTTTCCATGGCCATCATCTTGGTTCTTGCAGTTTCCCTGCTGTTGTCGGCCTGCTCCGGCAATAACGGCGGAGGTGCCAGCCAAGGCGATCAGAATGAGAAGGGAGGGCAAAGCGCTGAACCAGGCAAGAAGGTGGAACTGAAGCTGACGACCTGGGCCGGGGCGGACGAAGCGAAAGAACTGCAGCAAATTCTTGACGAATTAAACGAGAAATCAACAACGTATACGATCGTGCAGGATTCCAATCCGGCGGAATACGATACCCGATTGATCACGCAATTAACCGGGAATTCGGGACCAGATCTGTTCTGGATCAGCGCACAGCGTGCGGCCCAGTTCTCGTCGGAAGGCGCGATGCTGGACATTACAGATCGATTGAAGTCCTCTGACAAACCGGCAGCGAATCTGGATGATTATTACGAGGCTTCGCTTCAGCCGTTTACGCACGAAGGGAAGGTTTACGGCCTGCCTTGGCTGCAGCAGCCGGTGATGCTGTACGTGAATAAGGGATTGTTCGACGAAGCGGGTGTGGCTTATCCGGATGAAACCTGGACCTGGGAGCAATTTACCGATGCGGCAACGAAGCTGACCAAGGACAAGAATGGCAAGCATCCGGGCGAGGATGGGTTTGATGAGAAGTCGGTGGTACAGTGGGGCTTTACGTTAAACGGCTGGCCGCCATCCCAAATGTTCGTATGGCAAAACGGTGGAGACGTCTTAACCGAAGACGGTCAATCGCCAATCGACTCGCCGGAAGCGAAGGAAGCTCTGAACTTCTACGCCGACCTGGTGAAGGGTCCATTGACACCTTCGCAGCAAATCGTTCGCGATCGCGGCTTCGACAAAATGTTCCGCGATGGCCAAGTGGCTATGTTCATGGGCGGGGCAGCCGATGATCTGGATTCCACGGTCGATAACGTGCAAGCTTTTATGGTTCCAGCGGGACCAACCGGCATCCATGCCACCTTTGGCGACATCCTTGGCATGGGCATCAACGTCAATACGAAAAACCCCGATGCCGCTTTCGAAGCTTTGGTGGATCTGAGCGATGCGATCCACCACTGGAAGATCATGCCGCCGCGTAAATCCCTGGCGGACTTGGCAACGTTGCAGGAGCTTCATCCGAAGAAATCGCATTCCCTAGAGGCGATCATCAACTCGATGGAATACGCGAGACCGTACCGCTATTCCGAGAAATATCCGGAATGGGATAACATTTACTGGACGCAGCTGATGGACCCGATCATCAATGCGGGGACCGATCCGGAGAAGCTGATTCCGGAAGTCAAGCCGCTGCTGGAGAGCGCGATTAAATAATTGAAGGTTCGAGAGAGAAGGACGGGGAGGCGGGAGCCTCCTTCCTTTTCTTCATCAAGCGAACGGGCCAACCTGTGCAGAAAGGAGGAAACCGCATGGAAAACCATCTTGCAACCTTGATCCGATGGTTGCTGGTGCCTGTCGTCCTGTTAGTCATTGCGAGCGTGCTCTACTTCGTTGTTTCCAAGCTTGGCTGGAAAAAGAAGCAGGCGATCGGTTTGGCGCTCGTTTCCCCGTGGATTGTAGGTTTCCTGATTTTTACCCTTTATCCTTTGCTGGATTCCTTATACCTGAGCTTTACCGAGTCTTCGATCTTCGGAAAGACGGAATGGGTAGGATTTGGCAACTACATCAAGCTGTTTACGAATGATATCGAGTTCTGGCCGTCCATCCGGATCACGCTGCTTTACGCCGCCTTATCGCTGCCGATCGGCGTGATTGGAGCACTGCTGGTCGCCATGCTGCTGAACAATAAAATCAAGGGGATCGGCACGTACCGGACGATCTATTTCCTTCCGGCGGTGATGCCCGAGGTAGCGGTGGCGCTGCTGTGGAGATGGATGTTTAACAGTGAGTCAGGCATTATCAACTATGTTCTATCGCCGGCGCTGTCGTTGTTTGGCATCGATAAGCCTAATTGGTTTGGCGATCCGCATTATGTCATTGGCGCGTTTGTCATCATGAGCTTATGGGGGATCTTCGGTACCAATACAGTCGTATTCCTGGCCGGCTTACAGGGCGTTCCAAGCAATTTATACGAAGCGGCAGAAATCGACGGAGCCGGACGATTCGCCAAGTTCATACACATCACGATCCCGCAAATTTCGCCGGTGATCCTGCTGCAGGTCATCATGGGGATGATCGGAGCACTGCAAATTTTCACGATTGCGATGTTCGTCCGCCCAACCTCGGCCGCCGGCAAATTTATGAACCAGCTGGTGTACGAACGCGGATTCACGCAGCTGCATATGGGCGAGGCGTCGGCCATCGCCTGGGTGTTGTTTATCATCATCCTGGTGTTGACGCTGCTCGTGTTCCGTTCCAGCCCGGCGTGGGTTCACTACGAATCGGAACGGCGCTAATAGGAGGTGTAACACATGGAAAATGCTTCGACAGCCCGTACCCAAGCCGTCTCCGGCAGAACGTGGAAATGGGTGAACAAAACGTTGATTTACGTGATCGTCACGTTCTTAGCCGCCGTCATCCTGGTGCCGTTCTTCTGGATGGTGTCGACCGCTTTGCAGGCGGACGGGGATATCTTCGCCTGGCCGCCGCAATGGATTCCAGATCCGCCGCAATGGCATAACTTCGTGGAAGCGTGGACGGCGATGCCGTTTAACCGCTACCTGTTTAACACGATATTTATCGTGGTGCTGGGGATTGTTGCGGAGCTGATCAGCGCGACGATTGTAGCTTATGGATTTGCGCGGTTTCGTTTTCCTGGAAGCAGTCTGATCTTCCTCGTGCTGCTGGCCACGATGATGCTGCCGTTTCACGTCACGCTGATTCCAACGTTTCTGATCTGGCAGAAATTTGGCTTGGTCGGCCAATTCGACCCGCTTGTTCTGCGGGCGTGGACGGCGTGGGGACCGTTTTATATTTTCTTGCTGCGTCAGTTTTTCATGACCTTGCCGCGGGAATTGGACGATGCGGCTGAGATCGACGGGTCAAATTTCTTTCAGACCTTCGTTTATATCATGCTGCCGCAGGTGAAGCCGGCGTTGCTGGCTGTAGCGATCTTTGCGTTCCGGGGGTATTGGAACGACTTTCTGGGTCCGCTCATCTACCTGTCGGATATGAAGATGTATACGCTTAATGTTGGCATGTATTTCTTTATGGGCGGCGTGAACGAAGCTCCGCAATGGAATTACCTGATGGCGATGTCCACGCTGGTGGCGCTCCCGGTCATTCTGTTGTTCTTTATGGCTCAGCGTTATTTTATCGAGGGCATTACGTTTACGGGCATGAAAGACTAATCAGTCTGAATTTCGGATAGGAGGAACTACTAGATGACGATGTTGCAAAAGATAGAGATCAATCGCTCCGTGAACAATCCGCTGATTACGCCGAAGGATGTCAAGCCCACCTTCCCGGATTGGGAGGTGCTCGGCGTATTTAACGCTGGCGTTGCTGAATATGAAGGAGAAGTAATCCTGCTGCTGCGGGTGGCGGAATGCCCTCGGCAGACCGACCCGCGCTATGTGCTTGTTCCGGTGCTTGACGTGAACGGCCAGACCTCGGGTTCGGAACCGGCGGTGGAAATTGTGAAAGTAGACCGGGAAGATCCGCGCTTCGACTTCTCCGATCCTCGGGTCATTCGCGACAAGCAGGGGGCCACGGTGTACTTGACGTCTATCTCCCATTTTCGCGTGGCACGTAGCCGGGACGGCCTGAACTTTACCATCGACGAGACGCCTAGTGTCTGGCCGGAGGACCCGCTGGAACGCTGGGGCATCGAAGATCCGCGGATTACCCGGTTGGAGGAGCGATATCATATCACCTACAGCGCAGTTTCTGAAAGAGGTGTAGCCGTCGGCCGGCTGACGACCAGCGACTTCGTTTCGTTCCGCCGGGAAGGATTAATCCTGGCCCCGACCAATAAAGATGTAACCTTGTTCCCCGCAGCGATCGACGGGAAATATTATATGCTTCACCGCCCGGTGCCGGAAGGAATCGGACAGCCCGAAATGTGGCTGGCCGAGTCGCCGGACCTGGAGCACTGGGGGAACCATCGCTTCTTGATGGGGTTGCGCGAAGGAAAATGGGACGGAGCGCGTATCGGCGCGGGATGCGTACCGATCCAAACCGAGGCAGGCTGGCTGATCCTGTATCATGGCGCGGACCAATCGCATCGCTACTGCATGGGCGCAGCCCTGCTGGACCTCAAGGACCCGGGCCGGGTGATCGCCCGCATGGAGGAGCCGCTGATGGTGCCGGAAGCGGAATATGAGACGAGCGGATTTTTCCATAGCGTTATTTTTGCTTGCGGAGCGATCGTTAAGGGAGAACAAGTGATCATGTATTATGGGGCATCGGACGATTCGATGGCCTGCGCGAGCTTCCGCCTCCCGCAGCTGCTGGAAGCTTTGAAACCACTAAGCTAACGGAAAGGAATCAGACGATGGCAAATTTTCAGAACAGCGGTGTTTTGTCGTGCGAGAAATTGGTTGAGGTCTACCGCCGTATGGCAAAAACGAACAAGCCCGGAGAAGCCGTCAAACTGAAGTTTGAAGGTGTGGGCGAACGGGATGTTTACAATATTTCGGCTCCCTTCGAGGACGAAGGGGATCTGGTCATTGCCGGACGCGTTGAGCGCCGGGACAGCGAGGAGTCGGAGATTTGGTTTTTTGTTCGCCATGATGAGCATTGGGTTCCCCGGGAGGGGGCGCCGGTGTTTGCGCTGCAGGATCCGTTCTTCACCCGCATCGGCGGGGAGCTGGTGTTCGGCGGGGTGCAGACGTTCCCTCATCCGGAGCTGGAAGGAGCACTCAGTTGGCGGACGGTATTTTACAAAGGACCTAGTCTCAATCGGTTAGAGCTGTTCTTCCAAGGCCCGGACCAAATGAAGGATTTACGCCTGGTGGAGCTGTCCGACGGAGCCATTGGCGTATTTACCCGTCCGCAAGGTGAGAAAGGCGGCAGGGGGAAAATCGGATTCGCGAAAGTGGACCGGCTTGAGGACCTCTCGCTTGAGGTGGTGCAGGAAGCGCCGCTGCTTGAGCAATTCCTTGATGAGGAATGGGGCGGCTGCAACGAAATCCACCTGCTGGCCAACGGCAAGCTGGGGGTGCTGGGCCATATCGCCCGCTTCGATGAGCAAGGCGACCGCCATTATTATCCGATGGCCTTCGGTTACGACCCGGCGACCGGCCAATATACCGATCTGGAGATCATCGCCGAGCGCTCCGATTTCCTGCCGGGTCCGTCGAAGCGGCCGGATCTGGCCGACGTCGTATTCAGCGGCGGACTCGTCCGTCAAGGCGGAGGCAAAGCCACGCTGTATGCGGGAATCAGCGATGCAGAAGCGCAGAGCCTGGTGATCGACGATCCGTTTGTCGAATTGGAACAATAAGATTTGATCTAAGCCTCTCTCGGCTGCCGAGAGGGGCTTTGTTTTTTTGTTGAAAAATTGGGAATTGTCGACTACACTAGCGGTAGTCTCTTCTACTTTTTTTGTACATCTACGCTATTACGGACATAGAATACTCATATACGTATTTCACTTTATTTCCGGCAAGCGAAAGAGGTGGGGCAGCGATGGGGATTTGGATCGTATTAGCCATCGGATGGATTGCGGGATGGATCCTGTTTCGGGCAGTTGTTGTTCCTGAACGGGAAGGATCTTATCGCGGGGGAGAGAAGGTGTCGGTCATCATTCCGGCGCGGAACGAAGCCGGGAATTTGCCGCATCTGCTGGGTTCGCTTAAGAAGCAAACCTATGCTCCCGATGAGATTATCGTAGTGGATGATTTTTCGGAGGATGGCACCTATGAGGTTGCCGCTAAATATGGAGTGAACGTGATTCGGAACGACGCATTGCCTCCCGGATGGACGGGGAAAACCTGGGCGGTCTGGAACGGCTACCGGCAATCCACCGGCGACGTGATTGTCTTTCTGGATGCGGACATTCGCTTGGCCCCCCGGGCGCTGGAGTCGCTGTTGCAGGCGCGGGCCGAAGCGGGCGGCGTGATTTCCGTGGTTCCATTTCATGTCACGGAGAAGTTTTATGAACGCCTGGCGCTCATTACGAACGTCTTGGGCGTATTTGCATTCACCTCGCCGTTTGAAATGCGCAGCCGGCACAAGGGGCTGTACGGCTCCTGTATCGTGACAACGCGCCGGGATTATGAGGCGATTCAAGGTCATGACAGCATCCGTTCGGAGCTGCTCGACGATTTGAACCTTGGCGCCAAGTTCCGTGAGGCAGGTATTCGCGTGACCAATTTTCTCGGCGGCGGCCTCGTCTCCTTCCGGATGTACCCGAACGGGATTCGCAGCGAGCTGGAGGGGTTCGGTAAAGGTGCGGTGCTGAGCACTGCCAAGCTACGGCCGGCCACGACGCTGCTGGTTGCGGTGTGGCTCCTGGGGCTTATCGCTTCCGAAGGCGCATTGTTCCTTTGGAACACGGCCTGGGCTTACCCGCTGCTGATCGGGTATGTACTGTATGCGGTGCAGCTCTATTTGTTGGTACGTTATGTTGGGAAGTTTGGCATATGGATGCCTCTGCTTCACGTGTTGTCTACCCTCTTTTTCCTCGTGATCCTGATCTATTCGGCCTATCAAGTGGTGTTTCGCGGATCGGTCACCTGGAAAGGTCGGGACGTGCAGGTAGGAAGCAGGGGAGACCGATGATTCTCTTACTGGCTGTGGCTGAGTTCCTGTGCGGGGCCTTGATGTTTTCCTATTGGCTGGGCAAGGCGGCCCGGAAAGATTTACGACAGGTCGGGGACGGCAATCCCGGAGCGTTTAACCTGTGGCAGTCTGCCGGTTACCGTTGGGGGTTGGCGGGCATTCTGCTCGATTTTTTGAAGGGATATATGCCGCTGGTCTTTCTGGTCGAATCGGGAATGCTGGGACGCGATTTCGGGATGACGCTGGTCGCGATCGCCCCGATCCTTGGGCATGCCTTTTCGCCATTCCTTAAATTTAAGGGAGGCAAGGCGATTGCCGTAACCTTCGGCGTGTGGAGCGCCTTAACCCGATTTGAGGCGGCTTTGGCCTATGCGGTGATTCTCGCCGTGCTGCTTGCGGTATTTTCCTGCTATAAGAAGGGAAAATATGCGTCTAGGGAAGCCGACGGCTTCCAAGTTGTCGTTGGCATGGCGATGCTGTCCATTTTTCTGCTGGTTTCCGGCTATTCACTGCCTTTCTGGGGCGTCTGGCTGGTGAATCTGATCGTGCTGACGTATGCCAATCGACAGGCGATTCGGAGCTTTCTGACCGGAAAGGGCGGCAAGCTGCCTCGTTCCGGGGATGGTGTCACACTGTAGCTGCATCGGGCCAGCGTGTTGCTTAAATCTAGCAGCCAAGGTATATTTTGCATGTGAAATAGAAATGCTATAAGCAACCTGAGATGGAAGGAGCAAAGCTGTATGGATGCCACTCTTGAAGCGGATGAAGTTGTCCGCCGAATCAAACGATTGCAGAGTGAAGGCGTTTCGCTGAGCAAGAAGCAAGTGAAGCAGAACGATCCAGAGTTGATGCGCAACGCTTTGTTTTATTTTCCTAGCTGGGAGCATGCGGTAAAGAACGCAGAAAACTTATAATAAACACCCTATCAAACCGATTCGGGTTGGCGAAGTGAAGCCATCGACCCGGGTCGTTTTTTTTGTTATTTATTTTCTGGACAAGGGCCGATATGATGAATATGAGGCTGAATGTAAGCGATTAAATCGATGAGAAAGCTTGGCGATCCCATGAAAAAATATATTCCCTTCACCTACAAAATGCTGATTCCCTACCTGCTGCTCGTGCTGTTAACGGACGTGATCATCGGCTACGTGTCGTACGCGATGCTGACCGAATCCCGGACGGAGATGGCCGAGACGAACATCCGCACCGGAATGGAGCAGGCCCGGAACAACATTCGCTATCAGATGGACGAGATCCAGCGGATGTCGGATACCTTGTTTGGCAATCTCGCCTTTCAACGGGCGCTGCAGACCAAAGGGGAGCCGTACGACATTTATCTGGTCATGCTGGATGAGATCGTTCCGCAAATTACGGCGCCGCTCAAGCTGTTTGGCAACCATATTCGGCTGATGCTGTATACGCTGAACAGCGATCTGTATATCGTCTCGGGCGATAACTTGGAGGAGCCGATTCACCGCAGTGACTATTACATCCTGCCGTTTGAGGACATTCAGGACAGTGCCTGGTATCAAGAGTTTAAAGATTCCGAACGGGACAATATCTGGCTGCAGATTGACACCGATCAGCGGCTGGGGAACATCTCCCATATCCGCCGCCTGGTGTCCTATAGCGGGAACATGACCGTGATCGGATACGTCCGCATCACCGCTTCCTTAGACGATTTGTTTGGCGACTTCTCCACATTCCCTGTCGAGCAGGGGATTACGGTACGCCTGATTGACGCAGCGTCGGATGGTGCCTTGCTCTACCAGCGGGGCAACGCGGAAATGGGGGCTCAGCCGAGTAAATATCTGAGCCTGCATGAATCGATCCCGGGCTCCGATTTTGTAATTGAGGCGCTGGTTCCGAAAGATTAC
>NZ_GG695991.1:7470-34160 GCF_000159955.1 Paenibacillus sp. oral taxon 786 str. D14 | reverse complement strand
CTACTTAACCAAGGATGCGGGCAGGCTGCAGCGCGTGATTTTTACGGTGTGCGGCATCAGCTTTATCGGTATGGCCTTCATTGGGTATATCGTGGCCCGGCTGTCCGGACGGAAAATGAAACGAATCGTGTGGCTCGTCCGTTCCTTTCAGGAAGGGAACTTTCAGAAGCGGATTCGCTTCTCGGGCAACGATGAGTTTGTACATATCGCCGATGCGTTTAACGTTATGGCTGCCAATATTCAGGGGCTGATCAACAGCGTGTATGTGCAAGGCATCCAGAAGAAGCAAGCGGAGCTGGAGGCGCTGCAGGCGCAGATTAACCCGCATTTTCTGTACAATACCCTGTCGACGATCAGCAGTTTAGCCAATCTCGGCGAGACAGCCAAGGTCACCGAAATGGTTCAGGGCTTGTCGCGGTTTTACCGGTTGACGCTGAATCAAGGGAACGTATTTACGCCGCTGGAAAATGAATTGATGCAGGTGGAGACGTATCTGGATATTCAACGGGTTAAATACGCCGGGGCTTTCTCTGTCCACTTCGACGTGGATCCCGAACTGCTGCAGGTACAGGTGATGAAGCTGATCCTGCAGCCGTTTGTGGAGAATACGTTTAAGCATGCCTGGTTTGGCGAATCGATTGCGATCGTCATTAAAGGGAAGCGGCAGGGCGATAACTTGGAGCTGAAAGTGATCGATAACGGCATTGGGATGAGGCCGGAGACGGTGCAGCGCTTGCTGATCGGTCCAAGCCAATCCGGCGGTTACGGGGTGAAGAACGTCGACGAGCGGATCAAGCTCCGCTACGGAGACAAATACGGTATTCGTATCGCCAGCATCTACGGCGGCGGAACGACGGTTCAAATCGTGCTTCCGGTGAGCCCTGGGGAGCTTCCGGCTATGGAATAATTTTTGATGATTTATCAGAGGAAAGTCTGCAAAATCGGTGAATTTGTATAGGTTTTCATTGTAAACCGATATGTTCAGTGGAACGAGCGGTAAGTATGCTCGAAATAAGAAGCAAAACTACGAGAAGGAATGACGGCCATGGAGATTAACGTATTACTTGTCGACGACGAGGCGGTAGACCTCGAGTGGCTGCGCCGCAGAGTGCAGGGCAGCGGACTGAACCTGCAGGTGGCGGCAACAGCCAATAACGGCTTTAATGCGCTTAAGGCGATGGAGCAGGAGCGGATCGATCTGATTCTGTCCGATATCCGCATGCCCATCATGTCGGGCATTGAATTCGCCCGTAAGGCCAAGGCGATCCAGCCAAGTGTCAAAATCGTATTTATCAGCGGGCACGAAGACTTTGAGTACGCCAAGGAAGCGATCAAGATCAGCGCGTCGGCTTACTTGCTGAAGCCCGTGGAAGATCAGGAGCTTTATAAAATGCTGGGTGAGCTGTGCGCGGCGATCGAGCGAGAACGGGATCAGGACCGCACGTTTACGGAGGCGCTGACGATTGTCAACGAGGAGTTGCTGCTGCGTTGGCTGAACGAGATCTCCCCGGAGCAGGTGGAGGGGCATATTCGCGGATATTTGCACACCCTGTTTAAAACGGGAACGGCGGCAGCCCTCGTCGAAATCGACGACCTGGAATGGAAGACCGGCGATATGCCGGAGGAGGAGCGACGCAAGCAAATTCAGAAGGTGATGGCGTTTATCCGGCATTTTACCACGGAGATGAAGCTGGGAACGTTTATCGTCAGCCAACCGACACGGTTTCTATTGCTGGCGTCCGTACCTGAAACGACGTTCCTCGAGCTGCTGGAGGAGCTGATCCGGGCGGTCCGGGGGATTTCCCCGTTCTCCGTGACGGTTGGGGTTGGCAGCTTCGCGCGGGATGAAGAGGCGCTGCGGTCGTCCTATCGCCAAGCTCAGGCGGCGCTTAGCGCCAAGTGGCTGGTCGGCAAGGACCGGCTGATCCATGAAAGCCGGGTGTATCCAGGTGAAAGCCGGTTTGCCGGCGCTCGGACGGACGAGATCCTCCAGCGGATGTTGAAGGCTATTCTCAACTATGATCTCGTAACGATTGACGACTGCTTGCTGGAGCTGTTTTATCAAGGTTCCCCGCTGGCTCAGAAAAACGATGTGTACGATCTCATCATCCGCATCACCACCCAGCTGCATGCCGATCTGCGCGAAATTAACGAAAATCTGTATGAGCTGTTGAAGTGGGATACGCACCAGCCGGTGCTGCTGTTCCAGTTCGAAACGATCCACGATATCACGTCTTGGCTGCGAAAACGGTTCTTTGAGTTGTCCGAGCTGTTGTACGTCAAGAAGCAGAAGCAGAAACGCAAGCTGATTCAAGATATTATGGCATATGTCGAGAGCAATCTTGAGCAAAAAATGACGCTGAAAGACGTCGCCGCCCGCTTCGATTTTACGCCAAACTACCTCGGCTTTTTGTTTAAGGAAGAAACGGGCCGGCATTTCAGCGACTACTTGAACGAGCTTAAGACGAAGCGTATCTGCGAGCTGCTGACCGATCCCACATTGAAGATTTATGAAATCGCCGAGCGGATGGGCTATAAAAATATCATTTATTTCAACCGGCAATTCAAACAGGCCACCGGGATGACGCCCGGGGAATATCGCAAAACTCATAAGATCTGAGCGTTGATGCTATTACATTCTCGGCGGCTAACGGACAGGAGGGGCGTTATGGACCTGAGTTTGGTCGTACTTCCTTTTTAACGGACAGAGGAGACCTTATTTCGGACTTTTTTGATTAAATTGATGCCTTAGAGGCCGCATAGAGGCGCTGGGGTCCGTTAGAATGGGAAATCGACGGGAAATGAGCAAATAAGGTCATTACGGTCCGTTACAGTTTGGGTAATACCGGTGAGCCTTCTCCCTTGTGCCCGACCTCGTCACTCCGTATTTACGGAAGGCGGGGTTCTTTTTTTCTGAATTTTTGGGTCATCGTGGAATTTGTATTAGTTTTTGTTGTTTCACTGAATCCCGCAAGCAGGCGCTCATCCCTATACTGAGAGATATAGAGACAACCAAGAGGGGAGTTCGAGACATGAAGCGAAGCGGATTCTGGAACGACGTGAAGAAGTATAAGGTTCTGCTGCTCATGCTGACGCCGGCCGTCCTGTTCTTCCTGCTGTTCGCCTACGTGCCGATGGCGGGGATCGTCCTGGCTTTCAAACAATACAACTACACAGGCGGGGTGTTCGGAAGCCCCTGGAACGGGCTGGACAACTTCCGGTTTTTCTTCGACTCCGGGGACGCTTGGCGGGTTACCCGCAATACGGCTTTGTATAACATCGCATTTATTGTGGTGAACAACGCGATCCAAATTTTTGCCGCGATCCTGCTGTTCGAGGTGGCCGGGAAATGGTTCCGCAAAATCACGCAAACGGTGATGTTCCTGCCGTATTTTATCTCCTGGGTCGTCGTTGGTGCAATTGCATATAACCTGTTCAACTACGATTATGGTACGATCAACGTGCTTCTGAATGCGATCGGGCTCGAACCGATTGATATTTACAACACGGCCGCCTATTGGCCGGTGATTCTCGTCGTCGTATCGGCGTGGAAGACGCTTGGTTACGGAACGATCATGTACCTGGCTGCGATCACGAGCATTGATACGGAGATGTATGAAGCCGCCGAGATCGATGGGGCGAACGTCTTTCAACGGATACGCAAAATCACGATTCCAAACCTCTATCCGACGCTCATCATTTTGGTGCTGCTGGCGATCGGGAATATTTTCCGCGGGGATTTCGGCATGTTCTATAACATGGTTGGCAACAACGGCTTACTGTTCTCTTCAACGGATGTCATCGACACCTTCGTGTTCCGGATGCTCACGACCTCGAACGAGATTGGGATGTCCGCCGCGGCGGGATTCTATCAATCGATTTTGGGCTTCGCGACGATTATGCTGGCGAACTATGCCGTGCGGAAATACGATAAGGACCGTGCTTTGTTCTAAACGGTGCGTAAAAAACAACCGCGATGGGGCAACACGAATGAAACGAGTGGAGGTTAACGCTGATGAGTACGATGGCACCCAATCTGCAGCCGGCCATGAAGCCGGCAGCTCCCAAACGCAAACCGATCGACCGTCTGCTGCTGCAGATGATCGGATATGTTGCTTTGACTTTGCTGGCGGTGTTTTGTCTTTTTCCTTTCATTTTGGTTCTATCTTCTTCGCTGACGGACGAGAGTAAGATCATCGAGGACGGGTTCCAACTGATCCCGGCGTCCTTTTCGCTGGAAGCCTACGGTATTCTGTTCAAGTATCCGCAGGAAATGCTGAAGGCGTACGGCGTGACGATTTCCGTCACTTTGCTGGGCACACTGTTTGGATTGTTTTTGACCTCGATGACGGCCTATGTGTTGGCACGCAAAGATTTTAAATGGCGCAGCCACTTCTCTTTCTTCTTCTTCTTTACGACGCTGTTCAGCGGCGGGCTTGTCCCGTGGTACTTGCTGATCGTGAACTACCTGGATCTGAAGGATACGCTGCTTGTGCTGATTCTGCCGATGCTGATGAACGTCTTCTACATCATCGTGATGAAATCGTTTATGAGCAGCATCCCGGAGGCGATTATCGAATCGGCAAAAATCGACGGGGCGGGCGATTTCCAAATTTATTTGCAATTTGTGATCCCGCTGTCGAAGCCGGCGCTGGCCACCATCGGGCTGTTTATCGCCTTGGGTTACTGGAATGACTGGTATAACGCGCTCTTGTTTATCTCCAATTCCGACCTGATGCCGCTGCAGTATTACTTGTACCGCTTGCTCGGCAACATGGACGGCATGCGCAAGGCGATGATGGCGGCAGGAGCCGTCGTCTCCTCGGACATCCCGACGGAGAGCTTAAAGATGGCGATGACCATCGTAGCCACCGGACCGATTATGATCGCCTATCCGTTCATCCAACGTTACTTCGTGCAAGGCTTAACGATTGGCGCTGTCAAAGGGTGACCTCGGGGCAACCCGGTTATCACATATAGGAGGCTCAAAAGTATCATCTTTTTATCACGAAGTAGGTCGTGAAGAGGAATCGGCATCGAATCTTGAATTCAGCCGGGCCTAAGCAGATGCTTCCGAAGCATGTTTCCTGCGGAAAGATTTTAGCTGCTCACGTAGCCTCCAGCTACGCTGCGCTGCTCAGTCCCTAGCTTCATCCAACCTTCTCGGTGCTAAAAACCTGATCCTTTTGACCTTTCATTTCACTATTTCTATCAAAATTGTAGGGGGAATAATCGTCATGAAACTGAAGAAGAAAACAACGTTTCTTGTGGCTATGGTGCTGGCGTTAATGACTTTGCTATCCGCTTGCGGCGGCGGGAACAATAACGCAGGCAGCGCCAACACCCCGGACGACGCAGCTTCAAATAACGCAGCAGCTTCGAACAATGCGTCGGCCAATACGGCAACCCCTGGGGCAGTGGATACGTCTCAAGAAGTTACGCTGAAGCTGTTGATGATCGGCAGCAAACCGGCGGATTATGACGAGGTATACGGCGAGCTGAACAAGCTGCTGAAAGAGAAAATTAACGCAACCGTTGAGACCGAATTTTTGGATTGGGCCGACTGGACCCAGAAATACCCATTGAAATTTGCAGCTAACGAGGATTTTGACATCGCTTACACCGCGAACTGGGCTTTCTACAATGACCAGGTGTTAAAGGGTGGATTCCTTGAGCTGACCGAGGAAATGCTCCGGACTTACGCACCGAAGACCTGGGAAGCGATGCCGCAAGCCTCCTGGGATCAAGCAAAAGTGAACGGCAAGCTGTACATGGTGCCAAACAACAACCAGGAAGTGACCGACAAGGTTGTCCTGATTCGCGAAGACCTGCGCAAGAAGTACAATCTCGAACCGGTGAACAGCCCGGAAACCTATGCCGCTTATTTGAAAACGATTGGGGCGGGCGAGAAAGGCATCAGCCCGTTTGGTGCGAAACCGGCAGACGGCTGGAAATGGCATGAGCTGGATCAAATTTTGCTGGAGCAACAAAATGAATGGAACCTGGTGGATTACAACTTCCCGCTGGCTTACAAATTGGACGATGCGACGGGGAAAGTGTTCAACGTGTACGATACGCCGGAGTTTACCGAACTGATCAAATATTATAAGGACTTGGCTGATAACAACGGCTGGTCGAAGAACATCGTGAGCAACAAAAACGACGTGTTCCAGGACATCAAAGCGGGCAAAACGTCCTCGTATGCACAAAACCTGGGGACGATCTCCAGCAACGTTGGCGAAATCCGCCGCGACAAGCCGGAGATGGAAGTCACCGTTGCCGATTTGACGCCGGATAAGAAAAAAATCGGCGCGATTTCCACGCAAAACGGATTGGCGATTCATGCCACGTCTAAAAACGTCGAACGTTCGCTGATGCTGATTGACCTGCTGCAGAACGATAAGGAAATCCATGATCTGACGATGTACGGCATCGCCGGCAAGCACTACGAGCCGGTTGGCGATGACAAATACAATCCGGGACCAAGCTTCAACAACTATAACCTGTCGGGCTACTCCGTATGGGGCTGGAACTCACTGCTGAACCGCACCGACGCTTCCTATCCGGAAGAAGGCAATCAAATGTTGGCGGATTGGCAGTCTAAAGTTTATCACTTCCCGCTGGAAACCTTCGTCTTTGACGACACCAAGGTGAAGAACGAAGTAGCGAACGTAGGTAACGTCATGCTGCGTTATGCAATCCCGCTGGAATACGGCCTGATCAAGGACTTGGAGAAAGGCCAAGCCGACCTGAACAAACAGTTGAAGGCGGCCGGTCTGGATAAGATTCAACAAGAGCTGCAGAGCCAAATCGACGCATTCCTTGCCGCCCAAGGCCAATAAGCAGGCGGGGGTGAAAGGAGGGGACGCCCGTCCCCTCTTTTTCATTCATCGTGACGTTTGAAGGGGCAGGAGAGCGTTTGAGAGTGTGTCGAACTGTAAAAGTACATTTGATTTTGCGAAAAACCCTCTTCATTCGGCGTGTGAAATGCAAAAGTACATTTGATTGGAGACGATGGAGGCTAAAATGGGCGGTTTGCCCTGAAATCAACTGCACTTTTGCAGTTGAAAAGCTTCGAAAAGGGCGATTTGGCGAAAATGGACTGCACTTTTACATTTCGTAGCACGTGAGAAACCAATCTACTTCATTACAGATCAGAAACGGAGAGGAGTTATTCCTATGAGTAGAAGCTCAAAACCGATGAAGTTTCCGCCAATCAGCGACAAACTGCCGGTCTTTATGCACGGTGCCGACTATAACCCTGACCAATGGCTCCATGATCCGCAGGTGCTGGCGGAGGATATCCGGCTGATGAAGCTGGCCCATTGCAATGTGATGTCGGTGGGGATCTTTTCCTGGGCTTCGCTAGAGCCGGAGGAAGGCGTCTACCGGTTTGAATGGCTGGACCGCGTGCTGGACACGTTTGCTGAGAACGGTATCTACGCCTGGTTGGCGACGCCAAGCGGCGCTCGGCCGGCCTGGATGTCAGAGAAGTACCCGGAAGTGCTGCGCGTTGAGAAGAACCGGGTGCGCAACCTCCACGGCATGCGTCATAACCACTGTTTTACGTCCCCAGTCTATCGGGAAAAAGTGACGCAGATGAACACCCGGCTGGCGGAGCGCTATTCCAGTCATCCGGCCGTGGTGGGGTGGCACGTATCCAACGAATACGGCGGGGAATGCCACTGCGACTACTGCCAAGACGCTTTCCGCGACTGGTTGAAACGGAAGTATGGCACGCTCGAAGCGCTCAACCACGCTTGGTGGACGAGCTTCTGGAGCCATACGTACACCTCCTGGTCGCAGGTGGAATCCCCGGCACCTCACGGCGAAATGATGGTGCATGGACAGAACCTTGACTGGCGCCGGTTCGTATCCGACCAGACGATCGACTTCTACAAGCATGAGATCAAGCCGCTCAAACAAATCAATCCGGATTTGCCCTGCACAGTAAATATGATGGACCTGTTCTACGGGTTGGATTATCGCGAGTTTGCGAAAGCTGTGGACGTCATTTCCTGGGACGCTTATCCGATGTGGCATGAGGCCGAATCCGATGCGGGGGTTGCTTCCTGGTTTGCATTTAACCACGACTTGTTCCGCTCCTTGAAGCAGAAGCCGTTTATGCTGATGGAGAGCACGCCGTCACTGACGAACTGGCAGCCGGTCAGCAAGCTGAAGCGGCCGGGTATGCACAAGCTGTCCTCGCTGCAAGCAGTGGCCCACGGGTCCGACACAGTCCAATATTTCCAGTGGCGAAAAAGCCGCGGCTCCAGCGAGAAATTCCACGGCGCGGTCATCGACCACGTCGGCCATGAGCACACGCGCGTGTTCGCCGATGTTGCTGCGCTTGGTAAAACACTGTCCGAGTTAACGGAGATCCTCGGTACCACCGTTCCAGCGGAAGCAGCCATCCTGTTTGATTGGGATAACCGCTGGGCGATCAACGACGCCCAAGGGCCACGCAATAAAGGCATCCATTATGAAGAGACCGTCATGCAGCAGTATCGCGCCTTGTGGGAGCTGGGCGTGCCAACGGACATCATCGGCTCGTTTGACGACTTCAGCGGTTACAAACTGCTGGTCGTACCGATGGCATACTTAATCCGGGAAGAAACCGGAGCCAAGCTGGAGCAGTTCGTCAAGGACGGCGGTACCTTGTTCGTCACATATTGGTCAGGCATCGTCGACGAGAACGACCTGTGCCATCTGACCGGCTTCCCGGGACCGCTGCGCAAGGCGGTTGGAGTATGGGCAGAGGAAATCGACGGCCTGCATGACCATGACCGTAACGCGTTGATTCTGGAAGACGGGAATCCGCTAGGCTTCAGCGGGACCTATGAGATTCATGAGCTGTGCGAGCATATCCATGCGGAAGGCTCCAAGGTCCTTGGCGTCTACCGCGACGATTTTTACGCAGGGAAGCCGGCCTTAACGCTAAACGAGCTGGGCCAAGGCAAAGCTTACTATTTGGCCGCCCGCGTCAGCGATCCCGCCTTCTACGAGGCGTTTTACGGCAAGCTCGTTCAAGATGCCGGCGTGCGCCGGGCGCTGGATACCGACCTGCCGGCGGGAGTGACTGCCCAGCTGCGCACGGACGGTCAGCACGATTACGTCTTCGTGCAAAATTTCTCCGGCCGCGCCGTTCGCGTCGAGCTCGACCGCAGGAGCTATACAGACGCCGAAACCGGCTTGACCGTAAGCGGCACAATCGAGCTGCCGGTCAACGGAATCGCGATATTGAAGCGGGAGGCCGCTCTCAGCGCAGGTTTCTAATATTACGGTCGCTGGCCAGGCTGCACGCTCAATCAACGGTACAAAAAATAAACCCTATTTTCCGTATACGCGGAAAGTAGGGTTTTAATTATGGCTCATGCACAAGGGCGGCCGGCGATGACCCGCTCTGCCTGATCTTGCTGAAGGACATGCAAATACAGCATGCACCATAACGTTTGTCGATCGGAAAGCCTATTTTTCGGAAATCAATTTCATGAAGGCTTGGATATCAAAGTTGTCGTATTGCACCAGCCATCGTTCGTTAACGGAAGTCATCATCAACTCGCCTTCTAACGGAACACGGGTGCTTTCGCGACCTTCCGAGTTTGTCAGTAGAAGATTTACAGTGTATTCGATGGTGACATTGTTCTCGTCTTGCACTTTAAGACGGGTATGCAAATTATCAGGTTTGATGGAAAGCTGCGTGTCAGCAGCAACTCTTAAAGGTAAAATGGTGATTCGATTGTTAATCTGTTTTTCGTAAAACGATTCCGTTAGAAAAGGTTTGATCGCTTCGTTTCGCTTTTGAATGGATTCGGCAGACAACAGATCCTCAGTAAAGTCAACTTTGTATTCGGCCATGATATAGGCCTCGGCTGTTTTCATCGCATCATCGGTTTTGGGCTGGGCTCCATTACAACCAGTGATGAGCAATAGGAAGCATGCCAGTATACTTAATAACCACGGGAGTTTTTGCATCGAATCCTCTCCCCCCCTTTTTTTGCTTTTATTAAATAAAATTTCCATATTTTATAATAAACATTGTGCTCGGTGTTGTTAAATTAGGTTCGAAAATATTAATTTCATAATCATTCGCTATTATTCTATTTAATCTCTGTTGAATAATATTTAAGTAGAAAAACGTTTAATCCGGATTAGCGTTTTTTAACTTAACTGGTTTAGGAGTGATTTCGTATGGCTGAGAATCCATGGTTATTATGTCACCCAAGGATGCGCGGACATAAGCTTTTTTGTGCTGCTCCCCAAAATGTAAACGTTGACATTCGCCGAATAACCGATTATTGTGATGAAAACGAAGTAAAATGTTTGTAATAAAACAATACTTTACTATCACTTTAGGACGATATCTCGTACTTAGGAGGGAGAACGATGGAGAATCAAACGTTTGTTAATCCGATCCTGTCAAATGGTGCGGATCCTTGGGTCATTCGGCATCCCGATGGAAGCTATTACATGATGGTGACCTTGGGCGACCGCATCGCTCTTTGGCACAGTCCAACCTTGAGCGGACTTGGGAATGTTCAACCGAAGACCGTGTGGACGCCTGAGCCAATCGGCCCCTATTCCTTCAATCTGTGGGCGCCGGAACTGCATCTCATCGATGGACGCTGGTATATCTACTATACAGCTAATGACGGCGGCGGGGACGCAACGCGACGCATCTGCGTGCTTGAACTTGCGGGCGATGATCCGATGAACGATGAGTGGCAGTTTAAAAGCGTGGTGAACACGGAGTTCCCAGGGTTAGACGGAACTGTCATCCAACATCAAGGGGAGTTGTATTTCTTTTATTCCGGTTATGGCCATTTTCCGGATTACGGCTCAGCGGTTTACGCTGCTCGAATGACCAATCCTTGGACGTTAACCGGTCCAAACGTGCTGATTACAGCCCCAACGGAGCCGTGGGAGAAGCAAGGCGGGATGGCGATTAACGAAGGCCCTGTCTTGTTGCGGCGCAACGGTTGGATCTTCCTTGTCTTCTCGGCGAGCGCAACGTGGTCGGATGATTACTGTTTAGGCATAACGCGAATCCCGGAGACCGCAGATCTGCTTGATGCGAACTCCTGGATCAAGGAAGACGGCCCGGTCTTTGCAAAAAATCCTTCCGCCGGGGTCTATGCCCCGGGGCATAACAGCTTTACCGTATCTCCCGACGGCTCCGAGGATTGGATCGTTTACCATGCGTACGATTACTCGGAAGCCGAGCAACCCCGCTCCGCTGGTTCTCCCCGCAGCACAAGACTCCAAAAATTTGGTTGGAAAGCAAACGGAATGCCGGATTTCGGGGTTCCTGTCGGCACGGGGGTGCCGATCCCGCGCCTGCCGGAGAATAAAGGGTGCGAAATTAATTACAGTTTTTTTGAAACTAATAGTTTGATTTGAAACAACAAGTTATTTTATTAAAAAAAATCGTTATCTTCGTAAATGAAAGCGTTGACATCACGTCGAACGGGGATTATAATCAACGCAAAGATACAAAATTATTGTAATAAAACAATAATATAATTTCGCGGTGAGTCATTTGATGACAGAGGGGGTTGAACCGATCCGAAAAGGGCGATGAGTGCAAGCGGAAATATCGGGGGTTGTTGCGTTTGAAATCAATAATCGGGAGGTTCATATGAATAACAAGTCAAAACGTATCTTAAGTTTTCTGTTTGTTTTTATTCTTGCGGTCTCCATGATTACGGCTTGCAGCGGGGGCGGTTCGAAAAAGGCTGACGTAGGCAATAACACCAGCGAGAATGCTACCGAGGAGCCACAGAAGAAGGAAACCGCGTTTACCGACATCAGTCAGGATATTCGCGGGAATACATCTCCGACTCCAGAGCAAATCAACGAAGTGAATACGACGCTCAACGATACGTATCTGGGTGATATTTTTGATGAGAAAATTCCAAACGACTACTCTGCTTACCCTTTCAAAGAAGAAGTGACGCTGGATGTCTGGATGCCTGCGAATCGCAACATCCCGGATATGAACAACCACGCGATCCAGAAGCAAGTGGAGAAGCTGACGGGGATTAAAGTCAACTTCATCACTCCGCCGGTAGGGCAGGAAGCGGATGCCTTTACCTTGATGATGTCCTCCGGAGATTTGCCGGATATCATCATTGAGCCTGGCCGGTACCCTGGAGGCTTTGAGGCGGGCGTTAACGATGGAGCGTATTTGGATCTGACCGATTTGATGGAGAAGTATGCTCCGAACTATACGGCTTGGCGCAATTCTGACGAGACGAGAAGAAAAACGACGGTCACCGACAGCGGCAAACTGCTTGGTTTCTACGGCGTTGCTCCTTATTCGGAATGGATGTGGTTCGGGATGCTGATCAAGCAGGAAGCGCTGGATAAGACAGGGCTTCCGGTGCCTGAAACGATTGATGAATGGCACACCTTCCTGACCAAAGCGAAGGAAGTGGGGTACAGCGAGCCGCTGAACTACGGATCAAACTATGGTCAGATCTTTACCGGGATTTTAAACGGCGCTTATGGTGTGTGGGATTGGACCTTCGTGGACAGCAATGGCAAAGTAGCCTGGGGTCCAGCACAACCGAAGGCCAAGGAATACCTGGCCATGATGCAGCAATGGAACAAAGAAGGGCTGCTCAACAAAGACTGGGCAACGGCTGACTTCAACCAAAGAATGGCCAGCGCCATTTCCGACAAGACCGCGGTTATGATGGATTCGCCGGACACGATGTGGAGCTATTGGAAGGAACAAAATGATATCGATTTTGTTGGCGCGCTGAACCCTGTGCTGAACAAGGGGGATCAATCCGCAACAACGTACAAGAACTTTAAGCGAACGGGTACAGAGGCTGCCATCACCACCCAATGTGATAACGTCGAAGCGGCCATGGCCTGGTTGGATTTCGCCTACACCAAGAAGGGCTGGGAAATCTATAACTACGGAGAATACGGCACGGTTCACCTCATTGATGAGAACGGCAAGCCTTATTATCCAGAGAACAGCTACATGTACAATGATCCGGATGGCCAGCCGGTAGCAGTGGCACTCGATAAATATCGCAGACATATTTGGCCGGACATTCGCGACGAGCATAACTCCAACCCGCTGATCGTAGCGAAAGGCAGCTACTCCGGCGAAATTCGGAAATATTGGACCGAGAACATGGATACGAGCGCGGCTATGCCTCCGATTTCGTTTACGAAAGAGGAAGCTTCACGGGAGGCGGAACTGGGGAACCAGTTGTCTACGCTCCGGGGTGAATATTTTGCCAAGATCATCAAAGGCGAGTTGCCGGTGGACGCGTACGACAAGTTCTTAGAAGAAGCTAAGAAGATGGGGTTGGACGAATTCCTGAGCATTCATCAGGCAGCATTGGATCGTTACAACAGCAGATAATCGCCGTTTGGCCTAAAGATCGAGCAAGAAATATAACGAGGGTGACCGGGGCTGGTTAAGCTTGGGCCCCTCGTTATTGTTTCAGAGAATTCGGAATAAGAAGAGTAGGTGATACGTTCATGGAGATCGTCCGTAAATCAAGAAAAATCGCTCCTTCCTCAGAGGCTCCGAAGCCAAACAGCACGCGAACCAGGATCAAAAAAGATCTGAGAAAAAACTGGTTTGTTTATTTGCTGGCCCTTCCGGTTGTCGCTTGGTTCCTGGTTTTTTGTTACGGTCCGATGTGGGGAGTGCTTATCGCGTTTAAGGATTATAAGCCGTTGCTTGGGTTTGCTCAAAGCGAATGGGTTGGTTTGAAGCATTTCATAGAGTTCTTTCAGGGGCCGTACTTCTGGAGGGTGACCAAGAATACGCTTCTCCTTAATGTGTGGGGGATCGTGTTTGGATTTACGGCACCGATCATTTTGGCGTTGCTGCTGAATGAAATTCGCGACGGGAAGTTCAAAAAAACCGTACAAACGATCACCTATATGCCCCATTTTATCTCTTTGGTGGTCGTGTGCGGGATCATTCATATCTTCACGGCGGATGAAGGCATTGTTACGCAAGTGTTGCAATGGATCACGGGCAAGGACTACACCTCGCTGCTCGGATACTCCGGCTTTTTTAGGCCGATCTATACGTTTTCCGGGATTTGGCAGAACATCGGCTGGGACAGCATCATTTATCTGGCCGCGATGAGTTCGATCGATCCTGCTTTGTATGAGGCAGCCGAGATTGACGGAATCGGTCGAGTCAAAAAGATGTGGTACATTACGCTGCCGCAAATTACGCCGATTATCGTGATTCTGTTTATTTTTGCGATTGGCGGATTGATGGCGTCCGGATACGAGAAGATTATTTTGCTTTACAACCCTCTCATTTACGATACGGCAGACGTCATCGCTTCTTATGTCTATCGAAGGGGCTTACGGGAAGCCAGCCTCAGCTTCTCCACCGCGGTTGGCTTGTTTAGCGCCGTGATCAACTTTGCGCTGCTGTGGGCGACGAACCGAATCGCCCGGCGTACTTCGGAAGTGAGCTTATGGTAGAAAGGGGGATGACCATGTCCAGTCGCAAAAAGCTGAAACGACGACACTGGAAGCCTATGACGACCGGGGATCGCGTGTTTGACGTCATGAACTACATGATGCTCACCGCGATTACGCTAATTTGCTTCTATCCCTTGCTGCATATTTTGCTGGCCTCGGTCAGCAACCCGACGGCGCTGATGGCACACAGCGGACTTTTGTTGAAGCCGCTTGGATTTACGCTGGATGGATATAAGCTGGTCTTTAAGGACAACAGCCTGCTGGTTGGTTATAAAAATACGATCATCTACGTAGGGTTAGGCACGTTGGTGAATATGGTCATGACGATCATGGGCGCTTTTGTCCTGTCGAGAAAAGATCTCTATTTCAAAAATTTCATCATGATTCTGATTACGATCACGATGTTCTTTGGCGGCGGGTTGATTCCCTGGTTTCTATTAATGAAAGATATCCATTTATATAACAACCTGTGGGCGATGATCTTGCCGACCGCGCTGAACACGTGGAATATCATTATCTTAAGAACCAGCTTCCAGTCGCTGCCGGCAGAGCTGGAAGAGGCGGCAACGATCGATGGGGCAAGCCAGGCTGCCATCTTGATCCGGGTGATTCTGCCGCTGTCCAAGGCGACGTTGGCCGTTATTTTTCTGTACTATCTGGTGGGGAACTGGAACTCCTGGTTTAACGCGATGGTCTTGCTGAAGGATCGGGAGCTGTTCCCGCTGCAGCTATTAATGAAGGAAATTTTGGTCGCCAACGATTCCACGGCAACCACGATCGGCAGTGCAGGAGGCGTCGTCATCGACAGTGCTCAGAGCTCGACCGCATTCCGGGAACTGGTGAAATATTGCGCGATCGTTGTATCCACGGTTCCGATTTTGTGCGTGTATCCGTTCTTGCAGAAGTATTTTGTTAAAGGTGTCTACGTCGGGTCAATTAAAGGGTGAAAATGAAGATGGAAACGGGAAAATTCGGGAAAGCGCTGTTGCCTGCCATTTGTCTGTTTCTATTGGCGCAGGTAGGTTGTTCTGGCTCCGGTAGGGCGGGTGAAGAACGGGATGATTTCTATAATGTGCTGATGCAGGACGGGGCAGATCCATGGATGTATAAACATACCGACGGGTATTATTACTTCACGAAAACCACCGGCGGTGACGTGACGGTTTGGAAATCCGCCAGGATGACGGGGGTGGATGCCGCTCCCCGGAGGGTGATTCCGACAGGCGGCCACGGCATTTGGGCTCCCGAGCTTCATTATATTCATGGAGCCTGGTATATTTATTACGCCATGGATGACGGGGACAACGTGAACCATCGCATGTACGTGATGGAGAATACCTCGACCGATCCATTACAAGGTGTATGGAAGCAAAAAGGGCAAATCACCGACGCCGCCAATCGTTGGGCCATTGATGGGACCGTTCTGCAGGTGAACGGCGAATTGTATTTTATTTGGTCCGGTTGGGAAGGGGACGAGAATGTTCGTCAAAATCTATACATCGCCCATATGAGTAACCCCTGGACGATTGATTCGGAGCGTGTGGAGATCGCCCGGCCGACCTATGCCTGGGAAACGAACCATTCGCCGCATGTCAATGAAGGTCCGCAGGTGGCGGTTCGAAACGGAACCATTAATCTGGTCTACTCGGCGAGCGGAAGCTGGACGAACGATTATTGTCTGGGCTTGATCACGGCAGATGTGACCAGCGATTTGCTCGATCCGGCTTCATGGCATAAGAGGGAGGAACCAATTTTTGTGTCCGGCAACGGGCTGTACGGCCCGGGACACCATTCCTTCACCACGTCACCTGACGGTACAGAGGATTGGATTGTATATCACGTGGCGAAATACAAGGATGCCGGCTGGAACCGGGAAGTGCGGATGCAGCCCTTTACCTGGAATGCGGATAACACCCCGAATCTAGGGGTTCCAGTAGACCCGAACCTCCCGCTATCCTTGCCGTCCGGAGAGGCGAGCCGCATCCGCTATGAATCGGAGAAGGGGCAGCTTGGAGACGGTGTGACTGTGCTGGAGAATCCTGCGGGTTCCGGTGGAAAGAGCGTAGGACGGTTTGAGCAGGAAGACAGCTACGCGGAGTATTCCGTCCAAGCTGCGGCGGGAGAGTATCTCTTGCTGGCGAGAACCGCAAACGGGAGCGCTGCCGGAGAAATGGCCTATTTTGATTTAAGCGTTGATATGGGATCTTCCGTTACCGTGGCGGTTCACCCGAAGGGATGGAACAACTGGGGATTGTCCACCGCCAAAATTCAGCTGAAGGATGGGACAAACAAGCTGCGATTCACCAAGAATCGCGGGGAGTTTGAACTGGACTGCTTTGACCTGATGCCGTTGAAGATCCCGGAATCGTGATAACCTTTATGAATCTTGATTTATTACAGCTTATTGTAGTAAAGTCAAGAAAGTAAGATCATTTTTTGGGAATACGGATACGGAGGTTCCTATGCTGGAAGTCGGGATACACGAACCGGATAAGCTGGTTCAAGTGGCGCACGCGCTCTCTACACGGTCTCGCGTAGACATTCTTCGCCTGCTCAACACGCGGAGCATGAATATCATTGAGCTTGCCGAGACGCTGGAGCTGCCAGTGTCTACGGTGGCGAACAACGTCAAGATATTGGAAGCAGCCAAGCTGATTAATACGGAATTGCTTCCGGCCGTCCGCGGTGCGATGAAGGTGTGCAGCCGCAATTACGACGATATTCTCATCTCGTTGAACTCGAGCATCCGGACGTCCAAGGACGGGATGAAGTTTTACGAGGTTGAAATGCCGATCGGGCATTACAGCGATTGTGAGGTTCATCCGACGTGCGGCATGGCATCCAGCGAAGGGATGCTGGTTCGGGAGGATGAGCCGGCCAGCTTCTACCACCCTAAGCATGTGGGGGCGCAGATTCTGTGGTTTCGTAAAGGGTATGTGGAGTACCAGTTCCCGCTGGAAGTTCCGCAGAATGCGCGCATTCAATCGCTGGAGTTGTCAATGGAAATGTGCTCGGAAGCACCAAACTATGACAATGACTGGCCTTCAGATATTTCCGTATGGATTAATGGCGTTGAGATCGGCATGTGGACGAGTCCCGGGGATTTTGGGGATCGGCGCGGCGCATTAAATCCGTCCTGGTGGGAAGATTGGATGACGCAATACGGCTTGTTGAAAACATGGCGAGTTGACCGCGAACGCACGACGCTCGATATGCAGAAAGTCTCGGACGTCACGATCAACGATCTGAACCTCGATCAACGGCCGAGTCTGCGTGTGCGGATCGGCGTCAAGCCGGATGCGATCCATAAGGGCGGCGTTAATCTATTCGGCAAGCAGTTTGGCGATTACGACCAGGACCTGGTTCTGCAGGTCGCCTACACTTTGGATGAAGACGCTTGATTATATTCAATGAAGCTTTAATCTAACCATCGGCTCCTTGGGGAGTTGGTGGTTTTTTGTATTGCAGATACTTAATTCCAAAAAGTTCGTAAAATAAAAATGCCTAATATGATTAGAAAAATCAGCTGAAAGCGTTGACAAAATATGAGTTCGGGGATATATTTAGCTTAAAAGATACAAAAATTATGTATTAAAACAAAAACAATAAATTGAGACCCGAAGGAGCGGAAAAATGACAAGTCAACCTTTACGTAACGAGTACCCTCGTCCCCAATTTGTCCGCGACGCTTGGATGAGTTTAAACGGAGAATGGGAGTTTGAATTTGACGACCAAGGGATTGGTGAAAGGGAAAGATGGTACGAGAAACATGATTTTGGCCGGAAAATCAACGTGCCGTTCTGCTACCAGAGCAAGCTGAGCGGCATCGGCGATCCAACCGTACACGATCAGGTCTGGTACCGGAGAACCTTTACCGTACCGGAAGACTATAAGGCTGGCCGGCTGCTGCTGCATTTTGGCGCCGTGGATTACGAGGCCAAAGTATGGGTGAACGGGCATCTGGTGGCGATGCATGAAGGCGGACATACGCCGTTTAAGGCGGATATTACGGATGTGCTTGATGAAGGCGAGAATATCGTTGTCGTGAAGGCGACGGACTACAGCCGCGACGTCTCCCTGCCGCGGGGCAAGCAGTATTGGAAGGATCAGTCGGAGAGCATCTTTTACACCCGCACGACCGGGATTTGGCAGAGCGTCTGGCTTGAGCCGGTACCAACGACACGAATTGATCGCATTCGGTTGATCCCGGACATCGACAAGAATGATATCGGTCTTGAGGTGTTTTTGGCAGGGCACAGCGCCTCCGTTAAAGCCAGCATGAAAGCCGTCATCACGTTTAACGGCGAATTTGTCGCTGAGGATTGCTTCTCCTTAAGTCATGAGTCGGGTCGCCGGGTGATTCACCTGGATGACTTTAACGATCATGGTCTGGGACGCTGGTGGACGCCGGAGCGCCCCAATTTGTACGATCTAGAGCTAACGCTGCTGATCGATGGTATGCCCGTGGACACGGTCTATAGCTATTTCGGGATGCGCAAAATTTCAGTGGAATCCGGCAAACTGCACTTAAATAATCGTTCCTATTATATGAAGCTGGTGCTGGATCAAGGTTACTTCCCGGATGGCTTGCTGACCGCGCCAAGCGACGAGGACTTGCGCCGGGACGTGGAGCTGGTGAAGGCCATGGGGCTGAACGGGGTGCGGAAGCATCAGAAAATCGAAGATCCCCGCTACTTGTATTGGGCCGACAAGCTGGGTCTGCTGGTGTGGGGGGAGATGGCGAACGCCTACCAGTTCACTGAGCAGTATGTCAGCCGGATGACGCGGGAATGGATGCAGGCGGTGGAGCGGGATTTTAACCATCCTTGCATCGTGGCATGGGTTCCGCTGAACGAAAGTTGGGGCGTGACCAACATTATGATTGACAAGCAGCAGCAGCACCACGCGGTATCGCTGTACCACCTGACCAAATCGCTGGACCCCACGCGCCCGGTCATTTCCAATGACGGATGGGAACTGGTTACCACCGACCTTGTGACGATTCACGACTACGAGTGGCGCAGGGAAAAGCTGGAGGAACGGTATGCAACGGTCGAATCGGCTTTGACTGCTGCTCCCGGTAATCGGGTGATTCTGGTGCCCGGATTCCCTTACGAGGGGCAGCCGATTCTGGTCACAGAGTTTGGCGGGATATCCTTTAAGGTGAACGAATGGGAAGGCTGGGGGTACTCGGGTGCGGAGAATGAGGAGGATTTTGCGTTGCGGCTAAAGAATGTTATCGTACCGATGCTGCAATCTCCGGTGGTTCAAGGCTTCTGCTATACCCAGTTTACGGACGTGGAGCAGGAAATTAATGGCCTGCTGACCTATGATCGTAAGCCGAAGCTGCCTCTGGAAACCATTCGTTCGATTGTAGCGGGAACCTAAAAAATCAAGGAGTGCCCCTATCTAATGACTCAAAATCAGCGAACAGGCGCCGCATTGATCCGCGAGATCGCCCGGACGAAAGCCCCCTACGGAACCTTGGCGATTTGGTATCTTGGCCAGGAAAGCGTCATCGTTAAAGGGGATGGGATCACGATTTACGTAGACCCCTATCTCTCGGGCGATCTGGACGACGGCGATTGGCGGCGCACATTTCCTGCGCCCATTGCACCGGAAGAGATTGAAGGCGTTCAGCTATGCCTGATTACGCATGAACACGATGACCATATGGATGCGCGGACGCTGCCGTGGCTGCATCGCAGCAGTCCGGAGGCGCCGATCCTCGCACCGGCGTGCTGCAAGCCGGCATTGCAGGAGATGGGCCTACCGGACTCCCTGCTCATCACCGCAGACGACCGTAAGCCGATGGAATTCTTCTCCAAGCTGCGAGTAACGCCAATTGCGGCGGCCCATGAGCAGTTGGAACGGGATGCGGACGGCTGCCCCCGGTACGTCGGGTACGTTTTGGAGCTTAACGGCGTGACGCTTTATCATGCCGGGGATACGTTGGTTTTTCCGGAATTGATCAAGCGAGTTGGTGAGCTGAAACCGGACATCGCCCTGCTGCCGATCAACGGGCGGGATTACTTCCGCCAGCGGCGCGGAATCGTTGGGAACATGGATTACCGGGAAGCGGCACACTTCGCCCAGGAAATCGGCGTGGATACAGTGATCCCGCTGCATTATGACCTGTTCGCGGTAAATGCAGAGAAGCCGGGGCACTTCGTGGATTATGTGTATGAACATTTTCCCGAGCAGAAAGTCCACGTGATGGCCAGAGCCGAGCGCTTCCTCTACGTATCGCCGCGCGCATTCCTGCTGGACTAACCGTGAAAAAATAGCTGGCCAGAAGTTGATTGTTCTGGCCGGCTATTTTTTATAAGCAGGTGGTTGAGGGAGGGGAGCCTGGGGGGGACTTTCATACATTATCCCTTTCGTTCAGGGTGTCTCTGTGAGGCGCTTTTGCATCATTATCCCTTTCGTTCAGAAGGTAAGCAGGTGGCGTGGGGCGGAAGGCGTGTCCGAATAAGGGAACGGGAAATCAGGGACAAGTCCGAGACTGGATCCCGAACTATTCCCGAACCATCCAAAAAGCAATTTGAACCAACCCTGAGTCAATCCCGAATCACCTTTAATCATTCCCAAATCAATCCTGAATTTGCTCTGATTCAATCTCAATCGTTCCCAACCATTCTCGGATCAATTCCCAGCATTTCCGAATCAATTCGCATCAATTCTGCACGAATTCCGAATCCACCACGAACCACTCTCAACCCATCCTGAACTACACGAAAATCCGGCCCTCCCCCTGCTTTTCGTTCTCTTGAGTGGATCTGTTTCCATGCGCTCTGATCAAAGGGGATAATCCTGCAAAAGCGTCCGGACAAAGAGGGGGTCACCTAGCCTAGTGTTCATACAACGTGAGTATCGCCTGAGCTTCGGATTTCACTCGTTCTCGCAGCTCTTGCGGCTCCAGCACTTCTACATCCCGGCCGTTCCTTAGGATCACGCCGCATGCCCAGTCCAGTGTCTGGAGGTCGATCTCCGCCAGAATCTGGCCCTGGTTGTCCGGTCCTTCCGTATGAAGCACTTTGATGAATCGCTCCCTGCGGAGTTGGCTCAGCCCGGTTTCGTTCGTCCGTATCCGCGCGAGATAGCGGGGCAGCTCCGATTTGAAGCGAGCGGTCGATTGCTCCCAATACGCCGCCAGGTCAAACCCATCTGGCCGTACGAATGTCTCCTCTAACAGGGAGGCTTCCTCCAGCCGGGAAATGCGGAACGTGCGAAGCTCCCTGTCCGGCTCCTGCTCGGCCGCTACGTACCATACGTTGCGTTTGGCGATGAGCCCCAGGGGATGGATGATCCGCTCGGTGACATCGTCTTCCTTGCGGTAGCGGATGCGCTGCTTCCGCTGGGTCCATACCGCCTCCTGCACGGCGGACAGCCAAGGGAAAGCCTCCTCCGAGGCGTGCCAGCCGGCCCCGTCGATATGGAGGCGCTCGCGGATCATCTCGGCGTCCTGCCGAATTGGGGCGGGGGCAGCAGCTAATAGCTTCTGATAAGCAGCCTGAAAATCCCCCTGTATCCCCAGATCCTTCAAAAGCTCGTTATGGTTCGTCAGCAGCAGCGAGACGATTTCCTCCGGCCGCATGCCGGTCAGGTTCGTCCGATAGCTGTCCGCCAGCACCCAACCGCCGCGGGAGCCGCGCTCCGCGTACACGGGGATGCCCGCCGCGCTCAACGCCTCGATGTCCCGGACGATCGTCCGCTCCGACACCTCCAGCAGCTCTGCCAGCTGGCGCGAGCTCATTTTTCCCCGGTTCTGCAGCAAGAGCAGCAGATTTAGCAAACGATCCGCACGCACAATAACTCCCCCTCCCGCCTCTTTAGATTCGTGGAATGATTATACCATGGATATAAGACAATAGATGTCATATATACTTTGATATTCTACAAAGGTACGTGCGAAATTCAATCTGGAAAGGAAGCGAACGAAACCATGGACAAGAAACCTTTAGCGGGAAAAGTGGCCGTCGTTGCCGGAGCAACACGTGGAGCAGGCCGGGGAATCGCTGTTATGTTGGGGGCTGCTGGGGCGACGGTGTATTGCACCGGACGGAGCGTCCGGGGAGAAGCATCGGACATCGGCCGAACGGAGACGATTGACGAGACGGCCGAAATGGTAACCGCTCGCGGCGGAATCGGGATCGCCGTCCGCACGGATCATACGGTGCCGGAGCAGGTCAGGGCTTTGTTTGAACGTGTGGACAAGGAACAGAACGGACGCCTGGACATTTTGGTGAATGACATTTGGGGCGGCGAGAACCTCACCCATTGGAACACTCCGTTCTGGGAGCAGCCGTTGGCCGATGGGTTACTGATGCAGGAGCGGGCCGTTCGTGCCCATCTCATTACGAGCTATTACGGGGTACCGATGATGATCAAACGGAAGGAAGGCCTGGTCATCGAAATTACCGACGGATCGACCTATAACTATCGAGGGAACCTGTACTACAGTTTGGCCAAAATCTCACCGATCCACCTAGCCGCAGCCATGGCCGAGGAACTGAAGCCGCACAATGTGACGGCATTGGCGGTGACTCCTGGATTTTTGCGTTCCGAGCAGATGCTGGATTACTTTGGCGTTCAGGAAGCGAATTGGCGAGATGCCATCAAGAAGGAACCGTTATACGCGGAATCCGAAACGCCGTATTTTGTGGGGCAAGCAGTGGCGGCTCTGGCCGCAGACCCGAACGTCCACGCCAAAACCGGCCGAGCGCTGACCAGCTGGGACCTGTCCGACGAATACGGGTTCATCGACATCGACGGACGTAAGCCGCATTGGGGCAATTTTGCACGCGAGCGGGGATTACCGGTGAACTGAGCATAGGAACGACGTGTCCGGATTCCCTATCGCCTATCTAAAAAAGCGCGAGGGCATGAGAAACTCCTCCTGCACCCGCGCTTTTTGACTTTTACTTGCCTTGCGGCCATAAACGTGCGGAATAATGGGGGATGACCTGAATGTCGTGGATTTTGGCGATCTCCACCCCTTCAAATCGCTCCACATAGGCCTGGTTCACGAAGCTATGCACCGTGCCTCGGCGAAGCGGTGTAATCGAGAGGTGCAGCGGATGGTTCTCCAGCTCGTGCCGCACTTGTTTTAACCCGATTTCCCAATGCTGTCCGTAATGGATATGATCCGTCAACATCCGGTCACCGAGGTAAGCGGCGGCCACATCGCCGTCGTACTCGATACGCAGCCAGACGTCCGATACGGATTCCGGCCAGTCAGCAGGGACATCCACCAGTACAGAGCGATCCGATGGAGAGTTGAGAGTCAGCTCGGGCGAATAAGCGGCAAAATCAAGGGTATACGTTTGGAACACACTTCCGTCAGGTTCTGCCGCAGTTTGCAGCACCCCCGCACTGCTCCGCAATTCAGCCGATGGGACAGGTGCTGGATAGAGGGATAAGGTCACTTGGTTTTGTCCCGGCGAAGTGCAGATAAGCTGCCCGTCCTTTATCGCCAAATGGCTCGTGCTGATGACCAGCCTATCGTGGCCCCACAGCCCGTCGAAACGATAAGTTAGTAACGCCTCATCTCGGGTTAAGGTGACGAGACGAACGACCCTGCCTTCGGCTGTCTTCACTCGGATCTGATGTTGGCGGCCGGTCGCTGGGCGAACGATCCAGTTCGCCTCGTCTTCTTTAACGGCACCATGGCTCCCATCCCCTCCTACTTCAGATACCGAGGATTTGCGGATCACGATCTCGGGTTCCATTCCGTCATGGGCAAAAAACACCAGCAACGTTTCGTCCTCTGCTTCCAGCCGGGTTAATAGCTGCACGGTGGCGCTCACAATAAACAATCCGTCCAGCTCTAAGTTGAACGGCAGGATCGCGGCAAGCCTGCTCCGAAGCGTGAACTCGCCAGTTTGAGGGAAGAACGCCTTCCCCTGTGGCGTATCCAGCTCGATTCGTAGCCGGCGATCCGGCAGGTCGACATGATCCTGGAAATTGTTCAGGAACACAAATCCGGAGCCGTCTTTTTGCCGGACGCACCAACGTACGCTGTGGGTATCTTCAGGTGCGATATGCTCCTGACCTGCGGGCAGCACGGTCCCCATCGGAGCCAGAAGGTGACCAAAAGCTTGCAGAAACAACGAGATCGTACGGATGCGGTCATACGAATCACCAACCCGTCCAAACTCGCCTAGGGGCGATTGGTAATCGTAAGTGATCTTCGGCAAACCGGATTCGTTTAAGAACGTCTTGCGGCCGACGGGATTGGAACCGCCGTGGTACATGTAATAACCCAGGAGATTGCTGCCGCTGCCCATCTTCACTAACGTCATCGCTTCGATGCTCTCCGCCGGCACGTAAGGCCGGGCCTTGTAGCTGACCTGCATGCCGCCGGCCATTTCGCAATAAGCTACCGGATACTCCAGGCTGTCGTAATTCACCGGCTCGGCGGGCGTAACGTGCAGATCCTGGAACAGGAACTCGCGGCTTGGCGGTTGGTTTGGGATCCACGGCGTATAAGCGTATCCAGCCAGCATGGGTAACGTGCCCTCCTCAGGTACTGCGGCTCCACCCCAAGCAGTAGCGGTAAAAAACAGCGGACGAATGCCAACCTCCTCGGCAATCCGGCGCAATTCGTCCAAATGCGCGGAGCCGTCAGTACCGGCGGTTACGTATTGACCGGAGCTGTATCCCCAGGCGTCCAGCGGTGCGCCAGCGTGCATATACTCGTTCTCCAGTTGCACGGCGATCACCGGGCCGCCTTCTTGATAATAAGTGCCTTGGATTTGCCGAGCGATCTCCCGATACAAACGTCGGGCCAGTGACAAGTAGCGCTCATCATTAGAGCGAACCTCCAGCGGATAGCGGAACACCCAATCGGGGATGCCGCCGTTGCGGACCTCACCATGACAAAACGGGCCGATCCGCAAGATTAGCGGCAGCTCAAGCTTGGCGCAGAGATCAATGAAATGCCGCAGATTGCGGTTGCCGCTCCAATCGAAGACGCCCTCCTCTTCCTCGTGAAAATTCCAGAACACGTAAGTTGCAACAACATGAACGCCGCCGGCTTTCATTTTCAGCAGCTCTTCTTCCCAATGCAAGTATGAGAAACGGGAAAAATGAAACTCGCCCACGACTGGAATCACCGGTTCGCCGTTGCGAGTCATATAGAAGTTAGTAAATCCAAACGATTCTCCTTTCGGATTGCTTCCGGCATGCAGGGCGAGTTTGCCGGGGCGGATCGTTTTGTTGGCTTGGCCGATTTCAAGTCTAAGGATTGCAGCTGTGTGATTAGTCATAGAGAGAACAGCCTCCTGAAGGGTTTGAGATCCGATGGATCGTGTTGGTTCTGGATGTTGGAAAAGACATCGGTTATATTCATTTTAGATGTTTATTGCTGAATGAAGGAAGAGAGGATATGGCTAAAAAAACGACGGATTATGCTATCAACGAGGAGCGTCCCTATGGCATTCTAATTGCGGGGCATTATACGGAAACCGTTGGGGTATTCCATTCACCGGCCGCCCTGGATCCCAGAATCGACGATGTCGTCGGGTATTTGCGGGAGTCGTACCGCGAGCGGGCCTATAAACCAAAAAAGTGTCCAGCAATCAAAGAAGGTGTCCCAAGATCATCCTTGGAACACCTTGTTTTTTTGGCCTGGAGGCCATTAATATGTACCACCGTTTGGACGCTGCGACACATCGCGCTCAAACGCCACAATCCAATCACCCTGGACAGCGGCATATCCGACATCGCCCTCGGCGACAAGGCCGTACAGATTTTTGACATCCAAATATTCCTGACGGCTGCCGTTATCAAACTCCAACGTAATGTAATAGTACGTCCGAGAAGACGAGCTGTGCATCGTGTTATTTTCGCCTATGTGACTGGAGCTGTGCTGCACGTCCATCCGTTTCGAGATGATTCGCGCATATCTCGTTTCCCGCGGGGAGCGGGCGTTCTTGGCGTAACGGACCCCACTGGATATCATCAACACGATGAAAATAACAAAAAAGATGACCATAAATACGGGGATGATGGTAAACATGATATCGCCGCCTCCCCCAAAGCCGCCTCCGCCAAACGGAGAGGGATCGAATCCTCCCATGGGTTCCGCCTCCTTTGTTCTGACTTACAACGCAAGTTTGACTGGTTGCTGTCTATGTTCTTCCTTTATATACGTGAAAATGCAAATATTGTTTCGTCCTCCTAAAAAATCTGGCTGCTCGATAACGCGTGGA
>NZ_GG695991.1:3945-6151 GCF_000159955.1 Paenibacillus sp. oral taxon 786 str. D14 | reverse complement strand
GGTGGATTGTGAACGCATACGAATTGTGATAAACTGGAATCACTATAAAAAGAACGGAGGGTTCCCCGTGTTGTACATTAAATTCCGTTTCACCACTTTGTGCGTATAATTGAATACTGCCAAAGGCTCTGCACCTGTGCAGAGCGAACGGGATAGGTGTACTATGATAAAGGGGACCAATTGGAACTTTAGAATAGAATATGCCTGATTTGGCCGGGAACGCGAACGGGGACGTGATCTTCTGTTCGTGGATTTCGGGCTGTTTGAGGGACCGTTTGCGTAAACACAGGTGTAGTACCTGTGTTTATTTTTTTCCTATAAAGGAGGAACTCGGTTATGACCATGACGGAACAACAACAGTTAGAGCAAAAAGCCATCTTGGTTGGCGTGAATTTAAATCATCAGTCGGATTTCGACTATTCGATGGAAGAACTAGCGAATTTGGCGGAGGCCTGCGACATTGAAGTCGTGGGCGTGCTTACGCAAAACCTGCCTAAGGTCACTCCGTCGCATTATATCGGTACAGGCAAAATTGCCGAGGTGCGGGCGCTCTTGGAGGCGCACGACGGCAATCTCGTGATTTTTAATGATGAGTTATCCCCGTCGCAGCTGCGAAATCTGGAGTCCGATCTGGAGTGTAAAGTGATTGACCGGACGCTGCTGATTCTGGATATTTTTGCGGAACGGGCGAAAACCCGCGAGGCCCAGCTCCAAGTTGAGGTGGCCCGGCTGAAGTATATGCTGCCGCGGCTCATCGGGCTGCGGGAATCGCTGGGGCGCCAAAGCGGCGGGGTCGGCACGAAGAACCGCGGTGCGGGGGAGACGAGACTGGAGCTTGATCGCCGGCGGATTGAGGAGAAGATCACCGCGCTCAGCCGTGAGCTGGAGACGCTGGTGGCCCATCGCCAAACCCAACGCAAACAGCGCAAGAAGAACGATGTGCCTGTCGTATCGCTCGTTGGCTATACCAATGCCGGGAAGTCGACGATCATGAACGCGCTGCTCGAAACATATACTCCCGGAATGGAGAAGCAGGTGCTGGAGAAGGATATGCTGTTCGCCACGCTGGAGACGTCCGTCCGCAATATCCCGCTGGAGGATAACAAGTCGTTTTTGCTGACGGATACGGTGGGCTTCGTGAGCCGGCTGCCGCATCACCTGGTCAAGGCGTTTCGATCCACATTGGAGGAGGTTGCTGAGGCGGATCTTTTGATCCATGTCGTTGATTATTCCAACCCGGAATTCGCGCGGATGATCGAGATCACGCACCAAACGTTGAAGGAAATTGGCATCACCGACATCCCGATGATCTATGCCTACAACAAGTCCGATCGGACGGAGCAAGCATTCCCAAGTGTCCAGGGAGATATCATTTACTTGGCCGCTAAGCCGCGCATCGGTATTGCCGAGCTGGTGAATGAAATCCGCCGGCGGATTTTCAAGGACTACGTGAAGTGCACGATGTTGATTCCGTACGATAAAGGGTCCCTCGTTTCTTACTTGAATGAGCAGGCCAACGTGCTCGAGACGAGTTATGAGGAAGAGGGAACAAAGCTCGTTCTGGAGTGTAAGCAAAGCGATTACGGAAGATATAAGGAGTATGTGCTCGAAGGTGCGGAGTGACAGGAAAATATTTTCGCTTATCGGTTGTCGGATGGGAAGGGAAGACGTATAATAGCCCTCAAAACACGTCTTTCTAACAAAGGAGAGCGATAAGCATGTCCGATATGTTAGTGAAATTATACGATCTTCCCCCCTTCGAATCGGCCCAGCAGTACGAAGCCCGGACCGGGATCACCATTCGCCGTGCCATCGGCCCGGAGAAGCATGTTGTCGCGAAATGGGTAGGCGAGCATTTCAATGAGCACTGGGTAAGCGAATGTGAAGTAGCTCTTGCCCGTTCGCCGGTTTCCTGTATTATCGCCATTGAAAACGGAAAGCTGCTAGGCTTCGCCTGCTATGATGCCACGATGAAAGGGTTCTTCGGACCCACCGGCGTTGATGAGAAGGAGCGGGGCCGGGGGATCGGCAAACAGCTGCTGCTGCATACGCTCGACCTGATGCGGATGGACGGTTACGGATATGCGGTAATCGGCGGCGCGGGCCCGAAAGATTTCTACGCCAAGGCGACCGGCGCGATCGTGATTGAGGGCTCGGAGCCCGGAATATACAAAGGGATGCTGCGATAGGGCAGCATCCCTTTTTG
>NZ_GG695991.1:0-2534 GCF_000159955.1 Paenibacillus sp. oral taxon 786 str. D14 | reverse complement strand
CTTATTCAGTGATCCTAATGGATTGCAAAATCGATAAAAATGACGCCAGCCGTTTCTGTGATTCGGGCTTATTGAACAATTAGGCCGATGAATAATGCAATTGTTTTTCGTCTAAAGAAATGAGAATCCCAAAAACAATCTTTGAAGTGTTTGAAATGTCATTAACCTCCACACAAGCAAAAGCACATGCTAGAAAGGGACAAGTCGATTCCGTTAGTGAGCCGAGCGTTATGTCCTTCACTAGTGTAAGTTCACCATTCCCAATACCCGTTTCAACCAGCTGAGGCACCCAATCGGGTGCCTTCGATTTCGCTCTATAGTTGATACGGAGAACCTTACCCCAATTATCGGCAAGTTTTTCTGTCGAAGTGAGCAAGAGACTGAAAATACACGTGCTATTGCAACTTCTTAGAGTCTTATAAGTTATTAAATAGCTCGATTTTATAATCGAGTTTCTCCAACATCTTATCAAGCAACTTGTTTTCTCGAAAATTTTTAAGGTGTGAGAACAATCTTCTCTTCAAACTTCTTATTCCATTTAATTGTAATGATGATATCCTCCCCTTTCCTTGGCAAGAAGTTGGTGTCTATTGAAGGAGAAATGACCTTATCACTGAGGTAACTATCAGTCTCAGAAGTTATAGTTCCACTTAGTTGAGAAACGTTACTGGGACTAGCTATATTATAAGCGACATCAAAAATCAATTCTTTAGAGTTGCGTGGTTCAATAGTACATTGGAGCAAATATTTCGATGCTTCGGAACTTTTTTCAGTCTCTCTTATAGTATAATTAGCCGTCCAATGGTCACTTTGTCCTTGTAAAGAAATGATCTCCTTGCTTATTTTATTGTCAGTTTCCTGCTTAGGATTACTATTACACCCAACGAATACAAAAATAAAAATTAATAAAACAAGACCAAATTTGATTTTCATAGTTACCTCCCAAATTTTGTAATTTAACACTACCAATATTTTCAATATTGGTATATAATAAAATTGTAATTATAACCTAAAGTTTACATGTTTTTGAGAAAAAATGATTCTTTTTCTTAGTTCCGTCTTATTAGTTACTTCTTATGGTTCGATTGCAAATGCTGAACAAATTGGTAATAATGAAAATTATCAATTTGTTCAGTCCCATCATGATAATGAGGAATTTATGGTAAAGAATATCCTTGATGCAAATGGACAACTAGAGAACTTGGAAACAGGAGAAGTTTACGAACTTGAAGTAGGAGAGATTAAAGTACAAAAGCTAGATGACTTTATGCGAATCCAAACCAACGAAACTGCCACACAATATAAAGCTGAAGCTGTAATAAGTGCAACAACCCACACGCAATCTGGTAATAAGACTGACGACAGTATATCACTTAAGGTCTATGCAACTATTTATTATACTTCTTATTCGAAGGATGGCTTTACTTATGTTGGAATGGATAAAATTGATTATAGATTTGATCTACTCGACAGCTCTGTAACAGTGTCTAATAAACGAATTTTAGTTTCACAAAATGGTGGTGCTGGTTATACAAATGGAGGCAAGGCTGTAACTAATCAACAAGACACCTTAAATGCATTTGATTCTGATACGATACTTGTAAGAAATTGGGGTTGGGATGCAGTTCTGAAATATGGTCTCGCTTATGCTTGTGGTATCAATATTACGGCAACATTACAACGCGGTACACATTCGAGTTGGAATTTCGTATTCAATTTTCCGGTAACCTAATAGTTGGATTTTTATCTTATTGAGGAATCATACTTGTTTTTTTGGGGGAAGGCTTTAGGTAGTAGGTTAGTTAGCTAATAGATTTATAATACTTAACGACGTTGACGCCCATCGATATGTGATGGGCGTTTTTCTTATCAAAGTCGAGGATCAACGCTGGACTTTATTCAGTTTTAAACTTAGGAGCGACTTCTGATGCAAGCTTATTTTTGACATTACACTCAAATTCTAAGTCCCTAGACCAACCCATGCATAAGGGAGCTTTAGTCTACATTGAAGGGTCATACTATACAAATGTAATTCGCTCGATTATAAATTAATAAATAGATCTGATCAATTCTCAGGACTAATTCCCCCGATCTATTTTGCTTTCTAAAGCAGACTTCGTTCGTAATCCCTTAGTCGATCGCCAACAAAAGGTAAGGGCGTCAGCTGCCGCTTAACGTTTGCCGGTTACTGCCCGGGGATGCTGGAACTGTTGGCGCGCGAGCTCAACCTCTGCCCTAATGACGCAGTCTTCAACATGATCGTTGAACAACCCCATCGCTTGCATGAAAGCGTACATCGTCGTCGGGCCGACGAATTTCCAGCCTTGCTTTTTGTCCTCTTTCGACAGCGCGATCGATAGCGTCGAAGTGGATGCTGTCTGCGGCTCCGCAAGTTGACTCCGGTCGGGCTCGTATTTCCAGAAGAAGGCGGCCGATTTGGCAAAGTGCTGGTGCATCTGGAGCATGAGCAAATGTACAGTAAGGAAGATTCGGAAAATGGAGTCGTCCCGCTAAGGGACGGCTTTTTTTAGTGT
>NZ_GG695992.1:65240-65818 GCF_000159955.1 Paenibacillus sp. oral taxon 786 str. D14 | reverse complement strand
AACCCCTGCCGGAATACCTTGGAACAAGCTCTGTTCGAATGAATCGGTAAACCTCTGATCATGATCTTTGTAAGCATCAATTATCTGCTCGGCAACATCAACGTATCCCCAGCTTGAATCTCGCTGCTGCTCAGCCCGTTCGTCCGGATCAGCTTCTGAACATAGACCCTTGTGTCCAGGCCCTGCGGCTTATGTGCCACGGCAATTTCCCATAACGTATCCCCTGGCATAACCACGACATATTCCGGCCGATTTGCTCCCTCAGAGCTATCCGAAGAAGCAGCAAAGGCTTGTACCATTCCAGTACATGTGATGCTGAAGATGATTAAAAGCAGGGCCATTTTGGACAATCTACTCTTAAGGAAGACGTTCATATGTAAACTTCTCTTCACAGGGCGACGAAAAGAAGGTTGTTCATAGATGCTTTGATAAGAACTATATCTCAACATTTCACCATCACTCCAAACAAGTGTTCTGTGTTAATGTAATCAATATAACACGAACACTTGTTTGATTCAATAGTTTTTTTCGAACAGTTGTTCCTGTTTTTTTCGGAAATAGTTCTCGTCTCCCAAACT
>NZ_GG695992.1:51047-63903 GCF_000159955.1 Paenibacillus sp. oral taxon 786 str. D14 | reverse complement strand
AACTAATGTTTGTACGAACGGCAGTTCTATGTTATAATTTTTCCAAACGTTACTAAATGGGGTTGATCCGTAAATGTCTAAGGTATCGAGCCGGCAACAGGCCATTCTTGAGTTTATTCGCAACGAAGTACGCGCTAAGGGATATCCTCCTTCGGTCCGGGAGATCGGTGAAGCCGTCGGATTGGCTTCCAGTTCCACCGTTCACGGCCATTTGGACCGTCTGGAGAAGAAAGGCTTCATCCGCCGCGACCCGACGAAACCGCGCGCCATTGAATTGCTGGGTCAAGAGGAATCGGAGAATTACAATTTGTTTGCGCACAGCGTGACCCGCGTTCCTATTGTTGGGAAGGTCACCGCAGGCGTGCCGATCACAGCGACAGAGAATATTGAAGATTATTTTCCGCTGCCAGAGCACTATGCAGCTGATGGTGACATCTTTATGCTTTCCGTGGTTGGCGACAGCATGATCGAAGCTGGAATACATAACGGGGATTACGTGATTGTCCGCCAACAGCAGACGGCGAACAACGGTGATATCGTTGTGGCCATGACGGAGGATGACGAGGCAACGGTCAAGACGTTCTATAAAGAAAGTGACCATATTCGCCTGCAGCCGGAGAATTCGACGATGGAACCGCTTCGTTTGAAACATGTAACCATCTTGGGCAAGGTCATCGGCTTGTTCCGCGACCTGCACTAATCCGAACTCTTCCTTAATAGAAGGCGAAACGAAGATACGAAATCCGAGCAGGACGAAGCGATGGGGTGACATCGGCTTCGTCCTCGTTTACTTTTAGAGAACTTGATGACTTCCCCCTCCTATTCCCATTCGAGATTCAGGAAGCTCACGGGATGGTAGCCGTTTTTGTCTCGGCGACCGCGTGTGCCCCAGCCTAGCCCCGAACGCTCCGTGATCCACCATTGCTTTAACCGATAGCGCCGACGTTGGTATCTTTTTAATTCGGTTACTGTCATCTACATTAACCTCCTTATTTATACCTATAAGTTGTCCCAATTCAGGATAAATCATGGCATGGTTTCGAAATCCAAAAACTGTTATTCATTCATCATCCGTTTCAATAAAAAAAAGCCAGCACCCTGCTTGAATTGCCGGGTGCTGGCTTGGCTTGTTAACACCGATTAATACAACGTTATATATTGATCGCGTTCCCATTGATGAACTTGGGTCCGGAAGATATCCCATTCGATCTCTTTCAGTTCATAGAAGTGAGTCAGCGCATGATCTCCGAGCGCTTCGCTGATAATTTCGCTGCGGAGCAATTCGCCGAGCGCTTCTTTCAAGTCGGCTGGCAGACTTGGGATGCCTTCTTCCACCCGCTCTTCTTCAGACATCACATAGATGTTGCGGTCAACCGGATCAACCAGCGGCAGCTCTTTCTTAATTCCATCCAGTCCGGCTTTCAACATAACGGCCAGAGCCAAGTATGGGTTAGCAGCCGGGTCCGGGTTACGCACTTCGATCCGGGTGCTGAGACCGCGGGAAGCCGGAATCCGAATCATCGGACTGCGGTTACTCGAGGACCAAGCCACATAACAAGGGGCTTCATACCCAGGCACGAGACGTTTATAAGAGTTAACGGTCGGGTTCGTGATCGCGGCGAATGCGCGGGCATGCTTCAGAATGCCGGCCATATAATGACGTGCTTCTTTGCTCAAGCCCAACTCATCGTTTTCGTCATAAAATGCATTGACATTGCCTTTGAACAGCGATTGGTGACAGTGCATCCCGGAGCCATTCACGCCATACAGCGGCTTCGGCATAAACGTTGCATGCAGTCCATGCTGGCGGGCAATCGTCTTAACGACCAGCTTAAAGGTTTGGATTTGGTCTGCAGCTTTGATCGCATCAGCATATTTGAAGTCGATTTCATGCTGACCTGGTGCCACTTCGTGGTGAGAAGCTTCGATTTCAAAGCCCATTTCCTCCAGGGTCAATACGATTTCGCGGCGGCAGTTCTCGCCCAAATCCGTAGGAGCCAAGTCGAAGTATCCGCCTTGGTCGTTCAACTCGGTTGTAGGGTTGCCTTTATCATCGGTTTTGAACAGGAAGAATTCCGGTTCCGGACCAACGTTCATTGCGGTGTAACCCATTTCCTCAGCTTCCTTGAGCGCACGTTTCAGAATCGCGCGTGGGTCGCCGGCAAACGGAGTTCCGTCAGGCATATATACATCGCAAATCAAACGTGCAACGCGATCCTCGGTCACCCAAGGGAAGATTACCCAAGTGTCCAGATCCGGGTAAAGATACATATCCGATTCCTCGATACGGACATACCCTTCAATGGAAGAACCGTCAAACATCATTTTGTTATCCAGCGCTTTTTCCAATTGGCTGACCGGGATTTCCACATTCTTGATCGTTCCCAGCAAATCCGTGAACTGCAAACGGATAAAACGTACGTTTTCTTCCTTAGCGATACGTAAAATATCCTCTTTGGTGTATTGCGTGTTACTCACCCTAACCTCTCCCAACGTTTAGATTATTTTTTGAAAAACCGAGACAACTCGCCTTGGAGCAAAGAAACTTGTCCCGGTTTGCTCCCTGACACCAGCTGTTGCTTCAACATCCGGTAGATTTGGGAATCCGTCATTTCCTTTCTCTTCTCCTCCGTGTCCTTCGTGATGACTGTCGCATCCTGGGACTCCCGAGACATCGGATTCATGACCTGCTTGATCCCCGCGATATTGACACCTTTATCGATGAGACTCTTGATTTCCAGTAACCGCTCGACGTCATTCAAGGAAAACATCCGCTGATTTCCCGAGGTACGTGCGGGTACAATCAATTCATGCTGCTCGTAATATCTTATTTGTCTTGCCGTTAAATCCGTAAGTTTCATGACGATACCAATAGGAAACAAGGCCATATTTCTGCGAATTTCCTCGCTCATCGCTATCAACCTTCCAGTTAGAATATCATGACCTTATCATATGTTAGTTATCCTAACATGTCAATAGATATGTTAGGATAACTTACAACAAGTTGCGGTCTTTCATCGTCTGAAGTGCGGTGAGTAGGCCAAATTTAACATGAGAATACGTCAAACCGCCTTGCATATACGCAATATATGGCGCACGAATCGGAGCATCGGCAGACAATTCCAGGCTCCCGCCCTGAATAAACGTCCCGGCTGCCATAATCACCGGGTGATCATAGCCTGGCATATCCCAAGGCTCGGGCACGACATGGCCGTCCACTGCGGCTGCCCGCTGAATCCCCTGGACAAACGCAATTAATTGTTCCGGGGCGTCAAAGGCAATCGCCTGGATCAGATCGGTACGCCGATCCTGCCAAGCCGGCCGGCTTCGGAATCCTGCCCGCTCAAACAATGCCGCAGCCAGGATGGAGCCTTTAATGGCTTGTCCTACGATGGTTGGAGCCAAAAATAAGCCTTGATAAATGCCTCGCGTCGTTCCCAGCATCGCCCCTACCTCACCGCCAATGCCCGGTGCAGTCAATCGGTTGGATGCGAGTTTGACCAGGTCCTGCTTTCCGCAAATATATCCTCCAGTTTCCGCCAAGCCGCCACCCGGATTTTTAATCAGCGAGCCAGCAATCAAATCGGCTCCAACCTCCGTTGGTTCTTGTTCCTCGGTAAATTCACCATAGCAGTTATCCACGAAGACAATCAGATCCGGCTTGATCTCTTTCACTCGGTGAACCATCTCACCGATCTGTTCAACGGAAAAAGAATCCCTCCAGTCGTAGCCGCGCGAGCGCTGAATCCCAATGACTTTGGTCTTATCGGTGATCTTGGTCTTCACGGTGTCCCAGTCGACTGTGCCGTCAGCCAGCAATGCAGCTTCGTGATACCGGATGCCAAAATCCTGCAGCGAGCCGCTGCCGTCACCCGGCGTTCCGATCACTTTATGTAGTGTATCATATGGACGTCCCGTAATATAGAGCAGTTCGTCCCCGGGACGCAAGACCCCGAACAACGCTGTGGCAATCGTATGCGTGCCGGAAGCGAAATGCGGCCGTACCAGTGCGGCCTCCGCACCAAATACGTCCGCATACACTAAATCCAACACTTCACGGCCCCGATCATTATAAGCATAACCGGTGGAAGCGGCAAAATGAAAATCGCTGACTTGATGACGTTGAAATGCTTCAATAACCTTCCACTGGTTGTGATCGACGATCCGGTCGACCTCCCGGAACCGGCTTTCCACCTGACGTTCAGCGGCTTCCAGCCAATGTACGATTTCTTCCGAAAATACTGCCATTGTTACGTTATCTCTCCCTTAATCTATTCCATCGTTTGTCGTGATATCCGCAGGGGCTTCTTGTCAGGGCGATTTGCACTCCCCCGTTGACCTTCCGACGCGCACGATGCAGTTGCCGGTGCCTCGTGACCCCCTCCAGCTGACGTTTCAACTCGCCGATCCGCCGGCGGATATGGCGGCGATCCGTTTCCAGCTGGCTTTCCCCCGGCCCCCGTGTGCCGATCCCGAAGCTCCAGCACTTTCCCTTTCCCGATCAACCAGCGGGGATCGGGCTTCTCACGATATTGGACTACCGTAACTGCAACCTCTACCCCGCCCGTTTCGGCCAGCTGCACCAGTTCGGCCAGGGAGTAGTCAGAATTTATTCCACTTTGCTTCGTCTCCGACGTAACCAAGCTGACTAATACGGCCACATCCGTTTGGTGGGTCGTCGTTTCATGCAAATGCACCTTCGACATGATCACTGCTCCTTCGAGGGGATCCAATGCGATAATTCCATTACGTTTTCTTCACATCCAGCTTCAGGTCTTCGGTTCGAATGGTCATCAGCTCCAGCTTGCCCGGGGAACCGCCGCCATATTGATTCAGCAGCCGAACCGCCTGCTGCCGAACAGACCGTTCAATCACGTTGCGGACATATCGGGCATTGCTGAACACCTGATCGCTTTCGCATTTTTCACGCAATAAATGCTGCTTTAGTTTGAGTATCGCCTGCGGCATCAAGATATAATCCCGCTCTTTCGCCATCCCCTCGGCAATTTGAATCAGCTGGTCGATCGTATAATCCGGAAAATCCATCTGAATCGGGAACCGGGACGGCAGCCCCGGGTTGGTGGACAGGAAGAAGTCCATTTCATCCGAGTATCCGGCAAGAATCAGGATAAATTGGTTTTTGTGATCCTCCATCGCTTTGACCAACGTATCGATTGCTTCTTTGCCAAAGTCCTTCTCTCCGCCGCGCGCCAAACTGTACGCCTCATCGATGAACAAAATGCCGCCAAGCGCTTTTTTGACCAAGTCGCGCGTTTTCTGCGCCGTATGGCCGATATATTCGCCAACCAGATCAGCACGCTCAACTTCAATGAGATGCCCTTTACTGAGCACACCCATCCGTTGAAACATTTTAGCGACGATTCGTGCCACCGTGGTTTTTCCAGTACCCGGATTGCCTTTAAACACCATATGGTACACTTGGGCGCTGGATAGCAACCCCGCTTCCGAACGCATCGAGGCGATTTGCAAAAGCGCATATATCTCGTACATTAACTCTTTAATATGATCCAAGCCGACCAGGTGATCCAGTTCCTTTTGGATTTCGGCAAAAATCCCTTGCTGCGGCAAACCTTTGGCCGACACCTGAGGTTCGCTCTCGGCAATGGCCTGCGAGACGACAGGCGGCTCGGTATTGCGGAGAATCACATTGATCTGACGCGACGGTCTCTCATCGGAAGAGCCGTTTCTGGCCATGACACGCCCAGACATAGGTAATCACCTCTTTATAAGGGTAGGGCTGAGAGAAAGTATATATCCCAATCTACGGAACACACATCTAAATGTATTCTCTCTCCCTGTCCGTTATTAGAAGTTTTGTCATGAGATCAGGCCGATGGCTAATCCTAATTGATCGAGCTTCCATTTCGTATACGCCAAAATCTCCCGGAACGTATTGGGAAGCGGCTTCAGCACCTTAGAGGAAGTTAACGACAAGCGGGGTTGCTCGTAATTTAACGCTTGAGCGATTTCATAAGCACGGTTTCCGTGAAACGTGTGGGTCACGATCAATACAGAGGTAAACCCCCGCTCCTTTAAGATCTCTTGGCTAAATTTAAGATTCTCATAGGTACTAGTTGCCTTGTTCTCAAGCAGCATCTTCTCCCGCGGAACTCCATGCTGTTCCAAGTAGTTCGCCATACCTTCCGCTTCGGTATATTGGGAGGTTGCCGTATCCAACCCTCCGGTCAGAAGAAACCATTGAAATTTGCCCGCCTTGTAATCCTTCAGGCTTTGATCCAAACGCTCCCGAAGCCCCGGGCTCGGCTCGTCCCCCCAGAGGGCTGCTCCCAGAACGATGCCCACCTCAGCCGGATCGGATAAATCGGAGTTCGCCGCCGGATTCCGCTCGATGCTGCCGATCTGAGCTAGTACGTACAACATCCATCCGATCCCCAGCGAAATCACGACCAGCCCCCAGCGGAAGATCCGTTTCCTCACGCGCCCTTTACGCTGGTTTGGCCGCATCGGCATCCGTATGATTTCGTTTGGTTTGGCATTACGCATGGTTTATCCCCCCGATTGATTCGGTTCCGAAGTCATAAATCCGCTCTGGTAATGATCTAGAGACAGGCGGAAATAGGGGAAACGCCGTTCCTTAATGTCATGAAGTAATCGCTGGGCCGTTTCCGTTGCCAGATCATAGTCTTTTACCGATATAAGGCCTTTCGATAAAGCTTCGTCCAGTTCGTCTTCATCCAAGAGGAACACTTCACGATTTTTGAGTACGACGATATCCAGGTACAAATCATCAAACCAGGGCACTCCCTGATCGGTCACGCCTTGGGTCTTACAAACATCGATGTACCACTCCACGATCTCACCTTGATCATCAAACATCGCCGTCACAACGAAATGGGCACCTTTGGGATAGTACTGCAGCCAAGTATAGCCCTTGTCAGCGATCCGAAAAGTATGTCCCCCGTAGGTTTTCCATAACGGATCACGCAAGGCGAAAATACTGTATAGCGTGACATATCCCGTAAACTCATCGCTCTCCACATACTTGGATTTGAATTGACGATGAGTCACACGGCGCCAATTCGCACGGTCTCCGAATTTTCGCTTCATAAATAAGATCCCTTTCAACACAATGTAATAACAGCTTACCATATTTGAAAGAGAGTCACAAAAGCCATTTTCCCATGAAAAGAACGCCTGTCAACGTATATCCAAGGTAGACTAATCGTGTTTTGCAGAAGTGTTTCTTGATTTAACAGAAAAAACAACCCCCAGTCACGCCTATGCGAGAGCTGAGGGTTGTTTGGCTTGAACATAAACATGGGATGACTAGCCGTTATCCACCAGCCCCTACGGTTCCATCCGTAGTTCCTGCTGGAATATCCGTGTTGCCGGTTCCGTCCCCGCCATCGGCCGGTGGAACGATCACACCTCCGTCATCATCATCCATAGGCAAATCATCCATTGGGTTTCCGGTGTTGTCTCCCCCGTTGCCTTGGCCGTTACCGTTGTTCCCATTCGGACCACCATTTCCGTTCCCATTGCCATTTCCGCCATTGTGATGGCCATTTCCATTCCCTGGACCATTCCCTGGACCGTTGCCTGGCGGGAACCCTTGATCTCCGCCTCCGCCGTCGGGCAGATTAGGATCAAGAGGAGTACCTGGATCCGGTCCAACAGGCGTTTCGTCGGTTGGCGGCTCCACGCTGTCGATCAGCACTTGAGCATTGTTCGAAGGTTCGCTCTCCACCGCATTTACCGGATCATACGCCGTGACGTAATACACATAGCCGGTACCCGGCGTGACGCTGATATCTTCAGCCTCGGTCGTCACGGAATCCATAATATGAGTGAAGCTGGATTCGGATGCTTCCCGGCGGTAAATACGATATACCGCATCCGCGGTTTCAACGCCGGTCCAGCTGAGGGATACCGCTCCCGTATCCGGATTATAGGAGGCATTTAAACCTGTTGGCGCTGCGATTTCTGGCTCCTCCGGCTCTTCCGGCTGCAGGTTCTTCGGAACCGGGAACGGCTTCACAGGCTCACCCTTCAGCGCTTCCTTCATGACGGCGGCAAACAAGGCCGCGGTCTGGCCGCTGCTTCCGTTCAGCAAATGATCTTTGTCCGGCTTATCGTACCCCATCCAGACAGCCCCGGTCCACTCCGGTGTATAACCGACAAACCAGACATCACGGTTTTTGCTGCTCTTCAGCCCCGGGATCCCGTGTTGCGTTGTCCCTGTCTTACCGGCAACCGGGCGATCCAATTTAGCTCGTTTCCCGGTACCGTCGTTAACGACGTTTTGCAACATCGTGGTCATGTAATAAGCCGTTTGTTCACTGATGACCCGTTTTGGCTTAGGCGCATTGTATTTATATTTCTCCACGCCGTTGTGGTCAACAATCGATTTGATCGAGTATGGCTGATTGTACAGACCGCCATTGGCGAATACGCTGTAGGCACCGGCCATTTCGAGCGTGTTCGTACCGTAGGTTAAACCGCCCAGTGCGATGGCCAAGTTGCGGTCATTTTTGTCCATTTTAATCCCCATCGCCTCGGCATATTTGACCCCGGTGCTTACGCCAATTTCGTTCAGCAACCAGACGGCTGGGATATTCTCGGACTTCGTCAAAGCATCAGTCATGTTGATCGTCTTGGAATATCCATGCAGGTTCGTTGGGCAATAGTCGCCAAAGCACTGCTTCTCATTGCTGATCTGCGAGTTTGGCGTAAATTTGCCGGATTCCAGAGCCGGCGCATACGATACGATCGGCTTAAACGCCGAGCCCGGTTGACGGCGGCTGTCCAGCCGGCTGAACCCTTTACGCTGGTAATCCCGGCCGCCCAGCAATGCGACGAGACTGCCATTTTGGTGGTTCATGATAACCATAGAAGCTTGGACTTGTTGGTCATCCTTGCTCTTCTCAAAATAATCGTCATTGGCGAAGGCTTTCTCCAACGCTTTCTGCGCTTTCGCATCCATCGTCGTGTAGATCTTGTAGCCGCCGCGGTTCAATTCGTCTTCGGTTAACCCATATTTCTCCTCGGCTTCTTCCACGACATAGTCTTTAAAGGCGAGATAGCTTTGATTGGTAGCCGGCGGCTCGTAGTTGTAATCCACCGCCTTCGCTTCATCCCGTTGCTCCGCTGTAATATAACCTTCCTGATACATCAGCTCGAGTACCACGGCACGGCGTTCTTTAGAAAGCTCAGGGTTTTTTAGCGGATTGTATCGAGACGGCCCCTTTGGCATCGCCGCTAGTGTAGCCATTTCCCACAAGTCAAGTTCATTCAAATCGCTTTTGCCGAAATACCGGATCGAGGCGGCCTTGATTCCATAGACCGTCCCCCCGAAGTTGATTCGGTTCAAATATAAGGTCAGGATTTCATCCTTCGTTCTGCGGCGTTCCAAGGCCAAGGCAATCGACATTTCCGTTGCCTTCCGGAAGAAGGTTTTGTCCGAGCTTAGGAAAATGTTCTTGGCTAACTGCTGGGTGATCGTACTGCCGCCTTCAACCAACGAGCGGGCGATGATATCTTTCACAGCCGCCCGGCCGATCGACCATAAATCCACACCCTTATGATCGAAGAAACGGCGGTCTTCCGTTGCCACGAACGCTTGCTTCAACAGCTCCGGAATCTCGTCCGATTCCACGGGTTCACTCTTATCGATGGACAATTCGCCCATCAGTACCCCTTTGCGGTCATACACCTTCGTTGTTTCGTAAACCGTCAGCTTGTCCCCATTTTCCATCAGGATCTTCTCACCGCTGACCGTAATGTACATATAGCCTGCAATTGCGCAGAAGACCGCAAAAGCAATCGTAAAAAATGAAGTCCACAACACGCGTTTGGCCGTCAGCCTTTTCTTTTTATGAGCTTTCGGCGCTTTGTTCTTTTTGTCCGGCTTACCGCTTCGTTGCAGTCTTGATGGCCTTTGGCTAGACATGGTTTGTTCTGACTCCCTTCCTGCCATTTCACTTAAGTCGATGTTCAAAGATCGGCCACATGCGGTTGTTCTCTCTATCCTGTGCGTGAATGGAAATTCCCAACCACGAGCAGTGTTCAGTGGCGTAAGGTGCAGCCCCTTCCACTTTGAACCTATCATATCACCGCTCAAGCGTTCGTTCGATGACGGAATCGATGATATCCGAGTGATTTTTGAACATCACCTGACCGAACAACAATTTCGGCAGACCCTAAGCTTCTGGCTTAAAAGTGCCCGGAAAGAAAAGAACAACCTTGGTTCAGGTTGCTCCATCTTCATCCTATACTCTTAACGTATTGAAGTTCAAAAAGTTTCAGCCTGAGTTAATCCTCGTTTTGCGATTCCTGCATGAGCGATACATTCCGCTGCGGCTGGAACGTCGAGATCGCGTGCTTGTACACCATTTGCTGGCGGCCATCGCTGTCAATGACGATCGTGAAGTTGTCAAATGCTTTAATCGTCCCTCTGATCTGGAAGCCGTTCGTCAAAAATACGGTGACCGGGATGCTCTCTTTCCGTAATTGGTTCAAAAATGTATCCTGGATGTTAATGGTCTTATTCATAGCCGTACCCCCAATAGGAATCAATTAGTGTTTAGAATTATATTCAAGATCAGCGGGAAACTTTCCTGCTATTATAGCATGCGCTGACGCCAAAATCTCGGAAAAATTTTCGCCGTCGCCGACGTCAATCCATTGGATATCCTTCATATGGCGGAACCAGGAAAGCTGTCTCTTGGCAAAGCGGCGCGTATCCCGTTTCAACTTCTCGACCGCAGCATCCAACGGAACGCCGTCCACCAGATGTTCAACAATTTCTTTATACCCCAGACCTTGCATCGAAACGGAATCGCGGCTGTATCCTTTCTGCAGGAGTCCGCGAACTTCATCCACAAGGCCAAGCCGCAGCATCTCGTCAATTCGCCGTTCAATACGGTTATAAAGCATTTGGCGGTCCATTGTCAAACCGATGAGGCAAAGCTCGTAAGGGGATTGCTTCTGCTGTTTCTCCAGCTGGGACGATAAGGTCTCCCCCGTGATATGAAAAATCTCCAACGCCCGAATCACCCGACGCACATCATTCGGATGCAGACGTTCTGCAGATTTGGGATCGACCTCCGCCAATTTGGCGTGCAACGCTTCGACCCCGTGAGTTTCAGCGAACGCTTGCTGCTGAGCACGAAATTCTTCATCTGCCCCCGCTTCCGTAAATTGAAACTCATAACAGACCGATTCAATGTAGAGCCCCGTCCCGCCAACGATAAAGGGCAAATGCCCGCGTTCGGTAATCTCCGGGATCAGCTTGCGGCACCACTCCTGAAATAATGCGACGGAGAACGGTTCGTCGGGATCCAGCACATCGATGAGATGATGCGGAATGCCGCCCATTTCTTCCTTGGTGATTTTAGCGGTGCCGATGTCCATTCCCCGGTAGACCTGCATGGAATCGCCGGAAATAATTTCGCAAGACAGGTCCCGCGCCAGCTCGATGCTAAGCTTCGTTTTGCCGACCGCCGTTGGGCCGAGCAGCACAAGCAGTTTCGGTTTATCGTTTCGGGTCAAGCGAAATCACTCCATAGGCAATTTTGGTGTGGGAGCGGTTGATCGCCTGAAACCCCAGTCGATCAAATTCGCTGCTCCCGCGCTTCTCTTTCAGCACTACCGCTTTTCGAGCAACCCGGCAAGCCTCCTTCACCGCCTCCGGATCAAGTTGATTTGGATTCGCAAACGCTCGCAGCGGTGAAATGGACGACGATTCCGTGATCGGATCGCGAAACATCGGGTCGAAGTAGACGATATCTGCGCTCTTGTCGGGCATCGCCCGAAGCGCGTTCAAGTGGTTCGTATGTATCGGTTCGATCCGCCGCAACGCTTCGTCAAAAGCCGGCAGACCGGAGACGTAGTGCTTCAGCCCCTCGTACAGCAAGGCCCAAAGCGGCAAGGAATCCTCCAAGGCCAGCACTTTACCGTCAGCCCCTGCGGCAATCGAAAAGATCATCGCATCTGCCCCAAGTCCTGCCGTACCATCGATGATGACATCGCCCGGTACCACACCGGCCGCATCCAGCATCGCATCGTTTTCTCCTTTAAACAGCCGTTTGGCCCGGACAAACGCCATGCTGGGGTGAAACGTCATCGTCTCTCGGCCAGTTCGATGCAGACGGGCGCCTTGCTCCAGGACCACCAGAATATCGCTGTCGCCATGGCGTTCGGCCAACCGAGCCAGTGAGGTCCCGCTGCGCGGGATATACGGAACGCGGGCCAGCTGGGCCAGTTCTTGTGCGCGGCGTACGGCAGCGGGTGATTCATGGTCTCCCGTGGTAATTAACATGATGAATTCCTCCGTTTGCGTTGGTTACATGACCCGCTTGAACAGCTTCTCCAAATCGTACGTAGAGAAGGAAACAATGATCGGCCGCCCGTGCGGGCAGGTATATGGCTGTTTGCAGGCAGCCAGTCGGCGAAGCAGCGTGTTTGCCTCTTCCGGCGTCAGCTTCTGGTTCGCCTTGATCGAAGCTTTACACGAGACCATCGTGGATGAAGCTTCACGCAGCTTGGCCAGGTCAATGGCCCGTTCGTTCAGCACCCATTCGGCCATTTCTTCAATAATGCTTGCTTCTTCTCCTTGCGGGAACCAGTACGGATGCGCCACCACGCGGAAGGTACCGCCTCCGAAATGCTCAAGTACAACCCCCACCTGTTCGAACCAGTGCAGCCGCTCCTGCAGCTTCGCGCTGTCCGATGGGGTAAATTCCAACGTAATCGGAATAAGCAGCTCTTGTGAAGCATCGGCCGGCCGCCCAAACTTCTCGTAATAGTACTCGTAATTTACGCGTTCATGGGCGGCATGCTGGTCAATGATATAGAGCCCCTGATCGTTTTGGGC
>NZ_GG695992.1:0-50481 GCF_000159955.1 Paenibacillus sp. oral taxon 786 str. D14 | reverse complement strand
CGTGCCTAGAGGCGGCGCGAGGAAGTGGAACTGCTCCTGGATCACGGAGCGGTTCGGGCCTTTCCCGATCGTCTGACGCACGACTTGCGGGATCAGCACCTGCCCGGACAGCACAGCGCGCACGCTGTTCTCCACAAAACTGTTCAGCTCCGGCTCCTTGCTGAAGCGCACCTCCAGCTTGGACGGATGCACGTTCACGTCAACCAAGGATGGGTGCATCTCCAGCATGAGCACCACTAGCGGATACCGATTAATCGGCAACAGCGTGTGATACGCGCGCAAAATCGCCTGATGAAGCCCTTGATTCCGGATATACCGGCCGTTCACAATCGTCGACATGCCCGAGCGACTGGACCGCGCCAAATCCGGACGCCCAATATACCCCGTCACCCGGTAATCCAGATCCTCCGCTTCAATCGGCACCATTCCTTTGGAGGCATTCACGCCATAGACGGCCGCAATGACCTGCAGCAGATCGCCGCCTCCCGGGCTTTGCAGCAACGTATTGCCGTTATGCCGCAACGTAAAAGCAATCTCAGGATGAGCCAGCGCCTGACGATACATCGTATCAGAGATATGCCCCAGCTCGGTCTGGATCGTCTTCATATACTTCAGCCTTGCCGGTGTATTGTAAAATAATTCCTTGACCACAATATCCGTTCCTTGCGGGGCAGCGATGTCCTCATTGAGTTTCAACGAGCCGCCTTCGATTTCAATCACCCGCCCGAGCCCGGAATCGTTGCTTGAAGAGACCAGCCGAACCTTGGCGACCGCCGCGATACTGGGTAAGGCTTCACCGCGGAACCCGAGGCTCCGGATCTGGAACAGGTCGCGTCCAGAGGTAATTTTACTTGTCGCATGGCGGTAAAACGCTGTTTCACAATCCTCCGGTTCAATCCCCGAGCCGTTGTCGGTCACGCGGATCAGCTGCATTCCACCCTCTTCAACGGCGACCTCGATTTTGGTAGCCCCTGCGTCAATGGCGTTCTCCACCAGCTCCTTGACCACCGAAGCCGGGCGCTCGACCACTTCCCCAGCGGCAATCTGGTTAGCGATATGCTCGTCTAATATTGCGATTTTTGCCATAGCTATTCCCTCCCTCCTTGTTTGACCGATCTTACGAAATCTGGACAAATCTATATGAAATTTCATATATATTCCCGAAAAAAACGACCAAATCGCCGTTTCTATTCGAAATTTCATACATAATCCGGGGCATGTCCGGGATTTCGCTCCAATCTATTCGATTTTTCATATACATTCCGCTAAAACCGCGGAACTGAACTTCATTCTATTCGAAATTTCATACACAATGGCACCGAGCGGACAGTTTCCCAAGCCGTGGTGGTGCCCATGCATAGATATCATCATACATAAACCGTTTGGTTCCTCAAAATCATCGTACAACGTTGCCCCTGTTCCGTTCTGTAACTGACTTCCTAGTATCTACCGTACGTTTACAAATCCTTCGCCTTCATCTTCAGATCATTGACCAGCTGCATAGCCTGCAGCGGTGTCATGTTCACCAAATCGGCATTTTTAATCAGGTTAATGATCGTACGTGTTGCCGGATCTTCCGGCGCCTGAGCGGCTGGCTTTGCTTGAACCAGCGGCTCATCGTCGCCAAACATCGAAAGCTGCACGACCGGGCCAACTTCACCGGCAAGCGGCTCAGCCGTAGCCGCAGCTTCCATCTCAGCCACAGCCTCTGTTGCTGCCGAAGCTGCAGCAGCATCCGCTGAAGCCGTACCCACAGCTGTTCCTGCAGCTGCTGCCGTTACCCGCACAACTTGATCGTTCTGCTCCTTCGTCACAAGCGGCTGAGCCGCCAGCGAAGAAGCTGCGGCTGTTGCAGCCACATCCACCGTTGCTGTCCCAGAGGTTAAACCAGCCACCGCAACGCTGCCCCCGTCCGCCAACGGACTTTTCTCCTCCAGCTCTTTCAGCAGCCCGTACGCCCGGCCGATGATCTCATCCGGCAGGCCGGCCAGCCGCGCGCAGTAGATGCCGTAGCTGGTGTCGGCCGCGCCGGGGATCAATTTGCGCAGGAAGTGCACCTTGTCGCCGCTTTCCTGCACCGCCATGCTGTAGTTATTCAGCCCGCGAAGGCTGTGCTCCAGGTAAGCCAGCTCATGGAAATGCGTCGACACCAGCGCCTTGCAGCCAATCCGGTCGTGGACGTATTCGATCACGGCCTGCGCAATCGCCATCCCTTCGCTGGTCGAGGTGCCCCGGCCCAGCTCGTCGATGATGATCAAGCTGCGCGGGGTGGCCTTTTCCGTCATGATCTGAATATCGGCCATCTCCACCATAAAGGTGCTTTGCCCGCCAATCAGATCGTCTGCTGCCCCAATCCGCGTGAAAATGCGGTCGACCAGCGGAATCTCCGCTTTGGCCGCCGGCACAAAGCTGCCGATTTGCGCCAGGATCGAAATCAGCGCAACCTGCCGCATATACGTGCTCTTTCCAGCCATGTTAGGACCCGTGATCAGCAGGATGCTCGCCTCGTCCTTGCGGAGCTCCGTACTGTTGGCGATAAATGCTGTATCCTTCATCACCGCTTCCACCACCGGATGCCGGCCTTGCTCCACAATGAAATCGTAGCCGTCGGTCAGCTTCGGCTTCACAAAGCTGTTGTCCGAGGCTACCTGCGCCAGCGAGCGCAACACATCGATTTCAGCGATTTGCTCAGCCAGCTTCTGCAAGCGAGGGATATCCGCAGCGATCCGTTCACGCAGCTCGTTAAACAGCGTGTATTCCAGATCGACCATCTTCTCCTCAGCTTCGAGAATCAGCGCTTCCTTCTCCTTCAGTTCCGGGGTAACAAAACGTTCTGCATTCGCCAGCGTCTGCTTCCGTTCATACCGCCCTTCCGGCAATGCAGACAGATTGGCGCGCGTCACTTCGATATAATAGCCAAAAACTTTGTTGTAACCGATCTTCAGCGATTTGATCCCCGTTGCTTGCCGTTCAGCCGCTTCCAGCTCGGCGATCCAGCGTTTACCGTTAACGCTGGCTTCGCGAAGCTCGTCCAATCTTGCATGATACCCAGCCTTAATAAGGCCTCCATCCCGCACCGACACCGGCGGTTCGTCAGCGATCGCTGCATCAATCATGTCGGCCAGATCCGCACACTCATCCATTGCCGAAGCAATCCGCTTCAACGTGGTTGAGGCCGAGTCTGCGCACAGCGTCTTGATCGCCGGCACCTGAAGCAGCGACGTTTTGAGGGCGACCAAATCCCGACCGTTCGCATTGCCGAAGGCGACGCGTCCCACCAGCCGCTCTAGATCGTAGATGTCCTGCAAAGCGCCGCGCAAATCCTCGCGCAAAATAAACGCGCTGTGCAGATGCTCCACTGCCTCCAGACGTTCCTCGATCCGCGTCTTCTGCAGCAGCGGCTTGTCGATCCAGCGCCGCAACAGCCTGGAGCCCATTGACGTTTCCGTGCGGTCAAGCAGCCACAGCAGCGATCCTTTTTTCGAACGCTCGCGAACCGTCTCAACCAATTCCAGATTCCGTCGTGTAAACGGGTCCAAAATCATAAAATGCTCCGGCTCATAAGCCGATATTTTCGTAAGTTGTCCCAGCGAGCGCTTCTGCGTCTCGCTTAAATAACCGACCAGGACAGCGATATTGTCCCGCCGCTCCGGCTCCAGACGAATCCATTCGGCCTCGCCAAACAGCGATCGTGCCGTATCTTCCTTCGCTTTCGCCCAAGGCGTATACACGACGGGCTTGCTCAGCGGAGCAGCTTGTCCCGCAATCCAATCCAGCAGTTCCTTGTCCCCGATGATTTCCGCCGGGTCGTACAGGCCAATCTCGTCGCGCAGCCACTCTTTGTTCGCCGGCGCCGACGTCGCGTACAGCTCCCCCGTGGACAGGTCACAGGCAGCCAGAGCCATCATCCCCTGCCGTTCAGTGACCGACACGATGTAGTTGTTCGTCCGTTCGCCGACGGTTTTCCCTTCCATGATCGTCCCCGGGGTGATGACCCGGACGATCTCACGCCGAACCATGCCTTTGGTTTGCGACGGGTCCTCCATCTGTTCGCAGATCGCAACTTTGTATCCTTTTTCAATCAAACGATGAATATAATTGTCCGCCGAATGGTAGGGAACACCGCACATCGGAATTTTCTCTTCGGCGCCCCCGTCCCGCCCGGTCAGTGTAATTTCAAGCTCCTTCGCAGCCAGGATTGCATCCTCAAAAAACATTTCATAGAAATCGCCCAGCCGGAAAAACAGAAACGCATCCTGCGCTTCCGCCTTAATCCGTAAATACTGCTCAATCATCGGCGTGTAGGTAGCCATGATTCCCCTCCAATTAACCTAAGCACATTCAGGTCTTTCATAGAATCCTATTATACCAGAAAAGGGCAACCCGGTTATGAAGGATTTTGCAATTTCCAGGCGGGGCGAATATCCGCAGATTCGTCCCAGACATAGCCGGACTGAATGGCATTCAGTAAAGGTTCGATATATCCCTGATATCGCGTATAGTCGGGAACTTCATGGATATCGGCGATCAGGCGGGGTAACGCTTCGCGAAGCGGTTGCTTTCTGCCGGTGTAAAACGCCGTCCAAACCGCCTCCTTCTCCAACGGTCGTGCCTTTAAGCGTTCCGCATGCTCGATAATGAAGCGCGCCAATGCCACGACCCCTTTGGTGACGAGCGGAGAGATTAGGAAGCTAGGTAAGGTGCGATATTCGAAGCCGCCGTACTCCTTGAACCGAAAATCGCCGAGAAACCCGTACTTCGGTCTACGTGGCGCACTTCGGGGATCCTCCAGTAGAGCTAGCGGCAGCGCCAGGTAATTGTCGAGCGTCCGCAGCAACTCTGGAGTTAACGACACTCCGCTGAAATGCAGGTGTCCGCCCAACGGAAAACCGCGTTGCGGCATCGCCCCCGCCTGCCAGATCAGCCCTTGATCTTCGATGGAAGCTCGGGCTTCATGAAATGCGCGCAGCAAATGAACGACAACATCGCGCGGTTCCTTGCCGGGGCGCGGCCTTAGCTCTGCCAGCGGAAATATCCGCTGCCCGCGATATCGCAACACATCGCAGCCCGCTTCCCCATGAAAGTGCAAGAAACGGGAAGCCGGAATCACTTTCCCATGGGCACGATCAAACAGCAAAAACTCGGGGTCCATCCCAATCAACCGCTCTGTCGGTGAGTCCAGCAGCTTCTCCTGTTCCTCCAGGGTAACTCGCATCGCCTGGGCAATGGCCTTGGTTGCCGCGCTGCCGAGGTCCGAGATCGGGGTGATGGAATCCACCGTAAATTTCCCCTCTTCCCCGGCCGAGATCACCACTTCACCAAAATCAAGTCCCACGGCGTATAGCGCCCGAACCGCCGTGTTCCTCAGGCGTTTATAAAGCGGTGACTCCGGGGACAAGGCTTCCCCCAAGAGCGGGAGCGTTAGCCCCGCTTTACCAAGCGGACGTACCTCCCAGGCCCGCAAGTGGAATACCGTAACGGCATAGCGGCGGAGATATGACGCAGTAGTGCTTGCAGCTGTTTGAGCGGTTCTTGCCTCAGGCGTTGGCTTCAGCCCAGCGGTTTCGAGCCGGCGCCGCCAGTCTTCCAGCGAGTGTGTCGGCCGTCCCAACACGATTTCCTGGACCCGGCCGCCCCAATACGCTTCCTCACGTCCGTAGTAAATCCATTGGGAATCGTCTGCAGCGGTTCGTACGAGCCGCCTTCCCGAAGCGGCACCTGCCCCCGCTGACTTCCTGCCGAAACTCGAAGATGTACGCAATAACGCTCTGCTGGATGATTCCGGTCCTTTCAACACCCGGTAGGGTCCGCCCAAACGTTCCAACGCCTGCAGCAGCCGAGCTTTAAATGTGCTGGAGCCCAGACGCATTTTTAGTACGAGGTGCTCATCCTTCACCACTGAGTTCATCCCCCGTCTTCGATAGAGGTATTATTCAAAAATAAAAACAAAAAGAGGGCAGCCGCCCTCTTCGACGACGCCCCTGCCGCATATGCTACAGTGTACACTGAAACTGTTGATACTTACCCCTTTGCCTACTTGCTTCCTGATCGAATTACAGTTCGTCGTCGAGGAGATCCGGATCCAAATCTTCATAATCGCCGAGCTCGGAGCCGAAATCGTAGTCCTTGTCATCAATGCCGCTGTTCGGCACGACCAGCACGTTCAACTTCGTTTCGGCAACCAGTTCCACCGCGAATTCGCGTTCCACCCGAATGGATACGCGGCCGTCTCCCGATACGGTGGCTTCGACGGTGCTCGGTTCCTGCGTGGCTTCTGCGGACACTTCCACCGTCGACGAACGGTGTCTGGAATCCAAGTAGTTCAGCGGTACATTCTCAACATACGATACCGTTTCTTTAGCGACCTCGGTCTGCGAGTTCTTGTCGTACGAATACCAGATGTTAATATCGTAAGTACCAATAACTTCAATTCCGTCTCCCGCTGCGACCGCTTCGTACTGGTGGTTGATGATCCAGGCCCCCAGGATGCTCGACGGTTTATGAGGGGGAGTCACGGTATGTGTTACGGTAGAGAACTTACGACCTTTGCCGCAGATCGCTTTCGTGATGATCTCTCTACTTTGATATTTCAATGACATGTTAGAACCTCCTCCATACATCATTCAATACAAGTGTATGCAGGACATTCGTCTAGGGTGACAACTATTTTATTGACGCCTGTTTTCGTTTTGCTCCCCGTTTTTCCGCGATTCGTGGAATGGGAGCCTTGTTTTTTTTGGAGACAGCTAGATATAAGGAAAGTTCTCGGCATAACTGCAAAATGGCTGAACGCATTTCAAATTCCTCACGGGTTGAAGGCATTTCCATTTTCTTGAACTCCTCCTCCAGCTCCGTAAGCATCTGCTCCGTAATCCCCGTATATTCCTCTTGATTTACGTCCACGCTAAGCCGGTCAAACAACACGGCCACAAATTCGCCTTGCGGGATACGTTGATACACTTGCGAAATCAGCTCCAGCATCCCTTCGATCCGGCTTAACTGCTCTTTGCGCATGATAAAATACGCCGTCCACGCCTCGTTGGGCGAGATCATCTGGTTCTCGGCTGCCCGTTTCGCGAGCGCATAACCCTCGTCGATCTTTCGGGCCGCATCGGTGATCTCCTTGCCATCCCATAAGCGGTAGGGATCACGCAACGAAGCGGCAATCTCCTGAAATATGCCGGAAAACAAAGCATCCACCTCACGCCGAGTTTCCAGCAGCTTGTCTTCCGTTTTGGGCATGTACAGAAAATTGACAACCATGGCCGAACCCAACCCAATGATCAGCAGCTCCACCTGGATTAACAGCACGTGCCAGGAGATCTCCCCGCCGCTAAATACGCGGAACACGACAACGGAGCTGGTCACAATCCCTTCCTTGAAGCCCGCGCGAGCGATCAATGGGAAAGCGACGAGGATGTAAATGGCCAGCACCCAAATATGAAACCCAAGGAAGTAGAAGATGCCAAAAGCAAGCAACAACCCCAAAGTTGAAGCAAAAAAACGTGCCGTTATCGATGCCAGGCTGCGCTTGCGGGTGACGTCGACCCCTAAAATCGCCAGCAGTCCCGCCGAATTGGCACCAGGCACCCCTAAGGCATCCGCAATAAATATTGCCATTAGCGTGGCAATGGCCGTTTTGATGACTCGAAAACCCATGAATTCTCACCCTTTTTGTCGAAAGCGATCTATGAAAATATCCTACTTGATTTTCGGAATCCAAACAATCCCATTTCTCCTGATCTGATCGAACGGGATCATGCTGCAAAGCGGCCTTGCACAACAATGATCCGTGAAATCCTCATTCGAAATTCGAATGGTCGCAGGCCGTTTTGATCACCGACCACGGACCGGCAGGGTAACGTCAACACAAGTCGGACTCCAAGAGCTGCAAAGACTGTCCCTTGCTTGAGGAGTGCACCTGAACAAGCAAAAGGGCCTGACCCTACATGCCTGGCACAGGACAGCAAAGAAGAAGATCGCCAACTACCTGACCAAGCTGGCCGGATAGGGCGATCTTCCTGTTTTCTTAAATAATTAGAATCAGAACTGTCTTGCATTGATATTAAGATTGTATTTATCCCCAGTTTTATTATAGATATAAACTTCCCAATCTCCGGATAATCCATTACCTAACATATCTTCAAAGCTTATTGTTTTTTGACTTCCTACCTTTAATTCATAACCATCTGTAATTTTCAGACCATTACGGCTGATATCAATAAAGACAGATGAAGAAGCATTATTTTTAACCCAAACGTTCAAATAGATACCATTTTCGGGCGCTGTAGTAAATTTACCAGTATATGCCGAAGAACCTGTATGAGTGACATTATTAATGAGATGCGCATCCATTGGATAGAACATGTTGTCATCAATAATTGTAGGTTTAATGTTTGATACTTCTTCCGTAGCTGACAATGACACCACAGATTGAGCGGATACCGGAGCAACATTTTCAGACGCAGATGCAACCGGGGCAAGAGATAACAAAGCCGATGCGATCCAAACAGCTGATACCTTTGTTTTCTTCACAGACTTGTAAACCTCCGAAAAAAATTCAAATTTATGTAAATAAACGGTTTGTGTAGATATCATACAATATTAGCCAATTATGATGGTTACATTTTTTTCATTTTTAAGAAACCGAAGTTTATATTTTTCTATATTTCCCTCTTTTTTCTTAGTTTTGAGTTGTTTATTGACCAGTGAACTTGTTCCTAACGCGATAATTCAACATATGCCAGCCCCCGGTGCGCTTATTTTGACTTTTGATTTCCTGATAATGGGGAAATCTTGTAGGGAGCGTTACCGCTCCCTCACCAGCTTCCTTTCGATATAGACGACCAACTGATACATCGCCGTCGCCACGATGGCGATGATGACCAGGCTCGACAGCACAAGGGTGAAGTTAAACACTTGAAACCCGTAGACGATCAGGTAACCGAGCCCGATTTTGGCAACGAGGAACTCCCCGACGATGACGCCGACCCAGGCCATCCCTACGTTCACCTTCAACGTAGACACGATGGTGGGGAACGAGGCGGGCAGAATCGCCTTCATAAACACGGCGCGCCGCGTGCCGCCAAACGTGCGGATCACCTTGACCAAGTTCGCGTCCACCTCATTGAAGCTGTTGAACACGACCAAGGTGGTTACAATCACGGTGATCGACAGCGTCGTAACGACGATGGCGGTAAAGCCGGCGCCGAACAGGACGATAAAGATCGGGCCGAGCGCCACCTTCGGCATGCTGTTGAATACGACCATATAAGGGTCCAGTACGCGGGAGAGAAACGGCGACCACCAGATCAGGACGGCCAACAAGGTGCCGATCAGCGTCCCAAGCAGAAAACCGACTGCCGTTTCCCCAACCGTCATCGCCAGATGCGGCCATAATTCCCCGCTGACCGCATCTTTGACAATCTGCTGTCCAACCTTGGACGGGTAACTGAAGATCAGCACATCGATCCATCGCAGTCGGCCCGCGAGTTCCCAAAGTCCGACGAACAACACGAGGATCAAGGCCTGAACGCCCACCACGTAGTTGCTCATCCGCCGCTTGCGCTTGCGGTGCAGTTGCCATTTCTCCTGCAGCCAGGCTTCCTGAGGGGTATTCGGTTTGGTTCTGGGCTGTGCCAAGAGCTATCCCTCCTCCCTTTCTGACGTTTCCAAGTCCCGCCAGATTTCATGGAACAGTTCGTTGAATCCCTCGGCTTCCCGGGCGTAGAACGGCTGCGCGTTTCGGATCGCCTCCGGGATCTCGTACATGCTGCGAATTCGCCCTGGTCTGGGGGCCAGCACGATCACCCGATCGCTGACCGCGATCGCCTCCGATAGATCGTGGGTCACCAATACGCCCGTTTTCTTCCGCTGCTTTAGCGTCCCCCACACCAAATCCTCCAGCTGTAGCTTCGTCTGGTAGTCCAGCGCTGAGAACGGCTCATCCAGCAGCAGCAGCTCCGGATCGGTCGCCAGCGTTCGCACAAGGGCCACCCGTTGGCGCATTCCGCCCGACAGCTGATGGGGATACAATTTCGCGGTATCGCCGAGCCCCATTTCGGCCAGCAACGCCCGCGCGTGCTCCACACTTTCCGGCGTTAACCTTCCGGTCAGTTCCAACCCCAGTACGGTATTGCTCAGAATCGTCCGCCACGGGAACAAGTAATCCTGCTGCAGCATATACCCCACCTGCGGGGTGGGGCCCGTTACCGGTTTGCCGTGCAGGAGCACCTCTCCCCGGGATGGGGCCAGCAGACCAGCCATGACGGAAAGAAGCGTGGTCTTTCCGCAACCGCTGGGACCAACCAAACTGATGAATTCGCCAGGCTCTACCGCTAAATTCATCCCTTGCAAGGCGAGGACGGCCTCCCGGTCCGTCACGTAGACCAGATCTAGGTTTTTCAGTTCCACGACAGATGGCAAAAGCGCTCACGCTCCTTTTCCGTTCACGTTCATGTTATTTGACGGATTTGACGGCTTGCTCGGCAAAGCTGTTATCCACCAGCTTATCCGCTTCCACCCGTTCATTGAGTTCTCCGGCGCTTTCCATCACGTCAAGCAGGTTGTTCCAGGCGTCCTCCGCCAAAGCCGGCGTTTCTGCATAGCTTCCCTGCTCCTGATACCGCTTGATCGAGCTGACCAAGATCTCCATGTCCGTATCTTTAAAATAAGGCGCAACCGTCTCGGCAATTTCTTCCGGCGTATGCGATTGAACCCAGCGTTGGGCTTTATGAATCGCATTCGTAAACTTCTGGACGATTTCCGAATGATCCTTGATATAGCTCTGCTTGGTCATAAATACCGTATAGGGCAGCCTGCCGCTCTCCGTACCAAAGGAAGCGACGACGTATCCTTTCCCTTCCTTCTCCACGATGGAGGCTTGGGGTTCAAACAGCTGAACGAATTGTCCCGTTCCCGATATGAATGCAGCCGTGATGTTGGCGAAGTCCACATTCTGGATTAACTCCAGATCCTGATGTGGATCGATCCCGTGCTTGCGCAGGGTGAACTCGCCCGCCATTTGCGGCATGCCTCCCTTCCGTTGACCCAGAAAGACGCTCCCCTTCAACATCTCCCAATCAAATTCGGCGGAGTCCCGGGCAACCAGGAAGGTACCGTCGGTTTGCGTCAATTGAGCGAAGTTGATCACGGGATCTGTGGAGCCTTGCTGATACACGTAAATCGACGTCTCGGCTCCGACCAACGCCACGTCGATGGCCCCCGACAGCAATGCCGTCATCGTTTTGTCACCACCCGCCGTTGTTTGCAGCTCCACGTCCAGTCCTTCTTCTTTAAAGAAACCTTTTTCCAATGCGACGTACTGAGGGGCATAAAATACGGAACGGGTGACTTCCCCGATTTTGACCTTTTGTGCTTTGCCGCTTCCTCCACAAGCGCTTAGCGCTGCGGTCAGGAGGACGATGAGCGCGATCCATAACCCCTTTCTTACGTTGTTCATGCCATTCACCTCTCCTTCTAAATGGGGTTTCATAGCCAATCGATGTCTAGCGGTTGGCCAGAAGATACACTAAATACTATGCGATGGCCTAACAAAAGGTTAAGCCGTGCCGGGGCGTTCCAAGTTCGATGTACGAAAAAAAGCTGCCCCTAAGAGCGGATGAATCCGCCTTAGGGGCAGCTTTCGACCGGCATCGCTTTAGATGCCGTAAATGCTTTTGAATTTCTGTTCTAGATAATCTGCGAGATAGTCCGGGTTTAACTCTTCGCCGGTGACCGCAAGGATCAGCTCCGACGGTTTCCGGCTCTTGCCGTATTTGTAGATTTTGTCAGTCAGCCATTCCTTGATGGGCTGGAAGTTGCCTTCGGCGACGAGCTCTTCAAATTGCGGCAGCTCTTTCCGCAGCGTATTGGCGATTTGGGCAGCATACATGTTGCCAAGCGCATAGGATGGGAAGTACCCAAACAGACCGGCCGACCAGTGTACGTCCTGCAGAACGCCAAGCCCGTCGTTAGGCGGAGTCAAGCCGAGATAGTCGCGGTATTTCTCATTCCAGACTTTCGGCAGCTCGCTGACCGGCAACCCTTCATTAAAGAGCATCTTCTCAATCTCATAACGGATAATAATATGCAAGTTATAAGTCAGCTCATCCGCTTCAATCCGGATTAAGGAGTTCTCTACACGATTGATGCCGCGGAAGAACTGCTCCGGCGTAACCCCTTGAAGCTGTTCTGGAAAATGCTGCTGCAACTCGCCGAAATACCGTTGCCAGAATTGCAGGCTGCGCCCAACGAAGTTCTCCCAGAAACGGGACTGGGACTCATGGATCCCCATCGACGTTCCTTGGCCCAGCGGCGTTCCAGCCAGCTCTTTCGATACGTTCTGCTCGTAAAGCGCATGCCCGCCTTCATGCAAGGAACTGAAGATGGCACTGGCGACATCATCCTGCTTGTAGTTCGTAGTGATCCGCACGTCGCCATGGTTGATCGTGGTTTGGAACGGGTGAACCGTTTCGTCAATCCGTCCAGCTGCAAAATCGTAGCCGATTTGTTCGAGCAGGAACCGGCTAAACTTCGCTTGCTGCTGGTTATCATACAGCTGGTTCAGGAATGGAGCTTCCGGCTTATTCTTCGCTCCAGCTACCGCCTCAACCAAGGGAACGAGTCGATCGCGTAGCTGGCCGAAGACCTGGTCGAGTTTCTCGGTAGTCAGGTCCGGTTCATACATATGTAGTAACGTATCATAACGCGTAGCCTTCGGACCCCAGTAGTCGATAAACTCCTGAATCTTTGCCACGATTTTCGTTAAATAAGGTTCAAAGCCGGCGAAATCGCTGTTCTCCTTAAAGTCTTCCCACACCGTTTCGGCATGGGCTGTCAGCTCCGTATATTCGCGGAATTTCTGTGGCGGAATCTTGACGCTTCGGTCGTATTCCTCCTGCACATCGAGCACCATCCGGCGCTTCACATCATCCAATTCCTCCAGGACGGCAGGCTGGTTCAAATAAGCTAAGTACTCGCCCATCTCGGCTGACGTTTGCAGCTTAAAAGCTTCCGTGGACAACAATCCGATGGTCGCTGCCCGGGTCTCCGCCCCTTTGCGCGGTGCACCGGTGCGTAAATCCCAGTTCATCAGCGCGACCGCTTCCCCGTATGCATGAATCTTCTGCAGAAGCTCCCGAAAGAGCTCCCATTTCTCAACCGTTTCCTGTTTCATGACAACTCCCGCCTTTACTGGTGAAATATAGTTGCTACTCTTGATGATACTTTTAACTAAACGTATAATCAAATTTTAAGTAGACGAATTCGTTAATTTTTATTGAAATTTTATTTTGATGTAAAGGAGTTGCCTCTTCCTTATGAAAATCACGCTTAACGCAACGGCCAAAAAAATGATCGACGACAAGTTAGCTGGCCAGCCTGGCTTGCTCCGCCTCGTCTACGATACGGAAAACTGCGGCTGCGGCATGAGCGGTGTTCCCGTACTGAACATCGTATCCGAACCGGGTCCATATGATATTCCCATGGACAATGAAGCCTACCCATTTTGGATTGACAAAATGCAGGCTGTTTTTTTTGAAGAGGAGCTGTCCTTGAAAGGGGAAGAAGCAACCGGGACGTTCCGCTTGGATGGGCCGTCCCAGTTTTACAAATCCAATATTCCATTGGTAGACCGCCGGTAATTCGCCGTATTCGTGCCAACAACAAACAAGGAGGTAGTAACATGAATCAATTGCAGTCGATACTGGAGTTCAACCGTAAATTTGTCGAGGAGAAGGAATACGAGAAATATGTAACGGATAAATTTCCTGAGAAGAAAATGGCGATCGTGACCTGTATGGATACGCGGCTCGTCGAATTGCTCCCGAAAGCGATGAACCTGCGCAACGGCGATGTGAAGCTGATCAAGAACGCCGGCGCAATCATTTCCCAGCCTTTTGGGAGCGTCATGCGTAGTCTTCTCGTTGCGATCTACGAATTACATGCCCAGGAAGTATTCATCGTTGGTCATACCGGCTGCGGTATGGCTGCGCTCAATTCGGACCGGATGATTGGCTCCATGCGGGAACGGGGTATCAGCGACGACACGTTGAACACGATCGAGAATTCCGGCATCAAGCTAAACAAATGGCTGCGCGGTTTCGATAACGAGAAGGAAGGGATCATTCGGACCGTCAATATCGTTAAGAGGCACCCGCTCCTTCCTGCAGATGTTCCTGTTCACGGGTTGCTGATTGATTCCACGACAGGCGAGCTGGAACTGATTATCGACGGGTACCAGCCTCTTCCGAAATAAGCCCGACACGACTAGAGATAACCTGCATCTATGGGAAAGGAAAGGAACAAAGAGATGACGTATAATTTCGACGAACGTGTGCCGCGGAGAGGAACCTACTCCGAGAAATGGGATCTTGGAAAGGAGCTGTTTGGGAATCCGGACGTATTGCCTTTGTGGGTAGCGGACATGGATTTCCGTTGTGCGCCGGCCATTGTCCAAGCCGTCACGGAACGGGCCAGGCTGGGGATTTACGGCTACACCTCCCGGCCCAAAGAATACCTGGAGGCTATCACCGGCTGGCTGGAGCGCCGGCATGGCTGGAACGTTCATCCGTCCTGGTTGACCGACACTCCAGGCGTCGTGCCTGCGCTCAGCGTAGCCGTTCAGGTATTAACCGAACCGGGAGATCGGGTTATCCTGCAATCCCCGGTCTATAATCCGTTCTATGATGTCATTCGCAATAACGGACGCGAAGTTGCCGAAAATCCGTTGGTTCTCGAGGATGGACGTTACCGGATGGACTACGATCATCTGGAATCGTTGATGCAAGGCGGCGCGAAGCTGATGCTGCTGTGCAGCCCCCATAATCCCGGCGGACGGGTCTGGACCCGTGAGGAGCTGGAACGGGTTGGCGAGCTGTGCCTGAAATATGGAGTGAAGGTCGTCTCGGACGAAATTCACTGCGATTTGGTCTTCGCCGAATACCGTCATGTGCCGTTTGCATCGTTGTCTGAACCCTTTGCCGGAATCACAATTACCTGCGCGGCTCCTTCCAAGACGTTTAACATCCCTGGCCTCGCGACGGCTTATACGATCATTCCAAACGTGGCCATCCGCAAACAATTTGCCGAACGGATCAAAGCGCAAGCCATCGGTTCGCTGAACTTTTTCGGTCCTACGGCGACCATCGCAGCGTATACGCAAAGCGAGGATTGGCTTGACGCCGTCCTAGCCTATATTCGTGCCAACCGTGACTTCGCCGTCGCTTATCTCGCCGAGCATCTGCCAGCGGTGGCCCCCGTTCTATCCGAAGGCACTTACTTATTATGGGTGGATTGCCGTGCACTGGGATGGAAAAAAGCTGAGATGAAGCAAGTGATGTATAAGGAAGCCAAAATCGCCTTCACGGAAGGCTCCATCTACGGCGAGAACGGCGAAGGATTCCTGCGGATCAACCTGGCTTGCCCACGCTCGTTGCTGGAAGAAGCACTGGAGCGTTTCTGCGCAGCAGTTGCCGCTCATCAAGCCTAATCGCTGGGAACGAAATAACCAGCGAAAACACTCAAGCCGGAAGACCTCTCGTCTTCCGGCTTGTTTTTTTAAGTGCGACGCATGTAAGCGCGGACCGTAATCGGTGCAAAAACCGCTACAATAACGGCTGCTCCGATAAGAGAGCTCAGCATATCTCCACCAATGGTTCCATGATTCACCAGCTCCCGAACCGCTGTCACCAAATGCGAAATCGGATTGATGTTGGCAAACCATTGCAGCCATTTTGGCATCGTTTCAACCGGAACAAACGCATTGGACAGGAACGTCAACGGAAACAACACGATCATCGATATCCCTTGTACGCTGGATGCGGTTCGCGCGATAACGCCAAAGAAAGCAAAGATCCAGCTAACTGCCCAAGAACAAACGATCACCAGCAGCGCCGCAAGAGCGACATAACCAAATCCCCCATCCGGACGAAAGCCCATCATGTATCCCATAGCAAACGTCAGGACGGTCGCAATCGTATAGCGGACCGTATCGGCCAGCAAGGCTCCGGCCAATGGCGCGATCCGAGCAATCGGCAGCGACTTAAAGCGGTCGAAAACGCCCTTCTCCATATCCTCGCGCAGCTGTACTCCGGTAACGACAGAGGTGGAAATGACGGTTTGCACCAGAATCCCTGGAATAATGACCGGCAAGTAGCTCATCACATCCCCCGAGATCGCCCCGCCGAAAATATACGTAAACATCAGCGTGAAAATAATCGGCTGGAGCGTCACGTCAAATAGTTGCTCCGGTGTCCGCTTGATTTTTAACAATCCTCGATACGCCATGGTCAACGAGTGACGAAGCGATTGACGGAAGCTGGTTTGATTCTTTAATGGCCGTGCGGCCTTAGCGTTAACAACCGTGTTGCTCATGCGATTACCCCCTTCTGATCAAGAACATAAGCCTGAGGACCTGCGGTGTTCTCTTCAACGCCCCGCCCGGTCAGTGTCAAAAAGACTTCGTCCAACGTTGGTTTCTGAACGCTTAATTCCGCCAAATCCACATCCGCTTCGCGCAAGGCGATCAAGAGGTCGGTCACCAGATCGGCCTCCGCCATCGGGGCGGTAATTTTTCCTGCCTCTGCTGTGAGGGTGGAAGGCACTTTCAGCACCTGCTCCACAATGCGGCGAGTTTCTGCCAAATGAAGTGGATTCTTAATTCTTAACTGCAGCGACGAGGCTCCCACCGAGGTCTTTAACTCGTCGACAGTGCCTTCTGCGATGACCTGCCCGCGATCAATCACGGCGATCCGGTCTGCCAGTTGGTCGGCTTCATCCAGATACTGGGTGGTTAACAACACCGTCGATCCGGTCGCAACAAGACGGCGAATCGTATCCCACATCTGCGACCGCGTTCGCGGATCCAGCCCTGTCGTCGGTTCATCCAGGAAAATGAGCGGCGGCTGGGCAATCAGGCTCGCTGCCAAATCCAGCCGCCGGCGCATCCCGCCGGAGAAGTGCTTTAGCGGGCGCTTGGCCGCTTCCGACAACCCAAACTCCTCCAGCAGCTCCGCTGCTTTCCGGCGAGCCTCGCTACGCCCCAAGCCTAACAGCCTGGAGAAAATGACGAGATTTTCCGTAGCGCTCAGCGTTTCATCCACCGAGGCGTATTGTCCGGTCACGCCGATCAGCTGACGGACAATATGCTGCTCCTTGACGACATCGTGCCCAAAAATGCGGGCGGAACCCGCGTCTTTACGCAGCAATGTCGCCAGCATGCGGATCGTCGTCGTTTTTCCTGCCCCGTTAGGTCCCAGGACGCCATAAATCATCCCGCTCCCCACCTGCAGGTTCACTCCGTCTACCGCCCGGTTCGTTCCAAATATTTTCACGAGTCCCTCAGCTTCAATCGCCAGTTTAGTTGCGCCCCCCGTGAAGGCGGAAGTTTTCGTAATCATCTGTTAAGTCCTCCTATCCTTCAACCAATGTGATTTACAGTTAGGAGATTAACGGAGGTAGTTAAACTGAATTTAAACGAAAAAAAAACACACCCTTGTTCGGGTGTGTTCATCTCTTGGGGGCTTAATTGGGCTTCGTTTTACGCAGTTCTTTCAGTTGCTCGTAAGCCTGCCCCAGCGCTTTTTTTCGCTGCTCCATGACTTGCAGGTGCTGGCGTTCAATCTCAGTAAACCGCTCGCTGTCAAAAAGGATCCAGTTCTTCATCATGGAAGCATCAGGAAGGATTTGTCTCCGAATCTCTTTTTGTTTCACAGCCACGCAGCACAAATAATTATGCTGCACTTCCAATTTCGTGATCTCGAACCAGGGATCCAGGCAGATGCCTAGGTTCCCCGCATAGAAGGTCTGCTTATGATCGTGGAAGGGATGATATCCGTAAGGCACCGTTACGATGAGGGTTCCGCCGTCTGCCAGCAATCGATAAGCATGACTGATCAAAACTCCGGGATTCGCAAAATGCTCCAGAATTTGTCCTAGAATGACCGTATCAAATAGCTTATGACCTTGGAATTCAGTGACATCGGCTACTTTAAACTGAACTTTGGACCGGACAGGCTTAGATTCCCGGGACAACTCCCTTTTCGCATAATGGATAGCTCCTTCTTCCAAATCTAACCCTAGAACCCTGCGTCCTTCTCGGCCCAGGAGGATCGAAGTAATCCCTTGGCTGCACCCTACGTCAAGTACTCTTCTGCCAGTGACTTGACGGCAAATCCAGTGGATACGTGCTCTTGTTGCTTCATGGGACTTTTCCGAGTTTACCTGGCCATAATAGCGCTCGTTGACCCGATCTTGGTTTACCAAAATCCTTCACCTCCTCTATTTCGAGGAAACCGCGGTTAACTCATAAATTCTTTCAGGACTTTCTGGATTTCTGCCGGGCTTAGACGGTCTTTTTGCGGTACCTTCTTGACTAAGGTATTATTTTGATGGATGACATTCACATAATTTCGGGGAGCCAACAGTTCATGGGGTAAATCAATCACATTGCCATGTGTACCCCGCCCTGGAAGCTTCACGCGATATCCCTTCATATACTCGGCAGTCTTGTAAAGAAAAACATAGAATTGCGGGGAATAATGAAAGGTTGGTGCCATTTCTCCATTGACCGTGTCCCATAAATAGCCGTTTTGATTGATCAAAGCAATCGTTCCTTGCTTCGGTTGATAATCGTACAGCTGCTGGACATACGTTTTATGATACAGGTCGTCAGAATCCAAACGTGCGATATATAAATCCTCGCTATTTCCGGCGTATGCTTTCATTTTCTCGATACTGTTGCGTTTCGTTCCAAACCAGATATTGTTTGGCAGCGGCGGATATTTTGACAGGATATCTGCTACAATCACTTCGCTTTCTTCGGCAATCTTAAATATCGCCAGAAAGTTTTGATTCGTTTGGGCTCTTAATGATTTCAAGGTAAAGTTACGAAAGATCGCGATGCGCTTCTCCAACCACGGCCGAGTCAGCCGATCTGGCGATAACCCGAACGTATTGAAATTGCTTTCAATCACTACTTTTCTAGTCATGCACTTCCCTCCTTGTCATAATAGCCCGTATGGTTACTTTTACTTTCGTGTAACGGAGCTACCGATCTTTCACTATATGTTGGACGTGAGGAGAAGGACAGGGCCGTCTTCCAATAACGCAGTTACCCCATGAATTCTTTTAGCACTTTTTTCTGCTCCTCTTTCGACAGTCGTCCTCTAACCGGGAGCGTTCTCGGGATCGAATTATAGCGGTGAATAACTTCGACAAAGTTACGAGGAGTTAAGATTTCATGAGGTAATTCAATCACGTTCCCGTGTGTGGCCCTTCCTGGCAGCTTGATGCGATATCCGGATGTAAATTCCGATGTCTTATACAAGAACACATAGTATGGAGGAGATTTTCGAAACATCGGTACCATTTCTCCATGGATCGAGTCGTAAGCGTAACCGTTTTGATTAATTAAAACAAGGGTGCCTGGCTTCGGTCGATGGTCATGCAGCTGTTGGATATAGGATTTATGGTACATATCGTCAGATTCCATGCGAACTAAATACAAATTCTCGCAGGATCCAGCATAGGTTTTAATGCGCTCCATCCCTTCTTGATGGGTTACAAACATGATGTTTTTCGGTAGACGAGGGTATTTAGCCAAAATCTCGTTGATCATTTTCTCTGTCTCGGGTACGACCTTGAAGATCGCCATAAAGTCTTGATTGGTTTGAACTAACAGCGACTTCAGTGTGAACTCGCGAAAAATCTGAATTCGATTCTCTAGCCAGGGACGGGTCAGCCGGTGCGGACTAAATCCAAATGTATTAAAATTGCTTTCGATTACGATCCTTTTTGACATCTACAATCCTCCTTGCTTATAGCCGCTCACTCAGCTTAATCTAGTTCTGGAAAACAGGCCTTCTACTTTTTACTATATGTTTGTGATAACGAACGGACAGGACGGATTCCATTGCTTGCTGAAAATAGTCTTGTACCCTCCTCTACTACTTGGCAGTACAAGCACACAATTCATTCCGTGCTCGCAATCATAGACTGAAATGATTAAGCATGCGAAAGGAATGAATTGTCGGATGCAACAAATCTATTTAGATACTAAAGACTTGCTAAAGACAATCGAAGACGCACTCAAGAATCAGAAGGCATTTTCCTTAGTAAGGATTGGTGACGGGGAGAATTTGGTCATGTCTCAACATCATGTCTGGCCTGTGTCTAAAGTGCTTCAGGAACGGTGGGCCATCAAAGCCAACCGAGGGGAAAAAGGCCTGACCCTACCAAATTTACATCTGCGAAACGCCGTGATTTCTTCTGTAAAAAAGGCGACCGTTGTTGGAATCCTTCCTCCCGGAGACAACACGATTAAAGCACCGGATTATTTAAAAAGACCCTTAACGGACGAAGTGTTCTCCTATTACAAGATTGAGCCGCCTTTGATTTGCCATGCCGGAGTGAACCGGGAGTTGGCCAAAATGGAGGAATTCTGGTCCCTCCTTTCCGGCCGGAGAATTCTGATCATCACACGGGAAGCTGCAAAGCTCAAGGAACGGCTTGAACAAGAACCCTATAATCAAAAGATCGTACATGCACTGCCGTTTGACCAATGGTCGGAGTATCGGAATACGATGAAGTGGGTTATCGCGCATAAGAACAGCTTTGACGTGGCTCTGATTTCCTGCGGAGTCAGTGCAGTAGTTCTCGCGGAACAGATTGCGGCGAAATCGGGCAAAGTCGCTCTCGACTTTGGCAAAGCTAACAATATCATATTGAAAGGGCGCCCCAATTAACCTGTGGGCGCCCTCGTTAGGTTCTAAACTTAGCTGTCTTACTTTCCAATCCGCATATAGTCCCGGATCGACATCGCCCCCGGAACTCGGGCATATTGATCCAGGTGTCCTAGCCGCAGACGTGGCTGCCATTTGATGAGGCCTTGATCCGGAATCAACTCGCCGATAAGCATGCGGATCAGCGTACTTTTTCCTGCACCGTTCTGTCCGACAAGCCCCATATGCTCACCCGCATGTAATTCCAGAGAAGTTCCTTGTCTCCAATTCGGTGCGTTACACCGCTTATTTCTAATAACCTCATAGCTAACTCCCCTTATCGCTGAAAAAATAAAAAAGCAGAGAAACTAGCGCCTGTCGGCGCCGGCCCTCTGCTACGGGAACTCCCTTAAAAAACGCAAAGGACCAAGGACAAAACATTGTCCTTGGCCCATCCATTCATACACCGGTTTCAAGCACACTTAAATAAGCCTAGGGATTATATGCTTTCCGAGTTGCGCTGTCACTTAACATGAATCGATTTCGAGGCTACGTTTGTCACGGCAGTGCGCCTTCCTGGATGACCGGTTTGCCGGCTTCCAGCAATGCTTGATTCCGTCCAAGAAAGATCGAAAGAATTAAGATGAGAAGGCCGGTCGCAATCAGCAGCCATTCGATCGCGATCACATCGGCGATCGGCCCGAAGATCAACATCCCGATCGGCATCATCGACGTGGAAATCATGCTGAACACCCCGAAAATCCTTCCCAAATAGCTCTCATCGACTTTTTCCTGAATCATCGTCATCGTTGGCGTATTAAAAGCCGGCATGGCTACCCCAAACAAGGCCATAAACGCCAGATAGATCCAAAAGACGGGAATGACGCCGAGCAAAAACGTGCATGCCCCCATCAGAACGGTAGCCAGCGTCATCGTATGGACTTTATTCTTAAAGCCGCCCCATGCGGCAATCAATCCCCCACCCGCCATCATGCCGACAGAAAAAGCAATTTCAATTGCAGTAAGCCGCCAGACTTCCTCGCCGTAAGTTCGAGTCACCTGAAGCGGGGTTAAAAATGCGGCGGGGGCCATCAGAATAAAGAAGACCGCCATGAAAGCGAAAAAGGATTTTAAGTACGCTTGCCGACGAATGTAGAGCAGCCCCTCCTTAAGATCGCTGAAATAGCTGGACGACTGCTGGTCGGTGGCACGTTGATGCGGCGGAATCCGGAAATAAAGCAACAGTGTCAAAATTGCGATCGCCGCCGTAACCACATCGATGAAGAAAATGGTTTCGATCGTAGCCACGGTAAGCAGTGCAGCGCTGACGATAGGGGACACAAACATAATGACGGCTTGAATGCTTCCGTTAATTCCGTTCACCTTCGTTAATTGGTCGGACGGTACGATTTGCGGCAAAATTGCCCCAACTGACGGCGTCTGCACACCCGAGCCAAGCGCACGAATCGCAGCCATAACAAAGAGCAGCCATGCTTCCTCATATCCCATCAGGAACAGGAGCGCGAGGATCAGGGTGGCCAAAGCGATCATGCCATCTGACAGCATAATTAACCATTTTCGGTTGTATCGGTCCGCCCAAACGCCCGCCACCGGGGATAACAGGAACGTGGGAATAAACCCGCAGATGATATATAACGTCATCATAATCCCCGACTTCGTATTCAGCGTAATATACCACATGATGGCATACTGCACCAGCGAAGAACCAAACAGTGAAATGGTTTGACTGCTCAGGAACAGGATGATATTTCTTTTCCACTGCTCTTTTGTTGTCGCTTGATTTGACCTGTCTACGTTATTCACGGACATCCCCTCTCGATCTGAAAATTACAGAATAATTATACTGTAAGCGACTCCAAATCACCAAATCAATGGAAAAGATGGTTATAAAAAAGAACCCCGAATCCCGGGGTACATCGAGCCTTGTTATAATTTGGCGTTCTCCTCTTTGGCCATGGAACGAATGTAGAACACTCCCAGCACGGAACAAAGCAGAAACGAGAAGAACGCCATCGCTGCTGCCTGCTCTCGCTCCTGAAAGACACTAAACACCTGCTGCATGGACACGCCCAGCATTTGCGGTGAGTTAGCCCCCAGCAAGAATGGAGCCGTAAAGGAGCCAATAGCCCCCATAAACACGAAGGTTAGCGCAACGAGAAACGTTTTGTAGGACAACGGTAAAATAAATCTCGCAAACAATCTTAACTTCCCTGTTCCGACGTCTTTGGCGCTTTCGATAACCGATGAAGGAATTCCGGCCAGCGCCGAGCTGAGCAGCATGGTCGTAAACGGAATATTGAACCAGAGGTTCGCAATGATGATCCCCTTCTCATCGAAAATAATCCGCGGCAGCGTGACGCCGATGTGCGTAAGCAGGCGCGCCAACCAGCCGTGGTTCCCGAGCAGATTGATCAGCCCATAAGTCGCGATCACCCCTGGAATGAACAACGGGATCATATACGTCTTGCGTATCAGCTCGACGATGGGGCCCTGATTAAAACGCATGTAGATCGCCAGCGTATAGCTGATTAGCAGCACCAAGGCACAGGTAATGAGGGTGATCCGCAAGGTAAACAGTAAATTCGCCCGCATCCCTTTATCCGCAAACAGGTAATGGTACCGGCTCAAATCGTATCCCCCAGCCTCGTTCGTGAGACTTAGCACCAATGATTGGATGATAGGGATGATGACGACAACCAATAAAATGGCGAAGGAGGGGAGGACCATTGCCAGCCCCGCCATCGCTTGTTTCCACTCTTTACTCATTGTGCAGCAACTTCACTTTGCCAACGTTTGTTGATTTCTGTGCCGAGGTCGCCAATGTTGAAGGTGCGGAAGCCTTCGGCCACCCCTTTGAATTTATCCTGTGTTTCCTGCGGCATATTGGACAATTCGATCCCCGGGAACCCGTTCATTTTCTCGACGATGACGTTTTGTGCTTCTGGCGACAGGACAAAGTCGAGGAACTGGTAGATTGCTTCTTTTTTATCGGACTCCCCGTTGACCATCAGATACGTAGGCCCGCCGTTAAAGCCAGGCGTGATTTGCTGCATTTTGATCGTATCGGGAAGCAAGCCTTCGTTAATTTGCTGCAGCACCATATCCGACCATGCCGGAATCAGCGATACCTCGCCGTTCATCAGAAGATCTAAGGTGCCTTGGTTCTTCTTAGGGTAAATCCCATCACCGTAAACGTATTGACCCAGCTCTTTGAGCGTTTGGAATCCAGGATCCCATTTGGCCATCACGGATGGATCGGAATTGTGAATATCTTCCTCTGGTAAGTCCTTGTAGATTACCGTATGAACAAAGGAACTGCCCGCACCGCCGGTGGACGGGTCATTATAAGCAAATTGTCCAGGGTTCGCCTTGATCCAAGCCAACAGCTCGTCCAACGTTTTTGGCGGGTTGGAGATTTTCGTACTGTCGTAAGCTAGAACAACGGCGGAGGAACGGTAAGGAATTGCGTAGTTATCCACGTCTTTCATAGTATCGGGATTGACCTTGGCCAGATTCGGGATAGCGTTCGAATCTAACTGCTGCCACACTCCGTCCTTCGTGCCTTGGGATACAACGCCGATTCCGTCTTCATACAAATCGATGTCCCCCGAGCCTTTGCCAGCCTGCTTGGCAGCCAGAATCCGATCATAGGTCGGCTGCGCACCGGTTCCGGACGGGATATAAACGGGGTTCACGTCTACTTGATTGTTTTGCTTCTCGAACATCGGAATCAGTGTATCCCACAGATCCTTCACGTTTTGCGAGCCTGTAAAGTAAAAGTTAAACTTCACCGGTGCATTCGCCGTTGCCGGCGTTGTCGTTGATTCGCCCTGTGCTCCTGTATTTGACGCCGCTCCATTTATACCCGCACCCCCACATCCGGCAAGCAAGGTCATTGACAACAACGCAGTAGACAATAGAGTTAACCACGGTTTCTTGGATCTCATGTTCGTTTATCCTCCCTTAGTTGGGTTCACCTGACGGAAACCCGATCAATTTGACAATCTTGACGCCAACGTCCTTCCCAACCGACAAGTGCTGTGTTGCTTCCTTCGATTGGAACGTACGCAGCGTCCCCCATCCCGGCAGCTCCACGGTCACTTCGGCATAATGCCCTAGTACCATCACTTGCTTGATTCTCCCCGCCAACCTCTCTTCATTCTCCTCTGCCTCACTTAACACGACATCCTCCGGTCGGATTGCTGCGGTAACTTTGCCGCTGAGCCGCTTCTCATTCGGAAAGCAGAGCGCGCCGATCCGGATGCTTCGTTCATCCGCCACCCCCTCCAAAAAGTTCATCTTGCCGATAAAGCTTGCCACATATAAAGTCTCAGGCGCATCGTAAATTTGTTGCGGGCCTGCGATTTGCTCGATTCGCCCGTGATTCATCACCACGATCCGGTCGGAGAGCGACAAGGCCTCCTCTTGGTCATGCGTTACGAACACCATCGTAAGTCCGGTTTGCATTTGGATTTCACGGAGTTCCTCACGCATCTCGTGACGTAGCTTCGCATCCAGCGCCGAGAACGGCTCGTCCAACAGCAGCACAGCCGGCTTCAGCAACAAGGAGCGGGCCAAGGCGACGCGTTGCTGCTGTCCGCCCGACAATTCAGCAGGATACTTCTTCTCGTAACCCGATAACCGGACCAGCTTCAACGCGTCAGCGACGGCAGCACGGATTTCCAATTTGGGCATTTTACGGATCTTCAGCCCAAACGCCAAATTTTCGTACACAGACATGTGCGACCATAAATTGTAACTTTGAAACACCATCGACGTAGGGCGCTTCTCCGGCGGCACCCCGATAACGCTACGGCCTTCGATCAGGATGTCCCCCCCATCTGGTTCGAGAAAGCCGCCGATACTGCGCAGCACCGTCGTCTTTCCGCATCCCGATGGACCCAGCAGGGTCACGAGCTCACCTTGCTTCACGGTTAAGTTGATATCGCTGACTCCGTCCCCTGTCTTATAACGTTTCGTCAAATTTTGCACCACTAATTGCATGCGGTTTACCCCCTTTTCCCTTGGGTCGGCTTATTTCGTTTGGAACCCGCTCGCCAGCACATCTGCGCTGACCAGACGTTGTGCAGCAAGCAGCAAGATAATGGTCGGCAAGGTTAAAATGATGGAGAACACCGCTCCTGCGCTGCTCGGAAAGTCCGAAATAATGGAGTACATCACGATCGGCATTGTCTTGAAATCCGGAATCCCCACAAGGAAGGTCCCTTGCGCCTCATCCAACGAGTTGAGAAAGGTAAAGACCGAAGCAACCATAATGCCGGGCATCGCCATGGGCAACGTGATACTCCGAAACACCCGAAATGGAGTTGCCCCAACATCCCGTGCCGATTCCTCCTGCGCCCGATGCACATTACGGAAGGCAGCCGTAGGAATCCAAGTCATGAACATCAACACATTAATCATATGAATCAAGACGACACCCAGCAGGGTATTCATGAGACCAATTCGATAAAACAACACCGCAATCGAGACATATAACCCCATCTTCGGGAATGCATGCGTCAGCAGGAACGAGAACAAGAACATTCGCTTCAGCGGAAACTGGATTCTCGCGAATGCATACGCAGCTGGAATACAGATCAGGATGGATAACGCCGTTACGATCACTGCGATCAAGAACGACAATGAAATCGAGGAGACGATGTCGTCCTTGGCTAATACGAAGTTCCACCATTTGAATCCCCAAGTCGTCGGCAAGACGTCCGGATAGTTCCACTTCTCACTGAACGCCAGCACCAGCAGGTTCAAGAGCGGGCCGGCGAAAAATATCGCAAACACGGTAAGCAGCACAAACTCGATAATTCGCCTTGCCCCTACTTTTTTCCAATACCATCCCATTCAGGTCACTCCTTCCCTTCCGTTGATTGACGTTTGACCACATAACTCTCATATTCCACCAGCTTCGGCAAATCGGCTTCGCCGCGGATCAGCTTGTCCAACAGCTCCACCGCATCTCGTCCGATCCCGACGGCATCTACGGTAACCGTTGACAGCGACGGTGAGTACATGCGGCCAAGCTCGATATCGTCGTACCCCAAGACAGCAACTTCCTGGGGAATCTGAACGCCTCGATCCAGCAGCAACTTCATGGCGCCCAGCGCCAGCATGTCGTTGGTCGTGAACAGCGCGGTATATCCGTATTTCCGAAAGTCCGAGAAGTGCTTCTCCATCCGTTGGAAGCCGGTATCAAAGCTGGACTCCGGAGAAGGAATCACCCTTACAGCGCCGGATTGCTCCGAGAGGCCTAATTGTTCCAGACGCCGGAGGAATCCCGTTAAGCGGAGCGAGTGACTGCGATGCTCTATGGGTCCGGCGATGACGAAAAATTGACGATGTCCCAGCCCGTATAGATATTCGGCTGCCCGCGCGCCGCCAGTTTCATCGTTGCTGACGAGATGAATCACATCCGGATCGTCGGTCGAACCGTTGACCATGAGGTAAGGCAGATGAAATTTTTTGACGTAATCGATCACGTTCTTCTGCAAACGGCTGACCAGAATCAATCCATCCACCCGCTGTTCCAGTAAAAAATCGGTGGAGCGTAAGCTCATCTCTCGATCCGTCTTCAAGAAGACAGAATACCCGCGGGCTTCGGAAGCGAACAGAATTTCGTCAATGATTTTGCCGTACAGCGGATGAGAGACGATCGGCGGCTTCTCACGAAATACGATGACCCCAAGATTGTAGGTGCGTTTGGTCACCATCGCCCGGGCGACAGCATTCGGCTTGTAATGGAGAGCTTCCGCCGCTTGCAGCACCCGTTCCTTCACCTCCGCACTGGCATATCCGTTGCCGGAGATCACCCGGGAGGCGGTGGACTTGGATACTCCCGCCACCCGGGCAATCTCCCGCAAGCCATGGTTCGGCTTCCTAGTCAACGTAGAGTCTCTCCTTCACTTGCGATCATTTCGTTTTTCACAGCGATCAGCTCGGCAACATTCCGGGATGTGATCGAATCTACGCCCAAGCCAGCCATTCGCCGCATAACGTCTGGCTCTGCGACCGTCCACACATAGACCGCCAGCCCTACTTGTCTCGCCGCGGTTATGAGCTCCGGTCGAACCAACTGGTACGGAACGTTTAACCCGAAGCATCGCGCCGAACGGGCTTCATCACAGGCCTGGGCAACAGCCTCTGCATATGAGCTCAATCGAAAGCTGTCGATATTGACGTTCAGCAGCTTACGAATGGACGGGGTGAGACGTTCAGCTTCCATGGCAACCGCATACCCACATCCGCTGAAGAAGGCTTGATTCGTCATTCCCATTTGGAGCAGCGTCGCAGCCGCTGGTTCCAGGCAGGCCGCTGATTTGATATCAAGGTTCATCGTTTTTCCGGTTTCTTTGATCCAACGCAGAACGGATTCCAGAGGGAGACGCTCCTCCTTCGAAAATTCCTCCAGCTCCGCCAGTGTAATGTCTGATAATCGGGTCTGCCGTCCATCTGCAAGCACCACCTCGTCGTCATGAGCCAACACCAACTTTGCGTCTCGCGTAATCCGAATGTCGTCTTCATAAACGTCCACTCCAAGGGCCAATGCAGCATTAAATGAGGCTAAGGAATGATCGGGGTGCCCCATGCACCCGGTATGAGCTGTGATCAAAGGGAATTGCTTCATGTCATGAACTACCTCCTTAATCGAAATAAACCGGATTGGTAAAAGCAATTAACGTATAAATTTCGCGCACCCTCCCCCAAAGCTCGGCTCGCAGCCATTTTCTCGGCTCAGACGAGAGCGGCAAACCGGATAGACGGATGACATCGTCGCCCGGTTTGCCGCCGTTCCACATCACCTCGGTATCCAGCTCCTGGCCCCGGTCCGAGCAGAGGATCAGCTTGAAATTTTGATCGGGCAACGACCATAACCCCGGCCGAACGGAGAAATCAATCGTGATCTCCGCTTGCATATCCCTGTCCTCTTCCGGTTGCAGAGGTGACGGAATGACGGAACCCAGAGCGTAGCTTTCGCCGCCGCAGCTCACCGAGAGCAGCAGCAACGGGCCGATCGTCACCGAAGCTTTCCCTTCTCGAAGTGCGTTGACCAGATGTTCCTCCTTCGGCAATTCGTCTTCCGGGATGCCGAGATAGGTCACCGACAGCGGCTCATCCGTCTCCTTCTGCACATGCCAATCCCGGCCAGATGTCGCTGAGATCCGCAAGCCTTCACTCAGCTTGTCGGTCCAGAGGGCATACGCTCGTCGGTTGTTGGTGCGAATGGAAGCAAACGTCTCAGACCAAACCTCAATATAGTCAACAACGGACCAGTCCTGAATCTCATACTCCCAGAAGCATCCGGTGCAAGCCGGACTTCCGATCCGGAACGGATGAGCCAAACCGGCAATCCCGCCGAGTCGATGCACCGCTTGAATCCCCTCATCGATCTTGCTGCGGTCGGCTTTCCGCCAATCCGCATATTCGCTTAATCCGATCGTCACCATATGGCCATAGAATGTCGTCCACTCCATCCCAGGAACGATGAGCAGTCCAAACTTTTTGGAGATCGTCTCCTTCCCTGCGAGCCCGGTCATCGTATTGTGATCGGTAAGCGCAATTGCATCGAACCCAAGTTTTGCCGCGCCCTCTGCTAACTCTTCCAGCGTCTGGGCGCCGTCGCTATGCAGCGTATGAGTATGCAGCTCACAAGCCAACCACTTCATTACGCCTCATTCTCCTTTTCCGCCCAAACTTGGAGCAAATAATTACAGGTATCCGTGACGATCGAGTGAACGCTTAGCGTGACTTCCCAATCTCCGGCGGGTAGAGGGCCTGGAAGTAACCCAGGGGAAGCTTCCCTTGCCGAAAGCGCCAGCTCCTGTACCGGATCATGACGATGACAGGCGCCCCGATAACCTAGCGGATCATCAAGCGAGAGCGTGATCAGGTTTTTTAGGGGGATATATTTGTCTGCTTGGGCTAATGCCGGTGCCTTCTGTTCCGGCAGCAGATATGCGTCGAAGCTTTGACTTAGCAGTTCCAAAGATCGTCCGCGCTCTTCCAGCAGCTTCGGAGTATATTCAAATTTCAGTCGCAACCGGCTGCAATCCTCATCCAATTGAAACGGAATACGAATATGCGTCTTGTTATTGTCCGGCGTCACACGCCCCATCACATCGAGTACTAGCAATACGGCTCATCGCCTTTCTTGTTTTATAGAATCATCACAAAGCCTAATGTCCTATCTTGAAGTGGGAACGGTCCCACATGTTCTCATGGTACTGCTCGAACATCAAGGCGGTATCATCCGCGTGTTAATCTTGTGTAAAAGCAAAAGAAGGAAGCGAACAGGTTCGCATCCTTCTTTTTTCATCCTTATTCATGTTCAGTTGTCCGTATGCGTACAGATAAGCCTCACCCGCCGATTGCTTCTTACCGGTCTTGCAGCATAATTCGGTAAGCAGGGTATTGATGGATGGCGATGCCGCCAAACCCGGCATGCTGCGCAAAATAAGCGTTGATGGCCTGAATCTGTTGGTTCATGTAAACTAAGCCTTTATTATAGTACGTAATCTCACTGGGAATCGTAGAGCCATTAGGCGGACTGGTCTCTGCACCGATATAAACCTTCTTCCCCAAGCTTGCGGCATAATCGGCTTCCGCCAATGACGCGCGAATCTGCCGGTCAGCCGTGTCGCGGTAAGCCATTAGGGATACGGTATCCACGATATCCAATACGAAGTAACTTAACGGCTTCCGTTGTCCGCCTGTCTCCACCATCACCGGATTTTCCCCTGTCGCATACCAGCAAGGAATCGCCGCATTAAACTCGAGCGGATCGCCGCTGGTGCGAATTTCTGCCGCGATTTTCTTCAACACCTGCAGGTATTGATAATTGACAGAACCTCGCTTCGTTTGGTATTCCGGCAAGACATGCGGTTCAATATCAAATTGAATGCCGTCAAAGGTGCTGTCCGGGTGGGAAGCATTAAACGCCAGCACCTGACGAAGCTCTGCGAGCGCATCGCGATGTCGTCCTTCCAAGGCCCACTCGGCTCTTCCGACCAGCGCAAAGACGCGGATCCCCTCCGCATGTGCACGATTGATCAGCTCCGTATAGGTTGCCGGTTGATCCGGCAGCGTTCTGCTTGTTCCAATAAACAACAGGTTGATGTTCTGGTCCTTCAAAAACTCCAGCAAAGACGTAATTTTTTTGTGAGTTGGAAGCCGCATCATAGAAATCCCATGCCCAAATGGCTTTGGTTGATCTTGCCTCTGCTTGGGCCGGAGTGGTGACTCCCATAATTCCCGCCAAACAGATTGCCAACAACAGCAAGATTGCCTTGTTCTTCACTCGTTCCTCTACACTCCATTCCTTCTCTGATTTCCCTGTGATGCGATCCTCAAATGTCCGTACTTCTTCCAGGGCGATTTGATTCAGAATGAGATTAACATAAAACGGAGGAGCGCAAATGATCTGTTTGGCCTATTGTAGAGGGATTCCAGCCCTGATTATTCGACATTATTCAGCGTGAACCCAAACTTCAAGCAAGCTGTTCCACGTATTGATCTCGTTACCTTGCCCCACATATCGGATAAATTTTGCCGGCGTCGGCGTAAACTCAAACGTCTCCAGCTCCGTTTGTTTCTTGCTGGCCATCCCCGTTAGAACGGGTTCGAAATGCACGCCATCCACGGAGACCTCCAGATCAAAATAGTTCGAACGGGTGTGACCGTTATAAAACCACAGGCTCACCCCATCTACCGTCGTGACCTCATCCAGCTCTATCTGTAAATATTGGCCTTTCCCATCCGCCGACCAACGGGTGTCCGGATCACGATCCAGCGTGTTGCTCGGCACATTGCCGTCATCTGCGCTGGCCGATACTTTGGCAATTGCGGCTAAGGGTCCCTCCGGCTCAGGGATAGGTTCCAGCACCTCAAAGGTCTGGCGCGCTTCAACAATCACGCCTTGGAGCTGGCAGCTGGCAATGATATCAACGACACCGGGCCGTTCAGCGTAAAATGTATTCCCTTCGATATAGCCCACCTGTTCGTCACTAACCCGGTACGTTACCGGGATATTCAACTCGGAAGTGTTCACGACTTCTCCATTATCGAGCGTCAGGAAAGATTGCAGACGTCCGGTCTTGCCTGCACTGATCGCATAACCGGCGGAACGCCAGCCCGGTACGCTTTTGTCCGGAGCAATCGTAATATTCTCCGGCAGCACCGGCGTCTTCGCCACGCTGAACTTCACCCGAACCGTTTGTGTCTTTCCACGCCGTGTAATCGTAATTACACCAGTTCCGTCGATCCCTTTAGGTTGATCGATCTTGAGACGGGCATCCTCGGAAACCGCCTGTGCAGAAAGGACTGGGGTTTCTGTCGTGCCAAAGGGCAGTACGTAATCATATTGCGTTCGCAAAAATTGCACGCCCGCTACGGCTTCCCCGTTGACGAGGATCGACTGGAGACCTAAGGCCTGAAGATCCAACCGTTGCTTCGTTTGATCCTTGTACAAGCTTTGCGGGAATAGCCGCTCCCCTTGCCCAACGCCTTCAACCCAATCAAACGGCGAGGTATCGGCATCCGGGATCGAGCCTACAATATCGACCTTCACCCCGTTCACTTTCCCTTGGGTACCGATGATATACCCGTTGCCAAACTGCTCCGATTCGATAATGACCCCAGGTTTACTTGAATGGGCAGCGATGCCTCTCGTATTCCAAAATACGCTTTCGGTTGTCACTACGCCGTGCCGGTTCGTCGCGGACGAGCCGTAATCCCTTGTAATCGCGGATATCGCGTCCCCGTTCACCGTGAAATTATCAATCAAATTGGCCATGCTCAAATACATGTGGAAGTCCGTGAGGTAAAAAGAGTTCTCAGAATACGAATCGAGCAACACATTGCCATTTGCTGAGAAATTGGCATAGGTGAAGCTGTGTCTCGCCCCAACGGCACGGCTGTTCTTAATCAGGTTATCGTTTCCGATGAATTGGTACAGATAGCCGTTTCCGTTGGCTCCCCGGTATTGCGGATACTGCATCGTGACGTTGTCGACGGTGATATTTTTTGTCCGGTCTAAAATAATGCCCTTCGATAAAATATGGTAGGTGGCATTCCCCGGCGGCTTGTACGTGCTAACATTGCGGATCCAACTGTTAGCCACTGCAATCATGTTGATCGCTTTAGCATTATCAGATTCGTACCCGGCGGTTCCTTCCACTTTGAAATCATCTTCCCCAAGCCCCGGCTTCGAGTTCTCAACGTTCGCGATCGAGAAGTCCTCCAGGCCAACTTCCGTAATGGGCGCTTCCGTCTTGGTAATCGTAATGTCATCGCGAAGCTTCAGAGGATATCGGGTAGGAATATCTAGGGTCAGGGTTCTGGCCTTGGGATCAACCGCCACGATCTGCCGATAAAATATCGGCTCCACCTTACCTAGACGGGAAGCCCATTTATTCTGCATCCCATGCTCCTTCAGGAAGCCTTCCGTCGTCTCAAAGGTGATCACGACAAAGTCATCCACTTGAAAGTCATCCGTGCTTTCTACGGGCAACAGAACCGTAGGTTCGGACACCGTTTTGCGCAGCTTGGTCACCGTGCTGGTCCGTTTCCAATCTCCATTGCCAACCCGGATGATGTCCTTTTGTTTCATAAACTCCTGAGTATTGTAAATATGCGTCTGTTGCTGCCCGTCCCCCTTAAGCACCACCCCGCTGGAGTGGATATTCAGAGCATAATCCTTCCCTTCCTGGGGTGTCACACGGTACGTCCCTTTGGGAAGGTAGACCACGCCTCCACCGCGCTCCGCCGCATCATCAATCGCTTGCTGAATGGCGCGTGTGGAGTCTATACGCCCCGTAGGGTCCGCGCGGTACGGAGATTTCGTTACATTAATGCCCCGGTGCTTGTTAACGGAAGGGATCGGCATCTCACCTCTCCGATAGCCTGCATAGGAGAAGTCATGCAAGAATTCCCCCTCTTCCGTCCGGTATCCCGGATACCACCCCTTGGGATAAAGCAGGCTTCTCCCATCACGACCAAGGGACGGACCTTGATTAGCTGTAGGATTCGCTTCTTCAGCTGACACCGAGACAGCACCTCCTCCCGGAACAGCGAATCCGGCGACAACGGCGAGGGCGAGCAGCAGAGCGGGCCATCTTTTGCGCATCACATCATCTTCCTCCTTTGTATATGGGATTCACCCCCGATTGTAGAGCGAGAAAGCTTGTTTATCGATGCTCAATAACGCCACTCGCGTTGCCATTTTATCCAAATCCAACCATCATCTCGCAGATAATGCCGCGTTATACCGATCAAGGGACTGTTGTTGGATTTGAATCGCCCGGTCGATCCCCATGGCGTGGATTTGCTCCACGTAACCTTCAAACGCATCCAGCGGCTCCATCCCATAGATGATCTTAAGCGACATCTCATCCACGAGGCGGTTCACGTCCTGCATAATGACCGAAAACTCCGTACTCTCCTCCTCGGTCTTCGGCAGTACCGGCAAGATGTGCAGCGCAGCGTCCGTGTCGGACCACAGCCGGGCAGCCTCCTGCTGCTCTGGCAACGCATAATACTGCTCCATATACCGTACATCTTGCACGAACGGACCAAAATAACTAGCCCGTGTATACATCGCCAGCGCTTGTGATGGAGCCCACTGGTTCGGATTGTTTAAAATGAGGTCGGTATAAGCTGGATAACCGTCCTTCATTTCATAGCTAACCCCTTCGATCCCAAAGTTGAACAGCATATGCCCCTCAGGGCTGTAACCATAATCCAGCATCCGGGCCGATTCCTCCACATGCTGATTGCTTGTTGAGATCGCAACACTGCCGCTGACTCCCGCGACCGGAGCAAGTTGACCAAATTTCGGACGATCCCCCTTTTTCAGTACCGGATAAGGCGTCGGCGCCAGTTCGACCTTCGGGTCCCGGGCTCGCATCACCGGCAACCAAGTCCCGATTCCCGCCCCGGCGTTCCAGATGCTGGCGCCGCTGCGCCCGAGAATCATGCTTGTATCCTGGGTTTCCGAGTCCACTGCAGCAAGGTTGGGATCGATAAGCCCTTCCTGATACCAGTCGCGGAACAGTGCAAGAAACGCCTTGTACTCCGGCTCGATGGCGCCAAATTTGACCTTCCCCTGCTCTTGATAGAAATCCTTCTTAATCCCAAAAGCGCCAACGAATCCCCCGCCTTCGATACCAAACAACGGATTGGGTACGCCAAGGAAGGTGAGCGGAGCCTCTGCTCCCTTCCGTTCTTTGAACGCCTTCAGCACATCATGCCATTCCTCGATTGTCTCCGGAATCTCAAGCCCAAGGTCATCCAGCCAATCCTTGCGGATGATCGGGCCTTGGTAAGTGCGAAGCCGCGGTTCACCCTGAATAAATGGGAAGGCGTAGTAACTTCCGTTTGCGGTACGAACCTGGAGATCGATCTCGGGATGCGCTTGGAGATATTTTTTCAAATGAGGGGTATATTGGTCGAAGATTTCATTCAGCCTTAGAATATACCCGTCGTTGATCGCCTTCTCCGGACCGCCCGGATAATTGATCCATTCATACTCGATCAGATCCGGCAGCTCGCCGGAAGCGAGCAGGACGCTAATCGCCTCCTTCCCTTGATTGGCGGGAGGCTGGATGAAATCGAGCTGGACCCCGGTTCTCCGTTGCCATTCTTGGAAGAAAGGAACCTCACTGAACTTGGATTTAATGCTGGCTGCATTTCCGTTGAGCTCAGCCCAGTAAGTGAGCGTCAACCGTTGATCCTGCGCATGATTTCCGCCCGGTTGTACCTCCTGCGGATTCGCTGCCGAAGCGGCGGATGACCCGCGGAAGGGTCCCGCACTGGAATCACAAGAGCTCAGCAGGACAAATAACGCCAGAATCAACACCGTCGCGAGCCCCCGGTTTGTAAGAGTCCGAACCTTTTTTCGATTTCCACTCATACCGTAACCTCCTTCCCATTCATGCCGCTGATCTCTTTATATCTGCCAGGCGTGATGCCTTCGTACTTCTTAAATACCCGAATAAACGTAGCTGCATCGTTATATCCCACCACTTTAGACAGCTCGCTGATCGATTCCGATTGCGTCCGCATGAGCTCCTTCGCCTTCTCAATTCGGCATCGGTGGATGCTGTCCAGCAGGCCTTCTCCCGTCTGATTCTTGTAAAGCTTGGAGAGGTAACTGCCTTTCATCCCAAAATGATCGCCAATCGCATTCACATTTAAGTTGGCGTCGTTGTAACGTGCCGCGATATACGCCGTCACTTTCTCGATCAGGCTGCGAAGCGAGTCCTCTCGTTCTCTCAACAGATGGCTTGCACGTTTGTCGGCGGCAAATGCGCAGACCTCATGCAACAAGCCTTGCAGAGCGCTTTGCATTTCCTGTACCGTATCGCAGGCCAGCACCTCGTCGATCCACAGCGGATAATCGGCCAGCCGGCAATCATCCTCATGTCCGCCTAGTTCATGGATGACCTTGATCATCGTACTTACCAAATTAAACATGAGGCATTTGGCCACGTTAAGCGACATCACCGGCTTCTCCAAATTCCGCTTCATGATCTCATTCATGTAATGACCGGCCTGTTCGGCATCGCCGGCTTTGATGAAGTTAATCAACTGCTGCTCGGTTTGCAGCGGATAATCATACCCGTACATGCCATTTGCCGTCTCACGATGGATCTCGCCGTAAGCAATAATCCCTTTCTTCCCCAATACCATCTTGTATTCCATCGCATCCACCGCTTCTTGATACGCCTCATGAATACCAATCCATGATGGATGCCGGCCGCTGAACGAAATGGTCAGCTCCATCTCGTAACGCTCCAAGAACCGCTGGGCTTCCGCCGCAATCGCTCTCAAATCCTCGCTCCATGTCACGGAATCCGCCTGCAAATTCACCAGGCATACGATCATCTCGTCGACCTCCGCAACATAGCCCACATGTCCTCGCGTGGCAACCAGTTCCTCGACCACATTGGAGATGATCAGCTGAATCAGTTTGCTCCGTTCGCTTAATCCCACGCCAGGCAACTTGTCATAGAGCCGATCTTCATTTTCGATCACAAATAAAATAACGGCAAAATCCCGCGAATACAGCGGCATCTGAAAGGAACGGAACGATTCCTCATAAGGAACAAGCGGGTCGGTCTTCCCCTTCAGCAGTCGATAAATCAAATTCGAACGAAGCACCTGCTGATGCTTCTGGAGTTGCTGGGCAATCTCATTCTTCTCGCTCCCGGCCCGCTGGATCATGTTCTGGATAAACCGGAGCTCATTGGGTTCTCCAGGTACAGACTGCGACGTTTTGTCCTTCAACGACTCCACCAGCTGTTGGATCGGAGAATAGTTGCGACGCATGAAAAACCACGTCAGCACGCCGGCGCCAAGCAGGCTGACCAGAATGCTGATATACGTAAAATTGCGGACGTTCACGGCTTTTTCCCAATACAACCCGCTCGGGATGATCAACGCATATTTGAGATCGGATACCGCGGAATCCATATAGAACAGCTCCGATTCCCCGACCTTCGCCCGATCCAGCCTTACGCGGTTGCCATCCATAAAGGGAAGCAGCTCATCGGCAGGATCCCGATTGGTCATCAGCACCTCGTCATTCTGATTTAGGATCAGCAGCAGACCATCACTGAAGCCGGAGATCCCCTCAAGGGCCTGTTGGAACCGGCTCGTATCCGTCATCACCACGACCGTCCCTGTCTCTTGCCCGTTCAGATCAGCTGGCAGCTGCGTGACATAAGCGATGGAGGATTCCGCGTGCCCCGCATTGAGGTGAGGGAGCACAACAAAGTGTTTTGTATCCGCTTCCAAAACTAGGCGTTTCCAAGTCTCTAAACTGATGGCCCCGGTCTCGTGAATGGTATGAAAGGCGGTGGGGATATCCCGGATATTCCCCGCCCGGAGAACCGCATCCCCTTTTTTCCAAACGACGTAAAATTCATCGATCGTGGCGTACGACGTCTTGAACAGACGAAACTCCTTGACGAGCTGGTAAGCGGTGTAAGGTGCTTCGGCGTCAGACTGACTTGAATACATCAAGGTCTGCAGGTTCGGACTCCAAGTCATCTCCATATTGAGCCGCTTCATCAAATCGATTTGCGTATCGATCGTATAGCGCATTTGCTTCAGCAACGAATCGTTCGCCCGGTGAATTTCGCTCTTTAACGCTGTATTGGCCTGAGCGTAAATGATGAGGCTGAACAGAATCGGCACAAACAACACTGCACTGTACGAAACGAGCCAGGTTACGATCACGCTTTCCCGTTTCCGCCACAAAGATTGAATGTTCAACATCCGTTCCTCCCCCGTATCCTTCTGATTTGTAGATAAGCAGGTTAGTGGGTTAATCGGTTCGTCGGTTTTGTTGGTTTGTCGGTGCATCAGATCAAGACCTAATTATAACGTGTTTCCCCGGCCCAAGCCTATAGATAAAAAGTTCAATTCGATTGACAATTCCCGCTTGCGAGCAGTCCTGCGACCTAACAAAACGCAAATAGCCCGAGGGACTAGGTGGTCCTTCGGGCTAAATTTCGAGATAAAGTTTTTTTAGAAAATACGCCGCTTCCATCCTTGGAGCTTCGCCAACGCCTCAACGAAGTAATAATCCCCGTAGATCAGCGAAACGTTCACGTTCTGATTAGCTGGCTTGTGGCCCGTACCTTGAAGCAGGATGGCCTCATGCTTCGGATCGTCCCAAGTGGCATAATTCGTAGCGAGTGAGCTTAAGATTCGCTCGGCGGCAGAGCGGTACGGTCGGCCAATCGGTTCATCCAGTTGGTCGGCAAGTTCTAGCAACCCGGAGGCAGCGATCGCTCCGGCCGAGGTGTCACGGGGAATCTCGTCGTCCCCAGCTTCCAGTATGGCCCGGAAATCCCACGGCGGGACGCTGTCCTCAGGCAAGCTAGCGATAAAGAAATTTGCCACCCGCTGGGCTGCACTTAAGTACACTGCGTCGTTGGTATGACGGTACGTATTCGTCAGGCCGTAAAGCGCCCAGGCGTTCCCCCGGCTCCAGGCCGAGTCGGGACCCGCGCCTTGTCCGCCTAACGCCCCCACGCGTTCGCCCGTTTCGGGGTCAAACACCACGATGTGATGGGTGGACCCGTCCGCCCGCACGAATTGCTTCACAACCATATCCGCATGAGCCTTGGCGATATGCGCAAACCGTGGGTCGCCGCTTTCCTCGGAAGCCCAGAAGAGCAGCGAGATATTCATCATCGTATCGATGATCGACCAGCCGGTTTGCTTGCTGCCGTTCCAAGCCCGGAGGTAGCTGCCCTTCGGGTTGAAGCGGCCGGCCAGGAAGTTTGCCGCAAACAAGCCTCGCCGCAAGGCGTCTTTGTCGCCGGTCAGCTTATACTTAAAGACCGCCGTCGGCAAAAAATGAAAACCTACATCATGATCAAAAGCATTCTCCTGCTGGAACAACGCAAACAACCGTTCATCCCAAGACCAGGCTGCCTCCCGCCATCCTTCTTCACCCGTCATGTCGTACATCAGCCATAGGATCCCCGGCCAGAATCCGGAGGTCCACCAGTCCAGCTTCGTATCGTCATAAATTCCGTTTTGTCCTGCAACATGCGGAGCCTTAGATCCCAAGGAATCCCGCATCAGCGACACCTTGGACTCCAACCGCGGCCAGATCTCCTGGCTGATCGTTTTTAAGGTCGTTGTCATGCTTCTCCTCCTCTACCTTTACTCGTGGGACTTCCCCCTCATCCATTACCCCTTCAACGATCCGACCATAACACCTTTCACGAAATAACGCTGTAAAAACGGATATATGCACATGATCGGAAACGTCGCCACAATGATCGTCGCATATTTGATCGTCTCCCCGATCTGGAACCGGTCTCCGGCGGAGGCGCCGATCGACATACTGTCCGTCGAGTTCGAGATCAGGATTTCGCGGAGCACGAGCTGTAATGGGAACAACTCCCGGCTTCGGATGAACACCGAGGCATAGAACCACCCGTTCCATTTGTCTACCGCATAATACAAGATCATCACGGCAATCACGGGCATGGAGAGCGGGATGATAATTCGGAACAGGATCGTAAAGTGATTCGCCCCATCGATCTTCGCCGACTCCTCCAAGCTGTCCGGGATGCCCATAAATGACGTCCGCATGATGATCAGATTAAACGTGCTGACTGCAAACGGGATGATCGTGGACCATAACGAATCCAATAGACCTACGCCCTTGACGATCAGGTACATCGGAATCAAGCCGCCGCCAAAAAACATCGTAAACACGATGATGAACATAAAGACCTTGTTCCACATCACGTTTTTGCGGGACAATACGTAAGCGCCCAGGGCAGTCATGAAAATATTCACGGTCACTCCAAACACGACGATAAACAACGTATTACGAAACCCGATTCCGATCCCTGGGTTGGCGAGCACGGCCCGATAGGCTTCCAGGCTGAAACCCACCGGCTTCCAAAGCAGTCCTTTATAAGCCAACAGGCGCGCCGGATCACTAAGGGAGGCTAACAGAACATAGACCAACGGATACAAGGTCGCGATCACGAGCAAAATCAGCAGGGTATAATTCACCACATTAAATAATCGATCCATCCAACCGCTTTCCGTCTTCATCGCTTCCACCTCACCATAAGCTGTTTTCATTCACTTTGCGGCTGATGTAGTTCGCGGAGATGAGCAGCGCGAGATTGATCACCGAGTTAAATAATCCCACGGCCGAGCTATAGCTCCAGCCGAATTCCAGCAACCCTTTGCGGTACACAAAGGTGGAAATAACATCCGCCGTTTCGTAGGTGATCGGATTGTAGAGCAAAATGATTTTTTCAAAACCAACGTTCAGCAAGTTCCCAATCCGCAAAATAAACATGATGGTGATGACAGGTACCAGGCCGGGTAGGGTGATATAGAACATTTGCTTCAGCCGGCTGGCCCCGTCAATTCGAGCGGCTTCGTATTGCTCGAGATCGATGCTCATCAACGCGGCAATATAGATGATCGATTCCCAGCCGATGCGTTGCCAGATTTCCGACAACACGTAGATCGGCCGGAACAGCTCCGGCTTCTGCAGCATCGCTTGACCATCGTACCCAAGCAGCATAAACAGCCGGTTAATTAGGCCGTCCGCATTCGTAAAGTCCGTAATGATGCCGCAGATCACAACTAAGGAGATAAAATACGGCATATACGTAATGGTCTGCACGACCCGTTTGAAGCGGCGGCGGCGCACTTCATTGATCAGCAAGGCCAGGATGATCGGCGCGGGGAACTCAAAGATCAGCGTATATAAGCTGATGAGTACGGTATTTTTGAGAACTCGCAAGAAATAGTAGCTCCCGAAGAACTCTTCGAAATGCTTGAGACCCACCCAGTCGCTCCCCAAGATCCCCTTAACCGGGGAAAAATCCTTAAAAGCGATGATTGCGCCATACATCGGACCGTAATGAAAAATCACGTAGTAGGCGATGACGGGAATCATCATGAGATACAAATATTTGTTTAACCGAAAGTCCCGGATCAACCGGCGTTTGAAGGAAACGGGTTTATTCATGCGCTTTAGGGGTTCACCTCATTTCAAATCGGGAGGGCCTATACGCCCTCCCGTATGCTCCTTATCGATTGTTGTAACGCTCCAGCGCTGCAGTTTGAATCTCGATGGCGCGGTCCAGGCGAAGCGACTTCATTTTTTCTACATAGCTTTCAAATTGGTCCACGGATTCTTCCCCTAAAATGATCTTGATCGTCATCTCATCCACCAGCGTGTTGACGTCGTTCATAATCGTGGCATATTCCGAGCTTTCCTCCGGCGTTGGCGTAATCGGCGGCAATTGGTATTTCGCGACATCGGTGTTCTTCCAAATTTCGATCGCATCCCGCTGGGTTTGCAGGGCGAAGAATTGCTCCGCATACCGTTTGTCTTGTACGAACGGTCCGTTGTAGCTGCCGCGGGCATATAACGAAATCGCTTGCGCCGGCGCGAGTTTATCTGGATTTTTCATGAGCAAGTCGGTGTATTTCGGATATCCGTCCACCAACTCGTAGCTGACGCCTTCTTCCCCAAAGTTGAAGAACATATGGCCTTCCTCACTGTACCCGTAATCCAGCATCCGTACTGCCAACTCCGGATCCTTGGCGGCCGTTGTAATCGCGACCGTGCCTTCAGAGGAGTACGGTTGGTTCCGCTGCCCGAATTTGGGCTTCTCGCCCTTGTTCAGCACCGGATAAGGAGCTGCCACAAGCACTGCTTTCGGATCGTTCGCCTCGATCAACGGCTGCCATTTTCCCATCCCGCCGCCAGCGTTGCCGATCGTGGCACCCGTTGCTCCGGAAGCAAGGTTGCTGTCGAGCGCTTTACCATCGACCGTCGCGATATTTTTATCGAGCAGCCCTTCCTTATACCAAGATTGGAACAATCTTAAATACTCCTTGAATCCGGGTTCCGCAGGACCAAACTTGATCTTCCCGTCTTCTTGGTAAAACCCTTGAGTCACCCCATATGCACCCAGGAACGCTCCGTTGTAGGATTCATTAAAGAAGCGCGGCTTGCTGACCAGCGAGAGCGGAGCGGCAGCTCCCTTTTTCTCCTTAAACGCACGGAGCGTGGTCGTCCATTCGTCGATTGTTTCCGGCACCGGCAGTCCAAGTTCATCTAGCCAGTCCTTGCGGATCATCGGCCCCTGGAAGACCTGCAGATACTCATCGCCCCGGATAAACGGAAAGACGTAGTAACTGCCGCTGTCGGTTTTCACCATCTTATCGATATCTGGATGCTCCTCTAAATACTTCTTCAGATTGGGCGCGTACTTGTCGACCAGATCGTTCAGACGCAAAATATACCCGTCACTGATCGCTTTCTCCGGGCCGCCGGGAAAACTCATGAAGTTGTATTCGATCATATCCGGCAGATCGCCTGATGCCAGCATGACGTTCAGCGCCTCGCGGGCTTGACCTGCCGGCGGTGCCGTAAATTCGAGCGGAACCCCGGTTTTCTCCTGCCATTTCTGAAAGAATGGAACATCGTTATGGGAATTCACAATCCCGATCAGGTTCCCGGTCAAATCCCCCCAATACGTTAGCTTCTTATCGGTTTGGATTGGATAAGTCGCCCCCGTTTCGGTGACCGAGGTGTTGCCGCCAGCATCTGTTCCCCCTTCATTGGATTTTGCGCTGTTTGTCTGCCCCCCGTTTGAGCATGCCAGCAGCATGGTGCTAAGCAAGCCGATGGCTAGGCCGGTTGAGACCCAGCGGGCTAAGGATTTTGTCTTCATATACCTTCCCCTCCATGAATTGTGATGGGAGTTAACCCATCCTCAGCATACGAACAATCCACAGGGCGGCCTATGGGCAAAACCTCCAATGGCATGTTGATTTCGTTTAGGGCAGATTGATGATTTATGAAATGCGGTTGATGATCTATGTAAAAAAGCCCACCGAACGCTTAGGTTCAGTGAGCTTCTACCTTAATTTTGTTCCCCACAATATTTCTTAACAAAGTTCTCTAACACGCGATCCAAATTCACTCGGCGGTAACCAAAATCATCTGTTGAGCTTGGGATGTCTGATCACTGCCCAAGGCTTGAACTACGATACGGTCATGCATACTGCGACTGCCAAAGTCCCACGTGAATGACCAACCGTCGCTTCCGTCAAGATCATAACCGATGAGTTCCCGTTCTCCCCACGTTTCCGTCCCTGTTGGAACGACCCAAAACAATACGGTTTCGACGTTTAAGGCTTTTTTCTCCCTCTTTAAAGACTTGAACCGCTATTGAGCATTCGAGAACTTGCGAGATGTATTCAAGCAGCAAAAGGCTAACCGCGAACGGCTAGCCTTTAGTGTTGTTATATGGTCATCCCTTATGACAGGACTGTAAAATATCATCCATCAGCTTCATCACCTTGCGAACTTCCTGATTCTTCACGATCGGCTCAGCGCCTTCGCGTACAACTTCATAGAAGTTCTGATAGAACGGTACGAAATCTGCCTTAGGTTCAGGGAAAGCCAATTTCTCCGTAGCTTCCTCCGAAGGAGGCGCCATCGTCTTGGTGAGTCCCACGCCCGCTTGGATTGGGGTTGGAGCCGCCACATCCTCACGGCCAGTAGCCGCGATGATTTCGCCGGACAAATCCCAGTCGTTAATCTTCGCAGTCCCTTCAAGGCCTTTCACGTACCAGCGCGGAAGCTTGGTATAGTTGGTGGTGCCGACTTCGACCAGCGCCTTCACGCCATTTTCAAAAGTAATGTAGCACATGAATCCGTCATCGACTTCATCACCTAAGATATAGCTCAAATCGGAAAATACACTTTGCACAGGGCTATCGACCAGCCACAGCAGTTGGTCCAGCAGATGGACGCCCCAGTCCAGGAGCATGCCGCCGCCATGCTTTTTCAAATGACGCCAATCGCCTGGAATGCCGTTCGCCCCCTGAACGCGGGATTCGATTTGAAAAATCTCCCCAATCGTCCGGTTCTGATACAACTGGCGAATGATAAGGAAGTCCGGGTCCCATCGCCGATTTTGGTGAACCATAAAGACCTTGCCCGTCTCTTCAGCCACCGCCAAAATGTCATCCAACTCTTCGGTATTCATCGCCACCGGCTTTTCGCAAACGACATGTTTGCCGGCCCGCATCGAGCGAATCGCAATTTCCTTGTGGGAATCATTAGGGGTCGCGATTAAGACCGCTTCGATGTTGTTATCGGCTAATACTTCCTCCAGGCTGCCATAGATATGCAGGCCTTTGCCCTTGGAGATTTGCTGTCTTTCTCCGGAAATATCATAGGTTCCCACGACATGAAAGCGAGAGCTTTCTGCCGGAATGAGGTTGTGGGCATGGTAAGAGCCCATCCCGCCATAGCCGATGACGGCAAAGTTGATCTTCGACATCTTGCTTGCTCCTTTACGCCCACCACATGGCAGAAGGCTGCTCATGGATCATGATGGATTTCAAGTTAGTAATGGCACGAGTGAGGCCTTCATTCACCGACATGATCGGATCTTCATGCTCGATGCTGAGCACATAATCATATCCATATACGCGCAATGCGGAGATGATATCCGACCATACCTTCAGGTCATGGCCGCAGCCTACCGAACGGAACGTCCAGGCACGCGTCTTCACATTGCCGTAAGGCTGCATATCCGTTAACCCGTACATATTAATGTTATCCTGATCCAGATACGTATCCTTCGCATGGAAGTGGTGGATCGCACCAGCCTCCCCAAGGATCTTAACCGCAGCAACCGGATCAATTCCTTGCCACCACAAATGGCTTGGATCCAGGTTACAGCCGATCGCTTTACCGGTTGCTTCACGCAATTTCAACATGGTGTATGGCGTATGAGCCAGGAAGCCGCCATGGAGTTCGATCCCGATTTTCACGCCGGCCGCTTCCGCTTCCTTGTTGATCTCCTTCCAATACGGGATCAGCTTCTGCTCCCATTGGTAATTGTAGTTGTCATCGTATTCCGTTGGCCAAGGCAAGACCGGCCAGTTCACTTGGGTATCCCCCGGTTTCCCGCCCGATACGCCGGAGAATCCGTTGACGACCGGAACGTTCAGCAAGCTGGCCAGTTTAATCGTTTTGCGCAGCAAGGTGTCCGCCTCGGCAGCCACTTCTGGGATCGGGGAGATCGGATTGTTGTGGCAGCTAAGCGCAGAAATTTCGAGGCCTTTGTCCGCTAATTTGGCGAGATATTCTTTTCTCGCATCGCTGCTGGCCAGCAATTGATCAATATCCAAATGAGCGTTGCCCGGATAACCGCCGGTCCCGATTTCAACCGTCTGCAATCCTTTCTTGGCCACTTCCTCAATCATCTCTTCAAAGCTTAAATGATTAAACAATGGTGTAAATACACCCAGTTTCATCGCTCTTCACTCCTAATGGTTTACCTTATTTTTCACGTGCTTCATAGTGGCCGTAAACGGGATACAGATTTTGGGTTGGAGCGCACCAGCGGATCCCGTTCTTAATGACCTTCTGCACTTTCTCGTTATAATAGCTCGGATACGTTTCATGGCCAGGTTGGAAATAGAAGATCTTCCCGTTCCCCCGCCGGAACGTACAACCGCTGCGGAACACTTCGCCTCCAGGGAACCAGCTGACAAAGATCAGCTCGTCCGGTGCCGGAATATCAAAATGCTCCCCGTACATCTCTTCCTTCTCCAACTCGATAAAATCGCCGATACCTTCGGCAATCGGGTGGCTCGGGTTCACGTTCCAAATGCGGCTATGCTTCCCGTCTTCCCGCCATTTCAGGTCGCAAGAGGTTCCCATGAGTCTCTTGAAAATTTTGGAGAAATGTGCCGAATGCAGCACAACCAGCCCCATACCTTCCAGCACCCGCTTATGCACGCGTTCCACGATTTCATCCTGGACTTCATCATGGGCCATATGCCCCCACCAGATCAGGACATCCGTATCCTCTAATACTTCTTCCGTCAAGCCATGCTCTGGTTCGTCCAACGTTGCCGTCTTCACTTTGAATTGGTCCTCACGGAGAAACTTTGCAATTTGCCCGTGAATCCCTTCCGGATATACTTCTTGAACGACTTTATTGGTCTTCTCATGCCGATATTCGTTCCATACGGTGACTTGAATCATGGATATCGCTCCTTGATCTTATAGGTATACCGGCTCGCCGGTCTTCGAGGATTTGTAAATCGCCTCTAGAATTTCCGTAACCACCAAGGCTTCTTCCGGTTTCACGACAGGCTCGGTATCATTTAGGATCGCCTGAATCCAGGATTGGGCTTCAAGCACCTCCGGTCTTTCGCCTGCACCGTCGTAGAAAGCAACGCCGCCGGTTTGCAGCTCGATCTTCTTCTCATACAGCAGGCTGTGGTCTTCCCCGTTGATGGTCAGGCCATTGTTCATATCGGCGCCTGCTTTGGTTCCGCACAGCGTCGTTTTTGCTTCCTTTACGTCCAGGCTGTTTAACGCCCAGCTGGATTCCAGGAAGATGGTGGCCCCGTTTTCCATCACGACAAAACCAAATGCGGAGTCTTCTACAGTGAATTTTTCCGGATCCCAAGGTCCCCATGCATTCGCTGCATTTTTCGTTTGGGACAATTTATGATACGTTTTCCCCACCACGTACTTCGGCTTGTAGTTGTTCATCATCCAGAGCGTCAGGTCAAGCGCGTGGGTACCGATGTCGATCAATGGACCTCCGCCTTGCGCTTCCTCATCCAGGAATACGCCCCAAGTTGGTACCGCACGGCGACGAATCGCATGAGCTTTAGCAAAATAAATTTCACCCAAACCGCCCTCTTCACAAACTTGGTGCAAATATCTCGAATCCGTCCGGAACCGGTTCTGATAACCGATCGTTAATTTCTTGCCGGTCCGCTTGGACGCTTCGACCATGCTTCTCGCTTCTTCAGCCGTCTTCGCCATCGGTTTCTCGCACATCACATGACAGCCCGCTTCCATCGCTGCAATCGAAATGACCGCATGCGAAGAGTTTGGCGTACATACATGAACGACATCCAAATCGGTATTCGCTAACATCGTTTCATAATTATCAAAAACCTGCGCATCCGCAGTACCAAATTTCTTCTTCGCTTCCTCCGCACGTTCCACGACAATATCGCAGAAGGCTACCATTTCTACTTCTTTCACCTCGGAAAGAGCCGGCATATGCTTGCCGTTTGCAATCCCACCGCATCCGATAATACCAACTTTTAGTTTCATCTTATCCCTCCTGAAAGCGTTTCTATTGTCGAATTCATTATAGCCAAATTTATAACTGCTTTCTTCCCAATTTCCTCGCATGATACTCCCGAATATTGCCCTCCGGTTCAAAAAACAAACAAGGGCTTCTACCGAGAATAAACTCGTAAAAGCCCTTGATCTTTAAGACTCTATTAGATTTTTGCGATACTGCAGCGGCGATTGTCCAACCTCATCTTTAAACACATGATGGAACGTTTTGACGCTGGCGAAGCCGGCTTTATCGGCGACTTCCGCCATAGGGATATTTTCGTTGGCCAAAATAAACTTTGCTTGATTGATCCGATACTCCGTCAGGAACTGCATGAACGTCTGCCCCGTATTCGCCTTAAAGAATCGAGTGAAATAGTACGGACTAAAGCCCACGAATTTCGCCACGTCTTCTAGGGTAATCACTTCCCGATAACGATTTTCCACATATTCAAAGACTTGATTCAGCAAATCCAAGGTTTCTTTGTGCTGAATCGTGGATCGCTTGCTGGGCAAGTTCGAAGTTTGGCGTCTTGGCAAATGCAAATAAAACTCGCCGATTAATTGGTACAGATATCCGAGGGTCAAATAATTCATGCCCATCGGTTTCGTCTGTTCGACTTCATATAAATGAATTAACAGCTCCGTCGCCTTCTGGGCTAACCCCTGCGGCCAGTTGCGGCTAAGCGGCTCGCCGGTTTCAAAGAGATTTAATAAGGAGTCCTCTGAAATGCGCAGGGTTCTCTCATCAAACAGTTTCAGATTAAACTGATAGACATACCGTTCACTCTCTGGCGAAGCCAAGAAATAATGAGCCTCCCCGCTAGGGAAAAAGAAGATCTCCCCTTCCTCCAACTGGACGATCTCTTCCCGAACGCCGATGTTCACCTTGCCTTTGCGGGAATAGATGATTTCAATTTCTTTATGCCAATGCGGATAGACAATCGTCATTCCGTCATTTAGGAACGTTCGAAACAAAATGGAATCCTGAAACTCCGGGATTTCCAAGTACTCGCTCATAAACCTGATGACTCCCTGTACGTTGGATTTTGTCGTGTTCAGTATGATTATAAGGGGCTTCCCTGATCCGGACAACCCGAGGTGGAAATCTATCTTGTCTTTTTACACTTCTTGTTAGAGAAGTCCATGAAAAACCCACCTTTCGCTATATGCTTCGGGTGGGTTGCTGGTTCTTCCTCTATTATTCTGAATGAACCTCATCTACCATCGCCCGAAGACGCTGGCAATCAATCGCAGTAGCTTCTAACGGCGGATAGTTCTGAAACTCCTCTTGCTCCACAATTAACCAAGGGATTTCATTCTCCTTGGCGAATTGGACGAACTCCTTCATCGGCAGGACACCGGAACCAATTTCCGTGCTTTCCCGAGGAGAATCCTGCATATCTTTCATATGAAAAAGACCAATCCGATCTTTATGCGTCTCTAGCCAAGAAAATGCGTCCAAGCCGGCATCCGCCAACCAGTATAGATCCACTTCCAGGTCGATCTGTTCGGTACGTTGCACCATTTCAGCAAGAATATCTACGCCAGGGATCTCCGTGAATTCGTTCGCATGATTATGGTAATAAAATTCGAAGCCTCCAGCTGCAGCCTTTTTCGCGACCTCCTCCATCTTCGCAATGAAGGTGTGCCAAGCTTCTAAGGTCTGGAAGCTGGCATAGGGGATCACAATCCGAGAATTTCCAATTTCCTTCTCGAAGGCCAACGTCCCCTCGAAATCCCGTTCCAAAGCCTCAAAAGAAAGATGCGAAGCCGCGACCTGCAATCCCAGTTCCTCTAAGTAACCTTTGACTTCAGCAGCACTTTTCCCATGATAACCGGCAAATTCAACGCCGTCATAACCGCTTTCTTTTACTTTTTTGAGCGCTCCATAAAAGTCCGCTTTACATGCATCCTGAATACTCCATAATTGCAAGGCAATTTGGGGTTTCATCGAACCTCCTCCTTTCACGAGTCCATGATAGCGAAATCACCTCCCACATTCTTCCCGCTTTCTTCCGAAAAGCTCCTGAATAATGCGCTTTCATAACCGACATGATAAAAGGCCACAACAAGAAATCCTTGTTGCAGCCGAATATCATGAACTTCCTTATATTAATTTTGTTGGAATAATTGGGGATACAAAGCTTGTACGCCGCCAGCAAAGTCACGTTGCACGTTACTGCTAAATTCATCGGCGACAATTTCGTAGTTGTCTGCTTCAACACCGTCGATGGCAATCTTCGCAATATCCGCAGGACTTGCTTTTGGTGCTTTTACATTTGCAGTCCGATCGACCAAATCCTGAATGGAGGTTCGCTCAAATCCTTTCTCCCAGAACAATTCCATCGCTTGCTGCAGTGCGGTCTCCTGATCAAATTCCCTTGGTCGCTCCATTCTAAGCTCCTCCTTTCTTCTTCATCATACAAGTTTGAGAATGATTAATAAAGAATGATCGATTAATGAATACTATTGTTCCGACGACCGTCAAAAACAAAAAAACTTCCATCTTTATTGCAGACGAAGTTCTAAGGTGTTTAGGTCAATTTTGAATTTTCCTTCCATTAATATATCAAGTCCTAGTAATCCATTAATGTGCTCGTATGGAAACGACATAAAGTCAATGAATGCATTCTCTATTTTAAGTTCAGCTATCTGAATGGAGTCTACTTTCTTAACATAAGAATGCTCTTTTCCACCAATTCCATAGCTGGTATATATCTCATCCCCAGCCTGCACTCGAATGCCTAAATCATCAACAGCATCCTGTGAAATTAATGTGTGACTCGCTTGCTCCTTAACCCAATACTTTTTCTAATCCTTACAATAATCTTGTCATTGGATGTATGATAAACCAAAGTATTGTCCTTGCTATTTAGTAGTTCATAAGTAGCATCTTCGTCACGAACAGGTCCAATTACAGCTACTTCAGAAACAACTTCTTTATCGTCAATTTTATTGAATTGGAGAACTTCGAATTTAACAAATTGATTTGGATAAATGGCTCTAACTTCATCCCATTTCATAAGTTAATTCCTCCAATAATTTTTC
>NZ_GG695993.1:17228-62473 GCF_000159955.1 Paenibacillus sp. oral taxon 786 str. D14 | reverse complement strand
GCTGTGTTTCAGCGGCGACTTTTATAATATATCACAGTCAGTCAGGTTTTTGCAAGAGTTTTTTTAAACTTTTTTCTTGCTAATGTTTTCCTGCCCTTAACTGCTTGTCCTGTAAAACAAGGACGATTGCTAATTTACCATAAGAACAGCCCTGCCGTCAACTATATCTTAGCCTATTGTTTGGCTTGTGGAAAGCGGGCCCGCCGGGCATATTTCGATAATTCTTTGGAGGGAGCAAAGCGAGCATACATCCGGAAAATCGTTTTGTAGCGGTTGGCGATCGCATGGCGAATCTCTTGATCCAGACGCGTATCGTTCAGATCGAGCAGCATTTCATCCAATTCTTTTCGCAGCACATAATCCAGTTCCTTGCATTCCTTATCACTGAACAACATTCCCAGCATGCACAACACTCCTTGTTCAACCCATGTTATAAGGTATCGGTCTATTTATAGATGCTTTAATGTTATGCTCACTTTTTGGGAAATTTATGAATGCTTGCGAAAATCATTGATCGCTTAACTTTCAAATGCCTAACTTGCTGCTCCACCGACGAGATAAAAAGTTACCGTGCTCTCAATCACCGCAGCAACCAGCAGCATAACAACGATCCAGACCGCCCCCCGCCCGGCAGAAACAAGAAAGCCCCTCCAATCCACCGTACGCTCCGAGGCATCTCTGGAACCGGCCTCTCCCAAGCTCTTTAGTGCCAAGTAGCCGAATTGCATCCCAAAGCCTGCGGCGATCAGAATCGCGGGAATTTCAATGATCCCATGGGGAAGCAGACCACGAACGATCAGATCCATCAAATTTTCACCTCGGCCGCCAGCCGCCATCACCACAAACCCCAATGCCAAGCCGTTCATCAGCAAGAAGAAAGCCGGTAAGATCCCAAGAATGGCGCCCAGCAGCATCACACCGATACTTTTAGTCACATTATTAAAAAAGATAAACAGGAAAAAGCTCCACTCCGGATGATCCGACTGCGCCAAATCCCGGCTGACCCGACTAAGCCGTTCGAGGTCAGGCATTACGATGCGGGTTAACGTGTCGGCGTTCGCCGCCCCCAGAGCAAGTCCCGCCGCAAAAATCAGGATTGAAAGCAGCATCGCTTTCTTATATTTGCGTAAGTCGCAGATAAATCTCCGAATCGAGAACATCGCATCAAATCTCCTTCAAATTATGATCGGCCAAGCGTCATAAAGCTGTGGAACAAGCATACATTTGTACAAGCGGATCAGTTCAGATCATTTCATTCTGATAACGAGAGGGGCTTAAAGGTTCATGAACAACTTCTTCTATGTCCTTAACGGGAAGAAAATCAAACGCTTTTTCTTTGTCTTCGCTGCGGCCCTTTTTGCTGCCGGCGTCATCTACGTGGAGCAGGGCCATGTCACGGTATTCTCAGAGGAAAGCGCTCCGTCCGCTATTTATAGCGTGTCCACGAACAAAAAAGTCATAGCCCTTACCTTCGATATCAGTTGGGGCGATACGCGGGCCGAGCCGATTCTCAACGTGCTGAAGGAGAAGAATGTGCAGAAAGCAACCTTCTTCCTGTCTTCTCCCTGGAGCAAGACCCATCCGGACATCGTCAAGGCGATTCAGAAGCAAGGCTATGAAATTGGAAGCCACGGGCATAAACACACGAATTACAGCAGCCTGAGTGACGAGGAAATTGCCCGTCAAATTTCTACCTCTCATACGATTTTGACCGAAGTGACAGGCCAACCTCCCAAGCTGCTGCGGCTTCCGAACGGCGACTTCGATAAGCGCGTGCTTAGAATTGCTGCAAGCCAAGGCTACAAAGTCATCCAATGGGATACTGACTCCCAGGATTGGATGAACAAAGGGGTTCAAACCATCGTTGACCGCGTCGTTAAGAAAGCCCATCCCGGAGATATCGTTCTCCTGCATGCCAGCGATTCGGTGAAGCAGACGCACGAGGCGTTGCCGATCATCATCGATGAGCTGCGGAAGCAAGGCTATGAGTTTGTGACCGTAACGGATCTGCTGCAGGAAGCCAGCGTTCAAGGCAACGAAGTCCGCGATCAAGCGTGGCTGAAGAAGCAGTTGGAATACGCTGTCGGTTTGTGAATTTGTAGCAAAAAAGCCCAGTTTAGGCTGGGCTTTTTTGTGTTTCTGAATTTCCAGAGTTCAACACTCGCTGTAGAATTAAGATCTGGTAAGCATTACATGCGATTAATGGCGCAACAATCCAAGCCGTCGCGGAATTGACACCAATCTTCAATACGCCGACAGTTTCCACGATCGTAACTGCAATCATAAAGAACAACGTGGGAATCCAGGCGGTTGCATTCGTCAATTTGGCCTTATAAAACGCAGTTCCCACAGCCACAATAAGAATGATAATGCCAAGGATCAGGTCGGAAAACCCGTTCTTCTCGCCGCCCACGAATATCCGCAGGAACATCAGCTCCAGCAGCGCTAAAGCGGTTAAGACCAGCTGCACATATTGCCATGTTCTTCTGGAGAAGACACCGTTCCCCATATAATTGATCATTAAATATGCGAAAAAGCCCATTTGGGAATACACGCTAACCATAATGCCAACGCCAAGTAATATCCCGACATTGACCAAAATATCGGTCAGGCCTTTATATTGCAGGGTATCGGTCCATTGCAGCAACAGCCCGACCATCAGCGACCCCGCCGCCCCTACGGCTAAGGTTGTCCCAAATAAGTAAAGCCACTTTTTTAAGTTCAAGCCCCTTCCACCTCCACTAACGAAATATTTTACCAACGATCCCGGTAAAAAACCATTGTTTTTAAGCTTTTCGTTGGGATATTTCCGTTTTTAAGCCGCATACTAACTTTAGCAATGATGATAAGGAGGAAGGGAACCATGAAATGGCGGGGTACCCGTTGGATTTTATGCTTCTTATGTACATTCACTCTTCCGCTTGCAGCCTGCGGTTCTGAACAAAGCTCCCCCTCCTCTTCCCAGGGTGGGGGATATAAAGAAACGAAATCGATGGTTATCGATATTCTTAAGACTGACGAAGGTAAAAAGGCTATATATGAGGCGTTAAGCAATCCTCCAAGCAGCAGCGAAAGTGGAAGCGGAAGCAGCGGCTCAGAATCCGGTTCGGAGTCCGGTTCTGATTCCGGTTCCGGGTCGGGCGGATCCGGAGGAAGCAGCGGAGGCGGAACGTTTGGGGTGAAGATGATTCTCCCGTCCCAAACCTCCAATGAGGTGCGTATGGCTGTCAAGGAGACGATTACTTCCCCGGAATACAAGAAGGAAATCGAGAAGATCATGACCGATCCGCAGTTTGCCGGGGATTTTGCGAAGGCGATCAACGCCCAAAGCAAAGAGCTCCATATGCAGCTGATCAAAGACCCTACTTATCAGAAATCGATCAGCGAAATCCTGAAATCGCCGGAAGTCATGAAGATGTTCCTCGATTTAACCAAGACGCCGGATTACCGCAAGCAATCCATGACGGTCATGCAGGAAGCGATGCAAAGTCCGTTGTTCAAATTGGAAGTGCTTGAGCTGTTGAAAACCGTCGTTCAAGAGCAACTGCAGCCGAAGGTGGAAAAAGAGCCTAAGCAGGACGAAGGCGGCGGTGACGAAGGCAGCGGCGATGAAGGCGGCCAAAGCAAAGAGGGCGAAGGCAGCGGTGGATCTTCTTAAGCCGCAAGCTAACGCTCATCCCCCCCAAAAAAAGACCGACCCGTTAAGGGTCAGTCTTTTTTGCATTTCAGCACGATGCGCTGTGCCAGCTCGTCATACAGCCGACCAACCGGGGTCTCCGCTTTGTACACCGACGGAGAAAAGTCCGGCTCGGACGGATGGTTATCCGGCGCTCCCAGCGGGAATTGCGCCAGCAATTCGGTATGTAAGGACTCCGCCAAACGAGCGCCGCCGCCGCGTCCGAAGACATAATCCTTCTCGCCGCATTTGGAGCACTCGTAGTAAGCCATGTTTTCGACGACGCCCAGCACTTCATGTTCCGTGCGCAGCGCCATTGCCCCGGCCCGGGCAGCAACAAAAGCTGCAGTGGCATGCGGGGTGGTGACGATAATCTCCTTGCTATGCGGAATCATCTGGTGTACGTCTAGAGCGATATCCCCTGTACCCGGCGGAAAATCAAGCAGCATATAATCCAAATCGCCCCACTGGACATCGCTGAAAAATTGCCGAAGCATTTTCCCCAGCATCGGTCCCCGCCAAATCACAGGGTTATTGTCCTGGATAAAGAAGCCCATCGACATGACCTTGACACCAAAGCGTTCTACGGGCAAGATTTGGCCGTTCTCTACCAGCGGTGCCTCTTCGATCCCCATCATATCGGGAACGCTAAAGCCATAGATGTCGGCATCAATTAAGCCAACCTTCTTGCCTTGACGCGCCAGGGCCGCCGCCAAATTTACCGTGACGGTAGATTTGCCCACTCCGCCCTTGCCGCTGGCAACAGCAATAAATTGAACGCCAGATCTAGGGTCAAGAATCGGCACCCCTTCCAGACCTGCCCCATGCCCCTTCAGTTCGCTGCGTTCACTATGGGATGAATCCGAAGGTTGACGAGCCGCGCTAAACGCTGCCTCGCGTTCCTGCTCCGAAGCTTCACGGAAGCGAAGATGAACATCCTTCACCCCCGCTTCGGATAAGCGGAAGCGGATCTCCCGTTCGGCTTCCACCTGTGCCGCACTGCCTTTCTCAAAGCCGACAACGGTTAATGAGACGCGGTCTTCCTTAATCATGATATCGCGAATCCACTGGAGGTCGACTAGACTGAGACCTGTGGTTGGTTCTGCAACCGGGCGTAACGTTGCCTGAAGCTGCTCCTTCGTAATCACTGACAGCACCTCGACTTCATCAGATAGTTAGGTCTATTATAACATTACCTGACATCCTCTGCCGGGGTTTGTACTTTTTCTCCAGAATAATATCGCAAGATCCCCTGATAAATGGAAGCGGCTACTTTCCGCTGGTACGATTCCATCCCAAGCAGCCCCGCTTCCTCTGGATTCGACAAGAACCCCACCTCCACCAGGACAGCTGGAATCTTCATCGCTTCAATCAGATACACCTTCTTATCCGCACGGTTCGCAACCCGGTCAGTGTTCTCCAGATTCCGTCGAAGCTCTTCCTGTACGAGCGCAGCCAGATTTGCGTTATCCGCATGATTAGGGTAATAGAACGTTTGCGCGCCTCGCCAGCGCGGAGAAGGAATGCTGTTCATGTGTATACTCACGAGCAGATCGGCCTGCTGTTCCTCAATAAAACGGACCCGGGTCATTAAATCCTCGGTCTTCCGTTTGCTGTAGCCCTTCGTGTCCGCCGCTGCCAAGTCCTTGTCCTCCTCGCGGGTCATGACGACAACCGCACCCGCCTGCTGCAAATAATCGCGCAGATATAAAGAGACGGCGAGATTGATGTCTTTCTCGATCAGCCCCTGTTTACTGCTGGCTCCGCCATCCGGTCCGCCATGGCCAGCATCCAGGGCGATCACTTGACCCGCCAGCGGGAGGCTCCAATAATTCCAGGCTTTCTGCGCCGGCACTCGGTAGAAGGCCAACCCAAGGATCACGGCAGCCAGACCCACGCCGATCAGCGCTATTTTGATGTGGTTCAGAGAAATCCATAACGTCACCTTATCTCGATCGCGCATAAAAAAGCCACCTTTCTCCCTTCATGACATTACTCATGATATGGGACAAGGTGGACAAATATGACTCATGCAGGGCTAAGCTAACCCCCGTGAATTAAGTTGGTTGAACCTGCTGCTTCATCCCTTCGATCAGGACCTCGGCAACCTCCGGCCGGGTAAATTCCGGCGGCGGACAAATCCCATCGCGCAACAAGCCGCGAACCTTCGTGCCGGACAAGGTCAGATGATCCTCTTTCGGATGCGGGCAGGTCTTGCTGGAAGCCATATTCCCGCATTTCGTACAGAAGAAGCTGTGTTCAAAGAACAGCGGCGTGATGCCCAGCTCCTCGGGCGTGAAGTTCGAGAAAATTTCTTGGGCCTCATACGTGCCGTAGTAATCGCCAACCCCCGCATGATCGCGGCCTACGATAAAATGCGTACATCCGTAATTTTTGCGAACCATCGCATGGAAAATCGCTTCACGTGGTCCGGCATACCGCATGGCTGCCGGGAACACCCCTAAAAACGTGCGATTTGCGGGATAGTAGTGTTTCAGCAGAGTCAAATAGCTCTTCATCCGAACATCTGCCGGTACGTCGTCCGATTTTGTCTCGCCAACCAGCGGATTCAGGAATAACGCATCCACGATTTCCATCGCACTCTTCTGAATATATTCATGTGCCCGGTGAACCGGATTGCGGGTCTGGAACCCTACCACCGTTCTCCAACCCTTCTCAGCAAAGATCCGCCGCGTCTCCACCGGATCAAAATAAAACTCCTTAAACCGCGCCGGTTCGGGCCGGTTCAACACCTGAATCGAACCGCCAACGTAGTAAGGCGAACGTTCCAGCAGCTTCTTCACTCCGGGATGTGCAGGATCATCGGTTTTGAACACTTTGCGTGCTTCCTCTGCCTGATCAACGGAATAGATACTGCCAATCTCAAGCAGACCGTAAACAACGCCGTCCTGCTCACCAACCAACGCGACCTGTTCTCCAATTTCCAGGCTTTCCGCTTGTTCCCGGGCTACGGAGAGGGTAATCGGGATGCTCCATACCGTTCCGTCAGCCAGCCTCATGCGATCGACAACCGACCGATAATCGTCTTCGTTCATAAACCCGGTTAATGGCGAAAATGCCCCCACCCCAATGAGGTCCAGGTCCGAAATCGTCCAGTTATTAATGAGAATGGCCGGAAGGCCCTTCGCCTGTTCCAGGAGGCTTTCTCGTTGTGGTCCGGTCACAACCCGGTTAATCAGGCTCCCACCATGCGGTAATATTGACGTCACCCGTATCTCCCCCACTTCTGATTTTTTTCTCCTCACCGTTTATTGATGTAGTCCGCATTCCGTCTTTTCCGTTCCAGACCAGCGTCCTGCGCGTGGATCTTCTCCTGGCATTACCGGACGGGTACAATGTTCGCAGCCAATGCTAGGATAATTGCGGTCGTGCAAAGGATTATAAATGAGCTGATGCTCGCGAATGTAGTTCCATACATCGTCCGAGGTCCAATTGGCGATAGGATTAAACTTCACCAGACCAAACTTAGTGTCGTATTCAATTTTCTTCGCATTTGCCCGGGTTGGCGCCTGGTCGCGGCGAATCCCTGTGATCCATGCCTCGTAGCGGCCCAACACCCGCGTCAGCGGCTCAACCTTACGCAGGTTGCAGCAAGCGTTAGGATCCGACTTCCACAGTTCCTCCCCATACTTCTGCGCCTGTTCCTCCGGCGTTAACGTAGGGGATACCCGTACAAATTCCAGTCCGTATTTGGCCGCAATCGCGTCCCGCGTCTCATAAGTCTCTTTAAAATGAAAATCCGTGTCTAAGTAAAAAATGTCGGTAGACGGGCTGATTTGCTGCAGCATATCGACCAAAACGACATCCTCAGCCCCAAAGCTGCAGGCAAAGGCGATATTCGGAAACGTCTCTACCGCCCAGGCGAGGATTTCTTGGGGGGATAACGACTCAAATTCCTCGGCCCTGGCCGCAATTAACTGCTCTTTTTCCAATAAATTCACTTTTCTTCAGACCTCCCGCATCAGGTTAAACAAGGCATACGATTATTCCAACTAATCAGATTTGAATTATATTTAAAAGTATATGGCATTCCCCCTAGAAGTCAATACTAAAAAATCCAAAATGAAAAAAAGTCCGAAGAAACCTTCAATATAAACGCAAAAAAGCCCCTTTCCAAAACGGAAAGGGACTTTCGTATGCAATATAAAGATTAACGTTTCGAGAACTGAGGAGCACGGCGAGCTGCTTTGAGGCCGTATTTCTTCCGTTCTTTCATCCGTGGGTCACGCGTCAAGAAGCCTGCTTTCTTCAATGCAGGGCGGAGTTCCGGATCTGCTTTGAGCAGTGCACGGGAAATCCCGTGGCGGATTGCGCCAGCTTGACCGGAGATACCGCCGCCATGAGCGATGACGATAACGTCGTAGTTACCCAGCGTTTCCGTCAAAGTCAGCGGTTGTTTTACGATCAGCTTCAGCGTTTCCAGACCAAAATAATCGTTGATGTCGCGTTTATTGATGACAATGCGTCCTTCACCCGGTACAAGGCGAACACGAGCTACCGAATGTTTACGACGACCTGTCCCATAGTATTGTACTTGTGCCATGAAACTGTCCTCCCTTTTAATTATCCGCGAAGTTCGTAAACTTCAGGTTTTTGTGCCGCATGTGGATGCTCAGTGCCCGCGTAAGCTTTCAGTCTCAGCTTCATTTTCTCGCCAAGGCGAGTTTTAGGCAGCATGCCGTGAACGGCGGACTCAATTACACGTTCAGGTTTCGTTCTCAGCAAATCCTTGGCAACAGTCACTTTCAAACCGCCCGGATGCAGGGAATGACGATAATATTTTTTGTTATCGAGCTTTTTGCCGGTCAGGGCGATTTTCTCCGCGTTGATGACGATCACAAAGTCGCCGCAGTCAACATGTGGAGTAAATTGTGGTTTGTGTTTACCGCGGATAAGAGCTGCAGCTTCGCTAGCCAAGCGGCCCAGCGTTTTGCCTTCGGCATCGATGATGTGCCATTTGCGCTCTACTTCGCCTGGCTTCGCCATATAAGTGGTACGCATGTAAAGATCCTCCTTCAAATTCGTCCGAAATGGTTCATCCTGCTGAACACGATCATGCTCTTCGGGTCGCTTGACCAAAGTCAGCAGATTTATCTTCGATCGTTTCATTCATGTTTAGCAAGCATAAAATTCTTGTTTAAGCGGCTTTCTTGACTGGGGGCTGTGGGATAGCCATCAAGAAAACACAACTTTTATTTTACAGGAAGCCAAGTTAATACGCAAGCCTTTTTCAAAGGTTATCCCGAAAAAATCAAGCTTCCAGCCGCAACCGCTTCAATCACACAAATCTTCTTCTTCGTATTCCACACTCCAGAGCATCAGCCCTTTGCTCTCGGCCGTTGGGCCTGCGGCAGTCCGGTCTTTCGCCTCCAAAATCGCCTGGATCGATTCAGGCGTACGTTTGCCTTCACCGATCTCGATTAAGGTGCCAACGATGATTCGGACCATATGCTGCAGGAATCCGCTCCCCGTGACATAAAAATGGACGATCCCCTGGCCCGTTGTTCCAGGTATTTTTGCTAATGAATCCACCACGATCCGGGCATCATATATCGTACGAACATGGCTTAGCTTCGTGGACTGACGCGAGGCGAACGAAGTGAAGTCGTGGGTACCAACCAAATACGGCAGACTTGCCTGCATAGCATCAACATTGAGTTGTCCGGGATGATGAAACTGATAGTTCCGTTGGAACACATCCGGGAATCGGTTGGTATTAATGGTGTAGCGGTAGGTTTTCCGCTTGGCCGAATGCCGTGAATGGAAGGTCAGAGGGACCTCCCGAGCCGTCAACACGCGGATATCGGAAGGAAGACGCGCATTAAGCGCCAAACACCAACGTTCCACGGGAATACGCGAATCGGTGTGAAAGTGAAATGGCTGCTGCCTGGCATGCACCCCGGCGTCGGTTCGTCCAGAGCCATGGATTTTCACCGTTTCTCCCGTTAATTGGCGGATGGCTCCCTCAATATGATCCTGAACCGTATTTCCGCCCGGTTGGGTCTGAAAGCCGAAATAGTTGGTTCCGTCATAGCTGACGGTCATCAGCAAGTTGCGCATCGGTCCCTTCCTTTCTCAAGGCCACACATTTTCTCAATAAAAAAACTCTCCGAAAGCTTAGCCGTAAGGCGAGCCGACAGAGAGTTTTACACGCTAGATTGGGGAATCCCCGAATTACGCGCGATCTACCAGTTCCAGATAAACCATAGGAGCAGCGTCGCCGCGGCGAGGTCCCAGCTTCAGGATACGAGTGTATCCGCCTGGACGGCTGGAATAACGAGTTGCCAGTTCGGTGAACAGCTTTTGGATTGCATCCTGCTCGCCATCGATCGATTCGCGACGAACGTAAGCTGCCACTTGACGACGGGCATGCAGGTCACCACGTTTTGCCTTGGTGATCAGCTTCTCAGCGATCGAACGAACTTCTTTCGCCTTCGCTTCCGTCGTTTGGATGCGTTCGTATAAGAACAGGTCGGTTACCAGGTCACGGAACAATGCTTTACGTGCGCTGGAATCGCGGCCCAACTTTTGGTATGCCATGAGTTTTCCCTCCTTCGCTAGAACGATTCAAGTCAACTTATTCTTCAGTGCGCAATCCCAAACCTAACTCTTGGAGCTTCTCTTGAACTTCCTCCAAAGATTTGCGACCAAGGTTACGTACCTTCATCATATCTTCTTCGGTTTTCGTCGTAAGCTCTTGTACCGTATTGATACCGGCACGTTTGAGGCAGTTATAGGAACGAACGGAGAGATCAAGCTCTTCAATCGTCATTTCAAGCACTTTTTCTTTCTTGTCTTCTTCCTTCTCGACCATGATTTCCGCGTCTTTCGCTTCGTCCGTAAGGCCTACGAACAAGAAGAGATGCTCGGTCAAAATTTTCGCGCCGAGGCTTACCGCTTCTTCAGGTCTGATACTGCCATCGGTCCACACTTCAAGCGTAAGCTTGTCGTAGTTGGTCACTTGGCCAACCCGGGTATTCTCTACCACGTAATTGACCCGAGTAATCGGGGTATAGATCGAATCGACGGGAATGACACCGATCGGTTGATCATCTCGTTTATTTCGATCTGCCTGAACGTAACCACGTCCGCGGCCTGCGTAGATGCGCATGTGAAGTCTCGAACCCGGTTCAAGCGTAGCAATATGCAGATCCGTATTCAAAATTTCCACATCGCTGTCCGCACGGATATCTCCTGCCGTAACAACGCCTTCGCCTTCTGCATCGATTTCGAGGATCTTCTCCTCATCCGAATGAATTTTCAGCGAGAGTGCTTTCAGGTTCAGGATGATCTCCGTAACGTCCTCCATAACGCCCGGTACGGTTGCGAATTCATGCAGAACTCCATCGATTTGGACCGAGGTTACCGCAGCACCCGGCAGAGAAGAGAGCAAAATCCGGCGAAGCGAGTTGCCCAGTGTGGTGCCATACCCACGTTCAAGTGGTTCTACTACAAATTTCCCATAGGTGCCTTCATCGTTAACTTCTACGGTCTCGATTTTTGGCTTTTCGATTTCTATCACGAAAGTACCCCTCCTTCAAAACGTCGTTCCTTTCAATCTGCCTAAGATGCTGAAGTTCGTAACGTAGTATGCCTAAACATCCATTGTTCCCAATTGACGCTGGTGTTATACCACGGCTTCAGCGCGGCTTCATTAAACGCGGCGGCGTTTTGGAGGACGGCAGCCGTTATGAGGAATTGGAGTAACGTCTTTGATCATGTTGACTTCAAGGCCTGCCGCTTGCAAGGAGCGGATAGCGGCCTCACGGCCGGCACCAGGGCCTTTAACCATAACCTCAACGGTTTTCATGCCATGTTCCATCGCAGCTTTGGCAGCAGATTCAGCAGCCATTTGCGCAGCAAACGGAGTCGACTTACGGGAACCTTTGAATCCAAGACCGCCGGAGCTCGCCCAGGAAATCGCGTTACCGTGTGGATCCGTAATGGTGACGATCGTGTTATTGAACGTGGAGCGGATATGAGCCACACCAGATTCAATATTTTTCCGGTCACGACGTTTCGTACGTACGACTTTCTTTGGTTTAGCCATTGTCTGTTATCCCCCCTTCTTATTTCTTCTTGTTCGCTACAGTACGACGAGGACCCTTACGAGTACGGGCATTCGTTTTCGTACGTTGTCCGCGAACCGGCAAGCCGCGACGATGACGCACTCCGCGGTAGCAGCCAATTTCGATCAAACGTTTAATATTTAAGGAAATTTCACGACGCAGGTCACCTTCAACCTTGACCGTTTTGTCGATCGTTTCGCGTAGTTTGCTAACCTCATCTTCCGTCAAATCACGAACACGAGTGTCCGGATTGATGCCTGTTGTTTTCAGGATTTTCTGGGAAGTCGTTTTACCGATTCCGAAAATGTAAGTTAAGGCGATCTCAACGCGTTTATCACGTGGCAAATCCACACCAGCAATACGTGCCATTTTACGCTACACCCCCTTCAATTAACCTTGTTTTTGTTTGTGTTTCGGATTTTCGCAAATCACCATGACATTGCCTTTGCGACGAATGACTTTGCATTTTTCGCAAATCGGCTTTACAGAAGGTCTTACCTTCATGCTGATTACCTCCTAAAAGTTTTACAGAAGTAAAACTGGGATCGAAAGCATACGTTCTTATTTTGCGAAAGCAAAAATCCAATCGCACGCATTCTAATCATAAACTACTCTCTGAAACAACTCAACCTGAATATTGTACCACAACTTTACCGTAATGGGTATAGTCTATTTGCGGTAAGTGATCCGGCCTTTCGTCAAATCATATGGCGAAAGCTGAACGACCACTTTGTCTCCCGTCAAAATGCGGATAAAGTGCATCCGCAACTTCCCGGAAACGTGAGCGAGAATTTGATGACCATTCTCCAACTCTACTCTAAAGGTTGCATTCGGCAACGGTTCAATGACCGTACCTTCGACTTCAATGACATCTTCTTTAGCCACAGTCAGTCTCCTTTCTCTTCAGCCATAGAATTGGCGGACTTCTGATAAGCAAGAACTGCATGCCGCAGTTTCCCGTTCGTCACCCGTCCGCTTTCCTGCAAACTATGAACAACCTCGCTGCTAACTATGGGCAGTAGTTCAAGATGCTGGGCATTTTTACGTTTGGGTCCATCAAACTTCCGTTTGTTTCCGTCCGCGATCCAGACGAATTTGTCGTCCAGAATCCCGACAATCACATAAATCGCACCGGCATCCCTGCCTTTGAGAACTTTCACCAACTGACCGATTTGCGGCGCTGAGCGCTCTTTCACGTTCATCACCTACGCATCCAGCTTCGTGAAAATTTCCATCCCGTCCGGTGTAACAGCTACCGTATGCTCAAAGTGAGCGCACAACGAGCCATCCACCGTAACCACTGTCCAGTTGTCTTCCAGCGTTTTTACATATCGCTTCCCCATGTTAACCATCGGTTCGATCGCCAGGACCATCCCCGGCTTAAGCCGCGGGCCCCGGTCGGGCAAGCCATAATTCGGAATTTGCGGTTCTTCATGTAAGCTCGCGCCAATGCCATGCCCCACATATTCCCGAACGACGGAAAAACCGGCAGCTTCGATGAATTGCTGAATTGCATGCGAGATCGTGTACAATCGAACATCCGGTTTAACGAGCGCAAGGCCCGCATACAAGGAACCTTCGGTGACCTCCAAGAGTCGCTTGGCTTCCTCCGAAATTTTACCTACCGGATACGTCCACGCCGAGTCCCCATGGAAACCACGGTACTCCGCGCCGATATCCAATGTAATGATATCGCCTTCGTTCAATTTGCGTTTGCCGGGAAATCCGTGTACCAATTCTTCGTTGACCGAAGCGCAAATGCTGTAAGGAAAACCGTTGTAACCTTTAAAGGACGGCACGGCGCCCTGACTGCGAATGTATTTATCGGCGAGTTGATCGAGTTCTCCCGTCGTAATTCCAGGCTCAATCGCTTGGGCCATGAGCCTGTGCGTTTCCGCGACGATCCGCCCAGCTTCTCGCATAAAGCCTAGTTCCGTTTCGGATTTACAAATGATCATTACACCTAACCTCGCAGTAGTGACACGATTTCCTTCGAAACCGCATCGATTTCCTGTTCACCATCTACCTGACGCAACAGGCCTTTATCTTCATAGAACTTCAGAAGCGGTGCGGTTTTGTTGATATATTCGTCCAAACGAGTTCCTACGCTCTCTTCGTTATCATCCGAGCGTTGGTATAACTCGCCGCCGCATTTATCACAAACACCTTCCTGCCCCGGAGGATTAAAGATCACATGATAAGTGGCGCCGCAGGATTTGCAAATCCGGCGTCCCGTCAGCCGCGCCAGCAGCTTGTTCCGGTCCACTTTCAGGTTGATGACGTGGTCCAGCTTGCGACCCATGCTATCAAGCAGCTCATCCAGCGATTCCGCTTGCGAAAGGGTTCTTGGAAAACCGTCCAATAAGAAACCTTTTTCGCAATCGGGCTGCTGCAAGCGTTCGCGAACGATCCCCACTGTCACATCATCAGGCACGAGCAGTCCCTGATCCATATATTCCTTCGCTTTCATCCCCACAGGTGTTCCCTGTTTGATTGCCAGGCGAAATGCGTCGCCGGTAGAGATATGAGGAATACCGAATTCGTTAACGATTGTCTCGGCTTGTGTTCCTTTTCCTGCTCCGGGAGGCCCCATGAATAGTAGGTTCATGTTTCTCACTCCCTCCAACACTTCTCTACAACAAGAAATAGCTCAGTTAGGTGCCAGGCAAGGACGTTTGCACGTCCTCTGTTCCTGGTACCTACCGACTATTTATTGATAAAACCTTTATAGTGACGTTTGATCAATTGGCCTTCAATCGTCTTCATCGTATCCAGCGCAACGCCGATCACGATGAGGATCGATGTACCGCCGATCAAGACCGTGCTTGGCAACCCTGCGATAGCCCCCAATCCCATAGGGAGAATGGAGATGGCAGCAAGGAAAAGCGCACCGGTCATCGTCAAACGGGTTAACACCCGAGTCAAATAGGTTTCCGTCGCTTTACCAGGACGGATCCCTGGAATGTAGCCGCCGTTTTTCTTCATGTTCTCAGCCATCTGCTGCGGGTTCATCTGCACGAACGTATAGAAGAACGTAAAGCCGATGATCATGATCACATAAAGCACCATCCCAAGCGGACGGTTGGTAGACAAATGGGTCGTAATCCACTGCGCCCAAGCGTGCGTCGACCAGAAGCTGGCGATCACGACCGGGAATTGCAGCAAGGAAACTGCAAAAATGACCGGAATCACGCCGGCAGCGTTGATCTTGAGCGGAATATGCGTATTCTGCCCGCCATACATTTTGTTACCTACCACACGCTTTGCGTATTGGACCGGGATTTTCCGGATCGCTTGTTGTACGTAGATAACACCGATGACGATCAAGATGCACACCAAGAGAATCGCGATGGATTTCACCACATTGATGAAAGGCTGGCCTTCAATGATAAAATCCGATTGCGCAATCGTCGTAATGTGCGTAGGGATGGAGGCAACGATCCCGGCAAAGATAATCAGCGAGATCCCGTTACCAATCCCTCTTTCGGTAATCTGCTCACCTAACCACATCAGGAAAGAAGTACCGGCTGTCAACACGATGGCGATCACGAGATAGTCGCCAAAGGTTGCGTTCGGCACCATTTCCGTTCCGTACAAACGGTTAAAACCAATCGACGTAGCAAACGCCTGAATGAGGGCCAAAATGACCGTTCCGTAACGGGTCACTTGGGCCATTTTCTTCTTACCGTGTTCCCCTTGCTTAGCCCATTCCGCAAATTTCGGAATGACGTCCATCGACAAGAGCTGTACGATGATGGAAGCCGTGATATAAGGCATGATCCCGAGGGCAAAGATCGAGAAGTTCTTCAGGGCGCCGCCCGAGAAGGTGTTCAAGAGCCCTAACAAGTTGTTTCCTGCTGCGTTGTTTGTCGCCTCAAAGACCTCTTTATTAACGCCCGGAACCGGAACGAAGGAACCGATCCGGTAAATGAGGAAGATAAACAACGTAAACAAGATGCGGTTGCGAAGGTCTTGAACATGCCATATGTTCTTAATGGTTTTAAACATTAGATCACCTCGGTTTTACCGCCGGCAGCCTCGATTTTCTCTACCGCAGATTGGGAGAACTTATTCGCTTTAACTGTCAGTTTGACAGTAACTTCACCGTTGCCGAGAATCTTGATGCCGCTCTTCGCGTCTTTCACGATTCCTTGTTCAAACAACAGCTCAGGAGTTACTTCCGTATCCGCCGCAAAGTTGTTCAAATCTTCGATGTTCACAATCGCATACTCTTTCCGCGTCGGATTGATGAACCCGCGTTTTGGCAAGCGACGATACAGCGGGTTTTGACCGCCTTCGAAGCCCGGACGCACACCACCGCCGGAACGAGCGTTTTGACCTTTGTGACCGCGAGTAGATGTTTTACCCATACCGCTGCCTGTACCGCGGCCGACACGTTTGCGCGTGTGGCGGGAACCAGGAGCTGGGGAAAGCTCATGTAACTTCATCGTTCGTTGCACCTCCTTATTTATTGTTGGCAATTAATAAGCTTACGCTATCCTTAGCCTTCGATTTCTTTAACCGAAACCAGGTGGCTCACTTGATTCACCATGCCGCGAATGGCTGGGTTATCGTTGTGAACAACGGATTGGTTAATTTTGCGAAGACCCAAGGTTTTCACGGTAGTACGTTGGTTCTCCGGACGACCGATCAAACTACGCACGAGGGTAATTTGCAGTTTAGCCATGAGATTCCCTCCTTAACCGAGAAGTTCTTCGACGGTTTTACCGCGCAATTTCGCAACATCCTCAGCACGTTTCAGACGGGACAAGCCCTCCAAAGTCGCGTTGACCATGTTGATGGAATTCGAAGAACCCAAAGATTTAGTCAAAATGTCGCCTACGCCAGCCAGTTCAAGAACCGCACGAACTGGACCGCCGGCGATAACCCCGGTACCTTCGGATGCCGGTTTCAACAGAACGCGGCCAGCTCCGAAATGCCCGATTACTTGGTGAGGGATCGTAGTACCTACGAGCGGAACATGCACAAGATTTTTCTTCGCATCTTCAATGCCTTTACGGATCGCGTCAGGTACTTCGCCTGCCTTACCGATCCCAGCGCCAACCCAGCCTTTGCCGTCGCCGACAACCACGAGTGCACTGAAGCTGAAACGGCGTCCGCCTTTAACTACTTTAGCTACGCGGTTAATGTTTACAACTCTTTCTGTCAGTTCTAAAGTGTTCGGATCTACACGCAAGTCGTTAACCTCCTTTTAGTGATGATTTTTAGAATTCCAGGCCTGCTTCGCGGGCTGCGTCAGCCAGCGCCTGAATCCGTCCATGGTACAGATATCCTCCACGGTCAAAAACAACGCTCTTGTATCCTTTCGCTTGTGCGCGTTTTGCGATCAATTCGCCCACTTTACGAGCGGATTCCACGTTGCCGCCGTTACCGATCGAACCGCTCAGTTCTTTATCGACCGTCGATGCGCTAGCCACCGTTACGCCTGCTACGTCGTCGATCAGTTGAGCGTAGATATGTTTGGAAGAACGGTATACGTTCAGTCTTGGACGAGCTGCCGTTCCTTGGACTTTCTTACGTACACGCAGATGTCTTTTCAGACGTGCTTTGTTCTTATCAGCTTTTGTAATCATGACTTCCATTTCACTCCCTTCGGTTTACCGCTATCGGACATTTCGTTTCAAGACGCCAGAAGGCTAGGCACGTTAAGAAGAAACTTATTTCTTCTTACCGGCTTTACCTTCCTTGCGAATAATGCGTTCGCCTTCATACTTGATCCCTTTGCCTTTATATGGCTCAGGCTCACGGACAGAACGAATTTTAGCGGCATATTCGCCTACGCGTTCTTTATTGATCCCTTTAACGATGATCTTCGTATTCGAAGGTACTTCGAATTCGATGCCCTCTTCCGGCGTAATTTCTACCGGATGGGAGTAACCAACGTTCAGAACCAGTTTTTTGCCGGACAAGCTTGCGCGGTAACCGACACCAACCAGCTCGAGCGATTTGGAGAAACCTTCCGTTACCCCGCTGACCATGTTGCTGACAACGGAACGGGTCGTGCCATGCAGGGAACGATGTAATTTATTGTCAGAAGGACGTTCAACGGTAATAACGTTACCTTCAACCGTTACCTTGATGTCCTTGTGAAGCTCACGAGTCAAAGTACCTTTCGGACCTTTAACTGTAATGACGCTATTATCAAGTGTGACATCCACACCACTTGGTACTGTGATTGGTTTGCGACCAATACGAGACATGTATTGCACCTCCTTGTTATAAGACGTAAATTACCAAACGTAGCAGAGGACTTCGCCGCCGGCTTTGGACTGACGAGCTTCCTTGTCAGTCATGACACCTTTGGAAGTGGAGATAATCGCGATACCCAAGCCGCCGAGGACACGAGGAATTTCGTTGCTTTTCGTGTACACGCGAAGGCCTGGTTTACTGATTCTCTTAAGTCCAGAGATAACGCGTTCGTTGTTCGGGCCGTATTTCAGGAAAATACGGATGATCCCTTGTTTGTTATCATCGATATATTCAGCGTCACGGATGAAGCCTTCACGCTTCAGGATCTCAGCGATTTGTTTCTTGATCGTGGACGCAGGCAGTTCAACCGTCTCGTGACGCACCGTGTTGGCGTTACGAATACGAGTAAGCATATCTGCAATTGGATCTGACATAGTCATACGTGTAAACCTCCTTCCCGTTGTTGATTAATTACCAGCTTGCTTTTTTCACGCCAGGAATCTGGCCTTTATAAGCTAATTCACGGAAGCAAATTCTGCAAATTTTGTACTTTTGCAATACCGAATGTGGGCGACCACAACGTTCACACCGGGTATAAGCCCGAACTTTGAATTTAGGTGTACGTTGTTGTTTAACTTTCATCGAAGTTTTAGCCACTTAGCCTGACACCTCCTAAATAGTTTCGGAGAAAATAGACGAATTACTTAGCAAACGGCATGCCGAGCCCGCTCAAGAGCTCGCGGGATTCTTCGTCGGTTTTAGCCGTCGTTACGATGACGATATCCATACCGCGTACTTTATCCACTTGATCGTATTCGATCTCAGGGAAGATCAGTTGCTCTTTCAGGCCCAGCGTATAGTTACCGCGACCGTCAAATGCTTTCGTCGATACCCCGTGGAAGTCACGGACACGCGGAAGCGTTACGTTAAACAGTTTGTCAAGGAAATGATACATGCGGTCACCGCGAAGAGTTACCTTCACACCGATCGGCATGTTCTCACGCAGTTTGAAACCAGCGATGGATTTCTTCGCGCGAGTGATAACTGGCTTTTGACCAGCGATCAGTTGCATATCGTTCACTGCGGAATCAAGTACTTTGGAGTTCGCTACAGCGTCACCAACACCCATGTTGATAACCACTTTCTCGATCTTCGGCACTTGCATTACCGTTGTATAGTTGAATTTTTGAATCAAAGCAGGTGTTACTTCGTTCAAAAAGCGTTCTTTCAATCTTGCTGCCATGAATCATGGACCTCCTTTCTTAACGTTTCTCGATTAGTCGATTACTTCTCCAGATCTCTTCGCTACGCGAACTTTTTTGCCGTTGTCCAATACTTTGTAACCGATACGGGTTACTTTTCCGCTCTTCGGATCAACGTGCATAACGTTCGAAACGTGAATCGGAGCTTCCTTCTCGATGATGCCGCCTTGTGGGTTCAGTTGGTTAGGTTTTTGATGTTTCTTAACCATGTTCACGCCTTCCACAAGCACGCGGTTTTCACGAGGATATGCGGCGATGACGCGGCCTTTTTTGCCTTTGTCTTTACCGGAAATCACGATCACCGTGTCGTCTTTTTTGACGTGCAGCTTATTGTTATGAGATTCAAGAATCTTCTTCAGTCTAGGCACTTGGTTTACACCTCCTGTTAAATCGGGCTCCCCGTTGGGTTATGGGGTGTTCTTAGATAACTTCCGGAGCCAAGGAAACGATCTTCATAAAGTCCTTGTCGCGAAGTTCACGGGCAACAGGTCCGAAGATACGCGTTCCGCGTGGGCTCTTATCTTCTTTAACAACAACTGCTGCGTTTTCGTCGAATGCGATGTAGGAACCGTCTTTACGACGAACGGAACGTTTCGTACGAACGACTACCGCTCTAACGACATCCCCTTTTTTGACAACGCCGCCTGGTGTTGCTTGTTTGACGGAGCAAACGATCAGATCTCCGATTTGTGCCGTACGACGACCCGTACCACCCAAAACGCGGATACACATCAGTTCCTTCGCGCCGGAGTTGTCAGCAACCTGCAAACGTGTAAATGGTTGAATCATGGATATTTCCTCCTTTCGGTCTAAGCTACCGTGCTATTAAATGATAACCGCTTCTTCAACGACTTCAACGAGTCTCCAGCGTTTGTCTTTGGACAGCGGGCGAGTTTCGGCGATTTTAACGATGTCACCGATTTTCGCGGTGTTGTTCTCATCATGCGCTTTAAATTTCTTCGTGTATTTAATGCGCTTATGGTACAAGTCATGCTTCTTGTAAGTTTCAACAGCTACAACGATCGTTTTGTCCATCTTGTCGCTGACAACTTTACCAATTTGCACTTTACGGCTGTTACGTTCGCTCATGGTTTGCCTCCTTCCTGGACTTAGGCGCTTTGCTAGATTCGCTCAGCGCTTCTTAACTAGTAATCCCAAGTTCTCTTTCACGGATAACGGTTTTAGCACGAGCTATTTCCTTACGCACATCGCGGATCCGAGTCGGATTATCGAGTTGGCCGGTAGCCAACTGAAAACGGAGGTTAAAGAGTTCTTCTTTAAAACCTGCGATTTTTTGTTCGATTTCTGCAGTGGTTAAGTTGCGAAGTTCATTAGCTTTCATTTGCTTCACCACCCAATTCTTCACGTTTCACAAACTTCGTTTTGATCGGCAGTTTGTGGGCAGCAAGACGCATAGCTTCGCGTGCAACTTCCTCCGATACCCCGGCAAGCTCAAACATGATTTTGCCCGGCTTCACAACTGCGACCCATTTTTCTACGTTACCTTTACCGCTACCCATCCGGACTTCAAGAGGCTTCTGAGTAATCGGCTTGTCAGGGAAAATCTTAATCCATACTTTACCGCCACGTTTGATGTAACGAGTCATCGCGATACGCGCTGCTTCGATTTGACGGTTCGTGATCCAAGTCGGCTCCAGAGCCTGCAGGCCGTATTCACCGAAGTTCAGTTCGGTGCCGCCTTTTGCTTGGCCTCTCATATTACCGCGTTGTTGCTTGCGGTGTTTTACGCGTTTTGGTACCAACATGATTAGTTGCCTCCTTCCTGAGCAGCTTGTTGTTTCTTAGCCGTAGGAAGAACCTCTCCACGATAAATCCATACTTTTACGCCGATGCGGCCATAAGTCGTATGCGCTTCTGCCGTACCGTAATCGATGTCGGCGCGGAGCGTATGAAGTGGAACAGTTCCTTCACTGTAGCCTTCCGTACGAGCAATTTCAGCACCGCCGAGACGACCGCTGACTGCCGTTTTAATCCCTTTCGCTCCCGAACGCATCGTTCTTTGAATTGCTTGTTTCAACGCACGACGGAAAGAAACACGACGTTCCAATTGTTGTGCAATGCTTTCAGCAACCAAGATTGCGTCAAGATCAGGGTGTTTGATTTCAGAAATGTTGATGTGAACCTTTTTGCCGCCTGCGATTTTCGTAATTTCACCGCGCAGGTTTTCAACTTCCGAACCGCCTTTACCGATAACCATGCCCGGTTTAGCAGTGTGGATCGTCACGTTCACACGATTTGCCGCTCTCTCGATCTCAATCCGAGATACCGCGGAGTCTTTCAGTTTATTTTTCAGGTGTTCACGAATTTTTACGTCTTCCAGCAAAAGATCACCGAAATCTTTGCCTGCGTACCATTTGGATTCCCAATCACGGATAATCCCTACTCGTAATCCGACCGGATTTACCTTTTGGCCCACACGTTTTCCCTCCTTATTTTTCGGATACCACCAAAGTAATGTGGCTGGTGCGTTTGTTGATCCGGCTAGCACGTCCCATTGCCCGCGGACGGAAACGTTTCATCGTCGGGCCTTGGTTAACGTAGGCTTGCGTAATCACCAATTTATTTACATCCATAGAATAGTTATGTTCAGCATTGGCAATCGCCGAGTTCAACAGCTTCTCCACGATCGGGGATGCTGCTTTTGGCGTATGGCGCAGAATTGCAATCGCGTCGCCAACTTGCTTACCGCGGATCAGATCAACCACGAGTTGAGCTTTGCGGGGAGCAATACGAATCGATCTTGCATGTGCTTTAGCTTCCATGTAGTATTACCTCCTCTCAAACGAAGAACTTATCGTTATTAACGTCTCGTTTTCTTATCGTCATCCGTATGACCTTTGTAGGTCCGGGTTGGAGCAAATTCGCCCAGTTTATGTCCGACCATATCCTCGGTTACGTACACCGGTACGTGCTTGCGGCCGTCATAGACACCAAACGTATGACCAATGAATTGCGGATAGATCGTGGAGCGACGGGACCAAGTTTTGATCACGACCTTCTTGTTCGAAGCGCTCGCTTCTTCCACTTTCTTAAGCAGGTACCCATCGACAAAAGGTCCCTTTTTCAGACTGCGACTCATTCATTTATCCTCCCTTCACAATGCGCTGCAAGTTACGCTTCGTTCATGCCGCGAAGTGATCCGCAGGATGCGGATTACTTCGTGCGACGGCGAACGATATATTTATCAGAAGCTTTGCCTTTTTTACGCGTTTTGTAACCAAGGGTTGGTTTGCCCCAAGGAGACAACGGAGATTTACGGCCGATCGGAGCGCGACCTTCACCACCACCGTGCGGGTGATCGTTCGGGTTCATGACGACACCGCGGACTTCTGGACGTTTGCCCAGCCAGCGGCTGCGTCCGGCTTTACCGATTTTCACAAGCTCGTGGTCACCGTTACCTACGGAACCGATCGTAGCGCGGCAAACTTTCAGAACTTTACGAACTTCGCCGGAAGACAGGCGGATCGTTACGTATTTGTCTTCTTTACCGAGCAACTGAGCTTCTGTACCAGCAGCGCGAACCAATTGTCCGCCTTTACCTGGTTTCAGCTCGATGTTGTGGATCACGGTACCTACCGGGATGTTCTCCAGCGGCAATGCGTTACCGATTTTGATGTCGGAACCTGCGCCAGATTCGATCACATCGCCCACTTTCAAGCCTTTAGGAGCGATGATGTAGCGTTTCTCACCATCGGCATAGTGGATCAAAGCGATGTTGGAAGTCCGGTTTGGATCGTATTCGATCGTAGCAACGCGGCCTGGAATTCCATCTTTGTTCCGTTTGAAGTCGATGATCCGATATTTACGTTTATGTCCGCCGCCATGGTGACGAACAGTGATTTTACCTTGGTTGTTGCGGCCGGCCGTTTTGCTCAGCGGCGCAAGCAAAGATTTCTCCGGCTTATCCGTCGTAATTTCTTCGAAGGTCGACACGCTCATCGCACGTCTTGCCGGGGAAGTCGGTTTATACTTTTTGATTGGCACGAGATTTCCCTCCTTACTTCAAGCGATTTTATACCGATTCAAAAAATTGGAGCGGTTTGCTTTCAGGTGTTAATGTAACAAACGCTTTTTTCCATTCTGGAGTGTATCCGGAGTAGCGTCCGTAACGTTTCAGCTTCCCAGGAACACGCAGGGTGTTTACGTTCTTCACCTTCACGCCAAAAATGGACTCAACAGCTTGTTTGATTTCCGTTTTGTTCGCGCGAATGTCTACTTCAAAGACATATTTCAGGTCGTTCATATATTCCGTGGAACGTTCCGTAATCACCGGGCGTTTGATAATATCGCGAGGATTCTTCATTACGCGAGCACCTCCTCTACCTTCTGAACTGCTTCTTTCGTAATGATCAGTTTGTCGTGCGTCAGCACATCAAGAACATTAATGCCGTCGGCTGCCACGAACTTCACGCCTGGAATGTTACGAGCGGAAAGCGCAATGTTGTCGTCATAGTCAGGAGCTACAACCAGAGCTTTACGTTCCACTTTCAGGTTGTTCAAGATCGCTGCAAATTCTTTCGTCTTCGGAGCGTTCATCGCAAGTGCATCCAATACGATGATGTCCTGATCGATTACTTTCGACGAAAGCGCCGATTTGATCGCCAAACGACGAACTTTCTTAGGCAGTTTATAGGAATAGCTGCGCGGAGTTGGTCCGAATACTGTACCGCCGCCTTTCCATTGAGGAGCGCGGATCGAACCTTGGCGCGCACGACCTGTTCCTTTTTGTTTCCAAGGTTTACGGCCGCCGCCACGAACTTCGGAGCGTCCTTTAACTTTGTGCGTACCGAAACGCAGGGAAGCGCGCTGCATTACTACAGCTTCATGAAGAACATGAGTGTTCGGCTCAATCCCGAATACGGCATCGTTCAATTCTACTTCGCCCACTTGGCTACCGCTAATATTGAAAAGTGCTACTTTTGGCATTTGTTGTTCCTCCTTTCCTGAGGGTTAATTATTTCTTAGTAGTTTGTTTTACTTTAACGAAGCTGTTTTTCGGTCCAGGAATGGAACCTTTCACGAGCAAGACGTTGCGTTCTGCATCGACTTTAACAACTTCAAGGTTTTGAATCGTTACAGTTTCATGTCCCATATGTCCAGGCAGGTTTTTACCTTTAAATACGCGGTTTGCTGCGATGGAACCCATAGAACCTGGTCTGCGATGGTAACGGGAACCGTGAGCCATCGGGCCGCGGCTTTGTCCCCAGCGTTTGATTACGCCTTGGAACCCTTTACCTTTCGAAATACCTGTTACGTCAACAAATTCGCCTTCAGCAAAAATATCGACTTTGACCTCTTGGCCAACCTCGTATCCTGCCAAATCAACACCGCGAATTTCGCGAACGTAGCGCTTAGGCGTTGTGCCTGCTTTCTTTGCATGCCCAACTTCAGGCTTATTCGCTCTAGCTTCCTTCTTATCGGAGTAGCCAAGCTGAATCGCTTCGTAACCGTCGTTCTCCAGGTCTTTCTTCTGCAGAACTACGTTAGAGCTAGCCTCAATCACCGTTACAGGAATGACATTCCCTTCCGGAGTAAACACTTGAGTCATACCAAGTTTCTTCCCTAAGATACCTTTCATGTTGACACCTCTTTTCCTTTCCTGGTTACCTTACAATAGTAGGTATTACAATTTGATTTCGATATCTACACCGGACGGCAGGTCCAAGCGCATCAAGGCATCCACAGTTTGTGGAGTCGGGTTCACAATGTCGATCAGACGCTTATGCGTACGTTGTTCGAATTGTTCCCGTGAATCCTTGTACTTGTGCACCGCACGGAGAATAGTAATCACTTGTTTCTCAGTTGGCAACGGGATCGGCCCGGATACGCCTGCACCCGAACGTTTTGCCGTTTCAACGATTTTCTCTGCGGATTGATCAAGAATTCTGTGGTCGTAAGCTTTCAAACGAATACGAATTTTTTGCTTTGCCATTTTAGTCCCTCCTTCTATCGCCCAATTTAGTATCGGACATACTCCGTGGAAATTTTCTGGCCACCCTCCCATGGCAAAGGGGCCGGGTGTGTCAGTAACCTCCCACATCATCGCAACGTCACAGAACAACATTCACAATTATATAGAAAAGGTAGGCAGAATGCAAGTATAATTCGTAATTTTTCATTCCCTAAATAAAGTAAAAGAGCTGCGCTCCGAAATCGGAGAGCAGCTCTTTCGATCAGGCGGTTAAGCCTAATTATTTGTTGATGGAAACAACGGCACCGGATCCAACTGTACGGCCGCCTTCACGGATGGAGAAGCGAGTACCTTCTTCGATCGCGATTGGGGAGATCAGTTGAACGGTAACTTCGATGTTGTCGCCAGGCATAACCATTTCAGTTCCTTCTGGCAGGTTGATGATGCCAGTTACGTCCGTTGTACGGAAGTAGAACTGAGGACGGTAGCCGGAGAAGAACGGTTTATGGCGCCCGCCTTCTTCTTTCGTCAATACGTATACTTGAGCGGTGAACTCAGTATGCGGGTTAACGGAACCTGGTTTAGCCAATACTTGACCGCGTTCAATTTCTTTACGGTCAATACCGCGAAGCAGTGCACCGATGTTGTCGCCCGCTTGAGCGGAGTCGAGCAATTTACGGAACATTTCAACGCCGGTAACGACGGATTTTTTCGTTTCTTCAACGATACCCACGATTTCAACTTCATCACCGACTTTAACCGTACCGCGTTCTACACGGCCAGTAGCAACTGTACCGCGGCCAGTGATCGAGAATACGTCCTCGACTGGCATCAGGAACGGTTTGTCGATTGGGCGTTCAGGCAACGGAATGTACTCGTCGATGATTTCGAACATCTCAACGATTTTTTGAGCCCATTCGCCCTCTGGGTTTTGCAGAGCTTCACGAGCGGAACCGCGGATGATTGGAGTGTCATCGCCTGGGAACTCATATTCGTTCAGTAGGTCGCGAACTTCCATTTCAACCAGTTCAAGCAACTCTTCGTCTTCAACCATGTCGCATTTGTTCAAGAATACAACGATGTAAGGAACGCCTACGTTACGGGACAACAGGATGTGTTCGCGAGTTTGCGGCATTGGGCCGTCAGCTGCGGATACAACCAGGATTGCGCCGTCCATTTGAGCAGCACCGGTGATCATGTTTTTAACATAGTCGGCGTGCCCTGGGCAGTCAACGTGTGCGTAGTGGCGGTTGTTTGTTTCGTACTCAACGTGTGCCGTCGAGATGGTGATACCGCGTTCGCGTTCTTCTGGAGCTTTGTCGATTTGATCGAAAGCTACAGCAGCACCGCCGTATTTTTTGGACAATACAGTCGTGATGGCTGCAGTCAGAGTTGTTTTACCATGGTCGACGTGACCAATCGTACCGATATTAACGTGCGGTTTTGTACGTTCGTATTTAGCCTTTGCCATTTTAAACAGTTCCTCCTTAAAATATGGATTGTTATGTGTGACCGATCAAAGAAACAAGCCCTTCGACCGGCAATTACATTAAATTATTCGGCCCCTCTATGCTTGGCCACGATTTCTTCAGCGATGTTCTTCGGAACTTCTTCATAGTGGGAGAGTTCCATCGAGAACACGCCGCGCCCTTGTGTACCGGAGCGAAGGGTCGTCGAGTAACCGAACATTTCGGAGAGAGGCACTTTCGCACGGATAATTTGCGCACCACCACGGGAATCCATACCTTCGATACGGCCACGGCGAGAGTTCAGCATACCCATAACGTCACCCATGTACTCCTCAGGAACCGTTACTTCAACTTTCATGATTGGCTCAAGCAGAACAGGTTGACATTTGTCTTTTGCTGCTTTCAGAGCCATCGAACCAGCGATCTTAAACGCCATTTCACTGGAGTCGACGTCATGGTAGGAACCATCGACGATCGTCGCTTTAACGTCAACAACCGGGAAGCCTGCTAGAACACCGTTCTGCATTGCTTCTTCGATACCTTGTTGAGCAGGTCCGATGTATTCTTTTGGAACAGCACCGCCGACGATTTTGCTGTCGAATTGGTTGCCTGAACCTGGTTCGAGCGGTTCAAATTCAACCCAGACATGACCGTATTGACCACGACCGCCGGACTGACGTACGAACTTACCTTCAACGCGAGCCGGAACGCGGAACGTTTCACGATAAGCAACCTGAGGTTTACCTACGTTCGTGTCTACTTTGAATTCACGGCGCATCCGATCGATAATGATATCCAGGTGAAGCTCACCCATACCTGCAAGGATCGTTTGTCCCGTTTCTTCATCTGTATGTGCACGAAGCGTTGGGTCTTCTTCCGTCAGCTTCGCAAGTGCAACGCCCATTTTGTCTTGGTCGGCTTTTGTCTTCGGTTCAACCGCGATTTCGATAACTGGTTCTGGGAAGTTCATCGATTCAAGAATAACCGGTGCCTTCTCATCACACAGTGTATCACCTGTCCCGGTGTCTTTCAAACCTACAGCTGCAGCAATGTCACCGGCGTAAACTTCGTTGATTTCTTGACGGTGGTTTGCGTGCATTTGCAGGATCCGGCCGATCCGTTCGCGTTTACCTTTCGTTGCATTCAGCACGTAGGAACCGGATTGCAGAATACCGGAGTATACGCGGAAGAACGTCAGTTTACCCACGTAAGGGTCGGTCATGATTTTAAATGCCAGTGCCGCGAACGGCTCTTCGTCAGAAGAGTGACGTTCAACTTCTGTACCATCTTCCAGATGACCTTTGATGCTTGGTACATCAACTGGGGATGGCAAGTAATCGATGACGGCATCCAGCATCAGCTGAACCCCTTTGTTACGGTAGGAAGAACCGCAGATAACCGGGAAGATTTTAACTTCACAAACGCCCTTACGAAGCGCTGCTTTCAGTTCTTCAACGGTGATTTCCTCGCCTTCGAGGTATTTCATCGTCAAGTCTTCGTCCAGTTCAGCAACCTTCTCTACCAATTCCGCACGAAGTTCTTCAACTTGTGCAGCATATTCAGCAGGAATTTCTACTTCATCGATTTGTTGTCCCAGATCGTCTCTGTAGATATACGCTTTTTGAGAGATGATGTCGATAATCCCGACAAAATCATTTTCCGCACCGATTGGCAGTTGGATAGCCACTGCATTCGCTTGCAGACGATCGCGCATATCTTTAACGACGTTCAGGAAATCCGCACCGATGATATCCATTTTGTTGACGTAGGCAATCCGAGGAACACCATAGCGGTCAGCCTGTCTCCAAACGGTTTCAGACTGCGGCTCAACGCCTTCCTTCGCACTAAACACGCCTACAGCCCCGTCCAATACACGCAGGGAACGTTCGACTTCAACAGTGAAGTCGACGTGTCCCGGGGTATCGATGATATTTACGCGGTGACCTTTCCATTGAGCGGTCGTCGCAGCGGATGTAATCGTGATTCCGCGCTCTTGTTCTTGTTCCATCCAGTCCATCGTTGCCGCACCTTCGTGAACTTCCCCGATTTTGTGCGTACGACCTGTGTAGAACAAGATCCGTTCCGTCGTGGTTGTCTTACCGGCGTCAATATGCGCCATGATCCCGATATTACGTGTATTTTTCAAGGAGAACTCTCTTGCCATGAATCTGTCTCCCTTCAAAATATAAATTTTGAAATACGGGCGTTATCCTACCAACGGTAGTGCGCGAACGCTTTGTTCGCTTCCGCCATTTTATGCGTATCTTCACGTTTCTTAACGGAAGCGCCTGTGTTGTTGGATGCGTCGATGATCTCGGCAGCCAAACGTTCTTCCATTGTCTTCTCACCGCGAGTGCGGGAATAGTTTACGAGCCAACGTAATCCCAAGGATGTACGTCTCTCTGGTTTAACCTCGATCGGAACTTGGTAGTTTGCACCGCCGACACGACGAGCTTTAACTTCCAGTACAGGCATAATATTTTTGATCGCTGCTTCAAATACTTCCATTGGGTCATTCCCCGTACGTTCACGGATGATGTCGAACGCATTATAAAGGATGCTTTGAGCAACGCCGCGTTTACCGTCGAGCATGATGCGGTTGATCAAGCGAGTAACCAATTTGCTGTTATACACTGGATCTGGCAACACGTCTCTCTTAGCAACTGGACCTTTGCGTGGCATAGTTTGTTATCCCCCTTTCAGTAAAAATTCAATCCTAGTAGTAGTTGTTCAAAAACCGTCTTTTGATCACCATGCACATCATGATGCTGGTTCGACTTCGAATCTTGAATTCAGCCGGACCTTCCGTTGCTCACGTAGAACTGTCTACGCTCCGCTACTCAGTCCCTAGCTTTATCCAACCTCCTCGGTGCTGAAAACCCGATTTTTGAACTCCCATTTAAAATTCCAAGCGATCTTATTTCTTCGCTTTTGGACGTTTCGCGCCGTATTTGGAACGAGCTTGCATCCGGTTGTTAACCCCAGCCGTATCCAATGCTCCGCGCACGATATGGTAACGGACACCCGGAAGGTCTTTGACCCGGCCGCCGCGAATCAGTACAACGCTGTGCTCTTGCAGGTTGTGTCCGATACCCGGAATGTAAGCCGTCACCTCTACACGGTTCGTCAAGCGAACACGGGCATATTTACGAAGCGCGGAGTTCGGTTTCTTCGGAGTCATCGTACCTACACGAGTGCAGACGCCGCGTTTTTGCGGAGAGCTCAAATCCGTAGCTTCGCGTTTCAGAGCGTTAAACCCTCTTTGCAGCGCTGGCGATTTGGATTTGTACACCTTATCTTGGCGTCCTTTACGTACTAATTGGTTAATTGTTGGCATGTTGTTGCCACCCCCTTCCTCAGAGTTCAAATCCATTTACAAACCACTTGTTTAAGCCCACAGACCCAGGCGGCTCATAAAAGAACAAAGGAAATGTTTTTGCCAAAGAGTCCTCCTCATTAGCAAAAACATTTTCGATCAACTATGACTTTACGATCACAGCCATCGCCGCTCCTACTTCAATCCCACAAGCCTTGCCGAGATTCGCCATCGTATCTACAAAGGTGACTTTCACGGCATGTTGGTTGCATAAGGCGACGATCCTTGACGTAAGGCGTGGATCTGCATTCTCAGCAACATAAACTTCCTCGGCCCGTCCAAGTTCAACCATTCGCATGGTCTGCTTGGTGCCGACCTTAATTGGTGCGTCCCGTAGTCCTTTATCATTAGACATCATAACGTCCTCCAAAGCACAGGGTTATCCGTACTCACGCACTATGATATAGTATCACTCCGCTATAGTAGGTGTCAAGCGAAATATTCAGCGGAATTTTCATAGAAAAAACAAGTCCGGCGCGCCCCGGATCAAACTCGCTTCAGGGTCGCGCCGGCTTATCTTCACCTTCGTCGTTATTCGATCGAAACAGGCTCCAAGCTTTCTTCCGTAACTTCGTCTTGTTCCGGCTCTTCGAATTGAATGTTGCGGTAGCGACTCATGCCGGTACCGGCCGGAATCAGCTTACCGATGATGACATTCTCTTTCAAGCCGAGCAGCTTGTCGACTTTGCCTTTGATCGCAGCGTCGGTAAGCACCCGCGTTGTTTCCTGGAAGGAAGCGGCGGACAAGAAGGAGTCGGTTTCCAGCGACGCTTTCGTAATCCCGAGCAGGACCGGTTTAGCCACTGCCGGCTCTTTGCCAGACAGAATCGCTTCTTTGTTGGCCGTTTCATACTCATGCAAGTCGACGAATGATCCTGGCAGAAGCGGTGTATCGCCGGCATCCACGATCCGGATCTTGCGCAGCATTTGACGAATCATAACCTCAACGTGCTTGTCGTTGATTTCTACGCCTTGGTTCCGGTATACGCGTTGTACTTCCTGCAAAATATAGTTCTGTACACCGCGAATCCCTTTGATGCGCAAAATTTCTTTCGGGTCGATGGAACCATCCGTCAGTTCATCGCCGGCCTCGATCTCGTCGCCTTCGCTAACGCGCAGACGAGAACCGTAAGTGACGGAGTATACTTTCGTTTCCGCTTCGCCTTGAACCTCGATTTCGCGACGGTCCTTCGCTTCGCGGATTTCTTTGATTACGCCGTCAATCTCACTGATCGTTGCTTGACCTTTCGGATTCCGAGCTTCGAAGAGCTCCTGAATCCGCGGAAGACCTTGGGTAATATCGTCACCCGCAACGCCCCCGGTATGGAACGTACGCATGGTGAGCTGGGTCCCTGGTTCACCGATCGATTGAGCTGCGATGATACCGACAGCTTCCCCAATCTCCACGTGTTTACCCGTAGCCAGGTTGCGTCCGTAGCACTTCTTGCACACGCCATGACGGGCGCGGCAGCTGAGCACGGAGCGGATTTGCAGCTTCGTAATTCCTGCGTTGACGATTTCATGCGCTTTGTCGGAATCGATCAGCTCGTTCCGGTGAATGATGATCTCGCCGGTTTCCGGATGGCGCACCGTTTCGAACGAGTAACGGCCTTCAATCCGGTCGTACAGATTTTCGATCACTTCTTTACCGTCTTGGATAACGCCAACGGTAAAGCCTTTATCCGTACCGCAATCCTCTTCGCGTACGATGACGTCTTGGGCCACGTCGACGAGACGACGGGTCAAGTAACCGGAGTCCGCAGTCCGCAACGCGGTATCCGCCAGACCTTTCCGGGCACCGTGCGTCGAAATAAAGTATTCCAAGACCGTGAGGCCTTCGCGGAAGTTCGATTTGATCGGCAATTCGATGATCCGGCCCGCCGGGTTCGCCATCAGGCCGCGCATACCGCCCAGCTGGGTGATCTGCGATTTGTTACCCCGCGCTTTAGAGTCGACCATCATCATGATGGAATTGTAGCGATCCATCGACTTCATCAGGATGTCGGTAATTTGATCCTTACACTTGGACCAGATATCGATAACGCGGTCGTAACGCTCTTCGTTGGTGATCAGACCGCGGCGGTATTGGTTGGTAACAACCCGTACCTTCTCCTCGGATTCCCGAAGGATTTCTTGCTTTTCCTTCGGAACAATAACGTCCGCCACCGCAATACTTACGCCGGCACGCGTGGAGTAAGTAAAGCCGGTTTGCTTGATTCTGTCCAGAATAACGGAGGTTTCCGTCGTTTGGTAGATTTCGAAGCAGCGGCCGATGATTTCGCCGAGGTATTCTTTGCCCACACCGCCTGGTTGCGGTGCAGCCATGATCCGTTCCACAACATTGGCGCCCTTCTCATAAATAAAGTAATGATCCGGAGTGCCTTGGAACAGGTTCGCACGTGTTGGTTCATTAATATATGGGAAGCTGGCCGGGAAAATCTCGTTGAAAATAATTTTACCAACGGTCGTAATCAGCAAAGCGTTTTGCTGTGCTTCCGTAAAGCTGGTTTTGCCCAGCGCTTTCGCCGGAATGGCTACCCGTGCATGCAACGAAGCGGTGCCGCGTTGATAAGCCGATACGGCTTCATTAACCGAAGACAGGATCATACCGGTACCTTTGGCTTCCTTGTTATCCATGGTCAGATAGTAGGAGCCGAGGACCATATCCTGTGAAGGCGTAACGACCGGTTTACCGTCTTTCGGGTTCAGGATGTTACCGGACGCCAGCATCAGGATGCGGGCTTCCGCCTGAGCTTCCGCGGACAACGGTACGTGCACGGCCATCTGGTCACCGTCGAAGTCAGCGTTGTACGCCGTACATACGAGTGGATGCAGACGGATAGCGCGACCTTCCACCAGGATCGGTTCGAACGCCTGAATCCCGAGACGGTGAAGCGTAGGAGCACGGTTCAACAGAACCGGATGCTCTTTAATAACTTCCTCAAGAACATCCCAAACTTCTGGGCTTACACGTTCTACTTTGCGTTTTGCACTCTTAATGTTATGGGCCAGACCTTTGTTAACCAGTTCTTTCATAACGAAAGGCTTGAACAGTTCCAGCGCCATTTCTTTTGGCAAACCGCATTGGTACATTTTCAAATATGGACCTACGACGATAACGGAACGACCGGAGTAGTCAACCCGTTTACCGAGCAGGTTCTGCCGGAAACGACCTTGTTTCCCTTTGAGCATGTGGCTCAAAGATTTCAGCGGACGGTTACCCGGACCTGTTACGGGACGACCGCGGCGACCGTTGTCGATCAAGGCGTCAACGGCTTCCTGAAGCATCCGTTTCTCGTTCTGTACGATGATGTCCGGCGCGCCAAGGTCAAGCAGACGTTTCAACCGGTTGTTCCGGTTGATGACGCGGCGGTACAGATCGTTCAAGTCGGACGTCGCGAAACGGCCGCCATCGAGTTGAACCATCGGACGCAATTCCGGCGGAATAACCGGAAGCACGTCGAGGATCATCCACTCCGGCTGGTTGCCGGAGCTTTTGAACGCTTCGATGACTTCCAAACGTTTGATTGCACGGTTGCGGCGTTGACCTTGAGCCGTGCGCAATTCTTCTTTCAGGAATTCCAGCTCTTTGTCGATATCGAGATCCTGAAGCAGCTTCTTCACGGCTTCCGCACCCATACCGGCTTGGAATCCGTATCCGTATTTCTCACGGTAGCTGCGATATTCTTTCTCGGACAAAAGCTGCTTTTTCTCCAGCGGCGTTTCGCCTGGATCGGTTACGACATAAGATGCAAAATAAATAATCTCTTCCAGGGAACGCGGCGACATGTCGAGCGCAAGACCCATCCGGCTCGGAATCCCTTTGAAATACCAAATGTGGGATACCGGAGCAGCCAACTCGATATGCCCCATCCGTTCGCGGCGTACTTTCGCGCGAGTGACCTCAACGCCGCAGCGATCGCAGACAACGCCTTTGTAGCGAACGCGTTTATATTTACCGCAATGACATTCCCAGTCTTTGGTCGGACCAAAAATCTTTTCGCAGAACAGCCCTTCCTTCTCTGGCTTCAACGTGCGGTAGTTGATCGTTTCCGGTTTCTTTACTTCTCCGCGGGACCAAGAACGAATTTTATCTGGGGAAGCAAGCCCAATTTTCATAAACTCGAAGTTGTTGACGTCCAACAAGGAGCATCCCTCCTTAACCAAGTCCTGATTTGACTGTATAACGCTCTATTCTACGCCGACTTCTGCGCCTTCCAGATTGAGACTGAGCTTGTCGCCCGACGCATCGTCCTCGTCGTCGATTTCTTTCATCTCGATCTCTTCTTCGTTTTCGGTCAAGATCTTGACGTCCATACCCAAGCTTTGCAGCTCTTTGATCAAGACCTTAAACGATTCAGGCACGCCCGGTTCAGGCACGTTTTCCCCTTTAACGATGGATTCGTAGGTTTTCACCCGACCCACCACGTCATCCGATTTGACGGTAAGAATCTCTTGCAGCGTATAAGCAGCACCATAAGCTTCCAGCGCCCATACTTCCATCTCCCCGAAACGCTGACCACCGAACTGAGCTTTACCACCCAGCGGTTGCTGCGTAACGAGCGAGTAAGGACCCGTCGAGCGAGCATGGATCTTATCGTCAACCATGTGCGCCAGCTTGATCATGTGCATGACACCAACGGTAACTTCACGTTCAAACGGTTCACCTGTGCGGCCATCGTACAGGATCGTTTTACCGTTCCGCTGCATGCCGGCTTCTTCCATCGTATCGAATACGTCTTCTTCATTGGCGCCGTCGAATACTGGCGTTGCCACGTGAATCCCCATCTGCAGGGCGGCCATACCCAAGTGAATCTCCAGCACCTGCCCGATGTTCATCCGCGAAGGTACGCCCAGCGGATTCAGGACAACCTGTACCGGCGTTCCGTCTGGCATAAATGGCATATCTTCTTCCGGCAAAATCCGAGCCACGACCCCTTTGTTACCATGGCGTCCGGCCATCTTGTCGCCTTCGGAGATTTTCCGTTTCTGCGCAATGTACACCCGAACGAGCTGATTAACGCCTGGCGGCAATTCGTCGCCGTTCTCGCGGGTAAACACCTTCACGTCAACAACAATCCCGTCGGTACCGTGAGGTACACGCAGGGAAGTATCACGAACTTCGCGAGCTTTCTCACCAAAGATGGCGTGCAGCAAGCGCTCTTCAGCCGTCAGTTCCGTTACGCCCTTAGGCGTTACTTTACCAACCAGGATGTCGCCGGCAGCAATTTCCGCACCAACGCGGATAATACCGCGTTCATCCAGATTACGCAGCGCTTCTTCGCCGACGTTCGGGATGTCGCGAGTAATTTCTTCCGGTCCCAGCTTCGTGTCGCGGGCTTCGGATTCGTATTCCTCGATATGGATCGAAGTATATACGTCTTCCTTCACCAGCTTCTCGCTCAGCAGGATCGCATCCTCGTAGTTGTAACCTTCCCAAGTCATAAAGGCAACGACCACGTTGCGGCCCAGTGCCAATTCGCCCAGTTCCGTCGATGGACCGTCCGCCAGGATGTCACCCTTCTTAACAATGTCGCCCCGTTTGACGATCGGACGTTGGTTAATACAGGTTCCTTGGTTAGAACGCATAAATTTGTGCAACTTATATTTCACAAGGTCGCCTTTGACTTCTTTCCCGTCTACGACTTCGATACGGCGAAGCCAAATTTGGTTCGCTTCCGACCGTTCGATGATCCCGTCATATTTCGACACGATGCAGACGCCGGAGTCTTTCGCAGCCTTGTGTTCCATCCCCGTACCAACAAGCGGAGCTTTAGGAACAAGCAACGGCACCGCTTGACGCTGCATGTTCGAACCCATGAGCGCACGGTTAGAGTCGTCGTTCTCCAAGAATGGAATCAGCGCTGTAGCGACGGATACAACCTGTTTCGGCGAAATATCCATGTAGTCTACGCGGCTGCTTGGCATCGTCAAGATGTTATCCGATTGCTTGTTGTAACGAACGATGACGAATTCGTCTTCGAACTTGTTGTCTGGCGTCAGCTTCGCGTTCGCTTGCGCAATGACATAGTTGTCTTCTTCGTCGGCCGTCAGGTAGGTCACTTGATCCGTAACGGTTCCCGTCTTCGGATCAACCCATCGATACGGCGCTTCGATGAAGCCATACTCATTGATTCGCGCATAAGTAGACAGGGAGTTGATCAAACCGATGTTCGGACCTTCCGGCGTTTCGATCGGACACATCCGGCCATAGTGGGACGGGTGAACGTCACGCACTTCCATGCCGGCACGTTCCCGAGTCAAACCGCCTGGACCGAGCGCAGACAAACGGCGTTTGTGCGTCAGTTCAGCGAGCGGGTTCGTTTGGTCCATAAACTGAGACAGCTGCGAGCTGCCGAAGAACTCTTTGATCGATGCGATGACAGGACGGATATTTATGAGCGCCTGCGGCGTAATCACGTTCGCATCCTGAATCGACATTCTTTCGCGCACGACACGTTCCATCCGGGACAAGCCGATGCGGAATTGGTTCTGCAGAAGCTCACCAACGGAGCGCAGACGACGGTTACCCAGATGATCGATATCGTCCGTGCTGCCGATGCCGTGCAGCAGATTGATAAAATAGCTGATCGAAGAAATAATATCAGCAGGTGTAATATGCTTCACCGATTTATCGATATTGCGGTTCGCGATTACCTTAACCACTTTACCGTCTTCAATCGGGGAGAATACGTCGATAGTTTGCAGCGGCACATCATCTACGTCAAGGACGCCGCCGGCAACATGGTAGTTCTTGAAGCCAACGCCGTTCTCAAGGTACGGTAAAATTTCATCCAGCAAGCGGCGGTCAACCATTTGACCGGCTTCGGCGATAATTTCACCCGTCGTCGTATCAATCAGCGTCTCAGCAAGACGTTGGTTGAATAAGCGATTCTTGATGTGCAGCTTTTTATTGATTTTATAACGACCGACATTCGCCAGATCGTAACGTTTTGGATCGAAGAAGCGCGCTACCAGCAAGCTCTTCGCATTCTCAAGCGTCGGCGGTTCACCCGGACGCAAACGTTCATAGATCTCGATCAAGGCTTTCTCTGTCGAATCCGTATTGTCTTTATCCAGCGTATTGCGGATATACTCGTCGTTGCCGAGCAAATCCAAAATTTCCGCATCGGTTCCGAAGCCAAGCGCACGCAGCAACACGGTTACCGGAATTTTGCGGGTGCGGTCGATCCGCACGTAGATAATATCTTTCGCATCCGTCTCCAACTCGAGCCAAGCGCCGCGGTTAGGGATAACGGTTGCGGTGTACATTTTCTTACCGTTCTTATCCACTTTCGTACTGAAATAGACGCTAGGAGAGCGAACCAACTGGCTGACAATAACCCGTTCCGCACCGTTAATAATAAACGTACCGGTTTCGGTCATCAGCGGGAAATCTCCCATGAACACTTCCTGCTCTTTGACTTCGCCGGTTTCCTTATTAATGAGCCGGACTTTTACCCGAAGCGGCGCCGCATAGGTAACGTCGCGTTCTTTCGCGTCATCCACCGTATACTTCGGTTCGCCCAGGCTGTAATCGATAAACTCCAACACCAGATTTCCGGTGAAATCCTGAATTGGCGAGATATCTTGGAACATTTCCCGAAGACCTTCTTCCAAGAACCACTCATAGGATTTCTGTTGGATTTCGATCAGGTTCGGTACTTCGAGTATCTCGTTAATTCGCGCATAACTACGCCGAGTGCGTCGACCATATTGAACAAGATGTCCTGCCAACTTAAACTCACCCCTCATGTCTACTCACTTAAAAATACATTGCGAACCCGTGTTTGTGCCCTTATAATAGACCCATACGGATTCATCCACAAATAAAGAAAAGCCCTTATCGAATGCTTTCGAAAAAAGAGCATCATTTATCCGTGTCTGTTTCTGCTCTGATGTCCTCATAATCATTAGTTTATCCAAAATGTGCATATTATACGTAGAACGACACATTTTTATGCATTGTTCCCGTAAAACTATTGACATTTCAGCAAACTAAAGCCACAGAGGGCATCCTAATGCTGACATTTTATAATAATAACATATCGGATTTGTCAAGTCAACCTTCGTCTTTAACCGCCCGATAAATGCGGTACCCCTTGTCCTTGGTCACTTCCACCACTCGGGAAAACAGCGACTCCAACTTCTCCTTCGCCGACGGCGCCCCTTGTTTCTTCTGAATAACCACCCATAACGATCCTCCAGAACGCAACCGTTCATAGGCACCTTCAAAAATGGCATGCACCGTAGCTTTACCAGCCCGAATCGGCGGATTGGTCAACACCACGTCGAACTTCCGATTCTCTATCGCCGAGAACAAATCGCTTTCCAACACGGTGACGTTGTTCACACCGTTCGCAGCAGCATTCTCTTTCGCTAATTCAACAGCTCGGGAGTTCACATCGATCATCGTCACATGACCCTTGGTCGCCAGCCTCGCCGCTGCCAGTCCGATCGGTCCATATCCGCAGCCTACATCCAGTACCTCCGCATCCTCTGGAATATCCATGGCTTCAATTAAGGTACGACTGCCGAAGTCAACGCCTCCCTTAGCAAAAACGCCGGCATCGCTGACGAAGCGGTAGCTTTGCCCCCGCAACACTGTATCCCAGGTTTTCCGATCATGCGCCGCAGTCGGTTGGCTTGCGTAGTAGTGATCCGCCATGTTTTCTTGTTTCCCTCCATTAGCATCTAGTCATCTATCTGTACTCGTCCCCTATTATATCCATTTCCACATATTCATGTAAGGGGAGAAAGGCAACAAACCCCTTGAATCAAATTCAAGGGGTTTGTGATCGAGAAACAAGCTACTACTTCAGTTCTACAGTTGCGCCTGCTTCTTCCAGTTTTGCTTTGATGCTGTCTGCTTCTTCTTTGCCTACTTTTTCTTTCAGCGGTTTTGGAGCGTTGTCAACCAGGTCTTTGGCTTCTTTCAAGCCGAGGCCAGTGATTTCGCGAACCACTTTGATAACGTTGATTTTGGAAGCACCAGCGTTAGTCAGGATTACGTCGAATTCGGATTGTTCTTCAGCTGCGCCGCCGCCAGCTGCACCGCCGCCAGCTACAACAACCGGAGCTGCTGCAGTTACGCCGAATTCTTCTTCGATTGCTTTAACGAGATCGTTCAGTTCAAGAACGGTCATACCTTTGATTGCTTCCAAGATTGCTTCTTTACTCATGGTAGAACCTCCATTATATAATAGTTTGTTTGTTGCGAATCAGATAACTTGCATCCGCAAGGCTAACTTACGCGCTTGCTTCTTCTTTCTCGGCAACGGCTTTGACAGCCAGTGCGAAGTTGCGAACAGGTGCTTGAAGTACGCTGAGGAGCATCGAAAGCAGACCTTCGCGGGAAGGAAGATCCGCGAGCGCTTTGATTTGGTCGACGCCAACTACACGGCCTTCAACCACGCCACCTTTCACTTTCAGAGCATCGTTCTTCTTGGCGAATTCGCTCAAGATTTTCGCTGGAGCTACTGCATCTTCCTTACTGAACGCGATGGCCGTAGGACCGGTCAACACTTCGTCCAGCTCGGTCAATTCCGCAGCAGCCGTAGCGCGGCGAATGAGCGTGTTCTTCAGCACTTGGAATTCCACGCCAGCTTCACGAAGCTGTTTGCGGAGTTCGGTAACTTGAGCAACATTCAATCCGCGATAATCCGCAACGACGGTCGTTGCGCTTTCGCGCAATTTGGACGTTACAGCTTCAACGGCTTCTTGTTTTGCTTGAATGACTTTTGCGTTTGCCAAACTGCACACCTCCTATTAGATTCATGAGCCTCTTGCTACTTCCGCAAGGCATTGAAAAAAGCCTCCGCAGAATCACGAAGGCTTTGATGGATCATCCGCACACAGCCCAGCTGTGTACAGCGACGTTCTATCACAACACCTCGGTAGGAAATTAAGCCTCACGGCACCTACTGTCTACGGTAAGCATATTCATATTTAAGTCTCACTTCAAAACAACTGTTTCAGTATACCAAGGCGACACCGTGGTGTCAATCCCCGTTCCGTCAAGAACGAAAGGTATTATCTGTAAGCAGCTGTATTTACGCGAGCGCTTGGGCCCATGGTCGAAGAAATCGCGATATTCTTCAAGTAAACGCCCTTCGCAGCGGCCGGTTTAGCCCGGTTCAATGCGTCGATGAGAGCCTTGAGGTTCTCATTCAATTGTTCGGCAGTAAAGGATACTTTACCGATTGGCGCATGAATTTGACCCGCTTTGTCCAGACGGTACTCGATTTTACCGGCTTTGATTTCTTGAACGGCTTTCGCTACGTCAAATGTAACTGTGCCTGCTTTCGGGTTAGGCATAAGGCCTTTACCACCGAGCAGACGGCCGAGTTTACCAACTTCGCTCATCATGTCCGGTGTAGCTACGCAGACATCGAACTCGAACCAGCCTTGTTGGATTTTGTTGATCATGTCTTGATCGCCGACGAAATCTGCTCCGGCTGCTTCTGCTTCCTTCGCTTTGTCGCCTTTGGCGAATACCAATACGCGTTGGGTTTTGCCCGTGCCATGCGGCAGAACAACGACACCACGAACGGCTTGGTCTTGTTTACGAGGGTCTACGCCCAAACGAACTGCAGCTTCAACGGTTTCGTCGAATTTTGCAGTCGCTGCCTTCTTCACCAGTTCAACGGCTTCCAAAGGCTCATACGTCGCTTCGCTGTCAATCAGCTTAGCGGCTTCCAGGTATTTCTTACCGTGTTTAGCCATGAATTCGTCCTCCTATGTGGTATTAGCGGAAATTCCTCCCACTGTTGATGGGTCATATAAACAAGCTTCGCTCATCTATAAAACTCCATCCGAGGATGAAATTTAATCACGTGAATTCAGATTAAGAAATTTCATCCATTCGACCAAGATTAGTCTTGGATCGCGATGCCCATGCTGCGGGCAGTACCTTCAACCATACGCATAGCCGCTTCAACGGATGCTGCGTTAAGATCAGGCATTTTTTGCTCCGCGATTTGACGAACGGTGTCGCGTTTCACGGTAGCCACTTTCTTCTTGTTCGGTTCGCCAGAACCTTTCTCGATCTTCGCTGCAACACGAAGCAGAACGGCCGCCGGTGGAGTTTTGGTGATGAATGTAAAAGAGCGGTCTTCAAACACCGAAATTTCAACCGGAATGATCAAACCTGCTTGATCGGCAGTACGTGCGTTGAATTCCTTACAGAATGCCATGATGTTGACACCTGCTTGACCCAGCGCCGGACCTACCGGAGGTGCAGGGTTCGCTTTCCCCGCAGGAATTTGCAGTTTTACCACTTTGATAACTTTTTTCGCCATGTAAAACACCTCCTTGCCCTAATAGTGGTAAACGGAAGCCTTGCGGCCCCTCCCACTTTGAAACCCTAAGAAACCTTTAGAAGCTGCAAAATTATATCTTCTCCACCTGAGAGTAATCCAGCTCAAGCGGGGTTTCTCGTCCAAACATGTTGACGTGAACCTTAACCTTGCTCTTGTCGGTCAGAATTTCCTCAATTGAGCCTACAAAATTGGCAAATGGACCAACTTTGATGCGCACATTTTCCTTGAGCTCAAATTCGATGACCGGCTTTGGTTCCTCCATGCCCATATGCGCCAGAATCTGATCCACTTCTTCAGGGAGCAACGGCGTTGGCTTGGAACCGGAACCCGTAGAGCCGACGAACCCGGTGACTCCCGGCGTGTTGCGAACAACATACCAAGAATCGTCGGTTTGGATCATTTCCACCAAGACGTAACCGGGGTAAACTTTACGCATGACAGTCTTCTTCTTACCGTCTTTGTTCACCACTTCTTCTTCCATCGGAACAAGAACGCGGAATATCTTGTCTTCCATGCCCATGGACTCGACGCGTTTTTCCAAATTGGCTTTGACTTTGTTCTCATACCCAGAGTAGGTATGAACGACGTACCATCTTTTTTCCATATCAAGCCACCTAGGGACCCTTCTTAAATTATCGCTTCGATCACAGCAGAAATGCCGATGTCCAGAACCCAAAAATAAATCGCGACAACGGTAATTGTACCGAGCACAATCAGCGTATAATTAGTCAGCTCTTTACGATTAGGCCAGCGAACCTTTTTAAGCTCAGCCCAGCTCTCAGAGAAAAAAGAAAACAACGACTTGAAACTACGTTTCATGCGCGACTACACCTCCAAGGACTATCTGGTTTCGCGATGAGGAACTTGCTCGTTGCAGAACTTGCAATACTTCTTCATCTCCATGCGGTCGGGGTGGTTACGCTTGTTTTTCGTTGTCGTGTAGTTTCTTTGTTTGCAATTCGTACAAGCCAACGTAATTATTACCCGCATGATGTGCACCTCCCGAAGACATTCTTTAATGAGCTGTCTCTATATTGACCTAAAATCGAATGTTCGCCACCTAAAAAAGGGAAACACAAAATTAGGCCTACCTAAAACACTTTATCATATGGCACAACCCGTGTCAACGAGGCATCCTGCTAATGCTCTACGATTATTTACAGTATAGCTCACGATTTTGGAAGATAAACCCTGGGGAGAGAAATCGATGGGGACAACCCTTCAGCAAAGTGAAGGAGAAAAAGCAGATGTATCAAGCGAATCCGTGCGGCTTCGCCTCTGGTGGGGGAAGTAAAGAACCGTGTCGTCGTGGTAAAAAAAGGGTTCCCTGCAACCAGGTCACCCTTGGGTCTGCTTATTGAATGGTATGTAGCGTTACGATGAAAAGAATAAGTTCAGATACCGCCGTCGCGAACTTCCAGATAACGCTCCAGCTTGCGCTTGACGCGCTGCAGGGCGTTGTCGATCGATTTGACGTGGCGATTCAAATCCACCGCGATCTCCTGATAGGACCTTCCGTCCAAATAGAGCATCAGCACTTTGCGCTCCAAATCGCTGAGGATCTCGGACATCTTGTCCTCCAGGCCGGTAAACTCTTCCTGATTGATGATCAATTCTTCCGGATCGCTCACCTGAGAGCCGCAAATGACGTCGAGCAACGTTCGGTCCGATTCCTCATCGTAGATCGGCTTGTCCAAGGAAACGTACGAATTCAGCGGAATATGCTTCTGCCTCGTTGCCGTCTTGATCGCGGTAATGATCTGGCGCGTAATGCACAGCTCCGCGAACGCTTTGAACGAAGCAAGCTTATCCCCCCGAAAGTCCCGGATCGATTTGTAGAGTCCGATCATGCCTTCCTGTATGATATCTTCGCGGTCGGCACCGATGAGAAAATAAGACCTAGCCTTAGCACGCACGAAGCTCCGATACTTGTTGATCAAGTATTCCAACGCTTCACTGTCGCCTTCCCGAACCGCCTCGACAATGTCTTCGTCACTTTGGATCTCATAGTCAAACCTTACCCATGTATCGAGTTTGACACTCACCACAAATCCCTCCGGCCGCAACGCACGGTTCCCCGTCACTCATTCAAGTAATACGAACAGTATATATGAAGGTGCATACTAGCGTCAACCGCAAAAGTACCAAAAGATGTAAAGTCGAACTTTGTCAAGGGTATATGGTAGTAGAACTCGAGAATGCCCTTTCATTCCCTACGCCATCGTTCAAACAACTGTCTCAGCTCCGGACTTAGCTTGGCATCCAGCGTATTGCGGCTGGAATTGGCGCTGCGCTCAGCGATTTTGGCCTGGATTTCCTTCTCGCTTTGCTCCACCTGGATCAAGAGTTCCCTGGCCGAAATCCGCAGTGCGCCCTGTCCAAAAATCACATGCTGCTCCACCATATCGCTCGTGGCAACATAGATTTGCCGGCGACGGTGGCTCAGCTCGCCGACCAGACGTTCAATGCATTCGTCCGCCGTTTCCTTCTCCTTGGTGAATACCAGCTCCACCTTGTTTTGGGTATAGGACTTTCCCAGCCCCGGAACCCGATAAGCATCAAAGACGACGATCACCTTTCTCCCGGAAAAAGCTTGATAATCGGCGAGCCGCTCAAGCAGCCTGTCCCTTGCGGCTTGCAGATCCTGCTTGGACAGTTCCGCCAGCTCGGGCCAGCCGCCGATCATATTGTATCCGTCAACCAATAGCACATCGCGCACATCGCGCATGCCTTTATCCTTCAGCGCGTCGTCTGCGCAGCACTTCGTACATAATGACCCCGGCGGCAACCGAGGCGTTCAGGGAATTGAGCCGTCCGTTCATCGGGAGCTTGACCAGGACGTCGCACGTTTCCCGAACGAGGCGTCCCATACCTTTGTTCTCATTGCCGATGACGATCGCCACCGGCCCAGTCAGCACGTTGCCGCTGCGGTACATCTCTTCTTTTGCGCCTACGTCTGTACCAACGATCCATACGCCTGCTTCCTTCAATTGCTCCATGGTCTGAACCAAATTCGTTACTCGTGCCACGGGAACGTACTCCACCGCTCCTGCCGAGGTTTTCGATACGGTGGCAGTCACCGCCGCCGAGCGGCGTTTAGGAATGATCACTCCATGCACCCCGGTACACTCTGCCGTCCGGAGAATCGAGCCCAGATTATGCGGGTCTTCGATCTCGTCCAGAATCAGCAAGAAAGGCGGTTCCCCGCGTTCCTGCGCACGGGCTAGCAAATCGTCCACTTCCGCGTAGGCGTAAGGGGCAACTTGAGCGACCACGCCCTGATGCTGCAAGCCCGGCGCCATTTGGTCCAGCTTGCGCTTGTCCACAAATTGCACGACAATGCCGTGTTTTTTCGCTTCAGCCACGATCGGCTGGGTGAGATGCTTCTGGGCGCCTTCGGCTACCCATATTTTATTGATTGTGCGGCCGGCATGCAGCGCTTCAAGCAGCGAATGCTTGCCGCCAATCCATTCTTGTTCCTCCATCGGAATCCTCCTATGCAATGGTAACGCGTTGTTAGTCACGGTCCCGATTGTCCTCCAAATCGGCAAACCCGTGGGCGATCAACTCGCGGAGGCGGTCATGCGCTCCGGTGTAATACAGATAACCGACCAAGCTCTCAAAAGCGGTGGCAAGGCGGTAATCCTGCACGTTGGCGTTCTTCGGCACCGTGCCGGATTTGGCGTTGCGCCCTTGGCGGACAACGTCTTTCTCTTCTTCTGTGAGCAGCGGCTCGATTCGCTCCAGCAGCCGCGCCTGGGCCTTGGCCGAGACGTACTTCGTCGATTGGCCATGCAGGTGATGGGGTCGCAAGTTCGGGCGGGCCATCACGTGCTGGCGGACGGCGACCTCGTAGACGGCGTCGCCGATGTAGGCGAGGGCGAGCGGCGGCAGCAGCCGAGCCGGCTT
>NZ_GG695993.1:0-16724 GCF_000159955.1 Paenibacillus sp. oral taxon 786 str. D14 | reverse complement strand
GGCCAGGCGTCTGTGCCTAGGCCATGCCGGTCGCCTGCGCCGGCCCTTGGCTCATGCGGCCCGCTCATTTGCGCCGCCATCTCATGCCCTGCGGCGTATCTTCGAGCACGATGCCGCGGGCATCCAACAGGTCGCGGATTTCGTCCGCGCGCGCCCAGTTTTTGGCCTTCCGCGCTTCGGCCCGCTCCGCGATCAGCGCCTCGATCTCTTCGCCGGGCAGTTCGGTCTCCGGCGGCAAAGCGATGCGCAGCACGCCGTTCATCTCCTCGAACAACTGCAGCGCCGCTTCCAGATCGCCGCGTACCGTCACCGGCTGCTGCAGCAGCGCATTCACCTCGCTCACCCACTCAAACACCGCCGTAATCGCGTCCGGGGTGTTGAAGTCGTCCTGCATTTTGGCATGGAACAAATTGCGGATCGTTTCCAGCTTCTCTGCCCACTCCGGCGTAACCTTCGTTTCGCCGCCCTGCGGTGCCGTATTCAGCCGATGACGAAGGTTGTTCGCGGCGTTGCTGATCCGTTCCACGCTGCGCTCAGCTTGCTGCATCGTCTCTTCCGAGAAATTCAGCGGATTGCGATAGTGGGTCGACAGCATGAAGTAACGGATCGCTTCCCGTTTATATTGTGCGCGCAAATCCTTGACAAGTACGCCGTTGCCCAGGGATTTGGACATTTTTTCCCCGTCGATATTGATATATCCGTTATGCATCCAGTATCTGGCCAACGGCTTGCCAGTGGCGGCTTCCGACTGCGCGACTTCGCATTCATGGTGAGGGAACTGCAGGTCCTGGCCCCCGCCGTGAATATCCAGCGTGTCCCCTAGCAGCTGCCGGGACATCGCCGAGCATTCGATATGCCAGCCGGGACGGCCTTCGCCCCATGGGCTGCTCCAATGGATTTCGCCGGGCTTGGCCGCTTTCCAGAGCACGAAATCCTCCGGATGTTCCTTGCGTTCGTCCACGTCGATGCGGATGCCGAACTGCAGCTCGCCGATATTTTGACCGGACAGCTTGCCGTATTCCGGGAATTTGTGCGTACGGAAAAATACGTCCCCGCCGCTTTCATAGGCAAATCCTTTTTGCTCCAGGTCGCGGATAAAGTTGATGATCACATCCATGTTCTCCGTAACCCGCGGATTTGCTGTGGCGCGCGGAATCCCCAGCCCGTCCAGATCCTCGTAATAGGCTTTAATGAACATCTCGGCGACTTCCGGCACGGTGAGGTTCATCTCTTCTGCTTTGCGAATCAGCTTGTCATCTACATCCGTAAAGTTCACGACGTAGTTCACGTCGTATCGCTGATTCTCCAGGTAGCTGCGCACCACATCAAAAAAGATCATCGGCCGCGCATTTCCAATATGAATATAACCGTATACGGTAGGTCCGCAAACATACATCTTCACTTTCCCCGGCGTCAGGCTGACGAACTCTTCCTTCGCCCGGGTGAGGGTGTTATAGATCTGCAATCCCATACTACACTTTCCTTCCCTGTAAGGTTGATTTCTTGTGGTAGTTTTCCAATCGGCTTCCCATCACGATGTATCTCAAAGGGTGGGCTCGGCGTCGAATCGGTCCCCATCGCTAACGGACCTCAGAGACCTTATTGTCTCATTTCCCGGGGATTTCCCGGTTTAACGGACTCCAGCGGCCTTATTCCGCCAAAATCCCATACAGAGCGAGCAATCTTGGGCAAATAACGTCATCTCTGTCCGTTAGGTTTGAGACAGCCCGTATTCCAGTACATTAACGTCTCTAGAGTCCGCTAGACGCGGGAAGCTCGACCGCCAGCACCCGTTCACATCTCCGTCGGCTGCTTCTCGCGCAGCTGTTGCTTGAGCTCTCGAACTTCGCTGCGCAATTGCTCAATCTCACGCTGCATTTCGCGCATCGCGTCGACCACCGGGTCCGGCAGTTGATGGCTGAGCCGGTCCAGACGTTTTCCGTCCTGGCGAACCACTTTGCCCGGGATGCCAACCACGGTGCTGCCGGCAGGTACCTCCTTCAGGACAACCGAGTTCGCTCCAATGTTCGCCTGATCTCCGATCTTAAACGAACCAAGCACCTTCGCCCCGGAACCGATCACAACATTGTTGCCGACGGTTGGATGCCGTTTGCCTTTTTCCTTCCCGCTGCCGCCCAGCGTGACTCCCTGATAGATAACCACATCGTCCCCGATTTCGCAAGTTTCCCCAATGACGACGCCCATGCCATGGTCAATGAACAGCCGATTGCCAATTCGCGCTCCAGGATGGATTTCAATGCCGGTAAAAAAGCGACTAACCTGCGATATGATGCGTGCCGTCGTATACCAGCGGTGACGATAGAAAAAGTGCGCAATCCGGTGGCTCCAAATCGCATGCAGACCGGAATAGGTAAAGATCACTTCGAACCAACTGCGTGCCGCAGGGTCATTGTCGAACACCGCCTGAATATCGGATCGGATTCTCTTGAACATAGTCTTCCCCACCTTCTTTTCCTATCGCAAACAGATACCTAATAAGATAAACGTCTATCGACGTACATTCAAAGTAGACAGACCGCGTTTAGCGGAAGTTTTTCTTGCGATATCAGGATGCCAATCCCCCGAAGTTTATACTTTCTGATATCTAAAAAAAACGCCCCTGCAGCTTACGCTGCAGAGACGCCTGACGACGCGGTTCCACTCTGCTTTGGATGAGTTAGCCTCAGGGGCCGGTTGATGCCCATCACAGGTTCAATCAAGCCTTTGTCTTAAGCCGACTCCTCCCTCTTAAGGTCCTTAACGCGGACAAAACGGCGAAAGCTACCTTCGCCTCATTCAAGGCGTGTTCGCATTCGCGGCTCCCGGGTGCATTTCCGCCAGCACGTATCCGGATAACTTCCAGCCTGGTATCTTCTTTGCGTGGTCCGCTCTGAAGGGTCCCGGTTATCCTCTCTGGTCGATACGGCTGATCGCGTACTTCTCCCGATCTATGCCGTTTGGCTCTCAAGGCGGCGGTCTGCCGCCATTCCTCTAGTTGTAAGGTCTATCTGCATTAATATTACCTAATGGACGTCCTACTGACAATGGCAGCCGAAAAAATTTCTCCCTCTCTAACGCTGATCACAGACGCTAATCGAGCAAAAAAGGGGCACATTCAGCGCTAACGCTTGCCAGAAACCTTATTCCTTGATTTCAGCAAGGAAATGAGCATAATTTGCCACAATAAGCACACTGACAAGCGTTAGAACAGAAAACTCGTTCGTTTCGCCTAAATAAGTGCTGTGGCAAGCGTTAGCGCAATATCGATATGCACCGTGTGAACTCTTCTCCCAAGTCAGCTTTGACCTAGCCGCCCGGCGCCCTACAAAGCGGCGATCCGCGCCTTCAACCGATCAACGACCTTGTCCCGGCCCAGCAGGAAAATCGTCTGGTTCAAGTCACGGCCATGCATTTGGCCGGTCAACGCCACGCGGATCGGCATGAACAGGCCTTTCCCTTTGCTGCCGGTCTCTTTCTGCACCTCTTTGATGGCGGCGCCGATGTTCTCCACGCTGAAGTCGGCAAGGCCTTCAACCTTAGCCAAGAACGTCGACAGCACGCTTGGCACTTGCGGCTCGGCCAGCACGGCAGCCGCTTCTTCGTCCACCGACAGCTCGCTGCGGAAGAACAACTCCGACAGCTCCACGATATCTGAAGCAGCCGTCATTTGCTCTTGATACAACGCAACAAGCGCCTCGGCCCATGCTTGCTGCTCCGGCGACAGCTCGGCCGGTAGCCGTCCAGCCCGTTGCAGATGCGGGATAGCCAGCGAAGCGATCCGCTTCGGATCGGCGTTCTTGATGTAATGATTGTTCAGGTGCGCCAGCTTGTTCGTATCAAACACCGCCGGGCTGCGCGATAAACGGTTCGCATCGAAGATCGAAATCAGCTCATCCTTGCTGAAAATCTCCTCTTCCCCTTCCGGCGACCAGCCAAGCAGGGCGATAAAGTTAAACATCGCTTCCGGCAAATAACCGAGCTGATCGTACTGCTCGATAAATTGAATGACCGATTCGTCGCGTTTGCTTAGCTTTTTGTGGTTCTCCCCGACGATCAGCGTCATGTGCCCAAATACCGGCGGTTCCCAACCAAACGCATCATAGATCATTAACTGACGAGGCGTATTGGACACGTGGTCCTCTCCGCGCAGCACGTGCGTGATGTTCATCAGATGATCGTCCAGCACTACGGCGAAGTTGTAGGTTGGGATGCCGTCTTTTTTCACAATGACAAAATCCCCGCTGACGTCGGATTCAAACGAAATCGGCCCTTTCACCAAATCGTCGAACGTAAACGTACGGCCTTCCGGTACACGGAATCGGATGCTGTATTGGCGGCCTTCCGCGTCGTATGCAGCCAGTTGCTCCGGCGTCAGGTGACGGCATTTCCCGGAGTATCGCGGAGTCTCGCCGCGAGCCATCTGCTCCTCGCGTTCCTTCTCGAGCTCTTCTTCCGTACAGTAGCAACGATAAGCAAGCCCCCGGTCCAGCAAATCCTGCACCAGCGGGCGATACAAATCCAGACGCTCCGTTTGCCGGTACGGTCCGTAGTTCCCGCCGACATCTACGCTTTCGTCCCAATCCATGCCCAACCACTTGAGGTAGGTCAGCTGGTTCTCCTCACCGCCGGCCACGTTGCGCTTCACGTCCGTATCTTCGATGCGGATGATGAATTTCCCCCCGTGATGTCTGGCAAACAAATAATTAAATAACGCCGTTCTGGCGTTCCCGATATGTAAATGACCCGTTGGACTCGGCGCATAGCGCACGCGTACTTCAGCCATTCCAATCCCCTCCCTAGTTTTAAGACGTTGCCGTCAAGGCTCTATCCTTTAGCGAAAATACTACCTCACAAGCTTATGATGATAACACATTCTGAACCAGACAGACAACGCATTGCGCCGCAATGCCTTCACCGCGTCCAGCAAACCCGAGCTGCTCGGTGGTCGTAGCCTTTACGTTAATGAGCTCCGGCTCGGCGCCCAGGGTGCGGGCAATAACCTCCACCATTTGCGGGATGTGCGGGGCCATCTTCGGTTTTTGTGCAATAATCGTTGCGTCCAGGTTGCCGATGCGGTACCCTTTCTCAATAGCCATATCCCATACTCGCTGCAACAATACCACGCTATCCGCATCTTTAAACGCCGGATCGGTATCCGGGAAATGGCGGCCGATATCACCTAACCCCAGCGCCCCCAAAATGGCGTCGCTGATCGCATGCAACAACACGTCGGCGTCCGAGTGCCCCAGCAAGCCTTTCTCATATGGGATATGCACCCCGCCGATAATACACGGCCTGCCCTCCACGAGCTGATGCACGTCAAAGCCTTGTCCTACTCTAAACATCCTCTACCCTCTCCCAGTCATCTTTTAATCACGAAGCAGCTCGAGGAGGTGAACTCGACATTGAATCTTGAATTCACTCAGTCGCTCCGCGATGAACTTTACCCCTGCCTCTTCCTCCGGATAAACTCCGCGTAATCCAGGTCCTCGGGCGTCGTGATTTTAATATTGTCATAGGCCCCTTCCACCAGCTTGACGGGGATGCCCAGCCGTTCGACCAGCATCGCGTCATCGGTGCCGACGAAGCCTTCCTCCACGGCCCGATCATGGGCCGCCAGCAGGTCGGTACGCCGAAAAGCCTGCGGTGTCTGTATCGCCCACAGGCTGCGCCGGTCCGGGGTCGCTGCGACAAAGCCCTGCGCGTCCGCCTGCTTGATCGTATCCTTCACCGGTACGGCAAGGACGGCCGCGCCATGCGTTCTTACGGCTTCGCAGCAAGCCGTTATCTGCTCACTCGTGACAAAAGGGCGGACGCCGTCATGCACCAGTACCCAAGGCGTGCTGAGATGCAGCAAGCCTTGGCGCACCGAGTCTTGACGCTCAGCCCCGCCCGGAATAATTTGTATTTGTTCGCTTATGCCATATTCGGCAATCCATGACCGGCACCGGTCCACATCCTGCTTCCCGGTGACAAGCACGATTTGCGAGATCAACGGATGACGCCGAAACACCTCCAGCGTATGAATAAAGATCGGCTTCCCGTCCAGCAGAAGATACTGCTTGCTTTCCACCGTCCCCATCCGTGTGCCGCGGCCTGCCGCCACCACGATGACTCCCGTATCGCCGCTTGCTTGCAACCCTATCATGATCTGCCTCACCTTTAACTGAATTCAACCGCACCGCAGCTAGTGCAGCGCAGTTAATTCCATCATACCGAATTACTGGGCTTTTTCCAACAGTTTTGGTTTGGCAAAAATCATTCGTCCCGCCGAGGTCTGCAGCACACTGGTCACCAGCACCTCCGTAATGGTGCCAATGTAGTCGCGTCCGCCTTCGACGACGATCATCGTCCCGTCATCTAAGTAAGCGACCCCTTGTCCATGCTCCTTGCCGTCCTTGATCACCTGAACCATAATTTCTTCACCAGGCAGCACGACCGGTTTGACCGCATTGGCCAAATCGTTGATGTTCAGCACAGATACGCCCTGCAGTTCGCACACCTTGTTCAAGTTAAAATCGTTCGTCACGACCTTCCCCTGCAGGACCTTGGCCAGTTTGACGAGCTTGCTGTCCACCTCGGAGATTTCCTCGAAATCCCCTTCATAAATCATAACCTTAACGTCCAGCTCTTTCTGGATTTTGTTCAGGATATCCAGCCCCCGCCGCCCGCGGTTTCGCTTGAGCAAATCCGAGGAATCGGCGATATGCTGAAGCTCCTCCAGTACGAACTCCGGAATGACAATCGTTCCTTCGATAAAGCCGGTTTTACAGATGTCGGCAATCCGTCCGTCGATAATCACGCTCGTATCCAAAATTTTGTGTTCCTCTGCCCAGCGCTCCTCTTCCGGAGCGGGAGCCCCCCATTTACCGGACTTCCAAAGCGAGGACAGCTCTTCCTTCTTCGCCAGCCCAACGTAGAGCCCAATGTAGCCAAACAGCGCCGATACCGCGAATTGCGCCATGCTCTCCAGCGTGCCGAGCCAGGACAGCAGGGGGTAGACCATTAAGGAAAGAAGAAGTCCCGCAGTCAAACCGGCCGCACCGGCAGCCATTTCATTCATCGGGATCCGCGTTAAAGCGGCAATCCATGTTTTTACTTTGGAAGAAACGACGTCTGCAGCCATAGAGAACAGGAACAAGAACAGTAGCGCACCAGCCGCAGCCCAGATCAAATTAGCTGCGATCGGGTTCATTTCGCGAAACCAGTCGCTCGCAGCCCCCGGTAACACACCGGACAAGCCGCCGGTCGTATAACCGAACCAGGCCCCGCATAAACCAGCTAGAATCATCGAGTATTTTTTCAGCACGTCTCTCTTCACCTCCTGAATAAGTATCTTCTTTAGCCAGTATGAACCAATTTCAGAGCACCTAATCCTTGACCCTCACTTTTTTCCAAAAAAGTACCAACGAAAATCCAAATGCACCCCATAACGATGGGATTTCAGGTTGATCTTGAAGGAAAAGGTGGAATATAATGAATTCAATTCATAATATTGAGGTGGATGGAAAATGAGCGCACCAAGCCTACAGTCTTTTCAAGACCAAGTTTCTGAACTGTTGCTCCGTCACCGCAGCCTGTTGGATGTCTTGTCGAAGATGGGACAAACCAACGCCGCTGCCGTCCGTTCCGTGACCAAATCCGTAACCGAATGCGGTTGCATCGAGCTGCACGCCACCAAACAAGACTTCGAGCCAGGCATGAATTTGCAGCAAGCCAAAGAAACAATCGCCAAGCACGTCCATGGTGAGCTGTGCGAAAATTGCCGGGATGTCATTACTAATGAGCTTGGACGCAACCTTTTCTATATGTCCGCCCTTTGCAATTTGCTGGATATTAACATGGAAGAGATCGTGGAGCGCGAATCGCAAAAATGCGCCACGCTGGGGTTTTTTAACTTATCGTAAGCGTATCTTGTACTTAGGTAATGGGGAAAATGCATCGTAAGAGGAAATCAAAAAGGCATCGATCCTTTCCGCCCGCGGGAGATCCATGCCTTTTTTCTTATTGGTGGGGTTGTTTGGTTATTCTCATCGTTTGGGACGATACGCTTCTTGAGCATCATTGTCTTCATCGTCCTGATGTTTGCGGCGAAGCAGCCGGTTGATGTTCTGCCGAAGACCGTATGCCGCGTAAATGACCAATGGGATAAAAATCAACTTGGCTGTCTGATCCGGAAATACGACGGCGATCACCACCGCAAAAATTACAACCAGCGGCGTATACACGATGGTTCTCTTTGGTAAGCCGATCTTTTTGAAATTCGGATATCTTACCGTGCTAATCATCAAATACGATAACAGAATCATGGATACCACAAAGTATGGTGCCGAAATTTCCCGGTAAAACAGCGACAGTGTTGCCAGAACCCCGCCTGCAGCCGGAATCGGCAACCCGATGAAATAGCCCGGAGCCCCCTTCTGAACGTTAAACCGGGCCAGCCGCAACGCCCCGCACATCGGGAAGATGATCGTGACTGCCCAAGCGACGCCGGAAGGAAGGCTGTGAAAAGAAATCATGTACATAATCAGTGCTGGAGCCAAACCAAATGATATCAGATCTGATAAAGAATCGAGCTCTTTGCCGAACTCGCTTTGAGCGTTCAGCGCACGGGCGACCCGTCCGTCTAAACCATCGAGCAGCATAGCGACAATTACCATAATGGCGGCCAAGCTAAATCGGCCTTCCATTGCCAGCAAAATCGCCAGCATTCCGAGAACCAAGTTACCTAATGTAAAAAGGTTCGGAAGGGATTTTGTAATCATCTCTTCACCTCGAGTAGATATTCCTGAACCATTCATTGATGATAGGTGATTTAGATTTGTCTGTCAATGAACACCTGTTCCTGCAAGCGTTTGAGCCCCTCTTTGATGGAGCGTGCCCGCACCTCGCCGATCCCGTCGACTTCATCCAGCTCCTCGATGCTGGCCATCATCACATTTGGTAAGCGGCCAAACCGTTCGACCAGATTGTGAATAATGACATTGGGCAAACGGGGAATTTTGTTCAACACGCGATATCCCCGCGGTGAGATCAACTCCTCCGAAGTCGCGGCGGAAGAAGGATAGCCCAAGAGCTTCGTGATATGGTTATCATCCAGCAGCTCATCGTCGGTGGAGCGTTTCAGCCCCATAATAATTTCTCGGATCGCTTCGTCGGAGTCTTCTTTGGCATAGTCTTTATACAGCAGCCAAGCCTCTTCCTCCATGTTGCTGACCAGTTCCTCCATCTGCATGCTGATCAGACGTCCCTCGGTCCCCAATTCGTTGATGAACCGTTTGATCTCCATCTTGATCCGGATGACCATTTCCACCCGTTGAATGACGTTGATCACCTCTGGCAAGGATACAAGCTCCTCAAATTCGGAGGCCGTCAGGTTCGTTAAGGCTTGATTCAGAACGGAGCGGTACTTCTCCAACGTCTGAATCGCTTGGTTCGCCTTGGTCAGGATCACGCCGATTTCCTTCAGGGCATACCGTAATCCCCCTTGATACAGCGTGATAATGTTCCGGCGCTGGGAGATGGAGACGACCAGCTTGCCGGTCTGTTTGGCCACCCGTTCGGCCGTACGGTGCCGGATCCCTGTCTCCGAGGAAGCGATCGAGGAGTCGGGGATAAGTTGAGTATTGGCATACAGGATTCGCTTCAAGTCTTCGCTAAGGATAATGGCTCCGTCCATTTTGGCCAGCTCATAGAGATAGTTCGGCGAGAAATCACAGTTGATGGAGAAGCCGCCCTCAACGACTTCCATGACCTCCGGGCTGTAACCAACAACAATCAGACCACCGGTTTTGGCCCGTAACACGTTTTCGAGTCCGTCACGAAAAGCCGTTCCCGGTGCGACAAGTTTCAGCAATTCGTTCATTTTCTCTGCATGGGTAGTTTCCTTCATCATCTAATGCCCCCTAATCTAACGCAACAGCTAGCGCATCTGCAACGGTATTTACACCTATTAATTGGATCCCTTGCGGACCTTTCCACCCTTTCATGCTCTTCTCCGGCAAAATGACTCGTTTAAAGCCCAGCTTGGCCGCTTCCTTCACGCGTTGCTCCGCCCGGGAAACTGCCCGCACTTCGCCGGTCAAACCAACTTCTCCAAAGAACACGTCATACGGCTTCGTTGGGATGTCGCGGAAGCTTGAAGCTACACTTACCGCGATGGCCAGATCGACCGCCGGTTCATCCAGCTTCACCCCGCCGGCCAGGTTGACGTAAGCGTCCTGATTTTGCAGGAACATCCCCATTCGCTTCTCAAGGACGGCGATAATCAGGTTCATCCGCTGATAGTCTACCCCCGTGGCCATCCGTCTTGGTGAAGGAAAATGGGTGGCTGAAATCAAGGCCTGCAGCTCGACCAGCATCGGGCGCGTCCCCTCCATGCTGGCAACGACAGTGGAGCCCGCCACGCCGAGCGGCCGTTCGGATAGAAACAGCTCCGACGGATTTGCCACCTCCGCCAGGCCGGATTCGTTCATTTCAAAAATGCCAATTTCGTTAGTCGAACCAAAGCGGTTCTTCACGGCCCGAAGCAGCCGATAGGAATGATGCCGTTCGCCTTCGAAATACAACACGCAATCGACCATATGCTCCAGCAGACGCGGTCCTGCGATCGCCCCTTCCTTGGTCACGTGACCGACCAGCACCGTGGCAATGCCTTGCCCTTTGGCAATCCGCATAAACCTTGCAGTACATTCCCGCACCTGTGATACACTTCCGGGAGCGCTGGTAACCTCCGGCAAGTAAACCGTCTGGATCGAATCGATCACCAGGAAATTCGGTTTGACCTGTTCGATCGCTTCTTCGATCCCGTCCATGCTGCTTTCGCACAAGACGAACAGTTCCGCAGACAAGGTTCCCAACCGTTCCGCCCGTAACTTCGTCTGGCGGACGGATTCCTCCCCTGAGATATACAAGACTCTCAGGCCGCTGCGCGCCATTTCATGCGAGGTCTGCAGCAACAGGGTCGATTTCCCGATACCGGGATCTCCCCCAACCAGGACCAGCGAGCCCGGCACGACACCGCCGCCAAGCACCCGGTTTAATTCCCCGATGCCCGTTTGAATTCGCGGTTCTTTGCCGCTCTCTATATTTATGATCGATTCCGGCTTTTCTTTCGCATGAAAAATCCCGGAAGTCATTCCCTGCGTTTTGACGGGTTTCTCCACTTCTTCTACCATGGAGTTCCAAGCGCCGCAGCCCGGGCATTTTCCATACCATTTGGGCGATTCATAACCGCAATCGGAGCAAAAAAACTTATGTTTTACTTTAACCATTTATCTCTCCTTCTCGCCTCTGCAATATTTTACAGACTTAGCAGACACCGTATCGTTAGGGTTACTAAAATTTTACCACCCTTTCGCTTTGATCGAAAGCTATGAGAGACCACGGCCGCCATGGCGGCAGGATTTAAAAAAGGCAGCCCCAAAGCATCGCTTTGGAAGCTGCCTTTCACTTATTTCATCGGCTTTAACGTTACGGATTTGTAGAATTTAACTACATTTTTTTACACAAGTTACGCATTTTTGATGAACGTTCCCGTACGTTCGACCTTCAGTTCACCATTTTCTTCGTCAATCGTCAACGAGTCGCCTTTCTTCACGTTGCCGGTCAGCAGTTCTTCGGACAGGCGGTCTTCGATATGCTTCTGAATTGCCCGGCGGAGCGGACGTGCGCCATACGCAGGATCGTAGCCCACCTTCGCCAGGAACGCCTTCGCCCGATCAGTCAGCGTAAAGTCGACATCGTATTCGCGCAGGCGTTTACGCAGTTCTTCGGACATCAGTGTGACGATTTGACCGATATGTTGCTCCTCGAGCGAATGGAAGACGATAATTTCGTCGATCCGGTTCAGGAACTCCGGACGGAAGCTCTTCTTCAGCTCTTCCATCACTTTGCCCTTCATGTTCTCGTAATCCGCGCCCGCATCTTGAACCGCGGTGAATCCGAGACGTGTATTGCGTTTGATCGCATCAGCGCCCACGTTCGAGGTCAAGATGATCAGCGTATTGCGGAAATCCACTACGCGGCCCTTGGAGTCGGTCAACCGGCCGTCTTCCAGCACCTGCAACAGGATGTTAAATACTTCCGGATGTGCCTTCTCGATTTCGTCCAACAGGACAACGGAGTACGGTTTGCGGCGTACTTTTTCAGTCAGCTGACCGCCTTCTTCATATCCGACATATCCTGGAGGCGCACCGACAAGACGAGCGGTGGAGTGTTTCTCCATGTACTCAGACATATCGATCCGGATTACCGCGTTCTCATCGCCAAACATCGCTTCGGCCAGTGCGCGAGCAAGCTCGGTTTTACCTACCCCGGTTGGACCCAGGAAGATAAAGGAGCCCATCGGACGCTTCGGATCTTTAAGTCCTGCGCGTGCCCGGCGGATCGCCCGGCTGACCGCCTTCACGGCTTCCTCTTGCCCGATGACACGCTCATGCAGGATTTTCTCCATATTGAGCAAGCGTTCGGTTTCCTCTTCCTTCAGCTTGTTAACCGGAATTCCCGTCCAGCTGGCAACGACTTGGGCGATATCCTCCGGCGTAACTTCGGAATCGGTGCGTCCTTGTTTTTCTTTCCATTGGTTCTTCGTCGTGTCGAGCTCTTCGCGAATCTTCTGTTCTGTATCACGAAGCGCCGCCGCTTTCTCGAATTCCTGGCTTTGCACCGCGGCGTCTTTCTCCTTGCGGATATCCTCCAGTCGGCTTTCCAGTTGTTTCAGATTCGGCGGTACCGTGTAAGAGTTGAGCCTTACTTTAGACCCCGCCTCGTCGATCAGATCGATCGCTTTATCCGGCAGGAAGCGGTCTTGGATGTAGCGGTCGGACAGTTTGACCGCTTGCTCGATCGCTTCGTCGGTAATTTTCACCCGATGGTGCGCTTCATAGCGATCACGCAGCCCGTGCAGAATTTGGATCGCTTCTTCGACCGATGGCTGATCTACTGTGATCGGTTGGAAACGACGTTCCAGCGCGGCGTCTTTTTCAATATATTTCCGGTATTCATCCAGCGTGGTTGCGCCGATGCATTGCAGCTCGCCGCGAGCCAGCGCCGGCTTCAAGATGTTCGAAGCGTCGATCGCGCCTTCTGCACCGCCCGCTCCAATCAGCGTATGCAGCTCGTCGATAAAGAGGATGATATTCCCGGCTTGGCGAATTTCGTCCATGATCTTTTTCAAGCGGTCCTCAAACTCACCGCGGTATTTCGTCCCCGCAACGACGGAGCCCATATCCAACGTCATGACGCGTTTGTCACGCAGCGTCTCCGGAATTTCGTTGTTGATGATCTTTTGCGCGAGACCTTCAGCGATGGCTGTTTTCCCGACGCCGGGTTCCCCGATCAGCACCGGATTGTTCTTCGTCCGGCGGCTCAACACCTGGATCACCCGTTCGATTTCTTTGCTGCGGCCGATCACCGGATCCAAATTGCCCTCTTTAGCCGCAGCCGTCAAGTCGCGAGCCAAGCTGTCCAACGTTGGGGTATTCACGTTCGTTGGGGTGCCGTGATGGCTGGATACGGCCTCACTGCTGCCCAGTAGCTGCAGCACTTGCTGGCGCGCTTTGTTCAAGCTGATGCCAAGGTTGTTTAGGACGCGGGCCGCTACGCCTTCCCCTTCACGAATCAGGCCGAGCAAAATATGCTCTGTCCCAACATACGTATGGCCGAGTTTACGCGCTTCATCCATGGACAGCTCGATCACTTTCTTGGCACGCGGTGTATAAGCGATATTGGTCGGTTGCTCTTGTCCGCGGCCGATCAGCGTTTCCACTTCATCCTGTATTTTCTCAAGTCCCAGACCCAATCCGATCAGTGCCTTGGCGGCGATGCCTTCGCCTTCACGGATCAGGCCGAGCAGTACGTGTTCTGTACCGATATTGTTATGTCCGAGTCTTACGGCTTCTTCTTGAGCTAGTGCCAACACCTTCTGCGCACGCTCCGTAAATCTTCCAAACATCATCTTCTCCTACACCTCCATAGTTGGTACTACCCGTTATTTTCCCATTCGTTCCCGAATGAGTTTGGCGCGGTACATATCCCGTTCCCCCGGGGACATGCTGCTGCTAAATTTCTTCTGCAAAAAACCGGGCTGCGTCATGACGTTCAATTCATTTAGCGCTTGAGTTGATACGCCTTCGATTAACCCTAAGTCAACGCCGAGCCGGACATCCGACAGCCGCTGGGCGGCTTCCTTCGAGTCGATGATGTACGCCTGGGACAAAATCCCGTAGGAGCGCATCACCCGGTCCATCATGCGCAGCCGCGATTCGCTGATCAGCTTCTCACGCGCCGTCTTCTCATGCTGAATGATCTGCAGAACCACGCCGTATAAATTTTCGATGATCTCAGCTTCGCTTTGTCCTAGTGTAATCTGATTTGAGATTTGAAACAAGTTACCCATCGCTTCGCTGCCTTCGCCGTAGATCCCGCGAACAGTTAAGCCGACCTGCGATACCGCAGATAAAATCCGCCCGATCTGCTGCGTCAGCACCAGTGCCGGCAAATGCATCATGACCGAAGCACGAAGTCCGGTTCCTACATTCGTCGGACAGCTGGTTAAGTATCCGCGCCGGTCGTCGAAGGCATAATCCACATGGGATTCGAAAATGTCGTCGATTGCCGTCGCTTTTTCCCAAGCCTCTTGGACCTGGAGCCCCGGATATAAACACTGGATACGCAAATGATCCTCTTCGTTCACCATAATGCTCAGGCTCTCATCTTCGCTGATGAAGACCGCTCCATTTCTGGAGTCATTCGCCAGGTTCGGACTGATCAAATGCTTCTCAACCAGTACTCGTTTATCCAATTCATCCAAGTCTGCAAGAAGCACCGGGTATAGCTTGCCGTGAGCCTGGAGTGCTTTATCGCTTAGAACCCCCTGCAGAAGCTTCAGCACCTCTTCCGATTGCGTGTTGGTGGCCAACATCGGGAAGGGATGGTGCAGGATGTTACGGGCGATCCGTACCCGGCTGCTCATAACGATATCGGACTCTTTCCCTTTGCGGCTCATCCATTCGCTCAGCGGCTGTTCGGTAAATCGGAGATTGGTCACCCTACATCCCTCCTACTCTGCAGATAAGTTCTTCTCAAGCTCGCGAATTTGGTCCCGCAGCGCTGCTGCCACCTCGAACTCCTCTTGGAGGATCCGGTATTGCAGCTCACGGCGAAGATCATCGAGCTTACGTTTTACTTGAATATGACCGCCGATCCGTTTTGGCACCTTCCCGACATGAACGGTATTGCCGTGGACCTTCTTAAACAGCGGATCCAGACGATCATTAAAATATTTGTAACAAGAGCTGCACCCAAAACGCCCGATTTTGCTGAACTGGGAATACGTCATACCGCATTCTTCGCAGCGCAGATGTTCTGGTGTGCTGTGCCCGGAAATCTGACCTTTGGTCGCCGGGCCTAAATCAAGGAAGCCCGACAGCAGGTTATGAATCGAAAAGCCGCCCGAGGTGCCGGGAATCAGCTCCCCTTTTTCCCTAGCGCAGGTTTCACAGAAGTGAAACTCCGTCTTCTCACCATTCACGATTTTCGTAAAATGCAAGGTTGCCGGGCGTTTGCCGCATTCTTGGCATTGCATCGCACGTCCCTCCTTACGGGATAGACTAAGACAGCAGATCCTTAAACCTGTATTTGTGTTACATCATGCTGTTAACTCAACAATGAGATTAACATCGCTCGCATCATTCTTGCCCGGATCTGGTCGCGATACGGCAGTTTCACTGCCAGCACATCGCGGGATATCGCCGAGCGCATCATTGCGGCCTCCCGAGGGGTCAAAATACGGGCTTCCTCCAGGCGATAAATCAATCCTTCCGCCGCAGATTGCCCGATCTCTTCCCCAATCGTTTCATGCAAGTGGGTGTGCAGCGATGATGGTCCCGGCAGTTGAAGGCGCCGAATCCGAACATAACCGCCACCGCCGCGCTTGCTCTCGACCAGGTACCCTTTCTCCAGAGTAAAACGGGTGCTGATGACATAGTTTATTTGCGACGGCACGCAGGAAAATTGGTCGGCAAGTTCGTTACGTTGAATCTCTATAATCCCCTCAGGACTTTCATGCAAAATACTCTTGAGATATTTTTCGATGATATCGGAGATATTACGCATCACTCATCCTCCATTATTCCATACGTGTATCTCATGTTGCGGTTTGACACCATTAAGTCGTCAAGAACGGATGCGCGTCTCGGCCTAGAGGCACATCGCAATCATTAAGAACGGTTGCTTGTGATCATGGCCTTAGAAGCACATATCATCGTCAAGAACGGATGCTGGCCGCTTGCTATGACATAAGATGCTTGTCGCGTCGAATTGGTCATGGCCCGCGAGGCACATCGCATCATCAAGAACGGACGCTGTCATGGCCTAAGAGCATCGCACCGGATGCAGGTAATCACCTATAGGGCGCACTGTGATCCGGTTCTGTTCTGTTGACTTTGACTTTCTTTGACTTTATAAACATTATACCATAATTTGATGATTTGCCAAGAGGGGCTACAGTTTCAGTTCCAGTGTGGACTTTACGCTTACAAAATATTCGTGCTAAAGCGTATGAGAACACAGCCCAGTTGGTGCCTTTAGCACAGCGTGTCCTTCATCTTCAGGCGATTCCTGCAAAAATACAGTTATTTTGCGGGGGAGTGGCCGTTTTGCCTGGAATGCCTGCAAAAGTGCAGGCTTTTGGGGCCGATTTGCTCGAATTGACCTAAATCGAG
>NZ_GG695994.1:40626-56228 GCF_000159955.1 Paenibacillus sp. oral taxon 786 str. D14 | reverse complement strand
GTCCCCTTGACTTGGTAAAATACACATGATATAGTATTTGAGGTTGCAAGATATTTTTGGATTGCAAGCAGAGGCCCCGGCTTCTCACCTGACCGACGCACGTGTTGGCTGGTTTTGATCCGTTCATTTATGAATGCTTATGTTCATGAAGAATTGACGATCAATGAGGGATGCGGGTATTGGGCCTGCATCCTTTTTATGTGTGTGAGTACAGGGTCCGAGTCATTACTTAAGACCATTTGGAGGTGGAGGATTATCAGTAAGGAACATTTGATCAATGAAGAGATTCGTGCGAAAGAGGTCCGTCTGGTAGGTGCTGAAGGCGAACAAATCGGCATCAAGCCGCTGCGCGAAGCGTTGCAGATGGCGATGGACCTGAATCTGGATCTGGTGAACGTTGCGCCGACTGCCAAGCCGCCGGTATGCCGGATTATGGACTATGGCAAGTTCCGTTACGAGCAGCAGAAGAAAGAGAAGGAAGCCCGCAAGAATCAGAAAATTGTGGACATCAAGGAAGTGTGGTTCCGCGCGAATATCGAGGAACACGACTTCCAAACGAAACTTCGCAATGTGATCAAATTTTTGAAAGATGGCGACAAGGTTAAGTGCTCGGTTCGCTTCCGCGGACGGGAAATTACCCATGCCGACATCGGGAAGAAAATTCTCGACCGCGTCAAAGATGAGGTTGCGGAAATCTCGAATGTTGAACGAGTTCCGAAGCTGGAAGGACGCAGTATGATCATGATCCTGGCACCGAAAAACTAATCGTTTGTTTTCTATATATGATCGTTCCGAATGCGGAATGACCTGAAAGAGAAAACGGGCGTTCACAAACTTTGAGGGGGAAGTACAATGCCTAAAATGAAAACCCACAGCAGCCTGAAAGGCCGCTTCAAAATTACCGGATCCGGTAAAGTTAGACGTTACAAAGCGAACCGCAATCACTTGCTGTCCCATAAGTCCAAACGTGCAAAACGTGTTTTGGCTAACAGCCCTGTTGCATACGCAGGTGACGTTCGCCGTATGAAGCAGCAACTGGCGAACCTGAAGTAGTATTCGAAGGAACAATTTACACAACTTATTGGGAGGTTTTTTAAATGGCAAGAGTAAAAGGCGGATTCGTCGTTCGTCGTCGTCATAAAAAAGTACTGAAGCTGGCTAAAGGTTATTTTGGTTCTAAACACCGCATTTTCAAAACTGCGAACGAGCAAGTGATGAAATCCTTGCTGTACGCTTACCGTGACCGCCGCGCGAAAAAACGCGACTTCCGCAAACTGTGGATCGTTCGTATTAATGCGGCAGCTCGCATGAACGGTTTGTCCTACAGCAAATTGATGCATGGCTTGAAGCTCGCTGACGTGAACATCAACCGCAAAATGCTGGCTGATCTCGCAGTGAACGACTTGAATGCCTTCAATTCTTTGGCAGCTGTTGCTAAAGAGAAAATCAACGCGTAAAACTCAAACGATAAGGCGCTGTTTCCGGAACTTCCGGGACGGCGCTTTTTTTGGGGATCGAGCCGTTTGAGGGGAATTACATAGACTGGAGCCGAAACGATGCACACGCGGCAGGATTGTGTTGGTGTTTTCGGTGCGCTATTTCCTGGAAATCCATGGAATGTTCCCGGGGTAGGAGATTTTGCCTTCGCCAGAAAGCCTTGAGTTTAGGGCATGGAATTGTCGGAAATATGGAATGCTATAGAAGAACCGCACGACACGATTGTCAATCTTACAAACCTGGGTAATCACTAATGTTTGCTCGTGAATCAGGTGTGAATGTTCGGAAATCCCGCGGTTCACTGCATAATCTCACATGATGCGAACATTGGATGATAAATTTGTCGAAAGTAAGCGTTTTATCAAAGGTAAAGGCGAAAATTATTTAACCCAAGGTTATTAAAAGTATGGATTTTAGTATATTTTACAGGTATAATCTGTCTGTGTGGTCAACTTAGATTAGACTCACAAAATTTTAAGGGGGATTAACCGCAATGAACAAAGCCTTCAAACTTTCTTTACTCTTGGTGCTCGCATTTACTCTGGTTTTGGCGGGATGCGGCAACAACAATGCAGCAAACAACGGCGGTACAACTAATGCAGGAAATGCCGGAAATACAGCAGACAACACGCAAGCAGGCAACGGCGAAACGGCAACCGATGCATCGAAGATTAAAGTCGGTCTCGTTACTGACGTGGGCGGCGTAAACGACAAATCCTTTAACCAATCGGCATGGGAAGCTTTGACTGAGCTGAATAAAGAGACTGGTCTCCAAACCAAATATCTGCAAAGTAACCAAAGCTCTGACTATGTTCCAAACTTGAACCAATTCGTACAAGGCGGCTATGACTTGACTTGGTCGATCGGCTTTGACCTTGGCGATGCGACATTACAAGTTGCTCAAGCGAATCCAAACGCAAAAATGGCAATCATCGACAACGTGGTTGATGCTCCTAACGTAGAGTCCGTAACATTTGCCGAAAACGAAGGTTCCTTCTTGGTTGGCGTTGTTGCAGGTCTGACGACAAAAACGAACAAAATCGGTTTTATCGGCGGTGCGGAAAGCCCGGTTATCAAACGCTTTGAAGTTGGTTTCCAAGCGGGTGTAGCTGCGGTTAACCCAGATGCCAAAGTAACCGTGACTTATGCAGGTGCTTATGACAAGCCGGATATCGGTAAATCCTTGGCAACTCAATTGTTTAACGATGGCGCCGACATTATCTTCCCGGCTGCAGGTCAAACGGGGAACGGCGTATTCAACGAAGCAGCTGCTCGTAACCAAGCCGGCGGTGCTAACAAACTGTGGGTTATCGGCGTAGACAAAGACCAATCGCTGGAATTCGGTGATGAAGTAACGCTGACTTCCATGATGAAACGCGTTGACGTTGCCGTTAAGAACGTAACGCAACAAGTGATCGACGGTACGTTCAAAGGTGGTCAAGTAACGAACCTGACGCTGAAAGAAGACGGCGTAGGTTTGCCGGAAGAGAATCCGAACCTGAGCCAAGAAATCTTGGACAAAGTCGAAGAATTCAAACAAAAAATCATCAATGGCGAAATTACGGTTCCTGCGGAGTAATCAGAAATTGCCAGAAGTTTACGTCCGTATGGACAGTGGAATATAATAAAATTATTCAAGCGAGCAAGGCCAGTGGATCTACTGGCCTTGTTGCTTGCGTTAATCCCATAATGGTGAGGGTGGTTTCATGAGCGCTGAAGCTCCCGTAGTCGAGTTGAAGCAAATCACAAAACGTTTTCCCGGTATCGTCGCGAACGATTCCATCAGCCTGACCTTACGCAAAGGTGAGATTCACGCCTTGCTAGGCGAGAACGGCGCGGGTAAATCAACGTTGATGAACATTTTATTTGGACTGTATCAACCGGATGAAGGCACTATCGAAATGAATGGCCAGCCGGTGACGATTGACAATCCCAACAAGGCAATCAAACTAGGCATTGGGATGGTGCACCAGCATTTTAAGCTAGTACATCCTTTTACGGTGACCGAGAATATCATTCTTGGCATGGAACCCAAAAAAGGACTTAATATCGACTATAAATCGGCGACCGCCCAAGTGGCGAAACTGTCGGAGCAGTACGCCCTGCAAGTTGATCCCAACGCGAAAATTCATGATATTTCCGTCGGGATGCAGCAGCGGGTCGAGATCTTGAAAATTCTGTTCCGCGGCGCAGATATCCTTATATTTGACGAGCCTACTGCTGTGCTGACGCCTCAGGAAATCGAAGAATTGATGGCGATTATGAGACGGCTGGTGGCAGAGGGCAAGTCCATCATCTTGATCACGCACAAATTGAAGGAAATTATGGAGATTTCCGACCGAGTGACCATTATTCGTCGGGGTAAAGTCATTGATACCGTTGAAACGGCAAAGACGAATCCGCAAGAACTGGCCGAGAAGATGGTGGGCCGGGGCGTAAGCTTCAAGGTAGATAAGAAAGAACCGCAAATTGGCGAGCCCGTCCTGCAGTTGAGAGATTTGAAGGCGAAGGACAAGCAGGGTATTCAGATCCTTAACGGACTGAACCTGGATGTGCGTGCCGGGGAAATCGTCGGCATTGCCGGGGTAGACGGCAACGGACAAAGTGAATTGATTGAGGCGATTACGGGCTTGCGGAAAATCGATTCGGGCTCCATCAAGCTGTCCGGCAAGGAAATTGCCAACCTTCCCGCACGCAAGATTATTGAAAGCGGGTTGTCCCATATTCCTGAGGATCGTCATAAGCACGGACTGGTGCTGGACTTCTCCATCAGCGAGAATATGATCCTGGAGACCTATTACAAAGCGCCTTACAGCAAGGGAGGTATCCTAAATCGGCGGGCGATCGACGAGCATGCCAAGCAATTGGTTGAAGCGTTTGACGTGCGTACGCCAAGCATTGAGACGAAGGCGCGCTCCCTGTCCGGGGGGAACCAGCAGAAGGCGATTATTGCGCGGGAAATAGATAAGAATCCGGATTTGCTGATCGCTGCTCAACCGACACGGGGACTGGATGTCGGGGCGATCGAATTTGTACACAAACAGCTGATTGAGCAGCGGGATCAAGGCAAAGCGGTGTTGCTGATCTCCTTCGAGCTGGATGAAATCATGAACGTGTCCGATCGGATTGCCGTCATCTATGAAGGCCGGATTGTCGGGGAAGTGCTTCCGCACGAAACCAATGATCAGGAACTGGGTCTCATGATGGCGGGAAGCCTGGAACGGGGAGGTCAAAGCGTTGGATAAGTTGCGAAAAATATTTACGCTAGATAGCATTATTTTGCCGCTTGTAGCCATTGTACTTGGCTTATTAGTCGGCGCGGTGGTTATGTTGATCGGGGGATACAATCCGTTAGTGGCCTATGGTGCCTTAGTGCAAAGGGTTATAGGCAATCCGTACGATTTCGGGGAAACGATCCGTCAAATTACCCCTTTGATGTTTACGGGGTTAGCGGTTGCTTTCGCCTTCCGCTCCGGGATGTTTAACATCGGTGCGGATGGACAAGTCTTGATCGGGATGACGGTGGCAACTGCGATATCGTTGTCTTTCAAGGGATTGCCATCGGCTGTCCTCGTTCCCTTAGCAGTGATTGGCGGGGGGATCGGCGGCGGACTGTGGGCAGCCATTGCAGGTTACCTGAAAGCCAAACGAGGCATCAATGAGGTTATTACCACGATTATGTTGAACTGGACGGCGCTGTATTTTTCCAACTACATCATTCGCAATTTTTATCTGCTTAAGGGCCAAAACCGTTCGGAGAACATCGATGCGTCCGCTTCGATGACGTTCTTAAACGATGTGTTTAATAACGCACGGGTCCATTGGGGAACGGTGATAGCTTTGCTGACCGCCGTATTCTTCTTTGTGTACCTCTGGAAAACGAAGCAAGGCTATGAAATGCGCTCTGTAGGTCTGAACCCGAATGCGGCAGAATACGCCGGCATGAACGTTGGTCGCAACATCGTGAAAGCGATGTTTATCAGCGGTGTGTTCGCAGGTCTGGCTGGTACGTTTGAAGTACTGGGCGTGTTTCATTATCAATCGGTATTCGCCGCTTCTCCGGGATACGGGTTTGACGGCATCGCCGTGGCGCTGTTGGGCATGAACCATCCGTTTGGTGTAGTGCTCGGTTCGATCCTGTACGGCGTATTGACGTATGGTTCGGCCGGGATGAGCTTTAGCGCCGGTGTACCGCCGGAACTGATTAAGATCGTAATCGGTTCGATCATATTCTTTATTGCCGCTCAAGGCATTGTAAGAATCGTGCTGAAGCCGTTTTACCTGAAGCGCAAGAAAGAGAAGGTGTCGTAAGATGGACGTACTTACACTGCTTGGTCAATTGCTGAACTCCACCCTTGTCTTTTCCACGGCGTTGATATTTACAGCGCTTGGCGGGATCTTCTCCGAGCGTTCCGGCGTCGTTAACATCGGCTTGGAGGGGTTGATGATATTCGGGGCGTTTGCGGCTGGCGTAGGGACTTACTATGCCCAAGAAGCAGGGATGGGCAGCTTCTCGCCTTGGGTTGGCGTCATTGCGGCGATGGTAGCGGGTGCGCTTGGTGCGCTGATTCATGCCGTTGCGACCATTACGTTTAAGGCGGATCAGACGATCAGCGGGATCGTCATTAACTTCCTGGCAGCCGGTTTGACGGTGTACATCGTCAAATTGATTTTCGACGGAGCTGCTGAAACTCCGCTGGTTACCGTATTCCATAAGTTCCCGATCCCGGTGCTGCGTGATATCCCGATCATCGGGGAAGGCTTCTTTAACTCGTACCCAACGACGTATCTGGCGTTAATCCTCGTTGCGGTCATTTACTTCGTGTTGTTTAAAACGCCGTTTGGGCTACGCCTGCGTTCGGTCGGCGAACATCCAAGTGCCGCGGACACGTTGGGCGTGAACGTGACCAAAATGCGTTATATCGGGGTACTGCTCAGCGGTGTACTAGGTGGGATTGGCGGCGCTACGATTACGCTGACGACCACCAGTACGTTTGCCCATAACACGATTTCCGGCCAAGGCTTTATTGCGATTGCGGCCATGATCTTCGGTAAATGGAACCCGCTGGGCGCCTTTGGTGCGGCGATGTTCTTTGGCTTCTCGCAGGCGATCCGCAACTACGTGCAGTTGTTCGATTGGTCGAGAAGTATTCCGCAGGAATTTATCTTTATGATCCCTTACGTGCTGACGATTATCGTCCTCGTTGGTGCGGTGGGTCGATCCTCGGCGCCGGCGGCGCTTGGTACGCCATACGATCCGGGGAAACGTTAAGCTTCAAGTTGAAAGGATGCTGCCCTTGGTCAGCATCCTTTTTTTGCCCTTCTGGAGTTAGAAGCCCGTTTGTCAGCGGTCAAGGCGATGGTGTATGCCAGGGTGGAGACAGGCGCATATGCTAAGGGTGTACACAAAATAGCCGAGTCAAACGGTTCGGCCAGAGCGGTTTTCACGGCTATAGGATCTAACCTGACAGGAGGAATTCGGATGGGCAGAACGGTTACGAGAAAAGAAGCCGAGAAATGGCTGGGCAAGCAGATCGCGGCTTATAAAAAAGACGGCACGGTGGTTACAGGGAAGCTGGTGAAAATTAGCGGCAATCGCTTGATCCTCCGCCAAGCTCCCGGCAAAAAAGTCAAAACCAAAGCGTTAATCCCGCTTGTATTGTTTGATCTCTTAGCGATTGGCACCGCTCCATACGCCTTTGGCGGTTATTCGTACGGGGGGTATCCGTATGGCGGAGGCGTACCGTACGGCGGTTATCCTTCCCCGTATTTCTGGTAAGCTGGCTTAATTGCGGCTGGGCAGTCTTTTTTCCAGCTCATAACATTGGGACAACGGGATGTAACGCTGAGTCCGATATCCCAATTTGCGGTAAAAGAGGTGGGCTCGGGTGTTATCCCGGTCCACCATTACTTTTGCCCGTTGACATCCCCGGGAGACCGCTAAGTTTTCCGCATGGGCCATTAACGTTTTGCCATGACGCTGCCGTTGGTGTTCCGTTGCCACCGCCATCATATCGATATATAACAGGTCGCCGTAAATCAGAAAATGGATGAAAGCGACGGGATCCGCTTCGTAGGTTGGTGACGCAATCAGCGATACGCCGCGTGACAGCCGCACTGGGAGATCCTTAAAGACCGCTTCAATATCCTGAGGAGGCATATGGGTGAAGGGGACAAGCTCCCTGCGGATGAGATCGTAGATGACGGGATCGTCCTGTTTCGGCCTTCTGTAACGAATCATACACGAATCTCCTCCTAACCGTGCATAAGATTGGGCGCTATCTTTTATCATATGAGGGAGAGGAGGGAAAGGGTTCCTGTTGGAAACTTTAATTGTTTAGGGTATTGACGTGCGGTGTCATCTAATCATATAATGTTCCTAAACATTTGAAGCATATCTTGCAAACGGCAATGATGAGGACGAAGCTTTAAGGGCTCTTTGCTCAGAGAGTGGATGGATTTGCTGAGACCACCACCAAAATCCCTTAACTGCGAGCTCACCTCGGAGCTGTTTCCCTGAAAAGCTGCAAGCCATCCGCGGTGGCGCTTGCGACAAAGGCTTAGTAGGGGGAATCGTCTGGTCCGCGTTATGGACCACGAGTAAGGCAGCTTAGGCTTTTACTCGTCAAGGCTTGGCACTGCGAGGTGCTGGGTAAAAATGGGTGGTACCACGGAGGATTAAACCTTTCGTCCCTCGGAGCAGGAAACTGTTCCGGCGGACGGAAGGTTTTTTTAGCTTAATAAGAGTTTCAAAAATTGACTTTTAAAAAACAACCTATGAAAAGGAGGATGACTGATGAGCGCGCAAATTCCAGAAGTGCGGTCTACAGAACAATTACGAGAGAAATGGATGAAACCGGAAGTCATTTCGGGTTCCGAAATCCTGCTTCGCAGCTTGCTTTTGGAAGGTGTCGAATGCGTCTTTGGTTATCCGGGCGGAGCGGTGTTGTATATTTACGATGCGCTGTACGGATTTAAAGACTTCCATCACCTGCTAACGCGACATGAGCAGGGCGCCATCCATGCGGCAGACGGGTACGCTCGGGCTACCGGCAAAGTCGGCGTATGTATCGCCACCTCCGGTCCGGGAGCAACCAACACGGTGACGGGGATCGCCACTGCGTTTATGGATTCAGTTCCGCTGGTTGTGATTACGGGGAACGTCGTTTCCAGCCTGATCGGTACGGATGCGTTCCAAGAAGCAGATATTACCGGCATTACGATGCCGATTACGAAACACAGCTATCTGGTTCGGCGCGTAGAGGATTTGCCGCGAATTATTCACGAAGCATTCCATATCGCGAACACGGGACGCAAAGGACCGGTTCTGATCGACATTCCGAAGGACGTATCCGCAAACAAAACGTTGTTCGAGCCCGTCCAAACCATCAACCTGCGCGGTTACAACCCGACGGTGGTGCCAAACCGCTTGCAGCTGGATAAATTGGCTGCGGCGATCCAGGAGGCTGAACGTCCGGTGATTATTGCCGGGGGCGGCGTTGTTTACTCCGGCGGACATGAACAGCTGTTCGAATTCGTTAATAAGACGCAAATTCCGATTACAACGACTTTACTTGGCTTGGGTGCTTTCCCGAGCGGCCACGAGCTGTGGATGGGAATGCCGGGAATGCACGGCACGTATACGGCCAACCAGTCGATTCAACAATCCGATTTGCTGATCAACATCGGGGCGCGGTTTGACGATCGGGTGACCGGTAAGCTGGACGGATTTGCCCCGCATGCCAAAGTGGTGCATATCGACATCGACCCAGCGGAAATCGGCAAGAACGTTTATGCGGACATTCCGATCGTGGGAGACGTCAAAACGGTGCTGGAAATGCTGAATCCACTCGTATCCCGGGCGGACAAAGCGGATGCTTGGAGAGCACAAATCCAACGCATGAAAATCGAGAAGCCGCTGAAGTATAAGGACTCGGATACGGTGCTGAAGCCGCAGTGGGTCATCGAGATGCTGAACGAAACGACAGGCGGCGATGCGATCATCACGACCGACGTAGGTCAGCATCAAATGTGGACGGCCCAGTACTACAAATTTAATCAGCCTCGCTCCTGGATCACTTCGGGCGGCCTCGGAACTATGGGATTTGGCTTCCCTGCCGCTATTGGTGCACAAATGGGACATCCCGATCGGCTGGTGATCTCGATCAACGGTGACGGCGGCATGCAGATGTGTGCTCAGGAGCTGGCGATCTGCGCGATCAACAACATTCCGGTCAAAGTCGTGGTTATCAATAACCAGGTACTCGGCATGGTTCGCCAATGGCAGGAATTAATTTATAACAACCGCTACAGCCATATCAATCTCGAGGGAAGTCCGGATTTCGTCAAACTGGCGGAAGCTTACGGCGTCAAGGGCCTGCGGGCAACCAACAAAGAAGAAGCCAGACGCGTATGGCAGGAAGCGCTCGACACGCCGGGACCGGTACTGGTGGAATTCGTGGTCAGCAAAGAGGAAAATGTATATCCGATGGTTACCCAAGGCTCCACCATTGATCAAATGTTGATGGGGGACAGTGAATGATGATGAAAAGCCATGCGATCTCTGTTTTAGTGAACGACCAGCCAGGTGTTCTGCAGCGTGTTGCCGGCCTTTTCGGACGGCGCGGTTTTAATATCGAGAGCATTACCGTAGGGCAATCCGAGGAAGCAGGCTTGTCCCGGATGATCATCGTCACGCAAGGGGACGACAAAACGCTGGAGCAAATTGAGAAGCAGCTCTACAAACTGATCGACGTGATCAAAGTTGTGAATCTCAGCTCCAGACCGATGGTGGCGCGCGAGCTCGCTTTGATCAAGGTTAAAGCGGAGCCGGCGGAGCGCCCGGAAATTATGGGCGTTGTCGAAACGTTCCGCGCCGCCGTCGTCGATATCGGGACGCACAGCATGATCGTCCAAGTAGTGGGCGATACCGAGAAAATCGATGCAATGATTGAATTGCTCCGTCCATACGGGATCCGGGAGCTGTCGCGCACCGGCGTGACCGCCATGATCCGGGGGAACGCGTAAAACGTAAACAAGGCTTCACCAAAGCTCATTGACACTACAGTAGAATTGCCGCCGCGCGCGGCTTCACCTCTCCGCTCGCTGCCGAGCGGGTGTTTGAGGGGATCGATCAAGCCAAGAGTTCACTTTACCGCTTCAAGGCGTCGGTCCGTTGAAATACCCGCTCGTTACAGGCGGAGGAAACCATATTATACTAATTATCAAGGGCACAGCTTGACTGTCCCGCAAATCTTAGGAGGGCATAAGAAATGGCAGTTACTTTGTACTATGAACAAGATGCAGATCTCAGCGTATTGAAAGGAAAAACCATTGCTATTATCGGTTACGGCAGCCAAGGACATGCCCATGCGCAAAACCTGCGCGAAAGCGGACTGAATGTCATCGTTGGCCTGCGCGAAGGTAAATCCTTCACCAAAGCGAAGGAAGACGGTTTTGAGGTATTGTCCGTTGCGGAAGCAACCAAACGTGCAGACGTTGTGCAAATCCTGATGCCGGATGAAACGCAAGCTGCGGTGTATAACAGCGAAATCGCTCCTAACCTGAAAAAAGGCGCCGCATTATTGTTCGCTCACGGCTTTAACGTACATTTCGGTCAAATCGTACCTTCCCCGGACAATGACGTGTTGCTCGTTGCGCCAAAATCCCCAGGTCATATGGTTCGCCGTACTTATGTTGAAGGCTTTGGCGTTCCCGGTCTGATCGCGATCCACCAAGACGCTACCGGCAAAGCGAAAGAAATCGGACTCGCTTATGCGAAAGGGATCGGCTGTACGCGTGCAGGGGTTATCGAAACTTCGTTCCGTGAAGAAACCGAAACCGACCTGTTCGGTGAACAAGCTGTATTGTGCGGCGGTGTATCTGCCTTGATCAAAGCCGGCTTCGAGACGCTGGTTGAAGCAGGTTATGCTCCAGAAATGGCATACTTCGAGTGCTTGCACGAAATGAAGCTGATCGTCGACCTGATTTATGAAGGCGGCTTGGCGACCATGCGCGATTCCATCTCCAACACGGCGGAATACGGCGACTATGTTACTGGCCCGCGCATCGTAACGGAAGAAACGAAGAAAGCGATGAAAGAAGTGCTTTCCGATATCCAACAAGGGAAATTCGCCCGTGACTTTATCCTGGAAAACCAATCCAACCGTGCGTTTCTTACGGCAACTCGCCGCAACGAAGCGAACCATCCGATCGAAGTGGTCGGCAAAGAGCTGCGCGGTTTGATGCACTGGATCAAGAAATAAGCGGTATACCGCTCCTATTGTAAAACGTAAGATAAGTATTAACCTGAATATCCAATGCGGCCGTGCCTAATGCGTGAGCCGCATTGGAGCTTTTCGGAGGAGGTGCATGGCATGCGCAAAATCTACATTTTTGATACGACGCTTCGGGATGGGGAGCAGTCTCCCGGAGTCAACCTGAATACTCGCGAAAAGCTGGAGATCGCCTATCAGCTGGAGAAGCTGGGAGTCGACCGGATTGAAGCGGGCTTCCCTGCAGCTTCGCCCGGGGATTTGGCCGCCGTGAACGCTGTGGCGCGTGCGGTTAAGAAGTCGACGGTGATCGGCTTGTCGCGTTCGCGCACCCAGGATATCGATGCGGTCCGCGAAGCGCTGCAAGGAGCGGAAGACCCTTGCATTCACTTGTTCCTGGCCACCAGTCCGATCCACCGGCAATATAAGCTGAAGATGAGCAAAGAACAAGTACTGGAAACCGCGCAGGCGGCACTTCGTTATGCGAGCAAGTACTTTTCCAAGATCGAATTCTCCTGCGAGGATGCCGGCCGGACTGAATTGGATTTCCTCTGCGAGATGACGGCGATGGCTATCCGCGAAGGCGCATCGGTGGTGAATATCCCAGATACGGTAGGGTATTTGTATCCGGAAGAATACGGCAACATCTTCCGTACGCTGAAGGAGAAGGTGCCTGGGATCGAGAAAATCCAGCTGAGCGCCCATTGCCATGACGATTTGGGCCTGGCGACGGCGAACTCGCTGGCGGCCATTTTGGGCGGCGCAGACCAAATCGAAGGAACGATCAACGGGATCGGGGAGCGGGCCGGCAACACCGCGCTGGAGGAAGTGGCGATGGCGCTGGAAACCCGGTTTGATTTCTTCGGAGCCAAGACCACGCTTGAACTGTCGGAAATCGCCCGTACGAGCCGGCTCGTCAGCCGCTTGACCGGGATGGTTGTGCCGGGCAACAAGGCGATTGTGGGCGCAAATGCGTTTGCCCATGAATCCGGCATCCACCAGGACGGCATGCTGAAGGAGAAAACGACTTACGAAATCATGTCGCCGGAGACGATTGGGCTCAAGGAGAGCAAGTTAGTGCTGGGCAAGCATTCCGGCCGCCACGCTTTCCGCGAGAAGCTGGTCGATATGGGGTATACCTTGGACGACGAGCGGTTAAATGAAGCCTTCGCCAAATTCAAGGCGCTCGCCGATAAGAAGAAGGAAATCACCGACGAAGACCTGCTGGCGATCGTTGAGGAGAAGCTGGTCGATACGCCGGAGGAATTCCGTCTCGAGACGATCTTTGTTTCTTACGGCAACGAGGCAACGCCTGCAGCGAAGGTGCGGCTGGTCACCCTTGGCGGCGACATCATCGAGAAGGAAGCCGAAGGCAACGGTTCGGTTGATGCGATTTATAACGCCATCGACCTGGCTTCCGGCGAGGAAGTCAAACTGGCGGACTATTCAATCAAGTCCGTTAGCCAAGGCAAGGATGCCCAAGGCGAAGTGCATGTCGTGCTGACGCAAAACGGCATTTCCGTACAGGGCCGCGGCATTAGCACCGACATTTTGGAAGCGAGCGCTCGCGCCTATGTCGATGCCATTAATCGGTTGATTGAGAAGCGAAAAAGCCACTCTACGATTCGGGCTTAACTAATACGCGGATGTGCGGATACAGCGGAGTTGATTCATGCAGCTTCGCTGTTTTTTTGATGACTTATAGTTAAAACCTATGACCTTAATAGATTCTATATCTTTGTCTATCCTTACCCGGTGTGTTACAACTGAAGAAGAGGATGTTCACGAAAGGGAGCTGGAAGCAATGGCAGAAGTCAAGAAAATCGCAGTCATCGCGGGTGACGGCATCGGGCCGGAAGTGGTGGCTGAAGCGGAGAAAGTGTTGAAACGGACAGAGGAACTGTTCGGATACCAGTTTGAAACGGAGCATGCGTTGTTCGGCGGGATCGCCATCGATGAGAAAGGAACGCCGCTGCCGCAAGAGACGCTGGAGATTTGTCAAAAGGCTGATGCTGTTCTGCTCGGGGCTGTAGGCGGTCCAAAATGGGACAACAATCCGAAGGAGCTGCGCCCAGAAACCGGCCTGCTCGGTATTCGTAAAGCGCTCGGCTTGTTCTCGAACCTGCGTCCGGCGGTGGTATTCGATTGCCTGAAGGACGCTTCGACGCTGAAACCGGAAGTGCTTGAAGGGACGGACCTTATCGTTGTGCGTGAGTTGACCGGCGGCATCTACTTCGGTGAGAAATACCGCCGCGATACAGAGCAAGGTCAAGAAGCCGTGGATACCTGTGCATATAACGTAAAAGAAGTTGAGCGGATCGTTCGCCAAGCGTTTGAGATTGCCCAGAAGCGCCGGAAGAAGCTGGCTTCGGTAGATAAGGCCAACGTGCTGGAAACGTCGCGGTTGTGGCGTGAAGTCGTGAACCGGATCGCACCGGAATATCCGGACGTTGAGCTGGAGCATGTTCTGGTGGATAACTGCGCGATGCAGCTGCTGCGCCGTCCTGCCAGCTTCGACGTAATCGTAACGGAAAATATGTTCGGCGACATTTTGAGCGATGAAGCGGCCATGTTGACCGGCTCGATTGGCATGTTGTCCTCCGCTTCCTTGGGCGAAGGCAGCTTTGGGCTGTATGAGCCTGTACACGGTTCGGCACCGGACATCGCAGGCCAAAACCTGGCCAACCCGATTGCGACGATCTTGTCCGTTGCGCTGATGTTCCGCTTAACCTTTGGCTATGCTGATGCAGCCGACGCGATCGAAGCCGCTGTAACCGACGTGCTGAATGCCGGACATCGTACCGGCGACATTGCCGTTGACAAGAGCAAAGCGATTGGTACAAAGGAAATGGGCGATCTGATCGTAGCTGCGATGAAGAAATAAATCAATCTGCATGGGGCCGTTTGATTGACTTTGGAAATGGCCGATGTTACCATGTGGGAAGAAATAAGAAGAAGGACCCCCTGTTTGAGCCTGGCTCAAATCGGGGGTTTTTTGCCCAGAAGCTTTCTCTGGCGAAGGATTGGCCAAACTCCCAGGATTTACAATTCATACGCAGGAATTTGAAGCAAGCTTCACGAATAAATTATATGAAAATCCCGGCTTCAGGGAGAGCCAGGAAGAGGAAATGAACCAAACGCGGGAAGGGGTGAAGGGGAATGAGCTTTTGCTGCGGAGCCAGCATGCTGGGGACAAAGGGCACCTTAAAGCATTATCGCACGCAGGTACATAATGTGCCCCTGTTATTTTGCCCGGTGTGCCACCGGGTTGAGGTTCATTATAAAGTGGAGAACGAATACGAAATTCTGGCCGAATACGCGCATGGTGACGGAGTGGCGGAGATTGATTTTCAGGATTTTGTGATGGAGGACGATGACTCCATTTTCGGAAATTGCGTAAATCGGGAAGATGAAGATCCCTTGGCCATTGTGCAGAGCCAAATCGATATTTCGCTGGACCTCATGTCTGTTGCCAAACAAATCGGCGACGAGAAATGGACGGAGGAGCTAAAGAAAAGGCTGGCGGTCATGAGCCGTCGCCGGGCCCGGCTGCTACACAACAATCGTTAAATCCTAGAAATAGTCTTCCGGAAGGGAGACTATTTGCATTTTTTTAGGACTATGGTAGTCGTTTTGCGTTGATCCCACTTTTTTCGACAGTTTCTCTGATTGACGGTATTTGGAAAACTTGATTATGATTGAAACAGGTGGCTTTTGACTTATCGGGAATTGAACCATGGACAAGTATGGCATCGCCTGGTGCGAAATATGACATAGATCGCATAACAAGGTTGAGGTGAGTGCACCGCGTTAGGGTAAAGGTCATCTAGG
>NZ_GG695994.1:31890-38994 GCF_000159955.1 Paenibacillus sp. oral taxon 786 str. D14 | reverse complement strand
AGTGATGGTATGTTGTCTTGCAAGGCAAAGTACATCATTTGAATAAAGGGGGAACCAAGCTTGTTGAGTGAATTTCAAGAGACATTGCTCCAGTCCGTCAAAGCATACCAATCGCCCCAACTCGTAAAAAACAAGTATGAGAACGTACTCCAACACCTGGACAGCGGAATCATGCTGTTTGACTGTGATGGGGTTCTAACCTTTATCAATGTACAGATGGCCAAGCTGCTTGAAATGCCGCGCCAATCCCTGATCGGCTGTAATTTATTGCAGCTGCTGCGGCATCCGCATCTCAACCAATTTAAGAAGCGTAAGATCTTGCGTATTTACCGGGAGACTATCTTTCACCGCAAAAAGTACCATGAGTTAATTGACGAATACGGCAGACATTGGCTGATTACGGTTACATACGGGGATCAGATGGATGGGGATTTTCTGCTTAGCGTCAAGGATGTTTCTGATTTTAAACGGATCGAACAAACGGCTTATCAGAACGACAAGCTGGCGATGCTTGGAAAAATTTCCGCGGCGATTGCGCATGAAATTAGGAATCCGCTTACAGCGATCCGCGGATTTATTCAGTTGCTGCGGCCTCATTTGCTGCAGCTGGGCAAGGATGAGTATGCCCGGATTATCTTAACGGAAATCGACCGGGCGAACGATATTATCCATGAGTTTCTAAATTCTTCGAAGCCTTCGGCTCCGCAGAAATCGACGGTCAACGTTTCTTCCTTGTTGAAGGAGGTTGTTCTGCTTACGGAGAGCGAGGCGTTGATGAAGGGATGCCAAATGATCCTTCACGAGCCAAACGAGGAGCTGCTCGTCTCCATCGATGTTAAGCAGATCAAGCAGGTGCTGCTGAACATTATCAAAAATGCGATGGACGCCATCGCCGAAGTAGGCGGCGACCACCAAGGGGTGATCGATATCCGTGCGGAGAAGGAAGGCAAATCGGTTTGTATCTCGATACAAGATAACGGCGGCGGAATGGACAAGGGGATGCTAAGCCGCTTGTTTGATCCGTTTTTTACGACGAAGGAGAAGGGAACGGGATTGGGATTGTCGGTGAGTTACCGGATCATCCGGAACCATCGGGGGAACATTTCCGTGGACAGCTTAAAAGGAGCGAGAACGATCTTTACCGTTTCGCTCCCGCTGGCATTATAAATTAATCTTTAGGGCCTTTGGCCGCAGATGGCGTAGAGGACGCCGCGTACTTCCCGCAAGCTGCAGAACAGGACTTCTGCTGCGAGCAGGAGGCGCAGGCGCCTTTTTTGCTTTTCTTGAAGCCGCGGTATAACGCGAAGGCAGCATATCCAAAAATAGCGGTAAGGATGATGATGTCGGCCATAACAGGCAGCTCCTTTCGTTTATCGAATTTTGCTTAAGCCAGTCCGAATCCTAGCCGCCATCCGATCTGATAGATCAAGAAAGCCACGAGGTAAGCCAGCGTCAGCGAATAGCCGATAGCAAATAACGTCCACTTCCAGGAAGCTGTTTCTTTGCGAAGAACGCCAACCGTTGCAAGGCACGGGGTGTACAGCAGAACGAAGGCCATAAAGCTGTAGGCCTGCAGCCCGGTGAAGGATGCGGCAATTTGGCCTTGCAGTCCGGCCATATCCGGAACATGGTAAATGATGTTCATCGTTGATACCACGACCTCCTTGGCCATAAACCCGGTAATCAGCGCTGCCCCGGATTGCCAAGTGCCGAAGCCTAGCGGCTGCATGACGGACGCGAACAAGCCGCCGATGGCTGCGAGGAAGCTGTCATCCATGTTGTCCGCGACGCCACCCGGACCAAGGTACGTGAGCAGCCAGATCAGCACGGAACCGCCGAGAATGAAGGTGCCGGCTTTGCGCAGGAAGCCTTTGCCCTTCTCCCAGGTGCTGCGGAACAGGGTGACGCTTTGCGGCATCCGATATGGCGGCAGCTCAACGATAAAGAAGGAACGTTCGTTTTTGAACAGGAACAGCGAGAACACTTTGGCCAACCCAAGCGCCAGCACGATGCCAAGCATATACAGAGAAAAGACGATCAGACCTTGCGACTCAGCGAAAAAGATGCCGGCAAATAAAGCGTAAACCGGTAACCGCGCGGAGCAGGACATCAGCGGAATGAGCAGCATGGTCAGCATCCGTTCCTTCGGCTGCTCGATGCTGCGGGAAGCCATAATCGCCGGCACATTGCAGCCAAAGCCTAGGATAAATGGAATTAACGCTTTGCCGTTTAGACCGACGATTTCCATCAATTTATCCATCATGACGGTAATCCGGGCCATGTAACCGGAGTCTTCAATGAAGGAAATGATCAGGAACATGATGAAAATCTGCGGAATAAACACCAGTACGCCGCCAACGCCGCCGATGATGCCGCCCGTGATCAACGCCTGCGTGAAGCTTGAAGCCCCTATGCCGGTCAGCAGACTCTCCACACCGCTGATCAGCGGACCGCTGATGAACCCGTCCAGCAGATCAGAGAGCGGGTTGCCGAGCCAATCAAACGTCAGCTGGAAAGTGAGGTACATGAAAACCATAAACAGCGGGAGGCCGAGAAACGGATGGGTGACAATACGGTCGATGCGTTCGGTCATCGAGTGCGGTTTCTTCTGTGAGGCATCCACGGCTTCACTGCAAATGTTCTGAATCCGCTGGTTCCGGACGGAGCGGATATACGCTTCCGCGGAGGAAGCCAAATCGTTCGCAGCCAGCTTCGCTTCTACTTCGGCCCGGATCTTCTGCAGCATGTGCAAGTTGGTCTGCGGCGGAAGCGCGGAGATGACCGCCGGGTTGTCCTCCAGTACCTGCAAGGCGATCCAGCGTAAGGCCGGACGTTGTTCCTCCCAGTCTGCTGCAAGCTCACGCGTGATGTCGTGAATGGCTTGCTCGATCACTTCGCCATAATCGATCGTAAATTCCGGCTTTTGCGCCGATTCAGAAGACTGTTGTTCGATTGCCCGCAGCACTTCTTTACTGCCTTTGCCGGTACGTGCAATCAGCGGGAGAACGGGAACGCCCAGCAGGGCCGCCAGCTTCTCTGGATCCACCTTCAACCCGCGGGCCTCGGCAACGTCTATCATATTTAACCCGATGATTACCGGTTTGCCGTATTCCAGTAGCTGCAGCGTCAGATATAGGTTACGCTCCAAGTTAGAGGCATCGACGATATTCACGAGCACGGAAGGGGGCTCGGAGGCCAGGTACTCGGCTGCAATCCCCTCATCTCGAGACAAAGGATGCAGGGTATAGATCCCGGGCAGGTCGGTGAGCAGTCCGGTTGTGCTTCGCAGGTGCCCGACTTTTTTCTCCACCGTTACGCCGGCCCAGTTCCCGACATATTCGTAAGAGCGGGTTAAGGCATTAAACAGTGAGGTTTTCCCTGTGTTCGGGTTCCCAATGAGTGCGGCGTTGTTCATGAGACTGCCACCTCGATATGGGCCGCTTCCTTCTGGCGGATGCCCAGCAGTTGCCCGGCGCATTCCAGCGTGACCGGACCGCCCCATAAGCAGTACCGTTTCACGACCACGCGGGATCCTTCCCGGATCCCGAGATCCGCGAGGCGCCGTTTCAGGATCGGGTCCATATTGCCAATTTGCGTGATGGCACAAGTGGTCCCGGGTTTCAAACCTAGCAGGCAGCATCGGCAAGGTTTCATGAAAACTTCCTCCTTCGTCATGTAAGTAAGCCGAAAACGGCTGAAAAATCTAGTTGATTAAACGCTATTGAGAATCAATCTCAATTAAATTCACAAGTAATATAGCACGCACCGCTGGCCCATACTGTGATTTACTTCATAACGAAGAATGGAAACTTCGTGATCCAAAGATGACTTTTCGAACAACCTTTAGTAAGATGGATAGTAAAACGAAACGATGGAGAGGAATATGCCAGATGAAAGCCAATAAATGCAAAATCGTCGACTGCACCATCCGTGATGGAGGACTGGTGAACAACTGGGACTTCAGCGTAGAATTTGTCCAAAAATTGTACGCGGGCCTGAATGAGGCGGGTGTGGATTATATGGAAATCGGCTACAAAAACTCGCCGAAGCTGCTGAAAGGCGCCGATGAAGCCGGTCCTTGGCGGTTTCTGGACGACGATTTCCTGCGCAAGGTAATTCCTCAAAAAGGAACGACGAAGCTATCCGCACTGGTCGATATCGGCCGGGTAGACGAAAACGATATTTTACCGCGCAGCGAAAGCCTGCTCGATTTAATTCGAGTTGCTTGCTACATTAAAGATGTGGACAAAGCCCTGCAGCTGGTGCAATTGTTCCATGATCGCGGCTACGAGACGACGTTGAATATTATGGCGTTGTCCAACGTGATGGAGCATGAGCTGCTGGAAGCCTTTGAGATGATCAAAGATAGCGTCGTTGACGTTGTCTACATCGTTGATTCCTACGGAAGTCTCGATTATAAAGACATGGAGCATTTGGTCAACAAGTTCAAAACCCATTTGCCAGGTAAACGGCTAGGTGTTCACACCCACAACAACATGCAGCTGGCTTTTTCCAATACGCTGGTGGCCGCTGAAAATGGGGTTGAACTGCTGGATGCCTCTGTGTATGGCATGGGACGCGCGGCCGGCAACTGTCCAACCGAGCTGCTTGTGACCCATCTGAAGGGTACGAATTACAAGCTGCGCCCTGTACTAGAAGTTCTGGAGGAGCTCTTGATCCCGCTTCGCGAGAAGGAAGAGTGGGGGTACCTGATCCCTTACATGATCACGGGGACGCTTGACGAGCATCCGCGTTCCGCGATGGCGCTGCGGGCTTCGGACGACAAAGACAAAGTCGTCGATTTTTACGATAAGCTGACGACGCCGGAGACAACGGTTCATCGTCCCAAAAAATCATAAAAATTAAGCCCGGGCCTTGTGTCCGGGCTTCTATTTTTCCTCGACAAATTTGAGAAGAAGGCAGGAAATAAGCGGAATATGTTGAATAGTAGACTCATGACGGATCGATAAGTACTTACCTCCGGAGGTTGATACGCATTGAGGATTAGGGCAGAGGAACGAACGACAATCATCCAAGGGGTAATCGGATTGGCGGCGATGATCGGGGTTGTCCAGTTGTCGGCATGGAACGGATATCCGCCGGGGACGGACGCGGTTGTTCAGACGCTGCATCTTTTGGCAGGCCTCATGTGCCTGGCCGTATCATTCGCCATATTTGCGCAGGGATGGATTCTGTTTACCGACAAACTTTCCAAGCAGCGGCTTTACACGGCCGTTTTATTTTCGATGATCGGGATATTGGATATCCTGTATACCGTTTTATACGGTGACATCTCGCTGCTTGGCTTCGAACCGAGCGGAAATTTGGCGACCTGGTTTCTGGTGATCTCACATTTGCTAGGGGCCTTTGGGATGCTGCGGATCTTTGCTGCAACGGACCAGCAGGTGTCCGGACAGCAGAAAGTGACCATGTTTGTCAGTGCCGTCTTGGTGACACTGGCAGGTCTGTTTGTGTTAAACCGGTACCAAGACCGCTTGCCGACATTATTTGAAACGGAGCTTCTACAACTGGTTTTGCAAGCGGGGATTCCTTTGCTCTACCTCCTCGTGGCTGCGGCTGTCCTTTATCGGCATCGGGCAGAGCGCCCGCCGGCGATGATGACGGTAACCCGGTCACTGCTCTTCATGGCGATGGGGCATGTCTTGCTGACCTGTCCGCCGGGGCATGTTGAGGGGTTAACCCAGGCGGCGGGGCAATGGTATATGGGCATTTCGTATTACATCGTATTAAAAGGGGTTTACCGGCTGACGATTGAAGAACCGTTGCGCGGCAAACTGCTCGTGGAAGCCCAGATGAAGCATATGGCTTACCATGATGATTTAACCGGACTGCCGAATTTGCGGCAAATGAAAGAGCAGTTGGACGAGCTCTTGGGATTTACGCGGGCTTGTATCGGCGTGGCGGTTATCAATATCGACCGGTTTAAGGCGATTAACGACTCGTTGGGTTACAGCGCGGGGGACAAGGTGTTGACCGAGCTGGGAAGTCGGTTAGCGGTGCTTGAAGGCCCTCAGCAGTGGGTGTACCGGATGGGCGAGGACGAATTCGCCGTGGTCTTCTCCGAGCTGCCGGATGCTGCGGCCGCCGAGGACCGGGCTAAACAGCTGTTAGCCTCTGTAGATCCGGGGGTACTCATCGACGACACCGAATACCATATTTCCTTGAGCATGGGTTTGTCCGTATTTCCGAATGACGCCGACTCAGTGAACGAGTTGATCCAATTTGCCGATATGGCGGTGCACCATGCTAAGGAACAAGGCGTGGAGTTTCTGCGTTATCATGCAGCGATGAAACAGCGTACCCAAGCGAAGGTGGAGCTGGAGAACGATATGCGCAAGGCGCTGGAGCGGGAGGAATTTTTCCTGGAGTTCCAGCCGCAGATTCGTTTGGATACGGGGAAAATGGTTGGGATGGAAGCGCTTGTCCGTTGGAACCACCCGAAGCGGGGACTGATACCGCCAAGTGAATTCATTCCGCTGGCCGAAGAGAGCGGGCTGATCGTTCCTCTCGGCGAGTGGGTGCTGAAGACGGCTTGCCAGTATAATAAGAAATGGCAGATGGACGGTTTTGAACCGGTTTGCGTATCCGTCAATTTATCGATGCGCCAGTTCCGGCAATATAATTTAGCAGAGCACGTGAACGCGATCCTGCGTGAGGTAGGGTTAGATCCGCAATACCTGGAGCTGGAAGTGACGGAAAGCATGACATACGATATTGAAACCGCGCTAGATCAGCTTCATCGCTTGAAGCGTTTAGGGATACATATCAGCATCGATGATTTCGGCACAGGCTACAGCTCGCTTTATTATTTGAAAAGCCTGCCGATCGATCGGTTGAAAATTGACCGCGCCTTCGTCAAAGAGGTCATGTACGACGGGAACGACGCGGCGATCGTCTCCACCATCACCACTATGGCACATCACTTAAAGCTGAAGGTGACGGCCGAAGGCGTAGAGAACGAGGAGCAGTTGGAGTTTCTGAAGCGCCAACGTTGCCACGAAGGACAAGGATATCTGTTTAGCAAACCGGTGTCTGCCGGTGTGCTGGAAAGCGAGTTCCTTAGCCGGTTAGCCGGCTAAGGAA
>NZ_GG695994.1:3894-31640 GCF_000159955.1 Paenibacillus sp. oral taxon 786 str. D14 | reverse complement strand
AAGAAAGGATGAGTTGGGTGTAAGTGTTGACTCTTGATCGAACGTTCGATTATAATGTGGCCATGAAAAATAAATCCGATAACAAAACAGAGCTGATCTATCAGACAACGATTGAACTTCTCAATGAAATTGGACTATCCGAAATATCCATGTCCAAAATTGCGAAGAGGGCGAATATCTCTTCGTCGACCATTTACTTTTATTTTGAAAGTAAAGAAGACTTGCTGATTAAACTATACTTTAAGCTCAAGGAACAAATGCATGAGAAGATGTTTCTTGGCGTAACGGCGGATATGTCAGTCAAGGCTGCCTTTGAGAAGATCTTGCGTAATTATTCCAGTTATATCGTGAATAATCAAGCAAATTTTCTGTTGATGGAACAGTTTCTTGATTCGCCGTTTATACAAAAACACTGTAAAGATCAAAACGGTGGCGTGTTCAAGCCGATGTATTCTTTATTCGAAAGGGGGATTAAGGAAGGACTGTTTAAGGATTCGGAAACGAATCTTCTCGTTACTTACTCCTGCTTGCCATTTGTCCAAATGGGCAAAGAGTATATCAATGGTGAGTATGAATTCAGCCCTGCCAACATCGACAAAATGATTCAAATGAGCTGGGATGCGATTAAAGCATGAACGGCCCATTTTTTTAACCTTTATCGATCGAACGTTCGATAAAAAGAATGAATTTTATAGCATTTTGAACGAACGTTCGATTAAAAAAGGGGGGGTGAGGCTTATAAGCACTAAAGTAGAACTCGGCAATACAAATCATTCCGAAATGTTGATTTCTTAACATACGAAACAAAATGACAAAGGAGAGATTTTTTTATGGAAAAAAGAGCTCTTGGGTCAAGCGGGCTGAAAGTCTCTGCTATGGGATTAGGCTGCATGACCATGTCTGATTTTTACGGCAGCGACCGGGATGAACAGGAATCGATACGGACGATTCATCGAGCATTGGACCTTGGTGTAGACTTCTTGGATACCTCAGATCTGTACGGTATCGGAGAAAATGAGAAACTGGTGGGAAAAGCGATTCAAGATCGGCGTGACGAGGTCGTTTTGGCTACCAAGTTCGGGGTCGTACGCGACAGATGGGGAGGCCCTTGGAGCTATAACGGAAGACCGGAATATGTTAAGGCAGCCGCTGAAGCAAGCTTGCGCAGATTAGGCGTTGACCACATTGACCTGTATTATCTGCACCGGATCGATCCCTTCACCCCCATTGAGGAGACGGTAGGGGCGATGGCTGAGTTGGTTAAAGAAGGGAAGGTCCGTTATATCGGCCTTTCGGAAGCCCCGGCACATCTGATCCGCAGTGCACATGCAGTTCATCCAATCACAGCAGTGCAAACGGAATACTCCTTATGGTCCCGAGACATTGAAGACGAAGTTCTTCCTACTCTCAGAGAGCTTGGCATCGGATTTGTCGCCTACAGCCCGCTTGGACGCGGGTTCCTAACCGGGACAATTCAGCGCTACGAGGATTTGGATTACGACGATGTAAGACGAAATTTCCCAAGATTTCAAGGACAGAACTTACAGAAAAACCTTCAATTTGTTGCTCGGATTCAAGAAATGGCGGCTGAAAAGGGATGCACCGCCCCTCAACTGGCGTTGAAATGGATTTTGATGCAAGGTAACGATATCGTGCCGATTCCAGGAACGAAAAGAAGAAAGTATTTAGAAGAAAATATTGCAGCCTTGCAGGTTGAACTTACGGATTCGGACCTTCAACGTCTCAATCAAATCGCGCCCAAAAACGTTGCTGCAGGACATCGTTAATTACAGAAAATGAAGGAGGATCACCATGACTGAATCCATAGATTTTGAACTAGGCATCAATACTTTTCTAGAGACCACACCAGATCCTGTAACGGGCAAGAGAATCAGCCATTCCGAGCGGATTCGTAACGGGATCGAAGAGATCGTTGTTGCCGATCAAGTTGGCCTTGATGTGTTTGGAATCGGAGAGCATCAACGGTTTGATTTTGCCTCCGAAGCTCCAGCCGTCATCCTTGCTGCAGCGGCAGCTTTAACCAAGCGAATTCGGCTCACGAGTGCCGTTACCGTCCTTTCCTCGGATGATCCGGTTCGCGTCTACCAATCATTTTCAACGCTGGACAGCATCAGTAATGGGCGGGCCGAAATTATGGTGGGGCGAGGATCCTTTGTTGATTCGTTCCCGTTGTTTGGCTACAGCTTGAATGACTACGACGAATTGTTTGAAGAACACCTTGAGTTGCTTCTAAAGATTAGAGCTTCGGAAAAAGTCACCTGGCGAGGGGGGAATCGCCCGGCGATTCATAATCTCGGCGTCTATCCGCGATCTGTCCAAGACCCGCTTCCGGTGTGGATTGGCTCCGGCGGACGACCAGAATCGGCCATACGAGCAGGAATGTTGGGATTGCCCATCGTCTTTGCGATCATTGGCGGAAACCCGGAAAGATTTGCTCCGTTAGTCGAATTGTATAAACAAGCAGCTGCGAGTGCAGGCCACGATGTAAGTAAGCTTAAAATTGCGACACACTCGCACGGCTTCGTCGGAGAAACCACAGAACTGGCTGTCGAGTTACACCGACCTTACACGGTCGTTCAAATGAACGAACTCGGCAGAGTGTTGGGATGGCCGCCATACAGCGCTGCATCCTACGATGATGCTCGCAAGATGGATGGTGCCCTCTATGTAGGTGATCCTGAATATGTTGCAGAGAAGATTCTTCTCGTCCGCAAAAAGCTAGGAACAAACCGTTTCTTCTTGCATCTGAATATCGGCACGTTGCCACATCGTGAAGTCCTGCGTGCCATCAAGATGTTTGGCACCCGCGTTGCACCGATTGTTCGAAAAGAGATTGCAAAAGAAAACAAGCAGACAACCGTTTAAAATATCCTTCCCTGCGGGGAGTCATATATAAGGGAGTTTTGATGCGTATGACACAAAAGTCAGCAATTGACGACAATGACGGTATATCCAAGGAACCTGGGGTCGCCTTGAAGTTAGATCATCATGTTGAATTTGCTCTTCCACCGGTGAGAGCCGGATTTTCAGATGATGGACGTCTTGCTTTGCAAGTCGGTTCTGATTTTCTGATAGGCGACATGTATCTTGCGAACATTCTGAAAACGATTATTGCAAATGAAAGTTTCGTATATATGTATTTGAACGAGGATGTGTCACATCTTTGCGATTTGTTGCTGGAGTCAGAATTGATTTTATTATCTGAACGGCTTAAGGAACACTTTGCTCATACGGTTAACCATCCAGTGGACCCTTTCCAACCCGAAGGGATTGCCCGATTATTAGGTCTTGATGCTGCTTCAATAAGCAATGAGGCGAATCGAAATCTTTTGCTAGAGAATTTAAATCATTTATTGGTGAGACGATTCGGTAAAATTTCCGACACAGGCAAGTATAGAGAATCTTCTGGCTTGAACAGAGCTATAGAGATTCATCATGAAGGCACTGCAAACCCTACACTGAAGATAACGTTAAATAAGAATGAGGGTGAACATACGTTCCTTGACTCTCATTTTAAAACAGAAGTTATTTCTACGTACGGAATTTCAGCGGTAGGCGCCTCCGAGGCGGTTGCAGATATTGGCAAAACGATAACGACGTTTGAACGTATTATTCCTCGGCTTGGAATGTACTATGCTCTATCCCAAGCTCAGATCGCTTTGCTTCGTTTAGGATGGGGCTCAAAGGACTTGGAAGTAAGCGATAGCGTAATCAAAAACTGGATTAGCGAGGTTACCGCCAAGCTATTACCTGCAAGTAGAATGCCGAGCGAAACCACGATTTTATATTTCATCAAGGCGACTTTAGCGGATGGTTCCGAGGTGAATGGGATATGACCAAATACATTATCAGCCGAGTTATTTTACAACCTCGAAACCGGCCGTGTAGATAAATATGTTTCCGAGCATGAACATGACTTGGAACTGAAAGATGGTAAGAGATTTACCATCGCCAACACGGCAGATGGTGGTGTAGCCGTCAGAGCGGCTCCAGCCGATACGACGGACACCCATCATACACTTCAGTTCTATAACGATACAGAACATTTGGATAAAGGTTTGATATTACCAACTGAAGACCGGTCAGTCTCTCTACTTGGCCAAATCAATCCTACAGCCGGTCGTTTTAAAACATCACATTTGAGAGCCCCTAAAGGAAAGGAATTTAAATTTGTCCTGTGGGGATCCAATAATTTTGATGTTTATATCGTGGAAGAAGGTCAAGGCGGAGTTTATACCATTAACGATAACTCCGTTTCGTGAGCGCGGGGATGGCGAGCCCACCTGCCGGCAGCAAGAGCTGCTGGCAGGTTTCGCTTGCGTTCGCATGCGAAACGTGATATATTAATTTCTGCCTTCTCAAAAAGGCCTGCATTACTTCGGGACGTAGCTCAGCTTGGTAGAGCACCTGGTTTGGGACCAGGGGGTCGCATGTTCGAATCGTGTCGTCCCGATCTGTACATTGCGGGTGTAGTTCAATGGTAGAACTCCAGCCTTCCAAGCTGGTAGCGTGGGTTCGATTCCCATCACCCGCTCCATAATGAAGAAGCTTAAATCCTTACTTCGGTAAGGATTTTTTTGTTGTTGCGGCGGAAGTAGTTTAAAATTTATTTTCTCAATTTTTGATATTTGTGATTTAAATCACATATATAGTGAAATAAATCACATATAATAAAGACATCAAAGATGATCATCCGAAAAACAAAAAACCAACGATAAATAAGAGGAGTGGTTCTTATGTTTAACAATTTCCTGAGAACAAACAAAGTGGCGATGTGGCTCCTGACCGTTATCCGCGTCTACCTGGGCTACCAATGGATCGAAGCCGGCTATCATAAAATCACCGGCGGCTTCGATGCCGCAGGCTTCCTGACCGGAGCGATCGCGAACAGCACTGGCGACCATCCGGCCGTACAAGGCTGGTGGGCAGCCTTCCTGGAACACTTTGCCTTGCCGAATGTCGGACTCTTTAACTTCCTGGTGCCTTACGGCGAATTCCTGGTTGGCCTGGGGCTGATCCTCGGTACCTTCACCACCTTCGCTGCACTGATGGGCTTCGTGATGAACGCCGCGTTCCTCTTCTCGGGTACGGTAAGCACCAACGCGCAAATGTTGATCCTTGAAGTGCTGGTTCTCGTGGCAGCAGCTAACGCTGGTAAAATCGGCCTCGACTACTACGTGATGCCTTACCTCCGCAAGTTGTTCCACAAAAAAGGCGATGCCGGAACGCAAGCCCCGACGCCTAAGCAACCGCTGAACGTTAAACACACGGCGTAACAAACAACCATAAAGCAGAAGGGCTCTCCTAGAGAGCTCTTCTTTTTTTAAGATATCAGAAAGTATAAACTTCGGGGCATTAGCATCCTGATATCGCAAGAAAAACTTCCGCTAAACGCGGTCTGTCTACTTTGAATGTACGTCGATAGACGTTTTTCTTAATATGACATTGCGATGTCTTATTTGTAGGGTATACTTGTCATCAAAAGGAGAGGGTACGCGTGCAAATGAACCGTCTGTTTGAAATCGCCTATCTGCTGCTGGAGCGTAAAACGATCACTGCCGCCGAGTTGGCGCAGCGGGAACCGGAATCGGTTGCCCGGATGAGGGCGTTCCTGGAAGCGAATGGATTAACCGAGAATTTCGATGACCTTCGCAAGCATCATGAAATCTATCTGTCGGACCCGCGCAAAACCGCGCCGGAGAAGATGAAAACCGTGCTGCGGCATCCGGTAAGGCGGATCTAAGTCTTTGGATCAGTCGGATTTGCCGGGATGAATCACTTTCACTCGGCCTACCTGACCGTCCTGTAGCCGGACCTTAATGCCGTGCGGATGGGTCGCGGAGTTCGTCAGAATGTCCTTGACTATGCCGCGGGTTAGTTTGCCGGTGGGCTGATCTTTTTTAATACGATGTCCACGGTGAGGCCAGGCCTGATGTTCTTGCGTTCGTTGCCGTTCATTGGGCGGGTCCCTCCTTGACGTGATGGAGTAGCGTTTGGTATAACCACTTTAAGATACCATAATTCACCGCTGACTTGCCAACGGCTGTCCGTTTAGCATATAATAGCAGGTAATTATGACATGAAATGCGTGGATGGAGAAGAGTAAGCAGGAACCGACCAACAGGGAAGGGGCGCCGGAGATTGAGAGCGCCGCTAGGGAAACGGAGCTGCCGAAGTTCGCTCCGGAGCAGTTCCTTGAACTGCCGCTGCGAATCGTTACGCCGCAAGGCGTATGGTTGCAGCCCGGCACATTAGGGGATACCGGTTACGAGCCGTTATTTCGTTGGAGCGAGAGCAATGCGCACCTTGCGAGCCATGTGGCTGGCTGAGGTTTACGCGGTGCTCTAACAAGGGTGGTACCACGGTCTTTTCGTCCCTTACGGGAGAGAAGGCCTTTTTATTTTGCCTTAAGAGGTTGTTCAATAAGTCATCTTTTGATCACGAAGCAGGACATGAAGCGGATTCGACGTCGAATCTTGAATTCAGCCGGGCTAAGCGTATGCTTACGATGCATGTTTCCTACGGAAACATTTCAGGTGCTCACGTACCCCAAACGTATGCTCCGCTTTTCAGTCCCTAGCTTCATCCAACCTTCTCGGTGCTGAAAACCTGACTTTTTGAACTGACGCTTGTGACTCGGAACGGTTTTGTAAGAAACCGAATCGAGAAGCAGCGCTCATAACATTTTTAGGAGGAGCTATTCATGAAAGAACGTCTTGAAGCACTAAAAGCGGAGGCGCTCAAAGAGCTGGCGGAAACCGTCGATGCCGGGCATTTGAACGACCTTCGGGTCAAATATTTGGGCAAAAAGGGCGCATTAACTGAAATTTTGCGCGGGATGGGGTCCTTAAGCGCCGAGGAGCGTCCGGTGATCGGTCAGATCGGCAACGAGGTCAGAGCCGCCATCGAAGCGGTGATTGAAGAGAAGCAAGCGGTGTTCCAACGCCAAGAAACCGAAGCGCGGCTGGCCGCTGAGAAAGTGGACGTCACGCTGCCGGGCCGACCGCTGAAGCAGGGGAGCATCCATCCGCTGAACCAGGTGATTCAGGAAATCGAAGAGATTTTCATCGGCATGGGGTACCGGATTGCGGAAGGCCCTGAGGTTGAAACGGACTACCACAACTTCGAGGCGCTGAATCTGCCGAAGGACCATCCGGCCCGTGATATGCAGGATTCCTTCTACCTGACGGAAGATTTGCTCATGCGGACACAAACGTCCCCGGTACAGGTGCGGACGATGGAAGCGATGCAAGGGGAAGTGCCGGTCAAAATTATCTGCCCGGGACGCGTATTCCGCCGGGATGACGACGATGCAACCCACTCGTTCCAGTTCCATCAAATTGAAGGGCTGGTTGTAGGCAAACGCATCCGGATGAGCGACCTGAAAGGCACTTTGCTTGAGTTCACGCGCAAAATGTTCGGACCTAACACGCAAATTCGCCTGCGCCCCAGCTTCTTCCCGTTCACGGAGCCAAGCGTTGAGGTTGACGTAACGTGTATGAAGTGCGGCGGCCATGGCTGCCGGGTGTGCAAACAGTCCGGCTGGCTGGAAATTCTGGGCAGCGGGATGGTGCATCCGCGCGTGCTGGAGATGAGCGGCTACGATCCGGAGCAATACAGCGGCTTCGCATTTGGGATGGGTGTAGAACGGATCGCGATGCTGAAGTACGGCGTTGATGATATCCGCTACTTCTTCAACAACGATCTGCGTTTCCTGCAGCAGTTTGCCAGAGTTTAATTTCACGTAAAGAGGGAAGGGAACTGACAATGAAAGTATCAACCGAATGGTTGTCTGACTATATTTCGCTGGATGGGGTAAATGTTGAAGAGCTGGCGGAGCAAATCACCCGGTCCGGGATTGAAATCGATTCGATCGAAAACCGCAATCAAGGCGTTTCGAACGTTGTGGTTGGTTTTGTCAAAAGCAAAGAAAAGCATCCTGACGCTGACAAGCTGAACATTTGCGTCGTTGACGCGGGGCAGGGAGAGGATCTGCAAATCGTATGCGGCGCGAAAAACGTGGCGGCCGGCCAGAAGGTACCGGTTGCGCTCGTAGGCGCCAAGCTGCCGGGCGGGCTGGAGATCAAGAAAGCCAAGCTGCGCGGCGTCTTGTCGCAAGGGATGATCTGTTCGGCCAAAGAGCTTGGCCTCAACGACAAGCTGCTGCCGAAGGAACAGCAGGAAGGCATTCTCGTATTGCCTGAAGAAGTGGAGATCGGCACACCGATTACCCAACTGCTGGGGCTGGACGACAAGGTGCTGGACTTCGACCTGACGCCTAACCGGTCGGATTGCCTGAGCATGATCGGGGCTGCTTATGAGGTAGGCGCGATTTTGAACCGCGAAGTAAAGCTGCCGCAGCCTGAGCTTGCCTCCTCTGGCGTACTGGCCAAGGAACGGATTCAGGTTAAGATCGACGCACCTGAGCTGTGCAGCCGGTATGCGGTACGTTACATCGCCGATGTCAAGGTCGGCCCATCGCCGTTGTGGATGCAAAACCGGCTGATGGCAGCGGGGATTCGCCCGATCAGCAATATCGTCGACATCACCAACTACGTGATGCTGGAGTACGGGCAGCCGTTGCATGCATTTGATGCTGACAAGATCGCCGGCGGCATGCTGGGCGTGCGCCAAGCCAAAGCTGGCGAGAAGCTGGTGACACTGGACGGTCAGGAGCGTGAGCTGGAAGCCGGCGCACTATTGATCGTGGATGGTGAAGATCGTCCGGTGGCTTTGGCGGGCGTCATGGGCGGACTCGATACAGAAGTGACCGATCAAACGGTTAACCTTGTGCTGGAGTCGGCGAAATTTGCCGGCGCCAGCGTCCGCCGCACGTCGCGGACGCTGGGGCTTCGCTCGGAGGCTTCGCAGCGGTTCGAGAAAGAGGTGGATCCGGCTTCCGTCATCCCGGCGCTGAATCGCGCGGCCTCGCTGATGGCAGCCTATGCTGGCGGCCAAGTGGCTGAAGGGATCGTGGAGATCGTTCATCAAGAGCAGGAAGAGAAAGTGATCGCCCTGTCGCTTCAGAAGCTGAACGATTACCTGGGCACGAACATTTCCTCGCTGGAGGCGAAAACGATTCTGGGACGTCTCCGCTTCGAATGTGCCGGCTCGGAGGAGGTCATCGAAGTTCGCGTGCCGACGCGCCGCGGCGACATTACGCGCGACGTGGATTTGATCGAAGAGGTGGCGCGGCTCTACGGTTACGACAACATCGAGGCAACGATGATCGAAGGGGTAACGACAGTCGGCGGCTATACGAAACCGCAGGCGCTGCGCCGCACGATCCGCCAACTGCTCACTCATGGCGGCTGGCAGGAAGTGATGGGTTACTCCTTCATCCGGGAAGGGGCAAGCGCGAAGTTCCCGCAGCTGGGGGAAGGGGATCGGGAGATCCGCCTGGCCATGCCGATGAGCGAGGACCGCAGCGTGCTGCGCGGCAGCCTGCTGCCGGGAATGATCGACATCGCCGTTTACAACCGCAATCGCAAGCAGGACAATCTGGCATTGTTTGAAATCGGCAGCGTCTTCCGCACCAAGGAGGAGAAGCTGACCAAGCAGCCAAGCGAGCTGCCGGTGCTGTCCTTGCTGCTGGCCGGCGAACGGGCAGAAAAACGCTGGAACGCTCCGGCGGAGAAGGTGGATTTCTTTGATCTCAAAGGTGCGTTGGAGAGCCTGTTCGAATACTTGGGGGTTGCTGAACGGATGACGTATGAAGCGGATGGGCCGCAAGGCTTCCATCCTGGACGTTCGGCTTCCATCTTCCTGAACGGCACGTCCGGCAAGGAACGGATCGGTACGCTGGGTCAGCTTCATCCGGAGCTGCAGCGGGAGCTGGATCTGGATGATACGTATGTTGCCGAGCTGCTGCTTGAACCGCTGTACCGCTATGCGGGCGAAGCTTACGTTTACCAAGAGCTGCCGCGTTATCCGGCGATGCAGCGCGATATCGCTGTTGTCGTGAACTCCGATGTGGAAGCGGGCGCGTTAATCGGCGTGATCCGTGAAAAGGCCGGCGAGCTGCTGGAATCGGTGGAGGTATTCGACGTATTTACGGGTGCCAAGCTAGGCGAAGGCAAGAAGAGCGTAGCTTTATCGCTGGTATATCGCCATATGGAACGGACTCTGACGGACGAGGAAGTTGCCGCAGTACACGACCGGGTGGTCGAAGGGCTGTCGCAAACTTTTGCGGCGGAGCTTAGAAAATAGCAGGAATTGGACGAAGTCACATCGAATCATTTGTAGAACGACCGATTCGATGTGACTTTCGTGCAATTATCCGCATCTAAGAGACGACTTACAGGACCGAAGGAGGCACATAACGTTGAGTAACCAAGGCCGAATTAGCGTAAACGTAGAAATTTACGGAACTTCTTATAAAATCGTTGGAAGCAGCGCGGAATATATGAAGCAAGTCGCGCGCCGGGTGGATGAGCATATGCGCAGCATCGCCCAGGCCTATCCCCATCTGGACACGCCGCGGCTGGCTGTGTTGGCAGCCGTGCGCATGGCGGAGGAAGCGATCCGGGTAGATCAGCTGCAGAACGAACTGCAGAATGCCAAGCAGGAGAAAACGGTCCTGCTTCAGGAGAACTCAGTGCTGCAGGATTTACATGCCAAGCAGGAGAGCATGTATAAGGCGCTGCAGGAGGAACAGCAGCAGCTGAAGAACGAGAAGCGTCAGCTTGCCGGGCAAGCGGAGAAGCTGGAAGCCTCCCTGCTGGGGCAGGAGGAGGAGGCGCGCAAGCTTCGCAGCCGGGTACAAGAGCTGGAGCGGCAGCTGGCTGAGCAGCGCGGCAGCAACTCGCAGCTGCAATCCAAGCTGCGCCAAGCCGAACAGCAGACGGCGCGGGAGAAAGAGGAGGCCGCGAAGCTGCAGAAGCAGGTGAGCGAGCTGCAGCGGCGGGAGCAAGAAGCCAAAGCGGCCGAGCAACGGGCGCAGCAGCAAAGCGTGAAGCTGCAGGAGCAGACGAAGCAGCTCCAGAGCACGCTTCAAGCCGCGCAAGCGGAGGCAAAGCAGCTGGAACAGCGGCTGCAGGAAGGCAAGCAGCGGGAGGACAAGCTCCGAGCCGAAGTTTCAGCAGCGCAGCAAAGTGAGAAGTCGTGGCAGAAGCTGGCCGAGAAGCGCAGCGAGGAAATCAGCCGCCTGGAGATCAGCTTGCTCGAGGCTTCCGATAAGAGCGAGCAGTTGGCCGCCGAAGTGAGCCGGTTGGAGCAAGCAAACGGCGAGCTGCAGGCCGAGCGGGACAAGGCGTCGGCGCTGGCCGCCGAGTTGGATTCGCTGCGCTCCCGGTTGGAGCGGGCTGCCAAGGAGCGGGAACAAGCGCTTCTTGAGGCGCAGGCAGCCGGAGAAGAGAAACGGCAGCTGGAGCAAGAGCGGGACGAGCTGAATCTGCGGTTGCAGGAGCTTGAGGACAGCCGCAAATTGGCGGCGCAGCTGGCCGCCGAGCTGGCGAGCTACCGCGAGGCTGCGGAGCAGCGGGAGCAGGAGTGGCGTAAGCAGTGGGCCTCGGCGGAACGTGAGCTGAGCTCTTGGCGCGAGAAGGAAGCCGAGTTGCAGCGGAAGCTGGAGGAATGGCAGCAGGAAAGCGCAGCCGGCAGCGAACGCGTCATCACCATGGCGAGCGACTTCGAGGCGTTGGAGGAAGAGAAACGCAAGCTTGCGGAGCAGCTGCAGGAGGTTACGGATAGTTACGAGGTTATTTCCCATCAATTCAGGCTGTTGCAGCTGGAGCGGGAGAAGGAGCAGGAGCGGCAGGCCGAACGGGAAGAAGAGTACCAGCGGCTGAAGGACGACTATGCCAAGCTTCAATCGGAATTTAACGAATGGATTGAATTGCTGGAGCAGGATCAAAGTTAATGGCGAGAGGATCGCTTTGATGCGATTCAATGAGAGCAAGAGCCCGCGGCTGTGCGCTGCGGGCTCTTGCTACATGCGTTTATTCAACGATAATTTTGGAGATCATGGCGCTGTGGCCGGAACCGCACATCACCGAGCAGGCCACTTCGAACTCACCGGCTTCGGTTGGCACGATCACGGCGGAGTCGTTCTTGCGGTCCAGCTGCAGCTTTAAACCGGGCACGAGAATGCCGTGATTACCGGAGGCGTTCTTGAAAACGATTTTGACCGGAACATCTTTCTTCAAATGGTATTCGGCTTGATCGAATTGATAGTTGCTGGCTTCAATGACCAGTTCCGCTTCCGGTTGGATATTATTCCCGGCGGCACTGCTGTTCTCAGCCGCTTTGCTGCCGCTGCAAGCGGTAACAAGTAACAAGAGTACGGAAGTTGCAACGATGGCTATGCTTTTCTTCACAATAATCCCTCGCGATACAGTATATTTGTGGCAATTTTAAGAATATCATACCGTATTTTGCAGAGGGTGGGTGGTTTAAGGTTTGAAGAATTGTTGAACTTCCTTCAGTTATAAGTCAAGAGGCCGTTCCTTCCGCAGTGAATGGATCACTTGCGGAGGAAGGCCTCTTAGCCCTGAACACAGCCATTAACGATTGTTTTTGTCTTTGGCAGCGTTAAAGGGAGTTGCGACAGGGATGAACAGGTCAATAATCCCGATGACCAATGCAGCAAGTAATGCACCGATCACAGAGACGGAAACGCCGGAAATGATGAACTGGGCAAGCCAGATCACGAGTGCACTCGTAAGAAAACCGACGATTCCTCGCCCGAACGGGGTAACCTTCGTTCCGAAAATGCCTTCAATGGCCCAACCCAACAGGGCGATGACCAAGGCGAGAAGTAAGGCGCTGCCGAATCCACCGATGCTGAATTGCGGTACAAGCCATCCCACAACCAGCATAACTAAGGCGGAGACGATGAATCGCACGACGTGTCCCAGAAAATGCATGTTACATAGCCTCCTTTTGAGAGTAAGTACGTTTGGCTATACGCAATTATCATGTTCCGCAAATCGCATTCTTATGTGTCCAAGGGGGCAAATGGCGAAAAATGAACGGTTTCGTTATAATGGGATCATAGCCCGAGGGGAGTTGTGAACGTACTTGGACGAGAAAATTTTGAAAACCATGGAATATCAAAAAATTATAGATCAGCTGTCCTCTTTTTCCCAAACGGCACTTGGAAAAAGAACAGCCGAAGCGCTGCGGCCCGTCACCGATCTGGAGGACGTCAAGCGGCTGCTTCAAGCCACCGATGAAGCGTTTAAGGTGGACCGTCTTAAGGGGGCGCCCGGATTCGGCGGAATCGTGGATATCACTCCGGCGGTCAAGCGGGCCCGGATCGGCGGGACGCTGAATCCGCACGAGCTGCTGGGCATTGCAACCACGCTGGAAGGCTCGCGCCGGATTAAACGGTATATTGCCACGATGCACGAAGAACATGAAGTTCCGCTGCTGTATCACTTAAGCGATACCTTAAGCGATCAGAAGCCGTTGGAGGATGCGATCAAACGCTGCATCGACGAAAGCGCGGAGGTGCTCGATTCGGCTAGTCCGGAGCTGGCCACCATCCGCCGCGAGCTGCGGAGCGGGGAGGTGCGGATCCGGGAGAAGCTGGATGCGATGATCCGCTCCGCTTCGGTGTCGAAGATGCTGCAGGATCAGCTGATCACGATCCGCGGCGACCGCTTCGTCATCCCGGTCAAAGCGGAATACCGCGCGCATTTTGGCGGGATCGTACACGATCAGTCCGGATCGGGAGCTACGCTGTTCATTGAGCCGGAATCGATTGTGGCGATGAACAACAAGCTGCGCGAGACGCGGCTGCGTGAGGAACGGGAAATCGAGGTCATTTTGCAGAAGCTGACCGCCCTGGTTGGCGAGCAAGCCGAGCTGTTGCTGTACGACGGGGATGTGCTCGGCCAGCTGGATTTCATCTTCGCCAAAGCCCGGTTGGCTCGCGAATTAAAGGGGACGCTGCCGCGGATGAACGACCGCGGGTTCATCAAGCTGAAGAAGGGGCGCCATCCGTTGATTCCGGCTGACCAGGTCGTGCCGATCGATGTGGAGCTGGGGAACCAGTACACGACGATCATTGTCACCGGTCCGAACACCGGGGGGAAAACCGTCACGCTGAAGACGATTGGTCTGCTTAGCTTGATGGCGATGTCCGGGTTGTTCGTGCCGGCGGAAGACGGCAGCCAGCTTTGCGTATTTGATGCCATCTACGCCGATATCGGGGACGAACAGAGCATCGAGCAGAGCTTAAGTACCTTCTCCAGCCATATGACGAACATTATCTCGATTTTGCGCCAGATGACGCCGAAGAGCCTGGTATTGCTGGATGAGCTGGGTGCGGGAACCGACCCGGCGGAAGGCTCGGCGCTGGCCATTGCGATTTTGGAACATATTCATTCGCTGGGCTGCCGGATGGTGGCGACCACTCACTTCAGCGAGCTGAAAGCCTACGCCTACGAACGCAAAGGCGTAATTAACGCCAGCATGGAGTTCGACGTAGCGACGTTAAGCCCGACTTACCGCCTGCTGGTGGGCATTCCGGGCCGAAGCAACGCGTTTGCTATCGCCGAACGGCTGGGGTTGCCGGAGCGAATTCTGGAGTATGCCCGCGGCGAAGTGACTGAAGAGGACATGCGCGTCGAGAACATGATCGCTTCGCTGGAGCAGAACCGCCTTGGGGCGGAGCAGGAGCGGGAAACGGCCGAGCAGCTGCGGCGCGAGATGGAAGAGCTGCGCAGACGCCATGCCGCCGAGCTGGAGAAGCTGGAGCAGCAGCGGGATAAACGCCTGGAGAAGGCGGAGGAAGAAGCGGCAGCGATCATTGCCAAGGCAAGGCAGGAGGCCGAGCGGATTATCAGCGACCTGCGCCGCCTCGCGATGGAGGAAGGCGCGGCCGTGAAGGAGCACAAGCTGATTGCAGCTCGCAAGCAGCTGGATGAAGCCGAGCCGCAGCGCCGCAAGAAGAGTGCAGCGGCCCGCAAGGCGGCCAAACCGCCGCGGCAGATCGAACCGGGCGACGAAGTGATGGTATACAGCTTGAACCAGAAGGGGCACGTCGTTGAGCTCTCCGGCAACAAGGAAGCGATCGTACAGCTCGGCATCATGAAGATGAAGGTGAGCCTGGACGACATGGAGCTGATCGCTGCGCCTCCGGCTAGCAAGCCGGTTCAACGGACGGCTCCCAACGTTAAGCGGACGCGCGATGAGAACGTCCGCACCGAGCTGGATTTGCGCGGAGCGAATTTGGAAGAGGCCTTAATCGAGGTTGACCGTTTCATCGACGAAGCCTACTTAAGCAATTTAGGCCAGATCTACATTATTCACGGGAAAGGGACCGGGATTTTGCGGTCCGGGATCTCGGAGTATCTTCGCAAGCATAAGCATATCAAGAGCTTCCGCCTCGGGAACTACGGGGAAGGCGGAACCGGCGTGACGGTCGCTGAGCTGAAGTAAGAACGAATCGCCTCAAGGTATAAAGGGAGAGGGCGCTATGAAGGAAAGCATTGATCCGATCTTGGAGCAACCGCTGGGGCTGATGATCGGGTATTTTTCCGTGGCGGTGTTAGAATTGATTGTGTTTCTTTCTTGCTTCGAACTGTTTGCAAGATATCGCTGCTGGCAGGAGATCAAGCGCGGCAATATGGCCGCGTCCCTGGCTACCGGCGGAAAAATCTTCGGACTGGCGAACATTATCCGTTATGCGGCGGCACATCCCTCGATTTACGACTTCATGATATGGTCGTCGGTTGGAGCCTTGCTGCTGTTCGCTGCTTATTTGCTGTTTGAATTTTTAACGCCGGTGTTTCGCATCGACGACGAGATTGCAGCGGGGAACACCAGCGTTGGTTTTATCGCAATGGCCGTATCGGTGTCGGTGTCTTTTTTGATCGGCGCTTGTATCGGTTAGGGATCTCAGTTGAAGGAGTAGAACGACGTGAAAAACCTGGTCAGGGTGCTATTTATCGCCTCTATTCTGTTTTTGGCCGCGGGCATTATTTATTTGTGGAATGCTTAATTTGGTAACGAAAGGACGTAGTTGGAATGGATACAACGATTTGCCCATGGTGCCAAACGGAGATCGTTTGGGATGAAGAGATAGGGCCTGAGGAGGTATGTCCTCACTGCCAAAATGAACTAAAGGGCTACCGGACGATCAATATAACGCTGGGCTCGGAGGAAGAGTTCGAAGACGAGGAGAACGACCATCCCTTCCATGATCGGAAGCATTCCCATGATGAGGATGATGAGGATGCGGATGATGATCTTTACTGGGATGAGGATGAAGGCGACTCGCATCTCGGAGGCGTCCGCCGGGTCGAGGCGTTTACGGCATCGGGCGGCGATTTGCTGAAGTACGAGACCGGCGTGGAGAAGCTGCTTGACGGGCAAGACGAGGTACCCGAATGCCCGCATTGCCGGGAATATATGGTGTATGCCGGGAAGCAGAAGCTGGTTCCGGAAGGCGGCGAATTTGTTCCTGCCGATGGGGACCGTCCGCTTCTGTCGGGCGATGCTGAGCTGAACGTATACGTCTGCACCGCGTGCTTCCATGTCAGCCGGTTTTTGGGTGAAGACGCCCGGATCGCCATGATTCGCACGATTGCCGGTGAAGAAGACAACAAGTAAAAAAATTTGGCAGTCACTGGCCCTGTCCTTGATGGACAGGGCTTTTTCGCGTTTGGGGGCCTGCGGGTATGCTTGCTAAGGCCTCATGCTTCGGTCATTTTTGGGTATCTTACAGGGGGAACTCGAAGTTTGGCCGGGAGGAGCGAATCTATGAAAAAACAGCTGAACAGCCAATCCATCCTGCTGCTGGCGGTGAACGGTCTGTTCGTGCTTGCCGGCGCCTTGTCGGGCACGTTCCTGAACGTCTACATCTGGAAAGTGAAAGCGGATTTTAACCTGATTGCCTGGTTTACGTTCAGCCAGCAGCTGGCCTTGGGACTTGTCTTTTGGATTGCCGGGAAATGGGTGAAGGAACGCGACAAAATGATCTTTTTGCGGCTCGGCATTATCGTCTCGGGCATCTTCTATTTGCTGGTGCTGTGGACGGGCAAACATACGGTGGACTACATATGGCCGCTTGGTTTGTTGTTCGGAACCGGTTCGGGATTGTTCTGGCTGGCCTTTAATGTCGTGTATTTCGAGGTGACGGATGTCGAGACGCGGGACCGATTTAACGGCTGGGTGGGGATTCTCGGTTCGGTGATCGGGATCTTTGGCCCGTGGATCTCCGGCTGGCTGATCTCCATGAAACACGGCGAGGCCGGATACCGGCTGATTTTTACCATCTCGTTAATCGTGTATGGGGTAGGGATCTTACTCAGCTTCTGGCTGAAAAAAAGAAAAACGGGAGGTCCTTATCACTGGCTGGCTCCCGTGCAAATGCTGAAAAAGGGCAGCCCGTGGCGCCAGGCTGCGCCCGCTTCGGCCGCCCATGGTCTGCGCGAAGGCGTATTTTCGTTCCTGATCAATTTGCTGATCTTTATCAGCACTTCTGCGGAGTGGCGGATTGGGCAGTTTTCACTGATCACGTCCCTTGTCTCCCTAGTCAGCTTCTGGGCGGTAGGGAAGTGGCTGAAAATCCGCGCGCGCTACTACGGGATGTTGGTCGGGGCTTTGCTCATCACTGCGGTGATCATCCCGTTGCTCTGGAAGGTCAATTACGTCACCCTGATGATGATGGGGGTAGGGACGTCCTTGTTTTTGCCGCTTTACCTGATTCCCGTCATCTCTTCAGTGTTCGACCTGATTGGCAATAGTCCGGAAAGCGTGGAGCAGCGGGTGGAGCTGATCGTGCTTCGCGAGCTTAGCATTACGGTGGGGCGCTTGGGCGGAACGCTGTTGTTTATCGTGGTCTATTCCCTCATTCCGCGCATGTCAACGATCACCTGGCTGATGTTCGCCTTGGGGGCAACGCCGGTGCTGAGCTGGCTGGCCCTGCGCCGGCTGTTGAAGCGGGAGGCGGCCAAAGCCGCCTGATGCGTATAACTCGGCGGAGTTGGCACGGGCTTCGAGGTTCGCGTCAAGTTGGGATGCGGCCCGATAAAGGGAAGGCCGTCCCGGGATTCTCCAAATACGGCCCCCCCAGGCGTAACTGATGGACAGGTGCTCCTGTTCCGGAAACCGTTTGTGGATTTCTTCCAACAGGGCGAACATATCGTTCCTGGAGCGGGGCATACTACCGTAAGAAGGATCAGATGAATCAGAAGGATCAGAAGGATCATCCACCAGGAGGGAATGTTGATGTTGTACTCACAAATGCAGCCATTGTCGATGAAAGAACTGGATTATATCGCCGACTCCATCTCCAACGAGGAGATGCTCACGAAGCTTTGCGCAGCGGCAGCCGCCGTCTCGCAAAACTTTGAAATCGAACAGGCGATGCTGGAGCATATCCGTGCCCATGAGCATCATCTGCACCTGTTAACGGATGCGCTGCGTCAGCATCAAATGGCGGCTCCGGCTTCAACCCTAAATTAATTTTGCTTTCGAGGAGGAATATCCCGATGAATCAGACGGACATCCACGAGCTCTTACCCCAGAACGATTTGTTAAAATCGATTTTGGCCGATTTACGCCGTACTGTTCGAGAATATACGACCGCTACGACGGAGTCGTCCTGTCCGGCCATACGGCAGATGTTTACCGAGTTGACGAACAGCACCTTGCGATTGCAGGGAACGCTGTATGAACTGATGAAGCACCAAGGCATTTACTCAGCGCCGGCACCGGCACCGCGCCAATTGTTGGACAAGAAGCTGCAAGACGCAGAGAAAACCCAGCAGGAGCTGCGTCAGTTTACCGAACGGCGAACTTCCCGCTGGACGCCCCATGCCCATCAGGCTAACGTGGAGGAGCATCAACCTAATGTACTTCCGCCGTATTCGATCTAAGTGCCTAACCGTCCTATCCAAGAGCTTACTTGGAGTGGACGGTTTTTCTATGCAGACGCCCAAAATTCATGTAATATAAGTATTAAATTTGTTCTGCAGACCGCTCAAATGAAGGGCTGCGGGGCATCGCTGGAGGATGAGGGATGAAACAACTAAGCGAATTAAAGCTCAAACTGCTGGACCTCCTCAAAGAGGACGCCCGCCGGGATGCGAACTTACTGGCGACGCTCGTCGGCTCAACGGCGGAGGAAGTGGCGCAAGCGATCCGTGAATTGGAGGAAGATCACGTGATCGTCAAATACGCGACCGTGGTGAATTCAAGTGCACTGGAAGACGAGAAGGTGACGGCGTTAATTGAAGTGCAAATTACACCCGAACGGGGACGCGGCTTCGATACGATCGCGGAGCGGGTATACCTGTTTCCCCAAGTCAAATCGGTATTTTTGATGTCCGGCGCATATGACCTGCTGGTGGAAGTCGAAGGCCGCAACTTGAAGGAAGTGGCGAGCTTTGTCTCCGACAAATTGTCCACCCTGGAGTCGGTGTTGTCGACGAAGACCCATTTTATTCTAAAAAAATACAAGCAAGACGGCATCATCTTCGAAGATCCCGAAGAAGACCGCCGTTTGTTGATATCTCCGTAAAGGAAGTAATGTTATGAGTATTCAATCACAGCGTGCTGAGCAATCGAGTAAAACGATGACATCGTATTTGGCTCCGCGGGTCCGCGAGATTCAACCCTCCGGCATCCGCCGCTTCTTCGATCTGGCTAGCGGAAGCAAGGATATTATCACGTTAGGCGTGGGCGAACCGGATTTTATCACCCCATGGCATGTCCGGGAAGCATGCGTTTACTCCCTAGAGCGCGGGTATACGAGCTATACGTCCAACGCGGGAACGCCTGAGCTTCGGGAAGCGATCGCTGAATATTTGTACACGAGTTATCAGGTGAAATACGACCCGAAAGACGAAATCCTCGTCACTGTGGGCGGCAGTGAGGCGATTGATCTGGCGCTGCGGGCGTTAATCGAACCGGGCGATGAGATTCTCGTCCCGGTGCCTTGCTATATCTCCTACTCGCCGATTGCCATGATCGGGGGAGGGGTGCCCGTCGAAATCGAGACTTACGCCAAGCACGATTTCAAGCTCCAGGCCGAAGACCTGAAAGCGAAGATTACGCCCAAATCCAAGGTTCTCATTTTAAATTATCCCAGCAATCCGACGGGCGGCATCATGACGTACGAAGATTGGCTGCCGATCGCCAAAATCGTTGAGGAGAACGATCTCATCGTCATTTCCGACGAGATTTATGCGGAGCTCACCTATGGGCAGAAGCACGTTAGCTTTGCTTCGATTCCGGGAATGAAGGACCGGACGATTCTGGTTAATGGGTTTTCCAAAGCGTTTGCGATGACCGGCTGGCGGATGGGTTATGCATGCGGACACCCGGACTTGATCTATGCCATGCTGAAAATTCACCAATATACGGTGATGTGCGCTCCGGTTATGGGGCAAGTGGCTGCGCTCGAGGCGCTGAAGAACGGGCTGGAGGAGAAAGACCAGATGGTTGAATCCTACAATCAGCGCCGCCGCTTGATCGTTCAGGGCTTGCGCGACATCGGCCTGGAATGTCACGAGCCACAAGGGGCGTTCTATGCGTTTCCTAGCATCGCGTCTACCGGACTCAGCTCGGAGGAATTCGCCCAACGCCTTCTGCTGGAGGCGAAGGTGGCGGCGGTTCCGGGGAATGTCTTTGGCGCCGGCGGGGAAGGGTTCTTACGTTGCTCCTATGCGACAGGAGTGAATCAGCTCAACGAGGCGTTAAATCGAATGGAGCAGTTCGTCCGTAAATTGAAGCAAGGCTGATTTTGCAAATTACTTAAGACCTACCTGAGAAGATGGAGTTAATGGGGTTAATTAACAATTCTTTCATTTTCTAATTGCTTTAATTTTAATGGACATGGTATAATTTGATTTTGGAAGAAGGTTTTAGTTTCTCAGGGAGGGATTTCTTTTGTGCGGTGAGTACAACGTGCCTTACAATAACGCTTTATTTACTGATGGCCGCGTCATGAGCCCGTGCATGGATCAAGAGGAACGGCCGCATTCACCGCAAGCCGTAACGCTGAAGGATGAAATTCACTTGCTTCGCAGCAAGATGGAACGGCTATTTCTGCAAGAAAAATCCTTTACATCGGACATCGTGATTGAAATCAGCAGCTTATTGGACCTGAAAATTAATGAATTCATGAAAACTATGAAAACCACTCCAAAATCCATTCGACGTTAACCTTGTTTGATCCTTGAAGTTGAAGGAGATCCGCCTTGCGGGTCTCCTTTTTGCGGTTCCAGCAGTTGCATGACCAGCCGGGCTGTGATTTATGGTAAGATGGTACGAGAGTATGTCACGGGGAGGAAAAACGAATGTCGATCTATACGCGTTCCGGCGACCAAGGGCTAACCACAGTCATCGGCGGTCGAGTAACAAAAGATGATGCGCAGGTTGAAGCCTACGGTTCGATCGATGAGCTGAATAGTTTCGTGGGACAAGCAGTCAGTTTATCGGACGAGGTGACGTTTGGCGATCTTCGTGAACAGCTGCTGGAGATCCAGCAGGAGTTGTTTGATTGCGGCTCCGATCTCGCCTACGTCAAGCTGTCGGAAAGCCGCTACAAGGTGACGCCGGAGCTCGCACAGCGGCTTGAAGCATGGATTGATCGTTACGAAGCGGACAATCCGCCGCTTGAGAAGTTTATTTTGCCTGGGGGAACGCCGCTGGCTTCGGCCCTGCACGTTTGCCGGACCGTATGCCGGCGCGCCGAACGCCGCGTCGTTACGCTGAGCCGGGTCAAGGAGATTAATGCCGAGGTGCTGATCTATCTGAACCGGTTGTCGGACTATTTCTTTGCAGCGGCTCGCATGGCTAATCATCGCCAGCAGGTGGCAGATATCGAATACGTGCGGAGCGGGAAGGTGTTTGGCAAGAAGTGAGTTCCGAATATTATGATCCGATTGAATATCAAGTCCCTGCAGCGGAGGACGGTTGGACGGTCAAAAGCGTGCTCCAACGCCGGATGGGGATCTCCCGCAAGCTGCTGTCGCGGATTAAGCTGACCGAGCGCGGGGTGATGCTGAACGGGGAGCGGGTATACATCAGCGTCCCGGTGAAGGCCGGGGATACGGTGAGCGTCTCGCTGGAAAAGGAAACGTCAACCGACATCCTGCCGGAGCCGATACCGTTTGATATCGTCTACGAGGATGAAGCGCTGCTGATCGTCAATAAAGCGGCGGGATTGATCGTGCATCCGACGCATGGTCACTACACGGGGACGCTGGCCAACGGCGTCGTGTATTATTGGCAGGAGAAAGGCGAGAAATTCCGCTTCCGCCCCGTGCACCGGCTGGACCAGGAGACGAGCGGCTTGATCGCCATCGCCAAAAATGCCTACGTGCACCAGCATATTTCCGAGCAGTTGATCGCAGGTGAGGTCACCAAGAAATATACGGCGCTGGTGCACGGTTGTCCGGCGGTGCCGGAAGGAACGATCGACGGCCCGATCGACCGCGATCCTGCCGAACCTCACCGCCGGATTGTCACCCCGTCGGGCTATCCCTCGTTGACCTATTATAAGGTCGCGGAAGCCTACGGCGACGGGGCTCGGGTTGAGCTGCGTCTCGGTACAGGACGGACGCATCAGATCCGCGTGCATATGACGTCGATCGGCCACCCGCTGATCGGCGACAAGTTCTACGGAATGCCGGGGCTCGCGGAGCTGCCGGCACCTGCACGCGAACGAATCGCCCGCTTAGATGCGGCGATCGGGCGACAGGCGCTCCACGCCTCAGAGCTTGGCTTCCGCCATCCGCTTACCGGTGAGGCGCTGACCTTTAAGTCAGAGCTGCCAGAGGATATGCTCAAGCTGGAAGCGATGCTGCGCAGGGCGAGTTTTTAGGAAAGTGGTAAGGAGGAATAAGGAACGTGAGCAAACTGAAGGTTTATCATTATCCGCAATGCGGGACATGTAGAAGTGCAATTAAATCGCTGCAGGCCAAAGGGCATGAACTGGAGCTGCATCATATCAAGGAAACGCCGCCGAGTGCTGCCGAACTGGATAAGCTGGTGGAACTCAGCGGGTTGGAATTGAAGAAGTTTTTTAATACGAGCGGTGAGGTTTACAAGACAATGGGCTTAAAGGACAAGCTGGCGGGGATGTCGCGGGAGGAGCAGCTTCAGTTGCTGTCCTCGAACGGCATGCTGATCAAGCGCCCGATCGTGACGGACGGAAAGACCGTAACTGTCGGTTACAAGGAAGAAGCCTATGTACAGGCTTGGGGCCAATAAATTTGAACGAGAAGGGTGGCTTGGGTGAACCGTGGATTTGGCGCAAAGCAGTAAAAATACGATTCTGCTAGTGGACGGAATGGCGTTAATGTTCCGCGCCTATTACGCTTCGGCCGCAACCGGGTATATCCGGCGGACGAAAGCGGGCGTTCCGACCAATGCGGTGTACGGGTTTATGCGTTATTTTTGGGACGCGGTGCAGAAGTTTGGGCCGACGCATATCGCCTGCTGTTGGGATTTGGGCAGCAAGACGTTCCGGACGGAGCAGTTTGCCGATTACAAAGGAAATCGTGCGGACGCGCCAGAGGGTCTGATTCCGCAGTTCTCCATGATCCGCGAGGTGATGGACAGCTTGGGGATTCCGAACATCAGCTCACCGGGTTATGAGGCGGACGATTGCATCGGAACGCTGGCAGCTCGCTTTGGTCAGGAGATGGACGTGCTGGTGCTGACGGGCGATCACGATATGCTGCAGCTGGTCAGCGAGCGGACAAGCGTAATCATCATGAAAAAAGGCCACGGCAACTACATGGTGTATACGCCGGAGGCCTTGATGGAGGAGAAGCAATTAAGGCCTGAACAGATCGTGGACCTGAAGGCCTTGATGGGGGATACGAGCGACAACTATCCGGGCGTGCGCGGCATCGGCGAGAAAACCGCCTTGAAGCTCGTGCAGGAGCACGGCTCGGTGGAAGGCATCCTGGCCAATCTGGACCAGTTGTCCAAATCGGTCCGGGCCAAAATCGAAGCGGATCTCGATATGCTGCATCTCTCGCGGCAGCTGGCCAAGATCCGCTGTGACATTGAGCTGGAATGCGATGTAGAGACCTGCCGGTTTGAGCTGAATCCGGCGCAGGTAATCTCCAAGTTCGAGGAACTGGAGATGGCCAGCATCAGCGCCTGGATGGGTGTCGTTTAAAAGTGGCCATTAAGGTCAATGGAGTCCGTTACACCGAGAAATTGCCGGGAAATAGGTGAATAAGAGCAATACGGTCCATTACGCAGGTTGCTGTTTTTGCGGTTTTGCGTGCAACTTTAATCCGTGAAGTACGGTTCACCTAATACCTGGTACAGAAAGGTGCGCAGTTCGGTGCCTTCCTCCTCGTTCAGGTTATAAATATGTTCGAGGTACCCTTCCTCCTCCAGGTCGTCGGTGCCAAGAATGGCCGTACGGCCGTTGTGCAGGTCGGTGACCAGCTTCTTCCCATAGAAACGATTGGTCGTGGTGACCGCCAGGTCATAACGCTTCAGCGATCCGCCGATGAACGTGACGAACCGGGTCGAAGTGTTTTCGGTACTGTCGGACAGGAAATCAAGCTCTTGATGCGGGTCGCTCATCCTGTAATGCCTCCCTTATTTCGGAATGTCTCTAGTTATTATACCGGAAAACGGAAGACAATGGGAAAATGATTCCTATGCATTGACAGCTTGGTTGATTATGGTATTATTAGGGATAACAGGTTACGTTTGGAGGAAGCACCTCTTTTGCGAATTTCGCAGAAGAGGTGCTTTTTGTTTTGCGCAAAAAGATGAAATGACTCCTTCGTAGCTGAAAATTTTTCAAGGAGGGACAGGTTGATGCGGGTTGTATTTTTGAACAGTCTGGAGAAGAAGGACGGCGGGGCCATGATTCGGGGGGCCCAGGTGTGGATTGGAGAGGAGGACGGCGTTTGGCGGATGGGCTGGAATGAGGTGACAGCAGACAGTGAGCAGGAGGACCTTTGGTACGAAGGGGCTTCATGGTCGGAGATGCTTCATATTTACCGCCATCGATTGGCCGCCAAGCTAGGCGAGGGGTTTCGCCCCATAATGGAGGGAATCTGGGACGAGAAGGAAGCGTTAACCGGACGGGGGATGGCGGCGCAGAAGCTGTTTTGCTATAGCGAATTAAACAGCAATGAACCGGTATACAACGAGTTGACGGCCTGGCGTCGGAGAAAAGCTTCGTCTGAGCGCAAAGCGCCTTACTTAATTGCCAGCAATCGGTTGCTGCGGATGATCAGCGTATTTCTGCCGCAGACCGTGGATGAGCTGTTGCAGCTGCCGGGCGTTGGTGAGAACAAGGCCGGCGAATATGGCGCCGAGCTGCTGGAGATCACTCGGGCGGCCGAGCGGAAGCGCGGGTTCCCGCTGGATTGGGTCGAGCAGGAAATCGACGACGAGGTTTTCCGTACTTGGCTGTATAAGCAGAAGGAAGTGAAATACCGGGCGGAAATGGAAAAGTTCAACGTCCGTCGAGCGGTGCTCGAAGCCTTGGCCGCAGGGCTTAAGGTAGAGGATATTTGCGCCCGTACGGGCATCGAGCGGCGGGATGCGGTGGAGCTGCTGGAAAGCTTGGAGCAGGAGGGCTACAACACCGAGGATTTGGTGAGTGCCGAACTTGAGGCCATGCCCGAAGCGGAGCAGCAGGCCGTATGGAAAGCTTACGAAGAGCTGGGGGACACGCTCCTGAAGCCGGTTCTGCAAAAGGTGTACGGGCCCGAAGCCAGTGAAGGCGGCAGCGGCAACCTCGATACGCTGTACGAGCGACTGCGCCTGATCCGCATCCGGTACCGCCGCCAGCGCGAGAACGCCCGGCACGCGGGTTGAGGCGGCAAGGGATGCTTTTGGGCAGTAAGGCGGTAAGTGTGGTAGTGCGGTAAGGGTAGTAAGTTGGGGGACGAGTGGCAAGTGCAGTAGTGCGGTAGTGACTGTTGGTGCCGTAAGAGTGGTACGTGTTGCTACTCGCAAGAGTCGCAAATGCAGCAGGTAATGAGGGAATTTCGAAGTGTTTGACCGCCGACGGCCGGATGAACTGTAAAAGTGCAGTTGATCCGGCCGAAAATGCCGCCAAAATGCATTTTAACTGTAAAAGTACAGTTCATTTCGGGAGATTTTGCGGAAAGCAGCCCATTTATCGAAAAAAGACTGCACTTTTGCAGTTAAGAGTCGATTTAGGGGGGGATCGCGGCAAAATAACTGCACTTTTGCAGTTCACGCTCGACTCGCCTAATTTAAACGGTCAGGGGGATTCAGGCGCACGTCCAACAAGGGGCTAGTGCAATACGTCTTGCCGTTCTCAAATGGCCAAAGCCGCAACTTAAACGGCGCATTATCAAGCGTCAGCCTAACGCCCGCGCACACACATCTCGCACCTTCAAAAGGTTAGGCTTCCTAGCAAACGTCTCGCCCAACCAAAAAGGCCAACGCGGACTCCAGCCCGTGTTGGCCTTACTTTCTATATCCAATCTCTCTTCCGGAAGATGTAGTACATGCCGAGGCCGAGCACGGCCATGATGCCAAGGACGATAAAGTAGCCGTACTTCGAATGGGTCTCCGGCATATAGTCGAAGTTCATCCCGTAGATCCCGGTGATCAGCGTCAGCGGGATGAAGATCGTCGTAATCGCGGTGAACACGCGCATGATTTCGTTGGCGCGGTTGGCGATGGCGGCCTGATAGGCCTCGCGTAAGTTGCCGACGAGCTCGCGGAACGTGTCGAAGTTCTCGGAGATCTTCACGGCGTTTTCGTAGATGTCGCTGAAGTATTTTTGCAGTTGGTCGTCGATCAGACGAAGGTCTTTCTTGTTCAAAATGTTGATGACTTCCTTCTGCGGACCCAGCACTTTCTTTAGCCACAAAATTTCACTTCGCAGCCCGATGATTTCGTTCAGGTGCGAACGTTTGGTATGCATCAGGATGTCTTCTTCCAGCTTCTCGATCTTCACTTCAATCCGATCGCCGACGGTGAAGTAGTTATCAACCACCAGGTCGACCAGCAGGTACAGGAACCGGTCGGGCTCGCTGACCTCTTGCTCCCACAGGATCGGCTTCACCGCACGCAGCTCGTTGATTTTCTGTTTAGTAACTGTAATGATATAATGCCGTCCCAAGAAAATGTTCAATGCACGCAGGAAAATTTCCTCGTCATCATACCGAATGCTGTTCACGACGATGAAATAGTGGTTGTCGTAGGTTTCGATCTTCGGACGTTGCTCTTCTTCGCTTAAGCAGTCCTCCACAGCCAGATCGTGCAGTGAAAATAAAGGCTGCAGCAGGGCAAGGTCATCCACGCCCGCGTCGATCCAATAGAAGCCTTCTTCCGGAGGGGTGGTTGTCAACTCCACGTCCTCTACGGGGGTAAATACGCCGGCTAGAACATGACGGATTTTCATATGCTTTCACTCCTTTCCCCGGGCCTGAAGGCCTGGGATGCTCTTGTTGCAGCATAGGAAAGGGACCAACCGCGGGTTCGCCCGGCAACGGTCAAAAAGGCGTTTATGCAAATACCGGGAAACGAAAGTGCCCTTTACGTTCCGCAGGCACCCAGCGGGTCGGTTTCCTATGCAATTGTTTGACCTGGGTGTTCCTCTGCGGACTCGGGTCGCCTTCCATTCTCGGTTTCACCTCGCTATGATCAGGTTACATGAATATGCGTCAAACCCTAGGCCCGTCTGGGCCTAAAGGCACTTGTCTAGTATAACGCCAGCGAATGAAATGTTTCAACCCAAAAGTATACTATGTGCACTGGATTCAAGCGGTCCATGAACACCGTGTGATTTTTCTCGCAGAGTT
>NZ_GG695994.1:0-3832 GCF_000159955.1 Paenibacillus sp. oral taxon 786 str. D14 | reverse complement strand
GAGTTCTTGACGGAATACCATCGGATACTTTAAAGTGAATGTCAGGGAGTACGGGCGATGGCCCAGGCCCCCGAAAATAACTAAATACAGCGAAATCTTATCAAGAGCAGGTGGAGGGACTAGCCCGATGATACCCGGCAACCGGCGATGAAACCCATCGCAGCGGTGCTAATTCTTGCAGGACCGTCCGTTTCGAACGCTGGACGGCTTCTGAGAGATGAGAGAGGCGCATACCGAATACGTAATGACCTTTCTCCCCGTGAGAGAGGTCATTTTTGTATAAACGGCCCCTCGAAACGGATGATGAATTAAGGATGACGCTACGATTAAAGGAGTGAAACCACATGCCGATTAAAGTACCGGACCATTTACCGGCCAAGGACGTGTTGGCCAACGAAAACATCTTTGTGATGGATGAAAGCCGTGCATACCATCAGGACATTCGCCCGCTGCGGATCGCGATTCTGAACCTGATGCCAACCAAGGAAACGACGGAGACACAAATCTTACGTTTGCTGGGGAACACGCCGCTTCAGGTGGAAATCGTCCTGCTACATCCGAGCACGCATACCTCGAAAAATACGTCCGCAGAGCATCTGGAGATGTTCTACAAAACGTTTGGCGATATTCGTAATCGCCGCTTTGACGGCATGATCGTGACAGGGGCACCGGTCGAGCAGTTGGATTTTGAAGAAGTGAACTACTGGGAAGAGTTGAAGGAAATCTTCGAGTGGTCCAAAACCCATGTCACTTCGACCATGCACATCTGTTGGGCCTCGCAGGCCGGATTGTATTACCACTATGGCGTTCGTAAAGTTCCACTGGCGAAAAAGTGCTTTGGTGTCTTCTCCCACACGGTCAACGATCCGAAGGTAAAGCTGCTGCGTGGGTTTGATGAAGTGTTCCAAGTGCCGCATTCTCGTCATACGGACGTGGAACGCTCGGACATCGAACGGGTGCCGGAACTGCAGATTCTGGCGGAATCGGAGGAAGCCGGCATTTATTTGGTCGCCACCCGCGACGGTAAACAGATCTTCGTGACCGGGCACTCCGAATACGATCCGGATTCGCTCAAATGGGAATATGACCGGGATGTTGCCAAAGGCTTGGAAATCGATCTGCCGGTAAACTATTTCCCGAATAACGATCCGACTCGCACCCCGCGTTCTTCGTGGCGTGCCCATGCAAACTTATTATTTTCCAATTGGTTAAACTACTATGTGTATCAAGAAACACCGTACGATATCGATCAAACGGCCGATTTTGTATATGAGATCTAAAAGTGGAGGGATTGCAGGTGGGGGAGAGAAACAAGGAATGGCGCATCGAGAGTAGATTGGCACAAATCGGATCGGTCGAAGAACCGGTCACAGGCGCGGTAAATTATCCGATTTATCAAGCCACGGCGTTTCGGCATCCGCGTCTGGGGCAAAGCACGGGCTTCGATTATATCCGTACGAAAAGCCCTACCCGCAAAGTGCTGGAAGACGCAGCGGCCGCTCTGGAATCCGGCGATGCCGGGTTTGCCTGTAGCTCCGGGATGGCCGCGCTGCAGACGGTATTTACGTTATTTTCTCAAGGCGACCATCTCATCGTATCGTTGGATCTTTACGGAGGCACATACCGTTTGCTGGAGCGGATCATGTCCAAATTTGGCGTAACCGCAACTTATGTGGATACGAACGATTTGGATGCACTCGAACGTGTACGTCAAGAGAATACAAAGGCGGTTATTATTGAGACGCCAACCAATCCGCTGATGATGATCACCGATCTTGAAGCGGTATCGACATGGGCGCGGTCCCATGGCTTGCTGACGATCGTCGACAATACGCTGATGACGCCGTATTTCCAGCGGCCAATTGAGCTTGGTGCGGACATCGTTGTTCACAGCGCGACAAAATACTTGGGCGGCCATAACGATGTCCTGGCCGGTCTGATCATCACCAAAGGCGAGGAGCTGTCTCAGGAGATGGCGATCCTGCACAACTCGATTGGGGCGGTGCTCAGCCCGTCCGATTCTTATCAGCTGATGCGCGGAATGAAGACGCTGGCGCTGCGGATGGAGCGGCACGAAAGCAACGCGCTGGCGATCGCCAAATTCCTGCAGACACATCCACAGGTAGCCGAGGTATTCCACCCGGGATTGGAGGATCACCCAGGGTACGCGACGCAACGGAAGCAGTCGAGCGGCAATACGGGGATCTTCTCCTTCAAAGTAACGGATGCTCGGTACGTAGAGCCGGTGCTGCGCAATCTAAATCTGATTGCATTTGCCGAAAGTCTCGGCGGCGTGGAATCGCTGATGACGTATCCTGCAGTGCAGACGCATGCTGACATTCCGGAGGAGATCCGCAATGCGGTGGGCGTGGATGATCGGTTGCTGCGGTTCTCCGTTGGCATCGAGCACGTTGATGATTTGATTGCGGACCTGAGTAATGCACTGGAAGCGGCGCGGCAGGAAGTCGAAGGGGGACAAGGCGCATGAGCGGGCAGGAGAAACGGGAAAACAAATTTGAAACGAAGCTGATTCACTTCGGCAGCGAGGTGGACGAGGCTACCGGCGCGTCCAGTGTACCGATTTATCAGGCGTCGACGTTCCATCATCACGATATTTTTAATCCGCCGCAGCACGATTACAGCCGTTCCGGCAATCCGACGCGGCAGGCGCTGGAGGATTACATTGCGGTATTGGAAGGCGGGGTCCAAGGCTTCGCGTTTGCCAGCGGGATGGCCGCCATTTCCACAACGCTGATGCTGCTCTCGGCCGGCGATCATATTATCGTGACCGAAGATGTGTACGGCGGGACCTATCGTCTGCTGTCCAATATTTTAACCCGGATGAACATCGAAACGACGTTCGTCGATATGACGCAGCCGGAGCAGGTAAAGGCGGCTTTGAAAGCCAACACGAAAGCCGTCTATATGGAAACGCCGTCCAATCCTACGTTAAAAATCACCGATATCGCGGAAATCTCCGCGTGGGCGCGAGAAAATGGGTTGCTTAGCATCGTGGACAATACGTTTATGACGCCGTATTACCAGCGCCCGATTGAGCTGGGGACAGATATCGTCCTGCACAGCGCAACGAAATTCCTCGGCGGACACAGCGACGTGTTGGCCGGCCTGGCGGTGGCCCGGACGGAAGAATTGGCCCGTCAGCTGAAATATGTGCAGAACGGGCTGGGCACCGTCCTTGGCGCGCAGGATTCATGGCTGCTGATGCGCGGCATGAAGACGCTGGGGGCGCGGATGGCGCACAGCGAAGTGAGCGCGCGCAAGCTGGCCGACTGGCTGAGCCGCCGGAGCGACATCGCGGCCGTGTATTATCCTGGCTTGCCGGATCACCCCGGCCGCGAGGTTCAGGAGAAGCAATCCACCGGTTATGGCGCGGTGGTCTCCTTCGACGTTGGTTCAGGCGAGCGGGCCAAGCGGGTGCTGAATCGGGTGAAGCTGCCGCTCGTTGCGGTCAGCCTGGGTGCCGTCGAGAGCATCCTCTCTTACCCGGCGATGATGTCGCATGCCTCGATGCCGCCGGAAGTTCGCGGCGAGCGGGGCATTACCGACGGGCTGCTGCGTTTCTCCGTCGGGCTGGAGGACATCGACGATTTGCTTGCCGATTTGGACGAGGCGCTTGCAAATAGCTGAATAGGCTCGTGAACGGATAAAAAGGCCGCGGTATGCGGCCTTTTTGGCATTTTCCTCTGTATGTGTCAACGTTTCTTCGGCGTCTGCGCCGTGATTGGGTGCTGTTTTTCCTGGGCGGACTGTGTTACGATTGAATTAACATTTTAAATTTTCAGGTATCGCCTGGGATTCATTTATTTGTTCT
>NZ_GG695995.1:44579-56158 GCF_000159955.1 Paenibacillus sp. oral taxon 786 str. D14 | reverse complement strand
CTGTGGCGAAAAACGCCCTGAGGATCCTGATTCACGATCAGGAATCCCGGGGCGTTTTTTTCCTCACTCCGTACGAAAGCGTGTTAGCGATTACCGCGCCATTGCCATAGAGTTTACTTCCCCTCAAAAGCCCGTTGCAACTCCGAGAGGTCAAACTTCTTCATCTTCAGAAACGCCTGCGTCACTCGATTCCGTTGTTCCAAGGTTCCCTGGGTCAGCATCTCATCCAAGGCGGACGGAGTGATTTGCCACGAGAGGCCATACCGGTCTTTGAGCCAACCGCATTGTTCGGCCTCAGGAACGGCGGAGAGACTTTCCCAATAATGATCAATTTCCTCCTGCGTGTCGCAATTCACCAAGAAGGAAATGGCTTCGTTGAAGACGAACCCATGAGCGTGCGCACTGTCCATCGCTGCAAACCAGGTATTCTCCAGCATAAAATCGGTGAACATGACCGCCCCTTCCCGGTCCGGTTCTTGTCCGGGGCCATACTTCACGATCGTGCCCGGTTTCGCATTCCGGAAGACGGAGAGATAAAATTCACGTGCTTCTTCCGCTTTGCCACAGTTATCCTCTGTGAACATCATGGACGGAACAATCGGTGGACGCGGCTCCCCCTCCGGATTCGTTAACATCAGCTGCCACGTAACCCCGTACTTGTCCTGAATCCAGCCATACCACTCGCTGAAGGGGTATCGATCCAACGGCATGAGCGCAGTCCCGCCGTCAGACAGCTTGTTCCACACTTCATTCAGCATTTCTCTGGCGTTAGGGTCTCTAGAAGGGTCGAAATTGACGATGCACGAGATCGAAGGATTTAGCTTGAAGTACGGTCCAGCCGAAATCGCCATAAACGGAAAACCCCAAACGGTAAACGAAACCATTTCGGAATCACCCGAAGGGGTATCGTTTAGCGTCGTAACCCCCGTGATTCGGGACTCCGGAAATACGGAGCAATAGAACTCTGCGGCCTCCTTCGCCTGTTTATCGAACCATAGATGCAAGCTGATGGATGTACTCACCTTTTTCCTCCTCTGCATGAATAAGGATATTCTTCTTCATTCTAACATAGTTCATTCCCCTTGGCCTGCGGGTGCTGATGAGTGCTATGAGTGCCTAGAGGTGACTTTGAGTGCCTGCGGGAGCATCCTTTACCTCCTAGTGCTTGCGGGTGCTTTCTTTTACCCCCGTGGGTCTGCGAATCCCCTCCGATTAACCGCTAACGCTTGCCACAGATCTTATTTGCTCCAAAAAGGACACTTTGCGATTCTAACGCTTACTACAGAGCTTATTCCTCTGTTTCCCCCCTATTTTTCTCGATTTTCACCTTAATAGAGTGTCTCATCGTCGTTAGAATTTTTTCGAGAGCAAATTTGCCTTAATAGCGTTGCTCACAAGCGTTAGAGTTAGTGTTATGTTAGCACCAGTAATCGCATTAGCACCAGCAATGGCATTCGCACCAGCAGCATTCACACCAGCAACAGCATCCACATCAACAACAGCATTCGCACCAACAATAGATTCCACACCAGCAACAGCCTCAGCACCAGAAGTGGATTTAGAGCTAGCCTTAGCCCCAGTTACATCCTGCCATCAGAGCGCCTTGCCCCTAACGCGCGTTCGGAAGCCGGAACGTTCGATACCGTTGTCTCCCGCCTACGACCTCCAGCAACTTTCGGTTGTGCATAGCATGCAGAATTGCTCGTGTATGCTGCTTGGATAGACTGAGATGATCCGCGAGCTCTGCCGGCGTAAAGGGGCGCATCAGTCGTCTGGCAAACCTCAAGGTTTCCGCTTCGGCCCAATGAAGGTTAGAAGGTACGGCGTTGGACAGGAACTTACCAACAAAGGATAAGACCAGCTGCTTGCAAACTCCCGGGTCTTCCCGAATGGATAGATAGGCAATCGGTAGGAACAACCAATCGTCTAACGCCAGCAGAGCTTGCTTCATACACAAATCCTTAAACCGCCCGGCCTCGATATCCCGAGCATGGCTTCGATAATCCTGAATCTCGATACATCCTTTGGCGTTGCCCGGTCGATAGGCCAAATCGAGGTAGCGGAAGCCATTATTAAAGTCGCGAACCTCATACTCAGGATAGAGATCATTGAGGTTTCCAATGGCGGGATACCAAATGTACCGCAGAAAATCCGTTGTCCCCCGGCTTAATCCCTTTTTGAGAAACTCCTTTCTTCTTGGGTTGGTCTCCTCGTCGATCTGCCGTTCCAGCCACTCCAAGTAAACATCATCGAACTCACTCATCACGCACACTCCCTTTCCGAGTCAATAAAAAAACCGCCCCGTTCCCCCTTGCTCCAAGAGCAAGTCAGATCGAAGCGGTATGTGCTTCATACCGAAACATTCATTATGGAAAATAATGTATCACAAGACATATCTTCAAGCAAGTCGTTGCCCGAATTCATCTCGCAGCATGTCCATGCAAAGACATCTTCACCAAATTCCGTGGCCTCATCCAGGAATAAAATTTGCAGATGGGACATATACAATTTCCGCGATGACATGCCCACCGTTTTTTCGCACAGCTTCACTAATGGAATCGGCACGTACCGAGAATACGAACGTAGGCGTACGCTCGCTCGATTGCTTCCGCGACATCTGATTTGGATTCACGACCTGGAAGCTGACCTCGTAAAGGTCATCCGCTTTATCGATCCCCATGGCTAGCACGATCAAAAGTTCATTTAATTCATTGCGGTTCCAATAACCTGACAGCAGCAGGATCATCGCGAGGGATATGGGGACAAGAACAAATCGCTTTACCTGTCGGTACACAGGGATCATCTCCTTGATTTCTACGGTCCTTTAGCTCCAGGTTGGTAGGGAAAGCGGAGGATGGCATCCGATTGCTTCCGTGCCTTGTAGGGAGCGACGGGCGATAAATAAGGAACGCCAAAGGAGTGGAGCCCGCTTAAATACACGACAAGCACAATAAAAGCGACGGTCAGCCCATAAATCCCCAGGGTTGAAGCAATCGCCATGAACCCGAAACGCAGCATCCGGATCGGGATCGACATGGAATAGAACGGAATGGCGAAACTGGATATGGCCGTAATCGCTACGACAACCACCATAACGGTAGAGACGATGCCCGCTTCGACCGCCGCTTGTCCTATGACGATAGAACCCACGATGGACACAGCTTGACCAATCGTTCTCGGTATCCGCAGCCCGGCTTCCCGCAAAATCTCAAAAACGACTTCCATGATCAACGCTTCAAGGAAAGCTGGAAAAGGGCCCCCTTCACGTTGGCCCATTAAGCTCAATAACAATACCGTCGGAATTAAGATACGACTGATAATTATCCTCGGCGGACTGAAGAAAGTCGACGAATAAGGTTGGGTCAAGGAGAACGAATGGCGTTCCGTCAATAAAGATGGCAATTCGGCCTTCCATTACGCCCGCTGCGATCGTATCTGGACGATCGGTGTTGTACAGCATAGGAAAAATCGTAAGCTTGTTATCCTGATTCAGAACTTCTTCAATATATTCGCCCTCCAGCACGCGATCCACCTGGAGGTTGTTTAGTTTTTCAGTCAACTTACTTACGATCTGTTGATCCGCTAATCCGTGCATGTACATGATAGCTAGCTCTGTTTTGGTTTTATCGCCTCCGTGAATGCGTCCTGAGGCCCCCGAATATTTGGATAGGCCTTCGATTCGGCAATCGCGCGTTCCTCTAACCCGGGAATTGAGACAATCAAACCATCCATATACCCATCGATCAGGATCAGCGCACCGCCAGACAACAATCCGTTGCACGCATCCTCATAGGTGGTCACTGAGCTAACGCCGCCGACGTTGACGACCTTGTCCTTAACCTGAGTTGGCGTCATCTTCCCGTCTGAGGAGGTCTCTAGAATCGGGCGAATCACATCCTGTTGCAAGAGTTGATTGTCGATAAGTCCTTCGATGTAAACGATAGCGAGTTGCGTACAGTCCGCCGGCAAAAGCTGACGGAACACGACATCCGAACTGTTCCCGAGAAGCTCGCGAAGACCTTCCAGGTTTTGCTGCAGTTGTTTCGATAAACTCGTCCGGTTGTTGCATGTCGCTAGCCCCTTTGTTCTGATGGAAGTAGTAAGAGTATGACCAAAATTTTCTTCTCCTACTCTAGAAGTCGGGCTCGTGGGTTGATATTGGGGAAGTCCAGGATTGACATTCCAAATTAAGCGGATATAATAATACAAAATATCCCACATTCGACGATTGGGAGAGTAGCTGGCTGTTCTAGTCCAAGCGAGCCGGGAGGGTGGAAACCGGTACAGGGCTTCCAGTGAAACGGACCCATGAGAATGGTTGCTGAACATGAGTCGAGTAAGCAGCCACGGCCCAAGACCGTTATCCTTCAGAGTGGTTAAACATGAAGTTTAACAACAAGAGTGGTACCGCGAGCGCGTAATGCCTTCGTCTCTTTGATGAGATGAAGGCTTATTTTTTTGCCAGGGAGGAGTGGATTTTATGATCAGCAGTTGGATGAAAAAATATCTTGAATTGTCCGTACGACAAGTCCTTTCAAGGCTTGGCCACAGCACCGAGGAGCTCCCGGACATTGTGATCGAGCGGCCCGCCCGTGCGGAACACGGGGATTATTCGACCAACATCGCGATGCAGCTGGCCAAAACGCTGCGTCAACCACCGCTGCATATTGCCGCACAACTGAAGAATGAATTGGAACAAACCGGCCGGATGGAAGGGCTATTCCACCAGATCGAAACCGCGCCGCCGGGCTTTCTGAACTTCCGCCTGGATTGGAACGAATGGGCCCGCAAGGATTTTCAACTTCCGCGGGCAGTTCGCGAAAAGGTCGTGATCGAACATACTTCCATCAATCCGAACAAATCCGCTCATATCGGTCATCTAAGAAACGCCTGTATCGGCGACTCGCTGGCGCGGCTGCTCAAGAGGGCCGGATACCAAATCGAAGTGCATAATTACATCGACGATCTGGGTAATCAGTTGGCAGACACCGTCGTTGGGTTGCTGAATGTGGATCATCAGGCTGCCCACGTGAGATTCGGCGATTTCTGTTGGGACATCTATTCCCGGGTTAACAAGGAATACGATGATCAACCGTCGCTGTTGGAGCAGAGAACGAAGGTGCTGCAGGCGCTGGAAGCTGGAGACGGGAACCTGGCTTGGGTTGGCTTGCTTACGGCAGAGCGTATCGTGCGGGAGCATCTGGAGGAAATGAAGGCGTTTGGGATTGATTATGATTTGTTGGTCTGGGAGAGCAACATTGTCCGGCAAGGGTTCTGGGACACGGCCTTCCGTTTGTTGCAGCAGACCGCACTCTTCCATAAGGAAACGTCCGGTAAGCTGGAGGGCTGCTGGGTCCTGAAGCAACCTGCAGCAGAAGATGTGGAGTCTGAAGCCGAGCATCAGGCCGATAAGGTGCTCGTTCGGTCCAACGGAATTTTGACGTATACGGCCAAGGATATCGCCTATCATCTTTGGAAGTTCGGTTTGCTGGGGAACGATTTCAGGTACAAACCGTTTGCAGATGGGCTCTGGACAACCAGTGCAGAAGGTGTCGCCGCCGATTACGGTAAGGCAGATCTCGTCGTCAACGTGATCGACCACAGGCAAGCGTATCCGCAGGCGATGGTGAAGCAAGCGCTGGAGGCGTTAGGCTTCACAGCCCAAGCGGAGAAGCTGCGCCACGTCGGTTACGGCGTCGTATCGCTAAGCCCTGGCGCAGCCCGGGAGCTTGGCCTCGACACCTCGGACGGCAAAGCCTCGTACGCTATGTCCGGCAGACAAGGGATCGGCATCAAAGTGTCCGATTTGCTGGACCTTATGGAAGCGCAAATCGAAGCCAAGCGGTCCGATTCCGAAGGGTTGTCCAGCCGGCTGATCGCAGCAGCGGCGATCCGTTATTATCTGCTGCGATTCGCCTTGCCGACTGAAGTAGTATTCGACATTCAGCAGGCCACGGAAACCACCGGCAACACCGGCGTTTATCTGATGTACGCGCATGCCCGGGCCGCCAGCATCTTAGCCAAAGCCCAAGCCGACGGGCTCCCTCGGATGGAGTCGCTGCCGGAGGACATCGCACCGCAGGAACGTGCCGAACACGCCCTGCTGAGGCAAATCGCAGCATGGCCGGATACGCTGAGCACTGCGTGTGAGGAACTTTCTCCTACACCGATCTGCCATTTCGCGTATGAGCTCGCCACCTTGTTTAATCATTTTTATACCGCCTGTCCGATCCTAAAAGCCGAGCCCGAGCGGCAACCCTACCGTCTGTGGCTTACTGCGAAATTTAAGGAGACCATCGCGGAGGCGCTGGATGTCATCGGATTGCCGGCTCCGGATCGCATGTAAGCAAGGCAAGTGTTTCGCCAAGCAAAAAAGAGGCGCGACCGGATCAACCGGCCGCGCCTCTTGCATGGGCGTTCTAACCGCCACTCGTGCAACGATCAAACGTTTAGTTCTCTTTTGCGATAAGCCGCATAAGTGACAACAACCAGCACCGCCACCAGGAGGAGGGATAGCGCGACAATCCCCGCATGAAGGCCTTCTCCGTTTAAGATACGCTCATAGCTGAAGTATTTGAAGGGAGAGAGCACGTTCAGTGCGTTTAGCTGATCTGTCAAGTCCGTAAGTTTGGAAATCGCAAAGCTTCCCAGCAGGACCGCGTGAATCGCGACCGTCAGCTCAATATACAAAAACAGCATGGCAAAAAATCCACTGATCTGCGTGACTTCAAAAGAGCCGAATACTTGCTCATTCCGCTGACAACTAGCAAGAACATGCATACGCTCCAGATGATCAAGCCTCTAAGGTAGGCCTTAAGTGCGAAATATTTGAAGGGCGAGATGAAGCGGATCATCTCTTTGTCCTCCCCGCTTGCGAGCAAGGCGCCGATCAGATACAATCCGATGACCACGCCCAGCGATAACGGAAGGACGCTCCGGAGTTTGGCAAAAAACACGGACGACGCCATACCAATCGCCAAAAACATCAACTGATCAAAAAATAACGTCATATGGATCAGCAGAAACAGCTTTTGGCTGAAATCCTCCGTTTTGACTCCGTTTGCGATGAGAAACGCTGCTGCATAGAAGACGATATTCGTCGCGATCAGGAGGAGCATCGCAGCCAGCAGCTTGGAGCTGACGATCTTGGCCCGCGAAACTGGTTTGACCAGCAGGAAATCCGCGGTTCTCTCCCGCGATTCTTTCGTCAAGATGGACACGCCAAGATTCATCGCCTGAATCGCCCCGCACAGGACGATAAAAGAGAAGATCATGGAATATAACCCCAAAATCGAGGTAATCCTATCCAAATCAATGCCTAAAGCCAAAGATCTCCCCCCTCCTCCACCTGAAGGTTCACGTCAGTAATCCCTCTGGCCTTGCCCTATCGCTTCGTGAGGTTTCTTAATTCGATCACGCCCATGGAACCCCCTTGTGATTTCCTTGATATCGAGTTTGTTCTCCCTGGACATCTGGTTGGTGAACCCCTCCGCCATCTAAGTCAACATGTTCATGAGAAGCTTCAGATTAATGCCTTCCGTAAACTTCGATTCATCCACGCCGGTCAAAGCGATCCGGTTCCGAACCTCCTCCCCTTTGGCCAAGATCGCCTTAATTTCCGGATGAACCTCCTCATTCGTTTCAAAATAAACGCTGGTCAAGAAAGACAGTAACGCCGGATGCTTATCGATCATCGCGACCTGATGTTCGCGGCTTGTTTGATTCGCTCGAAGAAATCCGTCACCGTGTGATCGTATTTCGCATACTTCCGTAAACCGATTCGGTCAATATTTATTCGTGGAGTTTTTTTGAATAAATTGCTCCTTCGGCAAGTATGTTTTACTGGAAGGGATGTACACAGTATTTTTTTAATGCGTTAAACCATCGGGTTGAGCGCAAAACCCGAATAAGACTACTTACCAGGGAGGGATCACAGCATGGTATTTATGAAAAAAAGAAGTTGGGCCATCGCTTCCGTGTTGTTGTGTACGGCTTTAGGCGGGGCGCTGCTAGCCGGGTGTTCCGGGTCGGGCGACAAGTCGGGCAGCTCCGGAAAAACGACGATTACGGTGACCTATCGGGATGACGGAGCCGGAGAAAAAGGCACGTTGTACCGTTGGTTGACAGAGATCGCTGCCGCTTACCCGAACAAGGATGTCGAGATTAAACCAGCACCGATTCAAGCCTCTGAAGGGGACTATTTTGCGAAAGTCGCCTTGTCTCTGAAATCCAAAGACACCGCTCCGGATATCGTGACGGAGGACACATTCATCCTCAATTCGGACGCCAGCGCCGGTTATCTGGAACCACTGGATGAGCGGCTGAAGGACTGGGAGGATTGGTCGAACGGCTCGTTTATCGAGGCGATGAAGAAAGGCGTTACCGCCAGCGACGGCAAAGTGTATGGCGTACCGTACAACACGGATTCCCGTGGCTTTTGGTACAACAAAGAGATCTTTAAGCAGGTCGGCCTTCCCGAAGAGTGGACGCCGAAGAACTGGGAGGAAGTGCTTGATGCGGCTCGCACGATTAAGGAAAAAGCCCCGGACATCGTCCCGATCTGGATGAACATGGGCAAGGCGACTGGGGAAGCCACCTCCATGCAGACGTACGAAATGCTCCTTTACGGTACCGGCGAACGACTGTATGACGATGCAAGCGGAAAATGGATCATCGAAAGCCAAGGTATCTTGGACGCATTAGGGTTTATTGAAACCGTAAACAAGGAAAAGCTCGGACCGCCGCTCTCCAAGGTTCTGAACGGGCAGGCCGGTAACACCGCTTCCCGTGAATATTTGCCTCAAGGCAAGTTGGCCATCTCCCTCGACGGCTCCTGGATTACCGGCAACTATCTGGAAACCGGTGCTTCCCCATGGCCGGAATACAAGGATGTGCTGGGCTTTGCTCCGATGCCGACGAGCCAAGGTCAGGCACCGGGGACCATTACCCTTGCCGGTGGTTGGGCGCTGTCCATTCCGAGCAACGCCAAGCATAAAGACGAAGCCTGGGAGTTTATCAAATACGCATTAAACAAAGAGAACAGCAAGAAGCTCGTCACCTCCTCAGGGAATATTACTGTGCGAGCCGACGTCGCCAAAGATCCGGAATACACGCAAATGCCGTTTAACGAAATCGCTACGGAATATCTGCAGAACGCCGAGTTCCGGCCTGCTCAGGATAAGTACCCGGAAGTATCGACGCAAATTCAGACGATGGTTGAATCCGTCGCCACAGGCACCTCCCCCGCAGAGGCAGCTCAAAAATACGCCCAAGACGTCACCCGCATCGTAGGCGAGGACGCTGTCATAAGAAAATGACCAATCATAACAAGCGGCAAAGCAATGCCTTCCGGAAGGAGAACGAACCATGAGCAGCATGACGGCTGAAGGATATTCCAGAAAACGAAATACGTACACGTGGCTGTACTTCTTGCTCCCTTCGATTGTGATAATGCTGGTGTTTTTTATCACTCCGGTCTTCCTTACTTTCTTCTATTCATTTACGAACCTGGCTTTAACGGGGGAATCGGCAAGAGAGTTAAAATTCGTTGGGTTTGACAACTACCTTCACATGTTCAAGGACCCGACGGTCAAGATCAGCATTTGGAACACGCTGGTCTTCCTGTTTGGCTCCGCGGTGATTGGCCAGCAGCTGCTCGGCTTATTCATCGCCCTGCTGATGAAGCGCAGAAACCGGACGTTCCGGCGGGTGATCGGCACGATCGTCCTCGCCGGCTGGGTAACCCCGGAAATCGTCTGTGCGTTGTGCTTGTACAGCTTCTTCGGCGACGAGGGGACGCTTAACTCGATCATCACCTCATTGGGGATTCCGGCAGTCACCTGGCTGTATACCGTTCCGATGCTGACGATCATCCTCGCGAACATCTGGCACGGCACCGCCTTCTCGATGCTCGTCTTTCAAGCGGCTCTCGACGACGTGCCCAGCGAGGTGGAAGAAGCGGCGGTGGTCGACGGAGCTTCGAAATGGCAGGTACTGATTCGGATCATCATCCCTTATATCAAAGATTCGTTTATGACCAACATGATGCTGGTCACGTTACAGACGTTGGGCGTGTTCGGTTTGATTTATGCCATGACCGGCGGAGGCCCGGGAACGTCTACGACCACACTGCCGATCTTCATGTACAACCAAGCCTTCGTGAACTATCAACTGGGGTACGGAACCGCGATCTCCTTGCTGCTTCTGCTCATCGGAATCGTGCTTAGCCTGTTCTATACCCGCTCGTTGAAATAGTCCAAGAGCAAGGAGAACTCCTTATGAACGCAAAACAACGGAAACTCATCTACCGGATCTTGCCCTATACGATCCTCACGATCATCGGCATCTGCTTCGTCTTACCCTTGCTTTGGGTGATGGTTGCTTCGGTTGATCCCAATGCCATGCAGACGCTGAAAATGCCGCAGCGGATCACGGCGGATAATTATATCAACGTGATCACCAGCCGCGAGAACCAGCGCGCTTTCCTGATCGGTTTGATCATGTCGCTGGGGCAGGCGCTGCTCGTCGTCCTCTTGGCACTGTTAGCCGCCTATCCGTTGTCCCGTTATCAAATGAAATACAAGAAGCCGTTTATGTTGACCATCCTGTTTATGACTTCCTTGCCGATTACGGCGGTGATGGTCCCGGTCTACCAGCTGTTTCTAAGTTTGAAGCTGTATGACCAAATCTTTGGCGTTATCCTGTTCTATGTAGCTTCATCCATGCCCTACGGCATTTGGATGCTAAAGAACTTCATGGATTCCGTCCCTCTGGATCTGGAGGAAGCGGCATGGGTCGACGGGGCCTCGGTATTTACGGGGATTCGCAGAGTCGTAGCGCCGCTGATGGTGCCGGGCATTTGCACGGTGGCCATCTTCACCTTCTCGGGCAGCTGGGGGAACTTCTTTGTCCCGTACATTTTGCTGCAAAATCCAGAGAACTTCCCCGCTTCCCTGAAGTTATACCAGTACTTTGGTCAATACGGGATGATTGAATACGGCAATCTTGCGGCCTTCTCCATCCTGTATGCGATCCCGTCCATCGTGCTGTACATCTTGTCCCAGCGGTTTATGTCCAAGGGGTTTGGTTTACAAGGGGGAACGAAGGGGTGACTTCCACCATTCGTCCGATCAGGACATCCGGCTCCACAATCGTTAGAGCTTTCCCATACGGAAGCAAGTAGTAAGGCACATAGGTATGCAAGGAGGCGTCCTCCAGAGATTCCGGCAATAACTGGAAATAGTTGCTGCTTTTGTGACCGCCTGGCCCAGTTTAGGCGAGGGGCTCCATCCCTGGCTCGATCCACGATTCGTAGGTTGGCCCGTAAATATCAGGAACTCGCAGTCCCGCCTGACGCATCAATACCGTCATTTGTCCCCGATGATGCGCCTGATGCATCAGCGTAAACCGGAGCGATGCCCCGTTTGACCAGGGTTCACCTTGCGATCTCCGTTGTGTTCAGGAGCTGCTCGTCCGTCCATTGCGTGCGGATCGCCTCGATGAGTGCCCCGCTGATCCGCTGGTACTCCTCTGCGATTTGCGCCGCTGCCGGGGCTTTAGAGCAATTGTCTAACAAATGC
>NZ_GG695995.1:10320-42851 GCF_000159955.1 Paenibacillus sp. oral taxon 786 str. D14 | reverse complement strand
CAAAGGCCCTGCTGCAGCAGGGCCTTTGCATGAGGTACTATTCAATTAAAAGATAAACGCTTTGGAAACAATGACCAGCAGGATGAAGAGAACCAGAATCGTCCCTGTGGAAGTCCAGAAACCACCATAACCTACGCCACCTACGCCATTTTCATATCCCGACATTGATTTTCCCTCCTTTTTAAATATAGAACATCATATTACAGTTCGTTAGCGAACGATCGGGACATTCGCGGAGAGAGGCAAAAATGGGTATACGTTCACCAGGTACCCATGCTGAATATGAGACGGCGGCTCTAGCCTAGCTCACGCCTAGTCAAGCCAATAGCCATTTGCATAAGATGAAACAAGTAGATTTAAAAGCAGGTGGTGTTCTTGGGAGGAAAAAAGAGGCGTCAATACCAAAGAATCCAAGAAAATGACCTATCCTCGGACGACTTGGCCATTATCGGCGCCGGGTTCACCGTGCTTGGGGATCTTTTCGATTTGCTCTCCCTGTTGAAGCTGAAGGAGGAAAAGGGGCAGAACGGCGGTGATACTGAGGAGACGCTGCTTGACGAGTTCATCTTGCACCAAAGCAAACCCGAAAATAAAAATAATAAGCGGAAATAAATAAAGGCGCCGGAGCCAGCTCCAGCGCCTTTGAGGTATTACCGGGACAACTTGGCTACCTTCAGCCTCCATCTCCGCCATTTCAAATATACGAGTACCAATAGTAACGCCCCCAGCCCAATAAAGAAAAACTTTAAATATTTCTCGACCAGGTCGATGGCAACTTGCCACTGTTCACCAAACACCAAGCCGATGCTTACAAAAACCGTGACCCAAAGTGCGGCTCCAGTGTAAGCATACAGGGCAAAGGTTCGAAAAGGAATGCGCATAATGCCTACAAAATAACCAAAAAACTGCCTTACACCCGGCACAAAGAAACTGATAAGCAGCATTCTATTGCCGTATTTCTCGTAGACCCGCCTCGTTTTGTCCAAATGTGAGGGCTTGACCATAATCCACTTGCCATAGCGTTCGATCAACGGCACACCGACCCGATGTCCGACGAAATAGGTAATCGTCACCCCGATCACCGCCCCAGCATATCCAGCGAAGAGTGCCGGCAGGAAACCTAGCACGCCTTTATATGCCAAATATCCCGTATAGGTCAGAGTCGTTTGACCCGGAGGCAGCGGCAGCGCGATAAAGTCGATGGGAAGTCCGAGCAGCAGAACAAAATAGCCGTAATGCTCAAACATCCTTTCAATCCAATCCAATACGTCCATCATCCAAATCTCCTTTAGCCATTGCAGGCGCTGCCCACGCCAATCAGTCCACTCTTTATGTTATCAGTATATACGGAGATTTTCCAATCTAAAAGGGACCGCGAACGGGGCGGTTCCCCGCCCCGGGTCCAGCCCTGTTCCTAGGTGGCAAAAGGAGAGACGTATCTTATCCGAACCGGCCGCTGATATAATCGTCTGTACGTTTCTCGGACGGATTGGTAAAGATTTTACTCGTATCGCCGTACTCAACCAGCTCCCCCATGAGGAAGAACGCCGTTTTTTCCGACACCCGAGCCGCCTGATGCATATTGTGCGTGACGATGATAATGCAGTATTCCTGCTTCAGCTCGGCGATCAGCTCTTCAATTTTGGCACTGGATACCGGGTCCAGGGCCGAGGCCGGTTCATCCATCAGGATGATGCTTGGATTGACCGCAATCGATCGGGCGATGCACAGTCTTTGCTGCTGGCCGCCGGACAGGGCCAAGGCGGAGCTGTGCAGTCGGTCCTTCGTTTCGTCCCAAAGGGCCGCTTTGGTGAGCGATTCCTCAACGATCTGATCCAGCTTCTTCTTGTCCCGAATCCCGTGGTAACGCGGTCCAAAAGCGATATTTTCATAGATGGACTTATGGAACGGGTTTGGCCGCTGCCATACCATGCCGATCTTTTGGCGCAGCAGCACGACATCGGTCTTCGGATCATTGATATTGTCGTCCCCGATCCAGATTTCCCCCGTGATCTTCGCCCCGCGGATCAAATCGTTCATCCGATTCAGGCTGCGCAGGAATGTGGACTTGCCGCAGCCCGAAGGGCCAATCAAGGCGGTTACCTGCCGGGAAGCGAAATCGAGCGATATATTTTTAACGGCTTGTTTCTCTCCGTAATAGACGCTTAAGTTTTTCGTAGATAGTTCAATATTTGACACTTGGCTTCGCCCTCCTATTTCGTCGCCGTAAATTTCTTGAGCATCACGCGTCCGAGCCAGCGAGCCAGCAAGTTAAACACCAGCACGGTCAAAATCAGGACGGCCGATGCACCGGCGGCAATTTCAGGCGCATCCGGCGCCAAGCCTTCGGAATTGATCTTCCAGATATGAACCGCCAGCGTCTCCGCCGGACGGAACGGATTCAGCGGGGACGTAGGGCTCAACGGATTCCAGTTGCTAAAGTCGAGCCGCGGACTGCTCATCCCGGCCGTAAACAACAGGGCAGCTGCTTCGCCGAACACGCGGCCCGCCGCCAGGATCGTTCCGGTCAGAATCACCGGCATGGCGATCGGCAGCATCACCGATTGGATCGTTTTCCATTTGGACAAGCCCAGCGCCAAGCTGGCTTCCTTTTGCGCCTGCGGCACGCTGGCTAACCCTTGCTCGGTAATCCGCACCATCAGCGGCAGGTTAAAGATCGTCAAAGCTAACGCCCCTGAGAACAGGGAGAAGCCAAAGCCAAACAGGTTCACGATCACGAGCAAACCAAACAAACCCACGACAATCGATGGAAAAGAGGACAATACCTCAACGATCAAACGGATAAAATCGGTGATTTTCCCCGGTTTAGCGTATTCGCTCATATAGACCCCCGCGCCGATACCGAGCGGAATCGTGATGATCATGGTCAAGACCAAGAGGAACAAGGAATTAAACAATTGCGGGCCGATCCCGCCACCTGCCTTAATCGTTTCAGGAGGTGACGTGAGAAAATCGAAACTGATATGACCCAGCCCCCGGACTAAAATAAAGCCGAGTAACCCCGCCATAATCAAGACAATTAAGCCAGCTAAAGTGATAATAACAACTGTTGCGATTTTGTCGACGGTTTTGGCGCTCATCGTTTTGCTCTCCTTTCCAGCCAACGCACGATAAAGACGAATACAAACGTCATCAGCATCAAGATTAGTGCCAGCGTCCAGAGGACGTTATTCTGCGTCGTGCCCATGACCGTATTCCCCATGCTCAGCGTAATGACGCTGGTCAAGGTCGAGGTGGATTCAAAGAGCGAGCGCGGGATATGCGGCGCGTTCCCGATAACCATCTGCACCGCCAGGGCTTCCCCGAAAGCCCGAGCCATGCCGAGTACAACCCCGGTCAGCAAGGACGGTAAGGTCGTCGGCAATACGGTACGTGACAAGGTTTGCCAGCGCGTAGCGCCAAGGGCGTAGGAACCTTCTTTCAAGCCGGGAGGCAGGGCAGACAGGGCGTCGGTGGCGATCGACGTGATCGTCGGCAATATCATGATCGACAGTACGGTCGCTCCCGCCAAGATCCCCAGACCTTGTCCCGGGAAAATATCCCTGTAAAAAGGTACGATGATACTAAGCCCCACAAAACCATACACGACCGAAGGTATCCCGGCCAGCAGCTCGATGACCGGCTGCAAATACTTCTTGCCGAACTTCGGCATAATTTCAACCATAAACAATGCTGCGCAAATGCCAAGCGGTGCTGCGATCAGCGCCGCCAGAATCGAAGTGCTGAACGAGCCCAAGATAAACGGCAGGGCGCCAAACATCGGCGGCTCCCCATCCGGCTTCCAGCTCGTGCTGCCGAAAATTTCACCTAGTGAGATTCCGTCTTGAACAAAAGTGCTTAACCCCTTGGTTGCTACGTAATAAACCATCGAGAAGATCGTAACCACCAGCAATACGATACAAAATGAAGCGTAAATTTTGCCGGTCCATTCCTCGACGATATGCGGTTGTATTTTTTTTCTTCCGCCGGACTGAGCCATGAAACCTCTCCCTTTAAGAACAGCACAGAAAGAGGCAGAACCGTCCGCCTCTTGCCGCACTGATATGATGTTATCGAATCTGCTGGTTATTTCTTCGTGATGTTGCCGTCAACATCGCGTTCCACTTGCATTTTGCTGATCGGAATATAGCCAAGCTCTACTACGTCGCCGTTGTCGCCTTGAACATCCGAGGAAACCATGTAGTCCAAGAAGGCTTTCACGACTTCGTTTGGCTCGCCTTTCGTATACATGTGCTCATAAGCCCATACCGGATAAGTTCCGTTTGCTACGTTTTCTTCCGTTGCGTCGACGCCTTCGTACTTCACAGCTTTGACCGTATCGTCAAGGTAGGACAAGGCCAGATATCCGATCGCCCCCGGCGTTTCTCCAACCAGTTTCTTTACCGTACCGGAGGAATCTTCTTGGATCGAACCTTGCAGGTCCTCCGTTTTCGTACCCAACGCGTATTTCTCAAATGTGGCGCGAGTCCCGGAGCTCGACGGACGGTTTACGATTTGAATCGCTTGGTCCGGACCGCCAAGATCTTTCCAATTTGTGATTTTACCCGTGAAAATTTGGACCAGTTGGTCTTTTGTCAAATTGTCGACAGTGATGTCCGGGTTAACGACAGCTGCCATCGCGACGACAGCAACTTGGTGGTCAACCAGTTCACCAGCTTGAGCCGCATCCAGCTTCTCTTCTGCGAAGACGTCGGAGTTCCCGATGTCCGCTTGGCCTCCGGAAACCTGCGTCAACCCGGTACCGCTTCCGCCGCCTTGAACTTGTATAGAAACATTTGGATTTTGATCCATAAATTTTTTCGAAACTTGGTCTACCAAAGGTTGTAAAGCCGAGGAACCTACAGCCAAGATCGACCCGGAAAGTTCCGATGTCGCTGCATTACCCCCGTTGCTCGCGGATGCATCATCCGCAGTGCTTCCGTTGGTGCCGGCCGTGTTGTTTGGTGCCGCGTTGTTTTGACCGCATGCTGCCAGCGCGAAGCTCAGCACCAAAGTCAAAATCAATAACATACTCTTTTTCATTGTTTAGGTTTCCCCCTTAATTGATTTACAGTTTGATTATAGAAAGCGAAGATCAATGCTGTGTTCTCGTTTTGTAAACTTTGTGTAAAATAAGAGGGCATCTTAGTCTTTAGGTTTATTCTATGCAAAAAATAAAAAAACACTCCCGCGCCGGCCGGCGAAGAGTGCTTGAGAAGTGAACTATTCCGTGACCCCTGTATTTTTGGACAGCAGGCCTTTGAGTTCTTTCATAAACATGTTGATATCTTTAAATTGACGATAAACCGAAGCAAACCGTACATATGCAACCTCGTCCACCGGATAGAGCTGCTCCATCACCAATTCGCCGATTTGCCGGCTCTCTACCTCGGCGTTCGCCGAGTGGCGCAAGGAACGTTCCACTTCGGATACGATGGATTCCAGCTGTTCGACGGAAACCGGACGTTTCTCGCAGGCTCGAATCAGACCTCGCAGCATTTTCTCCCGGCTGAATTCCTCGCGGCTTCCATCCTTTTTGATCACAATCAACGGCACTTCTTCCACCATTTCAAACGTTGTAAACCGCCGGTTGCATTTCTCGCATTCACGCCGGCGGCGGATCGAACGGTTCTCGTTCGCCGGTCTCGAATCAAGCACTTTGGTGCCTAAATAGTCGCAATAAGGACATTTCAAACTAGAACACCTCCCCTCTAAATGACGTCATCACGGCCTGTCTCACCGGATGGCAATAAATTACTGCAAATTCATGTGATTGAAATTCCTAGTCCGGCACATAATACTGTTACCAACCACAAGGAGGTGAACAAATCATGGCCCAAAATAATAACTCTTCGAACAACCTGGTGGTTAGACAAGCATCCGGAGCTTTGGATCAAATGAAATATGAAATCGCTCAGGAGCTTGGCATCTCTTTCCCACAAGACGGATATGCTGGTAACCTGACTTCTTACGAAAACGGTTCGATCGGTGGTTTCATCACGAAACGTCTGGTGACCCTGGCTGAACAACAGCTGGCAGGTCAATTCAAATAACCGATCAACTGAAGAGAGCATTGGCTGGCGTGAGGTCGGTCAATGCTTTCTTTTGTTATAACCTTAGGCCCCCTTAAAAATCATCATATATCTTTAAATATTGTTTGTAATAGTGGGATACCCGCTGGACGTAATGCCGGGTCTCGCCAAACGGAATATTTTGCACCGTCTCCAGTCGTCCGTCCCATCGCCCGCTCTTCAGCCAATTTTTCACATTGGTTGGTCCGGCATTATACGCTGCGATCATGGCGATGGTGTTACCGTCAAATTGCTGGGAGAGCGATCTCAGATACCAGGTGCCGATCTGGATATTCGTTTCCGTCTCGTTGCGGATGTCTTCCAGCGTTGTATTGGGCAACTTCGCTTTGGAAATCACCCACTCCGCCGTATCGGGCATAATCTGCATAATTCCGAGCGCGCCTTTCCGGGACTCCACGCCCGATTTGTAGTTCGTCTCCACCTTAATGATCGCTGCAACAATAAACGGATCCAGGCCGTTGTTCTTGGCATGCCGCCGGATTTCTTCTTTATAATAAATCGGGTAAAACAACGAAAGCCATGCCGAATTAAAAAAGATGAGGATGATGAAACCGATAAACAACAGAAGCAAGACTCTTTTTTTGCGAAGCCACCTCATCGTAGTCCCTGATCCCGCCAAAAGTCATCTATCTGCCGCTTCGTTTCCTCAAGTCCACCGCTGTTATCAATCAAAATATCCGCCCTCTCTTTCTTGATTTCGATATCCATCTGGGCGCTGATCCGCTGCTCGGCCGCCTCCTTCGATAACCCGTCCCTCAACATCAACCGGGTTAACTGTACCTCGCGGGGGACGTAGACAACCATAATTTGATCGTATAACGGATCAAGACCCGATTCATAAAGCAGCGGGATATCCGCCACCACCAATCTGTGAGGATCCGCTGCTTCCAGCTCTTCCATGCGCCGCTTCATTTCAGCGCGGATCGCCGGATGCGTTAGTGCCTCCAGCGCCTTGCGCTCCTCCGGATGCGAGAAGACGATCTCGCCTAGCTTCTTGCGATTCAGCGTTCCATCGGGGTGCAGCACGCCCGGGCCAAATCGTTCGCTAACGGCGGCCAATACCGGATGGCCCGGCTCCATAATCTCCCTGGCGATCACATCTGCATCGATGATGGCGGCCCCACGCTCGGCCAACAATCGGGAAACCGTGCTTTTCCCGGTCGCAATGCCTCCGGTCAGTCCGATGTTCATAACCCTATCCACCTCACACTCATAACTTGGAGCCTCGTTCTATCTCGTTAGCCGTTACTTGGCGCGTGCAGACCCGCTTGTCCGATAAGGCGGCTGACAATTCGGGCAAAAATGCGTGCCCCGCCCCCCTACAACGGTCTTCATCACCGGCTGTCCGCAGTTCAGACAAGGCTCACCTTGGCGGCCGTACATCCGCAAGGAATGTTGAAACATCCCCATTTCCCCTTGCCCGTTCACGTACGATTTGATGGAGGAGCCACCAGCTTCTACCGCTTCGGTTAACGTCTCAACGATGGCGGCATGAAGCTGCTCCAGCTGCCTCTTGGTCAGCTTGTCCGCCGGATATTCCGGGTGGATGCCTGCCCGAAACAATGCTTCATCTACATATATATTCCCCAAGCCAACGATGTATTCCTGGTTCAGCAAGGCTGGCTTGATTTTCGTGGTTCGCCGGGAAATTTTGTCCTGGAATGCTTGAAGGGTAAACGACTCCTCCAGCGGCTCCAATCCCAGCTTCACCAGCGGCTTGTTCGTAAACTCCTCCCCAGGAGCAAACAGATGCATCGTACCAAACTGGCGTACATCCTTGTAGCGGAGTTCCGTCCCGTCCGTAAACCGGAAAATGACATGGGTATGCTTCTCCACCTCTTCTCCGGGCTGATACAGCCCGTAACGCCCTTCCATCCGCAAATGGGAGACGAGCACCAGCCCATCCATGATAATCCGCAAAAATTTTCCGCGGCGGCCAATCTCTAAGATGGTATGGCCGGCAAGTTCGGCTTCAAACCGTCGGATATCATCCGGCCGTTGGATGATGCGCGGCAGAAACACATGAACACTTTGGATCGTCTTGCCCACGATCAATTGGGTTAAGGTCCGTCGGACCGTTTCCACCTCCGGCAATTCCGGCATATCCTCTCACCTCGATCTAAGTTGTTGTCATGCGCAGAGCTTACTTCGCTTCGTACCAATTTAATCCGCTGGATACTTCGGCTTTCAGCGGTACAGAGAGCTCCAACGCTTTCCCCATCGTCTCCGGAACCAGCTTGCTCATGAACTCCAGCTCCTCCGGCGGCACCTCAAACACCAATTCGTCATGCACCTGAAGCAGCATGCGGCTCTTTAATCCGTGCTTATGCAGTTCCTCATCCATGCGCACCATAGCCAGCTTGATGATATCCGCCGCTGTCCCCTGAATTGGCGTATTCATCGCCGTCCGTTCCGCGAAGGAACGCAGGTTGAAATTCGAGGCGTTGATCTCGGGCAGATAACGGCGGCGCTCCAGCAGCGTCTTAACATATCCGTCACGCTTAGCTGCCTTCACGATCTCATCCATGTAACGCCGAACCCCTTGGAAGGCATTAAAATATTGCTCAATAAAGCGAGCAGCCTCCTTCCGCGTGATGTTCAGGTTCTGGGACAGGCCGTAATCGCTGATCCCATAGACTATGCCAAAGTTGACCGCCTTCGCGGAACGTCGCATATTGGCGTCCACCTGATCCGGTCCTACGCCAAACACGTCCATGGCCGTCTTCGTGTGGATGTCCATATCGTGCAGGAACGCTTCCTGCAGCCCTGGATCCCCGGAAATATGCGCTAACACCCGAAGCTCGATTTGCGAGTAATCCGCGGACAGAATAAACCAGCCTTCCTCGGACGGCACAAACACCTTGCGGATTTTGCGGCCTTCCTCCAGCCGGATCGGGATATTCTGCAGGTTCGGATACTGGCTGCTCAAGCGTCCGGTGGCGGCAATCGTCTGCCGGAAATACGTATGCACTTTGCCCGTTTTCGGCGAAATCTCCTTCAGCAGCCCCTCGACATAGGTCGATTGCAGCTTGGCCAGCTGGCGGTATTCCAAAATAAACTGCACAATCTCATGGTAAGGCGCCAGCTTCTCCAGCACTTCCGCATCTGTGGAGTAGCCGGTTTTCGTCTTCTTGATGACCGGCAGGCCCAGCTTATCAAACAGAATTTCCCCTAACTGCTTCGTGGAATTGATATTAAACTCCTGGCCGGCGATCTCATAAATACGCGCAACCAGTTTATTGATTTGGGCTTCAAATTCCACGCCCAGCTCTTTCAAGGCTTCCTTGTTGACGGCAACGCCTTGCTTCTCCATGTCGGCCAAAATCCGAGATAACGGCATTTCCAGCTCATAAAATAACTTCTCCATCTCGTATTTCGCCAAATCCTCACGCTGCAAAGGCAGGATCCGCAGCAATGCATCCGCCTTGCGAGCCAGATGACGGCTCAATACATCCGGCTCCGGCACTTTGAATTTCGCGCCTTTGCCATAAACTTCATCGTCTCCGGGAACCTGCGGCAGCTGGTATTTCGCGGCCAGCCCGCTGATCGTCTGGTCGCTCTCCGTCGGATCAAGCAAATAGGCCGCCAGTTGCACGTCGTGCTCGGCTCCGGCAAAAGCAACGCCATGCCAGAACAGCACCAAATCCGCCCGGTGCAGATCATACCCGCGCTTCGGCACCTGCTCGTCCGCCAGCCAAGCGCGCACTTCCGCCGCAGCCTCCGATTGCAGCACGTCAAACGACAGGAAGTAGTGGCGGCTGGCCGTAGACAGCACCATGCCCATCATTTCGGCCTGATGCGGGTTCTCCCCGTGGGACTCCACGATGATTCCTTCGATGTTTGGCAAATCGGCCGTAAGCTCCTTAAGGTTGTCCAAGTCCACCGTGGTCACCTGGATGTCAACCTGCTCCGCGCGAGCCGCTTCGCCGGTTGCATTCTCGCCGCCGGCAAAGGACATCCGCTCCAGCAGCGACTTAAACTCCAGCTTGCGCAGCATCGGGACCGCGGTTTCCTCCGGAATGCCGTCAAACTTCATCTCCTCCCAGGAGCGTTCAATAGGAACCTCTCGGAAGATGGTTGCCAGCTGCTTGCTCATGCGGGCGTCCTCTGCGTGGTTCACCAGATTCTCCTTCATTTTGCCCTTCAATTCGTCGGTATGGGCCAACACTTCCTCAACGGAACCGTATTGATGCAACAATTTCAGGGCTGTCTTCTCTCCGATTCCCGGCACTCCCGGAATATTGTCGGACGTATCGCCCATCAGGCCCTTCAAATCGATGATTTGCAGCGGCTTCAGCCCATATTTCTCTTCAATTTGCTGCGGGCCGTAAGGCTCGACTTCACTGACACCCTTGCGCGTTAGCGCCACTTTAACCCGATCGCTGACGACCTGCAGCATATCCTTATCGCCGGTCACGACCAGCACTTCATGACCGGCCTCTTCCGCCCGTTTGCTCAAGGTGCCGATAATGTCGTCCGCTTCGTACCCGGACAGTTCAAACCAGGCGATACCAAAGCTCTCCAGCAGCTCGCGCATCAGCGGAAATTGCTCGGACAGCTCCGGCGGCGTTTTGTCGCGTCCTCCTTTATACTCCTGATAGCCTTCATGCCGGAACGTCACTTTGCCCGCATCAAAGGCAACCAGCATATGGGTAGGGCGCTCCTCTTGGATCAGGCGCAGCAGCATATTGGTGAAACCGTAAACGGCATTCGTATGCAACCCGCTGGAGTTCGTGAGCGGCGGCATCGCAAAAAATGCCCGGTAAATGATGCTGTTCCCATCTATAAGAATCAATTTTTCCATACGACACCTCGTCCACAGTATTCTACCTTATCTTATGATAACACAGGGGCCATCCCGATAACACCAAAGCCGTCCTTGGAAAAGAAAAACCGGTCGCAGCCTGCGTAATTTCGCCAGCTGCGACCGGTTGGACGCACGAAAAACTTCATTTCAAAGTTATTGGTTCAGGTCAGGACGATGCCCGGTCACCAGGTAAACGGCGCTTTCCCCGATATTGGTTGCATGGTCGGCGATTCGCTCGATGTATCGGCCCACCAGCGTCAGCAGCATCGCCTGCTGGAGGGATTCCGGGTTTTCGATCATAAACCCGTACAACTCTTGAATCATCTGGCTGTACAGGTGATCTACCTCGTCGTCATCCTTGGCCATTTTGTAAGCCAGATCGGTATTCTCATCCAAATACGATTGCAGCGATTCCCGCACCATCAGTATGACTAGCTCGGACATCTTCGGGATATCGATGAGCGGCTTGATTAACTGCTGGCCTTCCAGCCGCAGGGTGACCTTCGCGATATCGATCGCCAAGTCTCCCATCCGCTCCAAATCGCTGGAAATTTTAAACGCCACGATAATCCGCCGCAGGTCCTTGGCCACCGGCTGCTGAGTCACGATCAGGCGCGAGCCGAGGTCCATCACTTGCTCTTCCATCCGGTTCAGCTCGACATCGCGTTCAATGATGGTTTTCGCTTTGGCCGAGTCCAGAGCCTGCAGGGCGCTGATCGCCCCCGTCAAGGCATCCTCCACATGCTCGCCCATTTTTCTCAGCAGCTGCCGTAAATCCTCCAGATTCTGATCAAATTCCTTTCTTTGAATCATCTTGCTGCAGCCTCCTTGTTATCCGAAACGACCGGAAATGTAATCTTCAGTGCGTGGATCCTGCGGCGTGGAGAAGAGCTTCTGCGTATCGTCCGCCTCCACAATTTCTCCGTTCAGGAAAAAGACCGTCTTACCCGAGATGCGCGCCGCCTGATGCATGTTATGGGTGACCATAACGATCGTATAGCTATCTTTTAATTGCTGCACCAGCTCTTCAATTTTGAGGGTAGAGATCGGGTCCAGCGCTGAAGTGGCTTCATCCATTAGCAAAATATCCGGCTGCACAGCGATCGCCCGGGCGATGCAAAGCCGCTGCTGCTGTCCGCCGGACAGGCTCAGGGCCGACCGATTCAGGAAATCCTTCACCTCGTCCCACAACACGGCCTGGCGAAGGCTTCGTTCCACGATCTCGTCCAGCTCCGCTTTATTCTTGATGCCGTGTAACCGCGGGCCATAAGCCACATTGTCATAAATCGATTTCGGAAAAGGATTCGGCTGCTGAAACACCATCCCCACCCGTTTGCGCAAAGCCTCCACTTCAACATCGTCGCCGTAAATGTCGGTGTCGGCAATTTGGACAACCCCTTCGATCCGCGTGCCCGGAATCATATCGTTCATCCGGTTCAATGTGCGGAGAAGCGTCGATTTGCCGCAGCCGGAGGGGCCAATGAAAGCGGTGATTGCTTTTTCCGGAATATCCAGAGAAACGTCTTTTAACGCATGGAATCGGTCATAATATAAGTTTAATTTTTGAATCCGGATGATAGGTTTCATTGCAGTTCTCCTTCACCAAAATACGTCTAAGCCACCGGCCGCAGCCTCTAAGCCGTTACGGGCCGGGGAATGCCAAGCAAGCTTGAAGCACGGTACCCGCCTTCCCGCGAGCCCGTGCCAATTCTACATCGATTTAGCTAGTATACGCATATTCGCGAATTGTCTCATGTCAAACAATTGTATTCTATCGCACTTATGTAAAAGCACATGAGCTACATTGTAAACGTGGTGTAAAATTTTACGAAAGTGATGTTAAATGTTGTAACTCCCAGAGCACGGTTCTCGTTCGCTCGGCCGCCGTTTCCGATGAGCGGAACATCTCCTGGCTGCGCTGCTCTGCCGCCCGGGCGGACTCCACCAGCGCTTGGAACGTCCCGTCCGCGTTACCGACCCGTTCGTGGCTTTCCGCCATCTCCTCCGCTGTTGAGGAGACGGTGGCTGCCGTTTGCTGAATCAAGTGATTCACCACCCCTAACGTGTCGCCAATTTCCTCCGAGAATCGCTTGGTCTGCAGTGCAAGCTTACGAACCTCGGAGGCGACGACCGCAAACCCGCGCCCGTGCTCGCCGGCATGTGCCGCTTCGATTGAGGCGTTCATCGCCAGCATGCCGCTTTGGTCCGCGAGACTGCGGATATGATCCGCAACCGATGAGATCTGCTGCATCTGCTCCAGCAGCTTGGCCATTTGCTTCTCTTGGGAACGGGCCATCTCGAGCACGCGGGTAAACGACGCCTTCACGGCCTCCAGCTCTTGCCGCCCCTCCAACGATAAATCATTCATCCGCTCGGTCTCCTGCAAGCTTCGTTTTGCCGATTCCGCCACCGCTGCAATCGACTGCTCGATCTCTACGACCCGGTCGCGGCTGTCACGCACCGCCGCCTGCCTCGCTTCATCCGCCTCCCGCTGCAGCTCCCGGGACATCTGCATCAGATCCTGAATCGTCAGGATTCCGTAATATTTCCCTTGATCGGTTAAGATCAGACCATCGAAGAAGGAGGTTCCCTCCCTTCCCAACGCCAGATCCAGCAGTTCACCAGCAGGCGTATCACCTTCGCAAATCAAAGGTTGCTGCTCGGCAAACTGAAACGATGCGACTTCATAAAATAGATCAGCGGCAAACCGCCCCGCCAAATGGCGGAAAAACCGATCCCGCATCAGCAGCCCCAACGGTTTGTGATCCTCATCACAAATCACGATGCACGGAAGCTCAGGCTGCCTTTGAAACTCCCCCATCACCTGGCGACAGGGAACCTCCGGGCCAATAACCGGAACCTTGCGACAGAAGGAACGGGCTTCAACCGTTGTTAGCCCCCTACTTCCTGCACCTGCCCGCCCTCCATTCGAGCGATCCTCTTGCCTCACCAACGCCGCACGGTGAATCTCGCCTACTTCGCTGCTTGCTGTCCCGCTCCCTGTCTCTTGATCTGTCGAGCTTTCCAGCAGTGCTATGGCCTGTTTTCCCAACCTGCTTCACTCCCCCATATGTAAACGCTGCGTTCGATCTAATCATAGAGGGATAATGTTAAGCTTATGTTCCCAGGATGTTAGCCCTATGTAAAAAAGAACGTCCACCATAAAAGTTACATGATGGACGCTTGCTTCTTATTCACAACCAGTTTATAGCCAACACCGCGAATGGAATCGATATGCACGGACTGCGGATCCAGCTCAAGCTTCTTGCGCAGCGAACTGACGTGCACATCCACCGTCCGCTGTCCTCCGATATAGTCAAATCCCCACACGGCGTTCATCAGATCGTCTCGGGTCATCACCACGCCGGGCTTGCGAGCCAAGTACAGCAGCACCTCAAACTCCTTAGGTCTCAGCGTGATTGGTTCCCCGTTTAACGTGACCTCGTATTTCTCGGGGTAAATCGTCAAGGCGCCCAGCACGATTTGTGAATTATCCTGCTCAGCCGGCTTCTCGCGTTCTTCCTTGCCGGTGGAACGGCGGAGAACGGCGGCAACACGAGCCAACAGCTCCGCAACGCCAAACGGCTTCGTGATATAATCGTCAGCACCGGATTTCAAGCCCTGGACGACCTCTTCCTCCGCATTTTTGGCGGTCAGGATAATCACCGGCGTCTTCACACCCTCGCTGCGCAGCTTCGACATGATCTCAAAACCGTTCATGCCCGGCAACATCAAATCCAGCAAGATCAAATCAAAATCCTGCCGCAGTGCGGTTTCATAACCGATTTGCCCGTGATCCTCTACGATAACTTCATAGCCTTCGTTCGTCAGGTTGTAAGACAAAAGCCGGGATAACGTCGGTTCATCTTCGATAACCAATAGACGTTGAGTCATAGTACCCTCCATTTGTTTGCGGTACAAGTTCATCTCTGAACCAATATCACTTTAATGACAAGCCCAGCATATCACGGCAATGTTAACGTAGTGTAAAGTTAAACAAAAAACGGTTTACATTTTATTTTTATGATCCCCGGACCGATCCTAATCATCCAGGGAATGCATCAGGGGCAGTTCCAGAATAAACGTTGTTCCTTCGCCAACCTTGCTCTCCACGCGGATCGTGCCGCGGTGCAGATCCACGAGGTGCTTGACGATGGACAGGCCAAGTCCTGTCCCACCTGAGCTGCGGGATCTGGCTTTATCTACCCGATAGAACCGTTCAAAAATTCGCGGTAGATCCTTTTTAGGGATGCCGATACCCGTATCGCTAACGAGAATACGCACCTTCTCCTCGTCCCCGCCTTCGCCTATGATGCTTGCGGAAACGCGCACTTTCCCGCCTTCCAAGGAATAGCTGATCGCATTGGACAGCAAATTCATAAAGATTTGCCGCAGCCGATCCTCGTCCGCTTCGATAAATAAATGCTCGGGCACGTCATGCGACATCGAGATCGACTTCTTCTCCGCAGCCGGGAGAAGCACTTCATAAAGACTGTCAAACAGCTCGCTTAACTGCACGGGCGCGTACTCCAGCGGCACCCGCTTCGATTCGATTTTGGACAGCTCAAGCAGGTCGCCAATCAGCCGGTTCAACCGGTCGCCTTCATCATAGATGATCTGCAGGAAGGAACGGGTGGTCTCCTCGTCCTTCACCCCGCCGGCGAGCAGCGTTTCGGCAAAGCCTTTGACCGCGGCAATGGGCGTCTTTAATTCGTGGGATACGTTGGCCACGAATTCGCTGCGCATCCGTTCCAGCTTGCGGATTTCGGTGACATCCTGCACCAGGAACAACATGCCGCGATAGTTGCCGTTATCCTCAAACATCGGCACCCCGTCGAAATGCAATATTTTCTCCTCGGGATCGTAGACGTTGCGTTCTTCCTGTACCGCTTCTTTCCGGGCGATGCCTTCCTCCATAAATTTAACGAATTCGTAATTTCGCTTGAGCTCCTGATACGGTTTGCCTAACACCAGCTCGCCCTTGGTATGGAGGATGCGTTCCGCTTTCCGGTTAATCAAGGCGATATGCTCGGTGGCATCTACCATAAGAATACCGCCGGTCATATTTGCGAGGACGCTTTGCATCAAATCCTCGTTATCCCGGATCCGCTTGAGCTGCTGCTGCAAGCTGTCCGCCATTCCGTTTATTGCCATGCCCAGTTGACCGATTTCGTCCTTACGGGCCAGCTTGACTCTCGCGTCGTAATCAAATCGAGAGATACGGTGGGCTACGCGAGTAATTTGTTCCAGCGGCTTCGTTAACCCCGCCGCCACCCGGTAACTCACCAGCCCCGCGATGAGGAATAGAACAAGCAACGCGCCAAACAGCCACATCCAGGCTTGGGCTAGCCCCTCCTCCACGTCAGCCAAACTCATCGAAAGACGGATATAGCCGTCAAATTCGCCGGCGGTCACGCGCTGGGCGACGTACAGCATATTTTCGCCGATCGTTTCGCTGTACCGGATCGCACTCCCGACGTTCCCGCCCGCTGCAGATTCAATCTCCTGACGATGGGCATGGTTATCCATATGCTCAGGATTGGATTCCGAATCGCCAACAACGTTCCCGTCCAGGGTAATGAACGTGACTCGGGAACCGGTCAGCTCCTCGAATTGCTTCGCTTGACGTTCGTAGTAGGCCTGGGCCTCGGGATTCCCTTGGGCGGAAACGAAATCCACGGTAGCTTCCAGCAAGTTAATTTCCCGGGCCATATTGTCCTCCAACGCCCGAATATGCATATTCTTAAACATCTGGGCCATCGCCAGGCCGGCAGCCAGCATGGAGATGCCCAGCAAAATCATCAGGATGAGGGTTAGGCGCGAGCGAAAGGTTTTCATGTTATTTAAACACCGGATCCTTAAATGCGGCGAGCTTCGCCAACGAATCTTTCTCCACGCCTTCATGCAGGCTGTCCCCGTGCGAATCCATCGTTACGATCGCCGCAAAACCTTCGACCTCGAGATGCCACATCGCTTCCGGAACGCCAAATTCCAAGAAATCAACGCCGTTGACTTTCTTGATACATTCCGCATAGTACTGCGCTGCCCCGCCAATCGCATTCAAATACACGCCGCCATGCTCTTTCAAGGCAGCTAGCGTCTTCGGCCCCATGCCGCCCTTGCCGATCACGGCGCGGATGCCAAATTTCTTCATGATATCCCCTTGATACGGTTCTTCGCGGATGCTGGTTGTTGGTCCGGCCGCCTTCACGTGCCAACCTTCCTCGTCTTTCAGCATGACCGGTCCGCAGTGGTAAATGACCGCACCGTTCAAATCCAACGGGGCGTCGTGATCCATTAAATATTTGTGCAGAGCATCCCGTCCAGTGTGCATTTCCCCGTTGATGATCACCACATCGCCCACCCGCAGGCTGCGGATTTGCTCTTCCGTCACTGGGGTTTGCAGCACAACTTCTCTGCTGGCTGGCGCTGGAGTCCCTTCGGCAGCTGCTCCTGTTGCAACCGATTCAAGCTCGCCGTCCACCGGCACCTCGCTGCCGCGTTCATAAAGCCATTCACGGATCGCCCCGGTTGCCGGATCGATCTCCACGCCCTGACGGCGGAACGCCCAGCAGTTATAAGCAACGGAGACAAAGAAACTTGCCGGAAGCCGGTTAATCGCCCCGATTTTGCAGCCTAAGAGAGTGACTTCCCCGCCAAAGCCCATCGTTCCGATACCCAACTGGTTGGCGGTTTCCATAATATATTTTTCAAGTCGGTCCAAATCCGGATTTGGGTTCACGTCATCCAGCGGGCGGAACAGTTGCTGTTTAGCCAGCTCGTATCCCGTCGTACGGTCGCCGCCGATGCCCACGCCAAGAAATCCTGCGCTGCAGCCTTGCCCCTGCGCTTGGTACACGGCATGCAGGATACATTTACGGATGCCGTCGAGGTCCCGTCCGGCACGGCCCAGCCCCTCCAGCTCGGTTGGAAGGCTGTACTGGATATTTTTATTTTCGCACCCGCCGCCTTTTAAGATCAGCCGGATGTCGATCGAGTCCTGCTCCCATTGCTCGAAATGAATGACTGGCGTCCCTGGGCCTAAATTGTCTCCGCTGTTCGCTCCTGTGAGCGAATCTACCGAATTGGAACGCAGCTTGCCTTCTTCCGTGGCGCGCTTCACCGCGGCGTGAATCGCCTTTTTCATTTCAATTTGATTCGCCCCTACCGGCGTGTGTATCATAAACGTGAGCATCCCGGTATCCTGGCAGATCGGTGAAACCTGCTCCTCCGCCATCCGAATGTTCTGCGCGATGGTCGACATGGCCAAACCGGCCCGTGTCGCCCGGTTTTCCAAGGCACGGCCCCGATTCACTGCACGCCGAACGTCGCCCGGCAATTTCGTTGAAGCTTCCACAATCAATTCGTATACGCTTTCTTCAAACTGGTGCATGATCCAAGATTCCCCTCTCCCTGCCATCTTGTTTGACCCTTTGGCGCGTAATATCCTTCATCACATGGTGTCGTTAACCTATCGCATTCTTCAGATTAATAATAACATAAGAACTCGTTTCGGTTGACGATTTCTGTCCAAAATCAGCTCCGAAATGAGTGAGAATTATCACTGAAGAATTCCTTTGAAAGGCTGAATCGGCGAAAAATACGGAAAGAACCCTCAAGCTTGTTCGGTACTGTGCCGAATCTCTTGAGGGTTCGATTGCATGGGTTGATCCAATCTCAGAATCTTAGCCTGAAGGCTAGCCGTTGACAATCTCACCGCCGTTGATATGCAGCACCTGGCCGCTCATATACGAAGAATCATCCGAAGCCAAGAAGACGTAAGCCGGAGCCAACTCCTCCGGTTGACCAGGCCGTTGCATTGGCGTTGTTCCACCAAATTCGGATACTTGCTTCGCATCGAAGGTAGACGGGATGAGGGGCGTCCAGATCGGTCCCGGGGCAACAGCATTCACCCGGATGCCTTTGCTTCCAACAACGTTCATCGATAACGCCCGCGTGAAGCTGACAATTGCCCCTTTCGTGGCGGAGTAGTCAATCAGCTGCGGGTTGCCTTTATAAGCCGTTACCGATGCCGTATTAATAATTGAGCTGCCCTTGCGTAAATGCGGCATCGCTGCCTTCGTCAAATAAAACATGGAAAAGATGTTCGTCCGGAATGTCTTCTCCAGTTGTGCCGCCGAAATGGCTGTAATGTCTGGCTGCGGATGCTGCTCAGCCGCATTGTTCACCAGGATGTCCAAGCGTCCGAGCTCCTGTACCGTCTGTTGTACCGCCTTCTCGGCAAATGCTTCGTCGCCGATATCACCGGCGATCAACAGGCATTTGCGTCCTTCTTGTTCGACTTCCTGTCGAGTCACGTTCGCATCCTCGTGTTCATTTAAGTAGACGATGGCCACATCGGCACCCTCTTTAGCGTAAGCTACCGCCACCGCCCGGCCAATACCGCTGTCACCTCCGGTGATCAGCGCCACTTTGCCCTTTAGCTTGCCTGCTGCCTTGTAGTTCCCTTCATATTCTGGACGCGGGTGCATCTCGGATTCGATACCTGGCTGATGGTTTTGATGCTGAGGCGGCAAGGTTTGCTTCGCTTGTCCATTACCTGCCATTGCTGCATCCTCCTTTACGGTAATTGGTGAACCTCGGTACGAACGTACCTGTCCACTCACTCACCTCTTAGGATAGCCTGACATCCCCAGCTTATCCGTCTATGATTTCCAATGGACCCCGAATCGTTCAAACAACCATGCTGCATCGTGCTTCCGCAGGGAAGCAAATTTCTCCTTCCGAGCTAATGCCAGTGGGCTGAGCTGTGCTGCTTCCAACAACTCTTCGCCAAACGCCTGATTCACCTGTTCCCGACAAACCGAAGTCAGTTCATCCCCAAAATGTAAGTTCGCAAGGGTCAGTAGATCCACACCCCACATTTCCCGGCTATTGTCATAGGGGAAATTCTGACGGAACACCTGCATTAACGTCACATCCGGGACGATGCGACAGGTTCCACCCTGCAGCCAAAGCCTCAAGGAAAATTCAGCCGTCTCCACATCTTTGCCGAAAAAGCCGTCCACCATCCCCTCCATCTCCCGAAACGTATCATGCCGGACCGCAAAGCATTCCCAGGACAACCACGGGATGTCTAGATTCTGACCTGCACTCTGGATCGGGTAGCGGCGCAACAAGCCAATCATCCCTCCGACGTCCTTACCGGCCGGGGCAGTAGAGCGTTCACTCTTCTCAAACGCAGGTGACACGGCATCGGCTTGTCCCTGCATCAGCGGCTCCAGCAGCCGCTCCATCCATCCGTCATCATAATATAAATGAGAGCCGCTGAAGATCAGGTAATCCCCTCTCGCATGCGCTGCGCCGAGATTGCGCGCCGATGTTCCGGGCTCTCCCTTGATCCGTTGAATCGGCCGATCGAACCGGTAATTCATCAAAAAATCACAGCACCCGTCAATCGAACCTTCATCAACGATAATCACTTCATAAGGCAAGGTCGTATGCGACACTTTTAAAGATTCCATCGTCGTGTACAAATCGATTCCGTTATTCTTGACAGCGATAATAATTGAAACTGAAGTTGATGAGGAAGACATACATGATCTCCTTATATTTAGTTAGAATAAATAATAGGATATAATTTAAAAAATCCTGTAATTCCATAATAACCCAATTCGTACTTGCAGTAAATACAAACAAAACCTGTAGTTTATTATCTTTCCATCAGGTTCTAACTTAAGGTAAATACAGGAGGGGTAATATGGATTACGAGGCATTGGGGAAAAGGCTGCGTCAAGAACGGCATAAAATGCACTTGACCCAGGAAAAACTCGCCGAACGCATTGAAGTTTCGGACGCATACATAGGACAAATCGAACGGGGAGAACGCAGTTTGTCCCTGGAAACGCTGGTGAAATTGGCGAATCAATTGGGCGTTACCGTTGATTATTTGCTCCACGATTCGATTGAGATCAGTGACGACCATTTCTTGGATCAGATCCAACAGATCGTCATGAACCGTTCTACGAAAGAGAAACAACTGGCGCTCGATATTTTAAAATTAATGTTCACCCATTTGGACGAGTTAAAAAAAGCGAATCAAAGTCCTTCCTAACCAAGCGCCAACGCGGCTTAAAGCAGCGTTCAGCAAAAAGACCTGCCGGTAAATCTACCGGCAGGTCTTTGAACTTTTCGATTAAATAATGGTGCTGAACACCATAAAGAACGAAATAAGCAATACCGTCACGGAGAGCAGAGCGCTTAATGTACGCAGCTTCCCTTCCTCCGCCGTCACGGTTTGATTCTTACGAATTCCTTCCAGCGCCAAGCGCAGCGGCTTGGCCATAATTCCGCTAAACGCGCCGATCGCCAGGTACAAGATGACGATCACAATCATCCACGCGACGGAGTAAGTGCCTTGTCCAATCAAATAACCGCCCGTCAACAATTGGATGATCAGCCCGATTTGCGCGTACCGGTTCAGGGAGATCACTGCCGATACCGTCCCTTCCTGAGCCGCCAGCGACAATTTGCCGATTCGGCCGAGCACAAACGGCAGAACCAGATAGAAGCCAAGCGCCAATGCGCCGACAATATGTAGGAATAACATGACTTGGTACATGACCTAACCGTCCTTTCGTGTCAATTACATTTATTATAATCTATTTTATTTATGGATGGAAACAAAGGATGGAAACCAAAGAAATCGCTGAAGGACAAGGCAAAAAAAGCCCTCCCTGCCAAACGCTAGGGAGGGTCTACATCAACGGAGATTGCCCTGCTAAAGCTTAAAATGAACGATTACATGTTTTTGATGACATGATCAGCAAACTCGGAGCATTTCACTTCCGTTGCTCCGTCCATCAAGCGGGCAAAGTCGTAGGTCACCGTTTTGTTATTAATCGAAATTTCCAAGCCTTTATAGATCAGATCCGCCGCTTCTTGCCAGCCCAGATGCTCCAGCATCATGACGCCCGACAGAATCACAGAGCCCGGGTTCACCACGTCGAGATCCGCATACTTCGGAGCTGTACCATGCGTTGCTTCGAAGATCGCATGTCCGGTGACGTAGTTGATGTTAGCGCCTGGCGCGATACCGATGCCGCCTACTTGCGCTGCCAAGGCGTCGGACAAGTAGTCGCCATTCAGGTTCAACGTAGCGATGACGTCAAAATCCGTCGGCCGCGTCAATACTTGTTGAAGCGCAATATCGGCAATGGCATCTTTCACGATGATTTTGCCTTCGGCTTCTGCCGCTTTCTGCGCTTGGTTCGCTGCATCCACACCGGACTGTTCCTTAATCCGGTCGTATTCGGCCCAAGTAAACACTTTATCGCCGAATTCGGCTTCCGCCACTTCATAACCCCAATTCTTAAACGCGCCTTCCGTAAACTTCATGATGTTGCCTTTATGCACCAGCGTAACGCTCTTACGGCCATGCTTGATCGCATATTCAACCGCTGCGCGAACAAGACGCTTCGACCCTTCTTCCGAAACCGGCTTGATACCGATACCGGACGTTTCCGGGAAGCGGATTTTCTTCACGCCCATTTCGTTTTGCAGGAAGGCCAGCACTTTCTTAACTTCCTCGGAGCCTTCTTTATACTCGATGCCGGCATAGATATCCTCCGTGTTCTCGCGGAAAATCACCATGTCCACGAGCTCAGGATGCTTCACCGGAGAAGGCACGCCTTGGAAATAACGGACCGGACGAAGGCAGACGTACAAGTCCAGCTCCTGACGGAGCGCCACGTTCAGCGAGCGGATGCCGCCGCCGATTGGCGTAGTCAACGGTCCTTTAATGGCCACAATATATTCACGGATCGCCGTCAGCGTATCCGCTGGCAGCCACTCCCCGTATGTATTGAAGGCCTTTTCGCCGGCGAACACTTCATACCACGCGATTTTCTTCTCACCGCCGTAGGCTTTCTCCACGGCGGCGTCGAGTACGCGTTTCGAAGCTTTCCAAATATCACGGCCAGTCCCGTCGCCCTCAATAAACGGAATGATCGGGTTGTTAGGCACCTGGAGCTTCCCATTCTGAATCGTAATTTTCTCGCCTTCAGTAGGAAGATCAAACTTTTCGAGTTTCAACATTTTTACGTTTTCCTCCTTCAAGTCTGTTTGCTGCATCTCACGGTCTCCATTTTACCACAATGTTCCTTGGAGCTCCCGTATTGCTGTTTATCTTAATTCGATAGGAACGTATTTCTGATTGGTAGCACCGGTATATTCCGCACGAGGACGGATCAAGCGGTTATCTTCCAACTGCTCCAGAATATGAGCTGTCCAACCGGACAAGCGGCTGATGGCAAAAATCGGCGTAAACAGGTCACGCGGAATGCCCAGCATCGTATATACGGAAGCGGAATAGAAGTCAACGTTCGGCTTCAGCCCTTTTTGCGCGGTGACCAGCTGTTCCACTTTGACGGACATATCGTACAACGTGGTATCGCCCTTCAGAATGCTCAGCTGACGGGACATATTTTGCAGGTGTTTTGCGCGCGGATCGCCGTTTTTGTATACCCGGTGGCCAAAGCCCATAATTTTCTCCTTATTGGCCAGCTTCTTCTGAATATACGGCTCTACTTGATCGAGCGTCCCGATCTCGGCCAGCATATTCATCACCGCTTCATTGGCGCCGCCGTGCAGCGGTCCCTTCAAGGTGCCAATCGCGGAGGTCACTCCGGAGTAAATATCAGACAGCGTTGCAATCGTTACCCGTGCAGAGAACGTCGAAGCGTTCAACTCGTGGTCGGCATGCAGCACCAGCGCTTGATCCAAAGCGCGAACGGCAATCGGATCCGGTTCCTCGCCGGTCAGCATGTACAAGAAGTTGTGTGCGATCGATACGTTCTTCAGCGGAGCGACAGGCTCCTTACCTTCCCGGATCCGGGCAAACGCGGCAATCAGGGTCGGTATTTGGGTTTGCAGCTTAATCGCCTTTAATTGGTTGCTTTCGCGGGAGTTGTCATTGGCGTTCTCATCATACAAAGCAAGAGCCGATACGGCAGTACGAAGCACTGCCATCGTGTTAGCAGTCTGCGGATACAGCTTCATCTGTTCTAGCACCGCTTCAGGAACTTCGGCGTAATCGCTGAATTGCTGCTGCAGGCGGTCCAATTCGGCTCGATTAGGCAATTTGCCGTACCACAACAAATAAGCTGTTTCTTCAAAACTCGCACGTTCCGCCAATTCGTCGATATTGATACCACGATAAGCGAGAACGCCATCATGAATGGAGCTGATCGAAGAGGTTGCCGCAACAATGCCTTCCAGGCCTTTCGTAGCTGTCATGATTCATCTCTCCTTTGTTAACATTTTGTGAGCAAACAAGCCCATGAAACACTCTCAAAATTGAAAGTTTTAAATTTTCGAAGTTAACCAATAACGGGCCTATAATTGCAAAAATAGAGCTCCACCGCTTACTTCTTCATCATACTGGATTTCCGAAAACATGGGAACCGCTTCAGCACCGCCGGGTACATTAAATGATTTTATCACAACAATAAAGAAATTTTGTAAACGATTGCAGTTGTGCAATGAATTATATCACAACTTCCAAAAAATGTGCACTGCGGAATATTCGAGGTGGACAAATCATAGAGTTGAACTAGGACAGGTTTCTGGGAAAAAGGGGAGATGCCACTTGGATCACGTGATCGTCAAGCGCGTGCTGCGCGGCAGCTGGATATGCATTGTCCTCATCGTCTCCGTCCTGGCGATCTACTGGCTCCTCCCGCTCGGTTATCCATTTCTTATCGCCTGGCTGATCGCCTACGCGATGAATCCGTTGGTCCTGTGGTTCCAAAGACACTTGCAAGTGCCTAAATGGCTGGCCGTGACGCTTTCATTGTTCATTTATGTAGGCAGTGCAGGAATCATTGTGTCAGCGGCCTTAACGCGGCTGGTCAAAGAGCTCATTCATTTCGCCGAATCCTTTGATCACCGGATCGCCGAGTGGAGGAATCTGCTCATCTCATGGACGCAAAGCGAAGGCATTCAGTCGATCATTACCGAAATCAACCGGTTTATTGCGGATAACCCTGGCTATGAAAATACGATCCACAAAAACATCGACAATACCGCTGAAAGGTTCGGATCGTTTGTATCCCGTCTTATCAATCACGTCTTGGAAACGATCGTCAACCTGCTCTCCTCGCTCCCGAATTTAGGGGTGATCCTCGGGGTGATCCTGCTGGCCACCTTTTTTATCAGCAATCATTGGGAGCGGGATATGCGATTTCTGGCCGCCTCGGTCCCTGCGCCGTTCCGCAAAACCGTAGGCGCCATCTGGCGCGACCTCCAGCGGGCGTTATCGGGTTATCTGCGCGCGCAATTTATCATGATCTCGATCACCGCATTTATCGTTCTCATCGGCTTGCTCATCCTCGGCGTCGATTCCGCCTTCACCTACGCCCTGCTGATCGGCCTTGTCGACCTGTTGCCCTATCTCGGTGTCGGTACAGTGATGATTCCTTGGCTCATCTACGCCTTTGCCACCGGTCACGACACGCTGGGGATTGGACTGGCCGTCTTGTACGGCGTCATCCTGCTGGCCCGTCAGCTCATTGAACCAAAGGTCCTGGCCAGCAGCGTAGGACTTGATCCCCTGCCCACGCTGATCGCCATGTTTGTTGGGCTCAAGCTGTTTGGCGTATTGGGACTGATCATCGGTCCGGTGACGCTGGTCATCCTGGGTGCTGCCGTCCGTGCAGGTGTTGTCCGGGATTTGCGGAACTATATTTTGCATGGTCGATTGAGATAGAATTAGCTTCACGCTTGAAAAAAAAAAAAAGGCATCCCGTCCCTCCGAGACGAGATGCCTTTCTTGACTTGTTTAGGGGCTGCCTGCCACCAGAGTTAACGGCGGAAATACGTAATCGTTCCGTCCTTGATCTTCTTGCTGACCCATTTCATCAGCGGGATCCGATAGAGAATACGCGTCAGCGGAAACACCATCGTAAACCCAATGATATCGGTAATGAAGCCAGGGATCAGCAGCAGAATCCCGCCGGCAAATACGCATAAGCCATCTAGGACCATTCGTCCCGGAAGTTGGCCGCCGCTCATCTGAGCTCGGGCATCCGCGAGCACCTTACGTCCTTCAAATTGCATCATCAACCCGCCGATGACCGAAGTCGCCAGCGTCAAAAATATCGTCTTCCCAACGCCCAGCTTCTCGCCGACGTACATATACCCCCAAAACTCAACAATCGGAATCAACACGATGAGAGCGGCTATCCATTTACGCATATCAGGACTCCTTTATCACATTCCTGTACTTGTATTTTACCGCCTCCGCGTCACATAATCAAAATTTTACGGTTTTCGGGCTTCCTCCAACGCCGCGTACCATTCCGGGAACACCTTCTTGAACTGCACCGGTTTGAAATCCTCGCGGCGAACGACATAATGCGAAGAAGAACCCTCGACGCACAACGTGCCTTCCCCGTTATACACCTCATATCCGTAGGCCGTTTTAACCCCGTTGTTCTCAATGACCCGGGTCTTAAGCAGGACGGTATCCCCGTACCGGATCCCGCGTTTATATTCTACTTTCATTTCGTGAACGGGCGAGATATACCCCGCCTGCTCCATATCGAAATAATCGAAGCCGAGATTCCGGCTCAGATGCAGCCTCCCCTGCTCGAACCACTCGATATAACGGGCATGGTAAATGATCCCCATCATGTCAAACTCCGAATATTTCGGCTCAATAGACAGTTCGCATACGTACACGATTCTCCGCTCCTTTCTGATTTGCCTGATGCTGCCGCAGGTACAGTTCCCGTTCCCGCGGCAAAAAAAGCAATGGTCCCTCAGCGGGCCCCATTGCTTTCTTTGTGACTTGAAGTCGATGTATATAAACCTTAAGCTACTTGCGGATTTGCCCGATTTTCACCAGATTCGTGGAACCGGAACGTCCGAGCGGTACCCCGGCAGTAATGACTACGAGGTCGCCTTCCTTCACCAGTCCGGAATCCAAGCCGCCCTTCATCGCTTTGTCGAACATTTCGTCCGTCGTGCTGGCGATATCGCCTTTCACCGGCGTTACGCCCCAGTTCAGGGCCAGGCGGCGCAAGGTTTGATCTTCCGTCGTCACAGCGATAATTGGTGCTTTCGGACGATATTTGGAGACCATCCGTGCCGTATAACCGGTTTCCGTCGAAGTAATGATCGCTTTCGCGTTCAGCTCCAGCGCCGAGTTGGCAACTGCTTGGCTGATCGCTTCGGTTACGGTCGTTTGTTGGGCATTGCTTTGCTTCAAGAAGATTTCACGATATTCCAAAGCGGATTCTGCTTTCTCTGCGATGCGGGACATCGTTAGCACCGATTCCACCGGATATTTCCCGGCAGCCGTTTCACCGGAGAGCATAATTGCGTCCGTACCGTCAAAAATCGCGTTAGCCACGTCGCTGGCTTCTGCGCGCGTAGGTCTTGGGTTGCGTTGCATGGAGTCAAGCATTTGCGTTGCTGTGATGACCGGTTTGCCAACACGGTTACATTTCTCGATCATGCGTTTTTGCACGAGCGGTACATCTTCCGCAGGAATTTCCACGCCGAGGTCACCGCGAGCAACCATCAGGCCGTCAGATACTTCCAGGATTTCATCAAGGTTGTCCACACCTTGTTGGTTTTCGATTTTAGAGATGATTTGAATATGAGTTGCGTTGTGTTGCTCCAGCAGTTGACGAATTTCAAGCACGTCGCTCGCTTTACGAACGAAGGAAGCGGCAATAAAATCGATGCCTTGCTCGATCCCGAACTTAATGTCGTTAGCGTCTTTCTCAGTGATGCCTGGCAGGGAAATGTTTACGCCGGGTACGTTCACGCCTTTTTTGCTCTTGATCGTTCCGCCATTGACGATGCGGCATTTGATTTCCGTTCCTTGAATGTCAACGACTGTCAAACCAATCAAACCGTCGTCGATCAGAATCGTCGAACCGACTTCCACATCTCCAGGAAGATCTTTGTATGTGATGGAAATCCGGTTCTTATCGCCGAGAATTTCTTCGGTCGTCAAGGTAATGAATTCATCCTGTACCAGCTCGATAGGCTCTTCTTTCAATTTACCGGTACGGATTTCAGGACCTTTGGTGTCCAACAGTATGGCGATCGATTTCCCCAGCTCCGCACTCGCTTGACGAATATTCTTGATCCGGTTCCCATGCTCTTCGTAATCACCGTGGGAGAAGTTCAAGCGAGCGACGTTCATTCCGGCCATGATCAGCTTCTTGATGTTTTCTAACGATTCACTAGAAGGACCGATAGTACATACGATTTTTGTTTTGCGCATTTGGGTTTCCTCCGTTTAAAATAGTTCTCTCTATATAATCTTTTCCAACAACTAAATTTACTACAGTTTTGTCGATTTGTATAGGAAGTTTATCATATTGTAACGAACTATCCATGATTACGCGCCTAACGACTTGGCTAAGCGCAGGGATTCTCGGCATCTAAACTTCCAGTATTTCCTGAAAACAGCGAAAATAACCTTACCGCAGGTCCCGTAGGTTCCCCCGTAAGGTTATCGCTGTGAAACTTTAACTTGGCTTGGCAGTTTGAACTTTCGAAGCCGCCTCCGGTTCGCTTGGCGCTTCTGAAGACTTCTCATCCTCAGGGATGCCGGCGACCTCAGCCACCGTTTCCGGCACCACAGTTTCCTGTGCCTTCGGCTCTTCTGCCTTGCCTGCCACCTGAAACTCGCCGATTTTGCGGAACTTCCGATAACGGTCCTCCACCAGCTCATCGGGATTCAAGTTGGACAGTTCTTCCAAATGACGAAGCAACGCCTCTTTGATCGAGGCGGCTGTCGAATCGTAATCCCGGTGCGCGCCGCCGCGCGGTTCGGGAACAATCTCTTCAATGACGCCCATCGCGAGTAGATCTTGGGCGGTGATCTTCATCGCTTCCGCCGCCTGATCCGCCTTGGAGGCATCCTTCCAAAGGATCGAGGCCGCTCCGTTTGGCGAAATAACGGAGTAAATGGCATTCTCCAGCATCAGCACGCGGTTGCCTACGCCAAGGGCGAGCGCGCCGCCGCTTCCGCCTTCTCCGAGAACAACGCAGATGATCGGTACCCGCAGCATCGACATCTCGCGCAAATTCCGAGCGATCGCTTCCGATTGCCCGCGCTCCTCCGCCGTAATTCCCGGATAGGCGCCCTTCGTATCGATAAACGTAATGATCGGCCGCCGGAACTTGTCCGCCTGCTGCATGAGTCGCAGCGCCTTGCGGAAGCCCTCCGGATGAGCGCTGCCGAAGAAGCGGGCGATATTATCCTTCGTATCCTTGCCCCGCTGCTGTCCGATCACCGTTACCGGTACGCCGCCCAGCTTGGCGAGCCCGCCAACGACGGCCAAATCGTCACCAAACACCCGGTCCCCGTGGAGTTCGATGAAATCTTCAAAGATCAGGCCGATCATATCCAGGGATGTCGGTCGCTGATGATGGCGGGCCAGGTGCATCTTTTGGGAGGGAGAAATGTTGCTGTAGATCTCTTCCTCCAGCTGCCGGTAACGCTCTTCCAAGCGCGCGATTTCTTCTGTAAAATCGATTCCCTTCTCTTTGCCAAACTGCTCCAATTCGGAAATCTTCTCACGCAGCTTCACAAGAGGCGTCTCAAAAGGCAATTCGCCTGCCATTTATACTCCTCCCTTCACGCCGTGCAATTCTAGCAATTTCGCCAGCGTCGATTTCATATCCTTGCGGTGCACGACAAGATCGATCTGACCATGCTGCAGGTTAAATTCCGCCGTCTGGAAGTCGTCCGGAAGCTTCTGACGGATCGTCTGCTCAATAACGATTCTTCCGGCAAAACCAAACACGGCCCCGGGCTCGGCCACAATAATGTCGCCAAGCATGGCAAAACTAGCCGATACACCACCCGTCGTCGGGTCTGTAATGACTGAGATATATAAACCGCCATGTTCGCTTAATCGGGCCAAAGCGGCGCTCGTCTTGGCCATCTGCATCAAACTTAGGATACTCTCTTGCATCCGCGCTCCGCCAGATGTGGAGAAAATGATCATCGGCAGGCGTTTTTCGATGGCCGTCTCGATCGCACGCGTAATTTTCTCCCCTACAACCGATCCCATGCTCCCGGTGAAGAAATCGAAGCTCATCACGGCTGCCACGGCAGGATAGCCATGGATGGTCCCCTCGCCGGTCACCACCGCTTCGCGTAATCCCGATTTCAAAGCCTGCTGCTCCAGCTTGCTGGCATACCCCGGGAACTTCAGCGGATCGACCGAGATCAGGTCGGCATCGTACTCCGTAAAGCTGCCTTCATCAAAGGTATAGCGAATCCGATCCAGAGCGTTCAGCCGCATATGGTGTCCACAGGAAGGGCACACCATCAAATTCTTCTCCAGTTCTTTGCTGTACTGAATCGCGCCGCAGCGGCCGCATTTATTCATCAGGCCTTCCGGAATTTCGCGTTTGGGGCGATCTGCCTGCGGCGAGCCCTCTTCATTGCCGGTTCGTCCTGAGGGAATGGTCGCGTACTTCCTCTTCTTCTGAAACAAATCTTTGAACACAACTACACCTCTTCAGCCGTTTATTTATCGTAGCAGTTCCACAAAGTCTATAAAAACCCAGACGACCCTATATGAACCCGCACTTCTAGGCCTCATCTGCACTAGGAATCTCGAATCCCTTTGCTATGGATGCAAAATCGAATTCAACACTTCTTGCACTTCTTCCAGTTCCCCGGAAGGTACTAAAATCTCATATTGCTGTTTGGATAAATTAACAGGACGTGTTTGGACAAGGAAGCCTTCTTCGGTGAGTTTCGTCTTGATCATGTCCGCAACTTTCGCGGTAGGCGCAATATACATAACAGTCCACATGCCCTTTTCAAAGCCCCCTAACCTAATCTTTGAGCCCGTATAATAGAGTAATGATAACATAATTTTCAAAAATCCCGCAACAAAAGGAAACCCGCGCCGAAAGCGGCTCGCGGCACGGATTTGCCGCAGAGCCCGGCGCTAGGATCAAAGTTACAGGGGGCATTTCTCTGTAAGCTGTTATCAGAGGAAATGGGTTAAGGGCGTTGGATTAGGGAGGCATCTCGTCCAAAGGCAAGCTGCTCTAGTTCGTTTAAGAGGGACTGGATGGGTACGTAGCGGCCTGTTCATGCTTATGGGCGATCCGGGCGGAAGCCGCGGCAGCGAGACCGGCGACTAAATCGTCGAGAAAGACGTGAATCCGTTCGCCGCGATTGTTCAGCTTCCCAATGATCTCCGGTTTGACCTTGTCCAAATAGCCGAAGCTCGTCAGGCCAATCATCCCAAACACGCTCGTTATGCCGAGCGCCATCGTCTCATCCACGCCATAGAGCGGTTCGTCGGCCTCCAGGATTGCCTGCAGCGGCTCTGGAAGCCGCTTCTGTTCGGCCAGCTCATCGAGGGCGATTCCCGTAAACAGGGTATATTGAACCTCTCTCTTCTGCAGCACGGCTTTGACGCTCTCCAAGCATTGGTCCAGCGTCAGATCGGCATGATACGCCGTTTGCAGCGAATGCACAATTTGAGCGATATCCTCCAGCTTCACTCCGCGGCGCAGCAGCTGCGCTTTCGCCAATTCATATGTCATCGTATCTTCCTCCCTTGATCCCGGCGCAACCGCCGCTGCCGGTATTTGTCGCGATGGGGTTGTAGTCACGCTGCGGGGTGCTGTCCATCTGTCGATTGTCTACGCGTTGTGAACGTAACTTCCAGTTGTTGATGTCAAGCAGGTGCTGTTGCAAGATAGTTGCTAGTTGCTGATGACCGATAGTTGCTGACATCAGACATGTGCTGGCGTCAGAAAGGTGCTAGCACCAGACAAATGCTGGCGTTAATCAGGTGCCAATGTCAATCAAGTGCGAGCGTTACTCAAATGTCAACGTCAAATAGCCGACGCACCTCTTGAGCAGCGGTACCTGCTCATTTACTGATTCCAATCGATGTGGACCGTTGTGGCCAGTTGTGGAGCCCCCGCTTGTTGACGATGCCGGAATTCATTTCATGATCGATTCTTGGTCATTCGTGTTCCTAAGTGTATGCACCACCCTCCGAAAATGTTCGTTAAAACTTGTCCCTTGCTGCGGATCTGCTCACCAAGCGCTAATGGCATGTCCCTTTCTCCCGTCGCCCACCAACCGCTCCTCGCCAAGACGAAGCTTACCGGCGCTAACGGACCTCAGCGACGCTATTTGCCCATTTCCCGCACATTTCCCGATGTAACGGACTCCACGGTCGTTATTTAACTCTAAACAGGAGATTCCAGGCGCTATGAGAAGAAATAAGGTCTCTCAGGTCCGTTATTTTGCCTGTCTTCTCGTAAATGCTGGAATAACGTCGCTGGAGTCCGTTGCAACTGATGTGGGGGTCCGGCAAATTAAAAACCCGGCACTGCACACATGTGCAGAACCGGGTTTTGGCAACCGGGTAATGGCGACTCTAGATTGGCAGATCGCCGTCATTTGATTTTGACCGTGTCGGGGCCAAGCATCTGCTCCATTTCACGGATCAAAGCGGGCGAAGGCTTGATGCTGTAGCGCTCGTTCAAGGCCAAGAGCTTACCGGTGCTTTCGTAGAACAGCACCGTCGCGATCGGGCCGGGATGCCGCTCCAGCAGCAACTTGAGCCGCTCCAGCAGGCGCGCGTTCTCCGCCGCGGCCGTGA
>NZ_GG695995.1:2087-10020 GCF_000159955.1 Paenibacillus sp. oral taxon 786 str. D14 | reverse complement strand
TGCTGCTGGACGACGCCGCGCAACGCGAGCAAAGCCCCCTTCTCGACGTGGGCGGCCGAGCGCCGCCACACTTCGGGGAACAACACAACCTCGCAGCGCTCGATCTGGTCCTCCAGTTCCATGAACGCCATCGCTTTCCCCTGCTTGGTTGTGATCGTCTTCACGGACACGACCATCCCCGCCACAACGGTGCGGGTGTCGTCCGGCGCTTCGGCCAAATCCATCAGCCGGTCGACGCCTTCTCCCTCCAGCAAGGCGTCGAAATCGTCCAGCGGATGGCCGGACAAATACAGCCCGAGCAGCTCGCGCTCCAAATCCAGCTGCTGGGCTGCCGTAAACTTCGGGACATCCGGGTACTCGATGTCCCAGTTCGGCGATTCCACGAAATCAAACAGCTGGATCTGCAGTTCATCCCGCTCCTTGCGCCACTTCAGCGCCGCCTCGACCGTCTCGTCCAGCATCGCCAGCAGCTGCGCACGGTGACCCGGCAAGGAATCAAACGCCCCGCCTTGGATCAGCGACTCGATCACCCGCTTGTTGCATGTCCGCAAATCCACCCGCCGGCAAAAATCGAGCAAGCTGTCGAACGGACGCTCCTTCCGCTCGCGCAAAATGCTTTCAATCGCCTGCGTGCCGACATTTTTGATCGCGGCCAGGCCAAAGCGGATCACGCCAAGGGCCGGCGGCTCCTGTCCGGATCCGGCGTGTCCGTCCTTCGCATCGCGGCCCTTAGCTTCACCCGAAAGGGCTGCATCCGCAGAACCAGCCCCTACCTGCGGCGTAAACAGAACGCTGCTCTCGTTCACGTCCGGCGGCAGCACGACGATCCCCATCCGCCGGCATTCCACGATGTATTCCGCCACCTTGCGGTGGCTGCCCGTAACCGCGGTCAGCATCGACGCCATAAACTGCACCGGATAATGCGCCTTCAGGTAGGCCGTTTGGAACGCCAGCACGCCATAGGCGGCCGCATGGGCTCGTGCGAAGCCGTAATCGGCGAACCGGACGATCATGTCATAAACGACGTTCGCTTCATCCTCAGTGTAGCCTTGCTGCACGCTGCCGCTGACGAAATGTCCGCGCTGCTCGTCGAGCACCTCACGTTTCTTCTTGGAGACGGCACGTCGCAGCAGGTCCGCTTCGCCCAGCGAGAAGCCCGCCATGCGAGAGGCGATCTGCATGATCTGCTCCTGGTAGACGATAATGCCGTACGTATCCTTCAAAATCGGCTCCAAATCCGGATGCGGATATTCGACGGTGATTTGCCCGTGCTTGCCGGCGATGTATTTCGGAATAAACTCCATCGGCCCCGGGCGATACAACGCCAGCAGGGAGATGATGTCCTCAAACACCGACGGCTTCATCTCCTTCAGCACCCGGCGCATCCCGGTGGACTCCAGCTGGAACACGCCGGTCGTTTCCCCGCGCCCCAGCATCTCGTATGTGGCCGGATCGTTATCCGGGACCAGCCGGAAATCGGGAGCGTCCCCCGACTGCTCCTTAATCCAGTTCATGCAGCGCTCGATGATGGATAAGGTGCGAAGGCCGAGGAAGTCCATTTTCAGCAGACCGATCGCTTCCAGGTTTTCCATGGAATATTGCGTTAACGCCGTATGCTCGCTGCCTTCCTGCAACGGAACGGCATCGGTCAACGGATCGCGCGAAATAACCACCCCGGCGGCATGGGTCGAAGCGTGCCTTGGCATGCCTTCAACTTTCATCGCCATGTCCAGCAGCCGCTTCACCCGCTCGGACCCGTCATACATCGCTTTGAGATCCGGGCTTTCCTTTAACGCGCGTTCAATCGTCATGCCCAGATGGCCCGGAATCAGCTTCGCCACTTTGTCCACTTCGCCAAACGGCACATTCAGCGCCCGCCCTACATCGCGGACCGCCGCGCGCGCCGCCATCGTACCGAAGGTGATAATTTGCGCGACATGCTCTGCCCCATATTTGTCGACCACATAGGCAATGACTTCATCCCGCCGCTCGTCGCTGAAGTCGATATCGATATCCGGCATCGTCACCCGCTCCGGGTTCAAAAACCGTTCAAACAACAAGTTATATTTGATGGGATCCACGTCGGTGATCCGCAGCACGTATGCCACCAAGCTGCCCGCCGATGAGCCCCGTCCCGGTCCGGTGGCGATTCCGTTCCGGTGAGCAAAGGCGATAAAGTCCCACACGATCAGAAAATAATCGGAGAAGCCCATGCTGGCGATGATCTCCAGCTCGTACCGCAGCCGCTGCTCCAGCTTCTCTCGCTCGGTCAGGTCACGCCAAACGTCCAGCTCGCCGTAGCGGTCCACCAATCCTTGTTGACACAGCTCCGCCAAGTAGCTGCCTGCAGTATGCCCCTCCGGGATCGGACGGTAGGCCGGCAAAATATGTCGGTCAAACTCCAGCTCCAACTCGCAGGAATCGGCAATTTTCGCGGTATTGGCATACGCCTCCGGCAAGTGAGGGAACAGCTGGGCCATTTCCTCCGCGGTTTTCAGATAGAGCTGATTGGTGTGCATTTTGAGCCGGTCCTCGTCGTCCACCGTTTTCCCTGTCCCTACGCAAATGAGCACGTCTTGGACCTCGGCGTCTTCCTTGCTCAGGTAATGTGCGTCATTGGTGACTACAAGCTCGGCACCGATTTCTCCAGCCAGCTGGACAAGAAGCGGATTTACCTTTTTCTGCTCGGGGATGCCGTGATCCTGAAGCTCCAGGTAAAAATCCTCGCCAAACGCCGCTTGATAACGCAGCGCCGCTTTCTTCGCTTCCTCGTAATGACCGCGCAGGAGATGGAACGGGACTTCCCCGCCCAAGCAAGCGCTAAGGCAGACCAGGCCCTCGCGATGCCGCTGCAGCGCATCCCAGTCGATTCGCGGCTTATAGTGGAAGCCTTCGAGATGACCGATGGAGCACAGCTTCATCAGGTTGCGGTAGCCCGTCTCGTTCTTGGCCAGCAAAATCAAGTGATGGATCGGCTGATCCTTCCGGCTTCCCCGTTCCTTGCGCGAGCCTGCCGTAAAATAGACCTCGCAGCCGATGATCGGCTTGATGCCGTGTTTTTTACACAATTTATAAAAAGGAACCGCGCCGTACATGACCCCATGATCCGTCAGCGCCAGCGCCTTCATGCCGGAAGCCGCCGCCTTGGCGACGAGATCCTCAAGCCGGGCTGCTCCGTCCAGCAAGCTGTATTCGCTATGTACGTGCAAATGAACAAAGCTGTCCATGCGATCCCTTCCTTTCAATCGGTTTACCTCTAATATTTTATCATACATAGGCATTGCCCGCCCATAGAATGGTAGAAAGACCGGACAAACCTCGGAAAGGGGCAAGCGCGCATGAGCACGTTTTTGACCAAAGCGGTCATGGATTTCTTTATCGCCTTCGGAATTGTGGTGGGGGGCGCCATGGTTGGCGGCATCGGCGCAGTCGTTTCACTGCAGCCTCCGACGCAGACGATGCTGGACATTGCCGACCGCATTAAAATATGGGCGCTGGCTGCTGCAGTTGGCGGCACGATCGACCCGATGCGGGTCATTGAGAGCAATTTTTTTGACGGGAACCTGTCTCCGGCCATCAAACAGATCTTGTACCTGTTGTTCGCCTTTCTCGGGGCGCATATGGGTTCGGAATTGGTGCGCTGGATGTGCGGGGGAGGACGGGGATGAATGAAGAGGCGAAACAACCGAAGCTAACGGGCTTTCGCAGGTTTATGCAATTCACCGCCGTGTTTATCCTCGGCATGGTAACCGGAAGTATCGTGTATAACGTCATTTATCAGACCAGCTACAATTTGCTGTGGATCCAGAACAAAGACCTGACCATCCAGCTGCATCAAGCCGAAGAGGACATTCGGACGCTAAAAAAATACAACAACCGTTCCACCGTCATCAAAGAGATCAAGGTGCGCGTGGAGGAACGCGATCCGCCGCTCGATTCGCTGGCGGTGAAGGAGGTCGCCGAGCAGCTTCACAACGAATTAGAGGTGCTGCGGGGTCGAAATATTTTTGATATTGACTCGGATGCCAAAATGGCCCGCACGCTGTTAAACCGAAAAATCTATGTCGTTCGCGACAAGGAATACGCGATTCAAATCAAGACGATGCTGGTGAGTGACGGGGTGCTTCAGGTTTGGGTGGACATGCGGCCCTATATTCGTCTCTAGCAAATCATGCTAAAATATGAGGTAATTCACTTGAGACGGCAAACAAAACTGTAAAAGTGCAGGAATTTTCTCCATTTCAAGAGCATGTGGATTGAATAACTGTTTTTGCGATTAAAAACTGTATTTTTGCAGGAATTCGACGTTCTGTTGCTGCTCAAGCGCGTATCCACTCTACGATTAAAGGAGCTACGAACCTCTCATGATCCAAACGATCCAATCCATTCTTTACGTGATTTTGATCATCAGTTGCGTGGGCTCGGTCTTCTTCAGCTTTAAGTCCCGGCGTTCGCTCGATCCGAAGACGCGGGGAATGGCGGCCGCCAAAATGAATATCAGTATGGGCGTGATGCTGATCGTTCTGGCCCTCATCCAAATGTTCCTGTTCAGCGGCTCGACGCTTCGCGTTGTCATCGGCGCTGTGTTTATGGTGCTGGGGGCGTTTAACATCTTCGCCGGCCTCCGCAACCATGGCTTATATGCCCGGCAAAAAGAGGGATAACCTCGCGGCCCCAGGCCGTTAGGCTATCCCTCTTTGCATGCAGGATCCCCGCTCCGCTGCTTAGGCATGGTCGATGGACTGCAGCGTCATGACCGCCTTCGAAACCAGCGAATCCTGATAGGTTAACATAATTTCCAGCTTGCAAGCCCGGCGGCTCATCTCCAGTAATACGGGGGTGATAACCACCGGGTTTTCAATTTGCACCGGACGGACGAAATAGGTCGTCAGGTTATCGACCACAAAGTCGCCGCCGCTGGCGTCTTTGGCCGCGCGAAGTCCGGCTTGGGTCATCAGCGAGGTCAGGACCCCATGCGAGATCGTCCCCAAATCGGTCGCCATCTGCGGCGTAATCATTCCGCGGAAGAACAATTTCCCCTCTTCGTCCCGTTCCTCGGCAAACCCGTTCCACATTAAGTGCTCAAACGTTTCGCCCAGCTGCGGCTGATTCCGTACGTCCCGCATCGCTTGCAGCACCTCGCGGCGCGTCACCGACGAGACCAGCTTCCGGTTGCGGTCCACGACAGGCAAGAAGTCGATCCCTTCCCAGACCATGATTTGCGCTGCCGAAGCGAGCGATGTCTGCAGGCCAACGGTGATCGGATGGCGGGTCATGCATTTCTCAATCGGCTGGTCGCCGCTCAGCTCTTCGACGTTCTTCCGGCTGACGATCCCGATGACCCGGTTCCACTCGTCCACCACCGGAAAATGCTGCTGCCCCGTCTCTAAAGACAACTGATCAAAATCGGAAATGTTGCTGGTCGCCTTCAGCATGCTCACCCGCGGTTTGCGGCTGACGATGTCTTCCACCAGCATGATTTTTTTCTTAATCAAACGGTCAAATAACGCCCGGTTAATCATCGATGCGACGGTAAACGTGTCGTGACGCGAGGAGATGATCGGCAATGCCAGCTTGTCCGCCAGCGTCTTCACCTCGCGGCTCGTCCCGAACCCCCCGGTGATCAATACCCCGGCGCCTTGCTCCAGGGCAAGTGAATGGGCATTATCGCGGTTCCCGATGATCAGCAGGCTGCCGGCGTCAATGTATCTGGCCATGGCATCGATTTTCATCGCGCCAATGACATACTTGTTCAGCGTTTTGTTCAATCCTTCTCCGCCGCCCAGCACATGACCTTCGACGATCTCAACCACATCGCCAAAGGTGAGCTGGTCCGAGATGTTGCGCGGCTTCTTCTCCACGCGAACCGTGCCGATCCGTTCCTTCGTAATGACGATCCCGAGATTCTCCGCTTCCTTCACCGCCCGGTAGGCGGTACCTTCACTTACCCCCAGCGCTTTGGCCAGCTTGCGCACGGAGATTTTCGTTCCAATCTTGAGTCCTTCGATATGTTGGAGCAGCTGTTCGTGTTTTGTTACGCTTTCTTCCGGTCCCTCCAACTGTTATACCCCCTGCCCGAATCTGTACTATTCTGTATTCATTATACACATTCAGGCGTAGGTCATCCAGAAGGCGGCAAGAACAATAACAGAATAGACAATTTCCAGCATGCCGGACTGCTTGGCGGTAATCCCCGTCCGCGGGAACCAGACCGCTCTAGCCAGCAGGATCAATGCGGCGATCCACAGCGCCGGAGAGAGCAGCCATACGGCCAAGATCATCAGCATAACGTGGTAGGCTACGGAGTAGCAATAGAATCGCTTATTATTCCGTTCGCGGATGATGGTTTTCACGTAAAAAGCGGTCCCTACAAAATACAACGTGCTGATCAGGAACAGTTCCGTGGCGAGCCGAAGATCGGTTCCTCCTCCAAGCTGATACGAGATAAACACCATCAAGCTGAATTGCACGATCGCCGCGATGTCGTTCAGCAGAGCGCGTTCGCGCTTCTGCTTGGCATAGAAGGCATTCACCCCAAACAGCGGCACGAACAGGAGAGCCAACTTCAGCACCTCGGGGCGAAGCAGGACCAAAGTGAGCGCCGCAGGGACCAGCAACGCACCGTAGAGCAGCAAAGGCTTGCGGTATCGGTCGGCTTTGGCTTTGGTCTTGGCTTTTCCCCTCCGAATCCATTGCAGCAAAGGAAACATAAACAGATAAATGAGAAGCCAGCACACAAACAACAAACCGTGGATCGCCCCGGGGGTAGAGGCGAGCATGCCAAACAGAAACGGAACGATCAGCATGGCCCAGGCTCCATGTTGATTCGGGATGTAATCTCGGACGCGCATGTTATCGGTTCCTCCTTCTAATCGTGAGCCATCAAATTCAAATTACGCACATTATAATCGTCCGGCATCGGCACCCAAGTGACAGAAATCACTTGATTCATGGCAGCTTCCGGACAAATCCGCCGAGAAATTTTTGACGGTTTCGCATCTTGTGACTGATATCACAATCCCGCTCAAGTCCGTTGCTATAATGGGGGCGAATCGTTAAATTCTAAACATTTAGGAGGACTTCCCATGAGTCAATTCAAAGCTACTGTCAACGCCACCGAATATCCGCCGCAGCTCAAGCATAAGACCATTTTTGCAACCTTTAATTCCCTGGAGCCGGGGGAAGCGATGCTGCTGATTAACGACCATGACCCGGTACCGCTCCGGTTTCAGTTCGAGGCCATGCATCCCGGCGGTTTCACTTGGGAGTACATTGAGCAGGGGCCAGAGATGTTCCAGGTGAAAATCGGCAAAAACTAAGCAGGGGGAATGCCCTATGGCAACGATTACGGTTGTCGATGAGAAAACAATTAAGATTGCCGTCGAGCTCGAGGATGCGTTACGGATGATTGAGGAAGCGGAAAGCAATCTGGAACGCTATGCCAGCGAGATCCTCACCATCGCGGAAAAAATGCCGGAATTCCAATACACCTATTTCTGTTTCTATGCCTACGATACTTCCGCTTTGTTTGAAAAAATGCTGGGGATCGATCCAAAGCAGTATTTGTCCTTCTCGCTGGATGCGCCGGACTCGTTCTTCTATACGCTGTACGGCGGCATGAAGGGACTCAGCGGTGCAGCTCGGCTCTGCCAAGCATTTGCCGCCGAACGGACGGACGTGGAGGTGAATCCATAAATGGCAAACCAGATCGTTGAACTCGACGTTCGGCCGATTCTTCGCCGCGGCGAAGAGCCGTTCAGCGTTATTATGGACACGGTTGGGAAGCTGCAGGAGGGTGACAGCCTTGTTCTGCACGCCACAATGAAGCCCGTCCCGCTCCTGAAGGTGCTTGAAGGTAAGGGCTACCGTCATGAATGCGAACAACTGGCAGCGGATCATTGGAAGGTGACATTTGAACCGATTCAAGCTTAGG
>NZ_GG695995.1:0-1918 GCF_000159955.1 Paenibacillus sp. oral taxon 786 str. D14 | reverse complement strand
TAGAGTGAAAGGCTGGGCGGGGCCCAGCCCCTCCTCATCAAACCGTACGTGAGGTTTTCCCTCATACGGCTTTCCGATGTTCGTCATCATGAGCATGCAGATTACAAGAGCGTTTTAAGTCCATATTGAATAGACAAAGACTTCACTTCGCGCAGCGAACTCAACCATCGTCTGCGTTTGTGTTTCTTAGCATACCACTTCGCAAACCGCTGCCGGATATACCAATCCAACTTCGCCATCTTCCTCTGGCTGTAAGCTGTGTAGTAGTAATTGCGCCAGCCTTGAATCTTTGGATTCAGGTACTCCACGTGCTCTTCGAAACTCAGGCGTCGCATACCTGGCGGAGCTAATCGCTCTTTTACCCCTTCCCGTATTCGCTCTTCCGCCTTCCGGCACAACCACTGCTGGGTTGTGTAGTACACTTGGCCTTTGGATGTTTCGGCCTTCGTCTTTCGATGATGCATGCCCAGAAAATCGAAGCCTTCTTCCCCAGTCCAAAGTCCAACGATGCGCGTTTTCGTGGGGTGCAGGGTTAATTCCAGGCGTTCCATAATCGCTCGTATGAGTTCATAGGCCCGCTGTGCGTCCTTCTTCGTCTTGCAGATGATCACCAGATCATCTGCATAACGCGTCAGTTCCCCAAGCTTACCGCCATGTCGTTCCCACAGAAGATCAAAGTAATTCAGGTAGATGTTCGCCAGCAGTGGTGAGATCACTCCCCCTTGCGGTGTACCCAAGTCTGAGCGTCGGATGTTTCCTTCTTCCATCACTCCCGCACCTAACCACTTCCTCACCAACTTCAAGATTCGCCTGTCACTGATCCGCATTTCGATCAGCTTCATCAGTTTCTCCTGATTGATGTTGTCGAAGTAGCCTTGGATGTCGACGTCGACCACCCAATTTCCTTTGCGGTTGCATGCTTTCCGGATTCGCTCCAACGCCTGTTTCGCGCTCCGCTTAGGCCGAAAACCGAAAGACGTGTCCTGAAAATCCGCCTCGAAAATGGGTTCCATGACGAGTTTGGTCGCCATCTGGATGACGCGGTCTCTCACCGTCGGGATCCCCAGCGGTCGCAGTTTGCCATCTTTCTTCGGGATGTAGTGGCGTCTAACGGGTTGTGGATGGTACTTCCCTTCTTTCAGTAGCCGTTGACATTCAAGCACAAAACGCATTTCTCCCTGTTTCTCGATGTCTGCCAACGTCTCTCCATCCACTCCTGCCGAGCCCTCGTTGGCTCGTACCCTTCGCCACGCTTCCCATAAGATGTCTACCCGATAGACCTTGTCGTACAGCGCGTGAAATCTTCGCTTCTTGTTCTCCTTGGCCGCATGACCGAGTTTCCCTTGGAGTTCTTGAACGTTTTCCTCTGGTGTTGTTAGCCGTTTGGCATTCACTGACTCGTACCTCCTCAAGAAACTTGAACAAAGCAGGGCTCCTTCCCTCCCGCAGGTTGTGTTGTCCTGCGTTCCACGGTACTATGAGCCCCTCGGACTCCCTTCCTGCAGACCGTTCACTTCACCTCTGGGGCTTATAGAAGGCCTCTTTACGGTTTCTGCAACCGTGCAGGGGAGGGCCTCCCCAGTTCACTGCATCCTCTTTCATACCATGCCGTTCCCTCTACGCCGGAGGATTCTTCACTGCCGCTCCAAGTTCTAGGCAGCTTCCATGGCCTTCGTCCATGTACGCGGGACTCGGCTTCCTCTTTTCCCTCTTGCGAGGCCTTTTTGACGACGCGGCAGGATTCACTTTCATGTTACGGCCTGGTATGTTGCTCGCCCTGCCTCTGACAGGTACTTTCGTCGATACGCTTCTACGTACAGATTTCGCCATACGTAGGTATCCTAGCTACGCGGGGGCTTGGCCCTTCCCGCGACCGGACTTTCACCGGCTAGAAGATGCGTGCTTAGCTGGGCACGCC
>NZ_GG695996.1:24240-51149 GCF_000159955.1 Paenibacillus sp. oral taxon 786 str. D14 | reverse complement strand
CTCGGCGTCCTTCTAACGCCTTGGATAATGTCACTTCATCCGCATACTCCAAGTCGCCGCCGACCGGCAACCCGTGGGCAATCCGGGTGACACGGATGTCAAAGGGCTTCACAAGACGGGAGATATACATCGCCGTCGCTTCCCCTTCAATGTTCGGGTTAGTTGCCAAGATAAGCTCCTTCACTCGTTCATCACTTAAGCGATTCAGCAGCTCCTTCAGCCGGATATCATCCGGACCCAGGCCTTCCATCGGCGAGATTGCCCCTTGCAGCACATGATAGTAGCCATCAAACTCCTTCGTCCGCTCCATGGCGACCAGGTCCTTAGATTCCTGCACAACGCAAATCACGGAAGCGTCCCGCGTCTTATCCTGACAAATCCGGCACGGATCCGTATCCGTGATGTTACAGCAGATAGAGCAGTAATGAAGGTTCCGCTTCACGCTGACCAGCGCTTTAGCGAAATCAATGACATCATCTTCCTTCATGTTCAGCACATGAAAGGCCAATCTGGCTGCCGTCTTCGGCCCAATACCAGGCAAATGAGTAAAAGCATCGATCAGCTTCGCGATCGGTTCGGGATAATACAATGGGGCCTTCTCCTTCAGTTCCTAGAATTAGAACAGGCCTGGAATTTTGATTCCGCCTGTAAATTTGCCCATATCTTGGTTTGCCAATTCTTCCGCCTTCGTCAAAGCGTCATTCACCGCAGTCAACACCAAGTCTTGCAGCATTTCCACGTCGTCCGGATCTACTGCTTCCGGTTTGATCGTCAGGTTCAGTACTTTTTTGTGACCGTTCACCTGCACGGTAACGACTCCGCCGCCCGCACTGCCTTCTACGGTTTTGTTGGCCAGTTCTTCCTGTGCTTTGAGCATTTGCTCCTGCATTTTTTTCACTTGTTTCATCATTTGATTCATATTGTTCATCTGCTTCACATCTCCTTAATTTGGTCTACATGCACATCATGCAATAATTGGAAAAATATAACCACAATCTGGTGCCTATCCCAAGCCATTCGTTGGGTTATTCCTTGATGACGACCAGATCATCCCCAAACATATTTAGCGCTTCGTCCACCCAAGGTTCCTTCCCGGATCCAGACGCGCCTTCCTCCAGCGGATGCTCCAGCTCGAACGGTTCACCGTCTGACCGTTCGCCCGCACCTTGCAGCGCATCGTTCCAATCCTTCAGCATCATGGTGACCAAGTGATACGGTCTGCCCAGTTGACGCTCCAGGACCGCTTCAATGACTTGTTTATTGGCCGGCTTCTCGGTGGTCTCCCGGTGAATATCATTCTTAAACGCCACCAGCACATTATCCTCCAGAATGGATACAGGCTCTCCGTTCACGAACCACGCATGGACTGTAATTTTAGCATCCTTGACAGCCTGGAGTACTTGATTCCATTTTTGCTGGATGTCAAAGAACTCCGGACTATTGCGGTTGGCTAGATAATGATCCATCCCTGCGGGGATTTTGGCTTTCGAGGCGACGCGCGGCGCAGGGCTTCGCGATGGACGATGGCCTCCAGCCCCCGCTCCCGAGGCGGAACCACCGGCGGCAAGCCCGCCTTGCAACGCTCGCTCCAGCTTCGCCTCCAAGTCTGCAAGCTGGCGCCGCAGTTGTTGGACCTCAGCAGCATCAGCGGATGCTCCGCCTCCCGTTCCAGCACTGCGAGCCCCTGCTGGGTGCTCTTCGGCGCCGTCTTTGCCAAACGTACAGATCTTCAACAGAGCAACCTCAAACAAGGTTTGGGGCTGCACGGCATATTTCATTTCGGTCTGATAGTGGTTCAGCGTATCGATGATTCGGAACAACTGCGATTTGGAGAAGCCCTCGGCAATCTCCGCAAAATCCTGTGGATCCAGCACACGTTCCGTCAACTTGTCCGCTTGCGGCACCATTTTGACCATCAGCAAGTCACGGAAATAGTAAAGCAGGTTCTCCATGCACTTGTCTGCGCTTTTGCCTTCCTGCATGAAGCCGTCAATCATCTGCAGCATCCCGCCGATATCGCCGTCAAGCAGCGTTTTGGCCAGCTCTGCAAACTGCCGGGAGGCGATGCCGCCGGTCATGTCCAGCACCTGCTGATAAGAGACCTTGCGCCCCGAGAAGGAAGCAATTTGATCCAAGATGCTTAACGCATCCCGCATCCCGCCGTCAGACAATCGGGCGATATACTCGATGGCTTCCTTCTCCGCTTCGATGCCCTCTTGCTCGCAGATCATCCGCAGCCGTTCGCTTTGCTCTTCCAGCGATACCCGGCGGAAGTCAAAACGCTGACAACGCGATATCACCGTAGCCGGCAGACGATGCGGTTCAGTGGTTGCCAGAATAAACATCACGTGTGGAGGTGGCTCCTCCAGGGTCTTCAGCAGCGCATTAAACGCTTCCGTCGTTAACATATGGACTTCATCGATAATATAAACCTTCTGCCGCACTTCCGTAGGGGCATATTTCACCTTCTCGCGCAAATCGCGGATTTCTTCAACCCCCCGGTTGGAAGCGGCGTCAATCTCAAGTACATCCATGACAGCACCCGCCGTGATTCTCCGGCACGCATCACACTCGTTGCAGGGTTCTGCCGCGGGTCCTTTTTCGCAGTTGACCGCTTTGGCCAAAATTTTGGCCGCACTGGTCTTCCCGGTTCCGCGCGGACCGCTGAACAGGTAAGCGTGCGACAGCCGCTGTTCACGGATCGCATTCTGCAACGTGCGAATGATATGCTGCTGCCCCACCATGTCTTGAAACGACTGCGGCCGCCAAGCCCGGTACAGCGCAATATGCTCCATTATGCGGCACCTCTTTCTTTCCTTAAACGACGGTTGTCGTTCCCTTATTATACTATAGCCTTTTGGTCTATGTACAAAAAAAACACCCCTGTCCGCAGACAAAGATGTATTCTGATCAAGTATACACCGTGCACCTGTTATCGATCATTGCGATCCGAGCGGCACCTTTACGGCAAGACTCGAGACAGGCTGCCCTCCGGCACAGGCGTAGGACTGCTTATGGCTGCTTCCTTCCGGACCTGACCAGGTTCACAGGTACTCCTTGCGGAGGACCCGTCCGTCAACGTCTGCCGTAAAGACCGGCCTCACATCGGCAAGACCTCTAACAGGACTTCAACCTCGCTATAGCGGATTGCGAGTTACAGGGCACCGCTACCTCCCCATCTAGCACGGTGAAACTAAGTATAGCTCATGCCTGTATAAAATGCAACCGGAGGGAAGAAGTTGGCTTTACGACTTGGCTTATGCCTCGACTATCACTGAGTTGTGCGCGCTCTCTCATGCAACTCTAGTTATATTTTGCTATATTAATAGAATAAGGAAATGGGAAACTAGAAGTGCATGAGAGAGGGGAAACAAATGAAATTAATTGGGAAGCTCTTGCTGGGCATCACCCTGTTAGCCGGAGGCCTGGCCGGGATGCAGTCGCCCCGGGTTGAAGCGGCGTCACCGGTACGGATCCTGCTGGACGGATACCCGCTGAATTTTGCAGGTGAACCCATGATTGTAAACGGCACGACACTGGTTCCGTTCCGCTCCATATCCGAAGCGCTCGGCATCAACGTCACTTGGAACCAAGCTTCCAAAACGATCACCGCGATCAAAGGCACAGGTGCTGAAGCCATTCATGTGCAGTTAACGCTGAACAGCAAAACGGCGAAAGTGAACAACACCTCCGTTCCATTGGCGGTTGCGCCCCGGTCCGTTGGAGGCAATACGCTGATTCCGCTCAGCTTCTTCAGTCAGCAGTTCGGAGCCCAGGTCGGGTGGGACCAAGCTTCGCGGACCGTATCCATCGCCTCCCCGCAGGAACGGATGTACACGCTGGGGTTCTACGCCATCTCCTCCTTCTCGGAAGTCGGGGTGATTCCGAGTCTGGACGCTGTCGCTTTCGGCTGGAGCCGGATCAACGAGAAAGGGGAGTTTACGCAAACGGGCGACGTGTTTAGGCTCCCGCAACCCGCAGGGAACGTGACTGCGGACAGCCTTGTGAGTGACGCTGCCTCCGCACGAACCTTGCCGTATCTGATGGTCTTCGCCAGCGATGGGAAAGGCGAACTGACCCGGATCTTGGAGGATCCAGCCCTGCAGCAGCAGGCGATTACCGATATGGTGAACGCTGCGACAGCGAAGGCGTTTCAAGGAATTATGCTTGATTTCGAAGGACTGGGCTTAACAACAGAAAAGACGGCGACACGCCAGGCTTTCAACAGCTTCGTGAAGGAATTGTCTAAGCAAACCCGAACAGCTGGGTTGAAGCTGTCCCTGGCTCTGCACCCGTTGAACTCGTCCTATAAAGGCTATGATTATAAGACACTGGGGGCTCTGGCAGACGAGATTGTCATCATGGCTTACGATTACTTCCCAGGAAACAATAGCGGCCGGCCGCAGCCCGCAGACAAAGTAGACGAAGCGATCCGCCTTGCTCTTAACGAGACAAGTGCCAGCAAGCTCCTCCTGGGGCTAAATATGGACAGCGAGGATCAAACCAGCGTCAAAACGCTAACCGGGCTGGCCAAGCGCTATGATTTGAAGGGCATCGCTTTATGGCGGCTGGGCCTCATCAAGAGTGAAGAATGGAATAGTCTGAAGGAAACTGTGGAGTTTAAGAAGTAGATATCATCCCAGGCAGGTTGGAGATTTGAGGGCGGACCGCGGTCGGCTATCGTCTTCGACCTGTTTTTTAGTTTGTACACTGCCTCCCGTCCCCGATCGCGACAGCCAACCGGCTGATTTGTACACCGCCTCCCGTCCCCCGACCCCTGATCGCAACAGCGACCCTCTGAAATGCAAAAGTGCAGTTCATTTCGCCAATTTAGTATCATTTTGCCGTTTTAACTGCAAAAGTGTAGTCCATTTCCGCCTATTGTGGCTGAATTCCGCCTTTTCCGCCCTTTCGAACTGCGCTTTTACATTCCACCAAGCAAATCACTCCATGTTCGCTCAAATCAACTGCACTTTTACACTTAGCGACGGGGTATCGAGGGGTGGCAGCATAAGCTTAATTTTGTGTTAGCCGTTAGGCGACCAAGCCCATATTATCCACTCACCAATCAAACGCATCCCAATCCCGTCGTATCACCTCATACATCCGAACCCGGCCCGACTCACCGCTGGAACGCGCCTGTAGCCAGCCCATCTGGCACAACTGCTGTAAATACCGCACCGCGGTCCGATGATTTACGCCAAGCTGCCTCTCTACATCCTTCGGGCGAATGGGTCTGCCTAACTGAACTGCTTGCAGCAACGCTGATTTCAAAGCCAGCCTGGGAAGCTTGTCCGTCTGCCGGGACGACTCAAATCTGCTTAATAGCATGCGAAGTAGCATGATGCAAACTTCCGGCTGCCGTTCCACATCGTCATAGGACAGGGAAACAACCCGATACCCCAACGCTTGCAGAAAAACCTCCCGGTTCAACTCCCGGCTATACATCGTACGATCCATATCGCGAACATGCGGTCCAAAGCCTTTCACCTCAATAATGAGCTTCACGGCCCCCGTTAGCCAAGCAAAATCTGCAAAATACGGCCGCCCCCGCCAATCGACGATTTCGTATTCCGGATGCAGGTTGTCCAAATTCCCCCGCAAAGGCCACCATACATTGCGCAAAAACAGCTGCTCTCCATGCCCATGTCCCCGTTCCAATCGGTCTTTCCGTTCACCCGAACGGCGTTTACGATGCGTGTCCAACCACAACCGATGCGCCTGATCGAAGTCCATATGTTCTGTACACCTCCCCTTAATGGGCCCAATCATTACCGCCGAAAAAGAAAAAAACGCCCCCGCCAATCATCAGATTGGCAGAGACGTTCTTCGTCATTTCGCTTGTGCAAGGGTATCTTAGATACCGTATTTCTTTTTGAATCTATCCACACGTCCACCAGCATCCAGGAATTTCTGCTTCCCGGTGAAGAATGGATGGCAGTTGGAGCAAATTTCAACGCGCAGGTCTTGTTTCACGGAACCCGTCTCAAATGTGTTACCGCAAGCGCAAGTTACAGTAGTCACGTAATATTTCGGTTGAATTGCTTCTTTCATCTTCTTTCACCTCTTTCCGCCCTGAGCCTCAGTCGTGCCCAGAGTTATAATGACACATAATCGCATTATAGCACGGGCCCCTCGTTCACGCAATTGCCTGTTTTATCCGCCCACTTTGACACGGGCCAATTCCGCCGGCGGCACATGCGTATACGATCCGATGACCACGTCCGGCAGCTCCTCCTGAAAAATCTCAATCGCCTGCTTCATCCCAAGAATCTCCCCTTTGGCCGTCGGAATCAATTCCAGGTAGCTTTCGGGGTCGATGTTCAGGTTGCGCAGCTGAATCAGTTTCAGATTGGTGCGGCGGGCGAAATCAATCATCGCTTCGATTTCTTCCTCCCGGTCCGTAACTCCAGGGAAAATCAAATAGTTGATCGAGGTATAGACCCCTTGATCCGCTGCATACTTCAACGATTTCTCCACATTCGCGAGCGTATAGCCGCGCGGTTTGTAGTAGGCGTTGTAGTGATCGTCCAACGCGCTGATCGTGCTGACCCGCATTAGATCCAAGCCGGCATCCACGATCCCGCGGATATGATCGGTAAGCCCCGCGTTGGTATTGATATTGATATACCCCATGTCCGTCTGGCGCCGCACCTCGCGAATCGCCTCGATGATCAGCTTAGCCTGCGTGGACGGTTCCCCTTCACAGCCCTGGCCGAAGCTGATAATCGACTCCGGAGTCTTCAGATGCTCTAGCATCACTTCCACCAGTTCTTCGACACGCGGGCGAAAGTTCATCCGCGTCTGCGGCGAAACAAATCCGCTGTCATCCGGTTGCTCGGAAATACAGCCGAAGCATCCCGCATTACAGGAATAGGAGACGGGGACGGCCCCTTCCCAGCGGTTCAAAAACGTATTGGAAGCGGTTAGGCATTCATAACCTAACGCGCAATTCGATAAATGTTCGTACAGCCGATTCTCCGGATAACGGGAGGTGTAGGCTTTCACTTGATTTTTGAGCTCAAGAGGATCACAATTCAGCGGATTCCACTTCTCGGGATCGTCCGACAGGCGCGCTGTCACGTAAAACTGACCGTCCTTCCAAACCACCGCAGAATACCCGAACAAAGGCAGTTTATAATTCTTGTCCGTCTTCACATACCCCGGCAAACAAAGGCGGGTATAGCCTTGCGGAAGCAGAGCGCCGACCGCCTGGACATTCCCGGGGAGCGGCTTCATTTCGCCGGTTTCCGGGTCCATCCCGATCGGCCGGGTGGACGGCAAGCCCACCAATGTCGCCCCTTCAGGAAGCGGAATCAGCTCATCCTCCATAATCTCCACGATCATGTCCGCACTGCGGGCTAAGCCGTACAGCGACGGATGATCATAGACCTGTCCTTGTTCATCTGCATACACTAAGTACATGTTGTTCTCCTCTTTGTATTCATCGTTGGAAGCCAAGCAAGCCCCCCGAGAGATCTCTTTAAACCGTAGTATTTTGCGCGGTGCCAGCGCCCGTAGAAGCCGAACTCGACCGTGAGGAGGTAGAGCCCGACCGTACCGGACGACGCGCCCCGCCGTTGCCGCCACCCGAAGGGTTGTTCCCGGAAACATCAAAAGAAGCCAGGAATTCGGCGTTGGTCTTGCACTCGCGCAGCTTTTTGAGGAAGCCTTCCACAAAGTCGTAAGAGTCGGTCATATTCTTCCGGATCGACCAGATCGTATCCAGCTCTTCTTTGCTCAGGAGCACTTCCTCACGCCGCGTGCCGGAGCGGCGAATGTCGATAGCCGGGAAGATCCGGCGTTCCGCCAATTTCCGATCCAGGTGCAGCTCCATGTTCCCCGTACCCTTAAATTCCTCATAAATAATATCGTCCATCCGCGAACCGGTATCCACCAATGCCGTTGCCAAAATCGTCAAGCTGCCGCCCTCTTCCACATTCCGGGCCGAGCCGAAGAACCGCTTCGGACGATGGAACGCAGCCGGATCGATCCCCCCGCTGAGCGTACGTCCCGACGGCGGAACCACCAAGTTATAGGCACGGGCAAGACGCGTAATGCTATCAAGCAAAATCACAACGTCCTTCTTGTGCTCCACTAGCCGTAAAGCGCGCTGCAGCACAAGCTCCGCCACCTTGATATGGTTCTCCGGCAGCTCGTCAAACGTAGAAGCGATCACTTCGCCTTTGACCGAACGCTGCATATCGGTAACCTCTTCCGGACGTTCGTCGATCAACAATACGAATAACTCAATGTCGGGATTGTTGGTGGAGATGCTGTTGGCGATTTCCTTCAGCAGCAAAGTCTTCCCTGCTTTAGGCGGCGCCACGATCAAACCACGTTGGCCGAGTCCGACCGGGGCAAGCAAATCCATAATGCGGGTGGATAAATGATTTGGGGAAGTTTCGAGCACCAATTTGGTCTGCGGATAGAGTGGAGTCAGCGCTGGAAAATGCAGACGTTCCGCCGCAATGGCCGGGTTCTCGCCGTTGACGGCGTTGACTTGCAGGAGGCCGAAATACCTCTCATTTTCCTTCGGTGTACGGCACTTCCCGGAGACCAGATCCCCGGTGCGCAGATCAAATTTGCGGATTTGCGATGCGGAAATGTAAATATCCTCCGTGCTGGGCAGATAATTGATCGGTCTGAGGAAACCGTACCCTTCCGGTAAAATCTCGAGCACGCCTTCCATAAACATCAGACCGCTTTGTTCAGCCTGTGCCCTTAAAATAGCAAAAATCAATTCTTTCTTCTTTAATTGGCCGTAATAAGGGATCTGATATTGCTTCGCCAGCTTGTACAGCTCGGTAAGCTTCATCCCTTCCAGATCGGCGATTTGAAGATCCATATTAAAATAACCACCTATTCAATTTTATTGAAAACTATGAAGTATCGCGTAATGATAGACTTATTCGCCTATTATGCCCTATCCTTGGCAACTTATGCGCGAAAACGGAAAGTTATTCTTCCATCTCCCGCCAAACATCTGCACCCAATGCGCGTAAGTTCGGCACCAGATGGTCATACCCCCGGTCAATCAATTCTACGCCAAAGACCTCTGTCGTGCCCTCCGGCACCGTGAGTCCAGCTACGACTAGCGCTGCCCCGGCACGCAAATCAGCCGCTTTCACCTTCGCCGCATTCAGCGGTCCGCCTTCGATAATGGCAGAACGGCCTTCGACGCGGATTTTCGCGCCCATCCGAACCAGCTCCGGCACGTGCTTAAACCGATTGCTGTAGACAAAATCGCTCAGCACGCTGACCCCTTTTGCCTGCGTCAACAAACTGGTCATCGGCGATTGAATATCTGTCGGAAACCCAGGGTAGACTAATGCCTTGACATCAACATGATGGTATTCTGGTTGTCCGATCACCCGAATGCTTTCGTCCATCTCTTCCACATGAGCGCCCATTTCCAGCAGCTTGGCGGTCAACGCCTCTAAATGTTTAGGAATCACGCCGTCGATCAAGACATCGCCCCGGGTTGCCGCAGCAGCAATCATGTAAGTTCCAGCTTGAATCCGATCGGGAATGATAGAATGGCGGCAGCCTTTCAGTTCCGTAACGCCTTCAATTCGGATCGTCTCCGTACCGGCCCCTTTAATTACTGCTCCCATGGAGTTTAACAAAGTGGCCACATCTATAATTTCAGGCTCTTTCGCCGCATTTTCGATAATTGTAGCGCCTTTGGCTCTCGTGGCCGCCAGCATAATGTTAATTGTTGCTCCAACGCTGCTGACATCCAGGTATACCTTCGCCCCGCGCAGCTCCTTCGCATGCAAGTGAATCGCGCCGTGTTCATTCGTCACGGTCGCCCCTAAAGCTTCAAACCCTTTGATATGCTGATCAATTGGACGAGGTTCAAAGTTACATCCCCCCGGCAAGCCGATGGTCGCTTCTTTGAAACGTCCTAACAAGGCCCCCATCATATAATAGGAAGCCCGCAGCTTCTTTACCGGCCCGTTGGGCATCGGAATGGAACGAATATGGGTGGGATCGATACGCATTTGATTGCCTTCCCACAAGACGCGGGCACCCAGCTCCTCCAAAATCTCCGAGTATACCGCCACGTCACTTAAAATCGGCAAGTTATCCAGAACCACCTCGGATTCTGCCAAGATCGCAGCTGGAATCAACGCTATCGCGCTGTTTTTGGCGCCGCTGATCGAAACGCTTCCGCGCAGCGGACGTCCGCCACGAATCATTAATTTCTCCATAAGTCCAGGATCCCCCTACGTATTTGCGTCGGTACACAAGCCCATGATTTTTAGCGACAGAAATGGAAAGACACCGTCTAGGCGGTGTGCTCTCCAAGTCACCTTATTCAGCTGAACGGTCCAATCCCTTGTCCGTCCTAAAGCTTGCGCCGCAACCCACCTAAGACGGGAGTACGGCGCAAACGCTTGATGTTGATCCTTAAGCTTTGTTGTTGGAGCCGAATTCACGGATTTTTCCAACAACCGTGGCTTTGATCGCGTCACGGCCAGGAACGATGTATTTACGAGGATCGTATACATCAGGTTTCGCAGCCAATACTTCGCGAACGGCCTTCGTGAACGCAATTTGGTTCTCCGTATTTACGTTAATTTTGGAAGTACCGAGCGAGATCGCTTTAGCAATATCATGCGTCGGAATGCCTGTCCCACCGTGAAGAACGAGCGGAATTTTAACAGCATCGCGGATTTCTTCCATTTCTTTAAAGCCAAGGTTTGGTTCACCTTTGTAAGGACCATGAACGGAACCCAACGCAGGAGCCAGCGTATCGATGCCAGTTTCGTTAACGATACGGACGCACTCGTCCAGTTTAGCGTATTGAATACCGCCAACAACGTCATCTTCTTGACCGCCGACAGTACCTACTTCAGCTTCAACGGAAACGCCTTTGGCATGTGCGTATTCAACAACTTTCTTCGTCATGGCAATGTTCTCATCAATTGGATGATGGGAGCCGTCGATCATAACGGAAGTAAAGCCAGCGTCAATCGCTTCTTTACATTTATCAAAGCTCGAACCATGGTCGAGGTGAATCGCAACAGGTACAGTGATTTTCATGTCATGCAGCAAGCCTTCCACCATTTTAACAACGGTGTAGAAACCGCCCATGTGACGGGCAGCGCCTTCGGAAACACCCAGAATGACCGGGGATTTCTCTTCTTCTGCTGCAGCCAGAATGGCTTGTGTCCATTCCAGGTTATTGATGTTGTACTGGCCTACGGCATATTTGCCGGCAAGGGCCTTGTTCAACATGTCAGTCATCGATACTAATGGCATGGGTTTCAATCCTCCTAAGGATGTGGGATATTATCTTTTTAGCCGACATTCACACACTTTTTTATTATACCACAACCTTGCAAAAATACTATTCATGCTTTCCTTTCATTTGTGAACGCCTTGTGTTGTACTTACGAAAATACCTTCACCGCAAAACCCGCAACTGTAAATTTGATACTAATTCTAATGGGAAGAATGGATATAAAAAGTATTTCCGTTATCGATTTAAAAAATATCTTTAATAAAGGATGTTTTGTTCAATTTCCCCATACACAAAAAGACCTTAATTCGTAGAGAACCGTGAATTAAGGCCCAAATTTTTCCGTTATAGAGTTACCCTGCAAATATTTTATCTTCTTTAATTGGGGCAGGGCGTTCTTTTATCTCAACATTCTCTATGCTTAAAAACTGAAACGGTAATGACTCAAAATACTTATATTCCTCTATTTTCTCGGTATCTTTCTTCCATTCCCCCTGAGCGTCCTTAAGATAAATTTCTCTTTTTACAGGCAATCCTGTTAGCTCATCGATATAAACAATCTCTTTTTGATCGGTCTGTTCCGATGTTACCTGTTGCAAAGATCTCCCATCTTCCTTCAAAGTTTGTGTCATATTCCATTTTTTCAACTTCAGTTCTTCCTTTTGTTTTTCTAACAATGAAATTTTTAGAATCCGTTCATTTTCCGCAGCAATATTTTTGGGCAGTAACCATGTGGTTCCCACGAGTTTACCTGTTTCATGATCTCTCCCAATAGAAGTAACTCTTTTTCCACCTTCAGAAACAATATTTTTATTTTGAAGCTGTCCATTAAGATATGTTTCACTTACTTCCACCAATTTAATTTTATCACGAACATGAACCGTATAATCTTCTGCTGAAGTTGAAACTTTAATATATTCGACTTTTCCAGAAATTGATTTATCAGCCGCCTCAATTACTTGGCTCTGGGCGCTCACCGATCCATCTTTATTACTGAACAAAGCGGCTGCACCTAAGAATAATAACCCGAGTAATATGGTTGACCCCAATTTAATATATTTGTTCACTTTAGTCCCTCCCGTTAGCTTTACATCCATGACAGTTGTGTGCTTTTCCGTACCTGAAAATAAAAAAGAACCCCCCAAGATCCGATTGGAAAGCACACCGTAATCCTCAGGAGGTTTATTATTCAAAATATCTTTTGATTTAAAGTACATTTCCGCTTTTAAGCTGCAAGTTAACTGCTGCGCGCATTTCATCAATGTCAAAGGGTTTCGTAAAATGCATCAGAGCCCCAAGGTCCGTCGCTTCCTTGATCATGTCGAGCTCGCCGTAAGCGGTCATCATGATGACCTTGATCTCTGGATTGACCTCCTTGATATGCTTAAGGATTTCCAAACCGTCCATGCCCGGGATTTTCATGTCGAGAAGCACTAAATCCGGCGAGTCGCTGCGGACGATTTCCAATGCCATCTTACCGTTGGCTGCCTGAAACGTTTTATACCCTTCGCTGCTAAACACTTCCATCAATAAAATGCGGATACCGTTCTGATCGTCGACGATTAACACTTTCTTCTCTTCCACCGAAAAGCCCTCCCACAAGTCCACCATGTAATCCTGGTCATAAGTAAATACTTCGCTCCCGATTTGCAAAACCCTTCTCCACTGGAAAAAAGAGCCTTAAAAAATCAGTTAACCCAAAATTACAGGTGGCTTGAAATTGGGACTTGCGGTCAATTTGCTTAGGACAAGTGTGCGATCGAAGCTTTCACGAACTCGCGGAACAACGGCTGCGGACGGTTCGGACGGGAGGTAAATTCCGGATGGAACTGCACCGCCAGGAACCAAGGATGATCCGGAAGCTCGACGATTTCCACCAGGCGTCCGTCCGGTGATGTCCCGGAAATGCGCAGGCCAACGCGCTCCAACGTCTCACGGTACGCATTGTTGAACTCATACCGGTGGCGATGGCGCTCGTAGATCAATTCGTCGTTATAACATTGCATCGCAAGCGATCCTGGTGCCAGCTTACAAGGGTACAACCCAAGTCTCATCGTACCGCCCAGATCCTCGATATCCTTCTGCTCCGGCAGCAGGTCGATCACCGGATACTCGGTGGCAGGGTTGATCTCCGAGCTGTTCGCGCCTTGAAGTCCGGCAAGCGAACGAGCGTATTCGATCACTGCGACCTGCATCCCCAAGCAGATACCGAAGAACGGAATCCGTTTCTCACGGGCATATTTGATCGTCGTAATTTTGCCTTCGATGCCGCGATCGCCGAAACCGCCCGGGACAAGAATCCCGCCGACGCCTTGCAGCAGCTCATCCACGTTCTCGTCCGTTACTTCTTCTGCATTTACCCAGCGAATCTTCACATCCGCATTCGCATCAAAACCAGCGTGAGACAACGACTCCACCACACTGAGATAGGCGTCATGCAGCGCTACATATTTCCCGACGATGGCGATTTCCACCGTCTTCTCCAGCTTGTTGATGCGGTCAACGAGGCCTTCCCACTCACGCATATCCGGAGCCGGCGTCGTCAGCTTCAGATGGTTAACGACGATTTCGTCCAGCCCTTCATCGCGCAGGTTTAGCGGTACTTCGTACAGCGTGTTGGCATCCCGGCACTCCACTACCGCGCTTGGATCTACATCGCAGAACTGTGCGATTTTCGCTTTGATATCGTCCGACAGCTCATGCTCCGTACGGCAGACGATCACGTTCGGCTGAATCCCGATGCTGCGCAGCTCCTTGACGCTGTGTTGCGTTGGCTTGGTTTTAACTTCGCCAGCCGCTTTGATATATGGAATGAGCGTCACGTGAATATACATCACGTTCTCGCGTCCGATGTCGCTTTTGATTTGACGAATCGCTTCCAGGAACGGCAAGCTCTCGATGTCACCGACGGTTCCCCCGATCTCGGTGATTACAACGTCAGATCCCGCTTCCCGCCCGGCGCGGAAGACACGCTCTTTAATTTCGTTCGTAATGTGCGGGATGACCTGAACCGTACCGCCCAGATACTCGCCCCGGCGTTCTTTGCCGATAACGGAGGAATAGATTTTCCCTGTCGTCACATTGCTGTTCTTAGAAAGATTGATATCGATAAAACGTTCATAATGGCCCAGATCCAAGTCAGTCTCGGCGCCATCGTCCGTGACGAACACTTCCCCGTGCTGATACGGGCTCATCGTGCCCGGATCGACGTTAATATAAGGATCGAATTTCTGGATCGTTACCTTTAATCCCCTGTTCTTCAACAGCCTTCCCAGCGAAGCCGCCGTAATGCCCTTCCCCAGTGAGGATACGACCCCGCCTGTCACGAAAATGTATTTTGCCACAGCCAAAAACCTCCTAAAGTAGTACGTGTTCACAAACCAATCGGATCCCAGAAATTCAGGTAACTTAGATCATTAGCGTAACCTATTATCCGGTAAAACATAGCCAAAAAGGCATAAAAAAATAAAAAGTGACACCCGAATTGGTCGGGGCACTTTTTAATAAATTCACATTTTATATAGGTTTGAATCATAAGCCCATGCAATAGTTTACCCGTTACCCTAGTCCGTGTCAAGTCAAGGCGGAGCGCATCTATGAACAAAATAAGGCATGAAAAAGGACGGCCTTTGCCGTCCTTTATAAGGAAATCGCGAGGCCCCTGCCCCGAGGCCGATTAATCCTCGTCGCTGTCGTCGAAATCCGCATCGGTGTCCAGATCTTCGTCCTCTTCGACAAGGTCGTCCTCGTCTTCAAGTTCCTCGTCAGGAAGCAACTCATCGTCATCAACATCTTCCACGTCGTCATCGTCATCATCCGGGAACAACTCGTCTTCGGAATCCCCGTCGAGCACATCGTAATCCTCTTCGTCGTCGGATACGTATGTATCGTCCTCTTCCACAAATTCGTCGTCTTCCAGATCGTCGTCATCATCGTTAATGATGCGCGGACGCTTGGAGTTGCCAACCGGATCCTCCGACCGCTCGATCGGATACCAGCGTTTCAGGCCCCACAGGTTGGTGCCAACGCAGGCAAACCGACCATCAATGTTGATCTCCGTATAAAGCTGCGCAATCGCCTCGTTAATTTGCTCCTCGGTCATGCCGCGAAGCTTGGCGACCTCATTCATCAAGTCACGGTAGTAATACGGCGTATTTGCCGCCTTCAAGATCATAAAGGCCAAGTCGACCATAGGAATTTCCTGGATTTTCTCCGGGTCGATTTTCAAATTCAGCGGGGTACTCACGTTACGGACACTTCCTCTCACGCAAAAGTTCACTATAAAGCAATGATGCAACCTTATCGTTAGAGCCGGTTTCTTTCACTAACATATCCATATCACACAATAGTAAAACCTATTTGGCACCAAATTGCAAGTTTTAAAAACACACCAAAGCCCCGCCGGAAAAAGGGAAGGAGCGGAGAACCCCTAGTCCCCCGCTCCTTGACTGTATCCTTCCCCAAAAGAAGGCCTTGCCCTCTCTTGGGTTGGCGAAAGCCGCAAGGCCTTCCCTTCATCCTATGTCCAGATTTGCACTTTGACACGCCGGATTCGCGCGAAAAACAGCAATCCGGGCCCATTTCCATCAAAACAGGGCCGCTTCCCCATTCAATGAAAAAAGGAACGTCATACTATACTGCAACACGCTTCGTAGGAGGGGCTACTCATACATGGACTACTCCGGATTCCTCAGGTTTTTGAACGATCATGTCGACGCCTCCGGAAAAAGCGGTCGCATCATTATCCGCTTTGCGCACCCGGCCGAATTCGCCGAATGCGTCCGCCAATTGCTTAAGCACAAGCGCCAGCATCCCGCGTTGCGGCACATCCGCACATCCTCGCTGCTGCAGGCGCTGATCTGTCCCCTCGGTTTACGCGGGGAAGTGGCCCGCTCCCGCTTCGGCCTGTGGGTCGAAGAAGACAGCCTCGTCAGCGTCCATAGCCCAGCCCCGGCCAACAAGGGGCAAACTCCTTCAATCCCTTGGGGGGTACGGCGAATCGGCGCCCCGGAAACCTGGTCCGTGTCCACAGGCTACAGGGTCCGTATCGGCGTGATTGATACGGGAGCCGATTTCAACCATCCGGATCTTCGCCATTCTTTGGCCCGGGGGATTAATCTCTTGAATCGGATCAGCTTACCATACGACGATAACGGACACGGCACGCATATCGCCGGAACCATCGCGGCCTCCGGCGGATCTCAAGGGATGATGGGCGTGGCCCCGCGTTCTTTGATTTTTCCGGTGAAGGCGTTTGATCATAATGGTTCCGCCTTCGTTTCTGACATCATTTTGGGCATCGACTGGTGCGTACGCAACCGGATGCACATCGTAAATATGAGCTTTGGCATGAAGAGCAACAGTGCCTCACTGCAAAATATTATCCGCAAAGCCTATAACGCAGGCATCGTCGTTGTCGCGTCCTCGGGGAACGACAAAAAGGGCCGCGGCGGCGATTACCCGGCCCGCTACCCGCAAACGATCTCTGTAGGCGCGACCGGCAAGGATGGCAAAATCGCCTCCTTCAGCAACTACGGTCCCAATATCGATATTTACGCCCCCGGCGAAAAAATCAGCTCAGCCTGGCTGGGCGGCGGTTACCGCGAAATGAGCGGCACCTCCATGGCGACTTCCCACGTCAGCGGCGCCGTGGCCTTGCTGCTGGCTATGAAGCCGGACATGAAGCCGAGCGAGGTCAAGCGCCGCCTACGCCGTACCGCCAAACGGCTGTCCAGCACAGCGGCCAGGGCCAAAGGCGGCGGCGCCGGCGAACTGAGCGCGGTACGCCTGCTGCGCACCAAATCGGGGCGCAGCAGAAGCTAACGCCCGCCGCCTGCTGCCTTTGCGGACTTATCTAATCGCAATGTGCCTGCTCCGTGCTGTGCTGGGATACAGCAGTTCAACACGAAGCAGGCACACTGAATCTTTTTATAAGCGGTATAGGTCTCTTTGGAGCACCTTTTGCACGATTATCCCTTTTGGTCAGTCGTCTACGGTTGATATCCGCATCAAGCCTTCATCTGATCCATCGGAATCATGGAGGATTCAAAGAGCATTAGCGTCTGATTAAGCGGGATAATCATGCAAAGAGCCTCCCAACTAGATATAACTCGCGCAACAGCTTCCGTTAATTACATCTTTTCTGGCGCGGACACGCCGATCAAACGAAGCACGTTGGCAAGTACCGTGCGCACCCCGCCGAGCAGCACCAGCCGTGCCGCCGCTTGTTCTGCGTCTTCTGTAATTACGCGCTCCGCCCGGTAATAGCTGTGGAACAGCGCCGCCAGTTCATAGACATAGCGGACCAGTCGGTGCGGCGCATAGTTCTCAGCGGCCACGTTAATTTCTTCCGGCAGCTCGCCGAGCTTCCGCAGCAGATCGTATTCATGCTCAGCCGTCAGCTTGCTGAGATTTACATTCTCTGCCGCCGGAATCTGGATGCCTTGCTCCTCCGCCTGGCGGAAGATGCTGCAAATCCGGGCATGTGCATATTGCACGTAGTAAACCGGGTTTTCGTTCGAGGTGGAAATCGCCAGGTCCATATCGAAATCCAGATGCGAATCCATGCTGCGCATCGTGAAGAAGTAACGAATCGGGTCTACCCCAACCTCATCCATCAAATCCACCATAGTGACCGCTTTACCGGTCCGTTTGGACATTTTCACCTTCTCGCCGTCTTGGAACAGGCTGACCATTTGTGCAATCAATACGGTCAGCTTCTCCGGATCTTTACCGATCGCCTGCATTGCTGCCTTCACCCGAGGAATATAGCCGTGGTGGTCAGCTCCCCAGATATTGATGATCCGGTCAAAGCCGCGGTCATATTTATTGCGGTGGTAAGCGATGTCCGGCGTCAAATAAGTATAGGTCCCGTCATTTTTCACCAATACGCGGTCCTTGTCATCTCCGTAAGCCGTCGTCTTCAACCAGGTTGCTCCGTCTTGCTCATACGTCTGCCCCTTTTCGCGCAGCTCGGACAGCGATGCTTCTACTTGGCCATCCTGATACAGGGACGTTTCGCTAAACCAAACGTCGAAGCGAACCCGGAAGCGTTCCAGGTCGCGCTGAATTTTGGACAGCTCCTTCTCCAGTCCGAATTTGCGCAGGAACGCCGTCCGTTCTTCTTCCGGCATCCCCAGCAGCTTGTCCCCCTGTTCGGCGACGAGCTCTTTGGCGAACCCTTTGATGTCTTCGCCATGGTATCCGTCTTCCGGCATCTCTACGTCTTGTCCAAGCTCCTGGCGGTAGCGGGCCTCAATGGATTTGATCAGATTGACGATCTGGTTCCCAGCGTCATTGATATAGTATTCGCGCGTTACGTCATAACCGACGAAATCCAGCACGTTGCACAACGCATCGCCTACCGCCGCGCCGCGGGCATGTCCGAGGTGCAAACTGCCAGTCGGGTTGGCGCTGACGAATTCGACCTGCACTTTTTTTCCATTCCCTAATGTCGTGCGGCCGTAGTTCTCACCCTCGCGGTATACCTGCAGCAGAATCGGATACAAATAACTCTTGCTTAACGTAAAATTGATAAACCCGGGACCAGCAACCTCCGCCTTCTCAATCCCAGCCTTCCCATAGTCCAGCTGCCCGAGAATCTCTTCCGCGATTTGGCGCGGATTCTTCTTCGCGATCCGCGACAGCTGCATCGCCGCATTGGTCGCGAAATCACCGTGCGCCTTATCCTTCGGCACTTCTAAGACGATCGCCGGAATTTCCTCCCGCTGCGCCAGACCAGCGGATACGATCGCATCCAGGATCGCTTCCTTCAGCGCCTGGTTCATTTGTTCCAACGGATTGTGTGGCATTTAAACGTCCTCCTGTATATATAGACTGAGTTCAAAACGTCCTGATAGTTCCTCAAACACGTATAAATCGTATTCCCAGATCACCTGACCAACCGCCCCGTCCCATCGGGATTCCAGCTTTACGGTGTCGGTAGACAGGTTAAACCGGGTAAAGGGCGAGCGGTAAAACCCTGGTATCCGGCTGCCGCTGCGGAAGGTTTGCTCGGCCTCTACGCCTCCGTGGCGTATGATTTTCAGCTCGTTGCCAGATAGTTTAATCATCGTGCGCGTCTTGGCACCATCCGGCCCCGGATCTGGTTCTTCATAGCGGATGTATAAGGTGTCGCTCCGGCGGATAATATCTCCCCGCAGGTGCTGCACCGTTTCTTCCGTTCCCTGTCGGCTCGTCAGCACAAGGCTTACCGGCTTGGTCTCCGGCATAGGTCAAAACTCCTTCCGACATCGATCCTTACTGTACTACTATAGCCAGTTCGCCCCGGCAATTCAATACATATGCGGTACAACGCCCCCTTTAGGCAAAAAAAGGAGCCGTTGCTGCAGCGGCTCCTTCTCTCCCGTCAAGGCCTGATGTGGCCTACAAAGGTTGACTTAATGCGAGGTATTTAACTTTGCCATCCATAAAATATACATGAAACCGGAAATAATCCCCGACTTTATAGCTCCAGCGGCTCTCCAGCTTCAGCGCCTTCGTCCCTAGCTTCTTCGTAACGTCATCCGTGCTGATCCCCGTCTTCACGCCGGCCGCGCACTGGTGATCCGGCCGGGTAAAAACGATCATCCGATTCAACTCCAACACCCCGTCCTTAAATAAACGGGCTTCTTTCACCTGGCCAGTGCCGTCGTCATAGAAAGGCTTGGCCCAAACGATCTCCTCAGGCGGAGACTCGGCCAATCGCTGCTCCCAGCCGTCGAAGTCGAGCCCATCGACCTGCGCGGCCTCCCCGTCCAGCGGAGCGGCAGGAGCCGCATCCGGATCAACCGAGGTTTCCTTCTCTTGCTCAACCCTTGCTTGCTCCAGCAGTGCGTCCAACGAAGCCAACTCCTCCCGCTCACGGAACAGCCCTTGCATCAACAGCAGCACCCGGTCGTCAGCGTAGTAATATTTCCCTTGATACTCAAAAGCATTGCTGGTTAAATCATAGGTCAGCTCATAGTGCGTGTCCGCCAGCTTAAACTGCAGAACAATCGGCTTCCGGGAAGCCGCCGGCATCGGACCCGCAAGCGCACTCTTCATATCTGTATAACGCAGCGATTCCAACAAGACGAATTGCCGTTCCGCAGGAATACGGGCGTTCTTGCCGTTTCCCCCGGCAGTAATCGCGAGGACCTCCTCTTCCTTAAAGGGAAGATGGTCCAACAAATACGGCGAATCAGCGGCAATGTCGTTGTTCGCAACGTCTGAAGCTTCTCCTGTAACCGCCGTCGGAGCTTGCACCGGCGTTTCCGTTGAACCGCCGGAAGGTGCATCAGGGCGACCGTAAAAGAGCCAGCCCGCCACCATAACCACAATAATCATCGTCAGGCCCGCAAGCATGCTTCGGGCCGGGTTATTCCTTCTGATAAGAATCCCGCCTTGTCCCATGTGAAAGTAGTGATATAAATCATACTATCACACTTTAAACAGGCCATTTATAGTCCGAACGACGTATTTTACTTTACAAGGTCTTCAACGAATTTAGGAAGCACAAATGCGGCCTTGTGGAGGCGCGGCGTATAATATTTGGTGTCCAGCTCGGGGATCTTCGTCTCGTCCACCTGCAATGGATCATAAACCTTGCTGCCCATCGTGAACGTCCACAGCCCGCTTGGGTATGTCGGAATGTTGGCGCCGTATACGCGAACGATCGGGAATATCTCTTTGACGTCTTTGTTCACCTTTTGGATCAAATCCGCTTTGAACCAAGGGTTATCGGTCTGGGCTACGAAGATGCCATCGTCTTTTAACGCTTCATAGATGCCTTGATAAAATCCACGCTCGAACAAAGGCGCCGCCGGCCCCACCGGTTCGGTAGAATCGACCATGATGACGTCGTATTGATTTTTGCTTTCAATAATATGCATGTAGCCGTCAGCGACCTGTACGTCCACCCGCGGATTGTCCAGCCCCCCGGCAATTTCCGGCAAATATTTCTTGGAATATTCAATGACCTTGCCGTCAATCTCGACCAACACGGCCTGCCCCACTTCAGGATGCTTGATCACCTCGCGAATGACCCCGCCGTCCCCGCCGCCAACGACGAGCACCCGCTTCGGATTCGGATGGGTGAACAACGCCGGATGCGCCATCATTTCGTGATATACGAATTCATCCTTGATGGTTGTCATAACCATGCCGTCCAAGACGAGCATCCGGCCAAATTCCTCCGTATCTAACATCGCCAAGTCCTGATACTCCGTTTTTTCCGTAACCAGCGTTTCGCGTATTTTTGCCGTGATCCCAAAAACCGGGGTTTGCTTCTCCGTAAACCATAATTCCATGCTATCAACCTTCTTTCCTATGATCATGATTCGCGCATGTCAGCTCAAACATCATTTCCTATATTGTACCAAACGAAAAAATAATAACACATCTCCCGAAATAACAGCGCAGGCACGGCTTCTGGCGTGAATGATCTCTCCCAAACTTTCCCATACTAAACTTTAGACGTTCGCAGCACGGATTTGCTATAGGATCGGAAAGGAGAGTCCCCTCGTGCAGAAACTCGTTCGCAGTGATCGACATCATCATAAACGTAAACCTCGCCGTCCGTGGCTTCTGCTGTTCAAGCTGATGGTCGGCACGGGTTTACTTGGCCTATGCGCTGTCGGCATCCTGCTCCTCTACTTGTCCCAAGCCGAGCTGCCCCTCGCCGGATCGGACCGGAACTCGCAGCTAATCAACAGCCGGGGAGAGACGATCGCGGTGTTTTCCGATGGCGGGAAGAACCGGGAAAGCGTGGATCTGCAAGACATCTCACCTTGGCTGATCAAAGCGACGCTAGCGACCGAAGACCGGCAGTTTTACAACCATTTTGGCTTTGATTTGAAAGGGATGGCCCGGGCAGCCCTGGTGAATCTCAAGGAAATGGGCACTGTCCAAGGAGCGAGCACCTTAACCCAGCAACTGGCGCGGAATTTGTATCTATCGCATGAACGGACCTGGTCACGGAAAATCAAGGAAGCGATGTACACCGCTCAGTTGGAGATGAAATACTCCAAAGACGACATTTTGCGCATGTACCTCAACGAAATTTATTACGGACACGGCGCGTATGGAATTGAAGCCGCGGCCCAGATGTATTTCGGAAAACCAGCTAAGGATCTGAGCCTGGCCGAAAGCGCGATGTTAGCCGGGGTCCCGAAAGGCCCCACCTATTATTCGCCGTTTAATCATATGAAGAACGCCAAGGATCGCCAGCGTACCGTGCTGTCGGCGATGGTCGCCACGGGTGGGATCACACAGCAGGAAGCCGATGAGGCTTATGAAGCCATCCTGAACTTCCAATCGCCGAAGCAGCCAAGTCCCACCGATAAAGCTCCTTATTTCCGCGATTATATTCGCAATGTGGTGGTCGGCGAGCTTGGCTTCGACGAGACGCTGCTTGAGCATGGCGGGCTGAACATCTACACGACGCTGGATCCGGATGCCCAGCAGGCAGCGGAAGCGGCGGTGGCTTCGGAGCTGGCAAACTCGCCGGATCTGGAGGCCGCTCTCATCTCCATCGATCCACGCAACGGCTACATCAAAGCGATGGTTGGCGGCGTCAATTACAAGAAAAGTCAATACAACCATGTCTTCGCCACAACGCGGCAGCCCGGCTCCAGCTTTAAGCCCATTATGTATCTCACAGCACTCTCTTCGAGAAAAATGACCAGTGCCAGCAAATTTAGCAGTCAACCGACACTGTTCCATTATGACGACAACCGCAAAACGTACAGTCCGAAAAACTTCGGCGACAAATATCTGGGCGAAATCGATATGCGGCAAGCGATTGCAGCTTCAGACAATATCTATGCGGTCAATACGATTTTGACGGTGGGGGCCGAGCAGGTCATCGAAATGGGGCGGAAAATGGGCATCACCAGCCCGCTGCAAGCCGTTCCTTCTCTTGCACTGGGCACGTCGCCGGTCAGCCCGTTCGAAATGGCCACGGCGTTTGCGGTGATCAGCAACCAGGGCCGCAGCGTCAAACCGGTGGCAGTGCTGAAGATTACCGATGCCAGCGGGCGCGTGTTATACGAGGCCAAACCGGCCAAAAGCGAGCAGGTCGTGGAGGCTTCCGCCGCCTACGTGCTGACGCATTTGATGGAGAGCGTGTTTGAAACCGGAGGTACGGGCAACCGCGTCTCCAACGAAATCAAACGGCCGGTCGCCGGCAAAACCGGGACGACCAGCACGGACGCCTGGCTCGTCGGCTTTACGCCGGAGCTGTCGACGGCCGTTTGGGTCGGTTATGACAAGGGCAAGACGCTTGGCACCACGGAGTCGCGCAAAGCCGCGCCGATCTTCGCCAAATACACGGAGAAAGCGTTGGAAAAAGTACCTCCGAAGATCTTCCCAATCCCTGACGGGGTGGTCAGCGTATACATCGATCCGGAAACGGGTCTGCTCGCCACGAAGGATTGCCCGGACAAGAAGCTGGAAGTGTTCATTGAGGGAACGGAGCCAACGGAGTACTGCACTGCACACGGGGAAGGCGAAGCCGAGCCGGTGCCGCCTCCAGCCGAGGAGCAGAAGAAAGAAAGTCACTCCTGGTGGGAAGATCTGAAGCGCTGGTGGATGGATTAGCGCGGCAGGAGTTGGACAACGCATGAAAAAGTTTTTACGATATAAGGAAGCAATCCATAGTTAAAAAATGTTCAAGGAGACTTCCTTATCGATGGACCCTATCTTGAAACTAATCAAACCGGGGGCGCCGTTGCCCCCGGCTTTTTATCGATTGACGGCCCTGGAGGCCGCCCCCCGTCTGCTCGGACAGACGCTTGTCCGCCGTACGGAAGAAGGCGACATTCGCTGCCGCATTGTGGAGACGGAAAGCTACGGCGGCATTCATGACAAAGGCAGTCATGCCTACGGAGGACGACGTACAGCGCGGACGGACATCATGTTTGGCCCCGGCGGAACGGCCTACGTCTATCTGATTTACGGCATGTATAACTGCCTGAACGTCGTAACTGGCACGGAGGGTGACCCGCAAGCCGTGCTGATCCGTGCCGTCGAGCCCTTGTCCCCGGCAGATGAAGCGGCGATGCGCCGCTATCGCGGTACGGCCGCCCGCAAGCCGGCGGACCTATCGGGCGGTCCCGGCAAGCTGTGCCGCGCGCTGGACATCAGCAAAGCGCTGAACGGCTTGCCGCTCGATCAGCCCGGCGGACCGCTTTGGCTCGAAGGCGGGTCGATGTCGGAGGGATCGGGAGCCGGTGAGGCGATCGTCCAGGCGCCACGCATCGGCATCGCGTATGCGGAGGAGTATGCGGCGAAGCCGTGGCGGTTTTATTTTCACGGCAACCCCTATGTGTCGGTCATCGACAAGCAGGCCGAGGTTTGGTCAGGAGACGCTATCGCTACCGACACCTAGGTCGTCCGTCCGATCCTTTTTGACCATTATCCCGTTGCATCAGGAAGAGACGAAGCGGTTTGGCTGCTTGTTTGCGATGCCCGGATGTTCGCTTCGATGAAGTCAGCGATCGCCTTAATATAGTCCGCCTCACTCACGATGCAGCCCTCCTCACTTTGGGATCGATTGATATAGGTCCGCACTCGTTCCTATTTTAAAGTCCGCTCACTCCGCTCAATTACAAGGTCTCTTTAGAAGGTCTCCTCAGAAGGTTACCTTCTAAGCTCTCCTTCCCCGATCCCCTTCTGAACAAAAGGGATAATCCCGTAAAGAGGCGCGAAAAGAACCATATAGGGGCAGAAAAGCCCCTGAACTCGTTGCCGTAACATTCAAAAGAATCTTTGAATATTCTATAAGATCGCTTATACTTAAACTATATCATTCAAACGCTGATTTGAATAAAGGAGGTCGACGATCCATGGCCGATTCGGTAGAGACCGCAGATGTGTGCGAGCAGACCTGCACCGAAACCACCCGCATGAACGGGCTCCGGGATAGTCTGGAGGAGCGGGACGTGAACGGAATGGTCCAGATTTTTAAGGCATTATCCGATCCGAACCGGGTGAAGATCGCTTATTATTTGCAGCACCAGGAGCTATGCGTCTGCGATATCGCCGATTTACTCGACGTCTCCGTGGCGACGGCTTCCCATCACCTGCGCCAGCTGAAGGCACTCCATATCGCCAAATCGCGCAAAGAAGGCAAGAACGTCTACTATTCGTTAAGCGACCATCATATTCAGACGCTGGTGGCCATGACGCTGGAGCATCAGAAGGAGCGGATGAACGAATGAATCCGACTGTGGAAAAAAATCAAACGCCCGGTGAGAACCGTCGCATAGAGTATCGTGTTCAAGGGTTGTCCTGCGCGAATTGTGCCAGGGAGATGCAGGAGGAAATCCAGCGCCTGGATCACGGGAAGGATGCCTCTCTTCTATATAATAGCGGGCGCCTGCTCATCGATCCCGCTGTGGATTTGAAGCAGGTGGAGCGGATTTTGAAAAGGGACGGAGCAACCTTAGTCTTACCGGGTCCCAGCTCCGCTGACGGAACGGCGGCTGCGGCTGCCTCGGAAGCAGTCTCCCAGAAGGCCACAGAACCTGGAAACAACAGTGAACCGCAAGAACATGAAAGCCGCCTGGGACTATGGCTGCTGGTGATTTCCGCCGTGATCTACGGGGGGACGTTTGTGCTCGACATGCCAAATGCCGTACAGATTGCATGTTACCTGGCTGCCATTGTTCTCAGCGGGTACACCACGTTCCTGCGCGGTTTGCGTAACCTGCTCCGATTGAAATTCAACATGGATACGCTCATGACCGTAGCCTTAACCGGTGCGGTGATCATCGGGGAATGGAAAGAGGCGACGCTGGTCGCGATATTGTTTGGTCTGAACGAGCTGCTGGAGGGCTATGGCATGAGCCGCGCCCGCCGCTCGCTGTCAGCGCTGCTGGATGCCGCTCCAAAGGAAGCGATCGTTGTTCAGGATGGACGGGAATCGATCGTCCCGATCGCGCGGCTGAAAGCAAACGATATCGTTCTCGTCCGAGCCGGGGAAAAGATCCCTTCGGACGGCACGGTCCTGGAAGGGACGAGCGCCGTCAACGAAGCAGCCATTACCGGCGAATCGATTCCGGTCACGAAACAGCCCGGAATGCCGGTATTCGGCGGCAGCATCAATTCCGAAGGTCTGCTTCAAGTCCGGATCGATAAACCATACGAAGACTCATCCCTGGCCAAAATCATGCATCTTGTGCAGGAGGCGCAGGATAAGAAGACGCCAACCGAACTGTTTATTGATCGGTTCGCCAAGTGGTATACGCCGGCCATCATGATTCTGGCGGCGCTTGTGGTGCTGGCTCCGCCGCTGCTGTTCGGGCAGCCGTGGATGAAATGGATCTATGAAGGCTTAGCCATCCTGATCGTTGGCTGCCCTTGCGCCCTTGTGCTATCCTCGCCGATCCCGTTGGTCAGCGGGATGACCCGATGTGCGCGGCTCGGCGTGCTCGTCAAGGGCGGCGTGCATCTGGAGCAGCTCGGGAAGTTGGACGCGATCGCGTTCGATAAGACCGGCACCCTGACGAAGGGGCAACCGGAGGTGCAGCGCGAGATCGCGTATGTGCCGCAGCGGTTTTACTCGGTAGCCGCCGCTCTGGAGCGCGGCTCCCTGCACCCGCTGGCCGCTGCGGTGGTGCGCTACGTTGCCGCCCGCGCCGGCGGCAACAGTGACGATCGCGGCGACGTGGCCTGC
>NZ_GG695996.1:20509-24220 GCF_000159955.1 Paenibacillus sp. oral taxon 786 str. D14 | reverse complement strand
GTTCGCTGCTTCGTCGGCAGCGAAGCGCTGCTCGCGCAGCTCTCCCTCGGCGGCGAGGAGCGGGCGCGCGTTACCGAAGACCTCGCGCGCCTGAAGGCGGAGGGCCTCACCGTGGTGCTCGCCGCGGAATCCACGCGCGTGTTGGGCCTGTTCGGCCTCGCTGATGAACTCCGTCCGGAAGCCCCGGACGTCGTCCGCGCCTTGCACCGCGCCGGAGTCGCCCGCACCGTCATGCTGACGGGCGACCACGCCGCGGCAGCCCAAGCGATCGCTGACCGCAGCGGTGTCAGCGAATGGCATGCCGGCCTGCTGCCGGAGCAGAAGGTCGCGCACATCCAGGCGCTGGCCGGCCGCGGGACGGTAGCGATGGTCGGCGACGGGATCAACGACGCTCCGGCCTTGGCCGCAGCCGACCTCGGGATCGCCATGGGCCAAGGCACGGACAGCGCCGTAGAGACCGCCGACATCGTGCTGATGCAGGATCATCTTGGCCATCTCCCCCGCGCCATCCGCATCGCCCGGCGGGCCGGCCGGATCGTCACCTGGAATATCGGCCTCTCCCTTGCGCTTAAGCTGATGGCCCTGCTGCTGACGATCCCCGGCTGGCTCACGCTGTGGGTGGCCGTCATGTCCGATATGGGGGCGACCATCCTCGTGACGCTGTTTGGACTGACGATTTTACTGGGCAAGGACCCGCAAACAGCGGATTCGCCGAAGGTTCAGGTCATCCCCCATCGCTAGCATCCATTTGCAAATCAAAGCGCCCCTCCGGGATCCAACCGGATAGGGGCGCTTCTCTTTTGCCTCGTCTATTCAGTTTACGCGTCCAATGCCGCCTTCAGCTCTTCCGGCGAGCGGTCCCACCATTCCGCGTTGGTCTCGATCAGCAGCTGCTTCAACCCGGCCTTCTGCTCTTTGCTCAACCCGTCCAAAATCACTCTGCGTTTTAACGCATAATCCATTTTGTTGACATGGTCAGCAAGAATTTTCCAGCCTCGGCGCGCTTCAGTATCAATCAACATCTCGCAAGCCGTCATTCCACCGTAGAACTGGCCTTCCGGCCCGCGGTCTACCGCAACCCAAACGATCCAGACCTGGCGGCCATTCGGAACGTCCTCACGGTTGGTCGAAAATTTGATGCCTTTCTCCACCTTGCTTTTGGCGTGCATGGCTCCGATGTCAATGTACACCTCATCGCCGTCGATGATGACCGGGGACATGCTGTTCAAATCGATGGAACCCGCGCCAAAGCCTTTATGTTTGCTCTTCTCATCATTACTGATAATGTTGAGGGCAAAAATCTTTTTACCCGATTTCGGTGTCTGATCCATAATTCCCTCCATATTCCTGCGTGCCTGCCGCCTCCGTTCCCATTAAACAAAAGCGGCTTATATAGTTATCCTTACATTTCAATCCAAGTTCAAAAAATGGCTTTTTAACTACCTCTCAATTTTAACTAATAATCTTCCAAATGCAAACATATACATGCTGTAGATGCTTGTCAACGGGAGGTATCCATTGTATGACCCGACGTACTATTGTCTACGGCATTTCCATCCTTGCCTTGTGCCTCACCCTCGGAGCCGCCTGGGTGACCCTGCGGGGAGGGGGGGATTCGCTGGCTTCGTTCGTACCGGCCAAGGCGGGGCCTAAAGCGGTCCAAAAAACCGGACAAACCCCTGCACCGCCGCAAACTGAAACCATTCAGCAACCGACCGCCGAAGTGCTCAGCAATCGGGTCGCCGAATACCACATCGACGTCACGCTGAACGAGCAGGAAGGTACGTTAACCGGCTCGGAGACGCTGACCTGGACCCATCCCGGCAAGAAAACGATCAACGAGGTGTACTTGCACTTATATCCTAACGCGTTTGCTTCCGAGGATACGACTTTTATGAAGGAATCGGGCGGAAAACTGCGGAACGACGTCATGCCCAAAGACGGCTGGGGATCCATGGAGATCACCGAGCTGAAAACGACCGACGGCATCTCCTTGCTGCATCGGATTCAGTACGTTCAGCCTGACGACGGCAATACGAAGGATAAAACTTTAGCCAAGGTGCGGCTGCCCGTGCCGGTCCAGGGCGGCGAAAGCCTGACGCTGCGGATGAAATTTACCGTCAAGCTGCCGAAGATTTTTGCCCGCATGGGCGTGGCCGACGATTTCGTCATGGCAGGGCAATGGTTTCCTAAGATTAGCGTGTACGAGCCGGTGGGTACCCGGGGGCGGACGTCCGAAGGCTGGAACCTCCATCAGTATCACGGGAACTCGGAATTTTACTCCGACTTTGGGATTTATAGTGTAAAGATCAACGTGCCCGAAACGTACACCGTGGCAGCCACCGGTTTTCAGACCAAAAAGGCGGTCTTGAAGGACGGACGGAAAACCTTGCAATTCTACGCCGACGACGTCCACGATTTCGCTTGGGCGGCTTCGCCGAACTTCATCTATGTAGAAGAGCCGTTCTCCTCTGCCGAAGTTCCCGGCGTGCGGATCAAGCTGTATCTCGATCCTGCACATAAGGATCTGAAGGAACGTTACTTCTATGCCGCCAAGGTAGCTCTGGCGAACTACAGTAAGTGGTATGGACGATACCCGTATTCCACGCTGTCCGTTGTGGTTCCACCGGCGAACGCAAACGGTGCGGGAGGTATGGAATATCCAACCTTGGTCACCGCGTTTGGAGCCGTCAGCGATTCCCCCGGATACGACGATCTGGAGCGCACGGTCATCCATGAAATCGCCCATCAGTTCTTCTACGGGATGATCGCCAACAATGAATTCGAGGAAGCTTGGCTGGATGAAGCTTTTGCCTCTTATGCAGAGGATAAGCTCATGGAGCAGGAGTTCGGAATCACCCCGAATTTGCCGATCCAGTCCGCCATGATTACCTCGCCGGCTTCCTTGACCCAGAACGCCTGGAAATACGGCTCCGGGGACGGTTATGCCAAGAATGCGTACTACCGAGGCAAGTTAATCCTGTTTGATATCGAGCGGCAGGTCGGCAGCAAGACGATGAAGCGGATTCTGAGCACGTACAGCCAGCAGTACCGGTTTAAGCACCCAACGACCGCCGACTTCCAACGGGTGGTTGAGCAAGTGACCAGCCGCAGCTGGAAAGAGTATTTTCAGCAATACGTCTATGACGGGAAAATGGCGGATTTTGCAGTGGAAAAAATTCAGATCACTCCGATCAGCCAAGAAGGCGGCCGGATTTACGAGTCGAACGTAGTCTTTACCCGCAAAGGGGCAACCCACCCGAAGGTTCCGCTGCTGTTTACCTTCACCGATGGTCACACCGTACGCAAGCAATGGAACGGGGAAGATACTCGCCTCGAGATCAAGCTGCAATATAAAGCACCGCTGGCATGGGTTCAGATCGATCCGGATTACACCTTAACGGTGGAGAACCTTCACATCAACAACTATCTGAAAGCGGAAGTCCCTGAAACCACGCTGTCCCGCTCCAATATGAGCGTCACCAAGCTGCTTGAAGCGATCCTTGGGGGACTTCTGTGGTAAACCTAGGTCCATACTTCTATAAGTCCAGCGGTATGATGTCAAGCTGTTGATTTAATCGAATTGGAAATTTCCCGTGCCTGTTGAGCGCGGAGTCACGAAAAAAGGGCGCATCAAACCAAACCCAGCCAAAAACCATGTCAGATACCAGATTTTTACTTGGAATTGTAAAGGACTTTGGGCAAAGGGGG
>NZ_GG695996.1:0-19233 GCF_000159955.1 Paenibacillus sp. oral taxon 786 str. D14 | reverse complement strand
AAAGAAATGAGTTTCGTTCGTTTGGGGTGGACTGCCCTGAAAAGCCAATTTCCCTCGGTCATCATCTTGTTTCTGTACCAGCTGCTGTGGGGATTGTTCTTGTACAGGTTGGTCGATACCGCGGTAATGGCGCTGCTGCAACGATATCCTGACCCGCCGCCCACTGCGCTGTCGAAACTACTGTTCTTGCTTGAGGGACAAATGAATTTATGGAGCAATCCCGAGGTTCGGCTGTATTGCTGGCTGCTGGCAGGGATGGTCGTCCTGCGCATGATCTTGACTCCGTTGATCCAAGCCGGAATCTTCTACGGCTTCACACCGGCCGATCACCGCAGCCCGGGGTTCCCCCTGTTCCGAGGGATGAAGGAATTTGGCAAACCGGTGATTCTGTTTTACGCGATGGAGCTCGTGCTTACCTTGCTGCCCGCCTTCTGGATTGTACCGAGGCTGCTGTCGCTCTGGCCTGGACTCACCGGTATGGAAATCCCGATGGCAACCTGGCTCACCGGGCTTGGGCTGATTCTTGGCTGGTTCATCTACGGCTGGTTCATCCGGCAGTGCCTGTTATTTGTCCAGTTCGGCTACCTGTTTAAGGCCGGGGTTTGGAATTCCCTGCTGGTTTGCTTCCGAACCCTCTTGCAGGGCATCTCCATCTCGTTGATTCTCGGGGCTTTTGGCCTGATCCTCTTCCTTCTGTTCGGAACCGCATCTTGGGTTTGGACGGGGATGCTGGCCCTGATCCTGCAGCAGGCTTATCCCCTCTTCCGCTGCACGTTTAAGGTCTGGAAGATCGCCTCTCAATTTCATCTTTGGCAGTCAAAGGCACAAAAAAGTTAAAATTTTTTAACTCCTCAAAAACCCCGTAACAACAAGGCCTTCGCCGTTTGGCGAAGGCCTTCAGTCCTATTTCCCCTCTTAATCTTGTGAATTAGGCATTGCCAAAAGATACCTGACTTTGTTACAATAACAGCAACGCAATTTCAGTAACAGTTTTGTAATTATTTTTGTCATCTTTGGCAGGAGATTGGTGCCGGATGTCAAATAAGAAATGTCAGGTGTGAAAAACAAAGCCGAATTCCCTTCACCAGGGAAACGGGGGAACCACTTTGGGTGAATTGATCTCGCTTTAGAGGGATCATAGGGAACCTTCAACCGAATCCTTAAGCTAACCTCGTAGGCATTGGAAGGAGCATAACTTCTTGAAGAAGCGTTTGACGGTAGCAGCAGTAAGTTTTGCCATGCTTTTCACCATTGGAACTGGCAGCGTTTTCGCCGATTCCAAACTGGACAGCGTCATCGGCGGCGCGCTCGGAAGCAGCTATGTTGCGGGCGGAACCACAACCGACGGGTTCGACTGTTCTGGATTTACGATGTACGTCTTCTCGAAGATCGGCATCAAGCTGCCTCACCAATCCGCATCCCAATACAAAATGGGAACTGCGGTTGACAAGAGCGAATTGATCGAGGGCGATTTGGTCTTCTTTAATACTTCCGGTAAAGGCGTTTCTCATGTCGGCATCTACGTCGGCGACGGCAAATTTGCTCATGCCTCCTCCTCCAAAGGTGTAGTCATCAGCAAATTAAGCGAGAAGTATTACGTCGAGCGTTACGTTGGAGCGAAACGGATCATGAGCAACGACAAGTATGAAGATGTGACCGGTGAAATTGCTGAACACGATGATGTTCAATAAGAACTCGCTACGAAGCCCGTGGGGATGTTGATAACAACGTCTCTGCGGGTTTTTTCCTTGTCTTCCCTTCTCCCTAGCCCCAGTCCCTTAGGAACCATTACCCACGAATCGCCTCGCGAAAACAGGCCAATAGAAGCGTTTTTTTTCGACAAACTTGTCAACTCTGGACGCCTTTGGTAAAATGAACAACGTAAATGGTAACAACTTTGTAATTATTGTTGTAACTGTTTCTGTGCAAGATCTTGGGTGCAATCTACAATGAAACTGCCGAATTCCCACGCACCCGGGAAGCGGGGGACCCACCATAGGGTGAATTGATTTTCGCTATAAAGGTAACAACTCCCAAACTAATAACTACCATTTCAATCAAGGTTACTTACCTCTATAGCAAATCATAGGGAACCTTCAACCGAATCCATAAGCTAACCTCGTAGGCCTTGGAAGGAGTAAGACATCTTGAGAAAGACTTTGACAGCAGCGGTAACGAGTTTAGCCCTCCTATTTACCTTGGGGGCAGGTAGCGCCTTTGCCGACTCCGCAAAAGCCGAGACAACGACGCTATCCAGTATCGTCGATTCCGTGTACGGGACGCCTTATAAATTCGGAGGCACCACGACAGCGGGATTTGATTGCTCCGGATTTACCCGGTACGTCTTCAGCAAGATGGGCATCAAGCTGGCGCGTGTGTCCGCCGCCCAGTATAAGCAAGGCACACCGGTACCCAAGAGCGAGCTTCAAGCTGGGGATCTCGTCTTCTTCAAGACGACGGGGACGGGCAAAGTATCCCATGTCGGTGTTTACATCGGCAACGGTGAATTCGCTCACGCGTCCTCATCCAAGGGCATCCGGATCGACAAGTTAAGCAATAGTTATTACCAGAACCGCTACGTTGGCGCGAAGCGAGTTCTCAGTAAATATGGTTATTCCGTCTACGCTGCGGAATCGTAATCCATTGATCTATCGGTTTCATCCTGTTCATCATCACTTACTCGCCGCAGGCCGGGTTCCTGTTAGAACCGCCTTGCGGTCTTTTTTTATCTGCACCCTTATCTATATAACGAAACAGCCCGGAAAAAGGTTGCCACAAAGCTAAAAATCCCGCGCAAATCTCACAAATTCCCGAAGGGGGGCAAAAACCTTTACAAGCTGCGTATTTCCGGCTATTGTGAGGATAATGGAACAATTACGACGGACTTTCCTTTAACAAAGGAGGGGCAATATGGACCAATCGATGTCTCCGTTTCGTATCGTGCCGATGGAAGAAGCCCATGGCGCGGAAATTTGCACCTGGCGTTACGATTCTCCTTACGACATCTACAGCTGGCTGCCTTGGGAGCAAATGAAAGCGCTCGACGTGGAGTTTGGGAACCCGGCGATCCGCGCCGAACAGTATGTCTCCGTGTTGAATGCAAAGGGCGAGCTTGCCGGCTTCGCACAGTACTTCCCGATGGAAGGAGTCACCCGGCTTGGCATCGGCATGAAGCCCGAGCTATGCGGCCATGGGCTGGGCAAGCAGTTTGTGAGGACCATCGTGGAGGAAGCCCGGCGCCGTAAGCCGGAAAACCAGATTGACCTTGAAGTGCTGACCTGGAACACCCGGGCGATCCGGGCCTACCAGAAGGCTGGGTTTGTCATCACGGATCTGTACGAGAAGATGACGCCTGGCGGGGTGTCCAAACCGTTTTATTGCATGGTTCATAAGGGGCTGCCTGAATAAAGGCACGCCCCTTTTTATGTCCTGTTTTGATTAAGACTATGACTTATGGTACACAATTTAATGAAAACGGATCATTTTTGTTCCTAATTTGGACACAAAGACTATGATCAACCCGCGTGTTCCGTTATAATGGATAGGTAGCATACATAGGAGGGGCGATTGAAATGCAAAAGTGGATCATGAGCGGTTTGTTCGTCATCGCAGGCGCTTTAGCCCTAGTATTGATGTTCACCTTGCCAAGCCGGGAAGAGGCTGAGCAAGAAGCCAAGCCGCAAATGCCTGAAATCACCATGAACGCAGAACAAGCCGAAGCCATCGTCAAAGCAAATTGCATCTCCTGCCACGGTGATACATTGCAAGGCGGAGCGGGCCCAAATCTGCAGAAGATCGGCTCGGAATTGACGGCAGAACAACTGTATTCCATCATCACTAAAGGGAAGGGCGGCATGATGCCTTCTTTTAAGGATCGCTTAAAGGAAGAGGAAATTGCGAACGTCGCCATGTGGCTTGCGGAGAAAAAATAAAAGCACGAAAAAGCACGACCGCCGGGAATTTACGTTCCCGGCGGTCGTTTTGTTACCCCTATAGTTTCGATCATGCTCTGATTTGGTTAATCCCCTGACCGCATCTTTTCGTAGACCTCGTTATATTGTTGCGCCTCCTTGATGTCAACGGCTGTAATGCCGCCTTCCTCCCAAGAGGTCAAACGGAGCGTTACCGTTTTATAGTCGATTGTGATAAAGGGATGGTGGTTAAATGCTTCCGAGATCGCTGCTACCTCATCAACAAATGCGATTCCCTTCATAAAGTTGGAAAACGTATATTTACGAAAAATCCATCGTCCTTCCTCTAGTTCCCATCCTTCCAGTTTTTCCAAATGCGCTTCTACTTCTTGCGGTGTAAACGGCATTATTCTTCCTCCCGTTCTCTTCAAGAACTCCTGTATATGTAAGTTTCCTCGTCACGCACCAGGATCTGAAGTTTGATTTGTCCTAGCTTCGTCTCCAACTATTGTATTCTCAAACCCCTGCCTTCATGCTTATCGCCATTGGATGGTACAGCGGCAGCAACAGTATCCGGTCATATCAAGGATACGGAGGTCAATTCGGAATCCCCAATCAGGATATTGATGCGATGTCCTTCGGGATCATAGATCACGATCGCACTGCCCACCTCGATCATCGGCTCCGAACCCAACCCAAAGAATAAATCCTCCGCCAGAGCTTCAAGCACCTCGCCGCGATCGGTATCCGATAACACTTCCCATTCGGAAGACTCCATTTCGAAGAAAAGATAACTATCTTGAATCCGGCCAACCGCGTTCGTCAAATCAGCCAAAATAAATTCATAATCTCTGCCGTGCTTCACGCCCACTGCGATATCCTCCCTTTCGACCTTCTGCATTTCAGGCCGCATTCTTATTATACCGGAAAAAACACCTTAAAAAAAAAGGGAAATCTGTCGATAAAATAGATAATCGTTTCAAACGGTGCAGGCGTGCCCCTTTCCGCAAGGATGCGGGAAGGGTAGGTAAGGTTCAATTTCTCTCAAGGACGAGGTGTACAATGGAATTTTCAACAATTATTGGTTTGATTCTCGGATTGATTGCCCTGATTTTAGGTATGTTCCTGAAAGGCGCACCCGTAGAAAGCTTGGTCCAGAACCCTGCGGCCTTTGTCATCATCTTTGTCGGAACGGCGGCAACGTTGTTTATGGGCTTCCCGCTGTCGGAGTTGAAGAAGTTTCCGACTTTGATTAAATTGACGATCGTCAAACCTAAAATGATCAGCAAAGCGGAATTGATCACCCTGTTTACGGAATGGGCGACAATTACCCGCCGCGAGGGCTTGCTGGCGCTGGAGGCGAAGGTTGAAGAGATCAATGATGATTTCCTGCGCGGCGGCATGCGGATGATCATCGACGGTAACGATCAGGAATTCGTGCAGGACGTCCTGACAGAGGATATCGCAGCCACCGAAGAGCGTCACAAAGCCGGTGCATTGATGTTCTCGCAGGCAGGGATGTATGCCCCGACGCTCGGGGTACTTGGCGCCGTTGTAGGTCTGATTGCCGCCCTGTCCGACATGAGCGATATGGAAATTCTGGCTCATGCGATTTCGGGCGCATTTATCGCGACGGTATTCGGTATTTTCACCGGTTATGTGCTGTGGCACCCGATCGCCAATAAACTGAAACGTCTCTCGAAGAAAGAGATGGAGATCCGATTGATGATGGTGGAAGGCCTGCTGTCCATTCAATCGGGTGTGTCTACGATTGCGATTCAACAGAAGCTTGCCGTGTTCTTAACCCCTGCGGAACGTGCGGAAATCTTTGAAAAGGGGGCCGTTGATGGTGAGCAAAAAGAATAAAAAACACCAAGATCACGAAGAACATGCCGACGAGAGCTGGCTGCTCCCTTATTCTGACCTGATGACGCTGATGCTGGCGCTGTTTATCGTCCTCTATGGGATGAGCACAGTGGATGCGATGAAGTTCCAAGAGATGAGCGAAGCCTTTAAGAGCGTACTGACCGGCGGCACCAGTGTCCTGGATCAGAACGCCATGATCAGCAATAACAAGACTTCGCTAAGCGAAATCGAGACGCCAAAATCCACCCAGGATGGTCTGATGACCAAGAAGAACGAGCTGAAGCGTCAAGAACAGCAGAACCTGGAGGCGCTGAAGAAGCAGCTGGACACCTATATCAAGGAAAATGGATTAACGGATGACCTGGAAACGAAACTCAATCAATCCCAGCTGATGATCACGATTAGCGACAAGGCGCTTTTCGCTTCAGGAGAAGCCGTGGTGAAACCGGAAGCTCGTCAGTTAGCTAAGGCGATCTCCAACATGCTTCAGCAATTTCCGGATTATGAGGTTATCGTATCCGGCCATACCGACAACGTACCGATCTCAACCTATGAATTCCCGTCCAACTGGGATTTAAGCTCGGTGCGGGCGTTGAATTTTATGAAGATACTCCTGCTTAACACGAACTTGGATCCGAAGAAGTTTAGTGCCATCGGATATGGGGAATATCACCCTGTTGCCAGCAACGATACGGCTGCGGGCCGCGCACAGAACCGCCGGGTCGAAGTCTCGATCATCCGCAAGTACGTGGATAGCACCGAGCAGCTTGGCGTAACGGCTGCCCACGAATAAAGAAATAAGGACAGGCGCCTTTCGAGGCAAGCCTGTCCTTTATTTTTCGTAGACCGTGTCACGTTAGGAAAGCTCGTAATTCAGGGCCAAGCCCAACTCCCGCTTCTCTTGTTCGGTTAAGTCGCGCCAGGTGCCCACTTTCTGTTGGCCGAGATGGATGTTCATAATCCGAATGCGCTGCAGCCTGCGCACCTCATACCCGAGAGCGCTGCACATTCGGCGAATTTGCCGATTCTTCCCCTCGGTCAGAATAATTCGGAACACCCGATCCGAAACCCGCGTCACCTTGCACGGCAACGTCATTTCCCCGAGAATTTTAACGCCTTCGCTCATCGCCTTCACAAAGCTAGGTGTAATCGGCCGATCCACGGTCACGATATATTCCTTCTCATGCTTGCCTTCCGCCCGCAGAATTTTGTTGACGATATCACCATCGCTGGTGAGCAGGATTAATCCCTCCGAGTCCTTATCCAGTCGTCCAATCGGAAAAATCCGCTCCGGATGCCCAACGAAATCCACAATATTGCCTTTCACATGCGTTTCCGTTGTACAGGTGATCCCCACCGGCTTATTTAAAGCGATATACACGTGCTTAGAGCGCTTCGCCGCAATCGGTCTCCCATTGACCCGGACATCGTCTCCAGGCTCCGCCTGGCTGCCTAGAACCGCCTTGACGCCGTTAATGGTCACTTGGCCTGACTCGACCAGCTTGTCCGCCTCCCGCCGGGAGCAGAATCCCGTTTCACTGATGAATTTATTAATCCTCATGATGCTGTCTTTGGTCCCTCCGCATGGCCTAGCAGTTCGCTTTAATTCGCGAGATCCGCTTGCCCTTCGTGATGTTCTTCCTCCTCCTGTACAAGCGGGAGGGTAATGGTTACAGCCGTTCCTTTTCCAAGCTCGCTTTCGATCTTCAGCGTCCCGCGGTGTCCTTCAATGATCCGCTGGCTGATCATCAGACCGAGACCGGTCCCTTTCTCCTTGTTCGTGTAAAAAGGCTCTCCCAGCTTCTGAAGCCGGTCCTTGGAAATCCCCTCGCCTTCATCGATGACGCGGAGCACGGCAAAGCCACTGTCGTCCTCCTCCACTTGAAGCAGGATCTTCCCTCCTTTGGGCATGGCCTCCATTGCATTTTTCAATAAGTTGATGAATACCTGCTTCAGTTGGTTCTCTTCACAGTGTACCAGAACCGGGCTCGGCGAGAAATGCACTTCAAATTCAATATTATGTAAATGGGCTTCGCTATCCAACAAAGAGACGACGTCCCCCATCGTGAAGCGGACGTCCTTGATCTGAAACTGCACTGCCTGAGGCTTGGCTAAAATCAGAAATTCGCTGACGATGAGATTAATCCGGTCCAGCTCCGCCAGCATGACATCGGTATGCATCACGTTCACCACCCGGGTGCGCTGCTGCATTTGCAGAAACCCGCGGAGCGTCGTCAACGGATTGCGAATTTCATGCGCAACCCCGGCGGCGAGCTGACCCACGGTGGTCAGCTTCTCTGACCGACGCAGCAAGTCTTCCATTTTATTGTGCTCCGTCATATCGCGGGAAATGCTGATCAATGCGGTAATTTTGCCCGCTTGGTCAAAGATAGGCGATACGCTGATGCTCACCTCGACTTGGCTGCCGTCCTTGCGTAATCGGACGGTCTCCGCCAATACCGATTCGGCGGTTTCAATCACTTCATTCTCCGGACGCCAAATGGTCCTCCCATCTAACTCGGACTCCGGGAGAAAATCGAGATACTTCCCGACAATTTCTTCGCTGCTCCAGCCGTACAGCCTTTCGAAGGCGGCATTGACTTGCAGCACCCGCCCTTTGACATCCGTGATATGGATCGCATCAGCCGTCTGGCTTATAATCGATTCAAGATACTCCTTCATGGACCGGTTCTCTTCGCTCTTTTGCCTCAGCTCGGTCGTATAACGGCCCAAGTTGTCTGCCATGATGTTGATTTTGTGGGCGAGGAGTCCAAGCTCGTCAAAGCTGCTGACTTTTAAGCGAGTATCAAGCCGGCCTGAAGCCAGCACATTCACCTGGTCTAAAATATGGCGAATTGGTCGGATGAGCCCGCCAGCCATCCAATAGCTCCCCGCCACCATCAATGCCAACAGACTGAGGGAAACGATGAGCTGACTGATCATCTGCTTGTTGATCGCATCGGCAATCGGGGAATAACTAGACACGACACGAATGACGTAAGGCTTCTCCCCGCTATTCGTAACGGGAACATAGCACTCCAGAACGCGTTCGCCGTTAATCCGAGTATCCACCAGCAGGCTGCGATTTTGCGAAATGGCCTCCGCAACGGAGCGTCTCAGCCCTTCATCATTTTTATAGTTATAGGTCCCGAACAGCCGATGGTTGGCATCAAAATGATTCGGGTCAATCCCTGTAATCTCCAGCAAGCTGCGATTCGTACTCATCGATTTTTGCGAAATACGATCCGGGCTGGTCATGATCAGGATCGCATCGGTCATGTCGCTGCTCATTCTTCCGCCCAACGTAAGCTTGACATAAGTGTACAACGAACGACTTTGTTCGACAGCAATAGCAATTTGATTCGCAGTCAGCATCATGTTCGCTTCGCTGTCCCTGCGCAGATTGTCCCGTACCGTAAAATAACTTAAAACGATATTCAGAGAGAGGATAATCAGCGCAAAACAAGATATAATCAAAGCGAGCTTGGTTTTTATAGTCAAGTGTTTATCCCACCTCTGGAACTAATTTATGGATATTTATGGGATTCACAATTTCTACATACATCATACCTTTTACGACATGTTTTGCAAAGACGTTGAATTTCCCAGATCGTATCCTTACAATATGTAGAAATGCCTACAAAGCCAGTTCTTGAGTCTTATCTATGAGACGTGATGTTCTGTTGAGTTATCCACAAATTATCAACATACTCACAATATTCTGGATAATATGTGTATAAAAATGGGGGTATTCTTGCAGTTATACACAATGTTATTCACAACATGTTAACAACGAATGCCTGTTCGTTGGACAAAACGAATGGTTACGTTCATTAAGGAGTTGATTTGATCTATGCCTTCTTCATCCCCTTTGATCCCCGAACCTCCTGCCTCAACTTATCCCCATGAATATTGGATGGCCGAGGCAATTCGGGAAGCTCGAAAAGCAGAAGCCATCGGCGAAGTCCCCATCGGTGCGGTGATCGTCCGAGGCGACGAAATCGTTGGACGCGGCCACAACCTGCGGGAAAGCTCGCTCGATGGAACCGCCCATGCCGAGATGATTGCCATCCGCGAAGCCAGCGAGCGGCTTGGCGCCTGGCGGCTCCTTCACTGTCGTCTCTATGTCACTCTGGAGCCTTGCCCAATGTGCGCCGGGGCGATCGTGCAGTGCCGTGTCCCCCATGTGATCTACGGGGCGCCGGATCCAAAGGCGGGGTGTGCCGGCACCCTGATGAACCTGCTGCAGGAACCGCGGTTTAACCACCGCACCGATATTACCTCTGGCATACTTCAAGAGGAATGCGCCTCGCTGTTAACCGAGTTCTTCCGCCGGCTTCGCAAGAAATAACTTCTCATAAAACATTAAAACCTCCAACCCCTTAAGAAACATGGGACTGGAGGTTTTTTTCGAGTGTAAGTATAAACTGTTGGATAAGTCCTAACGCCTAATAGCCAAACTGGCTCATTTCCTCTTGCAGCTGTTCCAAAGTCAACGTGTCTGTCGGGATGCCAATTTCAAAGGCTGGCTTCTCGTTGATTTGGGTAAAGTGGCTGGTCATTTGCACCGCTGCCTTAACGTTCGTCTGCGTATCCGGATCGTTCACGGCGACGTCCACCTGAACATTGTAGTACGCTGGGTAATTGTTCTCGTCGATTGCGGTATCTACGGTGAATTTGTTGATTTGCAGATGGTTTTTCAACTCGTCCAACACCTTGCCCAGTTCTTCCTGGCTGCCTTCCTGCAAATCCTTCTTCGCCTGCTCAATTTCCTCCGGCGTCAGCTGCAACATCGAACGGTATTCTTCCTTCGCCAAGATATCCAACATCTTCGGCAACGCCTGATTCACCAGAATGGTCACCGCTTCTTTGACATTCTCATTCGTAATCGCAAACTGCACCACTTGCTTCGCCTTGAAGCCTTCCGGCAAAGCGGCCTCCTTCGGATCGATGTTGCTGAAGTAAGCCGCCGATTCATATTCGGCGAATAAGGCCCCCATCAATTCCGTACTCAGCTTCTGACTCTTCTCCGGGTTAAATAGATCCGGATTGAACTCCTCGCCCGCTTGCTCTGCTAACTCTTTCAAGTCCAGTTCCAGGAACTTCCCGGTCACTGACTCCGGCATCGGCAAGAACGGGATGCTTGGGATTTTGACATACAGCTTCTCGGTCGTCATCACCAATGGGATGGTAATGGTTGTCGTCATATCCCCTGTCAGTTTGACTTCCAGCGTTGCTTCGGTTTGCATCGGTTCCTTCTGGTAAATTTGCTTGATGTTGATCTCAGCGTTCTTGAGCATGGACAACACCGTGCCGACTTGCGCTGACTCCGCGTCTCCCTCTGCCTCTTCTACAGAGAAATCCAAAATCTTAATTTGATTCTCCACCACGTAGGAGTCCATCTCCAGCGCCTTTATGGCTGCGCTGCTTAAAGCCTCCTTCGGCTCCTTCTTGCTGCTGCAGCCGGACAACACCAGTACAGCGGACAATACCACCAGCATCATCGACGTGAACCATTTCCTAGACATTACAATCTCCTCTCTCCTGCCCTAACCTCGTAAAGCAATTCTTTTTCTTAAAAAGAATATATCACATATCATAAACCATACGCCAAAAGGACGGAATTCATATCTCCAAATTAATGGATGGCCTTCTTCTTGAAACGTCCGCCCTTGACGTCATGAATATTTCCAACTGCCAAAAATGCATTTTCATCGTAATGGTTAACGATTTCCTTCAGCTTCGCTTCTTCCAAGCGGGTGATGACACAGAAGATGACCTTCTTCGGATCCCCGGAAAATCCGCCTTCTCCCGTTAAGTACGTAACGCCGCGACCCAAGCGACTTAGAATCGCGTCTCCGATCTCATCGATTTGATCGCTGATGATCCATACCGATTTCGACTCGTCCAAGCCATCTACCACGATATCAATCGATTTGTAGGCAATATAATATGCTAACAGCGAAAATAATGCGCGCTCCCAACCAAACACGAAGCCTGCGCTAAGCAAAATAAAGAAGTTAAAGAACATAATGATTTCGCCAACCGAAAATGGGGTTCTGCGCGAAATCAGAATGGCGACAATCTCAGTACCATCCAAGGAGCCCCCAAAACGGATGACCAAACCGGTCCCTACACCCAGCAAAATACCGCCAAACACAAAGGCCAGCAATGTATCCGTTACAAACGGTTCAACATGGTGCAACAGTGTTGTGCCGGCCGACATGACGGAAATACCCAACAGGGTGGATATCGCAAAAGTTTTGCCAATTTGCTTATAACCGACAATAAGAAAAGGGAGGTTGAAAAGGAAGAGGAATACCCCAAGCGGGAGACCCGACAAATAAGAGGACATTACGGAAATACCGGTTATACCGCCGTCCGTAATTTTGTTAGGCACCAAAAACAGTTCCAGTGCAACGGAGACGATCACCGCTCCAATGACAATAAACATCGATCTGAATAAAGTACTTTTCAGCGTCCGCTGTTTATGTTGGCGTACTTGGGTTGCATTCGGTGGAATCAGATGGGTTGGATTAACTGCGTTCAAATGGCATCACGATCCTTTCAAGCTGATTTGCATAATTCTTCCTCTCACCATTCTTTCTGAAGTATTCATGCTCCCGTGTAAAGACACACCCTATCTTTATTATGACATTTTCTTGGCTTGTTGTCTTGTTCTAATTCATAAGTCCCCTGGCAGTTTCAATACAAAAGCCCCAGCAGAGCTGGGGCCGAGGGACAGCGAATCGTTTCCAATGAAGAAGGCTTACCCTTCCGGATTGTAATGGCCATCTTGTTTACGCATTTTTACCTTTTTGGACCCGGATAACGGTTCTGGGCCTCTTTTCCCCTTGTCTCGCCGATGATCCTGGTCTTGCACGTTGTCGGAGCCTGAGGTTTGATAGGTCTGCGGTTTCGTCATAACAAATAAAGCCTCCCTTGGTTTAATCCACAAGGTTAATTTGCGAAGAAACGGCAGCCCTTATACACGAAAAAAAGAGCATCTCTGCTCTCTGAGTATACGATATGTATGGCGGAGAGGGTGGGATTCGAACCCACGTGGGCTTGCACCCTAACGGTTTTCAAGACCGCCCCGTTATGACCGCTTCGGTACCTCTCCAAGGAAAAATCCGATTCGCGTAACAAATCAGATTCTACCATATCGTCCGCAAGCGCGCAAGTTAATTACGCTTGGTAATCTTCTGCAAATTCCCCATATAAGGGCGCAGAACTTCAGGAATAACAACACTTCCGTCCTCTTGTTGGTAATTCTCAAGAATGGCCGCTACGGTACGACCGACAGCCAGCCCTGAACCATTCAGCGTATGCACAAACTCCGGCTTCGCTTTCGGCTCCGGACGGAACCGGATGTTCGCCCGGCGAGCTTGGAAGTCCTCCACGTTAGAGCAAGAGGAGATTTCGCGGTAGACGCCGCTTTCCGGGAGCCATACCTCTAGGTCATACGTTTTAGCTGCCGTAAAGCCCATATCGCCCGTACACAAGGCAAGCACACGGTAAGGCAGGCCCAATAGCTGCAGCACGCGTTCCGCGTTCTCCGTCATTTTCTCCAGTTCGTCATAGGAGGTGTCCGGATGGACAATCTTGATCATTTCCACCTTATTGAACTGGTGCTGACGAATCAAACCCCGCGTATCGCGGCCCGCCGCGCCAGCCTCGGAACGGAAACAGGAGCTGTAAGCCACATAATAACGCGGCAAGTCTTCCGCATTCAAGATTTCGTCACGATGATAGTTGGTTACCGGCACCTCAGCCGTTGGGATCAGATAGTAGTCGTTGCTGCCGGTGAGCTTGAACAAGTCCTCTTCGAACTTCGGAAGCTGGCCTGTCCCGTACAAGCTGTCTTGATTCACGATGTACGGCGGAAGCATTTCCTCATACCCGTGCTCGTTGCTGTGCAGATCCATCATAAAGTTGATGAGTGCACGCTCAAGACGGGCCCCCAGCCCTTTGTAGAACGTAAACCGCGAGCCGGTTACCTTAGCTGCAGCCTCAAAGTCAAGGATGCCGAGGTCAGCGGCAATATCCCAATGCGCCTTCGGAGTAAAATCGAATTTCCGCGGTTCGCTCCAACGGCGCACCTCAACGTTATCTTCTTCAGAAGCCCCCACCGGTACACTCTCATGAGGAATGTTCGGAATCGAGAGCATCAGCTGATCAATTTGGGCCTCCAGCGTTCGTACCTCTTCGTCCAGCTCCTTGATGCGATCCCCGACTTCGCGCATCTCCACGATCAGCTCGTCGGCGTCCTCTTTGTTTTTCTTACGCTTGGCCACTTCTGCAGATACCGTGTTGCGACGGTTTTTGAGCGCTTCGCTCTCTTGAAGCAGCTCCCGGCGTTTCTCATCCAGCGGGGCAAAACCGGAGATCAGCTCCAACGATTTCCCCCGATTTTTCAGCGCTTCCTCAACGCGCGCATATTCATTTCGTAAGATTTTCACATCTAACATGAGTAGTCCCTCCTAGAATGATCCCGCACAGACCTGCCGACCTTCATCTGGGGAGACCCGCGGACGGAAAGGCTGCTTAACGGAAGTTCAAAACGCCGGTAAAACAGACAAAACCTCAACCCGCAAAGGAGTCAAGGCCTGCTTACGGCTGCTTGGCTTGCCTGATCATCTCCACAAAATACGTATGTAGCGAGAAGTCGTCGGTCAGTTCCGGGTGAAACGACGATACGAGCAAATGCCCTTGTCGTGCGGTCACGATCTCGTCCTTATAGGTCGACAACACCTCGACTCCGTCTCCAACCGCCGTGATCAGCGGAGCACGAATAAATACGGCCCGCAGCGGCGCCTCAAGTCCCTTCACGTCAAGGTCGGTCTCGAAGCTTTCACGCTGACGTCCAAACGCATTGCGCGATACTTTAATATCCATCAGACCGAGATGAGGTTCCTCGCCGCCCTCGATCTCCTTCGCCATGACGATCAATCCTGCACAAGTCCCAAAGATCGGTTTCCCTTGTCCAGAAAAATCCCGAATGGCTTCAATAAAGCCGTATTTCCGCATCAGCTTGCCGATCGTCGTGCTTTCGCCGCCAGGAATAATCAATCCATCCAAGTCAGCAAGCTGCTCGACTTGCTTCACGGTTACGCCTTCAACTCCGGTCTTCTCCAAGCTGCGGATATGCTCCGCAACTGCGCCTTGCAGCGCCAACACCCCTACTCTCATGATAAACCTTCTTTCTCTAGAGGTAGTTCAAATCGTCGTTACCATTCCTCTTTGAACATTCATTAAAACGGCAGTTTACTAAGATATACCCCGACCATCCTTAGGGACAGCCGGGGTGAAAGACTTGCCTTTGATTCCAGCGGTTACTTCCGCTCTCAGGATTACCAGCCGCGATCCGACATCCGCTCTGCTGCGGCCAATTTGGAAATTTCAATGCCTTTCATCGGCGTACCCAAGTTCTTGGATACTTCAGCGATCAGTTTGTAATCCGTGTAATGCGTCGTCGCTTCAACGATCGCCCGGGCAAATTTCTCTGGATTATCCGATTTGAAAATACCGGATCCCACGAACACCCCGTCTGCACCCAAGTGCATCATCAAGGCCGCATCCGCCGGAGTAGCTACCCCGCCTGCAGCGAAGTTAACGACTGGCAGCTTGCCTTTCTCATGAACTTCGAGCAGCAGATCGTAAGAAACGCCGAGGTTTTTCGCTTCCGCATACAGTTCGTCCTTCGACATGTTTTGTACTTTGCGAATTTGGCTGTTGATCAGACGCATATGGCGTACCGCTTCAACGATGTTGCCCGTTCCTGGTTCGCCTTTCGTCCGGATCATCGATGCGCCTTCGCTGATCCGGCGCAGCGCTTCACCCAAGTCCTTAGCGCCGCACACGAACGGCACCGTGAAATCCCGTTTATCGATATGGAACACTTCATCCGCCGGGGTCAGTACTTCACTCTCGTCCAAATAGTCTACCCCAAGCGATTCCAGAACTTTCGCTTCCACGTAATGACCAATACGTGCTTTGGCCATAACCGGGATGGAGACAACCTTCATGACTTCCTCAATAATCGTTGGATCCGCCATGCGGGCAACGCCGCCAGCCGCCCGGATATCGGAAGGCACACGCTCCAGCGCCATAACGGCGGTAGCCCCGGCCGCTTCGGCAATTTTGGCTTGTTCCGCATTCATGACGTCCATAATGACGCCACCTTTTTGCATCTCAGCCATACCTCTTTTAACACGCGATGTTCCTGTTTCCATGTCCAATCCTCCCGATAATAATCTAACTAAATATTTTACAAGATACGCCTTAAATACACAACCCGTTTACTCGGATTTGAATGGACCGTTAGAAAAGATTTTTGATCCCGTTAAACAGATCGCTGAAGAAATCACCAATCGCCCGCATCACCAGGGTGAACCAGCCGGCTTTCTCCGCATCCTCGGCCGTGATCAGATTGACCGTCTTCTCAAGCGTTTGGTCCATGCCCGGCGCTTTAAACGTGTAAGTCACCGTCCCAACCTTGGTTCCTTGCTTCAAAGGAGCTGTCAGGTTGCTTTCGTCGGCCAGCGTTACTTTGGCTTCAACCGCACTCGTATCTGCGCCTTTCGGCACAACGAAGCTAACCGCTTGATCGGTTACCACCGGAACTTCCGTATTTTTGGCTTTCTTCACCGTAACGGTTTCGGTTCCAGTAACTGTCGTCTTCGGCGGCACGATTTGTTTCGTTTCAAAGTTATTGAACCCGTAGTCCAGGACTTTCCGCGTTTCCACAAAGCGGGCTTTGTCCGAAGCGGTACCCATGACCACGCTAATTAGCCGCATTCCGTTACGCACCGCTGTACCTGTGAAGCAGTTACCGGCATTGGAGGTGTGTCCCGTCTTCAGACCGTCCAAACCCTCGTAAGCAAATTGTTTAAAGTTCGTGACGTTCTTATTGGCTTCCAGCATCCAGTTCAAGTTCACCATCGGCGCGGTATCGCGGTCGCGGAACTTCTTGCTTTGAATCGTTGTAAAGCGGGTAAAGTCCGGATGGTCCGTTACGATATATTTGGCCAAAATAGCAGCATCCAGCGCGGACATTACGGTTTCTTTCCCATCGGTCGGACGGAATTCCGCCGGCATATCTGCGATATCCAAACCGGTCGAGTTCGCAAAGTGGGCGGTCTTCATTCCCATCCGCTTGGCTTCATCGTTCATCATTTTCACAAAAGCCTGCTCGGAACCGGCCACATATTCTGCCAGAGCAACCGTCGCATCATTGGCGGAGGCAATCGCCATCGCCGTATATAGTTCTTCTACAGTATGTTGATCCCCTTCGGCCAGAAAAATCCGTGAACCGATCGTTTGGGCAGCATTTCTCCCTACGGTCACTACGTCATCCCAGCTGAACTTTCCTTGTTTCACAAGTTCCGCCACGATATATTCGGTCATCATCTTGGTCATACTGGCCGGAGGCAGCGGTTGTTCCCCATTAACATTCAATAAGATTTGTCCAGAGACAGGCTCGAGCAAGATCGCAGCGCTGACTTCCAAACCTAAAGACTCCACGGAAGGAATTGAGGTAGCCGTTTGCACTGTCGTCGTTTCGGTTGTCGTTGTTTCGGCAGTAGTAGATTCTGTCTGTTCCCCTTCGGCCAGCGCCATCGCCGGCGCGAGAGAGAATACTAGCGCATTCAGCAGCAGCACAGAAGCAACGCCTTTGCGCAGGAAACGCCGTTTAGTTGTCGATTTGCGTTGTGGTTGTTTGAGTTTCAATGCCCTTAAAGCTCCCCTCATATTCTTTCATTTTGCTTTATCTATTCTATCACAGGGGTACCTGTAAAAAAAGACAAGCAGGGCGGAAAACGCCCTGCCAGTGTTGGAATATTATGGTCAGCTCATTTCTATCAAAATTTACGAGTTTATTGAAGCGAGTAGTTAGGCGCTTCTTTGGTGATTTGTACGTCATGCGGATGGCTTTCGCGCAGGCCGGCACCCGTGATGCGCACAAACTGCGTATCGTTCCGCAGCTCTTCGAGCGTCTTCGTGCCGCAATACCCCATCCCGGAACGCAGACCGCCAATGAGTTGGTGGATCGTATCCGAGAGCGGTCCCTTATACGCTACGCGTCCTTCAATCCCTTCCGGAACGAGCTTCTTGTCATCGTCCTGGAAGTAGCGGTCCTTACTGCCTTGCTTCATGGCACCCAGCGAGCCCATGCCTCTGTATACCTTATACCGACGCCCTTGATAGATTTCCGAGTCGCCAGGGCTTTCCTCGGTCCCGGCAAACAAGCTGCCCAGCATGACCGCATGCGCACCGGCCGCGATCGCTTTGGTAATTTCGCCGGAGTATTTGATGCCGCCGTCCGCGATAATCGGAATTCCGTATTCACGGGCAACTGTCGCGCAATCGTATACTGCCGTGATTTGCGGCACGCCGATCCCAGCGACGACGCGGGTGGTACAGATCGAACCCGGTCCGATCCCCACCTTCACAACGGAAGCTCCGGCTTCGATCAAAGCTCTCGTTCCCTCGCCTGTCGCTACGTTCCCTGCGATGATCGTCAAGTCCGGATACCGTCTGCGAAGCTCGGCCACAGCATCAATAATGTTAATGTGATGGCCATGCGCCGAATCGACTGTAATGACGTCAACGCCGGCTTTTACCAACGCCTCAGTCCGTTCAAAGGTATCCTTGGAGATGCCAACCGCTGCGCCAACAAGCAAGCGCCCTTGGGCATCCTTAGCCGCATTCGGGAATTGGATCGCTTTTTCAATATCTTTGATTGTGATAAGGCCTTTCAGAATATTCTGCTCGTCAACGAGCGGAAGCTTCTCGATTTTATGCTTTTGCAAAATAATTTCTGCTTCGTGCAACGATGTTCCCACCGGAGCGGTAATCAGGTTGTCTCTCGTCATGACGTCGCTGATTTTGATATTATAATCATGAACAAAGCGCAGGTCACGGTTGGTCAAAATCCCCACCAGTTTCTGCTCTTCATTCACAATCGGCACGCCGGAAATGCGGAACTTGGCCATAACCTGCTCTGCATCGGATACGAGATGATCTGGAGTCAGCGAGAAAGGATTGGTGATAACGCCGCTCTCGGAGCGCTTCACCCGATCGACCTCTTCAGCTTGTTGTTCGACCGGCATATTTTTATGGATGATCCCAATGCCGCCTTCCCGTGCGATGGCGATTGCCAGCGCCGCTTCGGTGACCGTGTCCATGCCTGCACTGATCAACGGAATATTCAGCTTCACCTTGTCGCTAAGCCGAGTGGACACGTCCACCTCTTTAGGCAATACCTCCGATTTACGGGGAATCAGAAGCACATCGTCAAACGTTAAGCCTTCCTTGTCAAATTTACTTTCCCACACCGTGATGAATCCTCCTTCGAATTTTGATGATTTGCTGGGCTTTATTCCTGAAATTCGGGTATAAGAAAAACGTCTATCGACGTACATTCAAAGTAGACAGACCGCGTTTAGCGGAT
>NZ_GG695997.1:34892-50586 GCF_000159955.1 Paenibacillus sp. oral taxon 786 str. D14 | reverse complement strand
ACAAAGGGAAATATCCGGGAAATAAGCAAATAACGTCATTACGGTCCGTTAGCCGCAGGCTGGCGGGCGAATGTGTGGCCGACTGATGTATGGCTAGCGGGCGAATGCTTGGCCGACCGTTGGGTGGCCGGTTAGCGAATGTGCGGCCGGTATATGAGTGCCATCGTATGCTTAGCCGGGCATATGCTTCGTCGGTGCATGCTTAGCGTGCGTTGCCCGGTTGCTCTCTATGCCTGGCTGGCGCACGCCTTGGCCGGTCTATACTTGGCTCAGCGTATGCTCAGCCGACGTATGCTCAGCCGACGTATGCTCAGCCAGCGTATGCTCAGCCAGCATATGCACCGCTGGCCCTTTACATCGCCGGCAGCGTCACCCTGAAGGTTGCGCCTTGGCCTGGCTCACTGTGAACCTCGATCGTGCCGCCATGCGCTTCAACGATCGCTTGCGAGATGGACAGGCCCAGCCCGGCTCCGCCCTGTTTGCGCGTGCGGGAGGCGTCGATGCGGTAAAACCGCTCGAACACATGCGGCAAATGCTCGGGGGCAATGCCGGGCCCGTTATCCCGCACATCCAGTTCAGCCTGACGGGGGTGAGCCGACAAGCGCACCGCGATGGTCCCTTGCTGCGGGTCGGTATGCTGAACGGCGTTGTGGAACAGGTTCAACACCACTTGCTTGATTTTGTCCCGGTCGCACATCGCGGTCAGCCCTGGCTGCAGGTCGAACAGGACCTCGCGCTCCCCGGCCAGCATCCGCAGATGCGGCTCCATCTCCGCGATCACTTTATCCAAGCGTACCTGGGTGCGCTGGACGACTGGCGTGCGGTCGAGCTTGGCGAGCGTCAGCAAATCCTCGACCAGCTTCTTCATCCGCTGCGCTTCGCCCAGCATGCTGTTCAGCGCGGTATGCAGCTGCTCCGGCCGGTTGGCGGCTCCCCGCAGCAGCACCTCCAGGAAGCCGTGGATCGAGGTCAGCGGTGTCCGCAGCTCGTGGGAAGCGTCCGCGACGAACCGGCGCATCTGCTCCTTCGCTTCACGCTCGGCCTCAAACGATTCCTCGAGCCGCTCCAGCATTCCATTAAAGGAAGCGCCCAGCCGATCAATTTCCGATTGTCCGGATGCCGCCGTGAACCGGTTGCTGAGATTCCCGGCATTGGTATCCTCTACGATGCGCACCATTTGATTAAGCGGCGTTAACGCCTGGCGCAAAATCGGCAGATACAGCGCCAGTCCGCCGGCCAATGCCAGAAGTGAGAGGCCGACAAACGTCAGCAGCTGACGCATCACGACTTCGCGTAACGGTGCGGTATAAGTGCCCATTTGGACGAGCCAGGCACGTTCGCCTTGTTCTCCGGGCAACCCAACCAAACGAAAGACCACCAGCTGTTCCTTCCCGTCCTGATCCTCGATGACGCGGTAGCCTTCCGATCCCGGCTGACTCTCTTCGAACAATGCGGCGTATTCCGCATCGGACAGCTGAGGGGCAGGGGCGCCGGATTCAGCGTTCAGATCGATAAAATCATGATCGCTGTTGATGATGGCGAGCGAGGCGCCGGGGATAAACAACTGCGGAGGACGACCATCAGTTCCTTCTCCGCCGATGCCCCCGCCGCCAGGCGCGCTCCCGTTCATCCCGGCCTCAGCCCCGACTCCAGCGCCATCCCCCCCCGGCTTCGGGGGTCCCCAGTGTTCGATCGGCTGGCCTGCCTTCATAAAGACATCCCGAAGCGGGCCGCGCATTTGGGATACCATGGTTTCGGCTTGGTTTTTGTATAGGAAGTCTTTCATGATGACGTACTGAAATACGCCAATCAGAATTAATAGAGCGGCTAACAGAAAAAGGGATCTAGAGAGCAGCTGAAAGCGCAGTGAGCTTGGGGAGATCAGGCTGCGAAGTCCGCGGATCCATCGCTTCCCGGCGGCGGTAATCCCGCCAGTCCGTGCCCGGCTTCTGCCGGCAAGGCGCTTCATGGCAGATCTACGCGGTAGCCCGCACCGCGCAGCGTTCGGATTAACCGGTGCTCCCGGTCATTTAATTTTTCGCGCAGGGACCGGATATAGACCTCCACGATATTTTCCTCGCCCCCAAAGTCATAACCCCACACTTTATCCAAAATCGTCGTTTTGCTTAAGACGATGCCATGGTTCAGGATCAAATATTTCAGCAGCTCATATTCGGTGGGAGATAATTCCAACACCTGATCCAAATAGGCAATTTCCTTGCGGCGATCGTCCAGTCGGAAGGGGCCAATCACCACTTCACCAAACAGGGCCGGAAACTGATTGCGCAGGCGCGCACCGATCCGAGCGAGCAACTCCTCGAAGCTGAACGGCTTCACGACGTAATCGTCGGCGCCAATCGTCAGCCCCTTCACTCGATCTTCGACTTCGTCCTTGGCCGTCAGCATAATGATGGATACATTCTCCCCGTTCTTTCGCAGCAACCGGCACACTTCAAAGCCATCCATTCCCGGCATCATCACATCCAGTACGATCACATGCGGCTGAAATTCGGCGGCGATGGCGACAGCGGTCATCCCGTCTCCGGCGGTGCGGACCTCAAATCCTTCATTTTGCAGCCCCAATTCAAGGAACTGGACGATATGCGGTTCATCATCCACCAGCAAGATTTTTGCCCCTTTAACTTGTTTCATTGAAAAATATCCCCCTTGCACCTATCCATGCGTGTCCATTCTGATGATTCTATTATGCGCGATGATGCTGAACATTTGCTGAATGCCGACTGAAGGCGGACTGAAGGCCCAACTGAGCGCCATTCCAAGCAAGAATAAGCTGAAGCATTAAACTTGATCGTACCCGGTTTGATAGGAGAAGTAAACTCACTGGATCACGTCCGGATAACGGACCAGGCTTGGACGAGAGTCTTGCTTGCCGCTCCGCTAATAAGCTATACTTTTGACATGAAGTCATGCTAAAGGGGAGTAATGAGATGGAAAAAGTATTGATTTTCGGTCATAAAAATCCCGACACGGACACGATTTGTTCGGCAATCGCTTACGCCGACCTGAAGTCCAAGCTGGGCTGGAACGTTGAGCCTGTACGCCTGGGCGATGTAAACGGGGAGACGGCGTTCGCATTGGAACGCTTTGGCTTCGAAGCGCCGCGTTTGGTTGAGACCGTGGCGAACGAAGCGAAAGAAGTCATTCTGGTCGACCATAACGAACGTCAACAAAGCGCTTCCGATATTGAGCAAGTGCGTGTTGTGGAAGTGATCGACCATCACCGGATCGCCAACTTCGAGACAAGCGGACCGCTGTACTACCGGGCTGAACCGGTTGGCTGCACCGCAACGATCCTGAATAAAATGTATAAAGAAAACGGCATCGCCGTCCCAGCCAACATCGCCGGCTTGATGCTGTCCGCAATCATTTCCGACTCGCTGCTCTTCAAATCGCCAACCTGCACTGAGCAAGACGTAGCTGCGGCACGGGAGCTGGCTGAAATCGCCGGCGTCAACGCGGAAGAGTACGGATTGGACATGCTGAAAGCAGGGGCCGACCTCAGCGATAAGACGATTGAGCAGTTGATTTCCCTGGACGCCAAAGAATTCGACATGGGCGGAGCTAAAGTTGAAATCGCCCAAGTGAACGCGGTGGACGTCAACGACGTCTTGTCCCGTCAAAGTGAAATTGAGGCAGCCCTGAACGGGATCATCGCCAACAAAGGACTGGACCTGTTCCTGTTTGTCGTGACCGACATCCTGAACAACGACTCCGTGGGCTTGGCGCTGGGTAAAGCAGCCGATGCCGTCGAGCAAGCCTACAACGTGAAGCTCGTTGACAACAAAGCCGTACTGAAAGGCGTTGTATCCCGCAAATCGCAAATCGTGCCAGTCTTGACGGATATCTTCAATAAACGTTAATTCGCACGATCCTGATCGAACGTGTGGGCTTGTCCACCCCGTCAGGACATTAAGATAGAACGCCAAAAAGGCTGCTTGCCGGACTAGAAATCCAGGCAAGCAGCCTTTCTATCGTTTAGAGGAGGTGAAACCGCTCCAATTGATCCCAGAGCCCTTCTTCCTGCAACACTTCCCGCTGCTTCGGCCCGATTAGGTCGAAATGAGGGAACGGAGAGCGTTGATGAATGTAACGGGCGGGAAGGCCATGGGCCTCGCACCAAGCTCGGAGCCGCTCCAAGTTGGAGCAACCCACTTTGGTGACGGTCTTGGCATCCGGAAACCGCGGGTCCAGCCAATAGTGGGTCAGAAAACCAATTTCTCCGCTAGCCACCTTTCGCTTCCATGCCTCCAATTCCTCTCGCGACACGCCAAAAGCCACAGCTTCCCACCTCCTTCAAATTTAGTTATGAATCCCTCTCCACAAAAAGCTAACGATCGCTTCGGCCGCCTGCTCCGCTGACGGAAGCAGCTTATTTTTGTCGGCGTATTGACGTTCTCCTACCCGCAGCATCGAAACGTACAGATGGGCGGCCAGGTTTGGGTCGCTGCAGACGATCTCTCCTTGCTTGGCAGCTTGGGCGAACCCTTCGCGAAGCGTTTCGTACAGATCGTTTTCGTGGCGGATCAAAGTTTCCTGCTGCTCACCGGACAAATGATGCTGGATGCTGCGGAACATTTCGTCCATGTGAACCTGGGGAATCCTTAAATAGTTAATGGTAATTTTCAGCAATCTTTCCCGAAATGTCCCGGGCTCCTCCAATAGCTGCCGGATGCGTCCATTCACCCGGGCGAGCGTCGTCGCGACAGAGGCCACGAACAAATCCTGTTTGGTTGGATAATAGTAATAAACGGTAGCTTTGGTGATCCCGCAATGCTCGGCAACCTGATTCATGGATACGGACTTATAGCCCTTTTCCATAAATAGAAGCGACGCAGAACGCAGGATCTGCTCGGACGTCGCCAGGGCGTCGGGCTGCTGGACGGGCCGTCCCAAGGCTTTTTTATGTGGCAGGGTCAACCGTGATCACCTCGAGCAACTTGTACTGAGCCCATATTATATCATATTTTCCGTTTGATAATTAACCTTCCGGTATATATAATTAATGATCAGAGTGATGTTTATCACCTCATGTTAGCAAACAAGAAAAGGGAGATGGAGACTTCAATGGACATGCTGCTTGGCAAAGCGGCCTTCTGGCCGTCCAAGAAGGGGCAGCTTGAACCAGAGCCGGTGAAAGGCGCAGGCCAATAATCGAAATATCTCTAATTAAAGCACTTGGAGTTCCGCCGGGGCAAGCGGGGCTTCGGGTGCTATTTTTTTGCAAGAAACAGATTACATATTTCCCGCTTGCCGGCCGCAGAATACGTGGATGCAGAACTGTTGAAATAAAACGAGGGAGACAAGAACATGGCCAAGGCGCAAAACGGAGAGGGGAAAAAAGGCGATCTACGCTGGTGGCAGCTCTCCTTGCTGGGGGTGGCATCAACCATCGGCACCGGGTATTTCCTTGGATCGGGGATCGGGATCCGCATGGCGGGGCCATCCATTCTGATCGCGTTCCTGCTGGCTGCGGCCGGGACTTATACGGTATTTGAGGTCTTAGCCCGCATGACCGCGGACCAGCCGGAGCAGGGCTCCTTCCGTTCCTATGCGAAGCGGGCCTTTGGGCGCTGGGCGGGCTTCGGCAGCGGCTGGGTGTATTGGAGCTCGGAGCTGCTGATCATGGGCAGCCAACTGACGGCATTATCGCTATTCTCGCGTTTTTGGTTCCCCGGCGTGCCGATGTGGATGTTTGCGATTGGATATGCCGTATTAGGGCTGGGCGTGATTTTGCTTGGCAATAAGGTGTTTGATTCGATGGAAAATGTGCTGTCGGTGATCAAAATCGCTGCCATCCTTATGTTCCTGGGGGTGGCCGCTGCCGCGCTGATGGGCTGGATTCAGGGAGGCGGCGGGAGAGCGCCGGAATTTCCGCAAACGGTCAAGTCCTTCTTTCCAACGGGAGGGATGGGCTTGTGGTCGGGATTTATTTTTGCGTTTTACGCCTTTGGCGGGATCGAGGTAATGGGCATAATGGCGATTCGGCTGCGTGATCCGAAGGAAGCTCCGAAATCCGGTACGATCATGCTGCTGTTGCTCTCGGTGGTGTACTTGCTGTCGATTGGGCTTGCCGTCACTTTGGTGGCCTGGAACACCTTCGACCCGAAACGCAGTCCATTCGTAACGGCCCTCGCCCAATATCCGCTGCCGTTTATCTCCCATGTGTTTAACGGCGTGCTGATCGTAGCCGGCTTCTCTACGATGGTCGCTTCCTTGTATGCGGTGACGACGATGCTGGTTACGCTCGCGAAGGACAAGGATGCGCCGCCGTTATTCGCACGGAAAGGCTGGCGGGAGCGGCCGTTGTTTGCCATTGGCCTCACGGCCGCCGGACTTGCAGCTTCCGTGGTGATGTCCTTTGTCATGCCGGGGCGCATATACGAGTACATTACGACATCGGCCGGATTGCTGCTGCTTTATAACTGGTTTTTTATTCTGGTGACATCGGGTAAGCTGCTCAAGCTTAGCGGGTTTGGGCAAGTCAAACGGTGGGGCGGCATGGTGCTAATCGCGATCGCGGTGTCGGGGACTTTGTTCCATGACACGAGCCGGCCGGGATTCTGGGGAAGCCTGGCGTTTGTTGGCGTCATCGGGATCGTGACCTTCATTATGCAGCTGGTCGTCTGGAAGCCGAAGAAACAGGCCAAGCGGCGGGGCCGCCCAGCCAAATCGATGGTACTGCGTCCAAAACGGACGACGTGATCGAAGGGAGCTTGACTTACCATCGTTGCGCGAGCAGTAAAAAGGCTTGATATCCAAAATAAAGCCCAAACCCAATGAGGGACAGGCCGGACAATATCGATATCAGCATCAGGACCCGGTTCGTTAGCAGCTTGCGGAACACGCTGGCAAATCCGGCCATCGTGAAATCCCATACCAACAGTCCGACAATAATAGCGCTGCTGTTGATGATCAAGTCATGAGTCCGCATATGAGCTGCGGCTTGAGCTAATACCGAACCGTATATCCCCAGCCAGAATAAGATGGACAGCGGGTTGCTGACGGACATGAGAAATCCGGACAGGAGCGACTTCCGAAGCGGCTCGCTGCCTCTCATCCCCCCGTCGGGGATTTTGCCGGCTTGCTTCAGACTGTCGATGCCGATATAGGTGAGTACGAAGAACCCAAATAACCAGAGGAAGCTTTTCATAAACGGAGTGTTCAAGAAGTGCACCACCCCAAAATAAACGAGCAGCATGTACAGCAGGTCGGCGGATAGGGCGCCAAGGCCAACAAACCAGGCGTGCAGGAAGCCGCCGCGGATGCCTTTATCCAATTGGGCGGCGTTCACCGGGCCGATGGGGGCGGATAAAGATAAGCCAAGTAGCACATAGCTAAAAAAGCTGTTCATTGCTTAAACCTCCAAAAGTCAGAAATGATAACTTTGCTTGTACAGCATATTCAGGGAGGCACGCTTGTACGACTTCAAAAAATAGGAAGAAACCTCTTGCAAAACTAAAGGGTTTAGCTTAAATTAAAACTAAAGGTTTTAGTTTTTTTGGGAGAGAGAGGCGATTTAGCGATGAGAATTACGGAATACGGGAAGTTAATCCAACTGTCTTTTTTACCCCGGTTTTTTCCGGTCAATTGTTATCTGGTCGAGGAAGAGGATGGCGTCACATTAATCGATGCAGCTTTGCCGTATAGCGCCAAAGGAATCTTGAAAGCTGTGGAAGAGATCGGTAAGCCGCTGACGCGGATCGTGCTGACTCATGTCCATGACGACCACGTTGGCGCGCTGGATGCCTTAAAAGCGCAGCTTCCTGAAGTTCCGGTCTACGTATCCGCCCGCGATGCGCGCTTGATGGAGGGCGACGTGTCGCTTGACCCGGGGGAGCCGACTTCGCCCATCCGCGGCGGGGTGCCGAAGAAGCTGGTGACCCGCGCCGACGTTACGTTTACCGATGGGGAGCGCATCGGTTCGCTGCTGGCCGTGGCGGCGCCGGGCCATACGCCGGGTTCCTTTGCGCTGCTTGATACGCGCAGCGGCGCACTGATCGCCGGCGATGCCTTCCAAACCCGTGCAGGCATTGCCGTGAGCGGCACCGTGCGCCCGCTGTTTCCGTTCCCGGCCCTTGCCACCTGGCATAAGGAAACCGCGCTCGCCAGCGCACGCAAGCTGGCCGGCCTGAACCCTTCGCTGCTGGCGGTAGGGCACGGGCCGGTGCTGAAGCAGCCGGCGGCAGCCATCGCCAAAGCGATTGCGGCGGCCGAGCGGGCATTAGGCAAGGCACCGGCTGCAAACGCGGCGGCCGTGACTCACCGGAAGGAGGATTCCCATGTCGCCGAGAATGGGAATTGACAGCACAGCGGTGCTGATGGCCGCTGTGGACGTTGCTAATGCGGAGGGGCTGGAGGCGGTGACGATTACTTCCATTGCCAAGAAGCTGGGCATCCGGCCGCCTTCCCTCTATAACCATGTCAGCGGTCTGGAGCAAATTCGGGTGGAATTGGCCAAATACGCGCTGGACCAGTTATATGAGCATATTTCCGCCGCTGTCGGTGATCGGGCAGGAGAGGCTGCGATCCGCGAGTTCGCTAACGCTTATCTCGAATTTGCTCATGCCTATCCCGGATTGTACGATGCGGCGCAAGCGGCGCCGGGGCCTGAACATCCTGCGCTGCAGGAAGCCGGCGGGCGCTTGGTGGATTTGATCCTGCGATACCTCGGCAGTTACCCGCTCACGGAGGAGCAAGCTTTGCATGCGGTTCGCGGGTTGCGGAGTTTGATTCACGGCTTTGCCTCGCTGGAATTGCGTGGAGCATTTGGTCTTCCGCTGGAGCTAAAGGACAGCCTGGCGTTTAATCTCGGCTTGTTCCTTCGCGGATTGGAGCAGGTTACGTAGTCACCTGGCGGTGAGATGGTTCTTCTGCCCAGCGTAAGAGGCGCTGTGAAGCGGGGCCGGCGATTCCGATTGACAATGATTTTTCGACTATGATACTTTAGGCTTGAACGAAGAGGAACGCAGGAAACCGAGGTGAAGCATCCGTGGGGAAGAAGAAAGGACGTTCCGTACCAAGCGCGCCAGCTAATGCGGCGGCAGACAAACCGGCCACGCTGAAGGATCTTCTTGGCCAGGATACGCTGGCGAAGCTGAAGGCGCAAGCTGAAGAACTGAAGAAGGAAGAGGAACGCCGCCAGGAGGAGGCCCGCATCCGCAAGGAGGAAGCGCGCCGGGCGGAGCAGAAACGGCTCGACAACGATTTCGAGCATCTGCTGAATACAAGTAATCTGGATTGGCACAAGTTTAAATAATGCGTCACGGATGAAGTGGCGATGGATAGACGATAATGAACGGCCAGATGACAGCCATATGCCAGCAAAGAGATAGCCATAAGTTCGGCATAAGATTGGCCATAAGACAGCAACGGCAATGCGGCTCCTGAAAGCGGGAGCTTTTATTTTTGTGCATAGAGTTAAGGAGGTGACGGATGATGGAGAGTATCGGGGCGTGGGTCGTCTTTTTCTTGGTGATCGTGGCGCTGGGGTTGTTTAACCGGAGGTTCAAATATTCGGCCAAGGTTCGGGAATCCTATGAAGAGCTGACCTCGCTGGCGGAGCGGACCCGCAAAGGACGGACGACCAAGGCGGATCTGGCGCGGTGGGATGCCGCTTTGGCGCGGCTGGAGAAGTACCCAAGCGAATACAATAAGCTCGATCAGGAGATTGGCTTGCGCAAGGCGTATGTCCACTATTTGGAGCAGCATTATCCGGAAGACGAGCGGCTTCCGGAACTGCGTGAAGCGGCCGGGTTCCAGAAGAATTCCGTCTGGGGGATTAAAATCAAATCTTGATTTTGACAGGTCCATCGGGGCGTGATACCATGGGGGAGTCCAAAACTTTTGACATTTTGGTGGTGCCGATGAACAATAAGATCAAGCAATTCCGGAAGCGGCTGGGCTTAACCCAGAATGAGCTGGCCGCGGAATGCGGCGTCACGCGCCAAACGATCAATTGCGTGGAGAACAACCGGTACGACCCGACGCTGGAGCTGGCTTTCAAGCTTGCGAAAATTTTGCAGACGAAGGTGGATGAACTGTTTATTTATGAGTAAATTCAACCGCAATTACATCATTACGATGGATGATATTGTAAGAGAAGGGGATCCTATTCTCAGAGTGGTGACGGAGCCGGTCAGCATCCCCCCAACCGAGGAAGACCGCGAGGAAATGGCGGCGATGCTGCAATTTCTGAAGAACAGCCAGGATCCCGAGATGTCGAAGAAATACAAGCTGCGGGCGGGCGTGGGGTTGTCGGCGAATCAGATCGGACTGAACAAGCGGATGTTCGCAGCTCTGCTGATGGACGAGAACGGCAAGGATCGGCCGCTCGCTTTGTACAATCCGAAGATCATCAGCCATTCTCAGGCGATGACGTATTTGCCGGAGAGCGAGGGCTGCCTGTCGGTCGACCGGACGGTGCAGGGCTTCGTTCCACGCTACGAGAAGGTCCAAGTGAAGGCATACGATGATGAGGGCAACGAGATCAAGCTTCGGTTCAAAGGCTTTGACGCAATCGTGATGCAACATGAGATCGATCATCTAAACGGTATCATGTTTTATGATCATATCAATCCGGAGCATCCGTTTAAGCTGCCGAGCGGTGTGCCGATTTCCAGTTTATATTAATGCCTCATCCCAGCTTGAAGAAAGCCTGCAAAAGTGCAGGAATTATCACCGGATTCCCGCATTTCGCCGGAAAAAGATGCAAAAATACAGGTATTTTTCTGCGATATCTGGAAATCGAGCAGTTTCTCAAATTAAACCTGTATTTTTGCAGGCTTTCCCTGATTAAGCCAAGTTTTTAGAAAAAATACCTGCACTTTTGCAGGCATTCACGCATGCAGTTCATTATCTTAAAATCACGAACGGAGGAATTCCTTTGTCAACTCAATCCCAATCCATTACTGCTATGATCGATCATACGCTGCTCAAGGCGGACGCCGGACGCGCCGCCATTATTAAATTAGCGGAGGAAGCCAAGCAATACGGCTTCGCTTCCGTATGCGTTAACCCGACCTGGGTCAAGACCGCAGCGGAGGTTCTGAAAGACTCCCCGGTAAAGGTGTGCACCGTCATCGGCTTCCCGCTGGGCGCCTCGGCGCCGGAAGTGAAGGCGTTTGAAGCGTCTCATGCGATTGCCGAAGGCGCGGGCGAAGTCGATATGGTCATCAACATCGGCGCGCTCAAGGACGGCGACGACGGGCTGGTTCTCCGCGATATCGCCGGGGTTGTTCAGGCCGCGGCAGGCAAAGCGCTGGTGAAGGTCATTATCGAGACCTGCCTGCTCACCGACGAGGAAATCGTGCGGGCCTGCAAGCTGTCCGTGGAAGCCGGAGCGGATTTCGTCAAAACGTCGACCGGGTTCTCCACCGGCGGGGCTACCGTCGAAGCGGTGGAGCTGATGCGCAAAACGGTAGGTCCAAACGTTGGCGTGAAGGCGTCCGGCGGCGTGCGCACGCTGGCTGATGCCGAAGCGATGATCAAGGCGGGGGCAACGCGCCTTGGCACCAGTGCCGGCGTGGCCATCGCCCAAGGTCAAAGCGGCCAAAACGACTACTAAAATCAAGTGACATGAGGGAGAAACAGGGTGCTATTCCAGAGCGGTTGTGGAAATAGTACCCTTTTTTTCATTTCATCCAGACTTTTTATGTCCCCTTTCCGTTACAGCTACAGATGTCTCCCGCGGAAGGCATAACTTGATAAAATGTTCGGAAAAGAGGAACCGTATGATACCAATTGATCATTTATCCCCAAAATACACGCGCGGCGGCTTCGCGCTGCACGATGTCACCTTAACGCTAAACGAAGGGATGGTGGGCCTCCTGGGTCCCAACGGCGCAGGGAAATCTTCGCTGATGCGCAATTTGGCCACGCTGATGCCGCCCACTTCGGGCGATCGACCAATTGCGGTTGAAGCCGGGGATCACTTTGCGCTTATTTGAACCGGTATGCCGAAGGGCGAACGGTCATCACGGCGGTCCATGAGCTGAGCGAATGGGAGGAAGCGGCCGATCATGTGCTGTGGCTGGATCGGGGGAAGGTGCGCTTTTACGGAGGGAAAACATCCTGGATGGCAGACCCCTACCGGGTGTGGCAGGGGACGCTGACGCGCGAGCAATTTGATCAGTGTCCGGAGGCCGGGTTGATCGAGTTTCGGGAAACGCCGGAAGGAATCTATGCCAAGCTGGTTGGCGAAGCCCCCCTCTTTCCGGGGCTCCGCGAAGGTGAGCCAACGTTCGAGGATGCTTATTTTATCCGGAAATATCAACGGGTTTATCTCAATCTAAATAATTCATATAAAAATTATTGGATTTCCTATTTTCAAATCACACGAGATGTGAGAGAATATGAAAAAACATTCTTGGTTTATCATTATTTCGATGATTTGAAGGAGGAATTATCCATGTCTGAAGAGCGTCAATATGCCCCAGAAACGCTGGCGATTCACGCCGGCCAGGAGATCGATCCCACTACATACTCCCGGGCGGTCCCGCTGTACCAAACGACGTCGTATGGTTTTCGCGACACCGAGCATGCGGCGAATCTGTTTGGCTTGAAGGAATTCGGCAATATTTATTCCCGGATCATGAACCCAACCAATGACGTGTTCGAGAAGCGTGTAGCTGCGTTGGAAGGCGGCGTCGGGGCATTGGCGACGGCATCGGGTCAGGCGGCGGTCACTTTCTCCATCTTAAATATTGCCGGGGCGGGTGACGAAATCGTCTCCTCCACCTCGTTGTACGGCGGTACCTATAATCTGTTTTCCACAACGTTGCCTAAGCTTGGTGTGCACGTGAAGTTCGTGGATTCCTCGAATCCGGAAAACTTTCGCGCAGCGATCACGGACAAGACGAAGGCGCTTTACGCTGAGACGATCGGCAACCCGAAGGGTGACGTGCTGGACATCGAAGCGGTCGCGGCGATTGCACATGAGCATGGGATTCCGTTGATCGTCGACAATACGTTCCCAAGCCCGTATTTGCTGCGTCCGATCGATTTTGGCGCGGACATCGTCGTGCATTCGGCAACGAAGTTTATCGGCGGGCACGGTACTTCGATCGGCGGTATCATCGTTGACAGCGGTAAATTCGACTGGGCTGCCAGCGGGAAATTCCCGGGCCTGACCGAGCCGGATCCAAGCTACCACGGCGTTGTATATACGCAAGCAGTCGGTCCGCTCGCTTACATCATCAAGGCCCGCGTTCAGCTGCAGCGCGATCTTGGCGCTTCGTTGTCGCCGTTTAACGCGTGGCTGCTGCTGCAAGGGCTGGAGACGTTGCATCTGCGCGTGGAACGCCACAGCCAGAACGCCCTGAAAGTGGCGCAATATCTGGAAGCGCATGAGCTGGTAGAATGGGTCAGCTACGCGGGATTGCCAAGCCACCCATCCTATGAACTGGCGCAAAAATACTTGCCAAAAGGCCAAGGCGCCATCCTCACGTTTGAAATTCGCGGCGGCGTGGAAGCCGGTCGCAAGCTAATCAATAGCGTGAAGCTGTTCTCGCATTTGGCCAATGTCGGCGATTCCAAGTCGTTAATCATTCATCCGGCCAGCACCACGCACCAACAGTTAACGGAAGCGGAACAATTGGCCGCCGGCGTCACGCCGGGGTTAATCCGCTTGTCCGTAGGGACGGAGTCGATCGACGACATCCTGTATGATTTGGAGCAGGCGATCGCTGCCAGCCAGGCCTAATAGCATTTATACCGAATTTATACTGAAGCCGCTGAATCGGAGGACCATGTTTGTCCGTCCGGTCAGCGGTTTTTTTCGTGTGCGGACAGGGGCTGATGCCGATGTGGGTCTGAAGTTGCGGTCAGCAGGTATTTACAAAATGGAAAAATAAGCATACAATAAAGCCAAAAGTTTCACTAAACCAAAATTATTGTCCTAATTCAACAATGATTATCGTTCTCATTTGTGAGCTGCTCCGGGAAGATCCCGGGGCAGCTTGCGCCATTTTTAGGGGGTTAACAATAATATTCATTCTCAGCTTACCCCCACTTACAAGGAGGAGCTTATTATGGAAGTCGTCCATAGAAGAACATTGCCAGAAGTGAATCAAGCAGCCCATCAACCCAACCCGGGCGGGAAGCGGCGGTTGGATTGGAAGCGGCTCTTCAGCCACCGGGAGTTGCTGCTCGCCTTGGTCAGCGGCGGGTTAATGCTTACCGCATGGGCCTGGGGGATGCAAGGGACGATGCCTTGGATCTCAATGGCGCTGTATATTGCGGCCTATACGGTCGGGGGATATGTGAAAGCCCGGGAAGGCTTGATCACTTTAATCAAAGAGCGGGATTTGGATGTTAATTTGCTGATGATCGCGGCGGCGCTTGGGGCAGCCTCCATCGGCTATTGGAACGAAGGGGCGATGCTGATCTTTATCTTTGCATTAAGTGGCGCCTTGGAATCGTTCGCCAGCGAACGGAGCCGGAAGGACATCTCGGCGCTGATCGCGATGAAGCCGGAAACCGCGCTTCGCGTTGGCGAAGATGGGATGGAGCTGGTGCCGGTGGAGGCGCTGGCCGTGGGCGACCTGCTGCTGGTGAAGCCAGGGGAGGTGATCCCGGCCGACGGGATCATCCGCACCGGAAGCTCTGCGGTAAATCAATCGGCAATCACCGGAGAATCGATCCCGGTGGATAAACAGCCGGGGGATGGGGTGTATGCCGGAACGATCAATGGAGAAGGGGCGATTTATGTGGAGGTGTCCAGCCCGGCGGAAGGCACCTTGTTCGCCAAGATCATCACCCTTGTGGAGCAGGCTCAGCAGGAGGTGCCGGGGACGCAGCGGTTTATTAAGCGGCTTGAAGGCATTTACGCCAAGACAATTGTGGCCGCAACGCTGGCCCTCATCCTGCTCACGCCGTGGCTGCTTGGCTGGAGCTGGTCGTTCGCCTTTTACAAGGCGATGGTGTTTCTTGTAGTAGCTTCACCGTGCGCGATTGTATCGTCGGTGATGCCGGCCATGCTCTCGGCGATGTCGAAGAGCGCCCGCAAAGGCGTGCTGTTCAAGGGCGGAGCCCATATGGACCATCTGGGCAGCATTCGGGTCGTCGCGTTTGATAAAACCGGGACGCTGACGGAAGGCTCGCCGGTGGTGACCGGGCTGTACACCATCGAAGGCGTTGACCCGCGGGAGGTGCTGGCTGCCTGCGCTGCGGCGGAGAGCCTGTCGGAGCATCCGCTGGCTCAAGCGATCGTACGCAAGGCGCAAGCCGCAGGGCTGCCGATCGACGGGGCCGAGGAGCTGCGGGCGCTTCCGGGCTGGGGCATCGAAGCGAAGGTCAGCGGCGCGGCGTGGCGCATCGGCAAGGCGGACGATGGCGACTCGATGCTACCGGGGCCGCTGGCTGAGCAGCTTCGCCGATGGATCGCCGAGGGGCACACCGTCTCCGTCGTTCAGCGGGACGATGCCTACGTCGGCCTCATCGCGCTCCGCGACGAGGTTCGCCCGCAGGCCAAGGCAGCCATCGCCCGGCTGCACGAGCTGGGTGTCGCCGTCGCGATGTTGACCGGCGACCGCAGCGTGACCGCACACGCGCTGGCCAAGGAGATCGGCGTCGACCTCGTGTACGCCGATCTGCTCCCGCAAGAGAAGGTCGCGCATGTCAAGGCGCTGCGGGAGCGCTATGGCAGCGTCGCGATGGTCGGCGACGGCGTCAACGA
>NZ_GG695997.1:31062-34649 GCF_000159955.1 Paenibacillus sp. oral taxon 786 str. D14 | reverse complement strand
CGGCGGCAGCGGGGCCGCGCTGGAAGTGGCCGATGTCGTGCTGATGAACGACAGCATCGAGCGGATTGCGGAGACGATCTCGCTCGCCCGGCGGGCTCGGCGGATCGTGAAGCAGAACCTGGTTTTTGCCGGTGCCGTTATTCTGATGCTGATCGTAAGCAATTTTGCGGCAGGTATTCCGCTGCCGTTTGGTGTCGTGGGTCATGAGGGCAGCACGCTATTGGTGATTCTGAACGGGCTGCGGCTGCTTCGGTAGTGGTTTCGATAGTGGTTTCGGTAGCGTCGCGCGTAGTGGCTCGCGCTGTGGTCCTGGCATAGCGGTCTTCACCATTCCTTCATTTAACCTTCACCAAACCTATCCATTACAAAGATTGACAGATTCCTGCAACGTTCACATAATTAGAATCAAGCCATCTTATATCTATAATTTGTGATGAATCCATTTGAAAGGATTTGAGGATATGTACAAATCAATTATTATCGGAACCGGCCCGGCAGGGTTAACCGCTGCAATATATCTGGCCCGCGCGAACATGAATCCGCTGGTGATCGAAGGTCCGCAGCCAGGCGGCCAATTAACAACAACCACGGAAGTAGAAAATTTCCCGGGGTTCCCGGAAGGGATCATGGGCCCGGAATTGATGGATAACATGCGCAAGCAAGCCGAACGTTTCGGAGCTGAATTCCGCACGGGCTGGGTGAACAGCGTGGATCTGAGCCAACGTCCGTTTAAACTTCAGGTAGAAGGAATTGGTGAGCTCGTGACTGAGACATTGATCTTGTCGACAGGTGCTACGGCTAAATACCTGGGCATCCCGGGCGAAGAGGTGAACGTTGGACGCGGCGTAAGCACTTGCGCGACCTGCGACGGCTTCTTCTTCCGCAACAAAGAGATTATTGTGGTCGGCGGCGGCGATTCCGCAATGGAGGAAGCCGGATTCTTAACCCGCTTTGCTTCGAAAGTCACCGTGGTGCATCGCCGCGAAGAGCTGCGCGCCTCGAAGATCATGCAGGATCGCGTGCGCAGCAACGAGAAAATCGAGCTGGCCCTCAACCGCACGCCGCTTGAAGTCATCGCCGGAGAGCATGGGGTTACCGGCCTGAAAGTGCGCAACAACGCGACGGGCGAGGAAGAAATCATTCCGGCCAGCGGCGTATTCGTGGCGATTGGCCATCAACCGAACACCTCGTTCCTGGGCGGCCAAATCGATCTGGATGCCAACGGGTATATCGTGGTGAAGCCAGGCACTTCCGAGACCAACGTTCCGGGCGTCTTCGCTTGCGGCGACGTACAGGACACCCGCTACCGCCAAGCGATTACGGCGGCAGGAAGCGGCTGCATGGCTGCGATCGATTGCGAGAAATTCATCGAAAGCATGGAGCATGAGCAAGCTGCAGCAGCTGTAAAATAAGGAACAGCAAAACGGCGATACAGGAAGGGCCTGTATCGCCGTTTTCTTTTGCATGGAGCTATCAATTTATCGTTATGCTTCCTAGATAAACAGTCCGGCAATCAGTTGGAACACGAAATATCCCAACACTCCGCCGCCGATTAAGGCAAAGCCCGCCCGCTTGCGGCCCTGGAACAATCGCAGTACACCGAGGCTCACCATGGGAGCCACAATCAGCAGAAAAAACATGACGGCTAAAAATAATTCCACCGAAATATCCGAAATATTTACGATAGTCATCCAATCGATTCTCCATTCCTATGGAAGTCTGAAAATTCACGCAATGACATTTATCACATTTTTTATATTTTTTATTATACATAAGCCCTGCTTTCATTTGTAGAAGCTGATTGTGAATTTTAGGAAACAGATTTTCGTGAGATCTCGAAGGAACCGCCTTACGGGGGCTGTCCAAATCCTGTTTTGCGTTCGACAAAACTAGTAAGCTTTTGCAGGAGAGGCTGTGTTACAATGGGCTTGATCGAAAGATTGGCAGAAGAAATCGTTTATGCAGCTTGACCGGAAGGTGAGGGAAGCCAGATGGGAAAGAAAATCGGGAGACTTTCAACAGGTTGGCTCATAACCGGGGTGATCGGCGGTTTACTGCTGAGTACCGAACCACTTGGAGGGATTGCCGTCCCGGTTCAAGCGGCGGCGGAGCCGGCGACGGTCACGACCGCCAAGCAACTGCAGGCTAAGCTGGCGCAAGGGATGGAGGCGCGGAACACGACGATTACCTTGAAATATAAGGGGTCGACCAAAAATTTGGAGAATCAGCTGAAGCAAGCGGTGAACGATGCGCTGGAAGCCGATCCGTATACGAAATATATCGTGGATCGTTACGTCTACTCCTGGCGAGGCACAACGGGATCGGCCAAGATCACGCTGCAGGTTCATTACCGCGAAACGGCTGAGCAGACCGCTTACGTCCGCCAAAGCGTGAAGAACATCCTCAAGCAGCTGATCCAACCGGGCATGAACAACCATCAGAAAATCAAAGCGATTCACGATTATGTCGTGTTGAACCTGAAGTACGATACCGATCTGCAAAAATATACCGCTTATGAAGGGCTCAAAACTGGCGAAGCGGTATGTCAAGGCTACGCCTTGCTGACTTACGAGTTGCTGAAGGAAGCCGGGATTGAGAACCGTTTAGTGGAAGGGACGGCGGGAGGCCAGCTGCATGCGTGGAACCTCGTGCGTCTCGACAACCGCTGGTACCATCTGGACACGACCTGGGACGACCCGGTCCCTGATGTGCCCAAGCGGGTCAATTATACGTATTACTTGCGAACCGATGAGCAGATGAGGCAGGATCATGTCTGGAAAGCGGCTGATTATCCTCGGGCGTCCGTACCTTATATCAAAACTCTGCAGGCGCTAATTGAGGCAGGCGGGGAGAAGAAGCAAACCTATCTTGCGCTGAAGACTGCGCTGGGGTACGACTTATACGACGCCGACGCGGCAGTGTCCACCGCCAAAGGACTGGCAGAACGGGTCAAGTCCGGCATGAAGGCCGGAAAAGCCACGGTGACCGTGCGTTACGCCGGTTCGGATGAGCAGTTGCTGGAGGACTTGACCGGGCTGTACAACCTGGGCATCCGAAATATCCGTTACCTGATGCAGCCTTTGGAGGGAACGGATGATTTGCGGGTTGAGATTCATTGGGAATAAGGATGAAAAAAATAAACGAGCAAGGATCACCGACACCTCATGTCGGGTGACCCTTGCTCGTTTTTGTTTACTTGTTGCCCCCACGCTCGCGGCCGGCCATTTGCTGCCAGACCGTTCCGGCGGCTTGCTCGCCGGACTCGATCCGCTCGACGGCCATGCGCGCTTGCAGACCCACCTCAAACTCAGGGTCGTCTACCGCTGCGCGCAGCGCCTCTAAGGCATCATCCGTGCCGACCTCGTAGAGGAAGCGGGCCGCGCGCCAACGGACCAGCTTGCTGCTGTCCGATAGCGCCGCGATCATCGGCCCCGTGGCCGCCGGATCGCCGATGTCGGACAGCGTATCGCCGGCGGTGCGCCGCACGGCGGCGGAAGCATCGCGCAGCACCTCGTACAGCAGCTCCATCGCCTCCGGCGTCCGCAGGTCGCCGAGGTAAACGACGGCGAGCCGGCGGAGCTGCATTT
>NZ_GG695997.1:0-30942 GCF_000159955.1 Paenibacillus sp. oral taxon 786 str. D14 | reverse complement strand
CGCAGCGCCTCCGCCAGCAGCGGCAGCGCCTCTGCGCTTGGCTGCTGCAGCGACTCCAGCGCGGCGTAGCGCACGCGCCAATCCGGGTCCTTCATCCGCTCGCGGATTTCGTCCAGGCTAAGCGCGCGCCGCTGCTCGACGAACTCCGTCTCGCTGCGGCCGTGGGCGATCGCTTGCTCGACGATGCCTTTCAGCCGCTCCGGCGGATACGCCGCCTCCAGCTCCTGCTCGATCTCGCGGGCGATGTCAGGCAGCTCGCCGTAGCGCACGCCGTAATCGACGAGCTTGCGCTCCTTGATCAGTGTGGCGCTGGCCACCTCGGTGACGGCGTTCACGAATCGCTCGGACAACGAAATCCGTTCCTCTTGGTTCCCCGCCTTCACCCGAATTTGCATCGGGATGCCGCGGAAGAACTGCACAAAGACCTGCGCCTCCCCGTATCCTGAGGCTTCCCCGCTCTCCGGGGTCCAGGCCGATTCCACGCCTTCCTGTCCAAACTGCTTCTGCACTTCGGACAAAATTGCCGCCCAATCAGCGTTCCCTTTCCGATCCAAGGCAACAAAATCAGCGGTGTGGAACACGCTTTTGACCCCGGGGATCTGCAGCAATCCGCGAATCCAAGCGGGGGCAGAGCGTTCGTTGTTCAGCGTATATGTTTTCCGAATCCCCGGCTCCAAGCTTTCATCCAAATGCAGCTTCATCGTATTTGGGCTGGGGGTCGGTTCGATAAAGACGATCTTCATTGATCATCACGGCTCCTTTCTATAGATGAGGCCTTTAATCCCAGATTGGTTTAATTTTAAACTTTTCTTGTCTATTGTACCTCAATGCGGCCTATTGCCCAACCCTCATAGGAATAAAAAGGAACATCCGCGACACACTAAATGGGCAAGGAGGCGAAGGCATGTTCCGAAAACAAGAGCGAACCCTGGCGATCGTATGTCTCATCGTAGCCGTGATCATGCTGTATGCCTTCATCAAAAGCTTGATTCGTTTCCTCCATTACTTCTCCTGAAGGAGCTTGAGTTATGGCAAATCTTGACTCGGTCACTTTAAGCCGGATGCTTACCGGGCTGACCTTGTTCGTACATATCATCTTTGCGTCGATTGGCGTTGGCGTGCCGCTGATGATCGCGCTGGCGGAGTGGCGGGGCATTCGCGCGAACGATCCGCATTATACGATGCTGGCTCGCCGCTGGGCTCGCGGCTTCGTCATTTCCGTGGCAATTGGGGTCGTGACCGGGACGTCCATCGGCTTGCAGCTCAGCCTGCTCTGGCCCACCTTTATGCGCGTCGCCGGACAGGCGATTGCGTTGCCGCTGTTTATGGAGACCTTCGCCTTTTTTGTGGAGGCGATTTTTCTGGGGATTTACCTTTATACGTGGGATCGATTCAAAAATAAGGGGCTGCACCTGCTCCTGCTGATTCCGGTCGCCATCGGCTCTTCCGCTTCCGCCTTCTTCATTACCACGCTGAACGCCTTCATGAACACACCGCAGGGATTCACGCTCAAAAACGGGGTGATCGCAGACTTCCGTCCGCTGGTGGCGATGTTTAATCCGGCAACGCCAACCAAGGTGTCCCATGTCCTGGCTTCCTCGTATACGGCCAGTGCGGGAATTTTGGCGGGCATCGCGGCTTTCAGCCTGCTGCGCGGCCGGGATCACGTCTATTTCAAAAAGGCGCTGAAACTGACGGTCGTCTCCTCCTTCGTGTTTGCCCTGACGACGGCGGTGATTGGGGATTTCTCCGGCAAGTTTCTGGCCAAGTATCAACCGGAGAAGCTGGCGGCGGCGGAATGGCATTTTGAAACGATGGAACGGGCACCGTTGATATACGGCGGCGTACTGGATGAGGCCGGGAACGTCAAATACGCGCTGAAAATCCCGTATGCGCTTAGCATCCTTGCCGGTAATTCGCCCAATACCCGGGTCATCGGGTTAGAGGAGTTCCCTGTAGATGAGCGTCCGCCGTTGCTGATTCATTATATGTTTGATCTCAAGGTGACGATCGGGGCGCTGCTCGTCCTGATTCCGTTCCTGTATTTGCTGCGGCGCTACTTGCCCGGCGGCAAGACGAAGGTTCCGGTCTGGCTGCTGATCGGCATTTTGGCGCTGGGGCCACTGGCGATGGTCGCCATCGAGCTGGGCTGGATGTTCGCTGAGTTTGGCCGTCAACCGTGGATCATCCGGGGCTATATGAAGGTGGGGGAAGCCGCTACCACCTCGGAAAGCGTTGGCCCGATGCTGCTGATGTTCGCCGTGCTGTATCTGGTCCTGTGCCTTTCCTGCGTTTACGTATTATCCCGGATGTTCCGCAACAAGGATGTGCTCACCGAGCTGCGGCAAGCCGGGCTTGAGGGAGGAGACGCACAATGAGCTATGAGCTGGTCGGCATTACGGTGTTGTGGACGTTCCTGTTTGGCTATTTAATCGTCGCTTCCGTTGACTTTGGTGCCGGATTTTTCAGCTATTACAGTGTGATAACCGGCCATGAAAACAAAGTCCACGACATTATTCAGCGGTACTTATCCCCGGTGTGGGAAGTGACCAACGTGTTTTTAATCTTTTTCGTCGTTGGTTTGGTCGGGTTCTTCCCGGATTCCGCTTATTATTACGGCACGGCGCTGCTGATTCCCGGCAGTCTGGTTACCGTGCTGCTCGCCTTGCGGGGCGCTTATTACGCTTACAATACCTATGGCGCAAGTAAAGCGAACAATAAAACGTATATGGCGGTCTATGGGGCAACGGGTCTGCTGATTCCGGCGGCCCTTTCGACGATCTTAGCTATTTCGGAGGGCGGTATCATTGGCGAGCGCGACGGGAAGGTTGTCTTGGATTGGGCAGCCTTCTTTGGCAATCCGTATACCTGGTCGGTGATCCTGCTGGCACTGGTGTCTGTGCTGTACATTTCGGCGATGTTTCTGGCGTTTTACGCGGATAAAGCGGGGGATAAGCGGGCTTTCGGAGTCCTGCGCGGGTATGCGCTGCTGTGGAGCGGGCCGACGATTCTCGCCTGTGTGTTCGCCTTTTTTCAGATCCATCGGCAAAATCCGGAGCATTTCGCACATATGTTGGAGGTAGCGTGGATGTTTATCGCCTCTTTGATTTGTTACCTGGGGGCCGTCATCTTGATGTGGAAAAAGCGGCGGCTAGGCTGGTCGTTCTTGCTGGTCATGCTGCAGTTCGCGTTTGCTTGGTACGGATATGGCCGCAGCCACCTTCCCTATATTCTCTATAAGCAGGTGAGTATCTACGAGAGCTTCACCAACGAGACGATGGCCGTCGCCTTAATCACCGCTTTCGTTGCAGGATTGTGTATTCTCATTCCTTCCTTGTTCTTGCTGATGCGGTTGTTTTTGTTTGACGCCAAATATGTAAGAGGCAATTCGCCGGGGAAAGGGTGAAGGGGATGGAGTGGTTTATGATGATGGTAGCTCCGGAGTTGGTGGTAGCCGGGGCGGTCCTGTTCTTATTTCTCTATGCCTGGAAGTATAAGGATCGGGCCGATTGACCCGGGAAATTTGGGTTTATACCAGAGAGAGCGAAAGAAATGCGGAGAGGAGTCACTGGAGCGATGCCAAGAAGAATGCGCTACAATAACCTCGATAACGTGAGCACCGACAAAACGTTAAAGCAATTTAAGCAGCTGCGGGAAGAACGGCGCAGCAAAAAGAAGGATTATTCCTTCGTGATTCCCAATAAGCCGCCGGAACTCGATTATTTGCAGGCGAACCGTGAAGAGAGCACGATTACGTGGATCGGCCATTCTACGTTCCTGATCCAATATCAAGGTCTTAATATCGTTACCGATCCCGTCTGGGCCATGCGGATGGGATTTCAACGTCGGCTTACCGAGCCGGGGATCCCCATTCATCAACTGCCGCCCATCGACGTGATCCTGATCTCTCATTCCCATTATGATCATATGCATTTTGCTTCGATCCGCCGGATTTATAGCAAGGACACCACGATCATTGTCCCTGTCGGCCTTGGGCGGAAGATGTGGCGGAAAGGGTTCTATAACGTCCATGAGATGAGCTGGTGGGAGCGCGTACGCATTGGGGAGGTCGACATCTCCTTTGTCCCCACCCAGCACTGGACGCGCCGCACGCCATTTGATACGAATACGTCGCATTGGGGCGGCTACGTCCTGGAGCCGGTGCCAAGCAAGGTGGAGAAGAAACCGCCGGTCATCTATTTTGCCGGAGACAGCGGATATTTCCGCGGGTTTGCCGAAATCGGCAGGCGCTTTCAGATCGATGTGGCGCTCCTGCCGATCGGCGCTTATGAGCCGGAATGGTTCATGACGAGCCAGCATACCACGCCGGAGGAGGCGCTGCAAGCGTTCGTTGATGTCAAGGCGAAGCTCATGATTCCGATGCATTACGGCACCTTCCGGCTGGCCGATGATACCGCGCGGGAGGCGCTTGACCGTCTGGAGAAGGAACGGATCCGCCTTGGCTTCTCTGAGGATACGATCCGGCTGCTGCATCACGGGGAAACCTTGCGATGGCCGGGGGAGTAGAAGCTGCTCTACGCTTTTACCGCAAAATGCTCCATCAGATCCCGCAAACTGAGCTTGGCGGTGCTAGGCAGCACGATGTCGGCTTTCGGGAACTGCTCCGCTGCGCCGATGGCGACGGCGAACATGCCCGCGGCTTTGATCGCGTCGACTCCGGAAACGGCGTCTTCCACGCCGATGCAGGCCGCCGGCTCCACTCCGAGTTGGGCCGCCGCGGTCAGGAAAATCTCCGGATCCGGCTTATTGTTCTTTAAGCGGGTCACGTCCACAATCACATCAAACCAGCTTGTCACGCCCAGACCGTCAAGGACGGTTTGGGCGTTTTTGCTGGCGGAAGCGATCCCGGTCTTGATCCCGGCTTCCCGCAGCTCCGTTAGAAACCCGGAGATTCCCGGCAACAGGTCGGCTGGCGTAATTTTCTCGATCAACTTGACGTAAAGGTTGTTCTTGCGCGCTGCCAGCTCATTCATCTCCGCTTCGCTGTAATGAACGGGGGTGGTCGTTTGGCTGAGCAGCAGCTTTAAAGAATCGAGGCGGGATACGCCCTTCAGATTTTCATTAAACTCGCGTGTAAAGGGAATGTTCAATTCTTCGGCAATGGCTTTCCACGCTTGGTAATGATATTCGGCGGTGTCCGTAATGACCCCGTCCAAATCAAAGATCACTGCTTGTAAAGATTTCGTTTGGTTGTTATCCATCCTAACCGCTCCTTCTCAATGTAGTTCAAGGTTTGCCAGAGGACGCGAAACAGCGCGATCCGGCTGCAATGTCACGGTTTCTCCGTACAATTGAATGTCGATGGCGTCGCCTTCGGTCAGCTCCAGGGTGACGTCTCCTTTCTCGATACGCACGGAAATCAGACGGCCGCGGAACGTCAGGCGGAAGGCGTATTGCTCCCAATCCCGCGGGATCGCTGGGGCAAGAGACAGGCCGCTTTCTTTCAGCCGCATGCCGGCGAAGCCGTACACGATCGACATCCAAGTGCCGCCCATGTTTGCCAAATGCAGACCATCTTTCGTATTGCCATGCGTGTTGTCCAGATCCAGCCGCGCCGTTTCGATGAAATACTCGTACGCCTTGTCCAGATTGCCGATCTTGGCCGCCATAATGCTGAAGATACAAGAGGACAAGGAGGAGTCATGGGTCGTGATCCGTTCGTAATAATCGTAGGAACGGCGGATCGTCTCCAGGGACTGCTCGTCCTCCAGCAGGAAATGGGCCAGCACGGTGTCCGCCTGTTTGCACACCTGGTACCGGTAAAGGGTCAGCGGATGGTAGTGTAGCAACAGCGGATAGTTTTCTTTTGGCGTATTGGCAAAATCCCAAACGGCCTTGCGCAGGAACGTATCATCCTGCGGGTTGATGCCCAGAGCTTCATCATATGGCAGGAACATCGCTGCAGCTGCCGCTTCCCAAACGGCGATTTCGTCGTCCGTAACGCCAAGCTTCGCGCATAGCGCCTGGTAGCCTGCGGCATCGTAGTCTTTCAGGATCGCGCAGCTTTTGGCCGCCCATTTCAAATTATGCTTGGCCATAGCGTTGGTATAGTAGTTGTTGTTCACGCAGCAGGTATATTCGTCCGGCCCGGTGACTTCATCAATGTGGAATGCACCGTTGTAATAATGCCCGATTTCAGCCCATAACCGCGCCGTTTCGATCAGCACTTCCGCGCCGTAGTTCAGCAGGAAATCCCGATCCTGCGCAGCAAGGTAGTATTGGACATAGCTGTAGGCGATGTCCGCGCTGATATGATATTGCGCTGTGCCTGACGGGAAGAACGAGGAGCATTCGGTCCCTGAAATGGTGCGCCAAGGGAACAACGCGCCTTTGTGGTGCCCCATCTCCCGCGCTCTCGCTCTGGCATCGTCCAGAATGGAGTAACGGTACAAGAGCAGCTGGCGGGCCAGCTCCGGCTGGGTCATCAAAAAGACCGGGAACATATAAATTTCCGTATCCCAGAAGTAATGGCCTTCGTACCCTTCGCCGCTTAAGCCTTTGGCGGCGATGTTGCTGTACTTGTCCCGGCCGGCGGATTGCAGCAGCTGGAACAGGTTGAAGCGGATGCCTTCCTGCAGCTTCTCATCGTTCTGAATGATGACGTCGGCCGATTTCCAATAATCGTTCAGATACCCCGTCTGCTCTGCGAGCAAATCGCCAAAGGACAAGCCGGACAAGCGCTCGTGCAGATCAAACGCCCGCTCCTGGAATCCTTCGCCATGGCGGAGAGTGTCCGTATATACGTTGAATTTTGTAAATTCAACAGGGCCGTTCAGAGCGAAGGTTGCCGTATAAACTATTTCTCCGTCCTTTGTATCCAGCGCGATCTCTGCATCGGCAGTTAACTGATGGCGGGTGACGCAAGCGGCTTTCATTTTGGAAACCATCGTTTCGTCCACGACGTAGCCGTATTCGCCTCGCGTTCCAGTTTCCACCACGGTCATCCGTTCCGCATGGCCCGCTCCAACCCGCGGATCATTGGGATTGGTGTAGTTTTTGACAATACCGTTTAGCGTAGAGACGATTTTGACCGGGCCGCTAAAGTTGATCGGCTCCAGCTTGATATGAATGGCAAACAATTCACGGTGCGTAAAGGAGACGAGACGGCGGAAGGTCAGACGCACTTCTTTGCCGGTTGGAGACGTCCAATGCACTCTTCGCTCCGAAAATCCCTGATCCATATGCAACGTCCGCTGAAATTCCGTAATCTTGCCTTGATCCAGACGGAAAGGCTCATCCTCCTCGCCGAAATAGATCAGCACCGTTTGAGCATCGATGTTGTTCACCAGCTTCTGTTGCGTTTCGGGAAAAGCAAACAGCTTCTCGCCATAAGGAATTTCGATCACATCGTGAAATGCGTTCAAGTAAGTGCCGCGGATGCTGGTCATTTGCTTACCGTAGCCTTCTTCAAAGTTGCCCCGCACGCCCAAATACCCGTTGCCGAGCGCAAAGATACTTTCCATATTCAACAGCTCTGGCTGTGAAACGTCCGAATTCGTTAATTTCCAAGTCATGGTTGTTAGATCCCTCCTGGTCGTTATGATTGAATTTTAGAACCTAAAGCGGTAATGTAATACTAAATTCTTTAGATAATTGTCAAAATTTTTAGGTGGGATATGATGAATCTTCAACAGGGTCATACGTATTATCGGTCATCGAAAATGCAGGCACTCCAGGATCGTTTTGTCCATCCTCCGGTAGACTACGAACAGGAGCTGCTGGAAGCGGTCCGGATGGGGGACGAAGCAACAGCACTTCAGGTGATGCGAAAAATCAACGAGCTTGAAGCTGCGGTGTTGGCAACCTATCCGCTGCGCTCCAAAAAAAACGCCCTCATCGCCTCCTGCACTTTGTTTACAAGGGCGATTATCCAGGGCGGGGTCGATCCGGAGATTGCTTTTCACTTAAGTGATACTCTAATATTGGAGATCGAAAGGCTTAACGATCTCGAAGCGCTGGCCCAATTCGAATACGAGATGCTGGTGCAGTTCGTGATGACGATTCAGCGGGAAAGGGAGGAGCTGCCGTACTCCCATCTGGTGAAGCTGGCCATCCATTATATCCGGCAGCATATTTTTGACGATTTGACCTTGCCGCTCATTGCGGGTCACCTTGGCGTTCATCCGAGTTATTTGTCCGATCGTTTTCGCCGGGAAACCGGATTGCCGCTGATGAAATACATTAACAGCCGCAAGATTGAAGAGTCGAAACACATGCTTATCTATACGAACCGTTCCATTTCCGAAATCGCATTTCATTTTAAATTTTGCAGTCAGAGTTACTACACCCGGTTGTTTAAGGAATTTGTCGGCATGACGCCAAAGCAATTTCGGACAAGCGGAGCGGGGCGATCTATTCTGGAGAGGTAATGATGATGATATTCACCCGGCAGAAACTGTCACAACTGAGCTTGGAGAAGAAGCTGATCGCTGCCTTTTCCGTCTTTATTCTCATTCCGCTCATCTTGATCGGCGGGATCGTGTCATGGATTTATGTCGACAAGAACCGAAACGTGATGCTGGATGCGGCGGTGGAGAACAACAAGCAAATCGTGACCAATATTGATACGTCCCTGCAGCCGTTACAAAGGTTGTCCATGTTTCCCATCCAGGAGCAAAGCGTGTACCAAATCATGAAGAAGGACTATACCCAGGTCCCTTATCCGCTGCTGGAACGCGGTCGGGACTTCGATAAGGTTAACGGATTGATTCAAAGCGGGATCATGCTATATTCTGATTTGGTGGATTCGGTCGTTATTTTTCATGAGCATGATCAGTCGATTATCGGCCGCAGCAACCGCGAGTATATCAACTATCAATATTTCAAAACCACTTATTTACAGGAGGCGTTTATCCGCAAAATACGAGAAGGGAACGGGCAGTTTGTCACGACGGGTATTCATTACGACGAGCTGTTATCGCCGCACCGCCTTCCGGTCGTATCCGCGGGCCGGGCCATTATGGATCCGTATACCAAGGAACGGCTCGGATTTATTGTCTTCAACATCTCGGCGGACAAGCTGAAGACGTTGTGGAGTAATACAGCGTTCGCGGAAAAATCCAACTTCTATTTGCTGGATGAAGATCGGATGATTATTCAAAGCTCAAACAGCGGAGAGATCGGCAAGGCGGCCTCCGCCGTGTTTGGGAGCGGCTTTCAGGAGGAGCCGTCCGGCCGGACCGGTACGACCCGAATGTGGATCAACCAAAAGCTGTATATGATCTCTTCTCCGTCTCAGGTGGCCGAGTGGCATGCGGTGACCCTGATTGCGAAGGACGACCTGTACTCCATTGTGTACCAGTTGGTGGCCATCATGGCCGGTACGCTCCTCCTGCTGCTGGTCTTGTCGATCCTGATCTCCCTGCGCATTGCCACGCGAATTATGAAGCCTTTGGCCGTATTGAACCGCAAAATGAAGCTGGTCGCCCAGGGCCAGCTCGATGTCAGGTTCGATACGCGGCAAAGCGATGAGGTTGGGGTGATCAGCAGTACGATCGATCAGATGCTGCAGGAAATTCGCAGTCTGATTGCGCGGATTTACGAGAAAGAGGAAGAGAAGCGCAAGCTGGAGATGGACGCGCTGCAATCGCAAATCCGCCCGCATTTTATATACAATACCTTAAATGTGATCAAGTGGATGGCCAAAGTGCAAGGCGCTTCCGGAATTGAAGAGGCGCTGCAAGCTTTCGCTTCTGTAATGAAGTTCAGCATGAAGACGGATGAGAACTTTGTTCCCATCGCTGAGGAAGTCGTATTTGTCCAGAGCTATGCCAAAATTCTGGATTTCCGGTACTTCAACAAGTTTGAGGTGACGTATTCGATTGACCCGGGCGTCACCGAATACAAAACGTTGAAATTCCTGATCCAGCCGCTGGTGGAAAATGCGATTTTCCATGGCTTTGAGGGAATTGATTATAAAGGGAAGCTGGACATTTCCATTTATGAACGGCAAGGCGACCTGTACGTGGAAGTGGCGGACAACGGCCGCGGGTTCCCGGAAGATGGCGGGTTACATGCCAAGCCAGGGTATAAGGAAATCTCCAGAGATGGATTCAACTCGATTGGCATTCAGAATATTCGAAGCCGGATACGTCTGCATTTTGGACCGGGATACGGCTTATGGCTTGCCCCCGGAAGGCAGGGGGGAACTGTGGCGCTGATTCGGGTTCCAGTCATTTCGAATGAAACGGCAGGGGGAGGGGACAGCAAATGAAAATATTGATTGTAGACGACGAGCCGCTGGTGCGAATCGGCATTAAATCGGCGATCGATTGGCAAGCCGAAGGCGTGGAGATCATCGGCGAGGCTGGAGACGGAGCTGAGGCGTTGCGGTTGATCGCCAGCGAGCAGCCGGATGTCGTGCTGCTGGACATCAAAATGCCGAAAATGGACGGGCTTGAAGTGCTGCGCCGGATCAAAGAGCAGGAGCTGCCCGTCAAGGTGGTGGTCCTGAGCAGCTTTGACGACTTCGGGTTTGTGAAGGAGGCGATGAAGCTGGGGGCGCTCGATTATTTTCATAAGCCGGACATCAATGACCGGGAGCTGATTGGCATGCTGCAGAACATCCGCGAGCAACTCGGGACCGCCCCTATTCCTTCACAACCCCCAAGGGCGACAAATCACAAGGAGCAGCTGCTCAGCGGCCTGCTGTACGGCACCGGTATCCAGCATGAGCTCTCGGAAACACGGTTAAAAGAAGGCAACATCTACGTTGTGTTGTTCAAAATTAAAAACTATGACAAGGTGCTGCAAAGATACAGCGAATCGTCGCAGTCCGTACTCGGGAATACCGTGCAAAATATGGTGAACGAAATGGTTTCGGCGGAGCGGGAGATCGAGTTCGTGCCATTAAACGAGCGGCTGTCCGCCCTCCTGATCAGCAACAGCGAACTGAAGAGTCTGCTCGCTTCGCTGACGCGCGTCAACGACATCGTGCAACGGATCAGTTCCACGCTCAAGCGTTTCGTGAATATTGATATTGTGCTGGGCATCAGCGATTGGGTGGACCGATTCGAGCAAGTGCCCACGGCGTACAAACAAGCGCTGCAGGCGTTGTCGCACCATTTTTACCATCCGGAATCCTCGATTTTCTATTACAGCCACCAGAAGGAGCGAAGCGAGGTGGCCTTGGAGCAAGCGGAGGTTTATGTGAAGCAAATGAAGTCAGCCTTGGCCGAGCATGCGCACGAGAAGTTCATGGATGGGCTGTCGCGCTGGGAGAATCTGATCCGGACGGAGGAGTGTCTGGACGAGGCAGAGGTGCAAAAAGTGTACGAAGGCTTGTTATTTATGATGGACCGAAACGGGAGCAAGGCCAAAACAGAGGCGGAGGAAGAACTCACCGCCCGCGGGGCTTTTGAAGATTTCGAGCAAATGTCCAGCGCATACCGGACTGTTTTTGAACAGCGGCTTGGCGGAGGGACCAACGCTTCTTTCAAAGGGTACAGCCAGTTGATCCGCAATATTTTGGAGTACATCGAGCATCATTATCAAGACAGCCTCTCCCTGAAGCTGTTTGCCGACCTGTTCCAAGTCAGCCCAAATTATGTCAGCCGCCTGTTTAAAGAGGAAGTAGGGCAAGGCTTGTTTGATTATATTAATGAGCTGCGCATCAATAAAGCCAAAGAGCTGTTAAAAGATTACCGCTATAAAATTTACGAGGTCGCCGAGAAAGTCGGGTTTAGCAATCAGGCGCATTTTGCAATCGTATTCAACAAGTATACGGGAGTCTCTCCGAAGCAATATCGCAATGAAGAAGGATAAAAAAGAAGCATAAATCAGATAAAAAAGTGTGATTGTATTAAAAACTTATACCGCCGCCTGCAACGATCAACTAAAAATCGAGGCGAAAATCTAAAATTAATCAATATTTGATTAATTTTTTTTGTGTTTAGGGGTGTTTATGCTTAAGGAGCAAGAAAGACAGAAGTGATCAAAAGGGAGGCAACAACAATGAAAGCCAGAAAAAGAACACTTTCAGCTCTGCTGATTTTGTGCCTTGCCGCTGTCGTAGGCTTGACCGCTTGCGGAAGCAGCAAAACCGCTGACAATACAGGGGGAAGCGAGACGAAACCGGGACAAAAAGTCACCGTCAACTTCGGGTTCTGGGGAACCGCCCAAGACTTGGCGATCTATCAAGCCGCAGCTGATAAGATCAACACGGTTTACCCGGATATTGAGTTGAAGATCAAGCAGTACCCAAGCAGTGAGCAGTTTTGGAATACGTTGCCGGGGGAAATCGCCGCGGGCGTCGCACCGGACTTTATCAAGATGTCCAACGAAGGCGCGTATGAATACATCAATAAAAATCTGTTTACGCCCATCGATGATCTGATCCAAAGTACGGGCATCGATATGAGCCGCTTCCCGGAATCTTCGAAGAACATCTGGAAGGTTGACGGCAAAATGTACGGCATCCCGAATACGGACATGCCTGCGATGTTCCTGATCAATGAGAAGATGTGGAAAGGCGCCGGGCTTGGGGACTATCCTACGACCTGGGATGAAGTGATTCAAGCAGCCAAAGTGCTGAATAAAGGCGACGTGAAAGGCATCATTGTGAACCTGGACGCCTTCCATATCACCAACTATGTGAAAAGCTTCGGCGGCGGCTGGGGCTACGGCAAAACGATCAATTCTCCAGAGAACGTCAAAGCGCTGGAACTGATCGTCGATATGTACAAAGAAGGCATTGCGGTAACACCGAAATCGTTAGGCTTTGGTTGGGACGGCGAAGTATTCAGCAACGAGAAAGGTGCGATGAGTACCGGCGGTTACTGGTACAAAGGTTACCTGAAGGACGCAAATCCGGATCTGAAATATGTGGCTTTGCCGATTCCTAAAGGGACGACCAACGGCAGCACGATGAGCTCCGACGCTTATATTGTGCTGAAGGACGCCAAAAACAAAGAAGCAGCGTTGAAAGCGGCTTACTACATGACGAACGACGAAACGCAAAAAGCCTTTATGGATCTGGGCTTTAACCCGGCATTAACTTCGCTGTCCGGCCAATACTTCGAGAAAAATCCGGAGTTCAGCGCATTGAAGCCAGCGCTGGAATACAGCACGGACTTCGAATATCCAACGGATACGAAACGCTTTACCGATGCGCTTGTGCAAGAGCTGGAAGGCCTGATTCTCGGCGGATCCGGCAAGACGGCGCAGCAAATTCTTGACGATATCCAAAGTCAGTTTAACTAAGTTCCATTTGCTCCTTGATAAGCAGCCGCTCTCTCCTGATCAGGCAAGTTTCAGAGAGAGCGGTACCTTTTTTACTTTATCCGCAAGAAAGCAGAAACGAGGTGTTACCCGTGAAAAACAATAAAAATCGGCAATCCGTGTTTCGTTCCATCGCCGATTCGGATCTGACATTAGGCTGGTTGTTTACCCTGCCTTTTTTGCTTTTATGGGCCTGGTGGTTTTTATATCCTTTCATTCAGTCTTTTGTCAGAAGCTTTCAGGATGCCAACTTTGCCTCGCTGGATCAAGCCAAGTTTATCGGGTTAAGCAATTATATTGAAATTCTTCATGACCGGGAGTTCTTCCGTGCCCTGCTCCATTCCCTGGAGATCGTGGTGGTTTCGATCCCGTTGCAAACGATACTGGGCTTGTTTCTCGCATTGCTCGTTAACCAGAAGCTCAAGGGCAAGGGCATCTTCCGGACGGTCTTTTTCTTACCCTACATCACTTCGCAAATTGCGATTACCACCGTCTTTATGATGCTGTTTAAGCAAGGGACGTTCCTGACGAATTTCTTCGGCACGCTGGGATTCGGCAATGTTACCTGGTACGCCGATACGAAGTACGCGCTGCTGTTTGTATGCATTCTGTTTATCTTCCAGCAAGCCGGGTTTACGATGATCGTCTATTTGTCCGGCCTGCAGGAAATTCCCAAAGACTTGTACGAAGCAAGCGAGATCGACGGCGCCTCGAAGTGGAATAAATTCCGCTATATTACGGTGCCTTCGTTGAAGGCGGTCACGTTCTTTATCGTCTCCGTGTCTACGATCGCCGGATTTCAAATCTATGACCAAATCGCCGCCATTTCTAGGTACGGGGCGCTGGGAACTCCGGCTGGAGCAACTAGTACGGTCGTCACCTACTTCTACCAACACGGGATCCGTTACATGAACATCGGGTACGGAAGTGCGGCCGTTGTCCTGTTCTTTATCATCATTATGCTGATTACGTACCTGCAAAAAAAATTCCTGGACGTGAAGGAGTGAGAACATGAAAAGCCGTACGCGCATAGGTCGGCCGTTCCTTTACCTCGGCATGATCGTTCTGGGGCTTCTGTTTGCCATCCCTTTTATTTATACGTTGTATTCCTCCGTATTGCCGATGCGTTTCGTGAATACACTCACTTCGCCGGCAAACTGGACGCTGGATAACTTCAAACTGTTTTTTACGAATGAAGCTTACAATGTACCGCGCTGGTTTCTGAACACGATCATCATGACCGGTGTGGTGGTGCTTGGGAACATGGTCATTAACCCGATGGCAGGCTTTGCACTGGCCAAGCTGAATTTCCGGGGGAAATCGGTCATTTATTGGATCGTGGTCGCGACGATGATGGTGCCTTACCATATGATCTTGATCCCGGTCTATGTCAACATGGCTCAGTTGGGCTGGCTCAACACGTTTTGGGCTTTGACCATCCCGTTCCTGTATCAGGGACTGTATATTTTTATGCTCCGTCAGTTCTTTATTTCGGTGCCGAACGAATTTTTGGAGGCGGCCCGGATTGACGGTCTGACCAAGATGGGCGCCTTCTGGAAGATTGTTTATCCGCTTGCCCGTTCGTCGCTGATTACGATGGCGATTTTGGCATTTGCCGGAACCTGGAACAGTTATCTGATTCCGAGTACTTTGACGAATAAGCCGGATATGTACGTGCTTGTCGTAGGTCTGAACAGTGTGAAGGACCAATTCTTCGAAAATACGTCGCTGATTATGGCCGGCGTCGTATTGTCGACGCTGCCGATTATCCTCTTCTTCTTCCTGTTCCAGCGGCAGTACATCGAGGGCATCTCAAACGCCGGCATTAAAGGTTGATATCACAACTTAAGGAGGCTAACGATGGATTACCGCGTAATCAAAGAAGGGGAGCTGTTTATGCTCTCTGGGCTGAACGGCGACATTGGCCGGCACAATGAGCAGGGATTTGGATTATACGCGCAGGATACGCGCTTCTTAAGCCGCTTTGAGCTGGAGGTGGACGGCGGGAAGCCCGTGCTTCTGTCTTCCGCAGGCGACAAAAGTTATGTAGCCAGCTTCCGGCTTATCAAGGAAGCCAAGGATGACGGAGCGATTGAAGTTACACGCGACCGCTTCATCTATAATGGCAGACTTTATGAACGCATTGCCTTGACGAATTATTTTCCACGGGAGATCGCCTTTGATGTATCCGTTTCGTTCGATGCGGACTTTCAAGACATGTTCCTGGTTCGCAAATACCGCACGGGGGAAGTTGGCAAGGTGGAAGGAGTTGTCGTCGGGGATCAGAATATGACGTTCCGGTATCTTGGAGCAGATCAGGAAACAAGACAAACGAGGATCGCCTGGGACGCTAAAGGCGGATGGGCGGATGACGGCGGGACGGTTACGTTCCCATTGTCCTTGAAGATCCAAGAGACATGGCAAGTTACGTTTCAAGTTGTCCCGATGGCGGACAAGCTGCTTCCAGCGGACACGCCGCTTAGTTTTGATGAAGGGCTGCAGCGGCTGGAGCAGTCGTACGAAGCTTGGTATGCGGACAACACCCGTATCGCTTCCGATTCCCCGGTATTTAACGAATTGTACCGGCGCGGGGTACAGGACTTGCGTATGTTGACGACGGATATCGGCTACGGTGAGACGACGGTTGCGGGACTGCCTTGGTTTGCTGTTCCGTTTGGCCGGGACAGCTTGATCACCTCGCTCTTCATGCTCCCGATTAACCCTCGGCACGCCGTGGGAACGTTAAGAACGTTAGCGGCCTATCAGGGGGAGCAGGTCGACCCGTGGCGAGACGAACAGCCGGGCAAAATCATGCACGAGATCCGCTTCGGCGAGCTGGTGACCACGAAACAATCGCCGTTCTCCCCGTACTACGGCACGATCGATTCAACACCGTTGTTCCTTGTTTTGATCGGCGAATACTACCGTTGGACCGGCGACCTCGCTTTGGTGGAGGAGTTGCGGCCGAACATAATGCGCGCATTGGCTTATATCGATGCGTCCATGCAGTCGGGCTCAGGGTTTATGGCTTATAAGCAGGAAGCGGACAAAGGCTTCCCGAACCAGGGCTGGAAGGATTCCGCCAATTCGATTATGCATGAACACGGAGCTTACGCGGATTCGCCAATTGCGCTGGCTGAGGTGCAAGGGTACGTCTACCAGGCGAAGCATTCGCTGGCGCCGCTGTTCGAGCTGATGGGTGAGCCGGAGACGGCCCGCCGGCTGGAGGCGGAAGCGGAAGAACTGAAAGCGCGGTTCGAGTCGGCTTTCTGGATGGAGGACGAGCAATGCTACGCGATCGCCTTGGACAAAGATTTGCGCCAAGTCCGCAGCGTCAGTTCGAATCCGGGGCATCTGCTGATGAGCGGAATGCCCGAGGCTTCTCGCGCCAAGGCGCAGGCCGGGCGGATGATGAAGCCGGATATGTTTAACGGGTACGGCATTCGGACGATGAGTACGGAATCTACCGGCTATTACCCGATGAGTTATCATAACGGCAGCGTATGGCCGCATGACAACGCCATGATCTTGCTTGGCCTTGGCAAGCTCGGCTTCAAGCAGGAGGCGGAGCAAGTTATCTCGGGATTGCTGAACGCTTCGGTGCATTTCGAGTACCAGCGCTTGCCGGAGCTGTTCTGCGGTCATGACGCGGGTCTGGGCCATCCGGTTCCGTACCCGACGACCTGCTCGCCGCAAGCTTGGGCGGCCGGCACATCGATCGTCTTCCTGCAGGCGATGCTGGGGCTGTACCCCGATGCGCTCCGCCGGGAAATCGCATTGTCGCCGTTCCTTGTGCAAGGCATGAACCAGCTGGAGGCAACGCATATCGCGATCGGCGGCGGGCACTTGTCGGTTCGCGTTACGCGGAACGCGGACGGCAGCACCTTCTCCGTCGAGATTCTGGAGAACACCACAGGTTATACCGTGGTTGAATAAGCTCTCCTACCTCTGACCTTCCTTTGGGAAGGTTGGAGGTATTTTTTTGCCCAAAGCCTGCAATATCCTGACAATGCTCAACTTAAGGGCTAATGTATGCTATAATATTGAGCCAGTAGTTCGATAATGAAAAAAAGGATGGTAATGCCTAACATGATCAGTACTAACGGTGTGACGCTCCGGTATGGAAAACGGACACTTTTCGAAGATGTAAATATAAAATTCACCCCCGGCAACTGCTACGGTTTGATCGGGGCCAACGGGGCGGGCAAGTCGACGTTCCTGAAAATTCTCTCCGGCGAGATCGAGCCCAACCAAGGCGAAGTGTTTATGACGCCGGGCGAACGTTTAGCGGTCCTCAAGCAGAACCACTATGAATACGACGAGTACCCCGTGCTGGAAACGGTGATCATGGGTCACGGCCGGTTGTATTCGATTATGAAAGAGAAGGATGCGCTGTACGCCAAACCCGATTTCTCCGAAGAGGACGGCCTGCGTGCAGGCGAACTGGAGGGCGAATTCGCTGAGTTGAACGGCTGGGAAGCCGAGTCGGATGCAGCGGCGCTGCTGATTGGCCTTGGCATTCCACGCGAGCTGCACGATAAGAAGATGGCCGAGCTGAGCGGCAACGAGAAGGTGCGCGTGCTGTTGGCGCAAGCGTTGTTTGGTCGCCCGAATAACCTGCTCCTGGACGAACCAACGAACCACTTGGACCTCGAATCGATCCAGTGGCTGGAGAACTTCCTGATGGACTACGAAGGCACCGTTATCGTCGTATCCCATGACCGTCACTTCCTGAATAAGGTATGTACGCATATCGCGGATATCGACTTCGGTAAAATCCAGTTGTACGTCGGCAACTACGACTTCTGGTACGAATCCAGCCAGTTGGCGCTGCAAATGCAGCGGGACGCCAACAAGAAGAAGGAAGAGAAGATCAAGGAGCTGCAAGCCTTTATTCAACGTTTCTCGGCGAACGCTTCGAAATCGAAGCAAGCGACCTCGCGGAAGAAGCAGCTCGAGAAAATTACGCTGGAGGACATCCGTCCGTCCAACCGGAAATATCCGTTCCTGCACTTCAAGGCAGAGCGTGAAGCGGGCAAGCAGCTGCTGACCGTGGACGGGCTGACCAAAACGATCGAAGGCGAAAAGGTCTTGGATAACGTCAGCTTCGTCGTAAACAAAGGCGACAAAATCGCCTTCGTCGGACCCAACAGCGTGCCGAAAACAACGTTGTTCCAAATCGTCATGGGCGAGTTGGAAGCCGACAGCGGGGAATACAGCTGGGGGATTACAACTTCGCAGGCGTATTTTCCGAAGGACAACTCCCGTTATTTCGATGGGGTGGACCTGAATCTGGTGGAATGGCTGCGCCAATATTCGCCGAAGGATCAGGACGAAACGTTCCTGCGCGGCTTCCTTGGACGGATGCTATTCTCCGGCGAAGAAGCGCTGAAGAAAGCGAGCGTATTGTCCGGGGGCGAGAAGGTTCGCTGCATGCTGGCCAAAATGATGCTGAACGGCGCAAACGTGCTGTTGTTTGACGAGCCGACCAACCACCTCGATCTTGAATCGATTACGGCGCTCAACAACGGGTTGATCGACTTTGATGGCACGATCCTCTTCACGTCGCATGACCATCAGTTCATCCAAACGATCGCCAACCGCATCATTGAAATTACGCCAAACGGCATCATTGATCGCGTTATGACATACGACGAATATCTGGAGAGCGAAGAGATTCAAAATCTGCGGAAATCGATGTATCCGGAAGAAGTAAAATAAATAACCCAAAAGCCGCACGGGCAGTTCTTCGGAACTGCTGCGTGCGGCTTTTTGCGCTGATTCTTACGAGCCGCCCGTCCGGCGGCGCTGGTTGTTCGGTTTCTTATTATTTTGGCTCTTCAGTGTTTTGGTTTGAAAACTGTCTTTCAATCCCGGTTTGTTGCCGTTTTGCTGCTGCTGCTTTTTCTGTTGCAGTTTTTGGCGCATCGCTTCGGCCAAATCGATTTTACGTGGTTCTTCATTTTCCGTCACGCTGATCATCTCCTTGACATTGGAAAGGGGGTGTCCCTATTTTATACGTTTTTAAATGCGCGTACAACGGGAATAATGATGAAGGCTTGCTTTTCCCGGGGGCAACACTGTTTCTCTAGACTTACACGGGGTTGATTTGCTACGATGATTAAACGCTTCTGATGTTTTAGAAATGAGAGTTTGAAGAAGTAGGTTATTGGCTTCGGGGAGAAGTCTGGAGGTGCGGGGCTTGGATATTTACGACGATATACGCAAAGGGGAACGCGGGGCTTGGGTAAGCATTGCCGCTTATTTACTGCTGTCCGCTTTTAAATTGATCAGCGGGTTTGTGTTTGATTCAAGCGCGCTGCTTGCCGACGGGTTTAACAACCTTACGGATATCGTGGCCTCGGTGGCGGTGCTGATTGGACTTAAAATCTCACAGAAGCCGCCGGACTCCGACCATGCTTACGGCCATTTCCGTGCGGAAACGATTGCTGCATTAGTAGCTTCATTTATTATGGCGATGGTCGGTATTCAAGTCATCTTTGGCGCGGTTTGGTCGTTGGTTGAAGGTGTGCATAACGAGCCTGACATCCTGTCGGCTGCGGTTGCTATCGTTTGTGCTCTGGCGATGGGCGGGGTTTATGTCTATAATCGGAGACTGGCCAAACAAATTAACAATCAGGCGCTTATGGCGGCGGCCAAGGATAATTTGTCGGATGCGCTGGTGAGTGCGGGCGCAGCGGTTGGGATTATCGGGGCTCAATTCGGGCTGCCGTGGCTGGACGTGGTTGCCGCGATTGCGGTAGGCTTGCTTATTTGCAAAACCGCCTGGGATATTTTCCGCCAGTCGACGCATAATCTGACCGATGGATTTGATGAAAGGGAGCTGGGCGACCTGCGCAGCACCATTGCCCGGACCCAAGGCGTGGAAGGGATCAAGGACTTAAAGGCCCGGGTTCACGGCAACCATGTGCTGGTCGATGTCGTGATTGAAGTGGATCCGCAGTTGACGGTTATCGAAAGCCATGAGATCAGCGACTGGGTTGAGGAACGGATGAGAAGGAAGCAAAACGTCATGCATGTTCACGTCCATGTTGAACCTAAAGAAAGATAGGACTCGATTTGGACGGGAAGTCATAAGGATGATCGAAGAATCAGGATCAAGGCAAATCATGCCCGAATGGACAGGCCTAAGGTAACATTTACCAAGCCCGCTGTTCGGGTTTTTTTGGCTAAAAAATAGGCGATTGTCCCTAAAAAATAGGTAAATTGGATAAATTGGAATTATTATGAAATTGATGCAGTTGCATGCGAAATCGGGTACTTTTGTTGCAGAAATCCAGTGCTATTGCCCGGGAGGTGTTTACATAGGTTACATTCGACCGGATTTTATAGGTCGCGTGTCTCTAATTTCAACATGTAAAAACTAGGGCCATTGTCTTTGAATGCGCTTTCCTATAAAGTGATCTTCGACCGATTTAGACTAATTTCGACAATCGCTATAATGGGTGCAAGACCAAAGAAAGGAGGATTGGAACGCAGGCTAACAACTAGATTTATTACATTAGGAGGCAGGATAACACCCATGAAACGAAGCGTAGCGATCACATTATTGAGTGCCATTCTTCTCTCTACTTATACAGCTGTTCCTCATCAGGCATCAGCCGCAACTGCAACCTCACAATCGATCACCAAAGGCCATATTGTCGGCGGAGTCAATTTCCGTGACCAACCTTCCCTTTCGGGTAAAGTGATTGGTTTTCTCAAAAAGGGCTCCGAAGTCACCGTATTGGATCAAAGCAATAAATATTTCTATCTAGTGAAAACCGAAGATGGGAGCATAGGTTACGTCAGTTCGAACGAAAAGTACATTCAACTGGAAGCCGTGAACACCGCTCCTTCCCAACCTTTGCTTAATTTGCCGGCAACGGTGACGTACGGCGTCAACCTGCGCGATCAACCGTCCACCTCGGGCAACGTCATCACGATGCTTCGCAAAGGTACCACATTAACGATTCTCGAGCAAAGCAATGAGCATTTCTATAAAGTACAGACGAACGACGGGACGATTGGTTACGTTAGTACGATAGATAAATATTTGGAAATTGGCGGACAATCCAGCACGCCGCAGCCAACACCAACTCCCGCTCCTTCCAGTGGGATTAGCCAGCAAATCGAGCAGGTGATTCAGGCCGGTATGAAATACCTCGGCACTCCGTACGAGTACGGCTCCAGCCGCAGCAATACGAATACGTTTGATTGCTCTGATTTCGTAAGACAAGCCTATAAGGATGCCTTGGGCATTACGCTTCCTGCGGATTCCCGCAAGCAAGGGGATTACATAAAGAGCAATGGAACGGCCGTATATCGCATCGATCAATTGAAGCGCGGCGATCTGGTCTTCTTCATGAGCTATAAAGGCTCTTCGGCCAAGTCCTACCAGGGAATCGACAAGCAAAGCCAGCGGATTACCCACGTCGCGATCTATCTTGGCAACGGCCAGCTCCTGCACACGTATTCCAATGAATCCGGCGGGGTTATCGTCGACAAGCTCGACGGCTCCTGGGTTTACCGCTTTATGTTTGGCGGCAGCGTCCTGAAATAAATCTAATCATGCCGTTTGGCCCCGTTCTTGGGATGGAGGAGGCCAAGCGGCTTTTTCGATTTAAGGTCGATAGAATTACGGTTCTTCGCACACTTCCGCCCATTTTCGTGTATAGTTAAGGAAAGACGGGTGAACGCCCAAGGACGGAAAGCGAGGAACAAGGTATGATTTGGGAGATCAGCGTGGCGGTGGCTGCGGCGGCTTTTGTGGTGCTTGTCGTTTATTTGGTCAAAACGCTGAAAGCGGCGGAGCATTCGCTGAAGACAACCACCGAAACATTGAAGGACGTACAAAAAACGATCGATGAGTTGGGCAGCGACGTCCGGCAGGTCGTCCGGCAAGCGAATGAACTGACCAGCGATATCCAGCACAAAATGAAGCAGATTGACCCGCTGATGGAATCGGTTAAACATGCGGGGGAAGTGCTAAGTGAAGTGACGTTGGCAACAAAGCAGGTTTCGGCAGCCCTTGCCCGCCGTATCGCCAGCCGTCCGCTGTCGGCCAAGCGTAAAGCTCCGGCATCTCCGGCCCCGGCAACTTCTGTACCTTCACTCCAGCCGCTGCAAGCTGAAGGAGAGCAGCCGGAGCAAGAAACGAATCGTAAATCGGCGAATTGGGTCAAATGGGTGGATGTCGCCGCCGATGTCTGGCAGAAGTATCGGAGTTAAGCGGACGTGAAGCGGCCATTCCATTTGCCGTTTCAACCAAAGATGGACTGGGTAATGTACTATGTTACTCAAGCCTTGCCCGCATTGTGAATCGAGAAGGAACGGGAAAGCGCCCCGTTCCTTCTTTTTTCACTATGATTCGTATAGCACTTCTAAGTCTCATTGGATAAGGAGATTATGATGCGAATATTGATCGTTGACGACAATCCGACAAATACCATGATCATTCGTGAGATTTTAAAGAAGGAAAACTACCGCAACACAGTCACCGTAACTTCGGCCCGGGACATGTTCGAGCGGCTCGGCGTCAAAAATTTGGATGCGGTTGAAGAAAGCGGGCCATCCGATGTGGATTTGATCCTGCTGGATATGATGATGCCGGAGATGGACGGGATTCAGGCTTGTCGGATTTTGCAGCGCTCCGAGCATCTGAAGGAGATTCCCATTATCGTAGTCACGGCCGTTGGGGATTCCCACAAGCTGGCGGAAGCGTTGGATGCCGGAGCTGTGGATTATGTGACGAAACCGATCAACAAGGTGGAGCTGATGGCGCGGATTCGCCTGGCTCTGCGGCTGAAGCTGGAGAAGGACTGGCACCGTAACCGGGATCAGCGCATCCAGGAGGAATTGAAGCTTGCGTCGCTTGTTCAAAACGCTGTCCTTAGCCCCCCGATCCATGATTCGGAGGTCGAAATCGATGCCCTATACAAGCCTTCCTATGAATTGGCAGGAGATTTGTACTCCTGGTACTCGCTTGGTGAGGGGAAGTATGCGGTGATCCTGCTGGATATGATGGGTCACGGCATTTCTTCTTCCCTCTTCTGTATGTTCATCTCCTCTGTTCTCAAAGATACCGTGTTTACCTATGTGGAACCGAAGCTGGTTATTGAAGAGTTAAACCGTCGCTTTATCCAGCTGCATATCGAAAGCAAATTGATTCAATATTATTTCACCGCCATCTATCTTGTGGTGGATACCCGGCGCAAAGTGATCGAATACGTGAATGCCGGACATCCGCCTGCCCTCCTGTACACGAACAATAAGCAACCCGTTCGTTTGGATCAAGTGGGGCCGCCCGTAGGCTTGTTTCATGGAATCGAAACGCATCCGCAGATTCTACATTACGAAGGACCAGGCCATCTCGTCCTCTACACCGACGGGTTGATGGATGGACAGGAGGATTCCTTAGAGGCACGTCAGGCGTGGCTGGAGGAGCAGTTAAATACCTGCAGCCATCACTTCGACCGCGAGATGATGAGCCGGTTGTTCTTCGAAGATGCCGTCCCGCTGAACAGAGAAGACGATAAATGTCTGGTATGGATCTCGTTCAAATGATCCCCTTGATTCAGCAGTGGACAAGCTGGGTTATGTTGTATTAAGAAAACCTATTCCAGGGAGAGTATTTCATGAATACAAGAAAAAGTTTGAAATTTTCCACCACAACACAACGGGAAAACGGAGTTTGTACCGTATCGCTGCGCGGTGAGCTGGACTTGTCTGCAGCGCCAGACTTCCGTAAGGTGATGGACCCGCTGGTTGGCATCGATGACGCGGATTTAGTCCTGAATCTGAAGGAATTGAAATACATCGACAGCACCGGAATCGGAATTTTTCTGTCCATCTTAAAGGCTAGGCAAGGGATGAACTCGAGTTTTTACGTGCAGGAAGTACCGGACCATATCCGGAAGCTGTTTGAAATGACTGGGATCGCTAAGTTTTTCGCGGAGCAGAAGAACTCCCAATAAGGAAAGGATCGAGTCTTAATGGTAGAGGAAACAGAGAGAATTGTCATCAGCCTTCCGGCGACAGCCGAATATGTGGATATTGTAAGGCTGAATCTTTACGGTATCGCATCGAAAATGGGATTTTCGTATGAGGAAATCGAAGACATGAAGGTGGCGGTATCCGAAGCATGCAACAATACCGTGTTATATGCGTACAAGCAGGATGCCGGCAAAATGGAGATCACGTTTGAGATCTTAACCGATGCTTTGTCGATTACGGTCAAAGATGAAGGGGAGAGCTTTAAACCGTGGCGACAGGCTGGAGGCGTGACTCTGCACGAAAAAGAGTTGAGTGAGGCTCCGATTGGCGGATTAGGCTTCTATCTGATGCAGGCGCTCATGGACGACGTCCGCGTGGAAACGCAATCCGGAAAAGGAACGAGGGTGACGATGGTCCGCCGACTCCAGAGGAGTGAGGAGAAGGTATGACTGATCGTGCGGCTCCCCAAGCGTCATTTCAGGAATCTACCCGCCTCATTCAGCAGTACCAGCAAACCAGGGACAATGAGATCGCCACGCAGTTAATCCAGAAATACGATTCGATGGTCAAAATGGCCGCCGGCAAAATCGCCCGAAATCGGCCGGATTTGTACGAAGACCTGTACCAGGTGGGCGAAATGGCATTGGTTCGTTTGCTGCAGCAGTATGACAGCGATCTGGGTATTCCGTTTGAACCGTATGCGATGAAGAGTATGATCGGGCATATGAAAAATTATTTGCGTGACAAGTCTTGGTATATTCAAGTGCCGCGGCGAATTAAGGAAAAGGGAGCGCTGGTTCAGCAGGCGATCGATGAGCTGACGCTGAAGCTGGAGCGATCTCCCAATGTGCAGGAGATCGCGGAGTATCTGGAGCTCTCGGTTGAAGAAACGGTTGAGGTGCTGGCCGGCCGGGATTGTTATCATTACGTGTCCCTGGATTCGCCCTTATCACCGGATGAAAGCGCCGTAACGCTGGGCGAAGTGATCAGCGCGGATGCAGATGATTACGATGCGCTTGAGAACCGGATGGATTTGCAACAAGCGCTGGGACAATTGAAGGCGCAAGAGCAGCAGGTTTTGCTGATGGCCTATCAGGAGGGGCAATCCCAAAGGGCCATTGCCCGGAAGCTGGGCATCTCTCAGATGAGTGTATCCCGCATTCAGAAGCGAGCGACCGAACGGCTGAAGCAAATCATGAATCATATGAACACCACTTAAATGCGTTGCCTGGGGATTGGGGGCAGCGCTTTTTTTGGTTATGTCTATTGCCCGGGATCGGGCAGCAAGCCGTCCTTCTTGTCTTCCCGGTTCGTTTGCATCGCCTCCATGTCTTCTCCCAACTGAATCAAATCCTCCATGTCATTCACCATGGATCCGTTCTCCGCTTCTTCGATATCTTTATGCTCGGGATATGCGCCGGCTTGGGCAGCACGGATTTGCCCCGCGACATACTGCTCCTGCAGGTCCTCGGGTTGGGTCATGGACGATTCCTCCTTTGTTCTCGTATGAAACCGTAAATAGTTTGCACAAACGGCCATATATCGTATACCTGGCGCTCTCTTGATTCTTGCAGGACGTTCTATAGCCAGCGGGCTTCCAAAGTACTATACTGTGTAGGAATGGAGCAAAATGAGCAGGGAATGGATCAGGTTAAGGAGAGAACATGAGATGAACTATAACGAAGCTTTGCTGGTTAATGAATATCGCGGGGGGCTGCTGGAATGCGCCCACTATGGTCATATTTGCGTCGTTGATGAACAAGGGAACATTGTGGGGCAGGCAGGGAATCCCCGAGCCACCGTATTTACCCGCTCTGCGGCCAAGCCGATTCAGGCGATTCCGGGGATTCGCGCCGGGATGAAGGAGGCTTATGGTCTAACGGACGAGGAGATTGCCATCATGGCCGCTTCGCATCGGGCCGAGGAGATCCACGTCGAGACGCTCAATCGACTGCTGGAGAAGACGGGGCTTACGGAAGAACGGCTCGTATGCGCCCCCAGCCTGCCACTGGATCGGGTCGCCAAGGAACAGCTGCTTCGACAAGGCGGAACGTACCGTCGAATCTACCATAATTGCTCGGGCAAACATTTAGGCGTTCTCGCCTATTGCAAAATGAAAGGATACCCGCTGGAAAGCTATAATCATCCGGAGCATCCGGTTCAGAAGGAAATCTTGGTGACGCTGGCCGGCTTGGCGGGGATTCCGGAAGCGCAGATTTCGCTGGGGACGGATGGCTGCGGTTTTCCTGTTTTCGCCCTCCCGTTATCCGCTTTGGCTTCCGCCTATTTGAAGCTGGCATGTCCGGATTTGATCGAGGATTCGGCTACCGCTGAGGCGGTCAGAGTCATTACCGGCGCTATGAACCGCCAACCCTTGCTGGTTGCCGGCACCGGGCGGATCGATTCGATCCTGCTGGGCGATCCGAATATCGTGGCCAAAGGCGGTTTTAAAGGGGTTTATGCGTTTGCTCTGCGCCGCGAGCGCCTAGGGATCACGTTTAAAATTCAGGACGGCTCCGAGGAGGAGTGGGGAATGATCGCTTTATCCGTGCTGGAGCAGCTCGGATACGAAAACGAGGGAACGCTGCAGAAGCTCCGCGAAGCATTCCCGTCTTCGATCAAGAACGATGAGGGCTGGGAAGTAGGGCAAGCCGAAATCGCGTTTCAGCTGGAACGCTAACTCTGACTTAGAGCAGCTTGCCGGTTAGGCTTTATTCCGCAGTCTCCCCAGCTCTTGGGCGAGCGCTTCAACTTCGGAGATGCTAAGCCGCTCTTTGCTCATGACGATGTCATAAACATCGCGGATATCATCATATTGGTTAACGTGGAATGCGGACGCCGACATCGCCGCTGCGGAGGCCATTTTCAACTTGCTTTTGATCGCTTCGATCATGAACTCGATATTTTCCTTGCTCTTGATGGATAGATCCATAAGTTTTCATCCTTCCGATTTATGGGTTATTAGCTATTGTACCACGAGGGAAGCGGTTCATGAAATTTTGCGGTCCGGCGTCCGAATGCGTTACAATCAGGTTACGAAATACCGGGAGGGAGCGTGTCTAGGTCATGCAGGAACAGAAGGAATGGCCGGCAGCGGGAGTAAACCGGAGGAAGCTGAACGGCGGGGAGCTGGCGGCTTTTTTTGCAGACATTCGTGCCCGGCATCTTCGTGAGGACGTTACCTTTCTATGCATCGGTACGGACCGGTCGACGGGAGACGCACTGGGGCCGTTGGTGGGAACGAAGCTGACCGAGCTGGGATTTGAGCACGTCATCGGGACGCTCCGCGAGCCGTGTGACGCCACCAATCTGGAGAGGCGCATGGCCGAAATCCCCGAGGGCCGCGTGATCATCGCCATCGATGCCTGCCTGGGCATGGCCGATTCCGTGGGAACGTACCTCGTGTCCAGCCAGCCTTTGCAACCGGCTCAATCCGTCGGGGCCAGCTTGCCGGAGGTCGGGCATTACAGCATTGCCGCAGTCGTTAACGTCAACGGCCCCAAGCCCTATTGGACGCTGCAGATGACCTCGCTATACAAGGTCATGCAAATGGCCGATGAAATCGCGGGCGCTGCGGCATCGGCATTTCGGTGAAGGGTTGGATCCGAAGATGACTTTTTGAACAACCAGTTCAAATAAGAGTTCAAAAAGTTAGGTTTGGAGTACCGAGAAGGTTGGATGAAGCTAGGGAGTGAGTAGCGGAGCGTAGATAGAATCTAAGTGAGCAACGGAGCGACCGGCTGAATTCAAGATTCGATGTCGAATGCGTTTCATGGTTTACATCGTGATCCAAAGATAACTTTTTGAACAACCTCTAAAAATTGAGATGAAAGTGGGTAGCGTAATGGACAAAGTAACAGTTAACGGAACAACGATCGCCTATGAACAACAAGGACAGGGCGAAACAGTAGTTTTGCTGCACGGTTTTTGCGGCAGCTCCGCTTACTGGGAGAAGGTTCAGCCGCTGCTTGCCGAACAATATCAGGTCATCGCCCCCGATCTTCGGGGCCACGGGGCCACAACTGCGCCAGTCGGCGCGTATACGATCGATCAAATGGCGGACGATGTCGCAGGTCTGATGGAGGCATTGGGCATCACCAAGTACACGCTGCTTGGTCATTCGATGGGAGGCTACACTGCCCTATCGTTGGCTCAGCGGTATGCAGATCGGTTAAATGCCTTTGGTCTGATCCATTCAACCGGCTATCCGGACAGTGAGGAAGCCAAGGAGAAACGGCTTCAGGCGGTTTCCCGCATTCGGTCCGAAGGCATCACCCACTTTGTAGATGGGCTCGTGCCGGGGTTGTTTGCACCGGACAATGTCAGCAAACTTGGAGCTGAAGTGGATCGCGTGAAGGAGATTGGCTACAAGACGCCGCCTCAAGGGGCAACGGGAGCCGCGCTGGCGATGCGCGAGCGGCCTGACCGCCGAGACGTGATGGAATCGACAGCGCTACCGCTGCTGCTGGTCGCAGGTGAAAACGATACCGTCGTACCGATGGCGCGGCTGTTTACGACCGAAGGACCCAACGTCACAAAGGCGGTCATCAAAGGCGCGGGCCACATGAGCATGTACGAAGCGCCGGAGCAGCTCACAGCCGTCATCGCCGATTTTATGCGCAGCGTCACGGGAAAGACCGTAGAAGTGTAAAACCTAGCAAGTCTAAACAATGTTTCGCAAGAATCAGCTAGTCGAACCGAGGCCAAGGAACCGGAGATTTCATGGGAAACTCCGGTTTTACGGCTTTTTTTGAATTGGCGGGAAGCCAGCCTTGAACTTAGGGACGAGAGGAGGAGTGTCCGTGCTGCGAAGAGATTACCTGATGAAGATGATCGAAGAAATGACGGAAATGCTGGGAAAAGTGTTTATGCTCAAACAGCAGAAAAAGAAGATCGAAGCGTTATGGACGCTCGACGAGCTGTTTAAAGGGCAGTTTCGCTTGAGCTCCCAGCTGCTGGAGAACTTGCCCGCTAAAGACATCGTACGCCTGTTTCAAAGCGGCGGAGAAATCGAGGCGGACAAGCTCCAAAGTCTGTCCCGTCTGCTCAAAGAAGAGGGCGACGTGTACGAGAGCTCTGGAGAGCCGGACGAAGCGGCAAAGCGTTGGATCAAGTCGCTTCATCTTTACTTGACCGCTGCGCTGCATGGTGCGGACCGCTCCCTTTGGGATCTGCCCGCGGCTATTGCTGAGCTGCAATCGCTGTTAAAGCCCTACCGTCTTCCGCCGGACACCGAATGGCTGGTGTTGCAATGGGAAGAAGGTGAAGGCCGCTACGACCAGGCGGAAAATGCACTCTACCGCTTGCTGGAGGAAGGCCATGCCACCAAAGAAGACGCGGTGGAGTTTTACCAGCGATTGCTCGCGCTTCCGCGGGATACGCTTGCGGCTGGGGGCTTGCCGACTGAGGAAGTTGAGGAGGGGCTTGCCGACGTGGAGGCCCGGTTTTGAACAAACGGAATGACTAATATGCAGAAAGGCAGCTGTTAATCAAACATGGAATCACTGCGCAAACTCGCAAACGAACTGGCGGAGAAGGGCAGTCTGATCACGGCAACGATCAGCGGCCGCCGCAGACCGGGGGAGACGGAATACACCAAAGTCCAAATCAAGCCGGTCGAAATCAAAAAGAGCTTACACTATCAATTTGCCTACCACTACCCAAACAAGGTGTTGCATCAAAATATCCCGGCCGCGGCATTTGCGGACGAGCTGACAAAGCTGTTTGAGGAGACGTTCCGGCAAGGATTGCTATGCACGGCGGAGGCCGATTATCAGGTCTTGATCAGCAAGAAGTTCAAGGTCACGATTCTGAAAAAAGCACCGTCACGCAAACCGCTGGGGACGCTGACCCATAATCGGAAGAAGCAATATGTGCTGGAGGAAGGAACGCCGGTTCCGTTTTTGGTGGAGCTGGGGATCATGAACGGGGAAGGCAAGGTGCTTGCCAAAAAGTACGATAAGTTCAAGCAAATCAACCGTTTCCTCGAAATGGTTGAGGACGTCCTTCCTCATTTGCCGACGGGCCGGCCGCTGACGATCGTCGATTTCGGTTGCGGCAAATCCTATTTGACGTTTGCGCTGTATCACTATTTGGCCGTACAGCAGCAAAGAAAGCTGAACGTGATCGGGATGGATCTCAAAGCCGACGTCATCGAGCACTGCAGCGGGTTAGCGCGCAAACTGCAGTATGACGACCTGCGGTTTCTTGTTGGCGACATCGCCGACTATGACGAGCTGAGCGCGGTGGATATGGTTGTAACGCTCCACGCCTGCGACACGGCGACGGATGCGGCGCTAGAGAAAGCGGTGCGCTGGGGTGCGTCGGTCATCCTGTCCGTGCCTTGCTGTCAGCATGAGCTGTTTAACCAGGTGCAAAGCGAGGTGCTGCAGCCGCTGCTGGGACATGGCATCCTGAAGGAGCGCTTCTCCGCATTGGCGACCGATGCGATTCGGGCCAAGCTGCTGGACGTGATGGGCTACAAAACGCAGCTGCTGGAGTTCATCGATATGGAGCATACGCCGAAAAACATTTTGATCCGCGCCGTGAAATCGGGCGGAGGGAACGTTTCGCAGCTCTGGCGGGAGTATACGGCGTTCCGCGATTTCTTAAGCGCCGATCCGTACCTGGAGCGCGCTTGCCGCGATTTGCTGCCGGAGGCGGCAAAGAGCAACTGAAATTGAACCGGTTGGGAGGTGTCCCGACCGG
>NZ_GG695998.1:44210-47424 GCF_000159955.1 Paenibacillus sp. oral taxon 786 str. D14 | reverse complement strand
TTGTTTACTTTAACCTGAATTTCGAAAGTATCGCTTCTTGAAAATATGAAAAGGGCTCCGAATCTTTGGTAGAATGGTGTTTACTTGGAACACTACACCCAAAGAGAGGAGCACCTTATAGGTGAAGTCTACCACAACGATCAGCAAAATTAAAACAGAATTTTCACTACAAAACGCAACGAGCTGCGGCGGCATCAAAATCTTCCTGGCCTTTCTCGAAAAAATCAAACTGCCGGAGGCGATGTGCAGCCTCTCCGGCGGCAAAGCGCGCAACTCCCTCTTCCCCGTTTACCGTATTCTGCTCTATCTCATCGTTGGCTGGATGCTTGGCTGCGAACGGATTTTTCATTTCCGTCGTTTGCAAAGCGACGTGCTGCTGAGGCGCTTTCTCGGCGGCCGCTGCCCGCATCACAGTCTGTTGTACAAGGAATTGATCCGGCTTGGTCGTTTCTGTCCCTCTCTGGTTAACGAACTGCGGAGGCTGAATCAAGAGATCATTCGACCCTGCTTGCCACCTGAGCTGATTCTCGATCTGGATTCCACGGTAGAGACCGTGTATGGCGATCAGTCCGGCGCGGCCAAAGGCACAAATCCACACAAGCCCGGGCGTAAGAGCTATCATCCCCTGCTTGCCTTTGAAGGCCAGAGCCGACTAAACTTGAACGCCGTGCTTCGACCGGGCAATACGCACTCTTCCACCGATGCGGCCGACTTCCTGCGGCAAACCTTTAGACTGCTCGACGAACACAAAGTGAAGTACGCAAGGTTCGACAAAGGCTTTGGCGGTGAAGATTTTTACAGCTTGTGGGAGCAGCACCACATCGGCTATGTCGGCAAGCTGAAATGGACCCAGCGGCTGGCCAAGGAAGTTGGGGCTTGTCGTTACTGGACGCGATATGTCGACGAAGAGTGGATCATCGAAGGTATTTGCTTGATCTACCAAGCGACCTCCTGGAACAAGGCGCGTCGTGTAGCGATCATCCGTAAGGCGCAAGTGTTCGAGGAGGGCCAAGGCCGCATTGTATTCGATTCGGACTGGCAGTACGAAGCCATGGTGACTAATCTGGAATGGGAACCGATCGATTTGTGGCGATTCTACAATCAGCGCTGCTGCATGGAAAATTACATTAAGGAAGCCAAGAACGGGTTTTCCATCGATCGCATTGCGACAGGTGATTTCAAAGCCAATGGTCTGGATCTGCTGATCAAGCTGCTGGCCTACAATTTGTTCGAGCGCTTCAAACGTGACTGCTGTGAGCCAGTCCATCAAGGCTATACGATTGCCCGGTTCCGTCTGGAATTCTTTTATTGCGCCGCAACGCTCATTCGGCATGGTCGCTCTATCCTACTCAAGCTTGCGAGGGACTTTCCCAGCCGTTATGTCTGGAAACGAATCGAGGTTCGAGTGGCGCAGTTAGAATAATGATAAGCAAAATTTTACATGGAAATCAGGACTGCCTCTTCATTGGGGAGGGGGAAAGACCATCTGCCGCAAGCTTCCGTCTCCACTAAAACATGGGAAACTCCCACCTTTTCACTTCTTAAGTCGCCATTGCTTTAGCATCTTGCATTGATCTTATGCACTTTCGAAATTCAGGTTTAATTGTTAATCCTAACTCATCAGATATTTCTTCAGATAGGCCACAGATATCCCATGTGGTCCCTTTTTCTTCAAATAAGTTCAACCGATAGATAACATCATAAAATCCAATAAAATCAAGAAATGTGATTCCATTGAAGAGGACAAAACCGATCTTCATACGAACTGACCTCCTAGGTTTGATCGCTCTTTACAGGTATTTCATCTAACGTTCTCGTATTCACGAACCCGAGAACCTTAAGGCAGCTTTAGCTGCCGGCCGCGACGCGGTTAGGTTCGCAGGGTTGTTCGCCTGAATCCGCTCACAGCTTCTTCCTCATCGGGCGAACCAAGGGCCGGCAGGCCCGCAGCGTGAATATGATGTTATATGACGTCACAGACTTCTTCGATTAACTACCAATGAATATATCCTGACTTCTTTAAGATCTTATAGGTCATTGAATTCAATTCATTTATTGGCTCTTTTAAACTAAAATACCTCAATTCAAGTCCTTCATTATCATTAATTGCTGGAATCCCGGATACCTTGTGGGCTTCGTATACTATGATTGCATTATAAACTTCATCGCCATGAGGATATTGATAGTACATATCACTTCCAGATAAGACCGTTATAAATTTCAGTTCTTCTGCATTGAGTCCAGCTTCTTCATATAATTCTCTATGTCCTGCTTCTTCAAAAGTTTCAGCTAATTCTAAGGCTCCTCCAATAACTCCCCAATCTCCTGTATCCGTTCTTCTTTGAAGCAGTATATTCTTTTCTTCGTTCAATACGATAACCGTCACACCAGTCAAAATTAAAGGTCGAGTACCGACCAATTTCCGGAGTTCTGAAATATATCCCATCTTGATTCCTCTTTCTAATATTCATTTGTCTGTGATGTCATATAACGTTCCTTGTATTCACGACGCCCCACCACCTTAAGGTCACGAAGTGACCGGCCGCGATGCGGTTAGGTGAATGGATGTGTCCCGGCAATTACTTCCCCGACTTATCTTCCGGGACCGAGGCGGCTTGTCCGCCGATGCGTGAACACATTGTTAGATGATGCTTGCAGGCCCTCTTTGAATTACTTACACTATTTTCTTTGCAACATAGGTTATACAATCCGTTGTCAGTTTTACGGGTTCTCCATTTCTGTCAATCTCATATTCTAATTGTTTTACAAATCGTTTTTTGATTTCCCAACCAGAATATTGATGATCCAATAATTCCATCATTCGTTCAGTAGATATATTCACTTCAAACATTGGATCTAATTCTTGTCCATTATCAAGGTTTACTTCCTTTATGTTCGATCCAATAATTATACAGTTGGATCCATTCGTTTTGGTTCCAAGAGTCATTTCTTTAAGCTTTATTTCCAATGCCCTTTCCGAACTAACATGTTCCAAGGCAGATACAGAAATAATCATGTCATACTCGTCTTGTTCGATTCTGAACTGTTCAATATCTGATAATCTTGTAACAATATATTGTTCAACCCCAAATTTGTTACTATAGCTTTTCAATTTATCTATCGCTGATTCCAATAAATCAACGCAAACTACTTTCCCCATTCTGGTCTTTAATGATTCTGCTATGGGGATACTATTCCTACCAATTCCAGATCC
>NZ_GG695998.1:0-43638 GCF_000159955.1 Paenibacillus sp. oral taxon 786 str. D14 | reverse complement strand
TCCTAAATCTAATACAGATAAGTATTCTTGACCTTTATACTCATCGAGGAGGTCGATTACGGTTCTTACTGGTCTATGCAGCCACGAACCAGGTTCATACAAATTGTAATTATCATAACAGAAGTCATGATATTTCTTCTCTTCTGATCTTATATACGCTACTCTGTCCAAACCCTCACCTCTAGCTTTCTGCAAGTTTCATCTAACGTTCTTGTATTCACGAAACGCCCCAGCCTTAGATAGCTCTTATCTTAGGTTGGGGCGTTTGTTGTCTGATCTTCTTCCATGATTATACATCTGACAACCGAGGGGCGATAGCCCTGAAGCGTGAATACGGTGTTATACGAGCCGGAAGGAGGTGAACAAAACTCTCCAGAATGCCTGAAATCCCTTATGTATCAAGGGTTTCAGTCGAATGTAAAACTATTCCAGAAGACTGTAAATAACCCGTTTTCTCATGAAAGTTATACGATATCGTATACCAAAATGTTATACGAATCCTCCTTCCCCTAACTCGCTTATCCGCTTTAGCTCGCATAACTCCTAAGGGAGGAAATGCGAAGTGCCTAATCATGATCACCCTGAAATTAACTTATTACATCAAACCGATTTCAAATGGAGTGAGCTCGTCTCTCTGTTTCTTCAAGACTGCAGATCCAGAAATTTAACAAATGAAACGATTCGCCGTTATCGGAATGGGTTGAAAAAGCTCCAACAACATCTTGGGTCCCAAAACTTGAAATTGAATGACTTAACCGATCTCCTTCTAAGTCACCGTATCATACCTAGCATGCTTGACGAAGGACTTGCGCTTAGAACCATAAATTGTAACCTTTGCATTCTCAAAGAGTTTTTCAAATTTCTTTATGAAGATGGAATTGCTGAAGCCAATATTGCAGCTGAATTAAGGCCCTTGAAGGTTAAAACATCTTTGACACATACTTTTACAGATGGTCATCTTCAACGGCTGTTTGTTCAACCCGACCGGTCGACTTTTACTGGCTACCGCAATTACGTTATCATGTTGGTTCTGCTAGAAACCGGAATCCGCCTGAAAGAACTGGCTAACCTTCGAGTGACGAATGTTTTTTTGGACGAAGGAACCCTTCGTATCATTCAAGGCAAGGGAAGAAAAGCAAGGATGGTACCAATTCAACACGTCGCCGCTTTCGAATTGAAACAATATATGTTTGAGCGAGGAACGTTGGAAACCGACCGGCTCTGGGTCACCCTGGATAATCACCCCTTTTATGAGGCTGGTATCCGGGTAATGATCTCCCGGTACTGTATCGCTGCGAATATTCAAGGTGTCCAATGTTCCTGCCATACGTTTCGTCATACCTTTGCGAAAAAATACTTAATGAACGGCGGCGATGTTTTTACACTAAAAAGCATTCTTGGACATGAACGTATAGAAACAACGGAAATGTACGTTGAACTATTCTCCCGCGACATGCAAATCCAGCATGAAAAATTCAGCCCGCTGGAGTATTTGGCTAACGAATTTCCTCACGCCGTCTCCGAAAGCGAGGTGCAAAGTTAATGAGCACCAAACGCCGACAAAACGTACTGACGACGGTCACGAACACGAACGCTGCAAAGCAACAACTAGGCTTCGAAGATCTGCTTCAATCCTTTATTCTCGATTGCAAGTCCAAAAACCTTTCGCCGCTCACACTTCGGTTTTACCAAGACAGCATTCAGCAAATGAAAGTTGCTTTTCAAGAGCAGCAGGTTCCACTCAATATTTATGCGATAACTTCTCGCCAGATTAAAAATCATTTTGTTGCCTACCTCATCGAACAAGGTAAGTCGGACAATACCGTAAATGGGCGTATTAAAGCCGTTAAACAGTTCTTGAAGTATTTGTTCGAGGAAGGCTGGTTAACTCAGAATGTTGCAGAGGAATTGCATGTGGTCAAAGCAGCAAAGTTAATGATACAAACCTTTACCAAAGAACAAGTTGCCGCCCTATTGGAACAGCCAGACCGAAAAACTTTTACCGGTTACCGAGACTTTACTATGATGGTACTCCTTTTCGAAACGGGGATGCGGATTAGCGAATTATGCAACCTGAAAATCGGGGATCTGTTCTTCAAAGAACAGGAGATTCGAATTACAAAGGGAAAAGGAGGGAGAGCCCGCCGTGTGCCATTTCAACAAACTTCCGCTAAGGTTGTTCGTCGTTATTTGGATATCCGCGGTGATCTGGAAACGGATGCATTATTCGTTAATATAAACAATAAGCAAATTAGCACGAGAGCATTACAGGAGAAAATGCAGGTATATGGTATTGCTGCGTGTATAAAAGGAGTGAGGGTATCCCCGCACACATTCCGACATACCATGGCCAAATTCTATATTTTGAATGGGGGTGACCCATTTACTTTGCGCCGTATTTTGGGACACTCTACGCTTGATATGGTTGACTACTATGTAGAACTTTTTAGCAGCGATATCAAACAACAGCATAAAAAGTTCAGTCCGGTTGAGAATATGAAGCGAATGATTTGAGCCTCGTTCGATAACTTTAATAAAAAGGACAAGAGAAGGCCAATCTTGGAGACCCTTCTCTTCCCTTTCATAATTCGTCACTTATGGTAGGGAGCCATCTGCTCTGTCTATTGTAACTCAATACATTCATGACACGGTAAAGATTCAGGTTAATTCAAACCGGAAAAAGTCATTCAAGACGTCCGGTGCCTCAATTGTCATTTGACTTCGGATTCAAGTATATTCTCAAATGATATCTCAAGATCAATCGCGCGGTTCTGAATGAATACCATCGGATTGTGGGATTATGCTTCGAAATCTAGAGGTTAAGATTTTCGTGCCCTCTCTCCGAGCCGGACCTTCTTCATGCTAATATATACCGAGTTGTCATGGTTATTGATTTTCCTACTAAAATTAATAGTAATTTCCTTGACATTCACGTGATTTCCTTAATACTTACTAAAGATAACAGTTCATATGCGGCTACAATTAACGAAACACCTCAAATAAATGTCGGTTAGCATTATATGGTGTTCCTCTATTTGTTCTTCTACCAGTTTCCGCAATTAAAATCAGATTATTTCTAGCTCGTGATGAAAGAACATAAAGTAATTTTTTTGAAATTTCATTCTCATCTATTTCTCTTGAGTATATGTTATTCCAATGAGGTAAGTATCCCCATAATAAACAAAATCCTATTACTGTATCATATTCAAGGCCTTTACATTTATGAGCAGTAATAAAATTTACTCCCCCGGATTTAGCAAATCCATTTTTATATACAGAAATAGAATCACCAATACCATTTCTATTCTGTCTCCTTATACATTTTTCCTCAAATTCCTGTAATTCTAACTTAACATTTGAATATAAGTTAATATCAATATTTAATACATTAAAGAAAAAGGCAAAGCTTTCTTTCAAATACTCAATCCCTAAGACAGATGATGAGGAAAAAGAATTAGTAATTTTTAAGATCTTTTGTAAACTGAGATTTGACTCAGAAATTTGTGGAATTTTTTCTAATAATGACTCGAGCAAATTATTTGCCCATCTCATACGAAGTAACACCTTATCTGGCGCAGGTGAAGATAAGAATAATTTAGCTAAATGATAAAACAAATTATTATCATCTTTGCAAAGGGGCGAAAGTCCAGCAGCATCCAAGGGTATATTAGGCTCTAATTGTTTTATAGTTCTAGCCATATGTATTAACGGCATCCACTGAGGAGCAATTACAGCAATTTCTTTATACGGAATACCTCTTTTATTATGCAAATCAACAATAGTATCTTTAATAAAATGGGCTAGATTCCCAACTAATATCTCACTTTCAAAAGATATAAGTGAGGTATTATCTTTATTGTCACCCTTTGCCTCAATGGGATCTCCAAAAATTTGAAAATTCTTATAAACATCAATAATCTGCTGAGTTGACCTATAATTACCAGTTAGGTTTTTTTCACTAATACGGTAACCACCAATACAGTCTTCAATTTCTGTTTTTGTTTTTGCAACCCCTCCTAAGGTTTGATAAATACCTTGATTAGGGTCTCCAACAATTAATAATTTTGTTTCATTTCTACCAACTTTTATTATTTCGCCTATAATTAAATACTGCAATTCTTGTGTGTCTTGATACTCATCAATAAGAATCCATCTAAATATTGTTGATAAGTTTTTTGCAATTGAAGGGTTATTTTTTAGTATTTTATAGGAATAATACAAAATCAAATCGTAATCTACTAGTCGTTCGTTTTTCAACCTATGATCATATTCTTTTAGTAATAAAGAATTTTCATCGTTTATGCTAATAAAATCACCATTTTGGTTCCGACGGGTGTTAAATTCTACATTTCTTAAATCTAAAGTATCCATAATACTATTTAAGATTTCTTCAACATCGTCTTCATCCAAAAAGGTATATCCATATTTAAGTTCTTTGAGGATATGTGAATAAGGTTTAATTATCCAGTTTGTACAGAAAGAATGAATCGTACCCCCCCAATAAAATTGGTCATCAATGCAATTTGTATCTAGTCTAAGAGCTATCTCTTCAGCAGCTAAATTAGTATAAGTAATCGCTGCTATTTTCTCATTTTTCTTTAGTTTTGTCCCCTCATATATCAATTTTGCAACAAGTGTCCTCGTTTTTCCACTTCCAGGACAAGCAATTACCAATAAGTTATCATTATATTCAACAATGTCCATTTGCTCTAAACTTAAAGTATTCAGTAGGAGCAAACTACTCCCTCCTCATTGCGATAAACTTGGTTATAATACTATCTTTATAAATTGAACAAAATGTATCTATAGTTTCAATATCATTAGGTTTCTCGCCGTAAAGTAATTTTACTGTTTCAAAAAAGTTCTTATACTCCTGACCTAAGCGGTATTTAATGATAGAAATGATATGTTCTGTATGTAGGGAGGCAACAAATGCTAATGCCTCTAGAATATAATCTGGAATTACTACATCCTTATCTAATCGTGCAGCAATACTTAGGGCTAGCCAACCTTTCCCCTCCTTATCTGCCAAACGAAGAATTTCCTTTCCGTATATACTAATATCTGAGTTGTTTATTTTCTCAACAGAACTATTTTGATCAGACTGTCTTTTGTAAATATCTTTTCTTATTACATTTTCTAGTATATTTTTATTGCCCTGCTTAATTAATTCTACTTCAAATGTGTTAGTTCCATAATAAACTGAGATGTAACTGTTATCTCTACTAAAATCATCCAACTTTTGTCTACGACTTTTTCCAGACTCTTCTGATTGTTTGCATTTCTTTTGAAACTCTTTATCTGGATACATCTCATCACCTAATGGTATGATTGAAATATCATTATCTGTGACAATAGCACATCTTCTTCTAATTCGTTCTTCGGAGAAAAGGACTGCAATATTTTCAAATTGAGTGCTTCCTACATTAATTAGACTAACTCCTATTTCATCTAGGGTAATTCCAAATGCCATCTTTACCATTTCAGGGATAAGGATTAATTCAGCATCGCCCTCAACTAAAATCACCGACTTAGCGAATAACAGTGTTGACCTTGTGGCATCTAAATAACGTTCAATTCTCCTCACATCATTTTCATCCAACCCGCTATTAGGTTGAGATACTTCACAACAATTATTTTCAAGATAAACAATATTCACGGAATCAAGTGAACAGGATGAAGATATATGACTGGAATGGGTAGTTAACAAAATTTGAGTATTTTCGTGATTGTGGTATTTTTGAAATAAAGTTTTTTGAATATGGTTGTGTAAGTGTGCTTCGGGCTCTTCTATTAATAAAAAATGAGCCGCTTTATTTTGTTCATGATCAAGTCGATTATATTCCTCGAGTTTTAAGGCTAAATATAGCAAATTGGCCCCACCAAGACTCATTTCATAAAGATCCCCAATGTAGTCTTCACCTGATAACTCTCCTGCTTTTATATTTAGGGCCTTTAATGTATGTCTGAAATCATCAGATAAGTTTGAATTAATTTCAATTCGAGGTGCATAAGTATGACCGACTGTATTATGTAATGACTGAGAAACGCCAGCGGCTAATTCTCTAATCTCTGGTAGGTTTGTTATATGCCAATTTAAATCTTTTATCGTACTACTAATTGTTTCTGTACTTGATTCATTTATGTTAAGGTTACTTAGCAGTCTAAGCAATGGTGATGTTCGAGGATTTTTCAAATCGCCTATAACATCTCTAAGTGCTTTAGCATATGTGCATGCGAAATCGTTTTTAAATACATACTGATTTGCCGGTGTACCCAAAAGACTACTATCTTCTTCATCCGGATTGGGAAAAGTATAATTATTGAAATCCCCTACTAGAGTTTTATACACTTCATCTTTACTGAAATCTGCTAAACCTCTTCCGTACAAAACCGACTCATATTGATTAATTTTTAGAGAAGAAAGATAATCTACGAACTGCTCTTCTTCTGCTAATTCTTGACTCAATTCAAATAATCTTTTACGCACTTCATATTTAGGTCTAAAATAAAGATTTAATGAGCCCCTATTATCAGTAGTATGAGTTCCCTGAAAAACCAATGCTTGTGATGAATCATCATTAGAGAGATTGTCGAAATGAAGACTAATGACAATCCAATGTCCCCGCCAGTTTGTAAGTGATCGATTAAAATCAGTATCGAGTAGGTTAGTTGACGATCTAGGTAAACTATCATCTATAATAAGCCTTATTGCAAACAATGCATTTGTCTTACCTGAACCATTTGCACCTATTATTGTATTAACACCTTCTTTAAAAACAAAATTAGCTTTTTGGAAATTCCTGAAGTTTCTTATTTTCAGACTAGATATATGCATAATTTTTCCTCCACTCATAGCTTTCTTATTCATACTGGAACAATCCGAATGCATAGCATTAGCACTATTACCTACTTCTAAATTCTACCATAGTTCTAAATTACCATACAGTCCTATAAGAACCGAAAAGACTGGTAGTTCAGAAGTTTCCCATGAGCGACACGATACCAACTTGGTCAAATTATTGCACTAAACCTGCACAGATTCGAAAACAATCAACTGAAGCAGAAAGACAGAACACCGAAAAGAATTTTGAATAAAAGAGTGTTTACCAGACGAGATCCACAATGATATGGGCAAGGTCGCTTCAGACTTCCATCTCATACAAAATAATTTTTATTATGAGTGCTTTCTCTTACCATCGTTTGATTGTCTATCTCCGGTTGAAGCAGAAGAATACCCAAAACACGAAAGAAACTTGCCCAAGTTGGGGGTTCTAGAGTTCTTAAGTTTTCAGATCCCTTTTCGGCCGGAGGACGCGAAAAATATTTAACCGAAAATCGTACACCGAAGATTAGTGGTGTTTTGGCGTCGATTTTGAGTTGAGTAATAGTTTGCAACACGAAACTGCTAATCCCGCAAGGACAGACGATTAACTCTGACCTGGATATTTACAGTTTCTTGGGGTTGAATAAAACAATAAAGAACCAGGCTTAGCCCAGCTCCTTGCATAAAATTTCTGAAATACCTCTCAATAAACTAATATACCTTCCTTCGAGGTACCAATATTATTTAAATTGCAAATGCGAACTTATGTCTCGGATTATCGCGTTCATTAAACTGGTAAAGCGATACATAGGGGAACATCGTCGCATTTATACACCGGCCAATCTCAAGGGCCAAACCTGCGGGTCCAAAATAAAATAGGTGAACTTCCGAATATCCTTTGATTTGGATAAGGCGTAGAATTTCGTCTTGGAATGTCTTCTTTATTTTCAAAACGTCATCACTATATAACACCGCATCAATCTTAGGGTCAGGAACCGATATCTTCAGCAGATCATGCGTTTTTCCGATCGCCGAACTTACATCTGTTGAGCGGATGTGGCCACTAACCTCTATCGCAACAGCAAGGCAATTGGTATTATTCGTTTTCAAATCTACATGGATTTCCATTGAATGAGCAGGAAGTTCTGTTGGTGTGTTTCTCACCCAAGTTTGAAAGGCACGGTTATACTGGTATACATCGATTGGAATCGAATCTGAAATCAAATGTCCGAAATGAATTAAAAGAGGGATTGGCGAAACCGAAAAAAAGGCGATGGAGGCTCCCTCGTGTTTTTTCTTTATATCCATCAGCCGCTCATAAAACTCGTCGTTCTGTTTTCTCGCCTTCTCCCACCCTCCCCTTGAAAAATCCGTAAACTCGTCTTGCAAAGTAACGGAATCTACCATAACAGACTCAATTTGCCCTGCAATCTCGATATGGTCAATTGGTCCGCCCTTTCTTTTGTGAATCACAATAATGGACTTGCCATACATATCAAGTCGATTTTTTACGTACGCTTCATGTTCTTTTTTTATCTTATATAAAAGTTCGGGAGGATATTGCTTTTCGTTTTGATCTACAATCTTATGGTCGGTTTCACATAGCAATACAATGTTCCACAGAGAATCAATGGTATCCTCAGTCAGTCCGTATTGCTCCATATACTCACGACGAGGCCCTTCTTTACTGCCTTGACCAATGATATGTGCCCGTTCCCCGATATTTATCTTTTTATCAATGTCATCGAGAATCAGTTTTCGCTTACATATGGCACACATACCACCAGAATTGACCCATAATGAGTACGTTTCTGCATTTGTTAGATTCATTGCTTCACCTTCTTCATAATTATGAAGGATAAGCCGATATTCTTCGACTCATCCTTCCTTAGTTGGAATAACCTTAATCACGGAAATCAGACACTCTTGCTCTCCCATGACGTTCAGACGGATGCTCTCCCCCACCCATCCATTCACCTAGCACGTGCCACACTTCGTAGTGATACAACCAAAGCGATGTCCACGGTACAATGGTTTCAGCGATTAACATTTGCTTCGTCCATTCCTTCTTTTTGGGTCGAAATAAACAAAGCCTTTCCCCCGTGTACAAGTGTGGAATATTCTCATCACTGCCTTTACGTCTTTTTAGCTTAGGAGAAACAACATACACTTCAGGCTGTACCATTTCAATCGAGTACTTGATCCTTACTATATATATCTTAGATGCTGTCGTCGGTTGTATAGTACCTGTCCAAACGACTTTATTTCGTTCCCAAGTAACTTCGAAATTAGGAAAGCTCTGATACATTGCCTCGATTTGATGGGAGATTGGAACAGATCGAGGTAAAAACTTCTTCTCCTTTTTTTTCATTAATCACCATAGAACGTATTATTTCGAACCGGCATTATGTTTATTGAAGACGATGTAGTGATCAGTCCTATTCCGCTTAAGACACCAAGTTTATTCTCACTACGATTCTTTTCTACAAACTGTGTTTGTTCGCGGAAAGACTTCATCACGACATCTTCACCAAACATAGCTTTAAGCTCGTCCGTCACATCATCAAGCCCACTCATCAGTGATAAATTGTCCCATCGTTCTTTAAAGTCATGAACGAAAGTGACAAAAGACTTATATAGCTCAGGATCCTGGTTCCATCGTTCGCTAAGTATTTCTAGTTCATTCGATGGATTTCGTACAACTAATATTTCTTTTGTAGGGATCAGACGCACGATTCCATTGAGAATGTTTGTAAGAGCTTCGGCTACGGACGATTCCCCCTTGTATAAGTGTCCAGAAAGTGTAGTAAGCACGATACTGATTGGCGCCTGGTCTGGATTGTCCTCAAAGTATACATCTCGAAAACGCTTTATAAGCTGAACCGCCCGCTTCAATGGCGGTTTCCGTTCAAACGAATCATCTTCTGGAAGCGGGTCAATCTTTGCCTTCTTCTCCAAGAGAGTTTGATAATAAATCGATCTCTTATCAAACCACTGTGCATACCCTTTTGGATTGCTGTCTTTCCAATCTTCTGCTTTGCGATCAGGGACTTTCACGCAGGTACTATATGTTGTATCGGCTGGATGAGCAGGAAGGATATCCATATGGAACTCATGCTCGTAATTCAAGCGAATGCAGCGGTTCTTACGTTCCACCATGGGCTTATACGTTGCATTTTCCTTCAGCCGTTTTTCGATTTTATTCAGAAGATCGATCGGATCCTTGTCCGTCCAGTCTTCTTTAATTTCAATGACCAAGTCCAGGTCATATTCCTGCTGTTTCAACGGTTTTACGGTTGTACCGATGCGAAGCGAACCTTGTGGATAAATATCCACATCCGCCTCCTTAAAAACAACATCATTTAGGGTAAGCCACTTTGCCACTGCATTGTAATGCATCTCTGCTAAGTTCCGCTGTGTAGGCGAAATCTGCAGTTTATAGCCGATCCGTTGCAGCAAGTCATCAATAAAAGTTCCTTGAATAAACATCTCCTGCATAACTGCTTCTCCTTTTCATGAGCACATTTGCCGTCAAGGAATGTTCACAATTTTTTTTTTGGGGGGAAAGCAGGAGTTTTCGAAGGCGTTATGGAATATGTATGTATTGAGAGAGTCATACAACATCTTGCACTTCATTTCGGTGAATTTTCCTGCAATTTACAATTATCCTTTCTACCGACCTAGGCACAGTAGCGACTGGCATCGCTCAGCTGTGTCTATTTCCCCTATTTTTTATTATACCATCATTTGGAACCCTATCCAACACAAAAACATATGTATTCACAAAAAAATAACTAAATGTTGTATTTGTTTTCATTATACATCTCAATATGTTGTAATAAGGTTAAAGTCAATCTATCCTATTTCTACTCCCACTTCGAAAGACAACCTGTTCATGAGAGACACGTGCTGTGACCTAGCATCTCTGGCATAATAGCCAACATAAGTGCTGCCCATGAAGAGCGAAAAGAGAAGGCTCACTTAAGTGAACCTTCTCTTTTGCTAAATTTAAAGTAACCGCTCCTTATACAAATGCCGCATCGGTGATGATTTTTCATGTTTTGACTTCATTTCAGGTCGCCATAAATTGACGTATTTTTTTACCATGTCTTGTGATGTATGGCCAAGAATGTCCTGTAAGCTGTAGGGATCACCATCTTGTAATATATACATTTTCGCAAACGTGTGCCTTAGCGTGTGCGGGCTAACTCGTACATTGGTAATCCCAGCGTCTTTACCGTACTGATGCAAAGTATCTTGAAATGTTCGAACCCCAAGCTGGCGACCATGAAGCGTAACAAAAAAATACTGCGAGGGTACATCCCCTCTTGCCTTTATATATCGGATCAAAAGTTTACGCACGTCATCACAGAATGGGATATCACGTGGCTTTTTGCTTTTACCAATCACTCCAAGAAGTTGACTGTCCTTTATGTCAACCTGACTTGTTTTCAACTTGATCATTTCCCCTACTCTCAATCCGGTATCGAGGATTAGGGACAACATGACAAAATCCCGGAACCCGGTAAAAGTATTTTGATCTGGCTGCTTAAATAAGGCGACGACCTGCTCTTCTGTAAAGGAGGGAATGGTCGGCTGATGTCCTTTACGCGTTTTCAAGTGAGCTGCCGGGTTGTCCGGGATCCAGCCTTCTTCATGAAGAAACGTAAAAAAGCGCTTGATTGCTTTGATCCTGTTATTTATGGTGTTGAGTTTGTACCCCTTTTTCTCTACCATGAACATAACGAATTTGTTCCGCAGCAAATCTATTGATATGTCGTAAATATCCGGTTCAATATCCTGCTCTTCCAAAATTCGCTGATAGCATTTCAAACTGTTACGCTCAAATTTGATCGTATCATCGCTTGATGTTTCGGCGCGGCGGGCCTGAATAAACAAATTCACGGCTTCTTCCCACGTCAGTCGATAACCAGCCCCTGTAGCGGAACCAGCGTCGAATAACTTGTTACTTCGCCGTTTACTTACTGTCTCGTTTTGTCGTAACAGGCGTACAACATTTCCACTCATCCGCCATCCCCCTTTATAACTTTTTATCTAGCGTTGCTTGCTACTTTATACCTACTCGATCTGTTTTGCTTCTGCATGAAAGGCATTGATCATTTCCCTGATAAATACGATTGAAAATCTCAGGGTCGATTTGGATCGTTTTTCCGCATTTCGAACAAGTAAACTTAATTCTATCCACACCTGCCACCTCGATTATGGACATAGAAAAGCCGCCCCGATGGGACGGCTCAACTGTTCCGTATGACTTGTAATTGGCTTACTAGTGGAGCAAGCAAGTTTATTTTTTGTCTAAACCGCTTATGCTCTAAACAGCGTATTCGCCGTCACAAACAAATTTCGGATTTTAAACTCCGTTGGGCTTTCTTCCAAAAGAACACGCCGGAGATTGCCGGTTGCATTAAGCCAGAAGTGCGGCTCGCTCAGTGTATATTGCTTCCGATGAACCCAAGTCGGGCATTCCAGTTGATAATCGTTGCAAAGCTTATGAGTCATGGCCGCCAGGAACGGGAGCATATAGTCTGGAAAGCCAGGATGAGCTTCCGGCTCGCGCTGCACCATGCGCTTTCTTTGTTCAGGCGTAGCCCGATAAAAAGCATCGAGAAAATTACCGCAATGAATGGCGAATTGGTCGATATCTGCTGCTGCTTCCCGGGCAATGTCCCACACTGTCATGTCCATCCCTCTTTTCCGATTAATGATTTAGTAGTTCTTCCAACAGATAGGCTGTTCTCGGCAACACCCGGTGCTGAGGATAAAATTGTTCGACTACCGAAAGCGCCTGTTCTGCCGTTCGGATGTTCAAATACTGCAACAGAAAGCGGATATCGTCCACATCCTTACTTTCATATGTTCGCGCAGCCAAGCACTTCATGGCCAGCATATATTGTGGCGAGGCAGCGAAAATGTCCAAGTGGCTCAGCCTGCGATAAAGCTGGACATCATGCCGACTCGAAACAAATCCCTTTACCGCATTGTTTAACCAATCGGCCGGCAAGCGATACTCATCGGCCACATTTTTGATGATCGCATAAAATTCGCGCGTCGGTGCGAAAATGGCGTCGACGTCCTTGGTACTGTCGCGGCTTTGGAGCACTAGACACATCACTGCTCCGCCAAATAAGCAAATTTCGCCGTGTAACTGCTGTTGTTTTAGTTGTTCATTGATTTTTTCTAAATACCTTAAGATTTCTGCACTGCGCAAAACTCCATCTCTCCTTTCATTATAAAAGGGGAATCGCTTTTTCAAAAGAGACTTTGATGGCATATGGCCGTACGAAACGGCCGAAGTTTGATTGTTGCGCTACGCAAACAACTAAAAACTTACAAAAATGAAAAACCCGCCAAACGGCGGGCTTTCCGACTTAAGCTTATAAATGAATGGGATTAGCTTAGGTAAGCTTGGGTTTGAAATCGGAACAAATCAAGCAGTTCCTCTTCATTACATGAAAATACCCGCCAGAACGCTGGCGGGATAAGCGATGAATATATGGGCTAAGTCCGCCTAATGAACGGCGGAAGCTCTTCCATGCTTATGAACATCCCCAGTCCGTCGGAAAGACCGCAAAGGTACCACGCTTCCCGTTCAGCCGAAGCACGTTCGTTCTTATAATCTTCCCACTCGGACAGAATTTGAAATTGCTCTTTCGACAAATTCTGACAAAGTTGATCGCGGAGTTCCGCAATACGTTTATATTCCTCTGTCTGACGATTCTGCTGCGCGAATCGGTGATCCAGAATATCCATACGCTTTTGAAATACCGCCATGAGCCAACCCGGCAATGTTTCCACACCAACCTCTCCTTCCTAATCATTAGGCTGGTGTCGATCTTAACTCTGACGCGCCGCGGTTGGCAAGTCGCTCTTTTAGAGATTCACTCCCGACTTTCCCGATACCGTTTCTCTTCTACCGCCCAGTCCACTTGTTTCCGATCAAAGTGTTCCACCGTCTTCTCAACTACCCGGCGTATGCGGCGATCTTGCGGCGGGCCGCCGTCCCAGCCTCGCTCGTAACAAGCTATTCTACTTCGAAATCCGGATGAGCGATCCGGATACACGTCCAGCCGGCTTATTCGCCCAAATGCAATCCCGTAAGTGGACGGCTCGTCAAACACTTGTGCCTCCACATAGTAGCCGTCAACTTCCCCGACAAATCGTCGTCCCATCCAAACGCTTCCTTTTTCACGAAACATCGGTTTCCTCCTTGTACTAATGAGAATTAGACCTGAAACGTTTTTCCTAACCATGGTTTAATCAAGACGATACGGCTTTACAGTCACGTTCCGTATATCTCCTTGGGGTGAACTGAGATACGCATCGCGACGTGCATCTTCCTTTTTGCCTTCGTAGACATACCATGATTCGGTCCCATCCTTCCACTTGATAGTCACTTCCCATTCCTGTTTTTGCATCGCAGCACCTCCCCGTCGGTTAATGGGTTCCGCCCGTTCCATAATCGTCATAAGAAGACAAATTGGCATGATAGAATACCACGTCGCCATCCTTCAGTAGGAACGTCACGCCGTACGGATCAGCAAAGCTGCGCTGGAACCCTTCCATTTGCCACTGGTTATTGAGCGGGCCATAAATGTACTGCAGATGCGGGTTGTTCAGGTCCTTGTTACGAATCGTTTCCAGGTTGAAATTTACGATGATATATCCGTCCCGCAGGAAAATTGGTGACTTGTCGTTCAGCCCGTTTTTGCGCCCGTACTCGGCCAGATTGAATCCTTTCGGTACGGCATATGCCGCGGCCGGAATACTGTACTCGCCGAACCAGTGCTGTACCGAAGCATTCGCGCGCGCTGCGTTGACACCGGATGGTACGTTCATGTTGCCGACAAACGTCCGGAGCTGTGAAGGCAGCAGCATAATATCGTACCCGCCAACATAGGTTGGCTTTTGAGCGCTTTTCAGATATTGATTGATGAAGGATTGTTTCGTTCCGCTAATGCCGTTTAAAGCCCACAGTGAGCCGGCTGTGTCGATTAACTCCTGCTTGGCTACATTTCGCAACCGGGTATCCAGTGTGATACTGCGCCGCTCAATGTCATCATTCGAACCAATCCGGACAAATTTTTTCGAATCAGAGTGATAATACAAATCTACTTCCTGACGATTCTTCCCCTTCCGGTCCACAAAATAGAATGTCGGGGTAATCCTGATCCCGTCACCCGAGCCGAACATATTTCCTTTCGTCATGACTTCGAATTTAACATGGTACCCCGTCTTGACCGCCACATTCTTCTTCCCGGCCTCCGGATGGCTGCCCTGCCGAATAGGCAGCGTGAACGGCTGCTTATTGCCGCGGGCCGCACCGTCTATGTCCTTCATCCCGACCCAATAGGCGTTCCCGGTTGGCGTTGCACTGCCTTTTTGCTTTCGGAATACGGTCTCCCATTGGAAGTCAGCGATATCGGTTATGCGGAAATCATACAACCGGCCGATCACTTCTACCGGAACCACTTGAGTAGCCACATGATGCGAAAGGTCCAAATTGGCATTCATCTGCGTCGTAAATCCGGAAGGGCAGTTCTCCGCGAAGGTGCGAAACAGCACCTCATATTGTCCTTCATCGACCCAAACCGGTAAATAGAACGTCGTCTTGGTCTGGGCCACCGGAATCGATGTCCACGTTTCCTTTGGTATAAAAGTTTTACGGTCCGCAGCATACACATCAAACGGGAACCATACCTGCTTGTCCCGCGTATATTTGGCGTAATCCCGATTGCCGTAGCCCTTGATCTCCCGGTGCTGTCCGCTTGTCGGTACGGTCACCATAAACGGTCGATCCAAAATAAGCGCGGAACGCCCTGCCGTCGGTTTTGTTTTTTGGTTGTGCGCCTGATCATCCGAAACGGAAGCATAGTTCACCACCGGCGTATGCACGGTCACCGGGTTGATGCCTTTGATCGGAAAGCTCTTGTTTTCACCGCCGCCGATTCCTTTGATTAAGGCGTACGAAATGGTGCCCGAACTTGGCTGATTCGCCTTGTTCGTTTTCGATGAATCAATCAAGTACCCTGATCCGTATAACACATTCTGCCCGATTGTCGTCGGAGCCGGAATCGCTCCGGGAGTCGGCGCTTTTTCCTCGACGACTCGATTGTCCATAATGGTCCCTCCATTAAAGACGAGTGAATCGTTCTTTACCTTGATTTTTCCGACGGCCTCCTCCGCTTCCGACTTCCAATCCTCATTCGGAACGGACGGGCGGCTGCTTCCGCCGGAAATGGTCTCTCCGGGCAATCTCACATTTGAATAAACGGGATCGGTTATATGCGCATTCAACGAAGCGTCGTGTGCTGCGGAAACGGACGGCGGTGTATAACCAGCCGGTTGCAATATGACCCCACCCGAAGGAAGAGCATAATTGGTGAAGTTGGCTTTTTGAATGCTATAAACCTCAAGACGATTAATCAGCCAGAAGCTGTATTTTCGTTGCACCGTGTAATTTTTGGTAACCGTTTGAGTATCCGAACGGGATACCGTCCTCGTCGTCGGATTCCCGTTCTCATCCGGGGGACCGGATACCCGTTCCGTCCACCGCAACGTGTACGTCTTACTCACTTGAATCGGGTACGATTTTGTCCCGGTCATTTCCTGGAATGTATTTCGATACAAATACGACTTCGCCAAAGCGTTGACGTACAGACTCTCCGATGTGGGTATGCCCTTAAGAACGTCAAATTTTTCGGCACCGCGCGCATCGGCCTGAATCACGGCGGACACCTCCGGATCCATCACGCTTGCTTCCTTTGAATCACCCGGGGTCGGTCCACCGTCACTTCCCGGTTTGCGTACCGTGTGGTTCGAGGTGGAATCGCTCATATTGCCGTCCACATCTTTCACGACAACCGTTATCTTTACCGTGACGTTGTTTCCCGAAGAAAACGGAATTTTGATCGGAAGCGTTTTGGTAGCCGCTGTACCGGTAAGCGTTCCGGATTTATCGGTCGGTTGCGTTAGCGCCGCATTCTGAATACTGGTGATTTCATATGACTTTAACGATTTTGGCGATTTCGCCTCAAAGATAAAATCCCCTTCCACTTCGGTAACCGACCCAGCAACCTCTGTCGGAGCTTCAATCCGAGAGGTTACGGTAACTAAGGAGGTTGACTCTCTATATTCGGCGACAATATCAGCCCCGCTAATGAATACGCTAATGTGCCGGTCAAGCAGATTGTCTTGCCCGATTTCCCGAACATATTGTTTTTTCTCGGGATTATTTTTGGAGACTACATACGATCGGACGATTTCATACGATTTCCCGTTCGATTCCAAGGTTTCGGCGAACGTATGCTCAATCTCTTCTCCAGCTAAAAACTCGCCCTTCCGGAACGTGCACGATGGGTCCGTGATGACCGTCCCCGCTTCGGTTTTGCAGACGATATCAACCGGAAAGGACGGACTGTCGTAGGTTACGGGAATCCCAAAATAATTGTCCAGATCGTCGGGATGAGCCCACGGCTGCGCCTTCTTGATCGCATCTAATGTATAGTAAGGCCCTCCGATCTGAGTGCCGTTCCGGGTAACGGTCATGATCGCATAGAGATAGAGCTGGTCGTTCTGCTTAATGCCTTCGAGGCCGTTATCGGTCAACGCTTTTGTCACCTTCGCCTCCGGCACTTCGAAGAACGTGGTGACGGGATTACCGGGCGCAGGGTTTGGCGGGTACTGCCCCGTTTGTTCCAACCCTACGACGCTCGCCGATCCCGGGCCGGTCGGATCACAGTGTTTTCCTTGCGAATCATACGTACACGATGGTGAACTTTCCCGGCGTACTGTCCAACCGACGGTTTTAAAACGAATTCCGGATGATGCGGTTGTACTGGTAATGTTGAACGTTATTTTTCCTTTACTAAATTGAACGTCCGGGACATCTGCATGAGTAATCAAAGGCCAGGAAGACAATAAAAAAGTGCATGCCAGCAGCATGCACAAAGCGATTTTTATTCCTCTATTCATCCGTTACTCAGCCTCTCGAATAATATGGTTAAAGAACAAGCTTGCATTCGCACTGACCTTTAACGTCTTTCCCCAGTTCCCGCCAACATTGGTTACCAAGGCAATATCCGAATAGCCCTCATACCAAACTCCCTTTTTAAATGGAGCATCATTTGGAACCCACGTATCGTTCTCCAACTTCATCTCCCCTGGGAACCACGTATCATAAATAAGTGTTTTATGCTGCTTAAATTGATTGAATTTGACCCTGAACTTGGATCGCACATGGTACCCGCCGAATCCATCCTGATAAATCATGGACGGTTCCGGATCCAAGTATCCCTCAAGAACGATCTGGTTCTTTTTCACCCAGTCCACGTATTCCTTGGCTGCCTTCAATTTTCCGGTATTGCCATCCGATTGGACTGCGGCCAGCTTTTCGGCCCATGTATCGTCAATTGTACGATAGTCGACATTGAGCCATAACGCCCCGAATGTTTTAAGCCGCTCCATCCAGATGTCGATGTTCTCTTTCTTGAACTCCGGCCAATTCGCATACATATCGGCCGAGACCGACCGTTCCTCGGGATCGGGGTTGGAAAACGGATATTTCATCTCATACATTTCATTGGGCACGTCAGCCAAAATATACGGGTAATCCTGCGCATTTTTCGGCAGGTTGGTGGTGCGAATGAGCCGGCCCCATTCATCGTACTTGGCACCAGCTTCCTTCTCCTTTGTGGAAATCACAACGGTTGATGTCGCCCCATCCCAATTGACTTCTACACCCAGTACCTCGCTGACAAAGCGCAACGGGACAAAGGTTCGGCCTCCGCTCATAATCGACTTCGTATCAAAGGTCACGTCTTTGCCATTAACCGTCGCCTTGTTCTCGCCTATCGTCAGGCGGATACGCTGATCTCCCTTTTCAATCGGGACGGTTTTGGTCTGCGGTTCCCAGCCTACCTTCGCTTTCATCTTTTCGGCGACGAAGCGAACCGGAACGAGCGTCCGGTTGTTCTCATCGGAAAACGCTTGGGCATCGGGAAACCAGATTTTTTCGCCATCCATCACGACACTGACAAACGTCGGCGCTTTGATTGCCGCGCTGGAGTTGCCTGCTGCCAGGCCGAACAACGTTATAAACGCGAGGCTCATACTTACCCATTTTTTCATGTCCGGTTCACTCCTTTATTCGAGAAAAAATGTGAATATTAGGAAGAAAACGACGTTATGTCTCCATCTTATAATCCCTGTGCCAACCTGTCCACCCTTGGATAAAAATCGTTTGACCTCAATGGTTATTGCTGCATTCCAGCGGCCAATATCCGTTCCGCGCAGCCTCCTTTTCGCTCGCAAACGTCTCTTCAACCGGGTAAGTGTAATCGCAGGTGTCGCGGTAATACACTTTTCTGCCGTCTTTCACTGCGCCGACAATCGCCGGCTTTTTCAGCACCCGGCTGCCGCCGAGCGCGTAATTGTTGTACGTTTTGCTTCCCATCGGAATCCCTTGCACAAACGCCATTACGCCGATATCGTCGATCGTGTTATTCCATTCTTCGGCACTGATCGTCGGCAGCGTAAACGTGTAGGAGATGCCGTAGCGGGAAACGTATTGATTATGCCGATTGATTCGGTATGCCAGTTCATTCTGAATGGCGTCCACGATCGTTCTGCGACGCACCTGTTCGAACAATGCCGCATCCCGCAAGAGAGGAATCGTGTTCTCCGCCTGGATTTCCGATCGGAAGCCTTCCCGCCATGTCCCGCTTTCGGCTTCGTAGGCAAGGACGTAATCGTCCAACGTAAAGGACAAACTGTTCCCCTGGCCATCGGCATAAGCATATGGCTTCTTCACTCCCCAGACCGGACGAATTTCCGTTTCTCCGGCCGCATTACGAAACTCTTCCTCTGCATATACCCAGAACCCGTCATAGTCCATCACGATGATCGCGGGAATGTAACGGCGAAGAACGCCTTGAGCTACCGTATCTTCGGCAATGCCGAAGTTCATGTACAGGGTTCGGTAAAACGTATCAATCGCTTCCTCCTTGTTCACCCGTACCTGTTTGACCGATTCATAGCGTGCTTCCTGTTGTTGGTCGGCATTGATCAAAAGCGCCCGCGCCGCATCATCTACCGCTGTATCCAACGCTGCATCGTACCGCAGTTCGGTGAGCAATACCCGCCGCTGGGTATCCGTTTCGATACGATTGATAACGAACAACGGAAATAAAATCAGAACGCCCACGACCGCCCAATTAATCATCTTCATTTCGGACAATGCCTCCATACGGAACGAAGATTTTCTCATTCGGACTGATCGCATGATTCAAAAAATCATGTAGGATAGTTCCATTCGTCCGGTTCGTGTTTTTCACGACAACGGAGAACGTATCTCCGACATGCAGCCGGTAGCGGCGTGCCGGATCGTCTTTGCCCGCCGCGCTGTCCGGAAAAAGCATCTTCAAGATTTGTGCATTGTAAAATGTATCGTAATGCACGTCGTATTCGCTACGGAACGTTTCCGGAAGCGTAGGATCGTCATAAACCGGGTTGTACCGCTTTTGTCCGTGCTCCATCTGAACGTCGAAGGTATTTCCCGTCAAATGGATAGCCTGGATAAAATCGTTGTACATGACCGGGGAAATATAACCTTTGTCTCGGACCGCGTCGACAAAAGATGTTGTTGCCCGCAAGACCACCAGTTCGGATACATCATCCTGCTGATCAAAAGCGGCGGAAACCGGGAAGATATATAATATAAGAACTGCGATCAGGACGGCAAACACTTTGAGCAGACTGTTCATCCTCCACCTCGCAAAACAAAAGCAATTCGCCGCAACTGCCCGTCCGGACCGCGTTCGTACGAGGGTTCATACCGGCTATCCAACCGAATGCTTGATGCTGAGATATCATCCCGCTCCATCGTCGTTGCATATTCAACGCCATTCACAACGATTTCCACCCCAATGTCCCCGATTTGGACAAGCGATTGCAGTACTTCTGCGCCGGATACACTGCCGTCCCCGGCTATCGGGAAAAACGTTTGGTGGACATTTCGTTCCTGTATTCGCTCTGAAACAACGGCCGCATTCAGCGCGGCCGCCCCGCCTTGAAACAGGAGCAGCCCGGCGGTGGCTGCCATCACAAATATAAGACATGCAAAGCTCATATCCATCATGGTTCGTACGGAGTGCCCCATAAGCCGTCCTCCTTTCCGCAAAGCGAAGCGGACATGCCTTTGCGCTTTCAGGTCAAAGGATGCCGTTCGCCGGTCCGTTCTTACTGTTGCCGAAAGATGATGCCGCGGATCACGTTGCTTTTGTCCTTGATCAGTTGTGCCCTGAACTTGCCGCTTGGGTTTACATAGTTGACGTTAGATTCATCCATCGTGTGATCAAGCTGACCGGGGGCGGCCCCTATGACGGTTCCGTAGGTGATGCTATCCATCGACACGCCGGTATTGATGACTTTACCGTACCATTGGCCGGCCGGATTTTTCCCGGTGATGATTTGGATACCAAACTGGTCCTCCCCGCTGAACTTGCGAATGGCATTGACGGTTTGGCTGCCGGACAGCACCGTGTTGTCGTAGACGGTAAACTGCATTTGCGACAGTTCCGTCTGAAGGTTGGAAAAATTGCTTTGTGCCGTTTTCGTCGAATCCTGCGCGGAAATAAACAGCAGAACGGCCAAGGTGATCAGTGCGACGGCCAGCAAAATGCCGGCCGCCATGACGATCGCTTTTTGAGCGTTGGACATGGAGTTCCCTCTCCTTCTACATTAAATTGATGAGAACGAAAAAAAGCCCTCGCGGTATGCAAGAGCCGGAAACCGCCTTAGAGGCTGTTATTGAATTTTCTGAATCTGCTCGTAATAGACGGTCATCTGCGACAGACTGACATAGACGAGCGGAAAAACAAGATAACCGAAGATAAGGACCATCATCGGTGCGAAGCCGATCATTTTCCCCCACCCGGCTTTTGCATCCAAGAGCCCTTCGTAATCTTGCTTACGCTGTTCCTGCAAGTAGGTTTGCTCAGATTCCAGGTCATCGAACGCGTCCCGGATCGGAATCCGTTCGACCGCCATTTGCAGTTTTTCCACCATGCGAACAAACGGCAAAAACGGGGCTTCCGCTTTCAGATTCTCCAACGCTTGTTCCGCGCCATGTTCATAATGAAGCAGGCAATGCTGAATCGGTGTCTTGAAGATGTGGGCAAAGCGCTCCATCCATTCGAGCATGTGCTCTACCGACATTCGGTCCATTTCGGACAGCATGGCGATCACCGACTGGAGCTGGTCCACTTCATGTTTCATTTCCATCTGCCGCATTCGCCGGCGAAACTGTAGAACGCCGACCGGAGCGGAGTAGCCGACCCAGCCCCCAAACAACGCCAGCATCACCTCCCACCATTTCAAGTATTCGTGGTTCATAGCTTCCATTTTGGACAGAATGCGCTGCGCGGCAGCAAACAGCTCCGCTTCTTCCCGCTGTAACTGCGGGTCGCTGCGCAAAGCGGCACGCACAGCTTCCGGAAGTCCGGTTTTCACCCCCTTCACTTCCGTCATGATCCGGCGATCCAGCACCGACTTCTCCCGGCTTTCCGCTTCTTCCCGGGGGGACAAGCGGCCAAACATCATATCCGGTTTGACCGGTGCATATAACAGTTGGTGTTTGGTGACTGCATGCAACGTGACAAAAAGCCCGAGTGTCAGCAGAAACGCGAGTATGCCGGCTGTCGCGCGCTGCACCCAAAACCATTCCAAGCGGAGCGGCGAGTTTGTTTCGGCTAGCAGCCTCTTGCAGCGCGTGGCTTCCCGCGTTTCCGGATGTGGAACGATTCGGTCAATCAGCCGGCGAACCCACTGAAGTTCGTACGCTTTTTGCTCCCAAGGCTTGCGTCGCCGCGGTTTGGTTTCGCCCTCCAACTCCCGCATGTTGCGAAGCAACACATAGGAAACCAGAATGACCAGTAGAAGAGCCACTTTCGTGATCCACCCAAGCTTACCGGCATAAAATTCGTCCATCATCGGAAAATAGTGGCTGGCCCAGCTTTCAATCGGCTTTGTGAACAACATCGGAAAAAGCGCAATCGCCGTCAGCCCTTGCAGCAAATAGCTAAGCTTCTCCCGCCGCAAAATTTCCAGGTTCAGTTCGGTCGTCAGTTTGCCAAGCGCCTTCAAGTAGAGCGAACCGGTCTGCAGTTTCTTGTCCCCGTATTCCTTAATCAAATGCGAAATCCCGGCCAACCCTTTCAGAAAGCGATTCGGCGCCACTTCCTCGTAACGTTCCAGCCTCTCGTCCGGTTCGTGGGAGGTCAGCACCTCATAGACTTCCTGCCCGTGCAACGCCATCTCATAGGGCGCAGTTTCCGTCGCATCGTAGACCGCTTCCTCCACCATTTCATGCCGATGGTAATGATGCCGCACATCGGCCATAAAGTGGCGAAGCTGGTGAAGCAGCCGGTTTTCCGCACGATGCACGAACAGATCCGCAAGCATGCCATGTATGGCCCAAATGCCTGTGACCATCATGATCAAAGTCACCGGATCACGAACAAAGCCGATCAGCGGAATCAGAGTGAACGCCAACAGCCCCCATGCCGCAAGCGCAATCTTGATCGTCTCCAGCCGCAGCTTCCATTCATCGTACCGCTCTAGCACCATCAGCCGCTTGCGGATCGTGTTCAGGTAAGCACGAAGCAGCGGAACCCGTTCGCAAGCCAAATAGATGCGTTGCAAGATACTGTAAACCGCTTGTCGACTCGTCGGTTTGCCGGGGAGCCGCAGTTCCTCATATTCGCGGATCGAACCCGCGCCCGTATTTTTGCGAGACAACCACTGGAACAGCAGGATCGCGGCTAGAAGCAGCACGACCGCCCCGCCAAAGACAAGGGAAAGCAACTGGTTAAATTCCATACCGTTCCCCCCAGTTCTCCATTAGAAAAGCCTCAAAGGCTATGCGATCCGCATCCGGCATCTGTTCCCGCATCTCGTTTACGTTTTGAGCGGATATAGGGTGAATCGCCACATAGGCTCCGTTTTGAAATTCAATCACATTTCGCTCCTCGTACAGCTTCCGGTCGGTGGAACGCTGAAAAAACTCAACAGCCGTTTCCATAAATGCAGCCATCTTGTCATCTAACTTCTCACCTTGCCGAAAATGGACGGGGTACGCCTTCTCCTGATCGAGCGGTACGCATTCGGTAATACGCTCAATGTAACGGTGGCCGTTCATATCGCGCTTCCAGTGGATATCGAAGTTAAGTACACTGATCACTTGCTGTTCGGCAATTTTTTCGTTCTGGAATACACCGGTTTTCAGCAGCGAGTTCCGTAAAGAAAACACCAGATCGCGGAGCGTCTTGGCGTGATGGGTGAACAGCGTAAACAGCGAGGCCACCTGCGCCATCTGAATCATCCATGCCGCAACCGGATCCGTAGCCACCTCGCCGAGAATGTTGACCGTACCATCCGTCTTTTTCTGAATATCCAGCCCTTCCTGGCCGGAAATCGTCTCGGTTTCCCGGAAGCTCAGGATGTTGCGGTCCTTATAGATTTTCCGCAGGTTCAATTCGAAGTTCATCTCCTGGACCCGGATCGTGTACGTAGCGGGAATGTATCGGACCATTGCCATCAAGAGCGTCGTTTTCCCGCTGCCCTGCGCACCGGTAATTGCGGTAATTCGGGCTCCTTTAACGAGATACTGAATGAGCCGGATCGGCAGCTCAGCATTTTGATCCCGGATGAGCTGTTCCAGCGTGGCGCTTTGCACATCGAATTTGCGCACAAAAAACGCCCACGATTCGCTGAACCGGGGACGCAACACGACGACGCGGGAGCCGTCAGCCATCTCGTTTACTTTATAGCCGTTGCTCTCCGACAATTGGCCGGGATAGTTGTACTTGTAAATATTTTGGCAGACACGCTTCAGTTCTTGCTCCGAACCAAAGGAGAGGAAGCTGAAGTGAATGGATTTCCCTTTGTAAAAAACCCAAACACTATCGTGAGATTTCGGCACTTCCCGCAATAAGGAGTCGGCCTGGAACTCCCATTCCCCTTCCCATACGGAGGGCGGCAAACCGGATACGCCTCCCGACACGCCGTCGATCTTCATATCCCGGATCTCGTCCACGACACTGAAGCCCTTGTACATTTGATAAATGCGTTGCACGACAATGCTAAGTTTGTCGTCGAAGTGCAGCCGCCGCGCTTCTTTTTTGTAAATCTCGTGGATTTCATCGGCGGTAATCCGATACGATTCGGTCCGGCCATCTTCAATACCGAGTTTGGGCCGGTCCAGCTCGTACTTGCGAATCAACTCCCCGAGCGCATCATACCGGTATCGTTTTTTGTACAGGTACAGCAAAATTTCGAACTGGTCCTGAGGTGAAAGTTCATACGGGTCGTCGAACGCGATTACCCGGTCGATGTTCGTTTCATTAACCCCATACTGCTGAACCAGTAAATCCGCCAAATATTGTTTGACGTACGCTTTGTCCCGGATGTCTCCGGATGTACAGCCGCGCAGCGCTTTTTTCAGTTCAGCCCGCTTGCTTTTCCGGCGGCGAAACTCCTCCTCGGATAGTCCGAGGTCATGTAAGTTACCGCTCGTCAAATCGTGTAACGTCTGCATTACAAATGCGGTCATCGCCTCAATCGTAAAGGCTCGTTCCTGCGGCGGCTTTTCCGCTTTCTGCCCGCTCATGCGAAAATAGATCAGCGCAGTGGTCAGCCCAAGCAACAGGACGATCATGATGCCGTTGATCCAAACGATCATCGTTCACACCCCCTTGCCGCCGAAAAACGGTTTGTTTAACTCGGCTTGTTCGATGATCGCCTGGGCTAACGCCCGTACGCACTGCATGAATGCATGATGGGCATGATCACGCGGTACATTACGGTTTCTAAACAGAAAATCGATCGCCCGGCCTTCCTGCGCTGCGTCCATGAACCCTGCCTGATGCGGGACCGGATAAATCGGCATCTTCACCCGATATTTCCGTACCATATTTTTGGCGGTTAGCGCGGAATCACGGTCGTACTGCCCCAAAACAAACAACAGCTTTTTCCCTTTGAGCCAATCCTCACGATGCCGAAAGAACCGTTCCAATACAAAACGGTTTTGGTTCAAACTTACGATGACAAGATCGGCGTTTTGAAGAAGCAACTGCGTCCAACCGGACCCGACACCGCTGCCACCGTCAATCAAAGTCAAGTCGTAATAGCGCTTGGCCGAATCGAGTAGGGGGGCAAGCATATCCTTCATGCCCATGATCAATGCTTTGTCCGCCTTATTCGAACCGGGCAGTAAATCAAGCCGTTCTTGGAGGAGTGGCAACGTGTAATCGCGAATCATTTCCGGCGAGAGTTTGCCGTTTTGTGCAAGCCGTGCCAAGGCATCGATGCCGGAGTCCGCTGTAAAGGCAAGCATATCTTCGGATCTCCGCTTGATAAGCGCTTGCTCGACTGCCGCACGGCGGCTTTGCAGATGGCCGAATAACACGATTCGGGAGGAATATTCAAGTCCGAGCAGCGCCGCGACGGCGATCAGATTCGTCGTATTGCCCGTTTGACCCGGTACCGGGCTCCAGAAGACGATGTTATGACCCACGAAAAACCCTCCTCGCTCGTTTCCACGCGGCTTTGATCGTTCGCTCATCCAGGCCGAATATATGCTTAGCCATAGAAAAGACCGTATGTCGGTATGCTGGCGACAGCTTTCTTAGTTCAATGCGGCTATGATGCTGGTGATCGATGCGGACCGAAACATCCCGCTCATCGTACGGGATGCGAAATACCGGCTCCTGCCACTCCACAGCTTCCGTTGTCACATGCGAATCGATGTACGACTCCGCTATTGTCGACTGTACGAACGGATTTACCAACTTAAAAAACGGCAGCGGCCGAATGGTGGATTCGGTAAGACAAAGCCGACGCATCAACTCCGCATTTTTCAACATCGCCAGCTTCTCCAAATTACTGCACCAGACCCTTTGGTCAAAGGATGGCAGATCTTTTCCTTTCACAAATTCGGTATGATCCGTATCGAGCAGGAACACATCGTAATTCGCCCATCCCCCTTCCGTTTCCGTTTGTTTCAGAAAATGGTCCAATTGGCCGAACGTAAGGAACCCTGCCGCGATATCCATACCTTCAAATTCGGTAACGAAAGAAGCCTGCCGTTCATCCGGAGATGGCATAAACCCAAGTATCGATTGTGCGATCGTTGAATCGACGATAAGCACCTTTTGCCCAGCGGCAACCAGCAGTTTACCCAGCACGAGCAGCAAATGGCTTTTATCCGGCGCACCGAGAAAAACGATTTTTTTCATGACAACCTCCTTCAGGATACCGGCGGCTGGTTGAAGACATCGTCCAGCTTGTCCGAGTTGGTCGGCTGTTCGTTGGAAGCGGGCGACTTCGGGAGCGGGATCGCACCGGACTCGGATGTACCCTGCTGCGGATGGGAAGCCGGTTCTGTCGCTGTCGGCTCAGAAGTAGACGCGGGCTTATCGTCTGATGATGGTAGACCGTCCTGCTCCGTTTGTTCCGACGCAGCAGTTTGTTGCTCCGTCGATTGCTCCATCGCATTGCCTTGTTGAGTAACGATCCGATCGTTTTGCAACTGCTGCTGAACGGTGACGCTGCCGCTGACCACCCGCAGTTTGTCCGCATCGCTCATTGCCTTCAAATTGTTATCCAGCCTACTACGCAACTGGCGAGCGAGTTCGGTCTTGGCCTTTTCCAGTACGTTCGGGTCCCTGTCCATCAGATCAAGCACCTTCGGGTTGGCGGGGTAATTGGCGATTGCCGCTTCCTGCAGACCCGGTTCGATATAAGGGAGCGCGTACAGCTTGGCCCCTTGCAAATACGCATCGATGATGGCGCTGGAAGCCATCAAGATTTCCGGCTCGTTCATTTCCAGCCGAACGATCATCCCCGAAAGGTCTCGAACCTTCTTTTTGGACAGCACGATATAGTCCTCGCCGGTCGGAAAGTTGATCCGGACATCGACCACCTGATCCTTCTGTAAATGGGTCGGCAGTTGGATGACATTAAACTCTTGCATCCGCAAATCCCTTGGGATCGCCCCCTCTTCATACAGCATGGAAGCGATAAGCGGCGTATTCGACTGCAGATCGATTTTGGCGATCTTTCCGACCACCATCTGCGGATCCTTGAAGCTGTCCGAAGGCACCAAGGCATGGACAACCTCCACCGCCTGAATATCCCCATTTCCAAGCGTTTTTCCCGCAGGGATCGGCCTTGCAGCCACCAGGATTCGCGTTTTGCCTTGTTGTTCGTTCGTTTTCAATTGCTCGATTTGTTGTTCGTAATGAGCCCGCATCTGTTGTTGCAGCCGTTTCTGCTGCGCTTGATGCTGGAGAACAAATATGGTGGAAACTAGGAGCAAAACAAAACTAAAACCGATCGCAATGATGACGATCGGTTTCCGGTAACGGTATAGTAAAGACATCGCCTACCTTCTCCTCTCCATTCAACGTGGTGAAACCGCCTATTGCTTTTCGTGAAACCAGTATGCACGCGTATACAACTGAACGCCGACCCGTGTAGGGATGCCGATACTGGCTTCTCCAGCTCCCTTCCACCCATTCCGGTTCGCCGTCTCTATGGCCATTCTATCCGCCGAACCTTTATATACCTCCTCTTGCGTACCTTCAATGAGGATATACAGACCGCCTCGACCATTGACCGGGTAAATGACCTGTGTTTCTCGGACCTTCATTCGTCTCTTCGCCTTCCTGATTTGAGATGTGACGCCAACCGAGGTAACCATCCTCGTTTTTCACGAAGCGACGCCGTTTCCCGTCCCATCCACCGATCCACAAGCCGGCCCACCTGTACATGATAAGGGCTGCTCGGGGAAGATAAGGTCCACTCCCCGCTTCGCACGGACCGGTAAACGGTTGGATCTTCCGGCAACTCCAGTACTATCGGCCACGGCAGCCGTTCTTTCCAATCTAGTTTGGGAGCAGGCTCCTTCAGTCGGTTCCATACCAGATACAACTCCGGTGTCGGGCGAAGGCCGGTTAGTAACGGCTTCACCCGATCCAAATTGAACAGGCTGGCCGGCTCGTCCGTCGTGATCAACATCAACTGGTCTGCCTGCTCCAAGGCCAGTCGGGTCAGCCTGTCCAACGAAACAGGCAGGTCAAGCAGCACAACATTCGTTACTTCCTTCAAAAAGTGGAGGATGGCCCGCAGCTCTTCCGGTTGCAGTAGGAATTGCCCTGGCATGAGCGGCGCTGCGACAATGGAAAAGCCCGCCTTCGTTTGAAGAAGACAGGCCCGTCTGGCTTTCGGATCGTCGATCCGGCGTACAAGGTCGACGATCGTTTTATTCGGCTGTATGCGCATGATAGTGGCGACCGTGCCGTTCGGATCCAAGTCGAGAATACAAGCTCGAAGCCCTTCCTTCGATAATCGAGCGGCCAAATGGAGCAAAAGCGTCGTTTTTCCCACGCCGCCTTTCGCAGCATAAACGGCAACAACCGATGGCAGGTCCGGAGGTGTCCAGGACATGTGCGGCGTCAGGTCAGGTTCGTTTGGGGTTAGGTCCGGTTCCGGTTCGTTTCCAGTGTCCTCCGTTTCAAGCCCGATCTTCTTTCCCATTGATTTATCCGCTGGTTTTGTTTGGTTGTCCGTCTGTGGCAGCTCATACGGAAAACTGCCATTCTCCGGCATCTCCTGAAAAGCAGGGGCGGGAACAACCCTGGTGGATAAAGTTTTCGTTGGAGATGGTTCCACTTCGAACCGTTGCCGCGCTTTTCGCTGCGAGAGCGGAACATCAATGGATACAGATTGCGATTCAGCCGTCTCCATTTCCGTATGTGATAGGAAAGGGGCTTCCGTCTGAAAAACAAGCGTTCTTTCCAAGCTCGAAAGGGCAGCCGTGGCATCACCCGCCGGTATAAATCGGGAAAACAGCCCGTTCGTTTCTTCTTCCGCTGTCACCGTTCCGGCAATCCCCAACGATTCGGTTTGTTGCTTTTTCCACTCCCCGTAGTCTTCTACCAGCAACACAACGGGCACTTCTCTTCCCTGAACAAGCCGTACGTAGTCCTTCCATTTCCCCACCATGGCATCTACCACGACAACGCTCATTTCCGACGTGATCCGTTCGGGATCATGAACAAACTTGACTTCGTAGCCCGACCGGCGAAGCCGCTCCACCCACATCTGTCGTTGACTCAGACGAAATAGTGCGACCCGCAACTCCAGCACCTCCTTGCCATATCGATCACCGTTTCCTCCGCGGCTCCAGTCTTTTGTCTCGATAATAGACGTCCACTTTCAGACGTGCAGCCAAATAGAACGCAAATTCTTCCGCATCCGCAAATGTGTTGCGCCTGTCCATCTCATGCGGATTCCCGTCTTGAACAAACAAGACGGCAAAGGTACTTCCTTGATCTGCAATTTGAATCTTGTCCATAGGATTATATCCGTTTAAGAATTGATTCCACGGTACGATAGTCGATGACACAAACATAGCGGGCGTAATCGTACCCCTGAGGGTCAACGGCAAGTACCCGTTTACGATCTGTAAAGATAAGAATAGGCTCACGGCAATGCTGCCGGATCAGTTCATCCGATTCCAGGGCAATGATATTCTCCAGTCGTTGTTCGGTAATCACAAAAACGGGTGCGGAAACGTAAGTCTCGTGCGGTCTTTCCGCATTCATCTCGTAATGAGGAAGAAAAGGTTGCTTACGGTATCGATTAAAAACGCGGACATCAACTCTCAAGTTCATCCCTCCGTTTGCAAATTAGGCGTATAGTTCATAATGAACAGTTCCTTCACCGGCTGCCGTCCTTTCGTTTGCTTCGCAATGGAATAGCGGGTTTCAACGCCCTCAATTACAAAAGGGGCGTACCACTCCCGAATGGTCGGATGGTCGTTAATACTCAGCAAAAATTTGCCCTTAATGCCGCCCAAGAGCTCACGTAGCTTCCGGTGATCGGATTCGTCGAATTTGTACAGATAGCCGGAGAGTCCCAAGTAAGGGGGATCGCAATAAAAAAAGGTATCCGCCGAATCGTACCGGGCGAGTACCTCTTCAAAAGATCGGTTTTCGATATAAACACCAATCAGCCGTTCATGAGCAACTTTAAATTTTTGTTTGACGTTGGACATATCGTATGCCGGCTTGCTTCGTGTGTACCCCCAATCGTCGGCGTCGTTGTACTTCCCGCCAAAATGCGAGTAGACACGGTAGTAAAAATCATACGCTCGGGTAACCGGGTCGCGTTCCTGATCCCGTCGTTTCATGATACGTTCAAATTCATCACGGGCATAGAGTGCCCACTCAAACCGTTGGGCAAGCCCTTCCCAATCTTCTTGAATCACCCGAAAAAAATTGACCAGTTCCGCGTTGATATCGGAATAAACTTCCACTTTGGATCGTTCCTTGCCAAAGAGCACCCAGCCCCCGCCCCCGAATACTTCCGCATAAACGACATGCGGTGGAAAGCGCCGGATAATCTCTTCACGCAGCCTGTATTTGCCGCCTTGCCACCTGATGGGACTTTTCAGCACAGCTTCACGCTCCCTTCAATATTCACCAAACATCGATCCTTCCCGGCTTTAACCAGAGGAAAGCAACGCCTCCATGCCTGTTGCCAGCAACGTGGTTGCCGTTTGACCAAAAATATGCAGCCGATAATCCGGAACCTCGAGCAACTGTGCCAGATCCAGCGCGTGCCGGACCGCCTGTTGCCGCTCTTTCCGGCATCCAAGATCAAACAAATTGACGCCCGGCAGCAAACCGATGATCTGAATCACACCACGCATTTCAATCACATAGATCTCAATGTTTCGCACGTCATCCCCTTCTTTCTTTATTCATGGCTCATCCAATTGCCGGAAGTAAGGTAGTGGATCCACTTTTTGCCCGTTCACCCGAATTTCCAAATGTAGGTGAGGACCGGTTGATTTTCCCGTACTGCCCACCCATCCAATCACTTCGCCTTGCAGCACCTGTTGCCGTTGACGTACGCCAATGTCCGTCAAATGCCCATACAAACTGACCAAACCGTTTGCATGTTGCAACAGAATCGCGTTGCCGTATCCGGTGCTGCCGCGGATGACTTGCGTCACCGTTCCGCTTTGCACGGCTAACACCGGTGTACCCCGTGGCGCGGGAATATCGACTCCTGCATGAAATGCTCCCTGCTCTCCCGTAACCGGATCGACCCGATAACCAAATGGACTGGAAATCGTCGTGTACCCTGCCACCGGCCATAGCCACGTTCCCGATCTGGACAGCATGGCCGCATATTCCTCTTCTTTCCGATACACCAACGCCACCTCTTCGCTGCTTCCGAACCAAACAGCGAGCGCTTCATCCGGGTTCTGGGCGGTCAATTGCAAATAATTTGCCAATGAAAAAATCGCATCGTAGGGATTATCCGGATCGATCTTCCCGTCGCTGTCCCCATCCACGCGATAACCCTCCCACAATGAACGCGGAAATCCTAAGGCTCCGATCGTGTCGCTTCGTTTGGCTTTCTTCACCCCAAAATCGGTTGTCACCTGATGAATGGCCGCAAGCCGCGCCCAGGAGGCGTGCTCTTGTTCGGCCTGGATGTAAATTGGCAGCAGGAATAAAGGAATATCGAATTCGGGAGTGTCCGGTACCTCAATGCCCGCCATTTTCGAGGCATCCGATGTCGTGACCAGCGACCCGAGCAAAGCAAAAACAAGAATGAAACCAAGCAATAGGGCCGCGACGCCGGTCACGCCCAAGCTGCCGACGATCCACCAGATGACTCGCTTTCTAAGTAAGCTCCCCGTTTCCATCCGTTTCACCTTTGGCACATAGTTAGATTAATCTTTCTCGTACTCTCGGATCATGGCCGAATCGTCGAGCACATAGCCATTAAATGCAAGCTCCAAGGCCTTTTTTCGGCTATGCCCTCGCTTCTCCAAATCCTCCACGACAAAGCGAATCATCGCATCTCGGCGGGTGAGCCGTTCCATCTTCACCGGGTCAAAATCCGTACACATACGGTCTTCCTCCTTTCAAAATCCAACCCGCTCGGGTACGTAAATCCCCGTCGTGCTCCAAGAGCGAGCAGCCGGATGCTTCACCCATACATGGCCTGAGGATATGACCAATAGATCAATGTCCCGCCCTTGTACGTTTCCTCTGAGCAAATGCCCATGCGTTTGCCGTTCCACAAAACGAACCGTATCCAGCTTCAGCTCCCGCTTCAACCAATCGGCCAGTCGTTCCATCGTCCGCTCCCCTTTCCTTTATTTCAATTTTTTTATGATTTTTTTGGCGCGATCCTTGGTTTTTTGCCACGATTGCTTCACTTCTCCAACATGGTAAACAATCTCGCGTTTTGAAACGTCATACATCTCATGCGGTGTTGGGGCCTGGAAGATACTAAGCATTTGTTTTAATATCTTTTTGCGGAACAGGAAGGCGCAGAAAAAGAGTAGCGCCACAAAGATTTGCTGCAGGATCAAAATGCCGGAGCCGCGCGCCACCACATCGGCGACAAGCAGCGTGAACCCCATATAGAAGCCGTAAATCACTTTCGTGCCAAGCGTCCCGATCAGCCAACCTACCCAACGGCGGACAAAAGCAAAGCCGCGCTCCGGAAACAAGCCGAGGAGCAACACCACCGGTGCGAGGATGAGAATGGCCAGCGCCATTTCCTGTGCCAAGACCAGAATGAAAGATACGGTTCCGACAAAAAGCAGCAGGGTCAGCGTAGCGACAAGGGCAAGTATCGCAACCAAACACCGGATGGCCGCCGAACCGCCCATAAACAAGAGCGCCGTATCCGCATGGTCGCCATGATCCACGTTTTCGTCGCCCATGACTTTCCGCAAAATGTTCCGTTGATCCATACCAGGTGCATACTGACGCATCAAGTGCGCCCATTCATCCCCGACCTGTGCATCGATCGTTACCTCTTCTTCTTCCGCCAGGTCCTGAACGGCTTCGACTTCCTCGGCAGTCATGCGAACGTCGTCCGAGTCTTGACGATTGAATTGACCGATCAACCAGGGACGATCAACAAACAGCTGCCAAAGCCGGTTGGATGTGGCCAACAGTTGCTGGTCCGCGGCGCCGGCAAGTCCCGCCTTCAGCTCCTCCCCGGTCACACGCTGATACGGTGCGGCAAGCGCCCCCATCGTCACCTGCGTCAGTTGGTCCAGCGTTTGTGATACCGCGCGAATGCTTTGTCCCGCGTTGGTGAAAAACCAGTAACTGCCGACCAGCACGACAATCGAGCCGATTACGCCGGACGTCAATCTTGTCGTCTGGTTGTTCCAGTAGCCCACTTTCACCATCCATGCAGCCAGCAGGACAAGCGCCCACGGTAAAAACTTGCTGAACAGTCCGGTGCGCATGCCGTCCATCACTGGCAAAATCAGCGACAATTGTTCATTGACCAAATCCGTATGAAACCCCAGTTGCATAAGAAAAATACACAATCGCGTAATGAACGCATTGAGCATAAACAGTCCGTTCGCTATCCAGTTGAGCAGCAACGAAAAAGGGTCATTCAGCTTCATTTTCCATCCGGACCACTCAATCAAATCGTAACCTAAGTCCCAGATATAGCTGTCGACCGGATACTGGCGGTAATCTAATGTTCGATCTCCCGGTTCGATGCCCATTTCGCGTTCGCCGGGCAACAACTGATCGAACATATCCTCAGGTGCATCGGCATAGGCAGGAATGGAGCTCTGAAACACAATCAGTCCAGCAATGAGCAGCACCGTCAATAGCCCAAAGCAGCATCGTCGTCTCAACAGTTCTCCCTCCCTTCCATATCGCCGGCTTTCGGCGTTGTATTAAAAATGGTGAGCAAATCATCCGGTGTCGGCTCAATATGCACCCGTCCGATTCGACCTGTGATATCCTTCATATAGCAATCACCGGCTTTAAGCTCCCGGAATGCCTGGATCATGTCCTCGTCCCCCCGATCCAAACCGAGCAGCGTCAAATTGTCCGCAATCGCACGCGGATCTTCCGTCCGGAAACAAAAAATGGAGCCGAGATTATTTCTCGTCTCCTCGTCCGCCACATCGCCGGGGTTTTGAGTCGCAAGTAAGGGCACGACCTGAAAGGAACGACCCATCCGGATGATTTCATCGATAAGCAGGGCGCCTTCCGGAAAGGCGCGGAGAATCCAGCTCTCATCAATGCCGAAGATTTTAAGTTGATCGCTTGGACGGTGAAACATATATTCACGCCCTAGTGCCGCAACCAAATACATAATACCAATGCCGAACCGTTCGTTCGGCGTCAACGCCTGCTGCAGCCGTTCGGTTCGTTTCTTCGGCAAAGGTAACCCGGCAAGCGTGATGACGATAAACCGCGCGCCGCTCATATTCGCGTTTTCTTCCCCGTCATGGGCGAAAATAAATTTGCCGAACGGACTTCGCGAATAGGACAACAGCCGGTTCACACAGCGCCGCGCTTCCACCCGGATCGCATCAACCGGCGAATCGTTCGCAATCCGCTCCATTTCCCGTATGAAGACATGTAAGTCCCTCTTGTCTTGCTCGAACGTACGCTCCACGGCCTCCATAATGGCGTCGGCCCGCTCGTCGTTCCGAGTGCCCTCCAACAGCAGGCTGAGGAAATCCAATACGATGCTGTGCGCACGTTCTTCGCTTTTCGACATTCGGAACGGATTGAATTTTGTTGTCGATTCCGCCGAAAAGTTGAGCCGCACCATGTTTTTTTGAATATCCGGGATGAGCGCAAAACAGCTATCCTCATCCTTAGGATCGATAGAAAAGACGATGCCGCCTTGATTGTACCCGTGATAAAACAACGTCTTCTTCAACACCGACTTTCCCGAGCCGAGCGTACCGACGATGACGATTGCCCCGGAACGGTTCAATTCCTTGGACATCGGACGCTTCAGGTCGAGCAGCACCGGGATACTGTGCAATGTCCGTCCGATATAGTCCCCGTCCGGATCGCCGATTTCCCGGGATCCGTGCAGCATACCCGCCGCCAAAAACTTCGGGTCCATCGGGATGCGGTTTTGCTTGTCCATCGCCGCTCCCGGCAAAAAAAGTTGAAACGCCCGCGCCTGATCCGCCGGAGAACGAACGATGCGAATTTGCTTGGTCGCGTACAGCTGCAGCAACTGCGCTGCGCGCTCCTCCAGTTCCTTACGAGAGCCTCCCGACACATTAAGCCATGCGGAAGACCAGACGAGCGGCATCCCTTTTTGCAATTTATTCTCCAACACACGTCCGCGTTTGCCTGCCCATTCCAACGTGATCGGCGTCTCTTCGGACGCTTCGGCATATTCCCGGCGCTGGTCTTTCAGCACCTTCCGGTTGCGCTGCAGACCGCCGGCCGCCTCGTGCGGCGTTTGCACCTGAAAGTGTAGGCTGACTTCGGCGGGAAACGGCAGGTCCTCGAGCGCATACAGCCACTCGTCGCCAATTGCCAAAATCTCTTCCGGCACATCGACAACCGAAAAGAACGCTTGATAACTTCTTAAGCTTTCTTCGTCCTGATCGTCATGATGGACAACCAGCGTTTTCATCTTCTCTTCGCTCACCAAATCGGAAGCCAGCAAAATCGGCAGTGATTTTTTCGGGCGGAGCAGCACTCTGTCGCCTCTTACCCGCACTTCGCGCATCGCTTCCGGCGTCAAGATTAGTTCCGGCTCCCGGGAAAGTCCCCGGAAAAAGCCCTGGCGAAGCAACCATTCAATCTCTTGCGGACCACATCGTTCTCCGTTTAAATGATGGTAAACGTGATTAAACTGCAGGCTCTCGGCGGATTTGGCCATATGCAGGCGCTCTTCCTCCAGTTCGCCGCGCTGACGGTACCAGAACTGCTCCTGAATTTGGCTCAGAAAAGCGGCGGCCAGTTCCTTTAACGTTTGGCCCGTTTTTCGAAACCCGGACAAATCAACTTCGGGAAACTGTTTTTGCACGTCGGAAAGCTGCACAATCAAATAAAGCGATCGCTGCCACGGTCGACGTGCGTCAAACCGTTGCATGACCGCCTTCACATATCGTTCGTGCTCCGCGCCCTGCCCTATTCGCCGCCGTCGCCAGTGTTCGGCATCCATCATCCGGGTTACCGACAACAACTGTCCATAGCCATGATAGCTATGCAAAAACTGCTGCATCTGGCTGACCGTGCCGCGCTTTTTCTCCGCGGACTGGTAGGCATACGGCTTCAGCGGTATGCGATACACCGCCCACGGTTTCAGAAGCGAATCGAACAGCAGGTTTTGCTCCCAGTACAACACGGGGCATTTCAACTTACTTCACCTCCTGTCATAAAAGGAGGGCACTTACCGGATCCAGATGCGGTGACGGTCGGCAAAATCGTACATGCGCTCGAGCCATTGATCCAGTTCGTCCGCTGTCTGCGCCGTGCGAAAATTCGCTACATACGGGAACGAACGGAAACAGGCTTCACGGCTGAGCCGATCCGCAATCATACGCCCCTTTTGCTCCACACTCGCCTTATCATCCTCCAGAATATCGTCGATGCCGATCGACACATGATGACGCCAATTCCCCATATCCGGTTTCACCTCGCATGATTGTCGGCTCTGACTTGAGCCTTCCAATGTTCTTTGCCATTCTCTTTGAACTCCCGCTCCAATTGGAGCGGGGTGGCCGCGCTCCCGTACAACACACGATGTCCTTCGAGCCAGGTAGGCGGTACAATGGCCTGTTTCGGCTGCCGTTTGAGCGGCATGATCGACAATCGGCCTGATCTTACCATCCAGCGCATGCGTACAAGTGCGGGAAGGAAGAGAACGCGAAAACCTTCCACCGTTCCAACCAATTGTCCCTTACGGCCGCACCACTCCTCGCCTCCTTGTTGAAGCGGCAGCCGTTCATAAGGACGGCAGTGCCCGATAAACCGAACCCGATGGGTACCGCCAGGTTGACGGACCGCCTGCCAACGGACCACCCATTTGGGCCGAACCAGAAAATGAACAATGTCCCGCAAATAGTGGGGCACCGTTTTGCCCGCCGGATCCAGCTTGACCGTATAATAAGCCGCAGCGACCGGGCCGACCGTCATCGTGATCGCCCGATCGAACGGAAGCACCGTAAGTACAGGCAAGATGTAACAAAAAATGAAAAAGACGAAAAGATAGACAAGCCACATGACGACGCCATCCTGCCGGATCGGCATCCATAACCTTATATCCCCAATATGGTAGATAAGCGGACGAACCCGATATAAGGCACGATACGATTCCGCTTTCTCCTGCTCGTTCATCGTGTCAGCCCCCCGTCGTATCCGTCAGCCCGTCCACCGAAATGCCCAGCGTTTTGAGCACATAAAAAGCTAAATATTTGGCAATACCGGGTGCAAAAACAAAAATACCGAGAATGATTGAAAGCATAATGTGCGACCAAAGCCGATTCGTTTCCCCGTTGGCATACATCTTGACGCCCCGGTAAATAGCGATCGTCAAGAAAATCGCCTGCAGCAATCGTTTCAGCACAAGCAAACCGGTTTGGACAAAATCTCCATCCATATCCCTCACCTCCAGGTCTAACCAATGAATCGTGGTCCACGCGATCATTTTGATGGCTCGGATTTTGGGTAAGTTATTACTGCATAGCCGCCACAAAAAACTTTTGATTTTCTTCCGTTACCTTCATCCGCCACACCTGCGCCAAACGAAAGCCGGTCGATGCATCCTCGATGGTAAATGAAACCGTTACGTCGTAAGGTCCTTCTCCTGTCGCTTCCAAACGATCTAACGTTACAAAACGCAACCGGCCATTTAGCGGAACCATTTTGGTGTCTGCCGTTACATAATTGAGCAGGCTGCCAGCATCCTTGCTTTCGCATATCGCTTTCAGGAAACTTTCCATGGCCGAACGCATCCGCTCTTCCACCGCAGCGGATGCCGCTGCTGCTTGCGGAATCTTCGGGACGATTGGTGGTTCCTGTAATGATCGAATGATTGGCGGATCGGTAACCGCCGCCCCTTTTGTTGCTTGAACCCAAACCGGCACTTCAACCTCCCACATCATCCGCTCCGGATTGGCAACAATAACGCGAACCCGGACCCGATAGGACGATCCGCCGCTAGCGGCGATGGTCAAAAACTCCGATGCCATCACCTGTTGACTTCGAGTGTTTGATTCGGCCTGTAAGGCAGCGACACGGGCAAGCGCATCCGGATTGACATAGGGCTGCAGCCGCTGCACTCGCTCTTCCGGCAATTCCCCGCCGTCCCAGAACATCCATTCCCGGGCAAACCCGAGCGCCGTTTGGATCGCCATCTGCTGCTCGGCCGTTCGTGTGAGCAAGGCGGGGACTGGATCGGTATCCGTGCGAAACAGCGTAGAAACCGCCCCCAAACAGGAAAACATTAGCATGCTCCACAGGAGCAGCTTCGGCAGCCAACGAAATTCCAAGTCCATTCACCTCCCTGCGATCGGGGACGGCTCACGCGGCTGTTTGCCGAGAAGCGGCAAATCTGCCTCTGCGGGCGGCAGCAGCGGCATCTCTTTCAACCGGATGCGCGACTCCCCCACTCCCCACCAAAGTGCTTCCTCTACGCCTTTTCGCTTCCATTCGCTCTCGCTGATTGCCCAGACGTTCGGCAACGGACGACCAATCAGCGGCCCTTCGCCGAGCGCAGCCCAAAGACGCAACAAACGCTTCGGACGCGACTCGATCTTGGTCACGAACAGGACATGCACAGCCGCAACCGACCGCCACGCGGCGGACAACACCCGTCCGTACAACCACAACTTGTCCTGCAGTTTCCATTGGTTTTCGCTGCCGGTATCGTACTCCACATGCAGCACAAGCCTCCCCCGCCCAGGTAGCACATACGTGCATAATCCGTCCGGACGAAGCAGCATCGTTTTTTTACCGGACTCTTTGAAATGGGCGTATTGTTCTGCGGCTTCCCGGGTTGACTGCCACTCCGTTATACCTTCGCCTTTATGGTGCAAACTGTGCTCAATGAGCGAAACAAAAAATGCGTTGGTTCCGTACACATGCTCCAGTTGCATCGGCAACTTCTCCCATGCTTTAGAACGGAAACCGTCTTCTTCGCCGGCAAGCAGGGCGGCGGTTTTTGCCCCTTGGGCGGTCAGGCCGTATCCTACATGATTGAGCCGAAGGAAGGGAAGCGGAATGCTGCGAATTAACCCTTGCCGGTTCAATTGACTGGCCATCGCGTAAAGCGTAGGCAACCGGTAATTCAGAACGATCGCCGCCTGTTTGGCGGTCATTGGTCCGTATCGGTAGATGAGCGCAAGCAACTCCTTTTTTGCCGCTTCGTACATGTCTCTCTCCTTTCCGCGCAGATGAGAGCAAGTCCGGATCAGCGCAACCGCCGGCTCATGCGCCGGTTGCGGCCTTGCAGCGATGTTTCCATCTGACCGGTTATCTCCATCTTTATCTCAGACTTGATCTCAGTCTTGATCTCTGACTTTATTAGGCATGAGCCTTACTCCGGATCGTCGCGCCGCCAACCGTTTAGCGGGGACTGCGGTCCTTCTCCGATATTCATTTCCCGCTCGACCGTCTCAATCGATCGGCCATCCTGTTTGTCCGAATGCGCCCACGCTTCCCGAATCCAGGCTTCGTGCTTCATAGGCACGATCTCGTTTTTCACCGTAAACAGCTCAAGACGCCCTTCGTGTCCTTTCGTGCGCACAATGGCGTGCAGCTCGGCCAGGTTCATCAAATCGGTATTTGTCACCTGGGGTTTCAGCCAACGCGACAATTTGTCCGCGTCCGGCCCGCCGAGTTGCAGCAACATTAGCGTTCCGACATTGCCGAGAATCGCCTCCAGAATGCGATCGGACAATTGGGTCAAATACTGGGTGGCCAGAAAGACCGACAAGCCGAACTTGCGGTCTTCGGCCAGTATTTTCGTTAAAATGTCCGTTGCAAACAAATGGACTTCGTCAGCAAAGAAAAAATGTGCTTTGGACTTGTGCTGTGGCCGCTTGCGGCAGGTGAAATGATAGTCGATGAAAAACAGGCTGGCCAGAATCTTCAGTAAATCCGGGACGCAGCCACTGCCGTCGATCAGCACGATATGGCCCTCGTCCATCGCCCGCCGGGTGTCGATGCTGCTGCGCTCTTGCCCCAGCATCCGCCGTGCGGTCGGGTACGTCGTTAAGGCACCAAGCTTGTTCATGATGGGACCGAGATGATCCCCCAGATTTTTGATTTGCGCGAACTCGTCCAACCAAAAATGGCGCAGATGCACGTCGAGTTTCGGCAGCAATTTTCTCCGGTAGTTCTCGTTATAGAAAATATCCATAATGCCCAGTACCGTTTGCGGCGGCACCGACAACAAACTCAACACGGCATTCCGTAAATAATGCTCCGCCCGCGGGCGCGAACCCGGGAACAATTGCTGCAAGGTGGTCACAAACTCCCCGGTCAACGACTCCCGTACATCCGCATGCGCGTCTTGAAACAAGTTGAAGCCGCGCGGCCGTTCGGTAGCCCCGAGAGGAATCAGGTGCAACTTCGGATACAACTTTTTCGGGATATAACTCAGCAGCGTTTCAATCGCCCCGCCGTGCGGGTCGAGAAATGTAAAACCGGGTGCTTGGTCCGGCTTCCTCTCCAGATCTTCAACCATACGGGTCATGATCGAGAGCAGCGTAGACGTTTTCCCGGAACCGGTTGTGCCGGCGAGAAACGTATGCTTGAGCATTTGACCCAGCGGCATACGAAGGTCCCGTTCCTGGCCCGGCACGTTGCTTTTCCCGATGTAGAGGCCGTGGTCGAGTCCAGTCGGAGCCGGTACAATTTTTGCATGCATCTTCTCCATATGCGCGGCGACCGGATCGCCAAAGGCAGGAATGCGCAGCCAGTAGCCCAGTTCCTCCGAAGCGAGCAATAACTGCTTGGATGGCGTTCCCGGTGCTAATACCTGCTTTCTGCCTTTTACCGGACGGAGGACGATGCCATTACCGCTTCGCATCGATTGCAGCATATCGTTCATCGTTTGCAGTCGCGCTTTCGCCGAAGAGGAACGAATCAGCACGCGAAATCCGGTCCACAGCCCGACTTCATCTTCATCATGTTTGCTTTGCAGCGTCCGCATCACGTTTTGCTGGTAGGCGGTCAATTCCCGTGGCCGTGATTTGGCCTTTTGGTTCGTGTTCATCTCCCGCCAAATGGACTGCAGGGACACCGGCTCATTGGCCGGGGAACGCAGCCAGTTCTCGGCTCTGCGGACACGGCGCTGAAGGAGCCGCTTGCCCGCTGGCGCAAAGGCCAGCTCCAGCCACACCTCCTCGCCTTCCGCCAGTTCGCCTGCACCCATCGCGGCGATCATTTCGTTTAGCGGATCTTTGCCGACCGGATGGATACTTGCAACGGAAAGAGCGCCCTTATACGCCGGACGGCCTTCGGCAACGATCACGTTTTTGCCCGAACCAGCGGTAAACACGGGTGTCTTGACCGGAAGCAAATACATTCCGGACACCTGTGTGTGGAACCCGGTACGAAATCCCATCCAGCGAATGTCGGGGACAGAAACGTAGATCCGTACCCGTCCAGCAGGTCCTGCACACTGGATCAGGAAACGAAAATAGAGTTGTCCATGCCGAAGACGCTGGAACCGGGCATACCCGAGTCCGCTGATATGCCGGGCAAACCGCGTTGCCTTGGCAAAGTCCATAGGTGTGGCATCAAGGGAGGATTGAATTTCGAACCATAGCGTTCGCTTGTGCTGACCTTGACCGGGCTCGCACCAGCTTGGAAATAAAAAAGAGAGCATCGCTGCTCCCCTCCCCTCGATCTTCCGCTCCTCAATTGTCGAGATATTGGATGGATCCACCACTCCTTTCCCTTCAGGAACGACCGGTAATCCCGATCGGCCCTGAAAATGAAAAAGACAGGCCGTCCGGGATGCCCGGGAGCCTGTCCACACCTTTTTGACACTATCAGATTAACAGGATTACGTGACCTTGTCTTGTCCCTTTTCCTGATCATTTTGTGACCTTCAATTGACCCTTTGATTTTTGGTAGCTTTAGTCCTCTACTCAAGTCGAATTATGATATTGACTTACTTATCCGACTCAAATAAACCATCTTAATTCTTTTCGAAAGAAAGGAACCCCTTCCGTATTTTCATAATCATAAACCATTAAATAGAGTTTACTAACTTGATTTGCTAACTGAATTATTAGCTGGTCTTTTTCTATTTCTTCCATTTTCAAACCACTAACATCGAGATATGCAGGATATACAGCCGTGGACAAAGATGAACTCTTGATCAAATAAGTAAAAAACTCGTTTTCAATAACCTCCCTTCCGTCACCTTCTATTTCAAAACACCCTAGCTGGCGATAATCATTCTGAAATTTTCTACCTAGAATAAAGTGGCCAATTTCATTGTTAACCTGTTTTTCTTTAATCATTCTTTCAAAAACTTTATAAGCTATATCTTTGGCGTCATTAACTTGAAGACCGCATGGTTCCCCGTACCTGGTCTTTGTTACAGTAACAGAATCAAAAATCATGCTAAACATTAAAGCTTCATCATCCACTTTATTAGTGATAAAGAAGGAGTAATCTTCTATACTGGAGCTTCCTAGTTCTCTTTGATAAAAATAATGCCTAGCCAGAATCCCTTGAATATTAATCATGTTGATCAGGATTTCTCTTATTTGCTCTTCATCAGTCGTTGAAATAACAGGTAGTTTACGAACAACGAGCTGGTTTGGAGAAAAAAAGGAAGTGTGGTTTTCTTTCATTTCGTTAAAACTTATCTTTTTCATATCCTCACCATTTTCTTTAAAAATGGAAATAGGTGAACTAACTACTTAGTAGTTAATTCACCCAAGT
>NZ_GG695999.1 GCF_000159955.1 Paenibacillus sp. oral taxon 786 str. D14 | reverse complement strand
TTATATCAGGTGATTCGTTGGGATGCAAGAACTTTTTTCGATCGTTTTTTCGACCATCAAGTTCAATCTTCTTCGCAAACACCTCATCGCCGTGAGCGACTTTTATAATATACCAAACCTCACAAGCAAACACAAATGCAATACTTGGAAATCGTCGCATATAATCGAGAATCTACTACTATTAAAAAAGAAACCTGCAATCCTCAAAGGGACTGCAGGCTTGAGAGACCGTTAGTTCATCATTAACCTTGGCTGCCAAGAAAAATGTAACGAAGAATGATCAGAACGAACAATACCCACATTAACCAGTGGATGTTATATTTCTTTTTGCCGATCAGATTAGCCGCGAAGGCTAGCACCACATAGAACACAATCCCAAATGAAATCCCGTTCGCAATATTATAGGTGAACGGCATCATCGTTACCGTCAAGAACGCAGGGATGGCTACAACCATATCGGAGAAGTCGATCTCTTTGATCGATTGAACCATTAGGACACCAACAATGATCAAGGCTGCAGCCGTTGCAGCACCAGGAATCAAAGCTGCGATCGGAGCCAAGAACAAGGCGGCCAAGAAGCAAATCCCCGTCGTGAGGGCGGTTAAGCCCGTACGTCCACCTTCAGCTACGCCAGCTGCACTTTCAATATAAGCTGTCGTCGTCGAAGTCCCGAGCAGTGCGCCGCCAGTAACAGCCGCTGCGTCAACCAGCATGGCTTTGCCGACGCGTTTTTTGCCTTCTTCCGGATCCTTCATGATCCCAGCACGGGAAGCTGTACCTACCAAAGTACCAAATGTATCAAACAATTCCACGAAAGTAAAAGTCGCAATCGCGGAAATAATACCCGTATGCAAGATGCCGTCCCAGTCAAAGCGTGCAAAGTTGATTTGCGTGAAGTCCGGAACCCAAGGCGTTTGCGGATCGGACAAAGTACCGAAGTCCACCACACCCATCAGCAAAGCGATAACCGTCGTTCCCAGGATCCCCAGCAAAATCGCACCGCGAACCTGCAGCACCATCAAAACCCCGATCAGCAACAAGCCAATCAAAGTGAGCTGTACGTCTGTATTCTCCAGACTGCCTAAATGAATTACCGTTTCAAAGGAAAGCACATCGGTGAATGTGTTCGCCGGAATATCGCTACCGGCTTCAACGCCGATGGTCATCAGACCACTGTTTTTCAGACCGATAATCGTAATGAACAACCCGATCCCGACCGTAATTGCATGCTTCAACGAATCTGGAACGGCATCCAGCAGCATTTGACGAACTTTCGTTAAAGTCAACAGGATGAAGATCAACCCGGAAATGAATACAGCCGTTAAGCCCATTTCCCAAGTAAACGGATGATCCGTTGTCGCAGATGACAGAATGACGGACGCAAAGTACGCGTTCAGACCCATCCCCGGCGCAAGCGCCACAGGAAAGTTAATGAAAAGGCCCATGGCAATCGTGAAAATCCCTGCGGACAGCGCCGTTGCCAAGAATACGGAGTACCAACCCATTTCGATCTGGCCAAACGCCGTCAACGTGTTCGGGTTCACCGTAAGGATGTAGGCCATCGCCATAAATGTGGTCAGGCCCGCCATAATTTCCGTACGTACCGTTGTACCGTTCTGTTTCAGTTTAAAAAACCGATCCATGATAAAATTACTCCCCCTTAAAAATTGACAATCCAGGTTCAAACAACTGGCATGACAGCACCACTTTGTTGAATTTCCTTCGGAAAACGACAAAAAGCCCGAGGCGACATCCCTCGGGTTACCGTACATCCAGAAGAAACGATCGTTCGGATCAGCCAACAGCCATAGGCTTCCGTGAAGCAAGCATCGCAGCATTCGTCCGAGCAACATCCCTGAACTTTCCCCAACTCGCTCCAACGATACGTTCGTTTCTTCCTTTCGTAGCCAGATCATTTACGGTGACCTCGTAGAGACTTCCGGGCCAATTCCCGGAATTATACGAAAAGAACTATGCGGTTTTGTCGATATCCAGACAAGCCATGTCAGCAAGGCTTATCACATGATTTATTCTAGGCGGAGGGTCCTAAAATGTCAACAGAAAAAACGAATATTCGATTCAATTCGTGATATTATTGTTCGTAATTTGAATTATTCGTGAAAATTTACACTGATTTCAAAGTAATCAAGAGACCCAAAGCAATAGATACAACAGTAAATTAACCAAAAATGCTCTCCTTTATTTGCCTGAACCGGCATCTAAAGGAGAGCATTTGTGAGTTTGATAACCTATTCCCATTCAATCGTGGCCGGCGGCTTCGACGTAATGTCGTACACGACGCGGTTCACGTTCTCGACTTCGTTGACGATCCGTACGGAAATCTTCTCCAGCACGTCCCACGGAATACGCGCCCAGTCGGCGGTCATGCCGTCGATGGACGTCACGGCACGGATGCCTACTGTGTAGGAGTAAGTACGAGCGTCGCCCATAACCCCTACGCTGCGCATATTCGGCAATGCCGTGAAGTATTGCCAAATCTCACGATCCAGTCCCGCTTTGGCGATTTCTTCGCGCAGGATGTAGTCGGAATCCCGAACGATTTGCAATTTCTCTTCCGTCACTTCGCCCAAGACGCGAATCGCAAGTCCCGGTCCCGGGAACGGTTGTCTCCACACGATTTCCCGCGGCAGCCCTAATTCTTCGCCAACCTTGCGCACTTCGTCTTTGAACAACGTTTTCAGCGGTTCAATCAGCTTGAACTTCATATCTTCCGGCAGCCCGCCCACGTTATGGTGGGACTTAATCGTTTGAGCCGTTGCCGTGCCGCTCTCGACAATGTCGGTATACAACGTCCCCTGCGCCAGGTAAGTAAAGTCATCGAACTTCGCCGACTCTTCGTCGAACACGTAAATAAACTCGTTACCGATGATTTTGCGCTTCTGTTCCGGATCATCCACGCCGGCCAGCTTCGAGAGGAAACGCTCGCGCGCATCAATCTTGACGACCTTCATATCGAACTTGCCCACGAAGGTCTCCATGACGCTCTCCGCTTCGCCTTTGCGCAGCAGACCGTGATCGATGAACATACAGGTTAACTGATCACCAATTGCTTTATGAATCAGCATAGCCACCACTGAGGAGTCTACACCGCCGCTCAACGCACAAAGCACTTTGCCGTCGCCGACTTGCGTGCGAATATCACGTACCGCGTCTTCAATAAACGTCTCCATGCTCCAGTTGCCTTCACAGCCGCAGATGTCATAAAGGAAATTGCGGATCATTTCATTCCCATGTACAGAATGCCGCACTTCAGGATGGAATTGCACACCATACATCTTCCGGTCCGGATTGGCAAATCCGGCGATCGGCGCATGCTCTGTCGATGCATCAACCACGAAGCCGTCCGGAAGCTGGGTCACATGGTCCCCGTGGCTCATCCATACGGTCTGCTTCGAATCCAGACCGCGAGTTAGGGCCGAATGTTCGGCAAAATCCACGTCCGCTTTGCCGTACTCGCGTTTTGCCGCCCGTTCAACCTTACCGCCAAGCTGGTGAGCCATCAACTGCATCCCATAACAGATGCCGAAGATCGGCACACCGATGTCGTACACGGCCGGGTCAATGTGTGGGGCATCCTCCGCATAAACGCTGGATGGACCACCCGAAAATACGATGCCTTTCGGCGCGATTTCCCGCAGGCGTTCAACCGGCGTATTATACGGCAGCAATTCGCTGTACACGCCTAAGTCGCGGATTCTTCTTGCAATTAACTGATTGTATTGTCCTCCGAAGTCAAGGACCACAATCATTTCATTTGGCTTATTCATGACCGAGCCTCCCTCAAATTATGACACCTATTATACGAAACGACAAAAGAGGTCGTCAAGGAAGCCCAAGCGCCAATTTCAGCCTCGGCGAGAGGCCAACTTCCGGCATTGTTCAAGGAATTTCACGCTTTCCTGTCGATCCGGTCGCAAGCCTCCGTAGTAGATCTTTTCCCAGGTCCGTACGAACTGCTCCGCACACTCCGATTGCGCCTGATCTTCGCTGAACGCGCCCTGAATATATTCCCGGGCTGTCATGGACGCGGGCTTGGGACCATGCAGCAATGCTAACTCGCGCCAAACCCGATCCGCTGAAGCAAGCAACTCCCGGCGTCCAGGAAACGTGCTCCCTGGCCGCAATCGTCCGAAGGCAAGCAGCAGTAAGTATCCGCGCAGCCTCAGTTCTCGTGCGAACAGTAAGGCGAAACCAGCAGTTAAAGCCAAAACGGTCCAATCAAACGGGCGCAGCCGCGGGGTCATACGGGTAAGTTTTTCGTAAGCCAATTCAGTAAGTCTCGGTTGCAGGTGCTTGGCCACTTCAACAGCTTTGGCTAACCACGGAAAAGTCGCTACCGTATTTGCTTCACCTAATCTATAATCCGCTAAGGTGCTGACGCTCAAGGCGATGGACTCGCCAAACCCTGGCGTCGGATCAAAGGCAATCCAACCCGTTTCGGGAAAATAAACCTCGACCCACGAATGCGCATCCGCATAGGCTACGGTATATCGGTGCATCTCTGCCGAGCTGGAGCCTGTACCGCTTGCTAGTGAAACGGCCTCCCCCCTGCTCCCCGTTCCTCCGGAAGCCGCAGCTGCAGATGGCGCAGGATCTCCCGGCGCGAAGCCCTTGACCCAGCGAGCCGGAATCCCGCCGCTGCGCAGCAAGATGACCATCGCCGTCGAGAAATGGTCACAATAGCCGATGCGGTCGACGAACAGAAAGTGGTCGACGAAATCGGCGCCTTCCGGCGGCTGACGGGAATCGAGGCTGTAAGCGTAGCGATGCTTAAGGTAGCTCTCGACGGCGGCCGCCGCATCATAGCGGTTGCTTTCTCCGGCGACAAGCCGCTCGCCCAACTTCCGCACCCGCTCCGGCAATGCGTCCGGCAGCTGCAGAAAGCGGTCACGGACCTCTACAGGGTCCGGCCCCTCTTCTTGGCGCAGCTTGTCCGCAGACGCCGTCGGCACCGCCGACGTCAGCTCATAGCCGTAAATCTGCTCCGCCGGGGCAGCATAGTCGACGATCAAGGCATCGGCCCAGGCATCAAACCGAGGCTCAATCTGCACCGACTCGTTTCCGTCACCGGCGATGATCCGTTCCGCCTGGACCGGAAGCCCGCCCGAGAGCAAGGCTACCCTCCCCGATAACGGCGCTTCGAACGTCACCGTTTGCCGTATGAGCTCGCGGCCGGTGTCGACCTGGGCCTCGGCTGTGATGGCTTCGCCTTCAGCCGCCTCGCCCGTCACACCGCCCGTACGCTCCGCCCCGGCGATCACCGGCGCGCTATCCCCGACCGGCTGAATCCAGCCCCGGCCGGTGTACACGCTTTTGCTCTCGCCGCGCCAGTACGTATTGTACGGGGACAACGCCGTAAAATATGGATCAAGGCGCAGGCGCAGCGGCCCGCCCAGCTTGGAGTCGTCCCGACCGTAGCCGGAGACGTTGACCGCCGCGGCCCGGCCCGCCGTGGCAGGCAACTCGGCTCCGCTCCACTCCGACAAGCTGCGGGCGACCTGCTCCCACGAGATCGCCCGCACCGGCTGCAGCGGCAGCAGCGAGCTGAGCAGCGCTGCGCCCGCCACGCAGGCGAGTACGACGACCCCGCCGGCGAGTCTCCCGGCTCCCCGGCTCGATCCAGGCTCGCCGCGATGGAACGCTGCCGCCTGCAGGGCCAAGCCCAACGCCGCCGAGCGGATGACGCCCAAATACAGCTCCAAGCCGACGGCAGCTTCCAGCACGAGCAAGTAGATCACCGTGGCGGACAAGAACAGCAAAATACTCTGGCGCGATAACGCCAGCATCTGTACGGAAACGACCAGCAACGTCCAACCGATCAACAGCAGCAATGCCCGCGTCTCCATGCTGATGGAGAACAACCGCCCCGTATCCCAAAACGCCTCCAGATCGGCAGAGATCGTATGGGCGTAGCCGGCAAACCAGGCAATCCCTTCTCCTCTCCCGAACAGATACAACATGGCACCGGCGATCAGCAGCGGCGGCAGCGGCGCATACAGGGCAGTCGGCAGCCGCAGGCAGCCAAACAACAGCAAAGCTCCGGTGAGAACGAAAAACAGCGGAAGCAGCTCCGTCTGCCTTTCGGGAATCATCGCATGCAACGGATACAACCATTCCCCAAACAAACCAAACAGCAGCAGCGTAATCACGACCCGCAGGCCGACAGAAGGCGCAGAATGCCCGCCTCGCCGGGATGGTGTCACCGGTGCCAACTGGCCGCTGGAGGTGAGCACTGCCGGTTTAGGCGCCGACATGCTTGATCGCCTCCTTCCGCGGAGTTTTCGTCCGATACAACGTCAGATCCAACACCGTGACGCCCCGTTCTCGCAGCCGGGCTACCAGCCGCCCCAGATCCGATCCGCCGAGCCCGCCGGCGCACCAAACTTCCGCGGTTACCCCCAGCTCGGCCCAATGCAGCACATCCCCCGCCAATTCAGGCGTCAGCGTGCCGGTGATGACCGTAAGGCTTTGCCCTTGGGAGAGCACCTCGGACCAATCCCGGCGAAGCAATTCTCCCGCAGACAAGCCGCTCCCTAAGCGGAGGCCGGCCAGCTGCTCCAGGCCGCTCATCAGGCCGTCGCGACCGTTCACCCGGCAAGCTCCGTCCATCGCGCTATGGCTGAAGCGAAGCTCATCGGCGCCGGAATCGCCGCCCGCTTCGCGCGTAAACCACGTGGCGGCTGCCGAAACCGCCAGTTCGAAGCCGGCGGAGGAAGCGTAATCCCCGTCCTGCGTGCTCAGCAGCAAATAGCGCGGCATGACCCCCTGCTCCTCGGGGATGCGGGAGAGCAGCTGGCCTTTTTTCGCCGAGTATTTCCAATGAATTCGCCGCAACGGATCACCCTCGACATAGGGTCTTAACCGGCCCGGAGTTGGAGACGATGCGACCAGCTGGGGCTGCCAAGCCCCGCCGCCCTCCTGCTCGCCCCGCTCCTCTGCCTTCGGGGGATCTCCTGCCAGCCGCAGCGGATGAACCACCATCACCTCAGAGGAAGCCGCAAGTCGGCTCCGCTTGAACCAGCCAAACGGATCGCCCCAGGTTAACCTAACGGAAGCATTCTTATAGACGCCCCGAGGCAAGTCCTGAATCGCATATGTCATCCGGTAATCCCGGCGAAATCCGGTAAAAAACAAACTACCGCCCCGGCCCCCCGGGCGGTTCTTCCCGTATTCTGAACCAACCGCGTCTCCTGCCAGCTGGTCCTCGATCTGCAGCCAAACCGGCGGCAGACCTCCCTCACAGCGGACCGTTAACGTGACAGTGACCGGTTCACCGGCAACCGGAAATACCGGCTGCCAAGCGCGCTCCACCTTGAAGCGCTTCGGGCCAAATGCTTGGACCAAAACGCCCTGCAGCATAATGAATCCGACCAGCAGCAGCAAGAATAAAGCCGACGCCCCGCCGCGCCAAGCGTACCAACCTCCCAAAGCTCCGGCGAAGGTGACGGCGATCAGCCATGCCCATCCTGCGTGCTTCATGACGAAGCCCCCGCTCTCCGTGCAAAAATCGGCACATTCACCTTAGCCAGCACTTCAGCTAGCGCCTTCTCTCCGCTGACTCCGTCGAGCTTCGCTTCCGTCCTCAGCACGATCCGGTGCGTGAGCACAGCGGGCGCGACCGCCTTCACATCGTCCGGCGTGACGAACGAACGTCCTTTGTAATACGCCATCGCCTGCGCCGCCCCCATCCAGGCAAGCGTTGCGCGCGGACTGAAACCCAGCGCGATTTGCGGATGGCGCCGGGATACGTCCGCCGCCCCAACCATATAGCGCTTGATGACGTCGTCCACAAATACGCTGCGCACCTGACGCTGCATGAGGGCCATTTCCTCCGGCAGCAGCACCGGCTTCAGCTCGGCAAGATTAGGCGGATCCTGCATCCTCCCGAGCAGATCCACCTCCTGCTCTGGCTTCGGATACCCGAGCGTCAGCCGCATCAAAAAACGATCCAGCTGCGCCTCCGGGAGGCGATAGGTTCCTTCGTATTCCAGCGGATTTTGCGTAGCCAGCAGCAAAAACGGCTTCGGCAAAGCCCGCGTCTCTCCATCGATCGTCACTTTCCGTTCTTCCATCGCTTCCAGCAGTGCCGACTGGGTTCGCGGCGCTGCCCGATTGATCTCATCGGCCAATACGACATTGGCGAACACCGGCCCGGGCCGAAACTCAAACTGACCGCTTTGCGCATGGTATACCGTTACGCCGGTGACATCAGACGGCAGCAGGTCCGACGTGAACTGAATGCGGCCAAACGACCCGCCGATGCAGGCAGCTAACGTGCGTACCAGCATCGTTTTACCCACTCCTGGCACATCCTCTAACAAAATATGACCGCCGCTCAGCATCGCCACTACCGCGAGCTCGATCTCCGCTTTTTTTCCAACTATCACCCGATCCACCTTGTGGACGAGCCGCTCCAGCAACGTCTGCGCTTGATCGTGATTCATCCTGACTCCCCCTCCATTTCTAAAAACCATGGCCGTAATCTATCAACCAGTATCTCCAGAAACTAGCGGAAATAGACATGGAAGAAAGGGAGAGAAAGTTAAGCGTTTGTCCCAAGAATCTATCAAAACAACTAGATTGCCGAGACCCGTCGCTCCCCAGCAGTTGAAACAACTCCGACAATCGGATGACCTAATGCCTCCAAGAGCGGACGCAGTGGAATCCATAACGCCTGAGCCTTGCGCTCAAACGTCACTTCCCATTCGGCATAGGTCCCGTCTGGGCGAACCGCAGTCAGCACTCCGCGCCGTGTATCCGCTACGATGTAGGCGTCCCCCCAGTTGATGAAGGCGCTTTGCGTCGCCTCGCTCCAATAGACCTCAGCTCCCAGCCGCTCCATCACCATACGGACAGGAGCCACATACTGGCCGTCACGCAGCTCGTATTCCCCCGGCGCAAGGCGCGTTTGCAAGCCGCCGGCCTCCACGGTGAGCGGCAGCTCCGGTTCAAACAAAGCCGCATTCGGAACGACGTTGGACGCGATCCATTCGGCGGAAGGCGCTGGACGGTTCTTTTTCTTGCCTACCTGAGGATCCAGCGAAAATTGAACGGGCTTTTGCTCCGCAGATAATGTACGAAACTCGTAACCTAGTTTTTTATAGTAATGAATAATTTCCGGCAGCGCCTTGACGGTCTGCTCATGCCCGCCTCCATCATGCATCAACACAATCACTTGGTCCTGCAGCTTCGCGTTCTTGACGTTGGCTACAATCTCATTTGCCGGAACGCCTTTGCGCTTGGAATCGCCGCTGTCCACATTCCAGTCGAACACTTTATACCCACCCTGCTCCAGCAGGTTGAAATACGTCTTGTCAAAATGACCGTACGTCCCGCCCGGCGCGCGAACCAACGCCGTACGTGTTCCCGTGATCTCCCGCAGCACCTCTTCCGTTGCCTTGACCTGCTTCCAGAATTGGCCGAAGCTGTCGTACAACGCGTCGTAATCATGGTTATACGTATGATTCCCGAGGGCATGGCCGCCGTCGACGATTCGCCGGATCTTCTCTGGATAACGTTTGGCCTGCTCGCCAAGCACGAAAAAGGTAGCGGTCACCTCTTCTTCCCGCAAAATCTCCAGTACTTGATCCGTATGCGGGCTAGGTCCGTCATCAAACGTCAAATAAACGGTCTTGCCTTGCACTTCCTTTTGGTTTTCTTGCAGCGTCTCCGCCTTCTTCGTCTGAGACGCTGCCAAAGCCGCCGATGCGCCAGCCGAGCCTATGGCCGACGTATGGACGGGTTCCAACTTCTGGGGTGCAGGTGCAGCGAAATTCACTTTATGCGTCGCGGTTCCCCCCGCGGCTTGTTCTTTCATGGCCAGGGCTTTGACTTCGGGCAAGCCCTTGTGCTGGAAGCCAAGCGGCGTGCAGATTGCCGCAATCAGTACTACCGTAAGCAGTAGCAAACGTACCAGCATTTGTCCGGATAACTTTTTTGGTTGTTTCATCGACCTTCTACCTCCGCACTAGGATCAATTTCTTTTCTATGAATCCTTTAGCTTTCTGGTAGATTGTATGAAGGTAGAGATGAAGATAGACGTCATTCGAGAAAATATTGCCGAACCCCCGCCGGCGCAGATATAATATGTTGCAAAACTATCCAAAGGAAGGTGTAATTGCAACATGAAGAATTCAAAATCTAAATTCATTGCCGGCTTCGTTGCAGGCTCCCTTCTATTCGGAGCAACAGGAGTTTATGCCGGCAGCAGCGGAAAGCTGATCGAAGTGTTTTACAACGTCAAAGGGATTACCGTCAACAAAACAGCTCAAAAGTTGAGTGAGGATAACAAACCGTTCCTCTATAACGGGACGACATACGTACCTCTTCGGTTTGTTGCTGAAGCGCTGAAGCTTCCGGTGAAATGGGACGCCTCCACGCAAACCGTATACATAGGCGAGACAGAGGGGAAAACGGATATTTATCCAGAACGCGATATCCAGCATTCGAATGCGCAGACCGCATACTGGAGCAGATATGAATACGTATACAATGCGAACGAACCGATTGAAGATAACTTGGGGAACACGTATACCAGCTTCCTGCGCTTTGAGTTCCCTAGAAATGATAACGGCTCAGACAGTCGCTGGGTCCATATTCAATTTCCGCTTAACGGACAAGCCAAAAAGGTGGTCGGCAAAGTGGGGTTGACCGGAAAATATAGAGATTCTGGGGCTTCGGTGACGCTGCGGATCCTGGTCGATGATCGTGAAGCTTACTCAGAAACTTTCAAACCGGGAGACTTCCCTAAGGATTTAGCGCTTGACGTCGCTCATGCAGCGAAAGTCGAGTTCCGTGCAACAGCCGATCAGGAGAACATCGAACTAGGCCTTTTTGATCTGCATTTTGAAAAATAAGTAAAGGTAAACGCCTCATCCCACTTTAACGTTAGGATGAGGCGTTTTGATCAACTCTCTGGCGAAGACACCTATTTTATTGGCCGGCTTCTCGCAGTGCCTCCAACACTTGTTCCGCGTGCCCTTTGACTCGAACCCCGCGCCATTCACGGAGCAGCTTCCCCTCCTCGTCGATGAGGAACGTCGAACGGACGATGCCTTCGTATTCGCGGCCGTACATTTTTTTCAGCTGCCATACGCCAAACATTCGGCACACCTCATGAGACTCGTCCGATAAGAGCGGGAAATTCAGCCCTTGCTTCCCGGCGAACCTGGCGTGAGATTTCACCGAATCCCCGCTGATGCCCAGCACCACCGCCCCATATTCACCGTACACCTCAGCAAGATCACGAAAATCGCAAGCCTCCTGAGTACAAGCCGGGGTAGCATCTTTGGGATAAAAATAAAGAACGACCTTCCGGCCGCGAAATTGCGATAACGAGATTTCCTCCCCGCTGTCGGCGGGCAGTCGAAAATCCGGAACAGGCTGACCGATTTGCACTTGTTGCGTTTGTTTCGACATGCTCCTTCCTCCTCTGGCCTCTCCAACCCTGAAATTGATTGTATTTACAAAAGAAATTATAATGGAAAGACATGTAGTATATCTATAATAGAAACCGAATTTATCGCATGCCTTGAAAGGAACGAACCCAATGACGAAACGCACAAAACGGGCGATTCTCTGGTCTGTGATCGGAGTGGTTGTCGCTCTCGCCGGCTTTGCAGCCTACTATTTTACCGCCCTCTATAACCAAGTCGACAATTTTCAAAAAGAAGGAGAACAGTCTCCTTTCTATAACGTGCAACCAACCGAAACGAAAGTGCCGGAACCGCCCAAATGGGAAGGCAAGGATCGCGTCAACATCTTGCTGATGGGCGTCGATGCGCGCGGTTTGAAGAAAGGGGAAATTCCTCGTTCCGACACCATGCTGGTCGCTTCCCTGGACCCTGTGAGCAAGAAGGCCTACCTCTTCTCGATTTTGCGCGACACATACACGCAGATTCCAGAGCACGGTTCCGATCGGATCAACACGGCGATTACGCACGGACCGAATACAGCGATGCAAGCCGTCTCCGATCTGCTGGGCATCCCGATACAATATTATGTGTATACCGACTTTCAAGGATTCATTGAGTTGGTGGATGCGGTCGGCGGGGTTGATTTCTATGTGGAAAAAGATATGCACTACACCAGCAAGGCGGATAATCATGAATACGACATCGATCTGAAAAAAGGACAGCAGCACTTAGATGGCAAAACGGCGCTGCAATACGTCCGCTTCCGGCACGACGCTCTGTCTGACTACACCCGGACCGAGCGGCAGCGCAATTTCCTGAAGGCGGTGGCGGATAAGCTGAAGTCGACGACTTCCATTATGAAGCTGCCTTCGATTCTGGAGAAAATCAATCCTTACATCGACACGAACTTGTCGGTTCAGGATATGTGGAAGCTGGCTACTGTCGGGTATGACGCAGAAATGGTCGCCAGCGAGCAGATTCCGCCGATGGAACTGCTGGTGGAGAAAACCGTTGGCGGCTCGTCCGTCCTTGGCGTTCGCAGCGAGGAGGATTTAAAGCAATACGTGCAGGATGTATTTAATAAAGCGGAGGAAAGCGGGACGGACAGTGGCAACGATGCTGACGGTGCCGAGAATAACAGTGACAGCAGTGGCAGCTCAGGCCGTACTGGGGCGAACGCCGGCAGCAGCAGCCGGAACCTGGAGGCGGCCAGCCCTTGAGGCTGAGAGCCTTTTGGGGCGGAGGGCCCTAAGCCTGAGGTTAGCGAAGTCCTTGCCTGCTTAGGCGGCGGGCGGGAGTCCGTGAGATCGGAGGGCGTCTCTCGAGGCAGGCTCGGCCCTGTGGCCAGGCCTTAATCGAGAGGCGGCCTCCTCTCTTTTGGCCGGATAACCGCCATTTGGGGCGCAAGTAACTGTATTTAGTTGCACCACTCCTGTCCTTTGGGGGCACAGGTAACTGCCTTGGATGGTACTACTGCTGTCTTTTGGTGGCGACAGTAACTGCCTTTGCTAGCCCCCACTCTTACTGCCTAGTTCGGCATCACGAACTGCCTTTTTTGATCGCCGCCTACCGTGAATCCGCGCTATTGGGCCTGTCAGCTGTAAAAGTGCAGTTCATATTGCCCAAAACCGCTCTTTTTCAGCATTCAAATGTAAAAATGCAGTTCATTTCTGCTGAAAGGTCGCTTTTGAGGGCATATCGTGATGTCTGAGATGTACTTTTGCAGTTGATCGCGCGTAAGAGTCGGTTTTTCGGACAAATCAAATGTACTTTTGCAGTTAAATCGTAAGCTGGCTGGCACAATAACGAGCTCATTCCAGTAATTCAATTCAGAAAGGAAGTTTATTGAGATGAATCGATCACAATCCGAACGATTGTATGAAGAAGCGTTGCAACATATTGTAGGCGGCGTCAACAGCCCCTCCCGTTCCTTTAAGGCGGTTGGCGGCGGGGCGCCTGTTTTTATGAAAAAAGCGGAGGGCGCGTATTTCTGGGACGTGGACGGCAACCGCTACGTCGATTATTTGGCGGCTTACGGGCCGATCATTACCGGACATGCCCACCCGCATGTGACGAAGGCCATTCAAGAGGCAGCCGCAAACGGCACGTTGTACGGGACCCCAACCGAGCTGGAGATCCGCTTGGCCCGTATGCTCAAAGAAGCGATCCCTTCGATGGACAAGGTACGCTTTGTCAACTCCGGTACGGAAGCGGTCATGACGACGATCCGCGTCGCGCGCGCGTATACGAAGCGCAACAAAATCATCAAATTTGCCGGGTGTTACCACGGCCATTCCGATCTCGTGCTCGTGGCCGCGGGCTCCGGCCCGTCCACGCTGGGCATCCCTGACAGCGCCGGCATCCCGACCAGCATCGCGCACGAGGTGATCACCGTACCGTTTAACGATGCTTCGGCGCTGAAAGATGCGCTCGACAAGTGGGGCGACGACGTCGCCGCCGTCATGGTCGAGCCGATCGTCGGGAACTTCGGCATGGTGATGCCGAAGCCCGGGTTCTTGGAAGAGCTCTGCCGGCTCGCACGGCAGTACGGCGCCCTCGTCATTTACGACGAGGTTATTACGGCCTTCCGCTTCCATTACGGCTCGGCGCAAACCTACGCCGGCCTCTCCAACCACGAAGCGATCCGGCCGGACCTCACCGCCCTCGGCAAAATCATCGGCGGCGGGCTGCCGATCGGCGCGTACGGCGGCAGCAAAGAGATCATGGAGCAGGTAGCACCGTTGGGTCCGGCCTATCAGGCCGGAACGATGGCGGGCAACCCTGCTTCCATCTCCGCCGGCATCGCCTGCCTTGAGGTGTTGCAAGGCGCTGGGGTCTACGAAGAGATGGACCGCCTCGCCGTGAAGCTGACCGACGGGCTGGCTGACTCGGCCCGCCGCCATGGAGTGCCGCTGACCATCAACCGAATCCGCGGCTCGTTCTCGACGCATTTCTGTGACCATCCGGTCACGAACTATGCGGAGGCGCAAGACACCGACAGCGAAGCGTTCGCTGCCTTTTTCCGCGCCATGCTGAACCGTGGGGTCAACCTCGCCCCGTCGAAGTTCGAAGCTTGGTTCCTGACAACGGCGCACACGGAAGCCGACATCGACTTCACGTTGGAAGCCGCAGAGGCTTCTTTCAAAGAAATTGCCCGATGAAAATAGTAGAGGCTGTCCCAAAAGTAAACTTTTGAACATCCTCAGCAACAAGATAGGATGGTATAAGTAAAAAACCAAGGAGCTAAGCGAGAACAGACCGCTTAGCTCCTTGGTTTTTGGCGTCCGCCGCTGCTTTCTTGAGCAGATTGTGGGCAAGGGAAAGCCACCCGACTTCAAAGCTTGCTTTTGGTAAGCCTCGAAGCAGGAATCGTTTGAAGTCCCAATTGTTTTTCATATCCCCGAACACAGGCTCCGGCTCAATCATCCGTCTGACGGCCAAAGCATAGGCGTACGTCATAGTTAAATAATCGTCGCTTTTTCCAGAATCTTTTACGTATGAAAAACAAGCAGTTGAAAGTAATCTGTATGAAATGAAATCAGAATTCATAGAAATAGTGGAACTTCCGTCTGGTATTTTTACAAATAACTCATATGGTAAAATATTTGTGATTGGATTCAATGACGCAATAACTCCGATTAATTTATTCGCGTAAACATTTATTAGTGCCTGACCAACATTGACCTGTGTTTTTGTACCATTAATCAAATACAATGTGTTGTTAGAACTATAAAGATTAGTGTTATACCCTACGGCCTGAGCATACAGTTCTTGGATATCATATGTCTTTCCACTCCGGGTATGTGTATATCTAAGCTCATACCATCTGACATTACTATTACTAGGAGGAACTGAAACGTTAGGTGTTACTAAATTTTTTGATATCTTTTCTTGCACTTCAATTGGAGTAAGCTCTCTAACACCCAAGGAAGAAAGTTTTTTCCTCAGGGTGCCTTCAGCATTCGAACTAAGTTTCGAAGAATTTTGAGGATTTAGCTTTTCCAAGCTTATCTTCGTTAATTCCTCCATTGTTTTGATAATTTCCATTTTAGTCTGTGGGCTAATAGAATCATGCCCCAGACTATCATCTTGATCATTCGCTGCATATCCTGGCCCAGAAATGAACAAGGTAATTACTAAAGTCAAGGCGCATAATAATGTTCTTTTAAACATAGCATCTCAACCTCTCTATTTATTCTTGTTAATTTGGCCAAACTTGTTTCATTGTCTACTACCTAAATTTACCATGTAAATGTAAACAATTATATTTTTTATATAATTTCCGATAAACTGCCAAAGGATGTCGTGACCATGCTGCAAACGCTAAACCGACAACTGAACAAATTAATGCCATTAATTACCCCTACTGGCATATTGATCGGCGTCCTTTGCGGGAGTCGTCTAGCCTCCTATACCTACCTGTCTCCGTGGCTGTTTGCCTTCATGACCTTTGCCGGGAGCATTAGTCTCAGCTTCAAAGATTTCCTAAACGTGCTCAAAAAACCACTCCCCCTGGTGCTCTGCCTGTTCATCCTCCACCTGGCCATGCCACTGATGGCGATGGGAATGGGGCATTTGGCGTTCCCCGGGGATGCTTATACGATCACCGGCTTTATCCTCGCTGCGGCGATTCCAACCGGGGTGAGCAGCTTCGTCTGGGTCAGCATCTACAAGGGCAACATTGCCTTGACCTTGTCGATCATCCTGATCGACACGCTGCTGGCTCCCTTTGTTGTTCCCGGCATCCTGGCGCTGTTGGTTGGCACCAGCGTCCGGCTTGACGCCGTGGCGATGATGACCAGCCTGTTCTGGATGATCGTCGTCCCATCGCTGGTGGGCATGGTGCTGAACCAGTGGACCCAAGGCAAGGTGATCACCACTTGGGGGCCTTGGCTGAACCCGTTTTCGAAGCTTGCCATGGCTTCGGTCGTGGCGATTAACGGCGCGGTTGTCGCCCCTTACCTGACCGACTTCAGCCCGCGGCTGCTGGGGCTCGCCGCCATCATCGTTCTGCTCGCGGCCATCGGCTACGCGCTTGGCTTCGGCTTGTCCCGGCTGATCGGCCTAAACGAAGCCGACAAAGTCGCGCTGGTCTTCAACGGCGGCATGCGCAACATCAGCGCCGGCGCCGTGCTGGCCGTCACTTACTTCCCCGCCCCGGTGGCCGTGCCGGTCGTGTTGGGCATGGTGTTCCAGCAAGTAATGGCCTCCCTCGTTGGCCTCGTACTCGGCCGACAAGCCCGCGCGCACCAGTCGACGGACAAAACGGCAACGTCGGCGTGATTTAGATTTAGAGAGCTCGGCAGGGCGCGCCGTCCCTCTCCGCTCCAGTCCCTTCTAACGGAACCAGATGACCTTATTCGCTCATTTCCCGGCCATTTCCCATCCTAACGGAACCAGATGACGCTATTGGGCTGAAATCCGTACTGAACTCCACTCCAGACCGCAAATAACGTCTCTCCGGTCCGTTAGATTTCAACACGCGCCGAAAACCGCAAAATAAGGTCTCTCAGGTCCGTTAGCGGCCTACGCCTGGCATTAGCACTAGCCTCCTCCGCCACCATCGTCACTCTCCAATCGTACTCCCTACCTCCACCACTCCCGCCCCCTCCAACGCAAAAAAAGCCTCCCCCGGTCAACCTGACCCAAGGGGAGACTCCCTGCCAACTCACGAATTATTGCGCTTGAATTTTGTCAAAGAAATTCTCTTGCACGTACTTCGCTGCGACATCCAGCTGCTGCTTGGAGTCCGTGCCCTTCTTCGAGAACGATTCCTGGACGACGTTGGACATCGTGGCGTAGTAGTCCTGCGTGCCGAATTGCGCTTCCGGCTTGCCTTCCAGCAGGCCGAAGAGCTGCGGATCGTATTTGTACACGTTGTCGTATTTTTCGTAAATGGCTTTCACTTTGCTGGCATACTCGGAATCTTCGCTGAAATACTCCAGCGGTGTCGGCACATAATACTTGCCTTCCGCTTTGCGGGCTTGAATCGTATCTTCAACGGCTTTCAAGGCATCGTCGGTGAAGTAATCAAACGTAATATAGCGGAACGCCATTTCTTGTTCGTCTTTCGTGGCATTCGGGTTAATGACGAGGTAGTTGCCGCCGAGCACCCCGTAATGCTTGCCGCCTTTCTCTGCAGCAGGCATCGGATAAGCGATCACATCCTCCGGCTTCATGCCGCCTTCATTCAGCGCCGCTTGAATGACGTCAAATGCACCGGCGATCACCATCGCCGTCCGGCCTTGTTGGAAGGAGCTGACGGCATCGCCCCAACCCAGCGCCCAGTCTTGCGGGATCGCGTTAGCTTCCCATCTCAGCTTCTTATAGAAATCCAGCGCCTTCACCCCAGCCTCGGAGTTGAAGACGGCGGTCACTTTGCCGTTTTCGGTCTTTTCAATATCGCCGCCGGCTTCAAACAGGAAGTTGGTCCAGTTCCAGCCTGCTTCGTTCCCTTTCCCCATCGGTGCGATCCCCGAAATCCCTTTCTTCGGATCGGCAACCCCTTTGGCTACGTTGTACATATCGTCCCAAGTCCAGTCGAACGGAGGAGCAGCGATGCCCTTCTCGTCCAGCAGCTTCTTGTTGACGACCGTCGAGGTAACGTAACCGTTTTGGGTGATCCCGTACACTCGGCCGTCAACGATAAATTGATTTTGCAGCACCGGGTTAATTTCGTCTTTATACTCCCAGTTGTTCCACAGATCCGTGATGTCAGCAACCCAGCCGCGTTCCACCAGGAATTGGGCTTCCGTTGCCCACGTATTGTAGAAGGTTGGGGCTTCGTTGGAGGCCATCTTTACGCCGATTTCGTTGACGCTGTATTGCCAGTCATCCTTAATGATCGTCACGTTCGGGTATTTGGCTTGGAAGCGGGCGATTTTATCGTCCTCCTGTTGGCGAAGCGTCGTTTCGTCCGGCAACGGATAGTGGATCTTGATCGTGACCTTGCGCTGCGTGATATCATCGGCTTCTCCCGAATTCGCATCCGCATTGCTTCCTCCGTTGTTCCCCGTGGCCGCCGTGTGTCCGCCGCCGTTATTTTGGGCTTCCTTGTTCCCGCCTCCGCCGCAGGCCGCGAGCAGCGAACCAAGCAACATCAGACACATCAACACTGCTGAAAACTTGCGCATTGAAACTCCCCTTTTCATAAGTTAGGTAATCTTGCATTTTTATCATAAAAGAGAAACATTTAGCATTCGATGTGTGATCTTATGACTTTCGTGTGCAGGCCTACGATTCTGTAAACGCTGCCACCCATCCGCCTATCCCTTAACTGCAGACAAGCTCACGCTGCGCATGATAAACTTCTGGAACCCCAGGAACACGAAGATCGGCGGAATCATCACCATAAACAAAATACTGAACTTAATGCTGCTATCCATGTTCCGCGCGTTAATTACATATTTGTAGATCGCGGTCGCCAGCGTATATTTGTCTTCCGTGTGCATTACCAGCGATGGCCAGAACCAGTCATTCCACGCCGTGGAGAAAATAAAGATCGCCAGCGTCGCGAAGATCGGCACGGACAGCGGCACCGCAATCCGCAAGTAACTGGTCCACTCCGAAGCTCCGTCAATCCGGGCCGCTTCGAAGATCTCCGGGTGGATGCCGTCGAAGAAATTTTTCATCAGCAGAAAATAATACGCGTTCGCTCCCGCCGGCAGCCAGAACGCCCAATAGGTGTTCAGCAGCCCCAGCTCCTTCAGGTTGACGAAGTTCGGGATCATATAACTGGAGGCCGGGATAAACAACGTCAGCAGGATAAAAAAGTAGATCGCCCGGCTATACGGCACCCGGATCCGTGAAATGCTGAACGAAGCGAGACCCAGCACCAAAATGGTCATCAGCAGGTTGCCGCCGAAGATAAGCAGAGTATTTTTCAAAAACATCGGTAAATCGATGTAATTCCAGGCTTTCGGGAAATTGTCCCAATGCCATTCCTGCGGAAAAAATCGCGGCGGAAACGAGTTGACCTCCTGGTTGCTCTTCAGCCCGTTAAACATCGTCATCGCGATCGGATACAGCATCGTAAACGTCATCACCGCGATGCACAAGACCATAAATCCGTATACCACTTTATTCAGCGGCTTCTGCAGATCGGAGGGCGACAGGATGCCTCTTTCTTTCATATCAGTACTCCTCCTTGTTCAGCTTGTATTGCAACACGCCCAGCACGCTTAGCACGATGAACATCAGAACACCCAGCGCGGTCCCGGCCCCGTAATCGAGCTGGGTAAAGGCGTATTTGACTGTCAGGAGGGCGTAAGTTAACGTCGCCTTGTTTGGCCCGCCGTCCAGCAAAGCTAACTGCGATTGGTACGCCTGGGAAGTGCCGATCAGCTGTAAAATCAGCATCAACACGATCAGATTCCGCATCGATGGCAGCGTGATGTATTTGATCCGGGCCCAGACGCCGGCTCCATCGATTTCCGCCGCTTCGTACCAGTCCCGCGGAATGCTCAGCACTCCGGCCAGGTAAATCAGCATCGCTGAACCAAACTGCTGCCACGTCTCCATAAAGACGATCGAGACCATCGACCACCTGCCGTCGGAAATAAAGGACACCGGATCGGCTCCAAACCATCCGAGCAAGGCGTTGATCGGCCCCACCGGATCGTACATCCAGCGCCACATCCCATAGAGGACGACGCCCGGCACGACAAACGGCAGGTACGCGGCAATCCGCGCAAATCCCTGGAACCAGCGCAGCTCGGAAATGGCGATTGACGCCGCGATCGGTACCCAAAAGCCGATAACCAAGCAGAGGAGCATATAATACAAGGTGTTGCGAACCGACAGAAGTACGTCGGGGTTATGAAACACCTTCACGTAATTGTCCAGTCCGACAAATGTGTTACCTTTGACGAAATCAATGTTATAGAAGCTGTAAACCATCCCTTTGATGATCGGGACCCATAAGAACACGATAAATATGGCGATCGCCGGTACCAGAAATAGATACCCCCACATGTACTGCTTCCAGTTCGACCCCCGCCGCGGCTTCCGCGAAGCGGAGGCGGACGTTTTAACCGTGTTCTGCTGCATGTTCCCCGGTGAAATCACGGGTTCCCCCATCGTTCTCCCTCTTTTCTACGTAGTGTCTCTTCTCATTGTAGAAAAGCAGCCGGACGGCGAACATGTCTAAAACTATGTGAACTATGGTCGTTCTTACTTCATCGTTATTTCTTCAGTTCCGTGGGACTGACGCCAAAGTATTTCTTAAAAATCTTGCTAAAATGCTCCGGCGACTCATAACCCACGCGTTCAGCGATCTCGTAACGGCGCAGGTCCGTGTTCAGAATCAGCGCTTTGCTCTCTTCCATCCGCAGCTTGATCACGTATTCCCACAGGTTGTAGCCGGTATTTTTCTTGAACAGATAGCTCAAGTAATTGGGGCTGACATGATTGTTGCGGGCCACCTCGTGGATGGTCAGCCCCTTCTGCCGGTAATTCTCCTCGATATACTTCTTGGCGCTCTCCACGATCCGGTTATTCTGCTTCGTCAGCTCCTCCGTGGAAGGATCCTGGGTATAGTTGTGCCAGTTAAAATCGCCATAATAAAACACATGGTGATCCCCGTGTTCTCCTCCCCACAGCATCGCTTTGTCCGCCTGACGGCTTAGCAAGCTCAGAAACCCCGTACCTTTGAGAATCTGGCTGATCCCCACCGTGCACCGCAAGCCAAGGTATTTATGGATGTGATGATGCAGGCTGCGGCCTAGCATTTCGAGCTGGTTGATTTTATTGAGATTGGGTTCGGCGTACTCCGTTTCATTCCACTGCAAGATGAGGGCGATCTCCAGACTCTGGGTATAAAAAGATGCCGCGCGCCACTCCTGATGCAGCAGCTCGTTCACGATATTCAGCGCCGCGTAGCGGAACAGGCAGGCATCCCGATCCTGGTCCACGGATAGCTGCTTGTCAGCGGGGATGGCCAGCTTGATTTTGATCACGGAAAAATACGGCCCCGTCAGCCCCAATCGCTCAGCTTCCGCAAACCTCTGCTCTTCGTCCCCTTCGGCGGGATCACTTAACAGGCGGTTCAACCGTTCGCCGTATTCCGGAAGCGGCTCCTCCATGCGGAAATGTTCAGCGCCCCGGGACAACAGCTCCTCGCTCTGCGGCATCGGTTTATCCATCTTGAGCAGCGCGTTGCGCACCGAATCCAGGAACTGCTCACTGTTCAGCGGCTTAATCAAATAGTCCTTGGCGCCAAGCCGGATCGCCATCTGGGCGTATTGGAACGTTTCATGCGCAGAGATGATGATCGTCTGCACCCAAGGCTTGATCAGCTTCGCCTGCTGCATCAACTCGATCCCGTTCATTTCTCCCATCTGGATGTCGGTGACGAGCAGATCCACTTCCTCCATTCTTACGTAATCCAGCGCTTCGTGCCCGTTATACGCGGTGTAGATCTGACCGATATCCAGTCCTGAAGCGGTTAGAAGTCCGGATAAGCCTTTGCAGATCAACGGTTCGTCGTCGACGACCAATACGTTGTACATCGTAGTTCCCCCTGTTCGTTTTATTCGTTCCGGTTCACCGTGAGCGGCAGGGTAATGGTGACGAGGGTTCCGCCTTCAGGGCGGCCCACATAGTTCAAGCCGTACTCCGGCCCAAAATGCAGCCGAAGCCGCTGATGAATATTGCGGATGCCGTAACCAAACGACGGACTTGGCGTTTCATCGTTCAGCAGCTTGTCGATCGCATCGAAATCGACCGGCTTATACCCATTGTCCGCGATCCGAATGTAGACCCGGCCCAGCGCTTCGTCCGCCTCGGCACAAATCTGGATTTCGCCGTCCTCTCCCATATGTTTAACACCGTGAATGATAGCGTTCTCAATAAGCGGCTGCAGCGTGATTTTTGGAATGATGGTGGAATGCAGTTCCGATGGAATGTCCCAGGTCACGCGGAAACCATACTCATAACGATGCTCCTGCAGCTTGATGTAAGCCGAAGCATGCTCCAGCTCTTCCTCCAGCGTGATCAGCTCCCGGCCGCGGCTCAGGCTGATTTTCATCAGCTTGGACAGCTCCTTGATCATTTCGGCGGAGGCGGTGTTTCCTTCCATCGCGCTTTTCCAATAAATACTCTCCAGCGTGTTGTACAGCAAATGCGGGTTAATCTGCTGATACAAAATTTGCAGCTGGGCTTCCTTCTGCTTGATGTCCATCTGATATTTATAATGAATCAGTCCATTGAGGCGGCGAGCCATCTCGTAGATTGTAGAAATGAGCACGCTGACCTCGTCGTTTCTTTCCCGGTACGGCGTCTCCGGCACCACATTGCCCGGCTCGTAACGGCGGACGAAATAAACCAATTTTTGAATCGGGGTCATCAGCGACCGCCAGAAATATAAGATTAACACCAGCCCCACCACAAAATAAGCGATGGAAATGAGCTGAATAATCCGTTTGATTTCGTTTTGCTGTTGCAGCATGGCCTTGATGGGCACTTTGTACACCAGCTTTTGCTGCAGAACGTAATTATAATTAATCACATAGATGAAATCCTCGGTGATGAGATCCTTCACCCCGATCAGCGAATCGCCTAAATCCGCCTCTGGCGGTAAATCCAATATCGAACCAGTTGGCGTTGGCGTCAGGCTTGGTGTGGAGGTCAGAATCCGGTTGTTCCAATCGGTAAAATACAGCTCACCCTCCGGAATGGAGACGGTTTGCAGCGATTCGCCGATGCGCCCGTCAACATTGGACACAACCAGTACGCCGATCGTACCGTTTTTGTAAATGCTGTTGATCGCCCGAATATAAGCGAGCGTTTTTTGATTTGGCAGGCCTTGGCCGGAGGGAGACAGGTGCTCAATGAGGCGCAGGTAACCGTTTCCTTTTTGCGCGACGGCTTCATCAAACCATTCCGGCTTCTCGTTCTCGAGAAAAAAATAGACGCCCGCCTTTCGCGCATCCGGATAATATGGGGCAAAGAAATACGCGTTGTCCGGATCGTAGACGTATAGCGAATAATACACCGGCTCCCGCTGATCGGTTTCCTGCGAGTAATTGAGCAGCAGGTTCTCCAGCCTCTCGTAGTTTTTGACCCGATCCAGGACGGTCTCTGAGCTTTCACCGCTGGGGTTCAGCTGCTGGAGCAGCGGATGCTGGAATACGGTTGACGTAACCTTGTTAATCGCCTCGATATCCCGGGTAATGAGCCGGAAATTCTGCTTATTCAGCTCGATATAGGCGTTGGTGACATTTCGCTTCAATACTTGATCCGCTTTATAGTTGCCGTAGGCGTTCAGAATAAATAACGGAATGACCATCACAATGAAGAGGAGGATCATCTGCTGTTTGACGTTCAAATTGGCTAGCGGGTTCTTGAGTTTTAGCTTCAATGGTGTTGCACCTCCGGCAATTTAACTATAGCAATTCTAAAAACCGGCAAGTATGCGCGTTTCTACGAAGATCGTGGCGGTTCCACCTGTTCTCGCGGATGGGCGGGCCCCTGCCTATTTCTTAGTGTAGGGGATTTTGGGATTCTTGCCAGTTAAAAAAAACAAAAAGTCCCCCGGAAATTTCCGGGGGACTTTATTGGGTTTCGTGCAAAGCGATCAAACGTGCCAGCTACACCAGTTCATGCAGCCCGCTGACGACCCGATCGGCTTCAGCCAGGATGTCCGGGCTGCCGATGCCGACGACGCGGCAGCCTGCGGCTTTGCCCGCCTGCACGCCCGCCTCTGCGTCCTCAAACACGACGCATTCAGACGGCGGCAACGCCAGCGCCGAGCAAGCCGCGAGGAACACCTCCGGGTCCGGCTTCGCCTTGGACACCTTGGTGCCGTCGATCACCGCGTCGAACAGCTCCTCGATGCCCAGCCGGGATAAGATGAACCCGGCGTTTTTGCTCGCCGACCCAAGCGCGACCTTGACGCCCCGCTCGCGCAGCTGCAGCAAATACTCCTTCGCCCCCGGCAAAATTTCCGAAGGCTCCAGCTTGGAAATATACTCGACATATTCGCGGTTCTTCTCTGCCGCCATCCGCTCGCGTTCTTCCTCCGTGGCTTCCACACCGCCCACCTCAAGCAGGATGCGCAGCGATTCCATGCGGCTGACACCTTTCAGCCGCTCATTGTCGGCTTCGGTAAACTCGAAACCTAGCCGTCGCGCCAGCGCCCGCCAGGCGAGATAGTGGTATTTGGCTGTATCAACGATCACGCCATCGAGGTCGAAGATCGCACCTTTCATTGTTTCTAACATGATGGATTCTCCTTTAATCTTTCGTTTGCACTCCTAACGGACCGTATCATACGGGGATCCGAACCTCCTGGCCCGGCGCTACCGCCAGCTCTCCTTCTCCTACGGTAAACCGCAGGCCAGCTGGATTATCGCCATGAGCCGTGATGACCACCTCTTCCCGGCTGACACGGATCCGATAAGAGCCGCCGCCTAAGCGTACCGGGAATTCGATCGCCTGCCAGGCTGATGGCAACGCCGGACGAAGCACCGCCTTGTCTCCGTCATACCGTAAGCCGGCAAATCCCAACACCGCCGCCATCCACGCCCCGCCGTTGGCAGCGGGATGCGTGCCGCCGATGTACAAGTCACCGACGTATTGCTTGGCATCGCCGGTTAGGTCAATCGTCGCCGTCCGCATAAAGTAAGGGTAACCCCAGTCCGGTGATCCCGTATCCGCTGCCACCAGTGCATAGATGCAAGCACTGAGGCTCGATCCGTGCTCGGTGCGCGGCTCGTAGTAAGCCCAGTTCGCTTTTTTGATTGCTGGATCGTAATCGTCCTTAAACAGGTGCAGCATCAGCACTACATCGGCTTGCTTGAGGATTTGCGTTGTCGTCGCAAGTCCGTTTCCCCCGCCGAGATATTCGTGGGGATGCAGCATTCGCGATTTCAGTTGCGGCAGCGCAACGTCCTCCAGCGCGTAATAGCGGTCAAACTGCTCAATCAACCCGCTTTGGGCATCCGGCTCTGGAACGTACAACCGTTCATACATGTCGCGAATGTGCTCCGGCTGTATATGGCTGCCTGCCAGCAGCTGCTCATACCGCTCGGAGTTGCCGCGCTTTAGAATCTCCATTGCATCCAAAGCGATGCGCAGACATTCCTTCACCATCCGGTTCGTGAACGCGTTGTTATTCACCCGCTCATGATATTCGTCCGGCCCCGTAACGTCGAGGATTTCGTAACGCTGCTTCCGAGGGTTGAAATACCCATACGAATAAAAGAACTTCGCACACTCCCACGCGACCTCCGCCCCGCCATCCAAAAGCAGACGGTCATCGCCTGTAAACGCGTAAACCTGCCAGATCCCGTACGCCACGTCCGCGCTGATATGCACCTGCTTATCGCGGAAATAGGTTCGCATCGGTCGGCCGGTGAACACGTCATTGACGTTAAACAAGGTGCAGGCATCCTCCCCTGTTTCCTGGCTCTCCCAGGCATAAAATGCGCCTTCATAGCCGTACTCGGCGGCTTTGCGCTTCGCTCCGCCCAGCGTATGCACCCGGTACATCATCAGGTTCCGTGCCACCTCTGGCTGGGTATACAGGAAGAACGGCAGCATAAACATCTCCGTATCCCAGAACACCGCGCCCTTGTATACCTGGCCGGACAACCCGCGAGCCGGAATGGACACTTTCTCCGAGCGTTCCGGTGCAATGATGTGGAGCTGGTACATACTATAGCGCAATGCCAGCTGGGCTTCGTCATCGCCTACAACGATAATGTCGGAGGCGCTCCACTTGCGCTCCCAATATTCGGCGTGCTCGCTCAGCAGCCGATCGTAACCAAGTTGCCGCGCTTCCCGGGCCGACTGGATCGCTGCCGCCTGAACCTGGTTAGCCGTTTCCCCTTCCAGTCCGGCCACCACGGCGACAGCTTTTACGAGCACGACCGGTTCCCCGGCCCGGCAACGCACGTGGATCCGGCGGCGGATGGATAGATCCTCGTGTAAAACTTCATGCTCCCCGCCGCTCGCAACCTCTGCCGCTTCCGCTACGGTAATCGGCAAGCCGAGCTCCTGCGTCGAAGCGGTAAGTGACACGACCTCCCAGGTTGCGTCATCCCCTGCCGCATGCGCTCCGCTCTCCATCCGCACAAGATGCGGGCCATTGATGTCCCAGACGTCGCCATTAATGCCGGTGACGATCGTCAGCTCGCCATCCTGGCTGCTCTCCACGGTGAAGCGGCATACGATCAGCTCCGTGCGCGCCGCACTGCAAAACCGCTCCGAAGTGATCGTGACCTCTGCGCCATCCCCTGTGCGAAAAACCGACCGCCGGCGGTGTACCGCCTGACGCAGGTTCAGCGACTGCTCGTGAGCCACAAGCTCTGGTCTGCTTCGATCGCGCTCTCCGCCTGCACTCTCGCTCTTCACTGCGCTATCCCCTGTGGCCACATTTCCGGCCTCCAACACGCTTAGCCGCGTGCCGTTCCAAAAAACATTCGTCTCCAGCCCGTTAGGGGCATTCACCGGCTCACGCCACTTGCTCCCAACTTGGTCGTACAGGCCGGCGACGATCGTTGCGGTCAGCTCACTTTTGCTGAACTCCTCCAACGTCCCCCGGTAACCAAGAACCCCGTTCCCGATCATAAACTTATTGCCGTGATGTGCGATCCGCTCCGGGTCAAACCCGTTTTCTCTAACGATCCAGCTCATTGAACGACCGCCTTTCGGAGCGGCAACCGAATCCCGGCTTCATCGATGTTGACCAGGTTGCCATACACCAAAATTTCCGCCACGCCGCCGGACATCGCACGGATGCTAACCTGATTCTGGTCCACTTCAACTTGCAGTTTCGTGCCGCGATACGTCACCATAAACCGGTAACTTTCCCACCGTTCAGGGATACTTGGATTCAGCGCAAGCAACTCCCCATCGGACCGCATCCCGCCGAACCCGTACACAATGTTCATCCAAGCTGCCGCAATTGACGTGGTATGCAAGCCTTCCCGCGTATTGCGGTTATAGTTGTCCAGGTCTAACCGGGTCGCAAATTCAAAGAACTTATACGCCTCATCCGAACGTCCGATTTCCGCCGCCAAAATCGAGTGGATCGACGGCGACAGCGACGATTCGTGAATGCAGCGGGGCTCGTAATAATCGTAGTTAGCGCGTTTTTCCTCGAGCGAGTATTCGCTGCTGTACAGGAACATGAACATCAGCACATCCGGCTGCTTAATCATGTCGTAACGGTAGAGTCGATCATACGACCAATGCGAATACAGCGGGAACTCCGTGACCGGAATGGCGTGAATATCCAGATGCGGCAGGTCAAAAAAGCCATCATGCTCTTCAAAAATCCCCGTCCGTTCATCCCGCGGAATTTTCATATGCTGCGCCTTGTTCTGCCAATCCTTCTGCTCTTCCTCCGTCAGGCCAAGCCGTGCTGCCAGCTCGTCATAATCGGCGGAAGCCTCGCTCCGCATCGCTTCCAGCACCTCCAGCGTATATTCGAACAACTTCTTGGCCATCAGGTTGATATAACAGTTGTTGTTCACCATCAGCTGGAATTCATCCGGGCCCATGACGCCGAAATAGCCGTATTTGCCCGACTGTTGCCCCCACTGGCCGCGTGACGCGTAAAAACGGCTGATTTGGATCAGCATTTCCGCGCCTTTTTCATACAGAAACGCCTTGTCACCCGTAATTTTCACATAATGGCGCAACCCGTACGCTACCGCCGTGCCGACATGCAGCTGCAGATTGGAGTGCTGCCACAGATCGCAGCTTTCCGTTCCGTCGATGGTAGCAATCGGATAAAACGCTCCTTCACAGTCCAGCTCCTTGGCCCGCTTCAACGCCTCAGGAAGCGTCCGATAACGGAATTCGAGCAAGCTCCGCGCTGCCTTCGGATTGTTAAAAATATAAAACGGCAAGCAATACGACTCCGTATCCCAGAAAGCCAGCCCCCGATAAGCCTCGCCGGTCAGCCCCTTTGCACCGATGTTAAAGCCGGGGTTATCCCCGTGGTAAGTCTGATACAGTTGAAAAATACAAAAGCGGATCCCCTGCTGATTCTCCGGATCGCCTTCGATCGCGATGTCCGATTCCGCCCACACCTGGTTCCAATACGCCCGTTGGTCGGCCGCCGCCGCATCAAACCCCGCCTGGGTGTGCCGAGCTGTCAGCTCGATCCCTCGCAGCCAAAGGTCATCGTCCGGCGTGGTACGGTCTTTCTCAGCCACGTTCACAACGAGTTTATCCAGCGTGCTGCGCTTGCCCTGTTCCAGCTTCAAGGTCAGCGCCCGGCCGATGTAACAGCTTTCCTGCACTAACTCGTCCGTAACGGCGTCCGGTGCAACTACGCGGAATCCGGAAAACAACCGGTTCCCCGTGTTCACCGTCTCCCCTAGAATCCCCGCGATCCCGGTTCCTTCGATATCTTTTGCTTCCCCCTGTTTCAGCTCCTTCCAATAACACCGTTGCTGATCCTCATGGATCACCTTCAGGTTCAGGCCGGTTTGCACTTGAATCGAACCAGTGAAGTTGAGCGGCGTCAACGTCATCCGCTGTGCCCCAAGATGGGACACCTTCATACTGACGAGGCGTTCAAACGTAATCTGGACGTCTTTCCCGCTGGCGGTATGCCACACGAACTCCCGGGTATAGATTCCTGTGCGAAAATCCAGCTCCCGCCGAAAGTTGCTGAACCGGCTCACCGCCAGATCCAGCGTTTCCCCATCCAATGTAATCCGCGTATGAAGCCAATCCACCGCGTTCACCATAAAGCGCAGCGATTTAATAATCCCCTTGTAATGAGCCGTCACCGGGCTCTCCTCAAACAGCCCATTGAAATAGCTGCCCAGCAGCGTATCTCCGCTATACCCTTCCTCCGGGTAGCCTCTGACCCCCATATATTCATTCCCCAGTGAAAAAATCGACTCGCTGACCCGGTTACGCCCCGGATCAAAACCTACCTCCACGACCTTCCAGGGGTCGACCTGTAAATATTTGTCCGCGATTTTCGGCATGTTCCGCCATCTCCTTTTATGTGTATCCCTAAAATAAACCTCTCCCACTTAGCTTAGCGGAACGCCCTTTGCGGCCAAATGTCCAGGACTAAGGAGCTTATGTGTGATCATACGGATTTGGCATCCCTTTCATTCACTCCCCCTGACTCATCGGGATAATATCGAGAGAAGCCGGCAGCCATATACATCTGGGGGGCTGGCGCCAGCCGCAACACAAAAAAACCGGAGCGTTCTCCACGCTCCGGCGATTTGTCGGCCAACTATTTTAATATTAAAGTTCGTTGATAAATACCGTCTTCATTTTGCTGCTGTATTGAACATCCAGCCCAAGCCCCTGCACGAGCAAAGCGAGCGGAACATAGGTTTTGTTCTCTTTGCCGACCTTTTGCAGGAAAGCTGGAGTTGCGGTCGTCGCCGGCGTTCCATCTACTTTGATTTGCTTCGCGCCAATCGGGATCACAACCGTCCGGCTGCCATAGGTAACCGTCGCAGTGGAGGTGCGGGAATCCCATTTGCTTTGCGCTCCAATCGCATCAGTGATGTCCTTAATGGCCACAAACGTCTGCCCGTTCTTCAAGATCGGCGGATACGGCGTGTTTAACTCCTTGCCCTTAACCACAACGGATATCGGGGCTCCACCGGTCTTGGCGGTTGTCGTCTGATAGCTGCCCCAAACCGATTCAGCGAAAATCTTGGCGATTTCCTCATATCCGGCTTGGTTCGGATGGATATCCGTGTCGGAGAAAATATGCGTCAGCGAAATTTCCCGCCCCGTAAAAGCCGCTGCTACATGGGCTGCTTTTACCGGCTTCGCATCACCTGCGTGATCAGCAACAATGCCATCCACGATAGCGGTAAACTTACCGGCGAGCTGCTGCAGCTCATCGTAGATCGCTGCGCCGGCCAGCTTCGGCACCGGCTGATATTGGTCCGCAATCACGATTTGCGCCGAAGGATTCAACTCCAGCAAGATGCGGACGATCTCGCGCAGGTTGTCACCATAACGCGTCAACACCTCATCGCCTTGGGCGCGGAGCTGATCGAGCGAGATGTTTTTCACATCAGGAAGCAGTTTCAGCAGGTCGTTCCCGCCGATCGTAATCGTGATCAAATCGGCCTTCTGCAGCTCAGCCTTCGCTTGGGCAATCCCCGCCGCAAAGGAAGCAATACGCGGATCGGGCACGTTCGCTTGAATGTCTGCAGCAGCCGCCGGCACACCCTTCTGGATCGCGGTAACGTAATTTTTTAAGCCTTCGCTGGTCAGACCCAGAATGCCGTAATTGACGGCAGACGTCCGCTCATGAAACAGCCCTTGTTCTCTAAGACGTTCGACGAAGCCGTAGGGGACGCTCTGCTCGGTCATGCCCGGTTCGTACCCGGCTGTAATGGAATCGCCCAGCGCAACGATAAGGTAGTCGTCGACAGCCTCCGCAGCTTGGGCCGGTTTTGCGGCGATGCCGCTGAACAAGATTAGAACGAGGGCAAGCGCTCCCGCCAAAACGAAAGCCTTGTTCATCCGATGATGCTTCAAGCTTTTCAACTCCTTGACTGCGTTATTCCGGTTTTTTCTCCGCGCGCCCGGTCCTTTTCAAATACTCATCATAACGGCCATCGACTTCCTTGGCCATCTTCCGATAATTCAGCGTCTCCTCCACGATCGGGTCCAACGTGGTCTGAATTCGGATTTCGTACTTCGGTGACAATCTTCTGCGTTCCTCCTCACGGCGTTCTTTCTCATTGCCGTATTCCCCTTCCGTCAGCATCTCGCTGAGCTCGCGTTCCAATTCCTTGCTATCGCTCATCCTGGACACTCCTTCCGGTAAATATGGATTAAACATTTGCTGTCGCCAAACTCGTTTTACAGGCCCGTCGCATCGGCAGCCCGGATAACACTCAGCAGCTCGTCATGGATTTTGCCATTGCTGGCAACCAAATGACGTACGCCGATGTGATAAGGGTTACCTGCGGTATCTGTCACTATTCCTCCCGATTCCTTCACGATCAGTGCGCCGGCGGCGACGTCCCAGGCGTTCAGTCCAACCTCATAATATCCGCTTAGCCGACCAGCAGCAACATACGCCAGATGCAAAGCGGCTGAACCCGCGGCGCGCAGGCTGCGCACTTCACCGGACAACGCGTTCAGTCCACGCATGTTTACCGGCAAGGCAAAATCCCGGTCCGGGTTAAACCCTACCGCAACGACGCTGCCGGACAAAGTCGCATCGGCGGACACCTTCGACGGCTGCCCGTGGATGTAGGCGCCTTTGCCTTTCTCCGCCACAAACATCTCGTCGCGTATAGGGTCATAAATCACGCCGATAATGACCTCACCTTTATATGCCAGCGCTATCGATACGCAGAAAAACGGAAATCCGTGCACGAAATTGGTCGTTCCGTCCACCGGGTCGACGATCCACAAATACTCCGACTCGCTCCCCTGCTTCAGCGCTGCAGCAGATGCCGCCGCTCCTGGGGCTACACCTTCTTCGCCAAGGATCTCATGATCTGGAAAATGCGTCAAGATCAGCTTGCGAATCATCGCTTCCGCACCCTTATCCACATCCGTTACCAAATCCTGCGGCGATTGCTTCGTACTCAGATCACGGTAGTCCCCCAGCCGGCTCTTAATCCATTCTCCCGCTTTCGCAGCGCAGTTGATCGCTACGGCCGTCGGACTCTTGCTGCCTACCACATATGGAACTTTCGGATTCGATTCCAATCGATTCACTCTACTTTCATCTTATACTGATAATTTGCTTCCTAAAAACTATACGTCCTTAAATTTGCAAAGTTGCGTCCTTTCGCCTGCCCGCCTTGGAATTCAAACGAAAGCCACTTTACTTTATATGCAAAAAGTCCGTGTCCAATAGCAGGGAATGTGTCCCCTCCGGAAACGAACTTTTTGCTGACTAACCGCATGCGGTCTTTACGTTATGCACCTACGATATTATACCCGCCGTCTACAAAAATTACCTCCCCGGTAATTCCGCGGGACAGATGGCTGATCAGGAACATCGCCGTGTCACCAACTTCAGCGGTGTCCGTCGTTTTGCGCAGCGGAGCTTTCTCCTCAACTTGCTTGAGGATGGAGTTGAAATCGCTGATCCCCTTCGCGGCCAGCGTACGGATCGGCCCAGCCGAAATCGCATTGACGCGGATGTTCTTCGGCCCGAGGTCGTTAGCCAGGTAACGTACCGATGCTTCCAGTCCGGCCTTAGCTACGCCCATCACGTTATAGTTGCGCATCACGCGCTCCGATCCCATGTACGTCATCGTCATAATGCTGCCGCCTTCCGTCATGAGCGGAGACAGGCGCTTCGATACGGCTACCAGCGAATAGACACTGATGTCGTTAGCCAACGCAAAACCTTCGCGGGACGTGTCCATAAACTCACCCGCCAGATCCTCGCCTTTGGCAAACGCAATGCTGTGAACCAGACCATGCAGAACGCCAAATTCGGACCGCAGTGCGTCGGCCAGTCGATCGATCTCCTCATCCACCGTCACGTTGCACGGCAGGATCAGTGAACCTGGAATCGTTTCGGCCAGCTTGCGAACCCGGCCCTCTACGCGTTCGCTCTCATATGTAAAAGCCAGACGGGCGCCTTGTTCTGCCAAGCTTTGCGCAATCGCCCACGCGATGCTGCGCTCGTTGGCAACCCCCATCACGATCACATTTTTCCCCGCTAACAAATTACCCATGAATATCCTCCTCTTTTAAGTACACCTTCATTTTGTACAACTTACCGTATTTCCCTTCATTTTTCAAGAGAGCCGGCGTTCAGCGACGGCTTGTCCTCAGAATTACGGTTGGATGCGCACGCTCGCTCCATCCAAAATTTCCACGCCTTCCTCCCGATACCGCGCTAAATCCTCCATTAACGCAGATAGCGCCCCGTCCTTGAGCTTCGCCTCCAGCATCACATCCACCCGCTCGGTGATCGGGGCGATACTGCGCAGAAACTCAAGCAAAGGAAGGACGATAACGTGATCGGCGTGTCCGCGCGGATCGCTGCTCCAGGGTCTCGAGGTCGTTAAACGTCTGGATCTCCGAAGAACATTTCGTGCGCCAGAGCGGTCTGCACGGCAGACTCCTCCTCCGTCAGCGGACGGATCAGTTCCAGCTCAACCGAAGTAACTTCCTCTCCATTGAAGTTGATCTCGGCAACACAAGCGGTGATCTTCACGATCGCCACCGCCTTGTTATCCGGTGAATATGCGATGACCTTCTGTCCTGTCGGGAACACGCGCAGCCCTTCTTTGAGCATTTTGCCCTTGCCGTATTCCAACAGTTCGTAAAGCTCCTGCTCTTTCTTGAACTTACACACTGAGTTGAATTCCGTTTGAAACCCCACCGTTACCCCTTCCTTTCATTCAGCCGGCCGTCCGGGCGGCAATCGCCGCCGCTGACTAAATGCCGCTTTCGAATTCCAACGCCTGCCGGGCTTCATAGCGCTCCAGCGCCAATTCAATCAAGCGATCCAGCAGCACCTCATAAGCCACTCCGGTTTCGCGCCACAAGAGCGGATACATGCTAAACGGCGTGAAGCCTGGCATCGTGTTCACTTCGTTAATCCAAATTTTATGATCCGACTTCCGCACAAAAAAATCAGCCCGGCACAGCCCGCTGCCGGCAATCGCTTTAAACGCCTTAACCGCCAGTTCCCGGATGCGCTCAGCCAATTCGGTATCGATCGGCGCAGGAATCAGCATCTGCGATTTTCCATCCAAATATTTGGCTTGATAATCGTAGTATTCGCCTGAGGAGACGATTTCTCCTGGTACTGAGGCCAGCGGCTCATCGTTGCCGAGCACCCCGACCTCCACTTCGCGGGCGTCCACAAATTCCTCAACGATCACTTTCAAATCATAACGGAAGGCCAGCGCCACGGAGGACAGCAGCTCCTCACGGTTTCGCGCTTTGGATATCCCTACGCTGGAGCCAAGGTTCGCCGGTTTGACAAAGCACGGATAGCCAAGCTTCTCCTCGATGCTCTGGATCAGCGTGTGGCTTGAGCGCTCCCACTCGGATGCGGTGAAATAGCAGTACGCACATTGCTCGAGTCCGGCCTCGGCGAACAGCTTCTTCATGATGACCTTATCCATCCCGGCCGCGGAAGCCAGTACGCCTGCTCCGACGTATGGCAAATCTGCCATTTCGAACAGCCCTTGAATCGTGCCGTCTTCGCCGTTGGTGCCGTGCAGCAGCGGGAACACTACGTCAATTTCCGATTGGCCCGTCGACAGCTTGCTGAACAACAGCCCCATCGCAGCAGCCGTATCGCCCTTGCTCTCCTCAAGCTTCAGCTCCTCCAGTGCGGCAAACGGCGCGTGCAGCTTCTCGCCCACCTTCCATTTGCCCTGCTTATCGATATAAAAAGGAAGTAACTCGTACTTGTCAAAATTAAACGCCTTAGATACGGCGAAGGCCGTCTGCAGCGAAACCTCATGCTCTCCTGATTTACCCCCGTAGATGAGGCCTACGGTAATTCTGTCCTGTCCCATGAGCAACCTCTTTCCTTAAATATGTAGTTCAATGAACCTTCATTGAACTCAACTCTAGAAGCGGTCCGCGATATGATAAAAACGATACACCGTCTTTTCGGTCCAGGCGTAGGAATCCCGGTAATCCCAATAACGGTGCTTGCTTGGCGTCGTATGGGCGTTAACCAGCGGCATGCCGCCAGCGTCGAACGCGGTCACGATCGTATTGTGTTGAAACGTGCCGTTGCCGTCCCAGTCGTAGGCGATCACATCGCCAAGCTGGAGTTGCTCCGGACGCTCGAGCAGTTCGGCGCGAAGTCCGGTTCGGCTCTGGCCGAGATAGCGCGCTAACGCATTGGCCACTGACCAGCTGTAGCTCCACAGCTCCCGTCCGCCGACATAACCTTTGTACCACCAGCCCGATTCTCTTTTTCCAGTATAGTTTATTGGGGCTCCGCCTGCAAAGAGGCACTGGGAGATATAGTTCGTGCAATCCACCTCAAAGGCGGCGAATTCCGGATTAAAGCTGTCCCACCACCGATCAGCGTATATCACGGCTTCCTCGCGACGGTAAGCGATGCTGCGTGCGCCGCCTATCCCGAGAACTTCGTGGTTCAAAAACGGCCGCGGCACAGCTCCCTTGCTCCCCGCCGCTTCCTCTTCATTATGATCAGGGAGCACCATCACCGGATGCCGCTCAGGCACCGGCTGTTCCACCTTGCTGACGATCCAGCCGGAACCGTCGCGCGCCAAGGTTAGGCGCTGCTTTTCGATTCGCTCCTCCTGATGGCGGGCTCCGCCTTTTTCATAGTATATTTTGCGGGACAGCTGCAGATCGACCTCGATCTCGCCCTCGCGCTTCTCGATCTCACGCACCAGCTTGGCCCGGGTCTCGCAGCGCAGCGGCGAGGCTCCCCGAAGGCGATACCAGCTCTCCAGTCTGCGCTTCCGCTCACCCCGCCGCATTAGATAATCCACATCGGTTACGACCGTGCCTCCGCTAGGCGTGCGATAGTCCACTTCGTCCTGGTTCTGTTCGTTTACATAAACCGATAACGTCTTCTTCCATTCCTCCGCCATACGTCCACGCCTCCTTTTCACTATTAGCCATTATATGAACGCCTGGGAGGGAGTATGTTTTACACCTGGCCGGCCTAGGCTTGAAAGCCCATTCAACCGCACCGATACAGCCCAAACGAGCCTAAATCAGGTACAAAAAGTACTTTACTCCCCACGGTAGGAAAGGTATACTTAAATCAGGAATTTTTGAAATAATGTTTCATCTAGTGAAACTACAATCAAGGAGGTTCATTCATGTCAGCGAACGATTTTTTTTCCGCTGCCCGTACGCTGGAGGTCGGCGGCAAGAGCTACCGCTACTATGACCTGCAAGCTCTTGAGCAGCAAGGTCTGGGGAAGATTTCCAGACTTCCGTTCTCCATTAAAGTATTGCTTGAAGCCGCTGTCCGCCAATATGACGGAAGAGCGATCACCCAAGAACATGTGAAGCAAATCGCCGGTTGGAGCGAGGGCCGCGATGAGAATAAAGAGATTCCTTTTATCCCCGCTCGTATCGTATTGCAGGATTTCACCGGTGTACCGGTCGTCGTCGACCTCGCCGCGATGCGCGACACCGTGAAGAAAGCCGGCGGGGATCCGAAACAAATCAACCCGCTCGTGCCGGTTGACCTCGTCATCGACCACTCCGTCATGGTCGACGCGTTTGGTTCCCCAGATGCGCTTGAGTACAACATGAAGGTTGAGTTTGAGCGCAACGAAGAACGTTATCGCTTCCTGCGCTGGGCGCAAACCGCCTTCAACAACTTCCGCGCCGTACCTCCGGCTACCGGGATTGTTCACCAGGTCAACCTGGAGTATCTGGCATCTGTGGCCGCTACGAAGACCGTAAACGGCGAAACGTTCGTTTACCCAGATTCGCTCGTAGGCACCGACTCCCATACGACGATGATCAACGGTCTTGGCGTCGTTGGCTGGGGCGTTGGCGGGATCGAGGCCGAAGCGGGCATGCTGGGGCAACCGCTCTATTTTGTCGCTCCGGAAGTTATCGGGTTTAAGCTCACCGGCAGCCTGGCTGAGGGCGCTACGGCCACCGACTTGGCGCTGACCGTTACGCAAATGCTGCGGAAGAAAGGCGTTGTCGGCAAATTCGTGGAATTCTATGGCCCAGGCCTGACCAACATCAGCCTTGCCGATCGCGCGACCGTGGCAAACATGGCCCCGGAATACGGTGCAACGATCGGTTACTTCCCGGTAGATAAGGAAACGCTCGCTTATCTGCGTAGCACCGGCCGCTCCGAAGAGCAAATCGCGCTGGTTGAAGCCTATTACAAAGCGCAAGGCATGTTCCGCACGGACGATACGCCGGATCCGGTATTTACCGATCTGATCGAGCTGGATCTTGGCTCCGTCGTACCAAGCTTGGCCGGACCAAAGCGTCCGCAGGACCGCATCGAGCTTACTGCGATGAAAGAGAGCTTCAACTCCATCATCCGCACGCCGGTTGAGAAAGGCGGTTACGGCCTGACCGAAGAGAAGATCGAGCAGTCCGTACCGGTGAAGCATCCGGACGGTTCAACCAGCGAACTGAAAACTGGCGCCGTCGTTATCGCGGCGATTACGAGCTGTACCAACACCTCCAACCCAAGCGTTATGGTCGGCGCTGGCCTGCTGGCGAAGAAAGCCGTTGAACGCGGTCTGACCAAGCCGGGTTACGTGAAGAGCAGCTTGACCCCAGGCTCCCTCGTGGTAACGGAGTATCTGCAAAAAGCCGGCTTAATCGAGCCGCTCGAAGCACTTGGCTTCCACGTTGCCGGTTACGGGTGCGCAACCTGTATCGGGAACTCCGGTCCATTGCCGGACGAAGTCAGCGCAGCGATCGCCGATAACGATCTGACGGTTGCGGCGGTACTTTCGGGGAACCGGAACTTTGAAGGCCGCGTCCATGCACAGGTGAAAGCGAACTATCTGGCTTCTCCGCCGCTGGTCGTTGCTTACGCGCTCGCGGGTACGGTGAATATCGACCTGCAAAACGATCCGATCGGCTACGACCGCGACAACAAGCCGGTTTACCTGAAGGACATCTGGCCTTCTTCCCAAGAAATTAAGGAAGTGATCGGCCAATCGATGAGTCCGGAGATGTTCCGCAGCAAATACGAGAATGTCTTCACGCAAAACGAACGCTGGAATTCCATCCCGGTTCCGCAAGGCGAGCTGTACGAGTGGGATGAGAAATCGACCTATATCCAAAATCCGCCGTTCTTTGAGAAGATTGGCGAAGGCTTGTCCGACATTGCAGACATCCGCGGTGCACGTGTGCTGGCCTTGCTCGGCGATTCGGTAACGACCGACCATATCTCTCCGGCGGGCAACATTTCGCCAAGCAGTCCGGCGGGCAAATATTTGACAGAGCATGGAGTTGAACGCAAAGACTTCAACTCCTACGGGTCCCGCCGCGGTAACCACGAGGTCATGATGCGCGGCACGTTCGCCAACATCCGCATCCGCAACCAAGTGGCGCCAGGTACGGAAGGCGGCGTAACGAAATACCTGCCGACGGACGAAGTGATGTCGATCTACGACGCTTCGATGAAATATCAAGCTGAAGGCCAAAACCTCGTTGTCATTGCCGGCAAAGAATACGGTACCGGAAGCTCCCGTGACTGGGCAGCGAAAGGCACGTACCTGCTGGGTGTCAAAGCGGTTATCGCGGAGAGCTTCGAACGGATCCACCGCAGTAACCTGGTCGGCATGGGTGTACTGCCGCTGCAATTTAAGGAAGGCTTAAGCTGGAAAACGCTAGGCATCGACGGCACCGAAACGTTTGATATCGAAGGCCTGAGCAACGACGTGAAGCCGGGTCAAGAATTAACCGTAACGGCAACCCGCCAGGATGGAAGCACGTTCCAGTTCACGGTGATTGCCCGCCTCGACAGCATGGTCGATGTGGATTACTATCACAACGGCGGCATCCTGCAAACCGTATTGCGTCAAATGATCGCAGCAAACGCGTAAATCAACGCTTCAAATCAAAAACGAGTTCTCTTCACGGTGTGTGAAGGGAACTCGTTTTTTTCATCTTATGGCCATGCTTTTAGCTTACATGTGTAGTAATCTCCCGGGTATTACCGAAATAACGCAGCGTCCACTCCTCCGAATCGCCAAACGCTTGTGTGGAGCAGCGCACCATAAATCCGAAATCCTCCAGCGTTTCCGGGCGAAGCGCGAGGTTCGGGTTCCTGATCTCATCGCTCGGTAAAGCGAGAAACTCCATTGCGTACTGCGATTTGTCAAACTGGGCGCCAAGATGCTCCATGGTATGTTGACCGGCATCCGAATCCGCCGGAACTTTAAATCGGCAGGCTTGAATCCCCTGCTCGCGCATGTCCGTTGCCGCCGCCTCCAGCAAAGTTCGGAAAATACCTTGGCGGCGCTGCTGCGGATGCACCATGGCATTGATGTTCGCCTCCACCTCATCCGCTGAATACCAGCTGAAGTATCCGGTCAAACGCCCCTCCGTCTGATCCGACACCTATAACTCCCCCATTCATGGTCAGGATCATCTAATCATGATTTCAGGTACCCGTCAATCAATCGCTCCTGCAGCACTTTACACCACACAAACTATCTGTTATAGTTAATGTATAACAGTTAGAACAAAAAGGAGATGCCTGTCCGTGATCATTCAGTTGGATTTACAATCGGAGGTCCCGATTTATACACAACTGGTTAATCAAATTATCGAAGGGATTGCCAGCGGACGGCTTCAACTGGGCGAACCCTTGCCCTCCGTACGCAGCTTGGCTTCCGATATCGGCGTTAACCTGCATACGGTGAACAAAGCCTATACGATTCTGAAGCAGGAAGGTTACATCCAAGTCCACCGCCAAAAAGGCGTTGTCGTCGATCCGGTGGCCATGCCGCCGATTACGCCGGAATTTCGCGAGAAACAGCGGCGCGAGCTGCGTCCGATCGTGGCCGAAGCCATCTGCCGCGGGATGGAGAAGGAAGAACTGCTTCGGATTGTAGAGCAAATCCACCAAGAGATTTCTCGAAAGGAGTAAACCGAAATGCAGCTACTATCTACATTTCTCTTATTGTTGATGTTTTTGCCCTTGCTGGCGTCCTTAGCCTTGATGCCTTATTTAACTCGGGAGACGGTAAGCTTCGGCGTATCCGTTAGCGAGGAGCAATACTGGAGCGAACCGGTGCGGCGGCTGCGCAGGCTGTATGCCTCCATCAGCGGAACCATCTATTCACTCCTGCTGATTGCCTGCTTCGTGAGCCTGTGGAACAAGAATGGCAATGAGCAGGGTATCCTGTTTGCCATTTATCTCGGAGTGGTCCTCGTGATCTCCACGGGACTCCATCTAGCGTTTTACTTCCGGATGAAAAAACTCCGCCCGTCCCTGCCCGCCGCTCCGGACTCTCCGGCCTTGATTGCGGTGGACACCGGGTTTCGCCGGCAAAGGCTGGCATTATCCGGCAAGTGGTTTCTGATCCACGCCGTCATCATTGTCGTAAGTGCAGCCCTGACCCTGAGCCAATACGCGTCTATCCCTGATACGGTCGCAATGAAGTTCGATTTTTCGGGTCAAGTGGTCAGCAGTGCCGCTAAATCTTATCGCATCGTGTTGTTTCCTAACGTGATGCAGATCATCTTAACGTTGCTGTTCTGGTTTGTGAATTGGTCGATCCATCACAGCAAACAACAGCTCCGGACCTCCGATCCAGAGCGCTCGCTCCGTCAAAACGCCGCGTTCCGCCGGAGATGGTCCGTCTTCACAGTAGCCTCATCCTTGGCGTTGATCCTGATGTTTTCGTTCATTCAAGTTAACATGATTCGTCCCATGGATATCAGCGTGATCACGATGGTTAGCCTGGCCGTCCCTGTATTTATTGTATTATTTGCCATGGTGCTGACCTTTACGACAGGCCAAGGCGGCAGCCGAATCGGACGCGGGCGTGTCCCCGGCAATGCAAGCGCCGCGCCGGTTTACGATGACCGTTACTGGAAGCTGGGAGCGATTTACTTTAATCCGCAGGACCCAACTCTTTTTGTGGAGAAAAGAACCGGGATCGGCTGGACGATGAACTTCGCAAATCCGATATCATGGCTCACCCTGCTGGGCATTCTGGTCGTCATCGCCTGGTCTGCCTGGCTTACTAAATAGATGAAGCTCATTTGATATTTAAGGAGGAAAATGAAATGACCCAACGATCCCAACTATTCAAGCATGCCGCCGCTGTTGCACTCACCCTTAGTCTGGCACTTCCGCCAGCATCCGCTCTGGCATCTCAGCAAAGCGCCACTGCGCTCATCCCTGTACGGAAAGCGGCCGAAGACTTTGGCGCGCAAGTAGATTGGCTGCCGGAAAGCCGCAGCATCCTCATCACCAAGGACGGACATAAGCTGGAGCTGACCCTCGATTCGTCGGAAGCGTTGGTGGACGGGAAACGTGCTATTTTAGGGGAGCCTGTACGTATAACGAACGGCCGGGCGCTGGTCGATGCCAAATGGCTGGTTGAGGTGTTTGGGGAAAATGAATCGGCGCAGACGGATGCGGAAGCTGCGGACTCCGCCGACTTGTTCCTGAAAGCGCTGCTTGCCGGTAACGGCGCCGAAGCGGCGAAATACGTCAGCGCCTCTGCATCTTCTTACCTTCCGGCTTCCCTGCTGAACCAGCTATGGGCCAATTATGAAGCGGTGTTCGGCAAAGTGGTTGGCACTCCATCCAAGAGTGAAACGTCCAATACCGTCCACCGCAACGTAACGTACGCCTTTCAAACGGCCGCAGTTCCTGTGAACTTAACGCTGCGGCTGAATGCCGCAGGTGAGATCGACGATATGTATATCGCTGCCGCTGCCAGCTCGGCCTACCAAAAGCCTGCCTACGAAGATGCCGCCGCTTATACTGAGCGGGAAGTCACCGTTGGGGAAGGCGCCATGGCCTTGCCGGGCACCTTAACGCTGCCTGTGGGCAACGGCCCGTTCCCTGCCGTTGTGCTGGTGCACGGCTCCGGAACCAACGATCGGGACGAGGCGATCGGCAGCGCCAAGCCGTTCCGTGACCTGGCGGTGGGCCTGGCTGCGCAAGGCATCGCCGTTCTGCGGTACGACAAAGTCACGTACGAGCATACCTTTAAAGTGGCCGCCGATTCGAAGTTTACGCTGAAAAAAGAGACGGTCGACGATGCCCTGAAGGCGGTCGCGTTATTGAAACAGACACCGGAGATCGATGCCTCCCGCATCTTTGTCGCCGGCCATAGCCAAGGCGGTTATGCGATGCCGTTGATCATCGCAGGCGATACCAGCGGCGACATCGCCGGGACAATCTTGCTATCCGGACCAAGCGGCAAATTCGCCGATGTGTTGGTTGAGCAGCAAGCGGAGCTCGTCAGCCGTGTGAAGGAGCTCGGCCTGGACCCGGCGCCTTACGAGCAGCAAGCTGCGATGTATACGTCGATCGCCGCGATGGTCAACGACCCGCAGTATACGGTTGACCATATGCCGGAGCAATTCCCGACCCAACCGGCGTACTGGTGGTTTGAGCAGAAAAACTACGTGCCGGCCGAGCTCGCCAAGCAGCAGTCCGTTCCGATGCTGATCCTGCAAGGCGAGAACGATTGGCAAGTGACGATGAAGCAATTTGAAGGCTGGAAAACCGCGCTGCAAAACCGCAAAGACGTCGCGTTTAAATCGTATCCGCAGGTCAACCACCTGCTGGCCAAAGTGGATGGCCTCTCGATCGGCGCCGAGTACGCCCAACCGTCCAACGTCTTCAAGGAGATCATCGACGATATTGCAGCTTGGGTTCAGGGGATCAAGTAAGCCGCGTTGCACTTATTATGGCGTATATTGGGCCTAATAAGGCCATATATTACCGCTATTCGCAGCGAAGCTTAATCTCCGTGAGTATATAGCGGTAAAAA
>NZ_GG696000.1:34061-41426 GCF_000159955.1 Paenibacillus sp. oral taxon 786 str. D14 | reverse complement strand
TGGATGTGGGCCTTTTCCAATTCTAACGGAACGAGGAGACCTTATTTGGCTTAATCGCTGCGAATTCGCAGGCGTGACTGGCGAATAAGGTCTCTGGGGTCCGTTACAACGGGAAATCGCCGGGAAATGGACAAATAAGGTCCATACGTTCCGTTAGCAGCCCGTCGTGATCGTAATGTAAGCGCTAAAAAAAGATGTTGACAGAATGAAAACGTATACATATAATAAAAGTACAGTATGGTTTCTCTCCACTCCTATCCAATAACTTCTTGCTCCCAAGTGAGCAAGGACCGCTTCTTCGGAAGCGGTCTTTTTTTGCGTCAGCTGGTGAGCAATCTACTCGAAAAATCGAATACAATTCGCTCGTTCTGCTGGTTTCAGCCGAAATATATATGAAATTTCGTGTTTATTGGGGCATCAGGAGGGTGGAAGGCGCGATTCTGTATGAAATTTCGAATACATTTCGGATTTTTGGGCGATCGCGGCAAAATGTATGCGAAAAATCGAATACATTGCAACCGATCCCCATGCATGCTAACTACGGTACACGGCAAGCGAACTACGGTAACGGTTTGATTAGTTTCTCCTGCTGCCCCCATATCCGTACCCCTTAACTATAATCGACACCCATAAGTCACACTATCCGCATCCAAGAGAAGTTACTTCCCCACCATCCCCGGTTACTTCTACCGCGACCTAAGACAAGTTACTCAACAACAGCACTGGTACCTCGCACGCGCCCCAGGTCCAGATTATCATCAACTATTTCTCACCGCCTCACAAAACTAACGCCAGACAACAAACTTCATACCGCGGTCTATGGAACTCACACTATACATCTTTCGGACCAACACGGCGGACGATAGCACACGCACACGTTTTCAGCATCAGTTACTTCATCATGGTCATGTTATCCGTAGCTTTCTTGGCGCATTTTTTAACACGCTTAACACGCTGGAGTTAGCCCGACCGGTTGAAATGCTGCTTGCGATAGGTGAGCGGGCTGACGCCGTATTTCTTCTTAAACGCCTTGCTGAAATAATAAATGTCAGGGAAACCGGCTTGTTCGGCGACTTCTTTGATCAGCAGGGAAGGCTGCTGCAACAGTTCGCAGGCTTTGGCCAGCCGGATCCGGTTCATCTCCTCGATCAGGGTTCGGCCGGTTTTTTGCTTATATACGCGGGACAGATGGCCGTAGCTCATATGCAGCGATGCGGCTAGTGCTTCCACATTCAGACGCTCCCCGCGAAAATCCTCCAGGTACACCTCCACCTTACGAAGCAAGGCGTCCCGGGCTTGCGCAGGCTCCGAAGCTGATGCGCCGGTCTCATGTGCGGCGGTCACGCCGGACAAGACCTCCAGCAGTTGTACGAGCAGCAGCCTGAGATAAAAAGGCGACCGCCCATGTTCAGCCTCGGCAAACAGCTGAATGAGCAGCGACCGAATGCCGTAATCGTCCCGGTAGGCCCCCGGAGGCCAATCCTTCAACCGATTCAGCCGCAGGAGAAAGCTGTCGTTCGCCGGCTTTGCTGCGCTATTTTCCGCTAAATCGTCCGCTGCTTCTGTCGCAGTCTCTTCCTCTGCCGCGCCTGGAATTGGCCGAAACCGCCACCGCAAACAAATGCCCTCATGGGGATCTTCCCGAGAGTAGTCGTGCGCATGGGTCATCCCCGGAGGGATCAAAAAAAATTCGTCCGCATACACCATCACGTCCTGGTCGATAAATCGTGTTTGCATACGGCCGGACAAGACATAGTTGAATTCATACCAAGTGTGGGCGTGGGGAGGGCATTTGCCTGAACCCCCGGTTTGTTCTATCACGATATCGACCCAGTCCACCACCGCATCGCCAACCGCGATTTCACCACAGATTTTGTTCAGTGCAGGCACCAGTTCGTTACGCCATTTTTTCAAATCCATGAGCTGCTGCTCCTTTGTTCGATTTGACTCCATCATATCATAATAGGACAAAAATTGATGAGGATAAGTAATTTACTTCGCCGGGGGAGAACCGGAAAATGAGGGGGAAGGCTAACTCATATTCAGGGGAGGTACCCGATACGATGTTCTGGACGGAGGAGAAATTAAACGCACGGATTCGCGAGCTGGAGGGGTATCGATATCGCGATGCCCGGCCGATCGAGGCGTTTCGCGCGCAAGTGGATGAGGAAGGGCGCATCGGCGCCAGACCGCCCAAGGAGGGGCCGTGGTCCACAATGCAGACAGGAGAACGCTGGGAAGGCCGCGATCTTTATTTATGGCTGGAGACGGACGTCGAGCTTCCGGCCGAATGGAAAGGGCGCAAGATCGTTGGCGTGTTTGACTTCGGCAAAACGGGAGGCGGAAACAACTCCGGGTTTGAATCACTTCTGTATGTTAACGGCGAACCGTTCCAAGGCGTGGATATGAATCACCAGGAGGTATTTTTCCCGGACGAGGCTTCCGGTACGAAGGTGAAGCTGCAGTTCCGCTTATGGTCCGGTCTGGAGGGCGGCGGGAAACCGCAGGTACAGGAGCACCGGATCAAGCGGGCGGAGATCGCGTGGCTGGACGGAACGGTGGACCGTTTGTACTATACGGCCCGTGCGGTCATGCAGACGGTGGAGGTATTGCCGGCGAACGCGCCGGAGCGGACGGATTTGTTGACGGCGCTGGATCGCGCTTTCCTGCGAATCGATTGGTCCTATCCGGGATCGGAGGCGTTTTATGCGTCGCTGACGGAAGCGGAGGAGCAATTAACCCAGGTGGTGGCGGGAATGAAGAAAACGTCGCCGGTGACGGTGCAATGCATCGGGCATACGCATATCGATGTCGCCTGGTTGTGGCGGCTGAAGCATACACGGGAAAAAGCAGCCCGCAGCTTCAGCACCGTACTGCGACTGATGGAGATGTTCCCGGAATACGTGTTCCTGCAAACGCAGCCGCAGCTATACGAATATCTGAAGCAGGATTACCCGGAGCTCTATGAACAGATCAAGGAACGGGTCAAAGAAGGACGCTGGGAAGCGGCCGGCGGCATGTGGCTGGAGGCGGACTGCAATTTGACGAGCGGGGAATCGCTGGTGCGGCAGCTGCTGTATGGGACGCGGTTTTTGCGCGAGGAATTTGGCCAGGAATGCACCTATCTGTGGCTGCCGGACGTCTTTGGCTACAGCTGGGCCTTGCCGCAGATTTTACGCAAGTCGGGTATTCACACGTTCATGACAACAAAAATCAGCTGGAACCAGTACAACCGCATGCCGCATGATACGTTTTGGTGGCGCGGCATCGACGGCAGTGAGGTGCTGACCCACTTCATCACCACGCCGCAGGACGGAAATTTCTGGTGGTACACCTACAACGGGCAGATCGAGGCGTCCAGCGTGCAAGGCATCTGGGAGGCCTACCGCGATAAAGAAGTGAACAAGAAGCTCTTGCTCTCTTACGGATACGGCGATGGCGGCGGCGGCGTAAACCGCGAGCACTTGGAGCTGCGTCGGCGCCTCGACGAGATGCCGGGTCTGCCGCGTGTGACGACCGGAAGGGCGGACGATTTTTTTGCGAAGCTGCATGAGACAGTGGAAGCAGCGGATCGTTACGTCCATACGTGGGACGGCGAGTTGTACCTGGAGTACCACCGGGGAACCTATACCAGCCAGGCGTACAATAAAAAAATGAACCGGAAGCTGGAGCTGCTGTCCCGGGACGCCGAATGGCTGCTTAGCTTGCAGGCGTTGCTTGCGGGCTGCGGAAACTGGGAGGCCTATCCGAAGGCCAAGCTGGACGAAAGCTGGAAAACGATCCTGCGCAACCAGTTCCATGACATCATCCCGGGCTCGTCCATTCCAGAGGTATACCGCGATTCCAAGGAGGAGTATGCCCAAGCTGAATCGCTGCTGGAGTCGTGCCGGGAGCAGGCCATTCAAGCCTTGACGAGCGATGCGGGGGATACGTATACCGTGTGGAATCCGTCCTCTTGGCCGTTTACCGGACTGGTTGCCTTGGAAGGTCAAGACACAGACACGGGAACACAGTGGATTCAAGCGGATGGGCAAGAGCTGCAATCCGAATTCGACGGGACGACCGTGTGGGTACGCGTGGAGAACGTGCCGCCGCTTGGCTTTGTAACGATCCAACGTAAGAAGGACGGGCAAGCAAATAACGCGGTGACAAGCGAACCGTTTAAAGCGCGGCCAAACGGGATCGAAACTCCGATTTATAACATTGAGTGGAACGACCGCGGGCAGCTGATCTCCATCTTCGACCGCGTCGCTGGCCGTGAAGTGCTGGCTTCCGGCGAACGGGGCAACGTGCTGCAGGTGTTTGAGGATAAGCCCAAAATGTTTGAGGCTTGGGACATCGATGTGTTCTATCAGGAGAAGCAGCGCGAGGTTGAGCAACTCCAAGAATGCAAGGTCGTTACCGGTACGCTGCGGGCTGTCGTCACATTTACCTGGACGTACATGAGCTCGACGATTCGCCAGCAGATGATTCTGTATGCCGATAACCGGCGGATCGATTTCCGGACTTGGGTGGATTGGCAGGAACGTCAGCAGCTGCTGAAGGTTGCTTTTCCAGTGGACATTCGGGCGACGGAAGCGACTTACGACATTCAGTATGGCAACGTGAAGCGCCCAACGCATTGGAACACGTCGTGGGATTTCGCCCGCTTCGAAACGGTCGGGCATCAATGGGTGGATTTGTCGGAGCGCGGCTATGGGGTTAGTCTGCTGAATGATTGCAAGTACGGGCATGACATTAAGGATCATGTGATACGCCTGTCGCTGCTGAAATCGGCAACGTACCCAGACCCGCAGGCGGATCGCGGCGAGCATGAATTTACGTATGCGCTGTATCCGCATGAGGGGGATTGGTCCGAAGGCGGTACCGTGCAGGCGGCAGCGCTCCTGAATCAACCGGTATACGCTACGCCAGGTACGGCTCATACTCCGTCGTTCTCCTTGCTCCAAACGAGCGGCAGTGCGGATGTCGTCATCGATGCGGTGAAAAAAGCGGAAGACGACGATAGCGTGATCGTCCGTTTCCATGAATATAAGGGCGGCCGGGGCCGCGTCCGGTTACACGTCGGAGTGCCCGTGGCGTCCTGGCAGGAAACCGACCTGATGGAACGTCCGGCCGGAGAGCTGTCCTCCGCAGATACGATTGAGCTGACAGTGACGCCTTATGAAATCAAGACGATTCGTCTTCAGTTGAAATAAAGATGGGCGAAACGGGCGCCTCCTCAGTTGTCGGAAGTGGGGGCGCCTGTTAGCGTTTCAATATCGTTAGAACCATAGAAAAATAAAACCACCAGAATAATGATCACAATCCATTCGGAAAAACCTTCGCCGTCAAATTGACCCATGTGGCAAACCCCCGTAATCGTAATTAAGTTCAAAGCGTACAATCTCCATTTGGCGTCCGCTGAAATGAACAGGCATTTGGAGCAACTCCGGCTTACGACAACGAACGCCAGCATTAGGAGGAACTGTCCGCTTTTTTCTTCATGGCATTAATGATGTCGTTGATGGTGAGATCCCCGTTTTCATTGAGGAAATTCAGCAGTTTATCGGCGTTCGCGTCGCTGCTGATCGTTTTGTACTCGCCAACCAAGGAGACGAACATGGTCGCGTTTCGGTATAACTGGACGGATCCACGCGTAGTTTGCCGGAGAGCAGCAGCGCAGCTACGGTGTATTCCGGGGTTTTAGGCCGGAAGCCGCCTTTTTTGCCGTTCTTCTTGCTGGAAGACGAGGACTTGTTCTTTCCGGCTGAGTTCATGGCTTTACCTTCCTTAACTTGATGGAGTCCAGTTGCTTGTCATGGGGAACAGGTCGAACCGATCCCGAAATCGATCCTAAATCGATTCCTAGGAGTGCCCTGTTATTTATGCTATGCAACCGCGCGGGGTTGGTGTAGACGAAGAGACGCAAACGATCCACCTATTCCACCATCTGGACGGGATTGACAATCCAGGCAGGGACCGGTAGAGTAATAATTGAATTGCATAGGAAATCCACTAGGGGCGCCGTCATCGGCTGAGACAAGAGATCATCTTGGACCCTTTGAACCTGATCTAGTTCATACTAGCGTAGGAAAGTGGAGCCGGCCCCAAGTGACATGCGCTTAGGCTGCCATGAGTATATCGGTATGCCTAGGGTTCATCCAGCCGCTCCCTCTACGGAGCGGCTTTTTTGCGTGCTCTGGCAGCTCGGTTTGCCGTTGTCCTCTCAGAGGATTTCCTTGCCAAAATTTGTGGAGGTGGAGAAGTTGGGATTTTCTCAAGAGTTGCGTAGGCAGGCGGACGGAATTTATCAAGCGATATTTGATCATCCCTTTGTCAGAGGTATTGCGGAAGGCCGGTTACAGAAAGAACAGCTCATTCATTACGTCAAGCAAGATTTTGAGTATCTGAATGCTTACATGCGAATTTACGGGATCGCGATTTCCAAGTGCCAGACCCGCGAGGAGATTGCGTTGTTCAATCAACAGATCGATTTCATTTTAAACAGTGAGATTCATCCGCATCACAATTTTTGCCGGGTGGCCGGGGTGAAATTTGAAGATTTGCAAGGCTTTCCGCTAGCCCCTTCGGCTCATCATTATATCCGTCATATGCTGACGGTGGCCCACGAAGGAAGTTTGGGAGAAATATACGCCGTGCTCCTGCCTTGTCCGTGGACTTATCTGGAGATTGGCAAGAAGCTGTTGGAGGAAGTGCAGCCGACGCCGGAGCATCCGTACTATGAGTGGATCACTTTCTACGGTCAACGGGCAGGAGGCGTCACAGAGAAGTTCATGCGGGCGTTGGACCAATGGGCGGAAACCGCCAATGCGGCGGAGCGTCAACGCATGACCGAGCATTTTTTGCAGAGCTGCCAGCTCGAATATCTCTTCTGGGATATGGCGTATCGGTTGGAAGATTGGCCGGTTGCGGTGCCGGTGCTTCAGCTGTAACTCCGCGCCGATTCGCTATCCATCCATGCCCAAAGCCAAATGATCGAAAGAGAGGTTGAACTTATATGAGTTTGCTGGAAAAAGAGCTATCCGAAGTGCTGCAAAAGGTGCAAAATACGAAACCGCTCGTTCATAACATCACGAACGTGGTTGTCACGAATTTTACGGCGAACGGCTTGTACGCGCTTGGCGCGTCGCCGGTCATGGCGTATGCGCCGGAGGAGGTGGCCGATATGGCCAAGATCGCCGGCGCGCTTGTCCTTAACATCGGCACGTTGTCGACGCCGCAGGTGGAGGCGATGATCCTTGCCGGCCAGTCGGCGAACGCTCACGGCGTGCCGGTGCTGCTTGACCCGGTGGGCGCGGGAGCTACCGCCTTCCGGACCGAGTCGGCGCTGAGCATCCTGCGCGAGGTGAAGGTGTCGCTCGT
>NZ_GG696000.1:17800-33719 GCF_000159955.1 Paenibacillus sp. oral taxon 786 str. D14 | reverse complement strand
GGCAGCTTCCAGATCGCGTTCCTCGACGAGCTGGCGAAGCTGCACCCGCACTCGCTCAAAGGGCACGCGGCAGTGCGTGAATTTCAGGCGACCGGAGCCGGCGGATGGTGGGTCGGATGAGCCAGATCGCTAGAGCCTTAACGATTGCCGGGTCGGACAGCGGCGGCGGGGCTGGCATCCAGGCCGACCTGAAAACGTTCCAGGAGCTGGGTGTATTCGGGATGTCGGCGATCACCGCCGTGACGGTTCAGAACACGCTGGGCGTGTCCAACGTCTATCCGCTGCCTCCGGAAGCTGCGGCAGAGCAAATCGATGCGGTTGGCTCCGACCTCGGCGTAGATGCGCTAAAGACCGGAATGCTGTTCAGCGCCGAAATCATTGGGGCGGTGGCCGCGCAAATCCGCGCGTTCGGCTGGAACCGGGTCGTTGTCGACCCGGTGATGATCGCCAAAGGCGGAGCTTCCTTGCTCCAGACGGAAGCGGTGCAGGCGTTGCGCTCGCAGCTGCTGCCGCTGGCGTACATCGTAACGCCGAACCTTCCAGAAGCGGAGGTGCTGTCCGGCCTGTCCATCCGCAGCATGGAGGACCGCCGCGAGGCAGCAAAACGGATCTGTGCTTACGGGGCGCAGCAGGTCGTCATCAAAGGAGGGCATGATGCCGCTGCCGGCGAGCAGGTCGTGGATTTGTATTATGACGGCGCGACCTTCAGTGAACTGGTGGAGCGGCGGATCCCTACGTCACAAACGCACGGCACAGGCTGCACGTTCTCGGCCGCTTTGACGGCAGAGCTTGCTAAAGGAACACCGGCCTTCGAGGCGGTGCGAACCGCGCGAGCCTTCATTCAGGCGGCGATTGAGCATGAGCTTGGATTGGGGCAAGGGCACGGCCCGACCAACCATTTTGCCTATCGCCGGCTGCAAGGAGCGTCCCGATGAGCGGCGGGGGCGGAAGCGGGCGGATTGCGGCGGATTGGATGCGCAAGCTGCTGCGCACGTATCTGGTCCTTGGCAGCCCGAACTGCCGCGATCATCCGCTCCGCGTATTGGAGGCGGCGTTGGACGGCGGCGTGACGCTGGTGCAGTTCCGCGAGAAAGGACCGGGAGCGCTCACCGGGGAGCCGCTGCGGGCGCTTGCCGTCCAACTGCTGGCCGCATGCCGCCGGCGGGGCGTGCCGTTCCTCGTCAATGACGACGTGGAACTGGCCCTTGCGATCGGTGCCGACGGCGTTCACGTCGGCCAGGAGGACGAGGCGGCCGCGCAGGTCCGCGCCCGGATCGGCGACCGCATTCTCGGCGTCTCCGCGCACACGTTCGCCGAGGCGGAGGCCGCCGTGCGGCATGGCGCCGATTACCTCGGCATCGGGCCGATCTACCCCACGGCCTCGAAGGCGGACGCCAAAGCGCCGCAAGGGCCGGCGATTCTCCGCGAGCTTCGCGACCGCGGGATCACCTTGCCGCTGGTTGGCATCGGCGGCATTACGGCCGAAACAGCCGGCGACGTGATTCGCGCCGGTGCCGATGGCGTTGCCGTGATCTCCGCCATAACCTTGGCGGATGACGTCCGCCAAGCCGCTGCGCAGTTATACGCGACAACGGATGCCGGCACAAGCACAACTTGAGAGCTTCATCATATACGCAATACGCAGACCAGACCCTTGCCCCAGGCAAGGGTCTGGGAATTTGTGGATCATATGGTAAAGGGGATTCGTATTAATTTCGCTTTTGTCATGAATAATGCGTGAACGCATATTTTTTTAATTCCTACTCCTATGGTATAATATCCTCAATGTTTGGCAATGCTGTTAATTTGCTGTCTTGTTGGTATGATATTTTTTAGTTTATGTTACATAGATCACCGCAACTTTTTCGCCCCTGTTCGGTAATAATTTAGGAAAGAATCGAACGGGAAGATGGCCCATGGAAGCGCGAGGAGGATCGCACCTAAATGACGGATTCCCAAATGATTCGCGAAATTAAGGAAGGTAACACGGAACTGTACTCGGAGCTGATGCGAAGGTATCAGCGGAAGATTCTAGCTTTCGTGTATCACATGTTAAAGAGCGCTCATTTAGAGCTGCTTGCTGAAGATTTATGCTCGGAAACGTTCTATAAAGCATTTCGCAGCTTGCATTCCTTTAGAGAGCTGGATGCTTCTTTCTCAACCTGGTTGTATACGATTGCCCGTAACACGGTGCTCAGCGAGCTCCGCAAGCAACGAAACGGTAACGTCCCCTTGGAGGAAAGCGGGATTATTCCCGTAGCCCCAAGCGAAGTCGCCCCGGAGCAAGCGGTATTGCGGAACGAGAAAGTGGGCATGGTGAGAGAAGCAATCAACAATTTGCCGGAGAAGCAAAGGTCAGCTTTGATCTTGCGTGAATACGATCAATTGGATTACCAGGAGATCGCAAACATACTGGGACAAAGCGTCAGCGCCGTGAAGTCGCTATTGTTCCGGGCGCGCAGCAGTGTAAAGAGTCAGCTTGAACCCTACTTTTATGAACCCATCTACGAGCATTACGAAGGGATGAAAAGCAGATGAATTGTAAAGAGGCCCAAGAATTGTTCGGATTGTTACGGGACTTGCCCGAACAACACCCACAGCGGCTAATGCTGGAACAGCATCTTTTGGGCTGCGAGTCTTGCGCGGGCGAATACCAACAATGGGAAGAATGCCTGGACATGCTGCAGTACATACCGATCGAAGTGACAGAAGAGCAAGCGGAAGCGGTCAACCGGCGAGTGATGGACCGGATTTATGCCGAATCGCCTTGGCTGGCTCCCGATGTGAAGCGCGGCGTGACCCGTCGTATTCGGCGGCGGGTGGTGATTTGGGCCGCCAGCTTCCTTGCGATCTTCGTCTTTAGTTTTGGATTCCTGCTGATGGATCATTTTACGACGGACCAGAAAAGTGCCGAGCCGACGACCGGGATTCTCCCGGCCGCCGTTGTGGTAGCGGGATCGGAGTCGGATACGTATGAGGATTTCTCAATCGCCTTAACTAGCGTCTCGCGTGGGATTGTAGAGCCTTTTGCGGTACAAATGGGTCCGGCCTATCCGCAATATTGGATGTACCTGTCCATGGGCGGTATGCTGCTGGCACTCTTTTCCTGGAAAGGGCTGCGCCGAACCAAAAGATAAACTTGGGTCCTAACGCTTCTCCCGCTTTCGGAGCGGGCGGGGCGTTTTTACATCTAAAGGGGGATGATTATGCTCGTTGGGTTGATTCGCCATGGACTTACCGATTGGAACGCAATCGGAAGAATTCAAGGACAAAGCGATATTCCGTTAAACGATGAGGGACGGCGTCAAGCCGAGCTGCTGGGCAGAAGATTGAAGGAGGAAAACGAATACCGCTGGGATTTCGTCCTGACGAGCACGTTGTCACGGGCGCGGGAGACCGGTTCGATCATCGCCGATGCGCTCGGGATTCCGCTATACGATCCGGATCCACGGTTGATGGAACGGTCGTTTGGCAAGGTTGAGGGGCTGACGCTAACAGAAAGGGAAGCCTTATGGGGAAAAGATTGGGATCGCCATGAACTCGGGCAGGAGAAGGATGAGGAGATTCGTCAGCGGGCCTTGTCTTTTATGACCGATTTGGCGGAGCGTTACCCGTCGAATAACATCCTGGTCGTTACCCACGGCGGCCTGTTGGCTCAGTTATACATTGCCTTGTATCAGGAGAGATGCCAGGAGCGCATCGGCAACTTATCGCTCACCATTCTGGAGAAAAACGAGCAATCCTGGGACCTGCGGCTTTATAATTGTACGCGTCATCTGCAGGAAAGCGTCCAGGAACCGAAGTAAATCGGCTTAGGCCGGTTTCTTTTTTTGCCTATTTCATGGAATAATTTTGCTTTCAGGGAATAAACGCCGGAAAACCTTCCCATAATGGGATTAAAACGGCGAGGCGGTAAAACTATGAATCTTGCGGATATGCTCACTTATGCCGATATCGGACAACTTAGCAGAATAGCGGATCATTACCGCTGTGAATGCAACGGGCACTCGAAGCATGAACTGATTCAATCCATCCTGCAGACAGTAGGGCGCCGTGATTTTATCGAGCGCTATATCGGCAGCATGAGTATGGAGGATTTGCGCTTCCTGAACACCCTGCTGTTTGATGGTCGTCGTCAGTTCAGCCTGGAGGAATTGGTTGCCTGTGCACAGGGCTCGCGGTTTACGGAAGATGCGAAGGAACGGGAAAGTCCGCGGGAGATGATCACCCGCTTTCGCCAGCAGGGTTGGCTGTTTAATGGCACCACCCAGCAAACTCGCTATCTGTTTGAGGTTCCGGAGGACTTGAAGCAGCGTTTCCGCGAAGCACTGGAACGCCGGTTTCTTGCCGAGGTGAAGGCGGCCGCCGCCGAACCGCCGATGTACCGGGAGGAGCCGGAGATGTTGTCCGCCGACCTGCTGCTCTTCCTGCAATACGTTTCCCGGCATGACATCCCGCTGAATAGCGAAGGGGTCATGTATCGGAGAAACCAGTCGCAGATCATGGAATCACTGCACGTCTCCGAGGGGCTGGTTGGCAAAGGGTGGCGTTTCGGGTATGGCCGCCGTTTTAAGGATTATCCCAACCGGTTTGCGCTGCTCTACGACTATGCCTATCATTTCCGTCTCATTCAAGAGAACAACCATCGACTGGAATTGACGGATACGGGAGTGGTCTGCCTGACGGAGGAACGCAAGGAGCCGATGATCCAGTTCGTCCGCTTTTGGTTAAGATTATATAAAGGACCTATACCCAATTTGCTGTCTCTCGTCTACTGGATTGTCTGCTGTTCGAAAGAATGGGTGACGGTCTCCTCGCTGTTCGAACGAGTAGAGCCGCTGATCAAGCCGTTCTTCTACGACTCTCCGGCTTCGATTTTTGAAGAGCGGATCCTGCAGATGATGCTTCATCTCGGGATGGTGCGCTTCGGAGAAGACGAGCAGCGCGAACGATATGTGCAGGCTTCCCCGTTCGGGAAACAAGCGGTTCAGCAAATCCATAAGGGCTAGGCCGGGATCCGCGAATGCCGCTAGGCACAGACATATTCATGAGAATGGGGGCAAACGTCTCCCATATCGGCGAAGATATCGGTGAATATCTTTAAGTATGAGCAGGTTGTGAAGTGACGGAATCTACGAGATGTGTGACGGTATGGAAAAGAATATCTATGTAACGATGGTTTGGAGGTGCATCCTATGGATCAGATGAAGGTTACTTATGAAGCAATGCTTGGATTGGCGGCGGAAATGATATGGGACGAAGCGCTCCGGAAGCATCGCTCGGAACAGATCTACAACGAGATTGACACCGCCTTGGCGAATGGCGACGAGGTTGCCTTCCGGCTCCTGACGGATGAACTGAAAACACTAGAAGAACGCTAAAAGCAAACCGCCCTATCTGTTCACAAGAATACGAACGGATGGGACGGTTTTTTTGTGAGGAGATGAAGGATGGATTTGTCAAGGATCCCTGTTTATAATGGGAAGACATTGATCGAAGAAGGGGATGCAACATGAAATTTAGTGAAATTGAAGCTTCCGCCTGGGAAGAGCTGCGCCCATACCTGGATACCTGCTTGATTCCGGTAACGGGATTATCCGGACAAGAACGCCCGTATGAAGTCACCAAAAAGTTGGAAAGGCTGAGAGATGTCCTCGATTGGGTGGAAATCCCTTTCAAGGGAAGGGTCGTTACGTACCCGTCATACCAATACCAGACGCCGGATATGGCGCAGACCCTAAATGATTTGTGCCGAAATGTCAAGAGCAGCGGATTTAAGTACGCTGTGGTCATCTCAGCTGATTTTGAATGGGGAGATGCGGGGCTTCCAGAGGCGGATTTAATCGTGACGCCAGGCCGTTTTGCGGCGGATTCGAAGGAGGGAGCTGCGGCACGAGTGAAGGCGGCAGTACAAGAAATGTGGCAAGGCAAATAGCGATGATGATTGTGACAAAATATCGACAATTTCAAGTGGGACAAGCTTTTTGCGGGTCAAAAAAATGTGTCAAATTCTTGACGCTCTTAAAACGCTAATATATTATTAATATGTCTTACGCGATGTTGTGATAATTATCATTGAAACGCACGGAAACAATTGCTTGACAAGGGGGGTTGAAGACATATGAGCAATCAGCATGACCAGCAGGAATCCTCGCATAAACCGCCTATTCGCAAAGAGATGTCCCGTCGGCAATTTCTTACATATACGCTAGGGGGCGCCACAGCATTCATGGTGGGTGGGGTGACGCTTCCTATGGTTCGTTTTGCTGTTGATCCGATTTTGCACAAGAAAGGCGAAGGTACCTTCGTTAAAGTTGTGGAAGTGAGTAAGATTACCAGCGAACCACAGGAATTTTCGTTCGAGCTCAAGCAGCAAGACGGTTGGTACTTAAGTACAGCTTCCCTGACGGCTTGGATTCGCAAAGACGAAAGCGGCAAAATTTATGCGCTTTCACCGATCTGTAAACATTTGGGATGTACGGTCGGTTGGAATAACGACAAGAATTTCCCGAATGAATACCATTGCCCTTGCCACGGTGCGCATTACACCAAGGAAGGCAAGCAGTTGGCGGTGGCGTCGAAGCCGCTGGATGAGTACAAGGTTATGATTAAGGACGACTGGGTTTATCTGGGGGATATCATCCCGAACACCATCGTGAAATAAGGAGGCGTAGATTCGGATGTTTAAAAATGTATACAACTGGATTGACGAACGTCTTGATATCACGCCGATTTGGCGCGATGTGGCCGATCACGAGGTTCCGGAGCACGTGAACCCAGCGCATCACTTCTCCGCGTTTGTGTATTGCTTCGGCGGCTTGACGTTTTTTATTACGGTGATCCAGATCTTATCGGGGATGTTCCTGACCATGTATTACGTTCCCGATATTATTAACGCTTATGCCAGTGTAGAATACCTGCAGACCCAGGTCGCTTTTGGCCAGATTGTCCGCGGGATGCACCACTGGGGAGCAAGCTTGGTTATCGTTATGATGTTTCTACATACGCTTCGCGTTTTCTTTACCGGTTCCTACAAGGCACCACGCGAAATGAACTGGGTAGTCGGCATGCTGATTTTCTTCGTCATGATCGGTCTCGGTTTGACGGGTTACCTGCTGCCATGGGATAACAAAGCTTATTTCGCAACAAAGGTAACGTTGGAAATCGCCAACTCCGTACCGGTGTTGGGTCCGGTTATTAAGGAACTGCTGCAAGGTGGATCGATTGTAGGGGCAGAAACGTTAACTCGCTTCTTTGCCATTCACGTGTTCTTCCTGCCTGCAGTATTGCTGATCCTCTTGGTGGGTCACTTTATCATGATCCGCAGACAAGGGATTTCCGGTCCTCTATAAGAAGCGTGGGGCAAAGCTGATTCTAATGAATTAAATTAAGTTTCGAATGACCTCTATAAGAGAAGGGGGGGCAAAAAGGACATGGCTCATCATGACAATTCGAAGGAAAAGGTCGTATACGTCGGCGATTCCCGCGTCCGTAAGGGGAAGGGCTTTATTACGCCTCCGGATTATACGGCGTATCCCGGCAAGTCGGAAGCGTTCATTCCTAACTTTTTGCTGAAGGAATGGATGGTTGGCGTCGTTGTGCTCGTTGGATTCCTGGTGCTGACGATTTCGGAACCGGCTCCGCTGGGCTTCCCGGCCAATCCGACGGCTTCGGTTATCCCGATGCCGGACTGGTACTTCCTGTTCCTGTACCAATATCTGAAATATCCATATGCCTCCGGCGATTACGTCGTGCTTGGTACGATGGGGATTCCGGCTGTGATGTTCGGCGGCTTGCTGCTCGCGCCGTTCTTGGATCGGGGCAAGGAGCGCCGCTTCTATAAGCGTCCGATCGCATCGGCGCTGATGTTTCTTTCGATCGCTGCTGTCGTTTACTTGACGAACTTTGCTTGGACGCATTACCAGAAAGAACTTCAAGCGACAGGTCAAGTACCGGAACATATTCAGCGGGAAGAACAAGCTCGCGAGAATCGGGAGAAGGGCTTGCCCACGTCGAATGCGAACCGTCAGGAAGAGGTCGCGATCGTGGATAAGGACGACCCAGCCATGGAAGTATACAAGAAAGCGACCTGCGTATCGTGCCATGGGGCTGACCTGAAAGGGGCGGCTGGACCATCGCTTCGCGGCGTTGGTGACAAGCATGATAAGGAAGCAATCCTTTCGATTATTAAAGAAGGATACAATGGCAAGATGCCTGCAATGTATGATACTGCGATTAGCGCAGGCTTGACGGATCAAGACATCGACCACTTGGCTGAATGGCTTGCGAAACAAAAAGCAGAACAGTAAAATAAGTAGTAATCTAAAAACCTGATCGTATTGCGATCAGGTTTTTTTAAGCTGTGGTGCTATTTTCGTGGAAAAAGAGGGAGATCGCGCTTGAAACTATCGGATCTGTGGAGCAAGTCTTTTTTATCTTCCCGCTTCATTCTTTGGGCATTGTTCGTATGTAATCTATTGGGGACGGTTTACGGCTATATTTGGTATGATGCGCAGCTGCTAGACACCTGGCGGAACCATCCGAATTGGCAAATCGTGTTCGTTCCGGACAGCCCGACGGCCAGCTTATTCTTTACGTTAAGCTTGCTGTTTTTGTTGTTCCCGGCGACATTGGCTAAATATTACCGCCTCCGAACCCTGATCGAGGGGCTGGCGGTTGTGACGAGTGTGAAATACGGGGTGTGGGCCGTGACGATGATTTTTGCCGGGGCGTATCAGGGCGGGGAGCTGGTGTGGCAGGACTGGATGCTGGTCGCCTCCCATTTGGCGATGGCTGTAGAGGCGATGCTGTTTGTCCGATTGTATAAGTTTGGGACGTTGATGCTGCTTGGGGCCGGTGCCTGGACCCTGCTAAACGATACGGTGGATTATACCTATGAGGTCTATCCCTGGTTACCGGAGACGTTGTGGGATGACGTGTCCGAAGTGGCGATCTTTACCGTCCTCTTGACGGTGGCGAGCATTGCCGCCGGCTGGCTGGCGCTGAAGCAGGCCAAACGCGCCTGAGAGCGGGGTTCTAACGTAGGACAGCCTGCCATACCATGATGGTAGGGAGGGGATGTCCGTGAGAAGAACTTGGTTGAAAGGAGCGGTAGCCGTACTTGCTTTGCTTGCCGCCATGCTGCTATGGAATTCGGTGGTATTCGCTCAGCCGGAGAAGAACGGGACTGAGAGCACGCCAGCAACGTTGAAGGCGGTGGCGCCAGCGATGTCCGAACAGGAACGCAGCGAGCGGCTAAAGCAGCTTGAGTTGGCATCGGAACGGCTATATGAGCATATGCAGCAGGGAAGTACCCAAGAAGCATTGGCTGACATGGAGGCGTTAATTAACGCGCTGGAGGGGGTATCCTTTAAGGGGTTAACCTCGGTGGAGGGCATCCATGCCTTGGCGGAAACGATTATGGACACCAAAGAGACGTTAGTTAAGGTGGATATTCAGCCTGAAGCGTGGGCGCAATCCTCGGCCCGACTGCGGCTGGCGGTCAATAGCCTGCTGCATCCAGATAAGGCCTTATGGCAGCAATATTATAAAGTCATGTCCGATAATTTGCAGCAGATGAAACAGGCGCGTGCAGGCGGAAAACCTGCGGAGCTTCGTAAGGCGTTCCAAGCGTTGCAGGATCATTACGATGTCGTCCGCCCGGCCGCAGTGATTCGTCGCCCGGCCTCAGAGATCAACCGCTTTGAGTCGTGGCTGTCGTATACGGGAGGGCTAAGCAGTGCACCAACCTGGGATGAAACGGCTCTGAAAGGGGCCATCGAGCAAGGAGAAGGCGCATTAAAAGCACTGTTTGGCCGCCGGGGAGACGAGCCCGTATTCCTGCCGGTCACCGGCGTAGACAGCCCGTGGTATTGGAGCGCTCTGATCGGGCTTTGGATCGTGCTTGCCTTGACCTATACGGGAATCCGGAAGTATCGCGCTGACCAAGCCGTAACTGCCGTACGAGCGCAGCGCCGGGCGGAAGAGATGATCGGTACCGGCTTTAAGCCGTGAATCACACAAAAAGCTTAAGAGGCAGGGATGACCTTAACCCTCTTAAGCTTTTATGTTTATGTGCCTTTAATCTTCCTTGAACCCTTCCCCGTGTACATCGTGGACGTCATTGATGATAATAAATGCCCGCGGATCCACGGATTTGGCGATCGATTGCAACCGCCGACTTTCCTGCCTCGACACGACGCAGTAGGCCATATGCTTCGCTTGCTTGGAGTAAGCCCCAATGGCCGGAATCAGTGTGACGCCACGATCCATCTCCTTCGTAATGATATCGGCAATCGCGGGGGCATGGTCGCTGATGATCGTAAACGCCTTGGCGGAGTACGCACCCTCTTGAATAAAATCGATCACTTTCGAGGCGATAAATACGGCCACAAGCGTGTACAAAATATTTTCCTTCCTAATATAGAAGAGCGATAACCCGATAATGATGATGTCCAGCGTCAGGATGACCTGCCCCATACTAAACCCGTACTTGCGGCCAAGAATCCGCGCCACGATATCCGATCCTCCGGTTGTGCCGCCGAAACGGAAGACGATGCCAAGTCCTGCCCCCAGCGTCACCCCTGCATACAACGAGACGAGGATATAGTCCGTCTGCGTTTCGAACGGCAAAATCCAGCCCTCATCAATCATCCGTTCAAACAGCCACAAGAAGAGCGTTAATGAGCCGATGCCGACTCCGGTCCAAAGAATGGACCGTCCGCCGAGGATCTTCCAGCCGATCAGAAACAAAGGGATATTTAGCATGAGGTTGGACAGCGAAGGTGAAATGCCAAACGCATAGTTCAGCAGCAGCGTTACGCCTGTAACCCCGCCTTCCATCAGTTGGTTGGGCAGGATAAAATAAAGAAGGCCAAACGCATAAATCGCCGTACCCAGCATGATGGGCAGCAGCGTTTTTAGAAATCCGGTTAATTTGCTCAAAGCCATGAAAAAACCTCACCTGTCCCCAGCGTAATTTATGTTATGTAGCTTACTACCGCCAATTGGATAGATCTTCCTATCCTAGTATACCTTTTTCCGCGCCGATTAAAAAAGGATTTGTTTTCGTCACCTACTTACGATAACATAGGGGAAAACGGGACATAAAGCGGAGGGATTGGCACTTGGATAGGAACAATGAGAAATCTCTCGCGGAAATGCAGCGCGAAGTAGACCGTTATATTTCCCAGTTTAAAGAAGGCTATTTCAGCCCGCTGACGATGCTCGCTCGAATGGCGGAGGAAGTAGGCGAGCTGGCCCGCGAGGTGAACCATACCTTTGGTGAGAAGCCAAAGAAGAAGGATGAACCGGAAAATTCGATCGAGCTGGAATTGGGCGATATCCTGTTTATTACCATATGCTTTGCCAATTCGCTTGGGATTAATCTCACCGAGGCCCATGATAAGGTGATGCATAAATTTGCGACCCGGGATGCGGATCGATGGACGAAAAAGGACACCGAATAGGGTCATCCTTCATATGCTGTTAGCATGATCATCCCTACAGTAAAGGGGGATAGCATATGAAGGCGGAGGATTATTTACAACGAGCTTACCGCAGCATCTACGAAAACGACTTTGCACAGGCGATGCACTGGTTCGAGCGAGCGCTGGACGTCCAGCCGGATCACGCGGACATCCATTATCGCTACTCGATTACCTGCGCCCGGAGCGGGCAGCTGGATAAGGCGCTGCAACACGCGCGTCTGGCTGCGGCCTTGGAGCCTGAGCAGGACGAATATAAGCTGCATTGCGATCGTTTGCAGTCCATGGAACTGACGCAAATGGCCAGACGGCAGCTGGAGGCGACCGGCGCCAAGCGGAAAGCGGCAGCCGAGCCGGCAGCCCGCATGTTAAAGCGTGCGGTCGAGCTTGATCCGTTGTCGTTGGATGCGCAGGTTTGGCTGGCGATCGCCTACGGCGAGCTGGAATGCTACGACCTTGCGCTGCAGGCGGTTCGCAATGCATCGGCCCTTCCTTTGGACGCCGGTGCAGCAGGTCAGCTGAAAGAGCTGGAGCAGCGATTGAAGCAGCAAATGAAGCAATCATCCTAGTAGAGAATGTGAGGAGATCGAGATGTCGGAACCGATTAAAGTCGCCGTGGCGGGCGCCGCAGGCAGAATGGGCAGAGAAGTCGTAAAAATGGTGCTCCAGGACCCGGAGCTTCAGCTGGTTGCCGCTGTGAATTTATCAAATGAAGGCATCGATGCCGGAACGCTGGTTGGCCTTCCGGCTTGCGGCGTGCCGATAACCACGAATTTAGAAGAGGCGCTGCGGGAGACGAGCCCGCGAGTGCTTGTAGACTTTACGACACCGCAGTATGCTTATACGAACACCGAACTCGCGATTCGGTACGGCGTTTCGCCGGTTGTAGGGACGACCGGGTTTACGCCGGAGCAAATCGAAGAACTGGACAAGCTGTGCCACGCCCAGGGGATCGGTGGTTTGATCGCTCCGAACTTCTCCATCGGGGCGATTCTGATGATGCGTTTTGCGGCACAGGCGGCGAAATATTTTCCGCATCTGGAAATCATCGAATACCACGGCGACCAGAAGCTGGATGCCCCTTCAGGGACAGCGGTGAAGACGGCTGAGCTGATCGCGCAGAACCGGAAGGAGCTTCGTCAGGGCAACCCGAATGAGGAAGAGACGATTGAAGGCGCACGCGGCGGTTATTATAACGGTTTTCGGATACATAGCGTCCGGTTACCGGGCGTATTTGCACAGCAGGAAGTTGTGTTTGGCGGTTTTGGCCAGACGCTGAAGATTCGTCATGATTCGTATGAGCGTGCCGGTTACATGCCGGGCGTGAATTTGGCCATTAAGAAAGTGATTGACTGCAAGGGCATGATTTACGGGTTCGACCATTTCATGGATGAATAAAGGGGATAAGGCATATGTTAAACATCGCATTTATAGCTCATGACCGTAAGAAAGAAGATATCGTTAATTTCGTCATCGCCTACGAGCATGTATTCAAAGATAAGCGGCTTTATTCCACGGGGACGACCGGAAGGCAAATCATGGAAAATACTTCGCTAAAAATACACCGGTTCCTGTCGGGACCGCTCGGCGGGGATCAGCAAATCGGTGCGTTAATTGCCCAGAACGAGATGGATCTGGTCATCTTCCTGCGCGACCCGTTGATGGCACAGCCCCATGAACCGGACATCACCGCACTGCTGCGCTTGTGCGACGTACACGGGATTCCAGTAGCAACGAATATGGCCACCGCCGAAATTTTGGTACGTGCCTTGGATCGCGGCGACTTCGGTTGGCGCGAACTGGTGGAACAGAATAAACCGGGGTTGACAAAATGAACGGCTTACTGGATATCTTAATCTTTGGGGCACATGCGGACGATGCCGAAATCGGCATGGCCGGCACGATCGCCAAGCATATTGCCGCGGGGTACCGCGTGGGCATTTGCGATTTGACCGAAGCCGAGCTGTCCTCCAATGGCAATCCGGTGCTGCGTAAGCAGGAAGCCGAGGCGGCAGCCGATGTGCTCGGATTAGCCGCTCGCATCAATTTGGGGCTTCCTGACCGTGGGTTAACCGGGTCGGCGGAGCAGCTGGCTGCGGTAACCGAGGTGATTCGTCAGTATGCACCGCGGGTGGTTTTTGCCCCGTATTGGGAGGATCGCCACCCCGATCATATCGATTGCAGCAAGTTGGTGGAGGCTGCGGTCTTCAACGCCAAGCTGCGTCGGTACATGCCGGACAAGCCGGCGGTCGCTGCGCCTGAGCTTTATTTTTATTTCATTAATGATTGGGTGACGCCTGATCTGATCGTCGATGTGAGCGCAACCTACGAGCAGAAGGAGCGGGCGCTCCGGTGCTACCGTTCTCAATTCGAGGCCGGTTCGCCGGGCGAAGACATTGCCTTAACCCCGCTGAATCAGGGATATGTGGAACGGGTCAAAGCCCGCGACTCGCTGATTGGTCAGCGTGCCTTGATTCCTTTCGCAGAAGGGTTTATGACGAAAACCGCATATCAGGTTAATCTATTTGGCTCCCATCGCACATAAGCTGAAAGAGGGAACAAACAACAAAGGAGGCCCCCACCATATGGAACCATTTTTGAAAATTGGCATCACATGTTATCCATCCTTGGGCGGTTCGGGGGTTGTGGCCACCGAGCTCGGGAAGCTGCTGGCGGAGAAGGGCCACGAAGTCCATTTTATTTCGCATAGCGTTCCTTTTCGCTTAGGGAGTTACCATAAAAACATTTTTTACCACGAAGTTGAAGTCAGCGATTACTACGTGTTCCGGTATCCGCCTTATGATTTGTCCTTAGCCACCAAAATGGCTACGGTAGCCAAAGAGCAAGGACTGGATATTCTGCATGTTCATTATGCGGTGCCACACGCGGTTTGCGCGTTTCTCGCCAAGCAGATGGTGGGAGACTCGCTTAAGGTCGTGACAACGCTGCATGGGACCGATATCACCGTATTGGCGCAGGACGAATCGCTCAAGGACTTGATTCGGTTGGCGATTAATGAAAGTGACGCTGTAACCTCGGTGTCCCGCGATTTGATGCGGGAAACCCGCGAGGTCCTCGACATCACGCGGGATATCGACTTGACGTATAACTTTGTTGACGAGCGGGTGTATTACCCGCGCGACGCCAAGAGCTGCCGGATGAATTTTGCCGCTCCCGGCGAGAAAGTGCTGATGCATATCTCCAACTTCCGGCCGGTGAAGCGGGTGAGTGATGTGGTGGATATTTTCCATCAAGTCAACCGGGAAGTTTCGTCGAAACTGTTGTTTGTCGGTGAAGGACCGGAATTGCCCAAGATCCAATGCAAAATCAAGGAGCTGGGCCTGGCCGACCGGGTGCATTTCCTCGGAAAACAGGACGATATCGCTCATGTGATTTCCATGGCGGACGTCTTGCTGCTGCCTTCGGAGAAGGAAAGCTTTGGCCTGGTCGCCCTGGAGGCGATGGCTTGCGGAGTGCCGACCATCGGCTCAATTGCAGGCGGGATTCCGGAGCTGGTGAAGCACGGGGAGACCGGTTTCCTGGCGCCGATCGGCGATACGAAGCAGATGGCAGAGTACTGCATCTCGCTGCTGAAGAACCCGGAGCTGGCTGAGCGGATGCGTGAAGCCTGTTTAACCCGGGCCAAAACCGAGTTCAGCAGCGATAAAATGATGGCAGCATACGAAGAAATTTATTACCGTGTGCTAAATGTTCCAATGCCAACGTTAAATCCGGCGTGCGGTTGATGGGACCGGACGATGATTAAGCGAATTCGCAGCATGTTAACGGCGCAGGGCTGGAGAGCCCTGCGCTTGCTGTGCCGATTTTTTGTCTATGCTTGTATTGATTGGAAGGGAGGTGTCCGCAATCGAAAAACATCATTGGAGTCAAGTTGACCCCCTTATGCTAGCTCAGGGGGAACGTGTGCTGCGTATTTTGCGAGATGGCGGGCACCAGGCTTTTTTTGTCGGGGGTTGTGTGCGTGATGAACTCATGGGGCGCCCGGTCCACGACATGGATATTGCTACTTCAGCGAAGCCGGATGAGGTGGTTCGGTTGTTTGAACGCACGATCCCAACGGGAATTCAGCACGGGACGGTAACGGTGATGATGGGGGATCATGCGTTTGAGGTGACGACGTTCCGCAAGGAGTCGGATTACGCCGATTTTCGCCGTCCGACTTCGGTGGAGTTCGTCGATGCGGTGACAGAGGATTTGCGGCGGCGGGATTTTACGATGAATGCGATCGCCCGGGGGCTGGAAGGCGAGCTGATTGACCCGTTTGGCGGCCGGATGGATATTGAGCGCGGGCTGATCCGCTGCGTGGGCGATGCCAAAGAACGGTTTGCGGAAGATGCCCTGCGCATGATGCGGGCGGTCCGGTTCGCTTCGACCTTTGGGTTCCGCCCGGTTTTAAGCTTGTGGAAGGCGCT
>NZ_GG696000.1:0-17651 GCF_000159955.1 Paenibacillus sp. oral taxon 786 str. D14 | reverse complement strand
GCGGCTTCCCCGCTGCTCAAAAGCTGGACGTTCTCGAACCAGACCGCCCAAGAGGCGGCTGGGATCGTCCGCTTTGACGAAGCGTGGGAAGCCATCCTGGCCGAGGCGCCAGGTGAGCGCGAGCAGCGGCGCGGCTGGATCGGCCTGCAGGTCGCGTTTGGCCGCGAGACCGCCGGGCGGTGGCTGCACCGCCAGCAGGCGGTGGTGCAAGCGGCCATAGGCGACGACGCCAAGCGGCAGGCCGACCAGGCCATCCTGGCACGCGCGGGCCAGTGGCACCGCGAGGTGCAAGTACATACGCTGAAGGAGCTGGCCATCAGCGGCGGCGAAGTGCTGCAAACGGCCGGCCGCAAAGGCGGCCCTTGGCTTAGCGAACTGCTGAAGCAACTGCTGATCGCAGTTGCCGCAGGTGAGCTGCCCAACGACCGGCTAACTCTCCTGAAACATGTGGAAACGGTGGTGAAGAATGATGGAAGCAAACCGATTGCTTGACATGCTGCTGGAGCATCCGGGGCAATATATATCTGGCGAGGAGCTCAGCCGCCGGCTGTCGATCAGCCGGACGGCGGTATGGAAGCAAATCGCCAAGCTGCGCGAAGAAGGCTACGAATTTGAGTCCGCCCCGCGCAGGGGATACCGGTTGACTCGGCAGCCCGACAAGCTGAGTCATGCCGGTTTGCTGCATGCCTTGCAGGGGACGAAGACGTTTGGACAACGGCTGAAGCTGCTGGACAGCACGTCCTCCACGCAGGAAGAAGTCCGCAAGCTGGCGGAGGAAGGCGCGCCTCACGGCACCCTTGTGCTCGCCGAAGAGCAGACGGCGGGGCGCGGGCGCCAAGGTCGCCGCTGGTATTCACCGCCGGGCAAAGGCGTGTGGATGAGCCTATTACTGCGTCCCGACCGCCAACCGCTGTCGATTGCGCCGCAGTTGACCTTGCTGACCGCAGTGGCGGTTTGCCGCGCCATACGGAAAGTCACCGGCGTAGATGCCGGTATCAAATGGCCAAATGATATTTTAGCCCGCGGCCGTAAGCTGTGCGGCATTATCGTGGAGTCTGCGGCGGAGGACGAGCTGATCCGGTACGCCGTCGCCGGGATTGGCATTGATGTCAATCTGACGGCTGCTGACATTCCGCCGGAGCTGGAGACCATCGCGACCTCATTATGTATTGAAAGCGGGCGGCGGATTGATCGGACAAGCTTGATCGGCGCGGTGATCAAGGAGCTGGAGCAGCTTTACGAGCTTTATATCCAGGAAGGTTTTGCACCGATCGGCCACTTGTGGGAGGCGCTGTCGGTCACGTTGGGCCGAGAGATCACCGTGCATACGCCAAACGGGGTGCTCCAAGGCACAGCAACCGGATTGGATTCGAGCGGCGCATTATTCCTTTTGGATCAGAATGGCAAACATTTCACGATATTCTCTGGAGAAGTACAACTTGGCGGATGAAAAAAATAACGTAATTTGTTATACTGAGCACAGGAGGCGGTATCGGCATCGTTCTGAACTGCACTCCGGTTGCTTGTCGGAGGTATGAATGTGGTGAAAGTTCAAACCGTCGGCCGACTTTTTGAACGACCACAAATCAAGTTGCGTTGGATTCTGCTCTGAGCCGAAAGAGGACCGAGACAGAAGAACGAGGATATAACTCACTCTTCTTTGGACTTCGGACCTTTTTAGTGCCAAACTAAAAGGTTTTTTTGTTGTGCGCGTTTTTGGAGGACTCGCACAAAGTCAAACCGAAGGAGATGGATCAAATGGCAGGGAAACAAGCTTTAAACATTGTGAAAATGAAAAAAATGAAGCAAGACGGCATTCCGCTCGCGATGATTACCGCCTACGACTATCCGTCGGCCCAACTGGCCGAGGAAGCGGGTGCGGATTTGCTGCTCGTCGGAGACTCGCTGGGCAACGTTGTTCTCGGGTATGATTCGACGATCCCCGTAACATTGGACGATATGGTATACCATGCCCGTTCCGTTGCGCGCGGGGCGCAGCATACCTTCATCGTGGTTGACATGCCGTTTATGACATATCACGGAAGTATTGACGAAACGTTGCGGAACGTCCGCCGTTTGATGCAAGAAGGTCGTGCCCATGCCGTCAAAATGGAAGGCGGTGCGGAGATCGCTCCCGCCGTCCAAGCCATCGTGCAAGCCGGGGTGCCGGTGCTGGGGCACATCGGATTGACGCCTCAATCTGTTAACCAGATCGGCGGTTACCGGGTGCAGTGCAAAGACGCTGCTGATGCGAAGCGGCTCATGGAGGATGCCAAGGCGTTGGAATGCGCCGGTGCCTTTGGTATTGTGCTGGAGCTGGTAACGGAAGAAGTGGCAACGGCGATCTCCCGCGAGTTGAGTATTCCGACCATCGGCATTGGCGCGGGACGCGGCTGCGACGGTCAAGTGCTGGTGTACCATGACGTGTTGAAATATACGGCGGATTACCGGGATAAACGGTTTGTGAAAACCTACGCCGATATTGGCGCGCAGATCCGCCAAGGGATTTTAGAATACGTTACGGATGTCAAAAACCGCTCGTTCCCGGCAGAAGAGCATGTGTTCCGCGCGGATCAAGGCGTGCAGGAATCACTGGGAACTTTGTATGGCAAAGGAAAGGTGGAAGTCCGGTCATGAAGACCTTTAACAAGATTGTCCCGCTCCGTGAACAGTTGAAGGATGCACGGTTCACAGCAGCGAAAGAAGGAAAATCAATCAAAGTTGCGCTCGTGCCAACGATGGGATATCTGCACGAGGGGCATGCAAGCTTGTTGCGTAAAGCACGGGCGGAGAACGATCTGGTAGTGCTGAGCATTTTCGTAAACCCGATTCAGTTCGGGCCCAACGAGGATTTTGAGCGCTATCCCCGCGATCCGGAAAAAGACCTGGCCTTGGCCGAGCGTGAGGGCGTGGATTTCGTCTTTTTGCCTAGCGTTGAAGAAATGTATCCCCAACCGACCCGCACCCATATTAAGGTCGCTGGTTTGACGGACGTGCTGTGCGGTGCTTCGCGACCGGGCCATTTCGACGGGGTAACCACCGTTGTCGGTAAGCTGTTTCATATCGTGCAGCCGGACCGCGCTTATTTCGGGCAAAAGGATGCCCAACAGGTGGCGGTAATCACGCGCATGGTAGAGGATTTGAACTTCGATGTCGAAGTCATTCCTTGCCCGATTGTTCGTGAGGCCGATGGACTGGCGCTCAGCTCTCGAAATGTGTACTTGAGTGCAGAAGAACGGCAGGCTGCACTTGTCTTGTCCCGCAGTCTCGAGCGCGCAAGAGCTAAAGCAGAGGGAGAACGTCCGGTGACCGCAGGGGAGCTGCGGGCGGAAATCCGCGACACAATCAGCGCTGAACCGCTGGCGAATATCGATTATGTGGAAATTTCGGATTTTCCGGAATTGTCGCCTTTAGCGGACGATGAATGTGTTGATGCCGCTGGCCGCCAAAAAGGTGTGTTGATCGCCGTTGCCGTGAAATTTGGCACGACGCGGCTGATCGATAACGTCATTTTAACGAAGAAGGTGAACCATTAATGTATAGAACGATGATGAAATCGAAAATTCACCGCGCAACCGTGACGGAAGCTAACCTGAACTATGTGGGCAGCATTACGATCGACGAGGATCTGATGGAGGCTTCCGATCTGCTGGAGAACGAGCAGGTGCAAGTCGTCAACAACAATAACGGCGCCCGCCTGGAAACGTATGTGATTCCGGGACCTCGCGGCAGCGGCGTGATTTGTTTGAACGGTGCGGCGGCACGACTTGTGCAGCCGGGCGACAGTGTCATCATTATTTCTTATGCCCAAATGTCGCCGGAAGAAGTCCGCAGCCATAAACCAACCGTCGTGTTCGTTGACGAAAACAACAAGCCGGTGGATAAGGCGCATCAAGAACTCCATGCCATGATCCGTTAATAAGGTTGTTCAAAAAGCATCTTCGGATCACGAGGAGGCCATGGGGGAAGGGGCTCGGCGTCAGCCGGGCCCTTCGTATGTTTAATTATGATGCGGCCGCGCTACACTATTCATGCCGCCGAATTGTATTCGATTTTTCGCATATAATTGGGCCGTAGTTCGCATTACCCCCAATCTATTCGATTTTTCATATAGAATTTGGGAAATTGCCCGCTCAACCCACAATTTTGTATGAAATTTCGAATACAATGAGCTGTAAATCGCAACAAACGCTGAAATGTATTCGATTTTTCACATCCAATCAGAGAAACGGGCCATCAAAAAGTGTAATTCCTCCCTGCCGGAATGAAATCGTCCCCCGAAACAAAAAATGTACGTAAGGCTCGGACTGATTTCATTTTCGTTAGGGGGATGCGAATGATGTTTCAGCATGTGTTTGCGGAAATGAATGAGATGTTGGACGAAATCACGAGGAAATACCCCTTGGCCGGCCATGCCCAGAAGCAGGAGCTCGCGAAGAAATGGAGCCTGCTTCAGCATATGAGCGACGGCATTATCGAGGAATGGCTGAGCTTTGAGGAGAAAATGGGATATTTACGCCATGCGTTCCGGAGCCTGGAGTCCAGAGAGACCCCCGATCTTCCTGAATTGGATGACCCCGCCTTTGTGAAAGGCCAAGGGTATTACAAGCTGCTGATGTTTCCCCAGGCTTCTGCTCAATTTGAGCAGGTGGTGAAGCAATTTACGGACAGCGTGTTGGCTCGGACTTATCTAGGGATGTGCCATCTGCACCTCGAGCAATTTGACAAAGCCGCCAAGCATTTCTGGATCGTGCTGGAAAAGGCTGCGAACAAGCGGCTGCGTTCCATTATATACAACGCGCTGGGGTGTATCGAGGCGCACAAGGGCGTATTTGCGAAGGCAAAAGAGTACTTCAAGTTGGCCCATCACAGCGATCCGTCCTTGCCCGAGCCGTTGGCCAATTTGGAGGCTTGTGCGAACAGTACAGGTAAACTGCATTACGGTCCCGAGTTGACTTCGCTATTGTAGGATTTATGATTCATTAACTGCAGGTCACGCACTTATTTACGGCATGTTTTTCGAAGCGATGCGAACACCGCTCATGGCGGCGCATCGCTTGTTTTGTTTTGTGATTTTTATTACAGATATGGTTTGTATTAATTTTCAAATTGGCTATCTTCTGTTATGCTGTAAAGAGACTGGAATGAAGGGACAACTAATTGCAATGAAATATGCTGTGCTTGATTTTGAAACGACGGGTAACCAGTCCTCCGATGATATTATTCAAGTGGGACTTGCCATTATAGAGCCGGATCGATCGATTTCTCAGGTGTATCGTTCCTTCGTCAAGCCAGGCGTTCCGATCCCACCGTTTATTACGGGGTTAACGGGCATCACCGATGAGGATGTGAAGGATGCGCCGGAGCTGGACGAAGTGATGATGGAGATGGTTCCACTCCTGAACGACGTCGTGTTGGTTGGGCACAACGTAGCATTTGATTTTAATTATCTGCAGAGCGCCTTGGACAAAACGGGCTACTTGCCGTTCACCGGACGGATCCTGGACACAATGGATTTCTTGAAAATCCTGTTTCCTTCGCTGACTTCTTACCAGCTGGGGATGGTGGCGGCGGAGTTCGAGGTGGAGCATGAGCGTCCGCACCAGGCGGACAGTGACGCGCTGGCGACGGCGCTGATTTTCCTCAAATGCTTGGAGGAATGTGACCGACTGCCGCTGCTGACCTTACAGCGTTTGGCCGATCTGTTTGCAGGTGAGGACAGCGATCTCGGGTGGTTTTTTGATGCCATGGTGCAGGAGAAGGAGCGCGAAGCGCTGCCAAGCGAAGACGGCTTTGTATACTACCGCCAATTCGCCTTGCAGGTTGAAGATTGGCTTGACATTGAAGCGCCAAGGGACAGCACGGAGCGCAATCCGCTGGCGGGCGTGACCTTCGAGCAGTTTATGGAGCAGGTCCGGGAACGATTGCGGGAGCGTTTGCCGCAGTATGAGGAGCGGGAAGCCCAGAACATGATGCTGAATGAGGTCATGCGGGCTTTTGAGGAAGACAAGCATTTGCTTGTTGAAGCTGGAACGGGAACGGGCAAATCCTTAGGATATCTGCTGCCGGCCATTTACCACAGCGTCAAGAACGAAGAGAAGGTCATGGTCAGCACGCACACCATCAACCTGCAGGAGCAGCTTAGGGAGCGCGATGTGCCGTTGTTGACGGAGGTCGTGCCTTTTCCGTTTCGTGCAGCCGTTTTTAAAGGTAGGCAGCATTATTTGTGCTTGCGCAAATTTGAACATAAAATAAATAGAAAAGACTTCTCAACACCTAAAGAAGAGGTGATGACGGCCGCGCAAATGGTCGTATGGCTTACCCAAACGGAAAGCGGCGATGACGAAGAGCTGAATCTCGGCAATCGCGGCGGTGATTTATGGGAGACGGTGGCCAGTGAGTCGGAATCCTGCTTAGGCCGATCCTGTCCTTGGTTCCGCAAATGCTTCTATCATCGCGCAAAACACGAAGCCGGTGTCGCGGACGTGGTCATTACGAACCACTCTAAGCTGTTTACGGACATCCAGGCGGGGCATCAGCTGCTGCCGGGTTACGAGCGGCTGGTTATCGATGAAGCGCATCATTTAGAGGATGTGGCCGGCAAGCATTTGGGGATTCATATGAAGTATTTTACGGTCGTGCATACGCTGACCCGGTTATTTAAAGACAGCAAGACGGGGCAGCTGGCCAACCTTCGCAGCTCGCTTGAAGCGTCGGGCGCGGAGAAAGCCTCAGAATGGTGCTCAGTCATCGACGGAATCTATCCAACGCTGGTGGACGTGAAGGAGAGCTGGGACAAGCTCAGCGAGCTGCTGTTCAGCTTGATGCCTGACCGCAGCGACGCCGCCCCTGGCGATCCCGGGCAATTCGTGTACCGGCTGTTGCCGAATCGAAAACCAAAGGATTGGGAGACGCTGACCGCGCTCGAAAATCAAATTTACGTAGGTCTTGGCGACGTGCTTCGGAAAGGGGAGCGCCTCCTGTCCGAAATCCGAGAAGAGCAGGACGATTATGCAGCGGAGAGCCTGATCACCGATATCAGCGGCTTGTTTAAAGATTTAGCCGGGGAACGGGAAGCGCTGCGCTTCTTCATGAAGTTGGAGAGCGAGGACACCGTCTATTGGATGGAGGCGAACGGGAACTTCCGTAGCCGGTCGCTCCAGATGTATGCGGTGCCGATTGACGTCAGCGCTCAATTGAAGCAATTTTTCTTTGACCGGAAGAAGAGTGTCGTTATGACGTCCGCGACTTTATCGGTGGATAAATCGTTCCAATATATGATCGAGCAGCTTGGCTTGACTGAGGCGGCGGAAGAGGATCGGTTGATCACAGCGATGCTGCCCTCGCCGTTTAACTACCGCGATCAGGCGTTGCTGGTGATCCCGCGCGATTTTCCAAGTGTGAAGGGCAGCGTGGGGGATGACCATTTCATTCATACGCTGGTGCAATCGCTGGCGGATGCCGCGGTGGCGACGCAAGGTCGCATGCTGGTGCTGTTTACATCCTATCGGATGCTCAGGCAGGTGTATGACCCGCTGAAGGAACTGCTCGCAGCGGAGGGAATCACGGTGATCGGGCAAGGGATGGACAGCGGCAGCCGCACCAAGCTGACCCGGCGGTTCCAAGGGAACAGCGCATCGGTGCTGCTCGGGACAAGCAGCTTTTGGGAAGGGGTGGATATTCCTGGCGAGGCGCTGACCAGTTTAGCGATCGTACGCTTGCCGTTCCAGCCGCCAAACCACCCGCTGGTGGAAGCGAAGAGCGAACGCCTGCAGCGGGAGAAGAAGAATCCATTCATGAAACTGTCCGTCCCGCAAGCGGTTATCCGTTTTAAGCAAGGATTCGGACGACTTGTCCGCTCGTCGCATGACCGCGGCATCGTGATCGTTTATGATACCCGGATCCTGGAATCTTATTATGGGAAATATTTCTTATACTCTTTGCCCGGACCGAAGATGGAGCATATGCCATTAACTCAGATGGTTCCGCGCATCTCGGAATGGTTAAATCCCGAAGCCTAAGCCGCTTCATAGATCGCATTGAAGAATAGGGGGAACAAGCATGAAGTCAGATAAAATTTCGGACGCTGTTGTCCGCAGACTGCCGGTTTACCTGCGTTTCTTAAATGAACTCAGCCGACGGGAGGTGCCAACGGTGTCCTCCCAGGAGCTCGGACAGAAGCTGGATCTCAATCCGGCGCAAATCCGTAAGGATTTGGCTTATTTCGGCGATTTTGGACGGAAGGGGATCGGCTACGATGTCGCTTATTTGATTGAAAAAATTCAACAAATTCTCAATCTGGACCAACAGATTAACGTCGCGCTGGTGGGTGCCGGGAATCTGGGGCAAGCCCTTTCGAATTATAATGCGTATTTGAAGGATAATATGAAGATTGTTGCGGTGTTCGACGCTTCACCGGCTAAGATCGGCAAGCAGATCAACAACATCACGATTCAGCCGATCGAAGAGCTGGCGGAAACCGTCCGGGCGAAAAATATCCGCATCGGCATCATCACCGTGCCGGATACGGAGGCGCAACGCGTAGCGGATGAGCTGGTTGCCGCCGGAATCGGTGCGATTCTGAACTTCGCGCCAACGATTCTGAAGGTTCCGCCGGAAGTTCGGATCCATGCGGCTGACTTCACTACTGATTTGCTGAGCTTGGCTTACTACTTGGAAGACGGAAAGGAAACAAGCAACGTATGAGTCGTAAATGGTTAATTAAGAACGGGACGTTTGCCGTCTTAAATGCGGACCGTCCTGTAATTCACGGATATATGCTCGTTGAGGGCGATACGATCAGCTATATTGGCGAAGAGCGCCCGGAAGGCGTGGAAGGCGCCGAAACGTTGGACGGCAAAGGGTTGTTGTTCCTGCCGGGCCTGATCAATACCCATGGCCATGCGGCGATGTCGCTGCTGCGCGGCTATGGGGATGATATGGTGCTGCAAACCTGGCTGCAGGAGAAAATGTGGCCGATGGAAGCCAAATTTACTGCGGCGGATGTGTATGCCGGTACGGCGTTATCTGTGTTGGAAATGCTCAAGGGCGGGACGACGACGTTCCTGGATATGTACGATCACATGGACGAAGTGGCCAAAGTCGTGGAGGAATCGGGTATTCGCGCCGTGTTGATGCGCGGGGCCATCGGGTTGTGCTCCCCGGAAGAGCAAGATCAGAAGCTCAAAGAAGCGATCGCGTTTGCTCAGAACTGGCACGGCAAGGCAGAAGGCCGCATCACCACGATGATGTCGCCGCATGCACCATACACCTGCCCGCCAGCCTTTATCGAGAAATTTGTGCAAGCTGCCCATGATCTTGATTTGCCGATGCACACGCATATGTCGGAGACGCGCGCCGAGGTAGAGCAGAACGTTAACGATTACGGCGTCCGCCCGGTAGAACATTTGCTGAAGCTGGGGATGTTCTCCCGCCCGACCCTGCTTGCCCACGCTGTGCATTTGACGGACGAGGAAATCGACATCTTGGCAGCGCACGGCGTTACCATCTCGCATAACCCAGGCAGTAACCTGAAGCTGGCCAGCGGGGTCGCCCGCATACCAGAACTCCTGAAGAAGGGCGTAGTTGTATCGCTGGGTACCGACGGTCCGGCGAGCAATAATAACCTGGATATGCTGGAGGAGATTCGTTTGGCTGCGCTGATTCATAAAGGCGTATCCGGCGATCCAACGGCGGTTCCTGCGCTGGAAGCTCTGAAAATGGGGACGGAATACGGCGCGAAATCGGTCTTCTTGCAAAATACAGGCAAGCTGGCTGCTGGCATGAAGGCGGATATCATCGCCTTAAATACGGAGCAAGCCCATTTCCTGCCGAGAACGGATTATATCTCCCATACCGTTTATTCCGCTGGCGCCAAAGATGTAGAGCATGTCTGGGTCAACGGTAAGCAGGTAGTCAAGCACGGTGCTTGTCTGACACTGGATGAAGAACGCATCCGCTACGAGGCGCAAGCGGCGTTTGAGGGACTGTTGGCACGATAATGAGCGGCGCGCGGTTTCCTGAAGGAGGCTGCTTGCTTAGGAAGGGAAAGGAAGAGTAGCTTGAGAAAGCGAACGAAATGGATCCTGCTGTCCCTCGTGATTCTGTTGATCGTGCTCCTGGGTCTCCACCGGTTTTATCTATACATTCATGAGGATACGTGGAAAGCCGAAAGAGCCGCTATCCAGCAGGCGAAGCAGGAGACGGATCTCGTCCGGGGCGACAAGGTTTGGAAGTCGGTATGGGATGAAGTTACCTGGGTCGTGCAAGGGGAGGATGCATCCGGCCGCCAAATGATGGTCTGGCTAAGGGAAGGACATGATCCAGAGGTACGCTTGCTGTCCGATGGCAAGTCCGAGAGCCAAATGCGTGAGATCATCAAACAATCGTTGCCGGGTATCCGGGTGGTTCGGCTGCTGCCAGGCATATACAATAACCAATTGGTGTGGCAGCTGTTCTATAAAGAGAAGGACCACCATTATTATCGGTTTTTCAGTTTCACGACCGGCGAAGCTTTGCCGGAAGTGTTCACCCTGCCGAACCGCTGACAGGGGGTCTATGGATCAATCATAAATAAACGGTTTCGTTGTTTAGGCGAAGAGCCTGAATCGCGGAACTGTTTTTATTTTTTGGCTTGAGAAAAAGTAGCATTTCGGGGTAGAACTACTAGCGTTCATTTTTAAATATCTTCACACTTTCCTTCGAAATTTGATATACGATGTGATATACTCATATTTGTAGTTTTGATATACGGGAATATATATCACAGAGTTGATAGTTTATATAGATAAGGGGGGCATCACGTGAAACTGCGTATTGGACCAATTGCTGCAAGCATTGCTATTTCCGCCCTTGTATTATTTGGTGGATGGTTCCTATATCGGCAGTGGGCGATTGAGCGTCCGCTGGAGAATATTGTGAAGAGTGTAGATGGAGTAAATCATGTCGATATGAATGTGAAAGCGGACGAGCTGGAGCTTAAGCTGAATTTAAAGCCGGGGACGGATCTTGGTGCTCTGGTGCGTCAAATTGAGAAGAACGGGGAGAAGCAAATCGGCAGCCGAACTTTGAAGCTGGATATCGAGGATCATTCTTCGCCGGAACTTGACCAGCTGTGGGAAAACGCCATGTTTACCGTTGCTCAGGCTATGGAAAATAAGCAATATACACAAATTACAGCTGCATTGAAACAGATGGAGCAAGAAAACAGCAAGCTGAAAGCTACGGCAGAGATGGATGAGAAGAACGTGTATATCACCTTAACGGACGGACAATACAGCAAATTTATCATTTTGCCTCGTTCGCCGGAACGGATGGGGGTATGGCCAAATGCGTAAATGGATGATTGAAGCCGCGCTTGGCTTTATTCTCGTACTGATCGTGTTTCTGGCAGTGATCGGCGTTAACGTGATTCCGCTCGTTACGGCCATCGTGTTGTTCGGCGCAGTATTTACAATGCTCAAACTACGTGGCGGCATCACGATTGGAGCTGCCCAGGAACGGAAACGCAAAAAGCGCGGGCCGGCGAAGCTGACCTTCGAGCAGATCGGCGGTCAGGAGAGCGCCAAGCAGGAGCTTCGCGAAGCGCTGGACTTCATGGTGCGCCATGAGGAAATCAGCAAGTTTGGTATCCGGCCGATCAAAGGGATTTTGCTGACCGGGCCTCCCGGAACCGGGAAAACATTGCTGGCCAAAGCGGCGGCGCATTATACGAACGCGGTGTTTGTGGCCGCTTCCGGCAGTGAATTCGTTGAAATGTATGTCGGCGTGGGGGCAAGCCGGATTCGTGATCTGTTTAAGGAAGCCAGAACCCGCGCGGCTAAGGAAAACAAAGAAAACGCGATTATTTTCATTGATGAAATCGAAGTGATCGGCGGTAAGCGGGAAGGCGGACAGCAGCGTGAATACGATCAAACGCTCAACCAGCTGCTTACGGAAATGGACGGCATCTATACGTCCGACACGCCGCGGATCTTGCTGATCGCGGCGACCAACCGCAAGGAGATGCTGGACAGCGCGTTGCTGCGGCCGGGCCGTTTTGACCGGCATATCCAGGTTGATTTGCCAGACAAGAAGGGACGCCGTCATATCCTCGAACTGCATGCAGCCAACAAACCGCTGCGGGAGGACGTTGATTTGGACAAAATCGCCGAAGAATCGTTTGGCTTCTCCGGTGCTCAACTGGAAAGCGTGATGAATGAAGCGGCGATCTATGCGATGCGGGATGGCGTGGATCAAATCACTCAGGAACATTTGTCGGTTGCAATCGATAAAGTGCTGATGGGTGAGCAGACCGACCGGCAGGCCGCCGAGGAGGAGAAGCGCCGCGTGGCCATCCACGAATTGGGCCATGCGATTGCCGCGGAGGTTGTTGCCCCAGGCAGCGTCAGTCAGGTTGCATTAAGCCCGCGCGGAAGAGCGCTGGGGTATGTCCGGCACAATCCGCAGGACGAGAAGTACTTGTACACCAAATCGTATTTGGAAGGTCAAATTATGATCGCCTTGGCCGGGGCAGCCGCAGAAGAAATTTACTACGGCGGGCGCAGCACCGGGTCAAGCAACGATTTCGAGCAGGCGTTAAAGATCGTGCATACGATGATGACGTCGGGACTGACCGAGCTTGGAATCGTGAATATGGACATGGTGACGACCGAGGTGCTGATGAACGAAAATACGCGAATTTTGGAGGATCTTGCCGCCAGAACAAAGCGATTGCTCGAACAGCATTCAGCAGTTTTCGACAAATCCTTAGAGATATTGTTAAAAGAAGAACGTCTCTCCGGCGAGCAATTTCGTTGTCAATTTCGTGACAGCGCCCATTTACCGGCATAATTCATGATGCCGGTTATTTTTTTTTACTTTTTCTTCGTGCTAAGATATTATTATATGTTGGGTGTTAAAAGATGTATGTTTCGACATCTGGAAAACCATATTATGTACAGATGATGAAAGGATGGAGCGAGAGGACCATGAATTACAAACGAATTGGTGTCATCGGCGGCGGCACAATGGGTCAAGGCATCAGTGAAATGCTGGCTGCTAAAGGGCTGGACGTGTTGCTCGTGGAGGAGACAGCCGATAAATTGGATCATGCATATAACATGATCGAGACGAGTTTGGAGAAACAGCTCGAGAAATGGGCGATCACAAAAGCGGAGAAGAAATTGATCTTATCCCGTATTCATAAAGTTACACACTTTGCCGAACTCGGTACCTGCGATATGGTGATCGAGACCATTTCGGAAGATTTGAATGCCAAAAAAGAGGTATTCACGCAACTGGACCAAGTTTGTCCAAGCAACATTATTTTAGCAAGTAATACATCCACGCTGAGTTTGACCGAGATTGCCGGCGGAACGAAATATCCGGAGCGCGTCATCGGCATGCACTTTATTTATCCTGTTGCCAAAATCAATCTGGTGGAAATCATCCGCGGTCTGAAAACTTCGGATACGACGTTTGAAGAGACGAAGCGGTTCGTTGAAGAGGTCGTGGAGAAACGCGGCATCATGGTATACGAATCTCCGGGCTTTGTAACATCCCGGATTATTTGCGTTATGATCAATGAAGCGCTGCATGTACTGGGCGAAGGCGTTGCTTCCGCAGAAGAAATCGATGAAGCGATGCGCATGGGTTACCAATTCCAATACGGTCCGCTGGAAATGGCTGACCGCTTTGGTCTGGATTCGGTGCTGGCCGCTTTGGAACGGATGTTCCGCGAATTTGGTGAACTGAAATACCGTCCTTCCTTCGTGCTCAAGAAAATGGTCCGCGCCGGCAATTTGGGTGTTAAAACGGGCGAAGGCTTCTTTAAATACGATAAGGACGGTGATCGGCTGTGAAAGTGTTAGTTATTAATGCAGGAAGCTCCTCTTTGAAATATCAGCTGTACGATATGACGAATGAGTCCGTTTTGGCCAAAGGCCTGGTCGAACGGATTGGCATGGATTCCTCGATCCTGACCCACAAACCAACGGGTAAAGAAGAAGTGACGGAGGTCAGTGAAATTCTGGAGCATACGACGGCGATCCGTAAAGTGCTTGAGAAATTGACCGACAAAGAGCATGGCGTTCTGTCCTCGGTTGATGAGATTCAAGCGGTAGGTCACCGCGTCGTGCATGGCGGCGAAGCGTTTAAAGGTTCTGCTCTCGTTACGCCGGAAGTTAAAGCTGAAATCCGCCGCTTGTTTGATCTGGCGCCGCTTCATAACCCGCCGGCGATCATGGGGATCAATGCGTCTGAGGCGAATATGCCAGGCGTTCCAAACGTAGTGGCCTTTGATACGGCCTTCCATCAAACGATGGAAGAGAAGGTGTACTTGTACCCGATTCCGAAGGTATTGTACAAGAAGCATCGCATCCGCCGTTATGGCGCGCACGGCACTTCGCACCAATATGTCAGCCGTGTGGCAGCGGAATTTTTGAACCGTCCGATCGAAGAGCTGAAGATCATCACCTGCCACATCGGGAATGGAGCCAGCTTGACTGCGGTTAAAGGCGGAGTATCGGTGGATACCTCCATGGGTCTGACGCCTTTGGAAGGCTTGATGATGGGTACGCGCAGCGGTGACTTGGATCCAACGGTCGTTACCTTTGTGATGAATAAGGAAGAGCTGTCCATCAGCGAAGTGAACTCGATGCTGAACAAGCATAGCGGTCTGCTCGCCATCTCCGGCAGCAGCAGCGACATGCGGGACATTACAGACGGCTGGGAAGCCGGCAAACCCAATGAAACGCTGGCCTTTGAAATGTACGAATATCGCCTGCGCAAATACATCGGTGCGTATGCTGCGGCAATGAACGGGGTTGACGTCATCGTCTTTACGGCCGGCGTCGGCGAAAACTCGGCAATCGTCCGCGAGAAAACCTGTGAAAACCTCAGCTATTTGGGCGTTGAGCTGGACAAAGAACTGAACAAGGTTCGTTCCGGGGAACCACGCCGGATCTCGACTCCGAACTCCAAGGTTGAGGTTTTGGTCATCCCGACCAACGAAGAGCTGATGATTGCTCGCGATACGCTGCGGATCGTGCAGGAATCGAAGTAAAATACGGCGAATTTAAACCTTTGGGTTTTAAATATCGTTATCGTTAGAGGAGAGATATAAGCATGGCGGTCAAAACTGTGATTCGTCAAGTGAATGAGCATGTCGGGGAACAGGTCGTCATCGGCAGCTGGCTCAATAACAAACGCTCCAGCGGTAAAATTCAATTTTTGCAGCTTCGGGATGGCACGGGTTACATCCAAGCCGTTGTTGTAAAGAACGAAGTGTCCGAGGAAACTTGGAACAAGGCGAAGAGCTTGACCCAGGAATCCTCGATGTACGTAACGGGTGTGATTCGTGAGGAGCCGCGAAGCAAGTCCGGTTATGAAATGACGGTTTCCGACATTGAAATCATCCAATTGACCGAAAACTATCCGATTACGCCTAAAGAACACGGGGTCGATTTCTTGATGGACCATCGTCATCTGTGGCTTCGTTCCTCGAAGCAGCGGGCGATTATGGTCATTCGGGCTGAAATTATTCGCGCCGTGCAAGAGTTTTTCGATCAAAACGGGTTTACTTTGGTGGATCCGCCAATCCTCACGCCAACTTCAGCGGAAGGAACCACGAACCTGTTCCATACGAAATATTTTGACGAAGACGCCTATCTGACGCAAAGCGGCCAGCTCTACATGGAAGCTGCTGCGATGGCGTTAGGGAAAGTGTACTCCTTCGGACCGACGTTCCGTGCTGAGAAATCCAAGACGCGCCGCCATTTAATCGAGTTCTGGATGATCGAGCCGGAAATGGCCTTCACGGATCATGAGGAAAGCTTGAAGATTCAGGAGAACTTCATCACTCATGTGGTGCAATCGGTATTGAAAAACTGCCGGGCTGAGCTGGAAGCGGTAGGCCGCGACGTGTCCAAGCTGGAAGCAATCCAAGCGCCGTTCCCGCGGATCACGTATGACGAAGCGATCGAATACCTGCATTCGCAAGGCTTTGATATTCCTTGGGGTGAGGATTTCGGGGCGCCGCATGAAACGGCGATTGCCGAACGTTACGACAAGCCGGTATTTATCACCCATTATCCGGCGGGAATCAAGGCGTTCTATATGAAGCCGGATCCGAATCGTCCGGAGGTCGTGCTGTGCGCCGATATGATTGCTCCGGAAGGCTATGGGGAAATTATCGGCGGCTCGCAACGGATCGACGATCCGGTTCTGATGGAGGAACGCTTCAAGGAGCATAACCTGTCGCCGGAAACGTACCAATGGTACCTGGACCTGCGTAAATACGGCTCGGTGCCGCATTCCGGCTTCGGCCTCGGATTGGAGCGGACCGTTGCTTGGATCTGCGGTCTGGATCACGTACGTGAGACGATTCCGTTCCCGCGGATGCTGTACCGGTTGTATCCATAAGGCAACTAGTGAAAGGTGAGCTTGCTATGGCCATGAAAGAAGGCAACAACGCTTGGGCGAAGGGAATGGCTTTTGGGATGGAGGCGGGGATGGTGAACGTCCCTTACCCGCTGCTCGCCCATTACCGGAAGCTCCGTTTAAGCGATACGGAAGCGATGTTGCTGATCCAGCTACTGGCTTTCCAGCAAATCGAGCGTAACGATTTCCCGTCGATTGAACAGCTGGAATCACGGATGGACATGGCACCCGGAACGCTTGCCCCGGTCATTCGCGGTTTATTGAAGGAAGGCTGGATCAGCATCGACGAGACGGTTGATGAAGCAACCGGCATCCATTCGGAGCATTATAATTTGCACGGAATGTACGAGCGGTTGGGCGAGTGGCTGGCTGCGCAGCAACCGGCCGCGTCCGGCCACAAGCCGGTAAAATCCGATCCTGAAGTTCGTGAGGAGCCGGAACGGAATCTATTTGTCATCTTCGAAAAAGAATTTGCCCGTCCGCTTTCGCCGATGGAATGCGAGACGATTTCCAGCTGGGTGGACCAGGACCGTTATCCGGAAGAACTGATCCGTTTGGCGCTGAAGGAAGCGGTATTCGCCGGAAAGGTCCATTTCCGGTACATTGACCGGATATTGCTGGAATGGAGCCGCAACCGCGTGCGTACAGCGGAGGACGTCAAAGCTTATACGCAACGCTTCCGCGGAGGGTTGCGATCATAGGGCGAAGTAATAGAGTGCCTTCTCCAAGAGGAGAGGGCACTCTTTTTTGTGGGGATCTTTTAGCCCTGAATCACAGCGATGACAAAGATTACCCAGCCCGCGAGGAAACTAACACCGCCTAGGGGCGTGATGGCGCCCAGCTTGCGGATGCCGGTCAAGCTCAAGGCATACAAACTGCCGGAGAACAGAATGATCCCGACAAGCAGGAGCCAACCGGCGAGGACGATTAGACCTTCGCTCTCGAGCTGTGCTGCGGTAAGACCCAGCAGAATTAACCCGATTCCGTGGGCGATATGGTATTGGATGCCGGTCTGGTATGTTTTCTGCCGATCCTCGGTCAAGCGGTTTTTTAGGGCATGGGCGCCGAAGGCACCGAGTGCGACTGCGAGGAACATCATGATTCCGCCCAAAGTAAGCAGTAAAGTCATTTTGGATCAACACCTCCACCCAAATCTTACCGATTCCCCACAAGCTCGTCAATCGGGCGAAAAAACAAGCAGCGTGTTCATAGTGAACGCGCTGCTTGTTTTA
>NZ_GG696001.1:4580-32875 GCF_000159955.1 Paenibacillus sp. oral taxon 786 str. D14 | reverse complement strand
CAGTGATATGACTGCAATCGATGATATATTAAACAAAGCGCTGCAGGGCGGACGCCTGGATTTGGAGGATACGATCCGGTTGTTCGAATCTGACGAAGTGGAGAAGATCGGGCATACCGCCAACATTTTGATGGAGCGCAAGCATCCCGAACCGATCACGACGTTTGTGATCGGACGGAACATCAACTATACGAACATTTGTGACGTATATTGCCGGTTCTGTGCTTTTTACCGCCGGCCAGGTTCTGAGGAAGGGTATGTGCTTCCGGACGAAGTGATTTTTCAAAAAATCCAGGAAACGGTGGACGTAGGCGGCACAGAGATTCTGATGCAAGGTGGAACCAACCCGAATTTACCATTTAGCTATTATACGAACTTATTGAAGGCGATTAAAGAGCGGTTCCCGAACATCACGATGCACTCGTTCTCACCTGCGGAAATCATGAAGATGAAGGAAGTGTCCGATGGGCTTTCGCTGGAAGAGGTCTTGCGCGAAATCCATGCAGCAGGTCTTGATTCGCTGCCGGGCGGCGGAGCTGAAATTTTGGACGACCGGACACGCCGCAAAATCAGCCGCCTGAAAGGCTCCTGGAGAGACTGGATGGACGTAATGCAAACCGCCCATAAAATCGGAATGAACACGACGGCCACGATGGTCATCGGGTTTGGCGAGTCGATGGAAGAACGGGCGCTGCATCTGCTGCGCGTGCGGGAAGCACAGGATGAATGCATCCAGAACGGTTATCCGTCGGAAGGTTTCTTGGCCTTTATCCCTTGGACGTTCCAGCCGGACAACACGAACCTGAAAGCCGAACGGCAAACGCCGGAAGCCTATCTAAAAACGGTAGCGATTAGCCGAATTGTGTTGGATAACATCAAAAACCTGCAGTCCTCTTGGGTGACGATGGGTCCTGAAGTCGGCAAGCTGTCGCTGCAATACGGTTGTAACGACTTCGGCAGCACGATGATCGAGGAGAACGTTGTATCGTCCGCCGGTGCGACGCATAAAGTGAACATCGAATCGATCCTGTCGATCATTCGTTCCGCAGGCAAAGTTCCGGCTCAACGCAATACCAAATATGAGATTTTACGTGTGTTTGATGAAGAAGCTACGGTCGAACGCGATTTTATTATGCAAAACTAACTTGATTCTCCTATAAAATATTGCTGGCAGAACTGCCTTTCATTCCATGAACGGTTCCCGTATATCCGCTACCTTCCCACCATATACTTGGAGAAGGAAGCGGAAGGGGGCCAGATTCATGGATTTTTTTACTGTACGCGTCAATTGTGGTTCCGCCGAATCGGAGGAACGGTTCAAAGCTTTGATACAGGAGGCCGTCAGCAGCTTACATAACCGCGAGGTTCGGCTTAGCTTTCAAGCAGCCGAAGGCGGGATGCTGGAGGCGTTGCTTATCGGACGTCCAGACTCCAGCGGCGGGGGGCAAGCTGCTTGCGATCCACAACTGATCGACCTTTTGTCGCTTGGCATCGCAGAATACATCATCAGCGAGAAGGAAGAAGAGGTCGCCGCTCGAGTCATGAGACGGGATTACAGCTTCGAATCCCGCGAGGAAGCGCAGCAGGTTCATGACATGGTGGACCGGCTTCTGGCCGAAGAAGCTGTTACCGGCTGTGCCCGAGAGGAACGCAAAGCGTTGGTACAAGAAGCGCTACGCGAGTATTTGCAGTCTTCCTCCGACCTCCATCTGGAAGGGTTCGTCTGGTTTCGCCTCAAGGCTTACGAGGACAAGCTGCGCGAAATCGTAGATTATGCCGTCGACGAGTTTTTGCTCGACAAGCAGTATGAGGAATTTATTGGGCTGCTGCAGTATTTCGTGTATTTTCAGGAGCCTTTGACCCCGTTAGTTCATTTGATGCATAAGCACGATCATGAATTTGCGATTCTGAACGAGCAATTTACGCCGATTCGTGTGCCGGCTTCTGGCGGGGTTGTCGCGCGGATTGCCGATCAGGAGATGCAGATGGAGGACGTGATCGTCAGCACCTTGATCTCCCTGTCCCCGGACCGGATTTTGATTCATACCCAGGAACCTGATGCCCAGGTGATTACGACGATCTCGCGGATTTTTGGCGATCGGGTGGAAATCTGCTTGCTTTGCCCGCATTGCCAGCTGTTCCATCAGGAGACGCGGCGTCTAGATCAAGGGTAATGAAGAAGAGGTTTCTTGACGATCCGGGAAGTTCGCATTATAATTACTTCCATTAAGTGAACAACCTTAAATAGCGTGGACAAAGACATGAGCCAGAAGACTTGAACGGTACAGAGAGAGGGAACTTGGCTGGAATTCCCTTCGGATTCGCTTTTGGTTTACCCCTTTGTAGCTGTATTCCCGAACCTTCGTGAAGTAAGGAATACCGGTTCATTCCCGTTAACGAATGCCGAATTAAGGGCCGTTTCCGAGTTGTGATGCACGGGTGAGTGCTGCGGATTGGCCGAATGAGGGTGGAACCACGGGTATTTAACGCTCGTCCCTTTCCGGGACGGGCGTTTTTTGATTTGTCCGCTTCCGGTAAACAATCACATATTTTAGGGAGGAAATCAAGGTGGCAGTATCTGTTATTTTGCCGGACGGTTCGGTTCGGGAGTATGCGGAAGGCAGCAGTCTGGAGGATGTCGCTGCTTCGATCAGCAGCGGTTTGCGCAAAAATGCGCTGGCCGGAAAAATCAATGGCGTGGCGGTGGATTTAAACACGAAGCTGGTGGATGGCGCCAAAGTTGAGATCATTACTGGGGATTCCCAAGAAGGTCTGGAAATCATGCGTCACAGCAGCGCCCACTTGATGGCTCAAGCGGTGAAACGCTTGTTTGGCAACAAGGAAGTGAAGCTGGGGATCGGGCCGGTCATCGAAGACGGCTTCTACTATGACATGGACTTGGAGCATCCGCTTAATCCAGAGGACCTGCAAAAGATCGAAAAAGAAATGGAACGCATCATCGGTGAAAACCTGCCGATTACCCGCCGCGAGGTTAGCCGTGAAGAAGCGTTAGCGATCTATACGGAGCTGGATGATCCGTATAAGCTGGAGATCATTCGCGAATTGCCGGAAGGCAGCGTCATTTCGATTTATGATCAAGGCGAGTTCTTCGACCTGTGCCGCGGGCCGCACGTGCCTTCGACCGGGAAAATCAAAGTGTTTAAGCTGCTGAGCGTGGCTGGCGCGTACTGGCGCGGCAACAGCAACAACAAAATGCTGCAGCGGATTTACGGTACCGCGTTTATGAAGAAAGCGGACCTGGATCATCATCTGCACATGCTGGAAGAAGCGAAGAAACGCGACCACCGGAAGCTGGGGAAGGAACTCAACATCTTTACGTTCAACAACCTGGTCGGCCAAGGCTTGCCGATTTGGCTGCCGAAGGGAGCGACGGTTCGTCGGACGCTGGAGCGTTATATCGTTGATATCGAAGAAAGACTGGGTTACCAGCATGTATACACGCCGGTGCTGGGGAACGTGGATTTGTATAAAACATCGGGTCACTGGGAGCATTATCAAGAAGACATGTTCCCGAAAATGGCGATCGATACGGAAGAATTCGTGCTTCGTCCGATGAACTGCCCGCATCACATGATGGTTTATAAGAGTGATATGCGCAGCTACCGGGACTTGCCGATCCGCATCGCCGAGCTGGGGATGCAGCATCGTTATGAGATGTCCGGCGCATTAACCGGGTTGCACCGCGTGCGTTCTATGACGCTGAATGACGCTCATATTTTCTGCCGTTTGGATCAAATCAAAGATGAATTTAAGCGCGTCCTGGATTTGATCAAACAGGTATACAACGATTTTGGGATTCATGAGTATCGGTTCCGGTTATCTTACCGTGATCCTCAAGATACTGAGAAGTACTACCAAAACGACGAGATGTGGAATACGGCGCAGCGGATGCTCCGCGAGGTTGTAGAGGAAGCCGGCTTGCCATTCTTTGAAGCAGAAGGCGAAGCGGCGTTCTACGGACCGAAGCTCGACGTGCAGATCAAAACGGCGCTTGGCAAGGAAGAAACGCTGTCGACTGTGCAAATCGACTTCCTGTTGCCAGAACGTTTTGAGCTGGAGTACGTTGGCGACGACGGCCAGAAGCATCGTCCGGTCGTGCTGCACCGCGGGATCCTCGGGACGATGGAACGTTTCACGGCCTTCCTGCTGGAGAACTTTGCAGGGAATCTGCCGCTCTGGCTCGCTCCGGTTCAAGCGAAGGTGCTTCCGGTGTCCAGCAACTTCGACGCTTATGCTCGTCAGGTCGAAGACAAGCTGCGGGCTGCCGGCATCCGCGCCGAAAGCGATCTGCGCAACGAGAAGCTCGGGTATAAGATCCGCGAAGCTCAGCTTGAGAAGCTGCCGTACATGCTCGTCGTAGGCGAAAACGAGCAAAACGCCGGCACCGTTTCCGTCCGCAAACGCGGCCAAGGCGACCTTGGCGCCAAAGCGGTGGATGAAGTGATTGCTCAATTGCAGGAGGAAATCCGCAACCACGTGATTTAGTTCGTGTGCGTTTCGTCTGCACCGTCCGCTCGGGCGGATGAGCGGAGTAAATGTTGCACTTTTTACAACATTTTTGTGTGGGGGAAGGCCCAGTTGAATTAACCCAACCTCAAAAGCTCCAACTGCAAAAGTGCATTGCGTGATGTGCAAAATCCCGATTTCAAGGGGCCTGAAGTGTAAAAGTGCAATTCATTGAGGGAGTTTTTGGCTGAATCGGCGGTTTTGAGCGGAAATGAACTGTATTCATGATTCGACGTCGATCAAGCCTCTTCGGTAAAGCTTCGTGATGAAAAGCCAGGATGTATAGAATTGGGCGTATGTGGAAAACCTTTCGAATAAGGGGGAGGTTTTCTCATGCGCCAATTTCATTTCTGGCACAAGTTTAGTACACGCTGTTTGCTTGCAGGATTGCTTGTATTTACGATGGCGGCGGATCTGCCGGTTGGGGGCTTCCAGCCGCAAAGCATTTACGCGAACCGGCAATACCGGAATTACGCAGAATGGCTGGGGCTGAAGCAAACGCAGCAACTGCAAGCGGTAAGAACAACACGACAATACCAATATCAACGGGTCATCATGATGAACCCGGAACATAAACAGGCTCAACAGGCTCAGCCTGAGCGTAAGAAAAAAGCGGTGGAAACGGTCAAAGTGCTGGCAACCGGTTATACCGCCGGCTATGAATCCACCGGCAAGAAGCCCAACCATCCGCAATACGGCATCACGTATTCGGGCGTTCGGGTGCGGCGTGACAAAGATACCGTCTCGACGATTGCCGCCGACTTAAAGATTTTTCCGATTGGCACGATCCTTTATATTCCGGGGTATGGCTACGGGGTCGTTGCCGATAAAGGCTCCGCGATCCGCGGTCATAAAATCGACCTTTATTTTGATACCATCAAGCAGGTTTATAAGGAATGGGGCAAAAAAGAGGTTGAGGTCCAGGTGGTTCGCAAAGGAGACGGCAAGTTGACCGAAGAGATGCTGAAGGAGCTTGGCAAAGCGATGGAAGTGAACAAAGAAATTCCTGAAAATCTTTGGGACAAGGCGATTTAAGCTTCGCCACCCCTTCGCTTTTTCGCTCGCATAATTCATCTTCCCGGTTCGCATAATAAGGTTCGTGGTCCACGACGAGAGGGCTGCGAAAACGCCAACGACTCACGGAATCGGCGTATGCGAGAGGGAGGTGAGAATCATGGCAAATCAAAAGAAAGCCGCTTCTCCAGGTTACAAAACACCTAACGAGAAGTTTAATGAAGAATTTGCTGAAGAAAGCACAGCAACCGTTGCTCAGAAAGCGAAAGCTTCTCGCAATGCAACGACTTCAGTGAACAAACAACAATAATGATCGCGTAAAGCGAAAAGAGCGTCCCTTGAGGGACGCTTTTTACATATATTCCCTTTCCCCTCGGTCTTGGGACCGATCAAGCTTTCCATCCCGCGCCGCTGTTCATCACCTTACGCTTCAGGTAAACTGGCATTAGTAAGAGGCAGTCCATTGGAGGTAACGATATGAGAAATGGCTTATTTGGAAGATTTATTGGAGGGATGGTGCTGATCGGTATCGGGGCAGTTTTTCTTCTGAATCAGTTCGGGGTGACCGATTTCAGCATCGGCGAAATGTTCGCGACATACTGGCCCTTGTTTCTGATTTTAGGAGGGTTGGTGAACTTAAGCAACGGCGGCTGGCGGGGCGGTAACTTTGTCGGCAGTGTCGTATTATTGCTGATCGGCGGGTATTTCCTGGGCCGCAATCTGAATTTAATTGACTTAAGTCCGGGCGACTTTTTCCGCTTCTTCTTTCCGGTGATGTTGATCATCGGCGGGCTGTTCGTCCTGTTCAAACCGCGTGATCCGCATCGGCGCAAACGGCGCGACGATTTTCCGCCGCCTCCGATGCCGCCGCTCGATCCTCCGCCACCAACGTTCCATCCGGAGATGGAGTCTCCGCTGGATTCGATTTTCGGATCGATGGAGAAGGAGAAAGAGAAGGAAGAAGCAGCTAAGCAGGAAAAACCGCGTTTTTCCCATCCTAATTTCGGGCACCACCATCATGAAGGTGGTTCAGGAGGCCATGGATCGGTCATCCAGAAATCCGGATTTATCGGTGATGTTCACTTGGGTCAGGATTATTTCCAGCTGAAGCCGATGAATATCTCCCATTTTATCGGCGATACAATCATTGATCTAACCAAGGCGCAAATTCCTTACGGGGAAACGAAAATTAATGTTTCGTCCTTCATCGGCGACGTGAAAGTGTTCATCCCCGACGATATGGACATCGGTATTGTGGCCACCTCCAGCGCGTTCATCGGCGATTTGAAAGTGCTGACGCAGAAGCAAGGCGGCTTCATGAGCAGCGTCACCGCCGAATCTCCGTATTACGGTGAAGCCAGCAAGCGGATTAAGCTGATTGTCAGCGTGTTTGTGGGCGACGTTAAAGTGAACATGGTAGGGTAACCCATGATTGTGCGGCGGATCTTGATGAATACGAAGTGGGAGCTGTTGTGTTATTTCTTGCTCACCGGCAGCCTGACGGCGGTTGCCTTCTATATCGGAACGACTACCGGGGTGATCGTGGTCAGCGATTCCTGGGTGTGGATTTACGATATGGCAGGCATCGCCGTTTTGGCGCTGATTATCGGCTATATCGCCGGTCGGCGCATCCAGGGGAAGATCGATCACTTACACCTGAACATGCTGCAAGTCGCCAAGGGGAACTTATCGGTGCGGATGCCGGAAACGGCGGACCAAACCTTTAACGGAGTGTACCAGGAATTTAACAACATGATTGATGCCATGGAGAAAAAAATGCAGCTGCTTCAACAGCTTGGCGAGCAAGAGGTTGTCGAGAAGGAGCAGGCAGCGGAAAAAGCGGTGCTGGAGGAACGCAGACGGCTAGCCCGCGATTTGCACGATACCGTCAGCCAGCAGCTCTTCGCCATTCATATGGCGGCTTCCTCTTTGCCAAAGGTGCTGGAGAATAACGCTACTCAGGCAGAAACGGTGCTGAATCAGCTGATCCAGATGTCGAATACGGCGCAAAAGCAGATGCGGGCACTCATCGCTCAGTTACGTCCGATGGAGCTGGTTGGCAAATCGTTGGCCGAGGCGCTCGATCAGTGGTTTCCCGACTATTGCCGGCAAAACGGACTCAAAGGGATTAAGGATATGGACATCCAGGGAGATATGTCGGAAGCGAAAGAGCATCAGCTGTTCCTCATCATCCAGGAAGCGATGGCGAATATCGTGAAGCATGCCGGGGCTAGTATGGTCAGCTTGTCGTTGCGAGAAGGTCCGCGTCAAGTGGTGTTGAGCATCAGCGATGACGGACAAGGCTTCAGCAGCACGTATCAGAAGCAGGGCTCCTACGGGCTAACGACGATGAAGGAACGGGCGGAGAAGCTTGGCGGCAATGCGGAAATCATTAGCAAGCCGGGGGCAGGAACAACGATACGGGTGCATATTCCGAAGTTTGAGGAAGGGAAAGGGGGAGCCGCGGATGAGCAAAATCAAGGTGATGATCGTCGATGATCATGACATGGTACGGATGGGGTTAAAGACGTATTTGATGCAAGACCCGGGATTCGAGGTGATCGCCGAGGCCGGAGATGGTCGTGAGGCGGTAGAGTTATTGGAGCGAGGACTTCGGGAGGGGCAGCCCGACATCATTCTGATGGATTTGATGATGCCGGGCATGAACGGAGCAGAAGCAACCAAGGAAGTGCGGAGCCGGTTTCCGGATATGAAAATCGTGATCCTCACCAGCTTCTTGGAGGATGATCTCGTCGTGCAGGCGGTTGAAGCCGGTGCGGTCAGCTATGTGCTGAAGACGGTCTCAGCCGAGGAGCTGATTTACGCGCTGCAAGGGGCATACCGCGGGATGCCGGTGATGACGGGCGAAGTGGCCCAGGCGCTCACGCGCGGCCTCCGTCAGCGAACCGTACAAGGGGATGACTCGGGGATGACCGAGCGGGAGAAGGAAGTGCTGCTGTTAATCGCCGAGGGAAAAAGCAACAAGGACATCGCCGAGGAGCTGCATATCAGCATTAAAACGGTCAAAACCCACGTCAGCAACCTGCTGATGAAATGCGAGCTGGAGGACCGCACGCAGCTAGCAATCTATGCCCACCGGCAAGGATGGGTAGGGCATTCATAGATTTATCATCATATCGGTAAAATGAGGCGTTATCCATACGTTGGAACCGCCTTTAACGGAAATAGCGCCTGATGGGGCGCTATTTTTGATGCTTCGGCACGGCTCGGTTAGATCTCGAAAATGGCTTTAGATCAGCAATTCTAGCTTTTATCTCCTTTTTAATTGTTTTTAATGTATGTTTAAGGTTTCTGGTACAGAATAAAAATCAAGAAACAAGAAAAACAAGTTACCCCTGAACCACTCGGGGGAAGGAGGTCAATGAATATGGATGATCAAAGAAATAAATCGGGCCAACCTTTTGAAGACGACGCCAACGCCAATGCAAATGAACCTAAGCGTCAAGAATCTTCGGAGTCGAGCTCTTCCTATTATTATTCTTACGGACCTTTTCAATCCTATGGAAAAAACAACGAGGAATCCGGCCAAGCAACCGGCTACTCGCAAAGCCAACCTCAAGAAGTAGAAGTGACGAGACCGCAGCCGCTGAAACCTTATCCTTCTTCCTATGAAATGATTCGCAGCTCAGCTGAACCAACGAACGGTTCCAATGGAGACGGACGCAGCTTGCCGGCAGCCAAGAGTGTGAACTGGCAATACAACAGCAAACCGCAGCGTAAATCCTCCGTTCGTTCGGTAATCGCCGGTGTATTGGCCGGCATGCTGATTATGACCGGCGCGATGTTTTATGCGGACCGCGCGAACCTGTTTACGCCGGATCAAGCCGCATCTTCTTCGGTGCCGGCATCGAGCAACGCATCCAATAGCAGTGGTACTACTGAATCGTCCGGCAAGGCAACCACTGCATTGTACCCGGTAACGGATTCCGGTGAGGTGACGAAAGTCGTGAATCAAGCTGGGCCGGCCGTTGTTAAAATCGAAACGTTAACCGATGCCAGCAAGCAAAGAAGCAGCAACCCGTACAGCAACGATCCATTCTACCGTTACTTCTTTGGCGATGACTTCTTTGGCTCTGGCGGCAATGGCAGCAACAACGGCAGCGGCGGCTCCTCCTCCGGCTCGAGCCAACTGGTGCCGACGGGGATCGGATCCGGATTTATTTTCGATAAAACGGGCTACATCTTAACGAATGAACACGTTGTGCATAACGCCGACGTTGTGCAGGTCACGGTCCAAGGCACAGATAAGCCTTATGAGGCCAAAGTACTTGGCACCAGCTATGAGCTTGACTTGGCCGTTCTGAAAATCGACGGCGACAGCAACTTCCCGTCGATTCCGCTGGGCAACTCGGACAACACGCAGGTTGGGGAATGGCTGGTAGCGATCGGGAACCCGCAAGGCTTTGACCATACGGTGACGGCCGGGGTGCTGAGTGCGAAGGAACGCGACATCACGATCGCCGGGGAAAACGGTGAGAGGGACCGCGAGTACGAGCATTTGCTGCAAACCGACGCTTCGATTAACCCCGGGAACTCCGGCGGTCCGCTCTTGAACTTGAACGGTGAAGTGATCGGGATTAACGTTGCTGTAAGCTCGGATGCGCAGGGCATTGGTTTTGCGATCCCGACCAGCACAGTTACCGAAGTGTTGGATAAGCTGAAAAACAACGAGAAAATTCCACAAAAACCGGTACCATTCATCGGCGCGACTTTGATGACGATGACCGAGGAAGTTGCGAAGCAAATGCAAACCGACGTGAAAGAAGGCTCTATTGTTACGGACATCGTGTTCAAATCGCCGGCTTATAATGCTGATCTTCGGCCGTACGATATTATAGTCGGGGCTAACGGTACCAAATATGCTACCAAAGAGAAATTGATTGAGTTCATTCAGAAACAGCAGGTCGGTGCGAAAGTGACGTTGAACGTCGTACGTAACGGCAAGAACATTGATCTTGAGGTTACGATTGGCGATAAAAACGAGTTTACCAACGTAAACTAATTCGCACGGGAAGCAGCCAAGGCGGTAAAGGCGGCAGGCAGGAGCAGCCTGCCGCCTTTTTGGCTTCCAGATGCGGGTTTACCGTTTATTTTGGTACAATGGAGACAGTAGAGCTTGCTGCCAGCAAGCGAAAGGCAAAGGAGAGATAGCTCGTGAGATCGGCGATTTTGGTCATAGATGATGATGAGAAAATTACGTCGATGCTGCGGCGCGGCCTCGCATTTGAGGGGTATGACGTGTATACAGCTCAGAACGGAGCGGAAGGGCTGTCGATGATGCTGAGCGCCGACCCGGATTTGATCATTTTGGACGTGATGATGCCCAAGGTAGACGGATTTGAGGTCTGCCGGCGGCTGCGCGAGGGCGGAAGCACCGTACCGGTGCTGATGTTGACCGCCAAGGACGAGGTCGAGAACCGGGTGAAAGGCCTGGATATCGGTGCCGATGATTACCTCGTCAAACCGTTTGCGCTGGAGGAGCTGCTGGCTCGGGTACGGGCATTGCTCCGGCGTAAGGACTCGGGCAGCCGATCCGGCAGCCAGCGTTTGATTTTTGAGGACATCATCATGGATCTGGACTCCCGTGAAGTGACGCGGGCTGGTCAACGTTTGGAGCTGACGGCGAAGGAATTCGAGCTGCTCCATCTGTTCATGCAAAATCCGAAACGCCTGCTCACACGTGATTTAATTATGGATAAAATTTGGGGTTACGACTACAGCGGGGAATCGAATGTGCTGGAGGTATATATTGCCATGCTTCGTCAGAAGACCGAGGAACACGGCGGCAAGCGCGTTATTCAGACGATCCGCGGGGCCGGTTACATCCTGAGAGGAGAGGCTTAAGTATGTCGATCCGGCTGCGGCTGACTGCATGGTATACCGGAATTTTGGCCGTAACGCTGATCCTGTTCAGCGCTTCGATTTATGGGTTGGTCAGATACAATACGTATCTGGAAGTGAGAAACCGGTTGGAGGATCAGGCCAATCGGATCAAGAACTCCCAAAGCTACAGCATCACCCAGGGACTGGATTTGTATTTGGATCCGATGCAGGCGAATCGGTTGGAGGACGCCCAGCTGTTTGTGCAGATTCACAATTATACGGACGGTCACACGCGGTATTCGCAAAATTTGCTGAATTGGAATATGAAATTTCCGGTTCCCACCGGGGATTCGGCGAGCAAAATTGCGGGATTTAAACGGGTGCAGTTATATAATCATTCCTTCTTGCTGTACCAGCTCCCAATTACCCTCGATAACCAGTTGATTGGTTTAATCCAGTTAGCGGCGTATACGGGCGCCGAAGACAAGCTGATGAGCCGGATGAGTACCGTATTGTTATTTGGCTCCATCGTTACCATTTTGGCGGCCAGCTCGTTGGGTTACTTTCTTGCGCGCAAATCGATGGCACCCATCGGTAAAGTCATTGAGGCAGCGAATGGCATCCAGACCGGGAATGATTTGAGTGTAAGAATTGACTACGAGGGGCCGAACGATGAAATCGGCCAACTGATCGGGACCGTCAATAACATGCTGGCCCGAACCGAAGGCTTCTACAGGGAGCTGGATGAAGCTTATTCTGCACAGCGCCGGTTCGTGTCGGACGCTTCCCACGAATTGCGGACGCCGCTTACGACCATTCGCGGTAATGTTGATTTATTAAAACGGATGTGGTCCCAGGATGTGGAGCAGCGCGATCCAAGCGAGGAGGAGCGGGTTCGCAGCTTCTCATTGGAGGCGGTGAACGACATCGCTGCGGAGTCCGAGCGGATGAGCCGGCTGGTGAACGATCTGCTGTCGCTGGCCCGGGCCGATGCCGGGCAAACGTTAACGAAGGAACCGATCCAGTTGGCCCCGGTCGTGGAGGAAGTGGTCCGCCGGGCGCAATTTTTGCCGAGGAAAGCGGAGTGGGTCCAGGGGGATCTGCAAGCGCTGGACGGCGTGACAGTGAACGGCAGCAAGGATTATTTGCAGCAGATGCTGTTTATTTTTATTGAAAATGCGTTTAAATATACCGAGCAGGGCAGCGTCACCATCGATGCGATTCGATCTGGGGGACAGATCGGCATCCGCATTGCGGATACGGGCATCGGAATGGACCGCAGCGAGGTGCCGCATATTTTTGAACGCTTTTATCGGGCGGATCCGTCTCGCGGGATGATTCAAGGGACCGGATTGGGCTTATCGATCGCCAAATGGATCATCGACGAGCATGAAGGTTCGGTGGAAGTGTTGACCAAACGCGGCGAAGGGACGACGTTTATCATCTGGCTTCCCATTGTCTTTAATGCCCTGCCGGAATAGTTTATAATAGAGAGGCTCCCCTCCGTCAGGAATCTGGGGGATTAGAAAGCAGGGATATTTGATGGAAGTCATTAAAATTTCACCGCGCGGTTATTGCTATGGGGTCGTAGACGCGATGGTTCTGGCTCGTCAGGCGGCGCAGAACCTGGATCTGCCGCGGCCGATTTATATACTTGGCATGATTGTGCATAACAGCCATGTCACGAACTCCTTCGAGGACGAGGGAATTATTACGCTGGACGGTCCGAACCGCCTGGAGATTTTGAATAAGGTAGAGAGCGGGACGGTAATTTTTACCGCCCATGGGGTGTCTCCAGAGGTTCGCAAGCTGGCCCGGGAGAAAGGGCTCACCACAGTGGATGCCACTTGCCCGGACGTCACCAAGACCCATGTGTTAATCGAGGAGAAGGTTGCCGAGGGATATGAGGTCATCTACATCGGCAAGAAAGGACACCCTGAGCCGGAAGGCGCGATGGGGGTGGCTCCAGGTAAGGTACACTTGATCGAGAAGGAAGAAGAGATCGATCGGCTCAATCTGACCGCCGACAAAATCGTCATTACCAACCAAACGACGATGAGCCAGTGGGATATTAAGCATATTATGAAAAAATTGCTGGAGAAATATCCGGGCGCAGAGGTGCACAATGAGATCTGTCTAGCGACCCAATTGCGCCAGCAGGCGGTTGCGGAACAGGCGGGTCAGGCTGACCTCGTGATCGTTGTCGGCGATCCGCGAAGCAACAACTCCAACCGGCTTGCCCAGGTGGCTGAGGAGATTGCTGGAGTGAAGGCGTACCGCATCGCGGATATCACGGAGTTGAAGCGCGAGTGGCTGGAAGGGGTCCGCAAAGTAGCGGTCACCTCGGGGGCATCAACGCCGACGCCAATTACGAAGGAAGTCATTCAATATCTGGAACAATATGATCCGGAAGACCCGGCAACTTGGGAAATCGTTCGTACGGTAAATCTAGCGAAGTTGTTACCTCCAGTGAAGGTCGGAGCTCGAAGCAGAGGAGAATAAAACATAGATTTATAGAGCTGAAAACCGCGTCCCATCGCGGTTTTCGCGCATTTACCAACATTTGCGGGGTTCAATAGGAGTCGATTCATGTTATACTCGTTGTAGAAAGGTTACAAAAATGTAACTAAGCTATTAACTACAACGAAGGAGATGACAGAATGAAATCGAATCGACTGAAACGTTTGGTGACAGGTGGACTTACTGCTATGTTGGCAGCAGCAATTGTTGTACCAGCATCGGCCTCGGCGGCCTCGAATACGACGACGAATAAAACTTATACGACATATAAGGTTTATACAACTTACGGCACGAATACGAATACTTGGACGAACTATTTTACAATTCCTTGGTATCTATATTATCCAACGAAGCCAGTCCAAAGCGGTAACCAAGGCACTACGGGCGGCCAGACGCAAACCGGAAATACGCAAGGTACGACTCAAGGAACAACTCAAGGAACAACTCAAGGAACAACTCAAGGTACTACGCAAGGCACAACCGGTAATACGCAAAGTGCGGTAACCGACAAGTCGCAATTTGCAACGGAGGTTATCCAACTGGTGAACCAGGAGCGCGCGAAGCAAGGCCTTAAGCCGCTCACCGGTGACGCGGAACTGAACAAGATGGCATTGGCTAAAGCGAAGGATATGAGCGATAACAACTACTTTAGTCATACGTCTCCAACGTACGGCTCGCCATTTGACATGATGAAGAAGTTTGGTATTCAATTCAGCTACGCAGGCGAAAACATTGCCATGGGGCAAAAAACGCCGGCTGAAGTCGTAAAAGCTTGGATGAACAGTGAAGGACACCGTGCAAATATTCTGAACGCCAACTACAACCTGATTGGGGTTGGCTACTACAATGGGTATTGGGCACAGGAGTTCGTAGGAAGATAAGGATATAAGCGAAAGGCCGGAGAATTGTTCTCCGGCCTTTTTATGTGCGGTTGCGGCTGAGAACGAGGCGGGGGAGTGGCTCGCCGCCCCCTTTTTACACCATTATCCCTTTCGATAAGGGAGCCAGAAATGGATTGGCGTAGGAGGATGTGTTTTCCGTGTTGTGCCTCTTCCTGGATCATCTGATTACGCGGATTAAACGGGATAATGGGGTAAAAGAGTCTGAAACATGAAGGAGTTTCCGCGAAAGCTCAGTTTATTCCACATATACCTACGCCGATTAGGGTTGACGGGCGAGGTAAATTCGGCTATAGTTACTTTAGTGGTTAAAAGCTTAAAAGCGCACAAGCGTTCAAGCGAAACAGTGATTGTGCATTCGAATATTTGTTTTTAGCTCGTACACGCATCGCCTAATAGGAGAAAGGATGGGATCGAAATGATCGTTATTACTTCAAACCAAACCCCAGAGGAGCGCGTTCAGGAAATTATCGCTGTCATCGAGAAGGAAGGCCTGCAGACTCATGTATCTCGTGGGAAAGATCGGACTGTGATCGGATTGATCGGTACGATTGAACCAAAGCTTGCTGAGCACCTTCGTCAAATGAAGGACGTTGAGAACGTCATTAAAATTTCGAAATCTTACAAGCTGGCTAGCCGGGACTTCCATCCTGAGGATACGGTCATTTCGATCGGCGACGTTAAGATTGGCGGTGACGAGCTGGTTGTCATGGGCGGCCCTTGTGCCGTAGAATCGCCGGAACAAATCGACGAGATTGCGCGTCTCGTGAAAGCAGCCGGCGGACAGGTGCTGCGCGGCGGTGCATTTAAGCCGCGTACGGGTCCTTACAGCTTCCAGGGCATCGGTGTGGAAGGGCTCATCATGATGGCGGAGGCCGGCAAGAAGCACGGTCTGCTGACCATTACGGAGGTCATGACGCCGGAATACGTGGATGTGTGCGCTGAATATGCGGACATTTTGCAGGTGGGTACGCGCAACATGCAGAACTTCGATTTGCTGCGCAAGCTGGGCACCTGCAACAAGCCGGTTCTATTGAAACGCGGCTTTAGCGCAACCTATGACGAGTTCCTGAACGCGGCCGAGTACATTTTGGCGGGCGGGAACCCGAACGTTATGTTATGCGAACGCGGGATCCGTACATTTGAAACGTACACGCGCAATACGCTGGATCTGTCGGCCATTCCGGTGCTGCAGAACTTGAGCCATTTGCCGGTAATCTCTGACCCGAGCCATGGCACGGGCCGCCGTGAGCTGGTGGAACCGATGACAAAAGCATCCGTGGCTGCCGGGGCAGACGGTCTAATTATCGAAATGCACACCGATCCAGACAACTCGATGACCGGTGACGGCGTACAGTCTTTGTTCCCGGATCAATTCGCTGCATTACTGCAAGATTTGGAGAAATTGGCACCATTGGTAGGTAAACGTTTTGATACCCCAAAAGCTGCACTTCGCGTGTAAGATAGACGGACATGTGCAGCGCTTTCACAGAATAGACAAAATCCGAAAGCCCATTCGCCATGCGGTGAGTGGGCTTTTATACTATTTGTCTATTAATTTGTACTATGCGTAATAATACCTTATATCGCATGTAAAAATACCTTACATAAGTATTGACGACTTCGCCTTCATAGTCCTATAATGACGACATAATCATACTAAAGGATGAACGTTAAACGCAAAAATAAGATTTAATGTTCGTGATTTTGGGAGGAAAGAGTATGTCAGCAGAGATCGTTTTAAAAACAATCAAGGAAAAGCAAATCGAGTGGGTAGATTTCCGCTTTGTTGATCTGTCGGGACGTCAACATCACATTACGCTTCCGGCGAAAGAAGTGAATGAGGACACCTTCGTAAACGGCGTTGCTTTCGACGGATCCTCGATCCCTGGGTTCCGCGGTATCGAAGAATCGGATATGGTGATGATGCCGGACCATGGTTCTGTATTTGTTGATCCTTTTACCGCACATCCGACGTTGAACGTATTTTGCGATATTTATACGCCGGACGGCGAACGTTATGAGCGTGACCCGCGCAGCGTAGCGGTTCGCGCAGAAGAGTATTTGAAACAAAGCGGTGTCGGTACCGCGGCATACTTTGCTCCGGAATCCGAATTCTTTATCTTTGACGATGTTCGTTTCGAGAGCGGTATGAACAAAACGTTCTACTCGGTAGATTCCGAGGAAGCGATTTGGAACACCGGCCGTACAGAAGAAGGCGGCAACCTGGGTTATAAAGTGCCGGTTAAAGGCGGCTACGTTCCGGTAGCACCAACCGACAAGCAACAAGACATCCGCAGCGAAATGTGCCGTTTGCTTGAAGAAGCCGGCATTCGCGTTGAACGTCACCACCACGAAGTAGCAACATCCGGTCAAGCGGAAATTAACTTCCGTTTTGACACGCTGCTGAAAACGGCTGACAACCTGATGGTTTACAAATACATCGTGCATAATACCGCCGCTCAATTTGGTAAAACGGCAACGTTTATGCCTAAGCCGCTGTTTGGTGACAACGGCAGCGGGATGCACGTACACCAATCGATCTTTAACGGCGATACTCCACTGTTCTACGAAAAAGGTGCTTATGCTAACCTGAGCGAAATCGCCCTGAACTACATCGGCGGGATCCTCTACCATGCACCGGCGATCATCGCCTTCACGAACCCAAGCACGAACTCGTTTAAACGCTTGGTACCTGGCTTCGAGGCTCCAGTAAACCTGGTATACTCGAAGGGGAACCGTTCGGCTGCTATCCGGATTCCGGTTGCTGCCGTAACGCCAAAAGGCTGCCGTATCGAATTCCGTACGCCAGACTCCACGGCTAACCCGTACTTGGCCTTCTCCGCTATGCTGATGGCTGGCCTCGACGGCATCAAGAACAAAATCGATCCGGTGAAACTGGGCTACGGACCGTTCGACAAGAACATTTACGAGCTGTCGGATGAAGAGAAAGCATCGATTCGCAGCGTTCCGGGCTCCCTGGACGAAGCGCTGGACGCTTTGGAAAGCGATTATGAGTTCCTGACTCAAGGCGGAGTCTTCACGAAAGCGTTCATCGACAACTTCGTGGAAATGAAACGCGCCGAAGCCAGAGCTGTTGCAGTTCGTGTACATCCTTACGAATTTGGTCTTTATTACGATCTGTAAGCCGAGTAGCTATCATACGAACAACCTCCCTATCCGTTGGATGGGGAGGTTTATTTTTTTGCGAACTGAAACCCTTTACAAACCGAGGAATAGATCAGATAATGAAGATATCGAAACCGGTTTCGTTGCTTTTTGAAATTGGTTTTTTGAACTCTTGGATGATTTGGGGTTCCGAATCATTTCGGAACATCTGATTTCAACGGAAAGGATGAGGGAAATGGCGACAAGCGGCTGGAAATTCCATGGGAAGGAGGGTGTGTTTCGGCTTGAACAGCCTGAGTTAAGCAGTTATTTGTATTTTCCTTTGGTTAATGATGCGGGGATGATGTCCTCGGTATCACCGAATTTGCATGGGCAAGCGACAACGGGGCATAACTCATTTCTGCTGGAGCCGATCTCGGTGGAGAGCTTGCATAACTCTAAAGCGGCGCGGAATTTTTGGATCTATCTTGATGGTTATGGGGCCTGGTCCGTGACGGGGAATTCGGCGCGGCAAAACGCGGCGTTATTTTCAGAGGAGAAAGAGAAGACTTTGCTGGAGGCCGGGTTCTTATGGCATAAGATCACGCGGGAAAGTGCCAATCTGAACTTGAGAGCCGAAAGCACCAGCTTTGTTCCCGTGACGGACGATAAAATCGAACTGATGAAGGTTCGGCTGACCAATACCGGGGATACGGAACTCACCATTACACCTACCGCGGCGATTCCGCTGTATGCGCGTTCTGCTGACGATCTGCGGGATCACCGGCATGTTACCTCGTTGCTCCACCGGATATATACCTCCGCTCACGGCGTAGAGGTTCAACCGGCACTGTCGTTCGATGAGCGCGGGCATCGCGTGAACAAAACGGCCTACGGCGTATTTGGAGCCGCGCAGGATGGGACTGCTCCGATTGGATTCTTCCCGGTGATCGAAGACTTCATCGGCGAAGGCGGGGCTTTAGACTGGCCGCAGGCGGTGGTCGCCAATCGTCAGCCGGATGTTGAAGCAGGCGCCGAAATCGAGGGGTATGAAGCGGTTGGTGCGCTCAAGTTTGCCACAACCCAGCTAGCGCCGGGGGAATCGGTGTCCTATGTTGTAGCCATGATGATCGCTGATGACCGGATCGATACGAAGCGCATTGCTGCAGCATATTTGTCAGAGGCCCGATTTGATGAACTGCTGGAACAAAACGAAACTTACTGGCGGGGCAAGCTGGATACGCTCGCTTTTCAATCCGGAGATGAACAACATGATCTTTGGTTGAAGTGGGTGACGCTACAGCCGATTTTACGCCGTTTATATGGAAACTCGTTCCTCCCGTATCACGATTATGGGCGCGGCGGACGAGGCTGGCGCGATTTATGGCAGGACTGTCTGGCCTTGCTGGTGATGGAGCCGGATGAAGTGGGGCATTTGCTTTACAACAACTATGCCGGCGTGCGGATCGACGGCAGTAATGCGACGATTATCGGCGCGAAACCGGGCGAATTTATCGCTGACCGCAACAATATTCCGCGGGTATGGATGGACCATGGGGCTTGGCCGCTGTTAACGACGCTACTGTATATTCATCAAAGCGGGGACCTTGGCTTTTTGCTGAAGCCGCAGACGTATTTCCGCGATATTTTCACCAAACGTTGTAAGGAACGTGATCTTGCCTGGACGCCGGAGCAGGGGAACAAGCTGTTGTCGCAAGATGGGCGTATTTACGAAGGGAGCATTTTGGAGCATATTCTGCTGCAAAATATCGTGGCGTTCTTTAACGTAGGCGAAAATGGCAATATTAAGCTGGAAGGCGCGGACTGGAACGACGGACTGGATATGGCGCCGGCACGTGGAGAGAGCGTTGCGTTTACAGCATTTTATGCCAGCAATTTGCTGGAGCTCTCCGAGTTGATTCCTCGGTTAGCACAAGCGCCGGGCGGAACGGATACGATCGAGATTGCCGAAGAAATCGCTGTGTTGCTGGATAGCCTGGGAACGCCGATTAACTACGACAGCATTCCGGCGAAGCAGGAGCTGCTGGAACGTTATTTTGACTCCGTTGTGCCGGCCGTCAGCGGGCGGAAGCGGAAGTTTAGCGTGCAGCAGGTGGCGGAGGATCTTCGGCGGAAAGCGGATTGGGCGTTTGAACATTTACGGAAGCAGGAATGGATCCGCAGTGCGGAAGGGTTCGAGTGGTTTAACGGATATTACAACAACGATGCCGTACGGGTGGAAGGAGACCATCCAAACGGGGTACGTATGACGTTAACCGGTCAAGTGTTTACAATCATGGGCGGCATTGCGACCGAGGAGCAAGTTGGCAAAATCACAGCAGCGGTGGATCGGTATCTCAAGGATGAGCGCATCGGTTACCGGCTGAACTCACGGTTTGGTGAAATTCAACAGAATCTGGGGCGGGCGTTTGGGTTTGCTTTTGGCCATAAAGAAAACGGGGCGATGTTCAGCCACATGACGGTGATGTACGCCAATGCGCTCTATAAGCGCGGATTCGTCCAGGCTGGCAAGCAGGTGCTGGATTCCGTTTACCGCTTGTCCGCGGATTTTGAACGCAGTCGGATGTATCCCGGGATTCCGGAATATATTAACGAACGGGGCCGCGGCATGTATACTTATTTAACGGGATCGGCCAGCTGGCTGCTGTTGACGCTGCTGACGGAAGTATATGGGGTCAAAGGCGATTACGGAGATCTGCGTCTGGAACCGAAGCTGACTGCAGAGCAATTTGATGCAGCGGGAGAAGCGTCGGTGATCACCAGCTTCGCCGGACGTAAGTTGCAGATCGTTTATCGTAACCTGGAGCGTGCCGAATACGGGAAGTATCGAATCGGTCACGTTACCGTAAATGGCGTATCGCTGGATTCCAGCTCTCGTGAGGGGGGCTGCCTTATTCCGCGTCAAGAGATCGAGGCGCTGCAGGAAGGAGCCGTTCACCGGATAGAAATTACGTTAACCGCGTAATAGATAGGAAGGGAACCCATGGCTTATCATTTAAAAAACGACCGATTGCACGTTGAAATTGCCGAACTCGGCGAAGTGTACCAAGGCACCCGGTTCGACGGGGCCGGAATCATCACAGGCGTTAAGCTGGACGGACAACATCAATTCTGCGTGCCGGAAAGCCTGACACCCGGAACCGGAACAGGAGGCATTGGAATTTGCAGCGAATTTGGCATCAAGGAAGCGATTGGGTATGAGGAAACTCAGGTGGGTGAACGGTTCCCCAAGCTGGGTGTAGGCTTGCTCACACGGCCGGATGATGCGGAGTACTTTTTTTACAGGGATTACGCCTGCCAGCGTTTTGAGACTCGGGTGGAGCAAAGTGGTGAGCAGCAGATTTGTTTTACGACCGAGCCTGTGGAATGCCGGGGATACGCCATGCGTATGCAAAAAAGCATCAAAATCTCCGGCAACCTTCTGTCCGTCACTTACATATTGGAGAACACTGGGAGCCGAGTGATTATGACCGACGAATACAGCCATAACTTTCTCGGTATTGACGGATATGCGGTCGGGCCGGATTACGTGCTGAAGCTGCCGTTTGCTCCGGAGATCTGGAGCGATGATCCATCGACGCTGGAGGGCTTGGTGTTTGAGGGGGATCAAGTGACCTGGGAGCGCCGTCCAGAGAAGGACTTCTATTTCCGAATGACCCCCTTCGACGGGCGTGAAACCCCTTGGCTGTGGGAGCTGCAGCATCGGCCCAGCGGACTGACTGTACGTGAGCGGAGCAAGCTTCCGTTAAGCTCAGCCGCTGTTTGGGGGCACGGCCATGTCATTTCCCCGGAAATGTTCGTTACGGTCCATGTGGCACCAGGGGAACGGCAAAGCTGGACGCGAAGTTATGAGTTTAGTGAGATTCCTTGAGTGATCGATCTTAGTGAAGTTCACATGGCCAGCGATGCAGCAAGACCTGGAAAAACCGATCGCCCCTTTCCCTTGATGAAGCGTTAATGTGTCAATTCTGCAAAATGGTGAATTTTTGCGAAATAACGGCTTGCTGGGAGATCGAATAGTTGCTATGATAATCGATAATTGTATTCGAAACCAGACATCGATTGTAAAGGGAAGGATGGGGAGAAATGAGTAACAGAGCTTATAACTTTAATGCGGGCCCAGCCGCGTTGCCGCTGGAGGTCCTGGAACGGGCCCAGGCCGAGTTCGTTGATTTCCGCGGGACAGGCATGTCGATTATGGAGATGTCCCACCGGGGAGCCGTCTATGAGTCGGTTCATAACGAGGCAGCTGAACGGTTGCTGAAGCTGTTCGGCCAACCGTCCGGTTATCAGGTGCTGTTCCTGCAAGGCGGGGCCTCCACCCAATTCGCCATGCTCCCGATGAACCTGCTTACGGAAGGCAAGACGGCCGGTTATGTGAAATCGGGCAGCTGGGCGAACAAAGCGATAAAGGAAGCCAAGCTCATCGGCGAGACGTTTGTTGCCGCATCCTCGGAGGAAGATAAGTACATGTCCCTCCCGGACTTGAGCAACTTGAATCTGCCGGAGAATACCGCGTATTTGCATGTCACTTCCAACGAAACGATCGAAGGCACGCAATTCCGCGAGTTCCCGGACACCGGCAGCGTTCCGTTGATCGCCGATATGTCCAGCGATATTTTGTGCCGTCCGTTTGATTTGACCCAGTTCGGCATGGTGTATGCCGGAGCGCAGAAGAACCTGGGACCGTCTGGCGTAACTGTGGTGATCGCTCGCGAGGAGTTGCTGCGGGAGTCGCCAAAGCATCTGCCAACGATGTTCCGTTACGATACGCATGCTGAGAACAACTCGCTGTACAATACTCCGCCATCCTTCTCGATTTATATGGTGAACGAAGTGCTGAAATGGATTGAAGAGCAAGGTTCGCTTGAGGGGATCGAGAAGAAGAACCGGGACAAGGCCGATCTGCTGTATCAAGCGATTGATGCTAGCGGCGGCTTCTACCGTGGTTGTGTCCGGCCGGAGAGCCGTTCGATCATGAACGTGACCTTCCGTCTGGCGAACGATGAGCTGGAGAAGCTGTTCGTGAAGGAATCGGAGAAGGAAGGCTTCGTGGGACTCAAAGGCCATCGCAGCGTCGGCGGCCTGCGCGCTTCGATTTATAACGCGGTTCCGAAAGCCAGCATTCAGGCTCTTGTCGAATTCATGGAACACTTCCAAAAAACGCACGGATAAAGATCGCAGCGGGGCTTCCGCTGGAAGACCCCTGCTATTCCTGAGAACCCCCAACTCGCCTGCTCGCAGGCGGTTCGGGGTTTTTTACAGTCAAAATTTGATATAATGATCAAGTCCGGTCTATGACGGGCCGGGTTTATTTTTCTAGGACGAGGAGTTCGATCATCATGGCCTTACATATTGTGCTGGTGGAGCCGGAAATTCCGGCCAATACGGGAAATATCGCGAGAACGTGCGCCGCGACGGGCATACATTTGCACCTGGTGCGTCCGCTTGGGTTCCGGACAGACGATGCTACGCTGAAGCGGGCCGGCTTGGATTATTGGTATGCGGTGCATATTGAATACCACGATTCGTTTCAGGAAGTGGAGGAGAAGTACGCGGGAAGCCGGTTTTTCTTTGCCACGACCAAAGCCAAGAAGCGGTATACGGATTTCAAGTTCCAGGACGGAGATTTCTTTGTCTTTGGTAAAGAGACGAAGGGCTTGCCGCCGGAGATTTTGGAAGCCCATCCCGACACGACGATGCGCATGCCAATGACCGACAAGGTTCGTTCGCTGAACTTGTCCAACTCGGCGGCGATTATTGTGTATGAGGCGCTGCGGCAGCTTGATTTTCCAGGGATGCAGTAAATACGATTAGCAGCGCGGGGAAGGGGCTGCGCATGGGGGACGCGGAGCCAGCGGCTGCTTGGCTCCCGGGCCCGCAGGCTGATGCGGGAAGAATCAACCTTCGCTGACATGCAACTTGGTGTAGGATAGAGGACAGATGATGAACCTAGAGCAAAGTTGCAGGGATTGGCAGCTGAAATGTTGATCTCTTTCCCACGGCATAACTGCTGGCGATCAAGCGGGGAATGGGCCGACGCAATAGCCATTGGCGGAGTGCCAAAGGAGTTGTCATTGCAGGCATTCCCGGAAAAAATTTAAAAACATGGAACTGTAGCAGGAATCCCAAAAAAAATAGCGAAATATAATAGATTAGGTATTTGGTTCTATTCTTACATAACTATTTTTCAGGAGAGGTGTACAATTTTATGAAACCTGCTGGTGTGGTCCGTAAAGTGGATCAACTCGGGAGAATCGTGTTGCCTAAGTCACTTCGCAAGAGATATCAAATGAACGAGGGAGATCCCGTCGAGATTTTGGTTCAAGGGGATCACATCATTTTGGAGCGTTACCGGCCGAAATGTGTATTCTGCGGATCGATGGAAAGCGTAAGCGACTTCAAAGAGCGGTCCATTTGCAATCAATGCCTGGTCGAAATGAGCCAACTGTCCTAGTCTCCATCCAGGACAGTTGATGGGTTTAACGGCCTCAGAGCATAAGCCTAAATAAGCTTCCCGTACGGGAAGCTTATTTATTTTGTCGAATTTGCTCATACGGGGTCGGTCTCCACAGAGGGGGCGGAGGATGGTGGAATTTTGATCCTAACGGACCGTAGCGACCTTATTTGACGATTTCCCGGTTATTTCCCAATATAACGGACTCCAATGACCTTATTGGCCTTTTAGAGCAGAGATGATGCGTATTTTCTTCAAAATAAGGCCTTCTCAGTCCGTTAGAATTCGGTAAGTCCACCGATGGGAGCAATAACGTCTCTGATGTCCGTTAGCTGGGGGAGAGTGGGCGTTGCTTGAGACGATTCGAAAACAACGGAAGGCCCGGCTGAATTCAAGATTCGACGCCGAGCCTTCTTCTTTTGAATAACTTCGTAATGGAAAGCCGCCCTTTTGAGTTACCGGTTCAATTGAGAGTCAAAAGAGCGGGTTTTCAGCACCGAGATGGTTGGATGAAGCTTAGGGACTGAGTAGCGGAGCGTAGCAAAGTGCTACGAGAGCAACGGAAGGCCCGGCTGAATTCAAGATTCGACGCCGAGCCTTCTTCTTTTGAATAACTTCGTGATGGGAAGCCGCCTTTTTGAGTGACCGGTTCAATTGAGAGTCAAAAGGGCGGGTTTTCAGCACCGAGAAGGTTGGATGAAGCTTAGGGACTGAGTAGCGGAGCGTAGCAAAGTGCTACGAGAGCAACGGAAGGCCCGGCTGAATTCAAGATTCGACGCCGAGCCTTCTTCTTTTGAATGACTTCGTGATGGGAAGCCGCCTTTTTGAGTTACCTCTAAAGGCCTTTGGTTTTATCGTCGTTATAGGATGCAGTCAAAATCCCGCACAAAAACATCGCCATAACGAGTGCAATAATCCAGAATGTTAAAGAGAATGACAAGCCGAACACCTCCACGTTGTACTCCTTCCCCTATTATACCCGGCTATCGTCCAAAAATAAATCAAAATGTGATGGATTTCATAGACGAGTTGTTATCGGAGGAAGACGGTTGGTAGCGACTCATTTAAAAAACAAGAAATGCGTTGGCACAGGACGAAGTGTACCGTCGGACGGGTGGTTGATCACCCGGCCATTGACAACCAGGGAGGAGGAGCCTCCGCCGTCCAGGTTGTAGGCGTCCTGTACGCCCAGGTTTGCCAGCTTGTTTTGCAGTTCTTCCAGCGTTGCGCCGGAACGGCCCTTTTCGTTATCGCCATCGACGACCAGCACCAGCAGCTGATCATCCTTGTAATTTCCGATCACCGTACGCGGCGCTCGCAGCGGGGATGTCTTCCATTTGTCCGGGATCGGGAGCTTGACTCCATTTTGCAGCAGAATCGGGACAAAAGATGCGCCGAACTTCGGTTTCAGCTTGTCCAGGCTCTCTTTGTTTTGAAATTTGCCGCCGATCAGTTGCCCCGATTGATTAAGTCCAACGAAAAATAAATCCTTATAGGAAGGCTCAAAGCCGTTCACATATTGCCCATTGAGGATCGTGGTGCTCAAGGGGTAACGTTGCCCGCGAGAATCGGCAAATCCGCCGGCGTTAATGCCGGCAACCGCGCCGTAGCGTTGCACCGCTTGCATAGTCGTTTCCGCTCCGCCCAGCCGATCTTTGCCCAGCGTCATTTTCATGGCATCCGGCGACTTGAGTCGAATCTTCATCGCATACCCGCGGTACGTGCCGGGGTTCACTTTGTAGAGCTCGATGCGAATCCGGTCGCTTTGAATCGTCTCAAAAGGTACGCCTAACTTGGATGTGATCCGCCGATCGTAGATGGATTCGGGTTTGGCGGAAGCGGTTCTGGCATTTTTGACGATGTCGCTCATGGTTTGGGTGGTCTTCTGGTAGAGCTCGGCCGTCTTTCGGATGGAGGAAATGGTCGTCTTGGCGTCTTTCTCCGCTTTGGTTAATCCTTCCGAGATGGAGGCGGTGGTTTGGAAGACGTCCGCTTCGGGCGTGATGGGGTGCGGTGACCGGTTCCAATCAATCGCGGCCCCGCTGATGAAGAGAGCGATCAGCAATCCAATCAAGGGTCCAGTAGCCAGCAGGAAAAAACGGTTGATTTGTTTAACTGGCGTGATCATTTCAGCAGATCCATCTTTTTCTGAAGCGCGGCCAACTGCTCCTTGACCTCGCTTAATTGCGAAAACAATTTGTTACTGTTATCCGTTTTTTCGCTGGTGTTGTCCTTGGTGAATTCGAGCAATTCGTTGAACGTTTGCACTTTGTTTTGCAATTCCTGGACTTCGTCGGACAAAGCGGTGAGCTGGGCTGTATAATCGGCTTTCATCTGCTCGGCTTCGCTTTGCCATTTGGCGTCCAGCTGGTCAATCATCGACTGCTTCAAATGGTTGCTATACATATAGGCCGCAGTGACGCCGGCACCGATCAGCAGAATCCAAATCAGTATAATCAGGGCTACGGAAGGCCGCCGTGTTCTCCTGCTGCGACTTGGTTCGGTGACGGTTGCAGGTTCCGTAGAGTAAGGCATGGGAAATCACCTCTAAACATATTTTCATGCGCTTTTCGTGCAGCTTTCATTCTATCATGTCGACACGAGGTTCGCAAAAATGATAGATTTGGCAATCCTTCGTCAAAATCAAGCACAATGCAGGGGTTGGCTCCTGTTGTCTGGAAAATTTGTCCTGCAGTACAATTGCAGATACAAGCGAATGGGAAGCGGGGTGTTCTTGTGGACACGGGTTTGGAAATGCTAAAACGCCGGCTGCCGCCGGTCTTCGCCCGGGAAATCGAAGACGGGGTGCGGGGAGGCCGCCTCATTTCACTGGCTGGGCTGCAAGGGAACGGGGGCGGCGTGCGGCTGGAATGGGAATCCGCTGCGGACGGCCAAGGACAAGGCGGATCGAAGGCAGGGCGCCGCGGTGCTGGCGCCTTGCTGGAATGGCTGGCTGAGGCCTATGAAGAGGCCGAAGGCATCCGCACGGACCCGCAGCAATGGTTGCTGGCTGAAAGCGCCGACGGGGCGCTTGATCTGTTGCTGCGGGTGCTGGTGCCGGGCGGCGGCACGGTGCTCGTCGAGACGCCGGCCGCGCCGGAGGCGCTGGAGCTGATGCGCCGCCGCGGAATCCGGGCGGTCCCGGTGGCCTGTGACCGGGACGGCATGCTGCCGGACGATCTGCGGCGGAAATGCGAGCCGACCGGGGGGAGGCCAGCTTTCGTGTACGTGACGCCGCATTATGCCAACCCGTCCGGCCGGGTGTGGAGCCGGCAGCGCAAGCTGGCGCTGCTGGAGATCAGCGAGCGGTTGGGGTTGCCGATCGTCGAGGATGATACGGCGTGTTTGGTGCCGCTCGCGGAGGGGGCTTTTGCCTCAGGAAGGGCAGACGGGATGAAGCGGATGGGGGGTTCTGCTGCAGAGGCAAGTCCGAAACCCGAAGGCGGCGAGCGGGGAAGCCAGAAGCAGGAGTATATCCAAGTAGTGGAGACGACCAAACGCGAGGATAAGGCTGGGTCTAAGGTGGAATCCATCCTAGAGGATAATGCATCAAAGCGTCAGCAAAAGAAGGAAGCAGTGATCGGTGCGGCGAGTGAGAGAAGAAGCACAGAGGACAGAGAGGCCAAGCAGGAGCGCAGCAGCCAGGCGGACGATGTGGGCAATTGGAATGAAGCCGGGAACAAGGACGAGATGGTGAATAGGAGTGAGAAGGACAACAAGAGCAGAGGCAAACGTGGGGAACCGGACGTGGACCCGAGGACTGAACCGAGTGGAGTGAAAGCAGAAGGAGATGATGGCAAGAGCGAGGCAGTCAGCCTGTTCGAGGGTGAAGAAGCCCAGGAAAAGAACCGGGCTGAGTACTTGGCCGACGGTGCTGGGGCCGGCGCGGACACCACCACATCGCT
>NZ_GG696001.1:0-3781 GCF_000159955.1 Paenibacillus sp. oral taxon 786 str. D14 | reverse complement strand
GCCGCCGCCCTCCTCGATGGCGAGCGCCACGCGCAGCGCCCGTTCGCGGTAGGCCGTCACCAGCTTGGTGCCGGTGCTGCCGCCGACGTTGTAGTCGCCGCTGCGTTCGTGGAACTCGTGCAGCAGCTTATCCACTCGGCGTTTAACCACCTTCGGCCCCGGCATGTATAAGTCTCCGTCCCCCGGCTCGCATAGGACTTCCACGAAGGCGGGTTTCGTTTTATACCGGGTTACCGTGATCAACCCCAGTCCCAGCCGGCGGCAAAGCATCGTAATTTCACTCCACCGCTGGTTGTGCGCCCCTTTTTTGGCGCGGTTCCGCTCCACGGCCAGATACACCTCGGGGCTCAGGCGCTGGCGCTCCAACCCCTGCAGCAGCAGAGGAAGATTAAACGTCTTTTTGATTTCCACAATCAGCGGCTCGTTGCGGTCAGGCCGAACGCCAACCAAGTCGCAATGCCGCACTTCCCCTTTAATGACATACCCTCGCTCCTCAAAAAAAGCCTTCAACGGAGCGTACAATTCCGTCTCATGCTGTACCGCCATGACGATCCCCTTTTCCTCATCGTTCCCATGATCCTGTTCAAGATTATATCACAAAGCCGAATTCCTACTTTTTCCATCTGAATATTTTCATCGGAAAAACGGTCAACTTCTCCCTCACCGGCGCATAGGTATGTAATACACTTTTTTATCGTGGATGCTCCATAATCTGGTCACGTCAGTTCTAAAGATGGGGACGCGGGAGAACCCCTAAAGCGGGAGTACAGGAGGTACCTAACATGGACATTTTTGAGCGAATAGCGGCTTATCGGGCGGAAAGCGACTCCTTGTCGTGGAGCGGCACATTTAAAGATTATGTTGAACTGTTGGCCAAAGACCCTTCGCCGGCGATGACCGCCCATGCCCGGGTCTATGAAATGATTAAATCCTATGGCATCGAAGAGGAAGACGGCCGGAAAAGGTATAAATTTTTTGAGCAGGAAATCTTCGGGCTCGATCGGGCCATCGAAAAGCTGGTCGAGGAGTATTTTCACTCCGCCGCCCGCCGGCTCGACGTACGCAAGCGGATTTTGCTGCTGATGGGGCCGGTCAGCGGGGGCAAGTCCACCATTGTGACGCTGTTGAAGCGTGGGCTAGAGAAGTTTTCCCGGACCGATAAAGGGGCGGTGTACGCCATCGCCGGGTGCCCGATGCATGAGGACCCGCTTCACCTCGTTCCGCATGAGCTCCGGCCGGAGGTGGAGAAAACGCTGAACGTCCGGATTGAGGGCAATTTATGCCCCGTTTGCCAGATGAGGCTGAGGACGGAATACGGCGGCGACATCGAGAATGTCAGGGTCGAGCGGGTACTCTTGTCCGAAGAGGAACGGGTTGGCATCGGCACGTTTAGCCCGTCGGATCCGAAATCCCAGGATATCGCCGATTTGACCGGCAGCATCGATTTTTCCACAATCACCGAATATGGTTCAGAATCCGATCCGCGGGCCTACCGCTTTGACGGCGAGTTGAACAAGGCCAACCGCGGCCTGATGGAGTTCCAGGAAATGCTGAAATGCGATGAGAAGTTTCTATGGAATCTTTTGTCGTTGACCCAGGAAGGGAATTTCAAGGCGGGGCGGTTTGCGCTGATCTCGGCGGATGAGCTGATTATCGCGCACACCAACGAAGCGGAGTACAAAGCGTTTATTGCCAACAAGAAAAATGAAGCACTGCAGTCGCGGATGATCGTCATGCCGATCCCCTATAATCTCAAGGTGTCACAGGAGGAGAAAATTTACGCCAAGCTGATCGGCCAAAGCGATATGAATCACGTTCATATTGCTCCGCATGCCCTGCGGTCCGCAGCGATTTTCTCCATCTTGACCCGGTTAAAGGAGACGAAGAAGCAAGGCGTCGATCTGGTGAAAAAAATGCGCCTCTACGACGGCGAAGAAGTCGAGGGCTACAAGGACGCCGATTTGAAGGAGCTGCAAAACGAGTACCTGGAAGAAGGCATGTCCGGCGTGGATCCGCGTTATGTCATCAACCGGATTTCCAGCGCGCTGATTAAGCAGGACTTGCATTGCATGGGTGCACTTGATATTTTGCGGGCGATCAAAGATGGTCTTGACCAGCATGCTTCCATCACGAAGGAGGAACGCGAGCGTTACCTGAACTTCATCAGCATTGCCCGTAAGGAATACGACGAGATTGCCAAGAAAGAAGTGCAAAAAGCGTTCGTTTACTCGTTTGAGGAATCGGCGCGCACCTTGTTCGAGAACTATCTCGACAACATCGAGGCGTTCTGCAACTGGACGAAAATCCGCGACCCGCTTACCGACGAGGAGCTGGATCCCGATGAGCGGTTGATGCGTTCGATCGAAGAGCAAATTGGCATCTCGGAAAACGCGAAGAAGGCGTTCCGGGAGGAAATTTTGATCCGCATCTCTGCGTATTCGCGTAAAGGGAAGAAATTTGAATATAATCACCACGACCGGCTGCGGGAAGCGATCCAGAAGAAGCTGTTCGCCGACCTCAAGGACATCGTCAAAATCACAACCTCAACCAAAACGCCGGACGAAAACCAACTGAAACGCATCAACGAGGTCAGCAAGCGGCTGATCGACGAGCACGGCTACTGCCCGGTGTGCGCCAACGAGCTGCTGCGTTATGTCGGCAGTTTGTTGAACCGGTAAAGCGTGGCAGCTGTAAGGTGGGGGGAGATCCCTCCACCTTTTTTGGCGTGCTTGGGTGTGCATCACGTCACTCCACGTCCCACCACGTCGTGCTCTCCCACCAACGAACTGGATTCACCTCCCGCCCGTCGCGCTCCTCCACCCAACTAACTGGATTTTCTACCGTTAATTTCGAGCCGAGAAGGCCATTTGAGTAAATTAACTGGAAAAAGTACCTCTAATTTCGCATCAAACTCGCCAAACCCGCGAAACCGCCAAAATTAACGTTACTTTTTACAGCTAATCCTCTCCTAAGTGCAAAATGAGCAAAATTAACAGTAGTTTTTACAACTAATTCCCGTCCGAGCTCCGAACTCCAAGCGTCGAACCTCCTAACTAACTTATTCCGCCGCCCGAAGGCATTTGGCAAGAGGAGCCGGATTCCCACGCCAAGCTTCACCGCCTACTGGGTATTCGCATACGATAATTTGAACTTGAAACGTTGGAGGCGAATAACGAATGAGTGTTCAACCATGGGGTTATCCTCAGCATCGTATCGTTTATCAGGCTGATCCGCAACACGTCCATCATTTGCGGACGGTTCGTGACCGGGTACACGACATCTGCCGGCAGCATATCAATCAGCGGGTGCGCATTGAAACGATGGAAGGTCATGTGCATGTTGGTCGAATCGTTGGCTGCCAAGGCGGGTTACTGCATTTGGCTGTTCCGCGGCAAGGGGGGCAGCGTGCCATTGGCGCTCCTTATTGGGGGCTAAGTCCTAGCGATGAGACCATTTTAACGCTGGTTCTCTACGAACTGCTGGTCATCGCTTTGCTGTCCTGATGGATCCGCAAAGTAGAATGCTGCCCTGTGGAGCCCGTAGGTAAGGAAGCTGCACTAAAGAGCTCCGCAGACCAGCACGCTCCCCTGAAGAACCCGCAGGAAAGAATGGCTGCACGAAGGCGAAGTGCTTCGCAGACCAGAACCTGCTCCGTCTGGCTCAACACACCAGCACGCTGCTCCTAAGTGCTCCCCAGAACAGACAAGAGCCGCCAGATCAATTGATCCGTGCGGCTCTTCTTCCAGATTGAAACATCCAAGGAATCAACAACGTTAGTTAG
>NZ_GG696002.1:14714-24129 GCF_000159955.1 Paenibacillus sp. oral taxon 786 str. D14 | reverse complement strand
TTATAGGTAGGATGCAGGGAAAATTTGGTGGCTTGCCTGCATGACCAATGCTTGAAGTAAGGAGGAAGTTTCTTTGAACCATCCTCAAGAACGTGTGTGGACCCCGTATATTGGCCCATTCGATCCGTGTCCGCCGATCACGCAAAAAACCTACAGCACCCCTCCGCAGCTGTTTATCCACTTTCAACCTCCGAATTTGCCGCAGTTTAGCCCGATGGATGCCCTGAGACACGGTACGTTATGGCCGGCTTTGTACAGCCCTTATGAATCCAAATGGGGAAAAGGACGGTGATCCCATGTCGACAAATCCCAACAACCAACCGTTCGATCAGGAGTTTTACGAGAAGCTTGAGAAGCTGCAGGCGCTGGACTTCGCGCTGGTAGAGCTGAATTTGTATCTGGATACGCATCCGGATGATCTTGCCGCGATCCAGCAATTTAATCAGCTGACCCAGGAGCGGACGCAGCACGCAAATCATTTTCAACAGTTGTATGGCCCGCTGCAAAACTTCGGGCGCGCGTATTCGAAATTCCCGTGGGAATGGTCGAAAAGCCCTTGGCCGTGGCAGGTTTAGCTTTCCTGCCTTCCATCCGTGACGGGAAGCTAAAGGAGGTTAAACAGGAATTATGTGGGTGTATGAGAAAAAGCTGCAATACCCGGTACGCGTCAGCAAATGCGATCCGCGGATGGCGAAACTGCTGATCGAGCAGTACGGCGGCGCTGATGGGGAGCTGGCAGCAGCGCTGCGTTATCTGAATCAGAGATATACGATTCCCGACAAGGTGATCGGGCTCCTGAACGACATTGGGACAGAAGAATTCGCCCATCTTGAAATGATCGCCACGATGGTCTACAAGTTGACCAAAGACGCGACGCCGGAGATGCTGAAGGCGGCCGGGATGGATCCGTATTATGTGAACCACGACAAGGCGCTCTTTTACGAGAACGCGGGCGGGGTACCTTTTACGGCGACGTACATCCAGGCGAAAGGCGATCCGATCGCCGACCTGTACGAGGACATCGCAGCCGAGGAGAAGGCGCGGGCTACATATCAGTGGCTCATCGACATGACCGACGACGTGGATATCCAGGACAGCCTGAAGTTCCTGCGCGAACGCGAAATCGTGCACAGCTTGCGGTTCCGTGAAGCGGTAGAAATTCTGAAAGAGGATCGGGAGCATAAGAAATTCTTCTAATTTTTGAAATGAACTTATTTTATCGTTGAAGGGGATCTGATCATGGCCAAAAATAAACGTGGAAAATCGCTTTGGAACTTACCTTCGCGCGGTCGTGGAACGTGTCCAGTGTGCGGAAGCACGCGAATCAAGCTGCTGTATGTCATAAACACAAGTGCAGGGCAACAGCTGAAAGTCTGCAAGAATTGCTCGAACGCCTCGCAGGCAAGAATTGATGCAGCAGGCCAGCAGGCGGGTTGAGTTAAGGAGTCAGTAGGGTACGAGGTAACAGGAGAGAAACGGCGAATTTCCGCTTCTCTCCTGTTTACGTTACCGCATTCTTTCAGGGTCTATGATTCTTCTTCTAGCTAATGTCTGTTACTCCTTGCATCGTTTGAAGATATCAATAAAGAAGTAATACAGAATTCAGTGTAAATAGAACCCCGAGTATTAAAAATAAGTTTCGAAGTTTATGTCTATTTCTCATCAAATACATATTGCTGGTTTTTTGGCCCACAGCAGGGCTATAGATATTTTAAGCATTCCAAGCATAATAAGTCCTTTGGAAGCGAGTGTGAGAAATAAGGCCTTTTTTTACCGCTAAACAGCAACGCAACGGACTCCATACCTCGATAAGCTGGGGGAAACCCGCTGAATTTTATTTTTGATCTGAAAACCAATAATATAGAATAGAGATCTTTTTTTATTCGACGAATTATACAAAGTGAGGTGATGATGAGAATGAATTTGCTGGAGAGATGGACGCGCGGAGCGAAATTTGTTTTGATTCTGCTGGCCATCGTGTATGTGTTCTCCTTAGTGAGGCCGTTTTTTCGCCCAATGGAGGCCGTCATCGGGGCCCTTTTGATTCCGCTCCTGCTGTCCGGTTTCTTTTACTATTTGCTCCGCCCTGTGGTCCAGTACATGGAAAAGCATAAGATTCGTCGGTCCTTGGCGATCCTTATCCTCTATGTCGTTATGGCGATCTTGGCCATGGCCTTTATCGCGGTGGTCTGGCCGATGTTGCAAGCCCAACTGATCAATTTAGTGCAAAACATCCCCCAATTTATAAGCTTGCTTGAAGAGCGACTAAAGGAATGGGGAGAATTGCCTTTCCTTGCGTCCATTTTTCCTTCCGATTCCGGATTAGCCGACAATTTCTCGGAATACTTAAGCCAGGGAATCTCCTTCTTGACGAATTACTTGAGCGGTTTCTTCTCTTTCTTGTCCCAGTTCGCGATCGTGATGTTTACGTTCCCGATCCTGCTCTACTACATGCTCAAGGAAGGGCATCGCTTCAAACGCAGCCTGGTCAAGCTCTCGCCCATCCGTTATCGGAAAGAAGTGTATCGCGCTACCATTGAAATGGACAAGGCGCTGAACGATTATATTATCGGCCGGGTGATCGTAAACGCAGCGTTGGGCGTACTGATGTTTATCGGCTTCCTGATCATTGGACTGCCGTATGCGCTGTTGTTGACGACGATTGCGGTTATTATGAATTTCATCCCTTTGTTTGGGGCGATTATCTCCGCCATTCCCATTGTCATTATCGGGCTCATCGAGTCTCCGTCTACCGGCATTTGGGCGTTGGTCATCATTTTGTTGGCGCAGCAGATTCAGGATAATGTGATCTCACCCTACGTGTTCGGAAAAAAGCTGGACATCCATCCGGTGACGACCATTTTGCTCGTTTTGGGAAGCGGCAATTGGTTTGGCATCATTGGGATGCTGATCGTCATCCCGGTGTATATGCTGTTAAAAATTGCCTGGAAGCGGATTTACAAGCTGTTCCTCCGGTCGCAATGGGAAACATTGTGAGGATTATGCTATAATTGGATTGTTCAGAAAGGAACAAGCAATCGAATACTAGGTAGCGAAAGGGTGCCGATAATGAAACGCAATACCATCTTGGCGGCGGCCGGGTTCATTGTGGTTGCCGCGTTGGGAAGTTATTTTCTTATCACGGGACAAGCCGATAAGCAAACGGAATCAAAAGCTCTAGACGCTCAGAGCATCAAGCAGATGGTTCATGACTACAGCGTGGGTAAACTCACCGCTAAGTCTGCTTCGATTACGTCCAGCCATTTGATCGTGGACGGGGATACGGCGGACTCGAAGACGTATGAACTGCCGAAGGACGAATTTTTCGTCTCGATCGCGCCTTACGAGAATCAGACACATCCTTGCGAGATTCATAGCTTGACCGGATGCCGCGGCGAGATGACGGAGCAAGAGTTTCAAGTCAACGTCACCGATGCGAATGGGAATACCGTGTTGGACCAAAAGATGACGTCCCAGGCGAACGGATTTATCGACTTGTGGCTGCCTCGCAATCAAACCTACCGGATTCAAGTCAGTCATGACGGTAAAACCGCCGAGTCGGAAATCTCCACATTTGATGGAGATCAAACCTGCATTACTTCGTTGCAGCTCAGCTAGTGCTAAACGTATAAAAATGACGGACCCTCATCAGAAGGGTCCTTTTTTTTGGATCGATAATTAGAACAAGAGGATTGCGCCGCCCAGCATCGGGGTGAGCACCATGCACGTTTTTAGCCAAGCCGCAGGCACGCGCTTCGTGAGCTTGGCTCCAATATACGCGCCGGTCATCGTGCCGATGACAACGGTGGCGAGCAATTGTACATCCAGGTACCCGATGGTAATGTAACCGGCCCCTCCGGCGAGGGCAATTGGCATAATGACCAGCATGGTTGTTCCGGCGGCGTATCGCATGGACATTCCAAGGAGCAGCATCAGCCCCAGTTGGATAAAGGGGGTCGACCCGATTCCGAACAGCCCCGATAAAGCGCCGGTAATGAAGCCAACGAGCGGTGCATTCACCCCAAAGCGCCAGCCTTTGCCGGATGAGGCGTCCATGATCTCGGGCGTCTTCGGCCGCCGGGAGACATAGGCCATTCGAAACCACAGGGCGAATCCGGAAAGCGAACAGCATCCCGGAGGTCAAATATCCCAGCTGATCTTCGGGGATCAGGGATGACCAGCCCGAGCTGATCCACGCTCCCGCTGCAACGGTTAAGCCGACGACCACCCCGGGCCGCAGCTTCATATTCCCTTCCCGGTAATGGCTGATCGAACCGGAGAAAGGTTATCGCGGCGTTCGAGGAGAATTTTGCTACTGGTCATTTTACGTTAGCTTACCGAATTTTGTTGGTGTTGTTCCTGGTTTTTCAACCTTGGCTTGGAGTTGACCATTTTGGGAACGAGATCGATCTCGCTTCTTTTTCATGCTCATTTTATCTTGCAGTACCCAGCTGATCGTGATGTACTTCCTAGACGAAGTGTGATGAAAATTATACAATACGGGAAGTTAACAACAAGCTGCGTGAACTTTCAAATGAGGTGAAATGATGCAACGAACACAGAAATGGAGCAAACGGGCCGTGATCTTAGGCTTGACGGCAATGCTGATGACCCTCCTCTCCGGCTGCGGGGGGAATGCAGGGAACAAGGAGAAACCAACGGCCGCGGAGCCGGCCTCGAAACAATATTATATTTTTGATACGGTGGTTAACATCAAATTGTATGATGACCCGAAGGCTGAGGAACATTTGGATCATATCGATACGATGCTAAAAACCTTGGATCAGGAGTTAAGCCGGACCTTGGAGACGAGCCAGCTCTACAAAGTAAATCAGGAAGCCGGCAAACAGGCGGTTGAAGTGTCGGAGGATACGATGAAGGTGCTGAAACGCTCGCTTGATTACGCCAAAGAGACGAACGGGCTGTTTGATCCGACGGTCGGCGGGCTGGTGGATCTTTGGGATATCGGCCATGAAGGAGCCCATGTTCCGGCTCCGGAGGATTTGCAGCGGGAACTTAGCCTGGTGGGATATCAAGACGTAGTGGTCGACGAAGCCAAGCGCACCGTCTTTCTGAAACGGCCTGGGATGGTGCTGGATCTCGGCGGCATCGGCAAAGGGTATGCGGCGGACGAGGTTGCGGCCTATTTGCGGGCGGAAGGCGTCAAGAGCGCGCTTGTCGACCTCGGCGGCAGCAGCATCATCGTGATTGGAAACAAGCCTAATGGAGACAGCTGGAACGTCGGTCTACAAGATCCGGATAGCTCGCGGGGCACGACCATGGGAACGATCCGTTTAAGCGACCAAGTCATTGATACTTCCGGAATCTATGAACGTTACTTTATCGAGGACGATGTGATGTATCACCATATACTGGATCCGAGAACCGGCGTGCCGGCGCAAAATAATCTAAAGAGCGTCACGATTCTGGCGGATAACGCAACGGACGCGGACGCGCTGTCGACCTTCGTTTATGTGATGGGCCTGGAGGAAGGGCTGCAATACATCGAGGACTTGAATGACGGGACGGAAGCGATGTTTATAACAAAAGACAACAAAATTTACGTCACGTCCGGTATCAAAAATTCGTTTAAGGTGACAGATCCGCAGTACACGCTGGTTGAATAATAGAAGGCTAAGGACGTTCAAGCGATTGGACGTCTTTCTTGTCTTATTTGCTTATCAGACGCTGTCTTAAGGATATTGGCATAGGGATCTGGGAACGTCAGCACCTCAAACAGAACGTCTCTTAGTAGGAAAAATAAGATTTTCCACATCCCCCAAAAGACTAGAAGGATCACTACCCATTTCTTGATGGACTTCATACAAGGTACCTCCGATGATAAATTTCAGTGTGTTTCGCCAGACGTTCTTTCTTCCTTTATACTAAAACGAAAGAGGTAAGGAGTTGGTTTTGATGAAATTGATGTTGATTTCGGATATCCACGGGTCAAGCGCTTGGCTGGATCGGGCGATGGCCAAAGCGGCAGAGGAGCAGCCCGATCAAATCATCATGCTGGGGGATTTCCTGTATCATGGGCCGCGAAATCCGCTGCCTGACGGCTATGATCCGAAGCAGGTCGCGGCAACGCTTAACGAGCATAAGCATAACCTGATCGCTGTTCGCGGGAACTGCGATGCAGAAGTGGATCAAATGCTGCTGGAATTTCCGATGATGGCGGATTATGCCATGCTCTACTTGGAAGGACGCCGTATTTACGTCACGCATGGGCACGGATACAGCATCGAGCAGCTTCCGCCGTTGGCGCCGGGTGACGTGTTTATTCAGGGACATACGCATGTGCCAGTGGCTGACGTCAAAGACGGCATCTATGTCCTGAACCCGGGGTCTATCGCCTTGCCGAAGGAGAATTTCCCTAATTCCTATGGCATTTTGAAGGCAGGGGCGTTTATCGTTAAGGATTTTGCCGGGGAGATCATCAAACGGATTGAGTTTGCTCCATGACAAACGAACGGGTCGAACAGCAGCTGCGCACCCTCCCGGCCGCGCCGGGGGTGTACTTGATGAAGGACGCGGCGGGAGGCGTCATTTATGTCGGCAAGTCGAAGAACTTGCAGCAAAGAGTGCGCTCTTATTTTCATGCCTCCCGTCACCGCTCCAAGAAGGTCGAGAGATTGGCGCATAACGTCAAGGATTTGGAGATCCTCAGGACCGACACCGAATTCGAAGCGCTGATGCTGGAGTGCCGGCTGATTCGAGAACTGAAGCCGATGTATAACAAAAAGATGAAGAGTCCGCACGGTTATGTCTATTTGGTGATCCGCGACACGGACGGGATTTGGGACCTGGAGGTCGTCGATGTGCCGGAGGCCCCGGGAATCCGCCAAGTTTACGGACCTTATTCGGCGAGCCGACATTCTGTGGAGGCGGCAGTCCGGAGCGTTCGCGAAGCCTTGCGTATCGCTTGCAGCCGTCCCCGTTCCGCTCCCACTGGAGTACCCTGTTTGAACCATTCGCTGGGCTTATGTCTCGGCGCATGTTTGGGCGGGGAGGCGGTTGAACTCAACAACTGCGTGATGAACCGCTTTGCTGCGCTGCTGGATGGCTCGGATTCCAGCCTCCGGGAAGAGTTGGAGGGACGAATGCGGGACTTTTCCGAACGGGTTGATTTTGAAGCCGCAGCCAAACTCAGGGATGCCCTTCATGCCATCGATCTGTTTGCGAGACAAGAGGAGATCGCCGGATTTGTTGAGCAGAACGGGAATTTCGTGGTCCTGGAACGTTGGAGTGAGCGGAAGGCCAAGTGGTTCATATTGCGGCGAAATACGATCCTGTATAGCCGGAAGGTTGAAATTTCAGAAGGAAGCTCCCGAGCCTCTCTGTCTCTGAAAATGGCGGAGAAGGCATTGGCCTGTCTAAGCCATAGCTCTCCTCCCCTGACGGGCAAACCTACCCGAGATGAAATTGATGAGGCTCGGATCATCTACCGTTATTTACAAAGCAGTGAGTGCCGCTTCGCGCGGATTCCACAGGCATGGATTGAAGCCGCAGATACGGCCCGGATCGCACATCTGCTAGAAGCGATCATCTGAAAGAATCTATGAAATGATCTTTCTATTGACAGCGCTTACAATAATAGCTTATGTTTAAAAAGGAAATATAAACCATTATTGTAATAAAGGAGGATTTGTGATGATCATGATCCGACCCAATGCTGTCCGTGACATCCAGAGAATACTCCGCACTTTCCTACTCTGTGTGATTCTTGCTGCTTTGACCTTAAGTAACTCCATGTTTGTTCCTTCTGCCCAAGCCGCAGAGGGAGATTCCGGCATGAATGTGTCGAGAATTGAGCAAAGCGGTTTCCTGAAAGCCAACGGTACGGTGCTGCGGGACAACTACGGCACAGGCAATATCGTCAATCTGCGGGGGACCAACCTAGGCGGTTGGTTGTTGCAGGAGAGCTGGATGTCACCGCTTGGCGTGAAGGACGAATGGACGCTGCGTGAAACGTTGACGAGCCTGCATGGCGCGCAAACGGCGGAAAGCCTGATCAAAACGTATCAAGACGCTTGGCTGACTACGCGGGATTTGGACAATATCAAAAACATGGGGATGAATATGGTCCGCGTGCCTATTCTGTACCTGGAGCTGATGGACAAGTACGGCAATTGGAAGGCGGATCCGTGGAGCAAGCTGGATTGGCTCGTCCGCGAAGCGGGGAATCGGGGCATTTACGTTCTGCTGGATCTGCACGGTACGTTTGGGGCCCAGAACACCTTCGATAACTCGGGTGAGGTCAACTCGGACCCGCAGCTGTGGAAGAACCAGCAGTATCAGGATCGTACCGTCCGGTTGTGGGAAGGGATTGCAGCCCATTTTAAAGGCAATCCGACCGTGGCAGGTTACGATCTGTTAAATGAACCTGACCGGGTGAGCAAGGAGCAGTTGAACGCTTTTTATGACCGACTCTATAAGGCGATCCGCGCAATCGATCCCGATCATACGATCTTCATCGAAGCGGCCTGGAACTGGAACCAGCTCTATGACCCGGATACGTTTGGTTGGACTAACGTGGTGTACGAGATGCACTATTACGCGATGGCCGGCAACGAGGCTTCTGATTGGAATGTGCAGAACAATCTGGTGAACACCGCTTTGCAAGGACTGCGCGATCACCAAGCCAGGTGGAACGTGCCGGTGTATGTCGGAGAATTTTGCCTGTTTGATTTTACCGATCTGTGGGAGAAGTTCTTGGCTGGAATGAACGCCTCCAATATCTCTTGGACGAACTGGACGTATAAGGTCAGCTCGAACTACGGGAACTGGGGTTACTTCAACAACAACCCAAATCCGGTGCCAAACATCTTAAGCGACAGCCCGGCGACGATCGCCGCTAAATGGAGCAAATTTAATACTGAGAATTTTCGGCCAAACACCACACTGCAAAATTTGGTGAAAAAATATACGACCGGGTCAACCCCGCCTCCTACGCCTACCGGGTTCGTTTATTTGATCTCGGAAGCGAATAAGAAGATCGTCAGCGCGGAGAACGCCGACAGCGCTCCGCTGGTCGCAAATCGCGATACAGCCCAGGATTGGGAGCTGTTCGAAATCATCAACAACAGTGATGGAACGATTTCGTTGAAATCCAAAATCAATGGAAAATACGTCACCGCGGACTTGAACGACGGCGGCAAGCTGATTGCCCGCGGCGAGAGCATTCAACTATGGGAGAAGTTCCGGAAGGAACAGCTGGCCGACGGGGCGATCGCCTTGTTCGCCTTGGCCAATGACAAGTACGTGACAGTGGAATTGAATAACGGAGCTGGACTGGTGGCTAACCGGGATCAGGTTGGGGGCGCTTGGGAAGCCTTTTGGCTGATTACCCAGTAATGGCAGCCGAAGCTTAGACAAAGGCAACGGGGAAGTGTATACGTCCCCGTTGTCTTTT
>NZ_GG696002.1:3907-13671 GCF_000159955.1 Paenibacillus sp. oral taxon 786 str. D14 | reverse complement strand
AACGGGATTTCATTGATAAAATTTGCTTAAATTGGGAATAACATATCCATACCCTTTGGTGAAAGGAGGAAATCCCTTGCAGATCAAGGAACGCCTTCATTCTTCAGTCGATGAGAACATCGCATTATTCAAACGGATATTTCCCGGCGACTCCACTATTAAATTCCGTAAATTTCAACATCGAGGTCAGTGGAAAAGTCGGTGATTGGGCCACCCTAGGGGTTTACCGAAACGTTGATTACCAATTTGTCGACCGCCCCGGTCATGGAATTGTTTGATTTCGCCGATACGGTGAATACACCTGGCATTAGCAGCATACTCCCGATGATTAGCCTGAAGGATCATCAGCGGTCGAAATCCGGGTCAATACGCACACCGTAATTGGGACTTTTGATTACGTATTTAGCCAACTCGTTGTACAACAACATTATGGAGATGTGGGATTTTGCAATGAAGACCTATGACTTCTACGCATTTCCATTTCAGGTTATTTTTCCAATCTTGTTGCTGCTGGGGGCCGAGATCAAGAGACGTTGGGGAACTTGGGCGAAATTAGGATCATGCTTCGGTTTACAAGGAATGCTGATTGACATATCATGAGGCTATATCATACATACGGAAGGAATGTGGAGATGGAGAGACAGGCTGTCAAGCTTTCTAGGCCGGAAGCGATGATCTTTGACATGGACGGGACGTTATTCAAAACAGAAACGCTGCTCATACCGGTTTTTCATAAGGTGTTTGACCAGTTGCGAAAAGAAGGGTTGTATGCCGGGGAGACGCCGCCGGAAGAATTGATCCTGAGCTGCTTGGGGATGCTGCTGCCGGACATCTGGCGCCGGGTGATTCCGAACCATAGCGAGACGGTGCATCGCCGGGCCGATGAACTGCTGCTGGAATATGAGCTGGAAGGGCTGCAGCAGCTGGCTACCGGGTTGTATCCGCAAGTGCCGGAAACGTTGCAGGAGCTCAAAGCACGGGGCGTACGGCTGTTTGTTGCCAGCAACGGGCTAGAGCATTATGTCAAAGGAGTGGCCGAGGCGCATGGAATTGCTCCGCTGTTTGAAGGGCTCTTTAGCGCAGGGGAGTTTCAAACGGCGACCAAAGTCGATCTCGTCAAGCTGCTCCTAGATCGGCATGGCATCACCCGCGCGTGGATGATTGGGGACCGCTCCTCGGATGTTGAAGCGGGCAACCGGAACGGGCTAGCCGTGATCGGCTGCGCCTATGCCGGCTTCGGGGATGACCGGGAGCTGGCCGGCTCCGACGTGCGGATTCGCAACTTCGATGAACTGATCTCCTTGTATGATCAGGCGGCGGAGGAAGCGTAATAGGCAAATAACAAGCAGTAAGCCGCTTCCCTCCTAATTGGAGGGGGAAGCGGCTTTTTGCTTATGCAGCCATAACGCGTATTCCAGCGGCCTAATGATCGCTGCGCGGTACGCTTGGGAGTCGCCCGATTGATGGAACACTTCGCGGGCAGGTTTGGGGTTCACCTCAAGCAGGTAGATCTGGCCATGGCGGTTGATCGCCAAATCTAGTGCCAGCTCGCACAAGGCCCCAAACGTCTCCTCGAGGTAGGCTGCGACCTCCAGACTGAGCTTCTCCGCCGCCCGGCGCACCTCCTGCTGCCGCTCCTCGCTTGGGATCCACTGCTTCAGCAGCGTATTCATCGCCACGGCATGACCGCCGCCGTGGAGATTGGAGGTGACGCTGCGGGGAGGACCCACCCTTCCGGCGCAGCCGGTCACTTCCCATTGGCCTTGACCGTTCTTCTGCACCAGCATCCGGTAGTCGTGAACGCGGCCGCTGGGCAGCTTGATCTGGATGCCCTGCTGGGCGATGAAGCGTCCGCTTCCTTTCCAGCCCAGCAGGAACGTGCCCAGCCGGGATTTGTGGATTTTCTGGGGAGCGATGATATTGCGGTTCTGTCTCCGTCCCTGGATCAGGAAGAGATTGCTGTCCAGGCGTTCTACCCGCAGGATGCCGCGGCCTCCCGTGCCGTTAATCGGTTTGACGTAGACGGCGGAATACTTTTTGAGCAGGTTAAACACATCGCTGCTGCTTTGAAATAACACCGTCTCCGGCAGGTTGGACCGGAATCGGCTTTTGCGGGACAAGGTTTGATATATCGTCCACTTATTGCGCAGCGGCCGGTTGAGGAAGGTCAGATGACGGTAACGCGCCCGAAACTTCAGCAGCTGCTCGAACCGCTTGCTGCGCTGGATCCGGCAGCGGTCAAAGATCAGGTCTGGGAAGCTGCGCCATTTGCGGAACCATTTCTTGCCCTTTGGATCGTACTCGAGGGCAAGGATCTGCTTTTTCTGGTCAATCACGTCCATTGGGGTGAACACGAATATGTCCAGGCCCATTTTTTTTCCCTCAGTGATCATGCGCTGGTAGATATGGCGTTCCTCCAGCAGCTTCTTGTCATTGAGGTACAAGGTCAGGATGCCCAGGACGGGTTGTGACAATAATATCACCTTCTTTGCTGGTATGGGAGACCGACGTTGCAGGCGTTGGGGAAACGGGCCGGGTCTCCAGCAGAAGCAGCGGTTTCCCGTTCGGATCCCGGGTCAGGCCCGAAGCGTACATCCCTGCACGAAAGCACATGCGCAAGCTCTGAATCTGACTCAACGCCACCCGGAAGCTAAGCTGCCCCAGCCGAGTCAGCTGGGCTTGGAGCAGCCCCGCGCCGATCCCGCGGCCGCGGTACAGCGGATGGACGACGACGACGCATAGCTTGCGGCCGTAATCCATGACGCAAGAGGCGCCGGCCAGCCGCTCCCCGTCCTCCGCTCGGATGCGGGCAACGAGCAAGGAGCAGCCAGGCCGCTTCAAGTCACTTGGCGTCAGCCGGAGCAGATTCCGGAGGACGGTGGGCGGAACGCGGCCGGAGTTATATTTTCGGATGAAAGCTAATATTTCACTGTGCTGCGGCTCCCAAGGAGCTCCATCCTCCAAGGTCACGGCTCGAATCTCCATCACGACCGTCCTCCTTTCGTGTTGGTCGTAGTTCGTTTCACGGTTTGTGTTTCGGCTGGCGGTATAAATACTGGCTGTATTGAAAAATCCGCTCCAGCGATTTCTTGCGAATATGCGGCTCATCGAACTTCATCGGCTTGGCGTTCGCTTCGAAAAACCACAGGCGTCCGTCGGTGTCCACTCCAAGATCCATGGACATCTCCCCAAGCAGGAAGCCCGATTCCTTCTCGATTTGCTTGGCAATCAAGAGGGCGCTGGACTTAATCCGGCTGAGGAGCAGTGTCGTCATATCGGACCCGAAGGCGGGGAGAAGCATCTTCTCCGGGTCTTCAATGCTGCCGCCTTGCGGAACATGGGTTGTAATCCGTTTCGGTCCGGCCAGACGGGCGCCGATCCCGGTCACCATCCAAATGCCTTTGCCGTTCTTTTGCACGAGCACGCGCATGTCGAAGTGGCGTCCACGATAGGAGGTCAGCTCGATGCCCTCCTGCATGATGTAGGGCGTCATCCCGGCTTCTCTTTTGATTCTCCTCCACAACAAGGGCAGCTTGGCGGTTCGATAAATGATGTTTCGGCGCTTCTTCCCTTGGATTGTCAGCCGATAAGGTCTCGGATGATCCACGTCCAGTCGCAGCAGCATGATCCCTTTTCCGGCTTTTCCGCCCTCAGGCTTAAGGTACAGGGAGCCGTATTTCTCCAGCATCGCGGTCAGCGTTTTGGGTCCTAGCATTTTTTTCGTGTCCGGCACAAGCGTTTTGGTCGCCCGGCCTTTCTTCAGCCATTCAAATAGTCGCCGTTTATTGAAGAAAAAAGGATTAAACAGATGAATCGATTCATGCTGGATCACCTCATCGATTTTGCGGCGCACCTCCGGCTTCTTCTCATCCTCCCGGAGGGGGATGCGGTTGTAGATGACGTCGGGCAAGGGGAACCAATGCTTCTTCCACGTCTTCTCCTCCGGGTGGAACAAATATCCTTGGACGCGTTTGGCGCTAAGCTTCAAGTCTTTGGCCGTTAAGACATATACGGGACAATCCAGCTCTTGCCCGGTTTTGACGAGGTCTCTGAAGTTGCTGCGGTTACCGCGGAATAGCCGGACGTTATCATCCACGGTCAGCACGGCGACGACGGGCTTCTTCTCGTTCAATACTGGATTGTTCATGAGCCATCTCTCCTCCGGAATTTGCTCAAGTAGAGGCAATGATCCAGGATGTGGTCTACTGACGCCTTCCCTTCTGCCCGAAGTGAAGGGTGTTTAAAGATCGAACGGCCTGGCTTGGCGTTGGCTTCGAACATCCAAATCTTCTCTTCCCGGTCGATCCCGATATCAAATCCGATCTCGCCGATCAAATGCTGCTGATGGGATTCAATCGCTTCGGCCAACGTGATCGCGACGGCTTTCGCGTTCCGCAGCACCTCATCGGCACGCGAGCCAAATGCGCGGGTGAGCGCCTGCTCTGGAGTGAGCAGGGAGCCGCCGTTCTTCAAGTGCGTGGTTACGCTGCCTTTGCCGGCTTTTTTCGCGCCGATGCCAACGACAACCCATTGGTTCTTCCCGTTCTTGTGCATGTGAAACCGGAAATCGATCGGGCAGTTGTCGATTTCGATGAGACGAATCCCCTGCTGGGCCACGTATCCGCGGAGCGCCCGGCCGTGTCTGGCTTGCAGCGTGCGCATTAGGCTGTTGAAGGAAGAGAAGCGCAGCAGGGCGTTCCGGCCATTTTTCCGATACCTGGCATAATAACCGCTTCTCGGGATGTAGGACAGGCGATATATCCCGTTGCCCAGACTGCCGCTGTTCGGCTTGTAATAAACCAGGGAATGCCGGTCCAGCATCTCCTTAATTTGCTCCGGCGTCGGACTCATAATCGATTCGGGCACGTAGCGTCCCACCGTCGGGTCTTTCTCCAGCAGGCGGTAAATATCGGATTTATTAAAAAAACTCCAGTTAAAGAAAGGAATCCTCCGGCGGACGAACCGGTCCCGAAGCTGACTGATCGTGTTGGTCGTTTCGGCTCGGCGACTGGGGAGGCGGTTATACACCACGTCGGGCAGCGGTACCCGCTTCCGCACGAACCGCCCAGCTTCGTTCAGAAAGTAGCCGTTCACCGTTTCGTCTCCCCAATGGATATCCCGCGGGGTGAACGCGAAGATATAGGATATCCGGCTTCCCTGCCGAAGGAGTTGCTTGATAAATGCGGTGCGCGAGCCAAACGGGTTCGTTGGCGAGGACGTGGGGCCGTCGGACAACACGCCGATAAGCGGGCCGATCTGCACTTCTCCCTCTTGCTGGCTGCGGAGGTAGACGCCGCCGGGTTTGGGGATTTTAATGCCTCTGCGAACGCCGCTGGCAAGGTACAAGTGGTTTCCCGCTTTATTAATCCGTTTGATGGTGGCGGGGACCCGATCTCCCCCGAGTCTCAGATGAACCAACTTTTTTCCGGACAGCTTCAGATTCTTCATAAGAGCCCCTGACACGTAAACCACCCGGTCGGGGGCTTGCGTGAAATGGACGTTGCAAAAAGTCAAACTCATGGATTTTATCCTCCTAAAAGTGATCAGGGTTTGCTCAGCAGTAAATAGCGGGCATAGCCTATCGGATTTTCCAGCGACCTTCTGGCGGTTTCCGGATCGCCGATCCGAAAGAACGAGGAGCGCCCCGGTTTGGAGTTGACCTCCAGCACCCATACACGGCCTTGGCGGTCAACGCCGAAATCAAGGCCCAGCTCCGCCAGCCTGCCGAAACGGGTCTCCAGATAGGCCGGAATCAAGAGTGACAGTTTGCGGATTGCGGCTTCAGCGGCTTTGCCTTCAGACTTCCCGAGTTCGCGAATGAGATAAGGCAGTGCCCGATGGGCGGTACCGCCTCCATGCAAATTGGAGGTTAGCGAATCCTTGCGGCCCGCGCGGACCGCCATCCCCGTCAAGCTCCATTCGCCCTTGGCGTCTTTCTGCATGAGGACGCGGACATCAAAGGGTTCGCCGTCCGAGCTGTTCAACTGCAAATACGGCTGAACCAGGAACGGCTGTCTCCCGGTAAAGCGGTCAATCCAATCCAGCCCTGCTCGCTTGGTGGAAAAGCGACGCCGGAAGACCGTATTCCGCCCGCTGCGGCCGACAACTCTGACTTCATCACGCGGCAGATGCCATTTGACGTGCAGCGTCCGTTTGCCGTGCGTACCGTTCCGCGGCTTCAGGAAGGCTTCTCCGTCATGGGCTTGCAGCCATTGGTCCAGCTGAGCCTGCCCTTGGTACAGCGCCGTTTCTGGTAAATGTTCGGCAACCTCCGGGCATTCCAGCAGAGCTTGGTATACCGCCCATTTTCCCGCAAGGCCCCGGGCCAAATAAACGAAGGGATGCTCATTCGCCAGCCGTTCGAGCAAACGGTGCTTGCGCAGCTGCTGCTTGCGGTCATGGACCAGGCAGCGATCGTAAATGATGTCCGGCCGGGGGCACCATTTGCGAATCCAGGTTCCGCGTTCGAAGGTATAGGCGGGAATGCCGGCAGCGTTCCCCGATGCGATCCAGCTCAGGCAGAAGACATACACGTGAAGCCCATGCCTTGCCCCGATGATGCATAATCTGCGGCAGAACGCAACTTCCGCGAAAGGGAGCGGTCCGCTGCTTTCGGAGACCAGGATGCCGACGTTTCCTTGTGGTGTTTTGTACATGGCAGATTCCCTCCTTCCAAGAGGCCCTCCAGGGGCAACCTCTAAAAGCCGGACAAATATCGGGTATATTCGATCACTTGCTTGACCGATGGGCGGATCTTCCCTTCGCCGATCGGGGTATTGTCGTTCTTGGACGGCTTGGAGTTGACCTCCAACAGCCACACTCGCCCGCTCGTTTCCACCGCCAAATCAATCCCGAACTCCCCGAAATGAGCCGGGATTTGTGCATCGACGCTCTGGGCGATATCCAAGGCAGCCTTCTTCAGCTTTAAGGCGAGCTTGCTCTTGATTCCCGCTGGCAGCGAGCTTCGGGCAATCGCGTCCTTCACCTTGCTCAGCGAGCCGCCGCGAGCCAGATTGGACACAAAATGATGGTTGCCGGCGATCCGGGCCACGATGGACGTCGTATTCCATTTGCCGTACAGGTTCTTCTGAACCAACGCCCGAAAATCAACTGGCCGGTGATCCACCTCAATCAAGTTCAGCCCTTGCTGGATTTGGTAGCGAGTTGTTTTCATTTTGCCGGACAATGCGTTGAACAGCTTCGCAAGGCTCGGATAAACTTGGCGCCGTGCGCCTCCAACCTGAGTCGATAGGGTCTGGAAGGCCCCGCCTTCAAGCCGCGAGATCCGGATGATGCCTTTGCCCAAGCTTCCCTTGATTGGTTTCAGGAAGACGACGGGATATTTGCTGCACATCGCTTTCAACATCGCGTAGTTGCGAAACAGATGCGATTCCGGCAAATAACGCTGCACGGAGGCATCTCGGCTAAGCGCGTCGAACACTTCGGTTTTGTCGAGATATTTCTCGTTAAAAAAATGGCTCCCGTAGCGGGATTTTACTTCTTTCATAAAATGCTGTACGCTAGGTTTGTTCTCCAATTTCCGCGAATTCAGCCGGTTGTAGAATACATCTGCGGCGGGCAGTTGGGTTTGCTTCCACCCGTTGCCATAGACCCAGCCCGAGACCTGGCTTGCGCTGTTGCCGATATGATTGGGGGTAAAGAAATAAACGAATACCCCTTGGCGCGAGCAAGCGTTCACGAGCTCTCTGCAGAACAAGGTCATTTGGCCAAACGGCCGTTCTGGATTCCCGGGGAAATCCTGACTGAGCAGAACTCCTAACAGCGGACCCAGTTGAAGGGTCGAGGATTGCGGCCGATAGATGAGTCGCAGCGGCGACCGCGGTTGGATGCCCATTTTTCTGGCCAGACCCGAGCTCATGCGAACTCCATCGGATCTGGATAAGGGGATGACCTTCACGCGGTGCCGAAATGATCCGAAAGTGAGTAGAAGCGGAAGATGCGTTGGGATTTTCCATTGTTTGATCAGCATGTCTCCGAGCACGATCATGTCGTCTTCAAGAATGCCCGGACTCATGATTTGTACCGTAATTTTTTTGGAGGGCATGAATGCGGATCTCCTTCCAAGCTAAGCTAGAGTCTTGGATGCAAGTAAAGATCATCTGCGTAAAATGCATGTAATGCATCATATGAGGACATAGAATCCTTGGTGATTAACCTATGCCCGTTTTCGGCGGCATCCGGGCGAAGGAATGAAGCGTTCTACTCCTTGCCGGGCGCGGGCCGAGGACGGATATCGCGGAAGATAGTTAGGGCAGCAGCCTAAGAGAAAGAAGGAGGAAGAGAGGGTGCCCGATTGGCTTTACGTGTTGGTAAGCGTTGCAGTGGCTGCTTTTGTCGGCGGCGTAACCAACCATTTTGCAATTAAAATGTTGTTTCATCCGCGCAAGCCCATACATATCGGCAAATTTCACGTTCCCTTTACACCGGGACTGATCCCGAAACGCCGTGACGATATCGCCGAATCATTGGGTCAGGTGGTGGCCGAGTATTTGGTGACGGCCGAAGGGCTGCAGGAAACCGTGCAGCGTCCGGCGTTCCGGAACAAGGCGGAGAATGCCTTGCGCGGCTTCGTGGAACGCGTAAGTTCCAGCGAGTTAACGCTTCGGGAAGCGGCACTCCGGGTGTGGAGCGAGGAGGAGTTCGAAGCACTGAAGTCTAAGCTTACGGCAGGGGCAAGGGCTACGACGATGCGGAGTCTGACGCGCTTATGGGAGCAGGCGGACCTTAGCAGCCTGCCGGTGAAGCGGCTTGTTCCCGGTTGGTCCGAGGAGAACCGCAAAGCCTGGAGCGCCGCGCTGGCCAGCGCGCTATTGGGTGTCGTGGAGGAGGAACTGCTGTCGGCGAGCGGCCAGCGTATGCTGTCGAAAATGGCGGCAGGGCTGATGGACCGAGCCGGCGGATTCCTGGGCACGATGGCCGCGATCTTTGTGGATGAGGACAAGCTGGTGCAAAAAATGACCCCAGCGCTCGTTCAGACGCTGCGGGGCGAGGACGCTTTAAACAAAACCGCCCACGCGATCGAGACGCGGCTGGAGCTGTACGGCGAGAAGCCGGTGGCGGAACTGCTGGCGCTCTTAACCGGCGAAGAGGCGCTAAGCTGGCTGAGCGGCAAGCTGGAGCAGCTGCCGCTGGAGCGTTGGCTGGAGCAAGCGGAGAACCGACCGATTCGCTCGTTGATCGAGCCGTGGAAAGCGTCGGTGCAGGGCTTCGTTCCGGTGCTGACCGAGCGGCTACTGCGCTTGATTGCCAAGGGCATTCCGGCGGCGATGCAGGCGGTGGATTTGCCGGGCCTCGTCGAGGAACAGGTGCAGAGATTCCCGATCGAACGGCTGGAGGAGGTCATCCTCAGCGTCTCCGGCAAGGAATTTCGCGCCATTACTTGGCTTGGCGTATTGCTTGGCGGAATCATCGGCTTGTTCCAGTCGCTGTTACTGCTATGGTTGGGTTAGGCTGACGGGCGAGGGCTTGACGGTTGAACCGCCCGCCCGGGTTACAGTCGTGGGCTATGGGCCACGCAACTTGCTCTAACGCTTATGAGGAGCGCTAATGGTGCCGAAAAGAGGGAAATGAAATTCTAACGCTTACTGTAGAGCTTATTTCCCGTTTTTCGCGATAAACAGCGGTATTTTCGGTTCGATAAGCTTTCTGATCAGCGTTAAAAATTGTACTCCTCGTTTTTTGGGCAAATAAGCTTCTTGATCAGCGTTAGCACAAGAACGCAAGAAAGCGAGCTAGAACGGAAG
>NZ_GG696002.1:0-3211 GCF_000159955.1 Paenibacillus sp. oral taxon 786 str. D14 | reverse complement strand
ATAGTAAGCTAGAAAGCAAGCTAGTAAGCAAGCTAAAAAGCAAGTTAGAAAGCAAACTGGAAAGCAAGCAGGGGACAGGCTCGTCTTACGCCCGCTTGGATTACACTAAATCAAATTTGGAGGTTTAACTTAATGAACATTTATGACAAAGCACATGAACTGGCGGCAGCCTTGAAGGACAGCCAGGAGGTAGCCGAAATCACGGCAGCGATGAAGCTGGTGGAGGCCGATCCCGAAAGCAAACGGATGCTCGACGATTTTCGGGTTCGCCAAAATGAAGTCCAGCAGCGAATGATGGCTGGAGAGATGCCGACGCAAGAGGAAATGGAACAAATGGAGAAACAGTTCGAGGTGCTGAGTCTGAACTTGAATATCCGTCGTCTGTTTGACGCCGAACGCCGGCTTAGCGTGATCATTCAGGACGTCAACAAGATTATTACGGACAGCCTGGCCCACCTGTACGGCGCGGGGATCTAACTTCGCGCTTTTACGCACGCTTTCTTGATTCACAAGTTTCTATCATATTCCTGCAGCCCCGTTCATAGAGATAGAAGAGACAAGGGGAAGACCTCATCAACGTATCTCGTAATCTATGAAAATAAAGGAGCTGCAGAGGATGAAAGTCGTAAGAAAACCAAGCAAATGGAAGCATGCCGTTTATCTGATTCTGGCATTAGCGATGCTCGTTTATGCCTTGCCGATGATTTCGTTTGAGCCTGGAGCCGGCTGGGTGTCGGTATTTGGCGCGGTGTGGGCAGGGTTTGCCTTCCTCGTCATCGGGGCTCACCTGCATTTCCTTCTTGGTGTCAATGAAGAGAAGCAGCGGGAGTTGGACCGAATCCGGCGGGAAAAATACCGGGAATGGGAGCTCCAATGGGGAGCGGACGGAAAACACGGTGAAAAGGCATAAGCCCGTGCTAAAAATGGACAGGGACTGTTCCGGAAGTGTAATGATCTTCCGGAACAGTCCCTTTTTTTCGTCCTCGGCTCATTTTGTATGGCACTACCTCTCGTCTTCGCCGGTCAGCATTTGATCGTTGCTGGCTCCGTGCGGGACCATCGGGTAGACGTTTTGCTCCTCCCGTACGTTAAATTCCATCAGAACGGGGCCGGGGTGCGTTAACGCCTGCCGGATCACGGCATCGGCTTCCTCCGGCGTTTGCGCCCGCAGCCCGGGTACTCCGTAGGCGCCGGCAAACGCTACAAAATCCGGCGAAGTGAGGTGGACGGAGGAGTAGCGCCGTTCATAGAACAGCTGTTGCCATTGCCGCACCATCCCCAAATAACCATTGTTCAGGATGGCGATTTTGATCGGTAAGCCGTAATCCACGGCTGTCATCATCTCCTGCAGGTTCATTTGGAAGCTGCCGTCCCCGGTGATGCAGACAATCGGCGGAGCGGACGGACCTTCCAACGCGATGGCGGCACCGATAGCGGCGGGGAAGCCAAAGCCCATGGTTCCAAGTCCACCGGAGGTCAGGAAAGAACTGGGCCGGGAGAACTGGTAGTGATGGGCGGTCCAGATTTGATGCTGACCTACATCGGTTGCCACCACAGCATGGCCTTGGGTATGCTTGTCGATCAGCCGAATGACCTCCTGCGGATTCAGCGATCCTGGAGCCACCGACTCGTTATAATGCGGCACCTTTCGCTGCCATCCGGCCGTCTCCTCAGCCCAGCGGGTCGACTTGGGCGGGATCGCGCACGCATTTAACTTCCGCAGCAGGTCCCCGATATCTCCGCACAGCCCCAGATCAACAGGAATGTTCTTGTCCAGCTCAGCATCATCGATGTCCACATGGATCTTCCAGGCATGGGGAGCGAACGACTTAGCCTTGCCGGAAAGTCGGTCGTTGAGCCGCGTTCCTAGACATATCAGCAGATCGGCGTGATGCACCGCCCGGTTGGCGGCATACGTGCCATGCATCCCGAGCATCCCGAGATAGAGCGGATGGCGGGCAGGGAAGGCCCCGATGCCCATCAGCGTAGTCGCCACCGGAATTTGCGTGGTTTCTACAAGCTGGAACAGCGGCTCGGCCGCACCGGATGCCACGGCGCCGCCCCCGACAACGAGCACCGGGCGCTCGGAGCTTTCGATCTTGCTCGCAATCAGCCGTACGGCCTCCTCATCGATCTGGGTTGAAGGCACGTAACCGCGGATGTGGATTTCGGCAGCCGGACTCAAGTTGGTTTGAGCGGTCATGATGTTCTTGGGCAGATCGATCAGGACCGGCCCCGGTCGTCCCGTGACAGCGAGATGAAAAGCCTCTTTGATGATTCTAGGCAACTCGCGGATATCCATCACGGAATAATTATGCTTGGTCACGTCCATCGTCATGCCAAAAATGTTGACCTCCTGGAAGCTGTCCCGACCGATCAGATCAGTCGACACCTGACCGGTCAGCACGACCATCGGGACCGAGTCCATGTAGGCGTTGGCGATCCCTGTGACCGCATTGGTTGCGCCTGGTCCGGAGGTGACGAGCGCAACCCCCGCCTTCCCCGTCACGCGGGCGTAGCCGTCCGCCGCGTGTACGGCTGCCTGCTCATGCCGGGTCAGAATATGCCGGATCTCTCGGCAATCGTACAGCGCATCGTAAATAGGAATTACTGCCCCGCCCGGGTATCCGAAGATCGTATCGACCTGTTCCGCAAGCAGGCAATCGATTAACAGCTCCGCTCCGCTTCGGGCGGAGGTTAACTTGGATTCTTGGATGTTTCTCATTAGGTCAGACCTCCCGGTGGAATTTTGACTATTTTATCGCGGGAGATTCGCTTGTGGAGTGATCCCAGTCATAATTCGTGGGACGCCTTGGCCGGAGGAAGCAGAGAGGCAGCGCCCAAACGTAAAGATCTGCTCGGCCGCTCGCCGAAAGGTGTAAATGACGGAGACGGGTTCGTCTTCATTAGTCACATTGGCGAGGTGTATCCAAGCGGGTTCCTGCCAGTTAGCTGCGGGAATGTCCGGAACGCTTCATTGGTGGATATTTATCGGAACTCACCGATCCTTCGGGAGCTGAGGGACAAATCCTTGCTGAAGGGAAAATGCGGCGTCTGCGAATTTAAGGAGCTGTGCGGAGGTTCAAGAGCGAGGGCTTATGCGGTTACCGGCGATTATTTGGAGAGCGATCCGTATTGCGCATATATTCCACGAGGATTTTCACAACAACAAAAATAATAAGGAGGCCGAGCGGCCTCCTTTTCTTGTTCT
>NZ_GG696003.1:10547-21203 GCF_000159955.1 Paenibacillus sp. oral taxon 786 str. D14 | reverse complement strand
GGGTAAAAAGTGGCCTTATTGCTGGAAGCTTCGTCTGTTGTGGCGTTTTTCGAGCCCAATAAGGCCATATATTACCGCTATTCGCAGCAAAGCTTAATCTCCGTGAGTATATAGCGGTAAAAAGTGGCCTTATCGCGGGCTGCTACGCCTGCCGGGGCGTTCATCGAGCCCAATAAGGCCAAAGATTACCGCTATTTGCGGCGAAGCTTCATCCCCGTGAGTATATAGCGGTAAAAAGTGGCCTTATTGCTAGCTGCTTCGCCTGTTGTGGCGTTTATCGAGCCCAATAAGGCCAAAGATTACCGCTATTTGCGGCGAAGCTTAATCTCCGTGAGTATATAGCGGTAAAAAGTGGCCTTATTGCTGGCAGCTTCGCCTGTTGTGGCGTTTATCGAGCCCAATAAGGCCATATATTACCGCTATTCGCAGCAAAGCTTAATCTCCGTGAGTATATAGCGGTAAAAAGTGGCCTTATTGCTGGAAGCTTCGCCTGTTGTGGCACTGGCGTTGCATAAAGAATTAAAAAAAGGAGCAATGTTGCATTTTTAATAAAATAAAGCACATTTTTTTCAAGCCCTATTGAAGCCATTTCGGAGTTATCGTGATTCCAATAACAACGCAAAAAGCGCCTGCGCAGGGTTCCCCCCTCGCGCAGGCGTTTTGGCCATGCAAGGCATGATGATCGCGGCTGCCGCCAGGCGCGCCTACATCAGCATGCCCATCTCCCGGGCCGCCTCCACCAGGATCGGCCCGTATTCCTCCAGCCGCTGCAGCGTCAAGCGGCTGACCGGCCCCGACACGGACAGGGCGGCTGCAAGCTTCCCTGTCCGGTCAAATATCGGCGCGGAGACGGCGGACGCCCCCGGCTCCCGCTCCTCGTAGCTGGTGGCATATCCCGCCTTGCGGATATCCTCCAGCTGCGCCACATAGGCCGCCTTATCGATCGTCGGCGGCCAGTCCGGGCTGTCCAGCACCGCCTGGAGCACCTCTTCGCCCGAGTAGGCGACGAGCACCTTGCTGGACGCGCCCACGTACAGCGGCAGCCGCGCCCCGACCGGCGCGACCCGGCGGATGGCCTGGTTGCTCTGCACCGCCTGAATCCGTATCCGCTCAATGCCGTCACGTAAATAAAGGCTGACCGTCTCGCCGAGCCGGTCGCGCAGCCGCTCCATCTGCGGCAGCAGCAGCACAGCGGGATCGTCGCTGTGGGACATATGGGTCGACAGCTCCCAGATCTTCAGGCCGAGACGGTACTTCTCCGTAGCAGGATCACGGATCACAAAGCCCCGCTCCTCCAGCGTGGTCAACAAGCGATGGACCGTGCTTTTATGCAGGCCGATTTCGGCGGCGATCTCCGTCAGCCCCAGATCGCTTGCTTTTGTGAAACATCCCAATATATCCAAAGCCCGCTCAACCGCGCGCACCGTCAGCTTCCGGTCTTCCATCCGGCATCCTCCTTAGGTTTCACTATATGAAACTCGGTTACATAAATTATATGAAAGAAGCGAAATTCCGTCAATGAAACACCTTCCATTGACATTCAACAGGGATCGACTTACGATTAAATTCAGGGGAATCGTGTTATTTCGACATTTTCTTCGATCCCCCTCCATTAAAAGCGTTTTCTTCAATTGTAAACAGTCCAAATTTCAATCATATAATCTAGTAATGGGAGGGAAGCGTATGAGCCACACCGGTCGAAATGATCTTCCCTTGCCTCCTTCGGCGTACGTTTCCGGCGATGTTCCCGCGGCAACAGCCCGGCACATCAGCATCAAAAACATTATCATTGCCCTCTTATTATCCGTGCTGTTCTTCCTGATCTTCTGCTTTATCTCGCTGCACGGCTATATCGCCTGGGTGCTCTCCAACCCCAAGGTGGCGCCGCTTTATTCCAATCCGAAGCTGTCTATTAATTTGGATTACCAGAACATCACCTTCCCCGCGGCTGACGGGAGCCGAATGATGCAAGGATGGTATATTCCGGCGGAAGATTCCGTCAAAACGATCGTATTTAGCCATGGGTATGGGGCCAACCGCGAGGAGTACTGGATTCCGATGTATGATCTGGCCAATTTTGCCCATCGTCTGAATTTTAATGTCCTGATGTTTGATTACGGCTTTGCTGCGGAGAACAGCAAGGAGGTCGCCACCGGCGGCAAAAAAGAAGCCCAGCAGCTGCTCGGAGCGATCCAGGTTGCCAAACAACTGGGCAGCCAAGAGATCATCGTCTGGGGCTTCTCCATGGGGGCCGGCACTGCACTGCAAGCCGGTTTAAAAAGCCCGGACATCGACGGCATGATTCTCGACAGCACGTTCCTGCTGGAGCCGGATACGATGTACCACAACATCCGCCAGCACATCGACCTGCCGCGCCATCCGTCGCTGGAGATTATCGGTATGCTGCTTCCGGTGTTAAACGGTACCAGCCTGCGGCAAATTCCGTATACCCAGGTCAAATCGGAAGATTATCCCTTCCCGATCCTGTTCATCCACGGCACCGAGGATGAGAAAGCGCCTTACCCCATCGCTGAGAAACTGGCGGCCAACCAAACGAACCCTATTTCTAGCGTATGGATCGTAGACGGCGCGCATCATGAGTTGATTTTCCGCGAGCATCCGAAGGAATATCTGCGTAAAGTGTCGTTGTTCCTGGGCCAGATCAAGCTCGCCTCCCAAAAAACGAATATTCAAACCGGGTCCGCATCCGAATAGCATAAGCCAACCCTCCTCACCAATAAGCTGGTAGTAATGTACTTCTTATCCCTGAGGAGGTAGGCCGAATGTTGTTTGTATACGGGCCTTTTTTGCCTGTGCGCATATTGGAGGAAATCCGTTTCTGGAAGCAACAAGAAGCGGAGCACACGGAAGTCATTCAGGCGATTGTTCCCCGCCTGGAGGCCGATTACGTTCGGCTGCTGGAGGAATGGAAGCCGATCTTTGAAGGGACGGAGGCCGCAGCTGACAAGCTGCTGCAATACGCCTTGGCCACACCTCACGCCGCCTCGAGTCCAGAGATCATCCGCCAGACGGAACGGCTTCTGCGAGCCTCGTGTCAGCAGTCGCAGGAATTTATCCGCCATCTGGAGTACATGCTGAAGCATAGCGCGGCCGTGAAGTCGGTGCCGCTGGCTCCCGTGGTGCTGCTGCACATCATCCGGGAATCGGCGTATTTCCTTGAGGTGCTTGAGCGGCTGAATCGGCCGGGGGAAATCGCCGGCAGCATGGCCGGAGCGCCGCCGTATCCTGATCCTCATCACGCGGCTGGGGGACAGCCATTCTATCGCGAAGAAGAGCCGCAGGAGTTAACAGCCTTCACCACGTCCGAGCAACTGGACTTGACGGCCGAAACGGACGCAACCACCTCCGCCGAGCAAAACAGAGCGGACGCCTCCGAAGCAGCAAACACGCCCGAGGAGCAAGACGTGCCAGGAGCGGCGGACGTGTCCGAGGCCACCCTTGCAGCAGAAGTCGTGCAGGTGCATGTGCAGGAACAGGATGAGCTCAGCCTCCGCCAAGAACCAGCCGCTGACAACAACGCGGAAGCGATTACGGCGCGCGTACCGGAACACTCCGTCCCGATCGGCGGACATACGCTCCCTCCGCTGCCTTATCCATACAACGCGCTTGAACCCTATATCGATGAACAGACGATGCGCATTCATCACGACAAGCATCACAAGACGTATGTTGACGATTTGAACAAAGCGGAACTCAAGCTGCAGGAGGCGCGGAAATCCGGCAATTTTGATTTGGTAAAGCATTGGGAGCGGGAGCTGGCCTTTAACGGTGCGGGACATTACCTGCATACGATTTTCTGGGACATTATGAATCCGAAGGGCGGCGGCAAACCGCAAGGCGAGCTGCTGGGGCAGATCAAACGCGATTTCGGCAGCTACGACGCGTTCCATAAACAGTTCTCTGAAGCAGCTGCCAAAGTCGAAGGCGGCGGCTGGGCCATCCTGGTGTGGAGCCCGCGCGCTCACCGGCTGGAGATCCTCACAGCGGAGAAGCACCAGAACCTGTCGCAATGGGACGTCGTTCCGCTGCTGCCGCTGGACGTCTGGGAGCATGCGTATTACCTGAAGCATCAAAACGCACGCGCCAACTACATCAAAGATTGGTGGAACGTCGTCTATTGGCCCGCCGTCGCCAAACGGTACGAAGCCGCGAAAAAACTAAAATGGCAGCCGTTTTAAACGACTGCCATTTTGTTATTATGGTTCACTTTCTTTTGCTCACTTTGAAGAGGATAAGAGCTAGTAACAGAATAATGATGGTGTTATTTAATTGCTGTACAACGTGTCCGTACCAATAATAAGAACTATAAAAAGACCTTTGGTTCACGAGGCTTGTACTCGAAACCAAAGGTCTTTGATAAAGGCTAATCTTTGATGAGCGAAAGGAACTCCGCCCGGGAAGCCGCATCCTTCCGGAAGCTTCCGCGTACGGCCGAGGTCACGGTCTTGCTGCCTGGCTTCTTGACGCCGCGAGAGCACATGCATAGGTGCTCGCCCTCTACGACAACCATCACGCCTTTCGGCTGCAGCACCTCTTCCATGATGTCGGCAATTTGCGAGGTAATCCGCTCCTGCACCTGCAGGCGTCGGGTTACCGCTTCGACCAAACGGGCCAGCTTGCTGAGCCCGGCGATTCGACCGCTTGGAATATATCCGATATGGGCTTTGCCGAAGAAAGGCGCCATATGATGCTCGCATTGACTGTAATAGACGATGTCCTTCACAATGACAAGCTCTTCATGGTTTTCCTCGAAGGTAACTCCCAGCACATCCCGAGGATCGACTTCATACCCGGCAAAAATCTCTTCATACATCCGCGTCACCCGGGCCGGTGTTTCGAGCAGCCCTTCGCGTTTCACGTCTTCCCCGATCAATTTCAGGATTTCCCGAACATGATATTCGATTTGCTCCCGATGATCGCCTACCCGTGTATTGACGTAATCTTTCAATCCGGACATCTTCAGCGCCCCTCCTTTCATAGAGTATGGCGAAACGTTACTTTATTTTCTCTTCTTCGTCGTTCGTCCCGCCCCCGGCAATGGGCCGCCTTGATTCTTCATCAACTGCTGCGCACGCTGCATCTGCTTGCTGTTCAGGTTATACCCCATTTGCTTCGCCATCTTCTGCAGCATTTGCGGGTCGTTTTGCATCTTCGTTAACTGTCTGCGGAGGTAAAAGACCCCGATCACAAAACCGCCAACCAGACCGACGATTAAAGTAATAATTGGAATAACGATATCCATGTTTCAGCCACCCCTGAATAATAATCGTGCTGCCTTTCGCTTGTAAGGCTTGCACACTCCAAATATCATAGCATCCAGCCTCACGCGATTCAAGGATTCACGCCAAAACCGCCTCGATAAACAACGTTGTCTCAGTCGCGAGATCAACCTCATTCACGTCCAGCTCATCGCCGGTGCCCCGCACGATCCGAATAACAGGCCGGCCCGGTAATCCCCGGTGTTGTCTGACCACCACGCCGGTTTCCTTCGTCCCAAGACGAACTGAGGTTCCGTTCGGGTACACGGAGATAATGCGCATAAACTCCACCAGCACCTCGTGGTCCAGCTCCTGTTCCGAGCAAGCCATCAAATGCTCGCAAGCCTCATGCGGCAGCAAGACCCGCCCGTCCTTGCTTGCGCCGCTGATCAAATTGTCGTACATATTCGCGACGGCGACGATACGCGGAAACAGATGGATCTCGTCCCCGGCAATTCCCCGCGGGATTCCTTTGCCGTCCAGACGCTCATGGTGTTGCAATGCCGTATGGGCGATCAACAGATTAAATTCGCGTTTATGGCGGAGCAGCTCGTAACCCCTCCAGGTATGGTGGTTTTTAGGGTCTTTTGGATTGGCTCCTTCCGGCAGTTCCACTGATTTGCCGATATCGTGCAGCAGCGCACCAATCGCCAAATCCTTGAGTTGGGAATACCCGAGCCCCAAATTCAGTCCAATCATCGAAGAGATCAAGCTGACGTTCACCGCATGAAGATAAGCGGCATTGTCCGCTGTCCGAATGTCGGTGAGCTGCAGCAATACCTCTTTGTTGTTCAACACGTCAGTCAGCAGGGAATCCACGCTCGCGTTGATTTTGCGCGCGCTCCAATCCTTGCCGGAACGAATGGCCTGCAACGTTTCGGACATTTCCCGGAACATCGCCTGCTTGGTCGCCTCGCTGAGCACATCTTCAATTTCGATATCATCGAATTCCGGATCTTTAATGTATAACATTGTCACACCGATCCGCTTAAGCGTGTTAATCATAAAAACCGTAAGCTGAACCCCTGCCGACAACAACACGGTGCCGTTGGCGGAATACACCGTTTTACCTAAATATTGCCCCGGTTCGATATCCTCGATACTGATGAAACGCATATTTTGTGTTATCCCCCTTGCTGGATATCAGTCTCCGATGGAAGCCTGCAGCTTCTGCTTGGCCGCCCGAAGCCGAACCCGCACTTCTTCCTCCTGCTCGGCGTCTAGCGCCCGGTCGATCGCTTCCTCGGCCTCCTTGCCTCCGATTCGGCTCAGCGCCCAAGCTGCAGTTCCCCTTAGCTCTGGCCGCGGGTCATGAAGCAGTATATCTATTAATTTCGGCACGGAAGCCGAATCTTTGAAGTTGCCAAGCGCGATGACCGCATTGCGTTGGACCGGTTTTTTGCCCCGCCAGGCCGCGGCGCTGTCGCCAAAACGTTCTTTGAACTCACGGTTGCTTAAATCCAGCAATGGCAGCAGCAGAGGCTTAACGGTCTCGGGATCGGGAGCCAGCTCAGGCCGATGATTCCAGGACTTGCCTTTGTTTTTCGGGCAGACAATCTGGCAGGTATCGCAACCATAGAGGCGGTTGCCCATCTTCACCATAAATTCTTCGTCCAGAAACCCTTTGGTTTGCGTCAAAAAAGAAATGCACCGCTGCGCGTTCAACTCACCGGGGCCAACTAACGCTCCCGTCGGGCACGCGTCGATGCATTTGGTGCACTCACCGCAATCCTCCTCCACCGGCGTATCCGGAGGAAACGGCACGTTGGTGATCAGCTCGCCGAGGTAAATCCACGAGCCCCACTTGGGGGAGATGATCGCACAGTTTTTCCCCTTAAAGCCGATCCCTGCCCGGTCCGCCACCGCCCGGTCTACCAATGCCCCGGTATCGACCATACTCTCGATCCGCGCTTCGGGTACGCGCTCGCGGATGAAGGCTTCCAGCTTCGCCATCGCTTCGCGAAGCACCTGATGATAGTCCCGCCCCCAAGCAGAGCGGGCCAAGATGCCCCGCCGCTCGCCGGGCGCTGACTTCGGGGGATTCTCCAGCTTCGACGGATAGGCTACCGCGATGGATATCAATGAAGCCGGCTCCGTAAGCGACAATTCCGGGTACACCCGCTTGTCGAGATCCGGCTCCTCAAAGCCGGATTCATAGCCTTTATCGCGCCGGTCCTGCAAAATCGCCTTCAGCGACAAGAACGGATCCGCGCTGGCAAAGCCGATATCGTCGATCCCGAACTCCGCAGCTGCTTCCTGAATCTCCCGCTTCAGCTGCGCCCAGCGATTGTCTCCTTCCGGTAAACGCGTCATGCCGGTTTCCGCCATAGACATGTGTCCCCCTCCTTCCTGTTCATGTTGCCATAATGGTTGTCTGTTGTATTTTTTTACGAAGATAAACGCTTAATCGCTTCCCGTGCTAACTGGTCGCAATAATTGTTCAGCTCGTTGTCGCTATGTCCTTTGACCTTGATGTACTCCACCTTGTGAATGCCCATGAGCCGCCACAGCTCTTCCCAAAGATCGCGGTTCTCGACGGGCTGGTTCTTGCTGTTCTTCCAACCGTTCTTGAGCCAGCCGCGAATCCAGTTCTGCTGAAAGCAGTTGACCACGTAAGCGGAGTCGCTGTATACCTTAACTTGACAAGGCTCCTTTAATTGACTAAGCGCCGAAATGACCGCCTGGATTTCCATGCGGTTGTTGGTGGTCATTTTTTCGCCGCCGGACAGATCCTTCCGATGCCCGTTAAACATCAGCACCGCGCCCCATCCCCCTGGACCGGGATTCCCGGAGCAAGCCCCGTCCGTATAAATCGTCACTTCCTTCACTGTTCATCCTCCCAAGCAAACGGCTTATAAACTACGGATCTTCGTAATCGGCCAAAAAACGAATTCGGCGCGGCCAACGATCCATTTCTCCTTCACGCTGCCAAAATAACGGCTGTCTTTGCTTCGTCCGGCGTGGCGGTTATCGCCCATCACGAAATAATGTTCGGCCTCCAGCTTCAGCTCCGGCATGTCGCCGTCCTCGATTACCGAGTCGGTGTATGGCTCGTCCAACGGCTGCCCGTTAATGAACAGTTGGCCGTCTCGCACTTCAACCGTATCCCCGGGAACCGCCACGATTCGCTTCACCAGAAAAGGCTTCCGGTCGGCATCCACACTAGGATCCTTCAGCACGACGATCTCACCGCGCTTCGGATGATGAAACCGATACACCAGCCTATCCACGAACAGCCGCTCCTGCTCTTCCAGGGTAGGCTGCATCGATTGTCCCTTCACCATTGATAAGTTAAAAACAAATAGGTTTAACAGCAGCATAATGACAAAGGCGATAACGATCGTCTTCAGCATCTCCCACAGTTCTGCGGCCCACCGCGGTTGCGTGGCTTCCGCTTGCAGCTCGTTAGCAGAGCGTTCGGGATCTGACGCTGCCTTTTGCTCCGAATCCATGACCGGTTCCATCCTGCACCTCATCAAAATTAAACAATCTATATAAATAGAAAAGCACATCCTTCACCCATTTGCAACGGATGGAAGATATGCTTCAACATTTCCCATTTCTGTCTTGGGAAGTTTCATCAATTGGATCCCGTCAGCGTCCGGGCTGCGATACCAAGCTTCTGGAAGGCTTCCAAAAACTTGCCTGCCCCATAGCCCATCGCCTCGTAGAGCGGCATGATCGCTTTATTGTGTTCATCTCCGGCGACCATAATCCGACGGACATTCCGCTGCTGGAACCGTTGTTCCATCGCGGTCACAAGGTTGCGGCCGACGCCGCGCCGGCGGTAATCAGGGTGTACGGCCATGCGGTAAATGCATCCCGTATTCTGATCGATCGTCCCGATCAATACCCCTTTGATCTCTTCCTCGACTTCTGCAACCATAATCAGCTCAGAATCCCAAGAAAGTTGTCTGGCAAACGCGCACTTGGTGTCTTCGTAGCAATCCTCCGATAAGGCCAACTGCAATAGCTCCATCACTTGATTTACATCACTCAACTGAAAGGAACGAATAAGCATGCTAAGATCTCCCTTTTCTTCACGCAAGATAGGCCGATGTAAAACATAACCCCCTGATTTACATCAACCGAATATTTGATTCCAGACAAAAACGAGAAAAAAACAGCTTCCTTGTCCATTAAACCATAGATATCTCCCAAATACATCAATTTTCTTATGAAAGCGCTTTGAATTAAGCGGTTACAATTATGAACTTTTACAAACGCCCCTGTTATGACTCACATTTATGCATATATTTTTATTCACTACCAATAATAGGATTGTTATGCGGGTGTTAACGGCGGGGAGCTGATGACTTCCTTAACACTCGGATGACGAAGCGGGATCTTATTATTAACGGGAGGTAAGAACGACCATGGCACATGAATTGCCTGCTTTGCCTTACCCGGCAAACGCACTGGAACCTTATATCGATGAGCAAACGATGATCATCCACCATGATCGGCACCATAACACGTATCTCACCAACTTGAACGCTGCGCTGGAAAGCGCGCCGGAACTGCAGAGCAAAAGCGTGGAGGAGCTGATCTCCAACCTGGATGCCGTTCCGGAGAGCATCCGCACGGCCGTACGCAACAACGGCGGTGGACATGCCAACCACAGCTTGTTCTGGAAGGTCATCGGCCCCGGCGGCGGCGGTGCGCCCACCGGCGCTGTAGCTGCTGCTATCGACAGCGACCTCGGCGGCTTCGATAAATTCAAAGAGGAATTCACCAAAGCGGCGACCACCCGGTTTGGCAGCGGTTGGGCGTGGCTGGTCGTCGGCAAGGACGGCAAGCTCGCGGTCACCAGTACGCCGAACCAGGACAGCCCGCTCTTCGAAGGCTTAACGCCGATTCTTGGCCTGGACGTTTGGGAGCACGCGTATTATTTGAAGTACCAAAACAAACGGCCGGATTACATCGCCGCGTTCTGGAACATCATCAACTGGGACGAAGTGAACCGCCGGTATGAGGCTGCGAAGAAATAACGCTGCGTTCATTACTCACGAAGGAGGATACATCTATGGCAGAGCAAAAGCGTAAATTGACGAATGACCCGGAGGAGCTTCTCGCCGCCAAACACGCCGAGGATGCGCATAAGCAGCAATTCACGAATTTCGCCCACAGCGTCACCAGCGGCGGAGCCACCCCCGACCTCGGCAAAGTCTCGGACGAAGAGCATCGCGAGCCCGATACCCAGAACCACATGAAATCCGTGGAGAACCGTATGATGTGATGGAAAAAAGGAAGGCGCGTGAGATGCGCCTTCCTTTTGTTGTGGTGTGGCGGCCGGATAGCGGTAAAAAGTACCGCTATTTTGTTCACGGATGGGGCTGTGCCGCAAATAGCGGTAATTTAGGGCCTTATCAGACCC
>NZ_GG696003.1:2301-9719 GCF_000159955.1 Paenibacillus sp. oral taxon 786 str. D14 | reverse complement strand
GGCTTCGCCTTGCTCTTGACCGGCAGGCGCTCCTCCGCGCCTTCGAGCCGGCCGGCGCAGCGGGCCATCACCGGACAGATCAGGCATTGCGGCGACTTAGGCGTGCAGACAAGCGCGCCCAGCTCCATCAAAGCCTGATTAAAATCGGAGGCCCGCCCTTCCGGGATCAGCTCCGCGGCCAGCTCCTCCATGAGGGTGCGTGTCCCAGCCTTCGCGACGTCTTCCTCGATGAGGAAGTAGCGCGACAGCACCCGCATGACGTTACCGTCCACCGCCGGTTCCGGGCGGTTAAAAGCAATGCTCAAGATCGCCCCGGTCGTATACGGGCCAACCCCCTTCAAGGCGGATACCTCCGCCTTGGTATCCGGCACGATCCCTCCGTGCCGCTCCATCACCTGCTTGGCCGCGGCCTGCAGATTGCGGGCCCGCGAATAATAGCCAAGGCCCTCCCAGCATTTCAGCACCTCTTCCTCCGGCGCCTCTGCCAGATCCCGAATCGTCGGAAACCGCTCGATAAACCGCTGAAAATACGGAATCACCGTATCCACACGCGTCTGCTGCAGCATAATTTCCGACACCCAAATATAATAAGGATCGCGATGCCTGCGCCAAGGCAAGTCCCGCTTCGACCGCTCATACCAACTAAGCAGTTCTGTACTGAAAAATACCCGTGTTTCCCTGTTTCCCCGCATCCTGCTCTCCTTCTATTCCACGCGTTCCACCACGGCAAAGGCCGAAGCCAGTTGCCGCTCATGCGTAATGCTAAGATGTATGGTATACCCGCTGCCCTCCGGTCGGCCGACACCAGACAGACCAAGTCGTTCCCAGGCTCCCGGCGTCAGTGTCACAAACGGTTTCCCGTGCGCATCGGGCAAAATCTCGATATCAGTAAAGCTTAGCACCTGACCGATGCCACAGCCAAACGCCTTGCTGACGGCTTCCTTCGCCGCAAACCGCCCCGCCAAGAACTCCGCCGGTCGGGCAGCTTGTCCAGGCAGCTCCAGCTCCGCCACGGTTAAGATCCGCCGGCGCAGCCGTTCGCCGTTCGACTTGTTTAACAAGCGCTCCATGCGCTGGATTTCGACGATGTCATGTCCGATTCCGAAAATCAACAGGCAGCCCTTCTTCCTTCAAAAACTTCTCTCCATGCGCCCCGTCCGAGTCAAGCCCATAAACGGTCGCTTCCCCCATTGTAGCAGGGAACGGGGGGAGGCGCGAGTCTTGCCACAGGGATTGACAAATCACCGGCCAAACGGGAGACAAGCGGCACTGCTCCTCCCCTTCCCCTATGCTATACTGAAGCTAGCTTATCTTCCCAACCGCAAGAATGATCAAGAAGCCAATTTTTCGGTCCGCTATACTTGAACCATAGACCGGTCTGGAGGCAGTTATGAATCAAATCAACACCATTCAAAAAAGCATCGATTATATCGAAGAACGGCTAGGCGAGGGGCTCACGTTGGCTGAGGTGGCCAAGGCGATGTTTTACTCGGAATACCATTTTCATCGCACGTTCCTGTTTTTCGTCGGCGAGACGATGACGTCTTATATCCGAAAGCGCAGATTGTCTCTAGCAGCCGAACTCCTGGCACATTCAGATCTGAAGATAGTCGACATCGCGCTGCGCTGCGGCTTTGGTTCCCATGAGGCCTTTACCCGGGCCTTCCGGAAAATGTACGGAATCCTGCCTACGGAATGCCGCCGCCGCGGCCGCCCGCCATACCTGGTACCCAGGGCCAATCCGCTTCGAGATTTCGTTGCTCAAATTACTTATGATTGGGGAGAGTATGTCATGCAATACCGTATTGAACAGATTCCAGCTAAGCGCATCCTGGGTTTCGCAATCCAAACAACCACGGAGGATGGACAAAATCACAAGGACATTCCAGCGTTCTGGCAAAAATATATGCATGAACAATGGGGCTCCCGCGTCCCCGGCAAACTCCATCCAAATGTTGAACTCGGCGTCTGCACCGCCCTCGATGAAGACGGCACGTTCCGCTATATCATCGGCTTTGAAGTCGACGAAACAACCGAGGTTCAGGAAGGACTCACCGAGTATCGGGTCCCAGCGCAAACCTATGCGATCTTCACCACTCCGCCAGCAGGTGAAGCCGATTTCTCCTCGTCCATTCAGCAGACATGGGACGAAATCTTTACGAGCTGGTTCCCGACGTCCGGCTACGAGCAAGTGGCTGCGCCCGATTTTGAATGGTATGATGAACGCTGCTGGCCGAAGGAAGGTAAACAGATCGACATTTATATCCCGGTTCAGCCATCCGGAGCAAAGGCGTAACCCCGTTGCCCCCAACATCATAGTAACCCGCAACAAAAAGAAACAACCCGGCTCCACCCAACGGAGAACCGGGTTGTTTTGTTATTCGTAACGCAGCGATTCGATAGGGTGCAGCTTGGAGGCTTTGTTGGCTGGGTACAAGCCGAAGAAAATACCCACCGCAGCCGAAAATCCAAAGGCCAGCAAAATCGCCCAAATCGAGATGACAAACGGCCACCCCGAGATCAAAGCGAACACCCAGGCCGCCAATAACCCTAACAGGGCGCCAATCGTGCCCCCGATAAACGAGAGGATGACCGCTTCGATCATAAACTGGAGCATGATCGTCCCCGGCGTCGCGCCAATCGCTTTGCGGATCCCGATTTCCCGGGTCCGTTCCGTGACGGAGACCAGCATGATGTTCATGACCCCGATCCCCCCGACAAGCAGGGAGATGCCGGCGATAGAACCGATGATCGTTTGCAGGATGGAGAACGTGCTTTTTATCATTTGTTCCGCATCCCTTGCCGATTCCGTGACATAAGCATCCTTGCTTACGTTTTTCCGGTCCGCAAGCCAGGACTTGACCGTCTCCACCGTTTCATCCATTCTCTCCGGCGATGTGGGCAGAATCTCGAGCATACTTAAGCGATCGCTTGCCCCTTCCCCGTCCAGCATAGCCGTAATCGGTGTGTAAGCGGAGTAACGCTCTCCGCCAAAGCTGCTCATGAGGCTCTCCGGCGCCTTGTACACCCCAACAATCCGGAACATCCCTCCGGATAATTGGATTTTCCGGCCGATTGCCCCTTGCGGGGAACCAAACGCTTTATTGGCATATTTGGCCTCAACTACAAGGATTTTTTGACGCGCCCGCTCCTCTTGTGAGTTAAAAAACCTGCCCGCCACCACATCGATTTTCTGCATTTTAGGCGAATCCGAGGTCGTCCCAGTGATACTAAATTGCAGCTCTTCCTTCTTAAGCTTACCGGTCATCCCATAGGAAGACGACGACGAAACGTAACGGACCCCCGGGAGCTTACGAATCTCTGCCAATTCACGCTGCCGGAAATAGGTATTGTCCTCGGGTTCTCCGTTGTTATAGTTCGGATAGATCAGAAAATACCCATCCTCATAGTTAGAAATCTCCGACATAATCGAGCTTTGTCCAGCCTGGCCAATAGACACAACCGTGACCACCGCAGCGACGCCAAAAACGATGCCGATCATCGTCAGGAAGGAACGTAGCTTGTTCATTCGGAGATTGTCCAGGGCAACAAGGATGCTCTCCCAAATGCTCATCCGCCAACACTCCCTTTACGCTTGTCGCTTAGGATCCGTCCGTCCCCAAACGTGATGATCCGGTCGGCATGCTCGGCGATGTCCGGTTCGTGGGTAACGAGCACGATCGTCGTCCCTTCGGCGTGAATTTCTTTGAACAAATCCATGATTTCATAGGACGATTTCGTATCTAGGTTCCCGGTAGGCTCATCGGCCAGCAAGATCGGTGCGTTCATCGTCAGCGCCCGGGCGATCGCCACCCGCTGTTTCTGACCGCCGGAAAGCTCGTTTGGGCGGTGCTTAACCCGTTCAGCCAGCCCAACCCTGCGAAGCAGCTCAAGTGCCCGCTCGTTGCGCTTCTCCCGGGGGATGCCGGCGTACATCATCGGCAGCGTGACGTTTTGCAGCACGGTTTGCCGGCCCAGCAGATTAAAGCTCTGGAAAACGAACCCGATTTTCCGGTTCCGTACGCGTGCCAACTCCTCCTCGCTCAGCGACTCTACCGGAGCTCCGTCCAGCTCATAGCTGCCGGAGGTCGGGACGTCCAGGCAGCCGATAATGTTCATCAGCGTTGATTTGCCCGAGCCTGATGAGCCCATGATGGCCACGAACTCGCCTTTCTCGATGTGCAGATCAATGGGGGTCAAAGCCTGTACCTCAAGGGGACCGTTTTTGTATATTTTGGTGATGCCTTTGAGTGTAATCATTTCACCTTCACCTTAGCGCCATCCTGCAGCTTGTCGCCGCCTTCCACCACGACCAGATCGCCTGCGGCCGCCCCGGAGACCAATTCAATTTGATCCTCGCCTTCCTTCCCCGTTGTAACCGGCACCTTAACGGCAACACCGTCCTGAACCTTAAAGACGTATACCTGCTCACCGTCGTACTGAACCGCGTCGATTGGCGCAAGAAGCCGCTCCTTATCGGGAATCTCCATCTCTACCGTGACGTTATACCCCGGACGAAGCTCCGGCGATACTTGATTCAGGCTGACTTCCATTTCCACCGACGTATCCTTGGATGTTGGATCGGTCACCCCCGCCGTAGGAGCCAAATACGAGATACTGCCCTCATAACTGTCCGAAAAAGCCTCACCGGTAACCACGGCCTTCATCCCTTGCTCCGCCTTGCCTGCATCCAGCTCATTCAGGTATGCACTTACTTTAAGCCGGCTCACATCGGCAATCGTTGCGATTTCGCTGCCTTCGGCCAGCATTTGACCTGCGTTTACCGCAAGTGAGGTGACAACGCCGTCGGCTGGGGCTAGCACCTGCTGATTGGCGAGCTGCTTCTCCAGGGATTGGATCGTCAGCTGACTGGAACGAATACGCAAATCATAGGTGGTAAGGTCCAACTCCTCCGGTTCGAGGTCCGGGTTTTCGAGACGCGCTTGCTTGAAGCTTTCAAAATGCTGCTTTTTGGCCGCCAGTCGTTCCGCTTCGGTCAATTGCAGATTAATCCGTTCCTTCTCCAGTTGCTCCCGCACTTGCTCCATGCTCAGCGTAAGGAGAACCTGCCCTTTCTTGACCGTATCGCCTGACTTCACCTTTACCGCTTCCACCAATCCGCTTGCCGGAGCGTACACCGAGGTCGTCTGTCCCGGCTCCAGCTTGCCGTTCGTGTAGATTTGCTCGACGATTTTGCCCATCTCTACGGCGGTAACCTTCACTTCAGTTGCCCGATTCAACCCAATCAGGTTGGCAACGACCAACGCGATGACCGCCAAACCGACGATGGCGCCCCAAAACCATTTTTTCTTCAACAAGTCCATCACCTATCCTGTTATGTATAATTCCGGACTTAAACCAGCAACAGCGATCCCAGCGATAACACGAGCCATGCTACAATAATCCAACCTGCCACCGTTTTGTAAGGCCGTTTCATCATGACCGAAGAGCCGATAATATACAGTACGAGCCCCCAAATCGAAAATGGATTGATCAAGGATAAGAACTGGTACATTGGGCTGGACTTATCGGAGATAAAGGCCCCCAAGCTCAGCGAAACATCCGTGACGGACTGCACGTCCATCGTCATGATCATAATTCCCGTGATCAAGCTGCCTAACAGCCCCGGCAGAGCGGAATAAGCAGCGATGGAAACAAACTGCATGTATTTGCCTTCACCGCGCACGACTAAATTCAGCAGCAACAACAGCAGGCCTGTCACGAAAATCGTGATAATCGGCATCACTACGCCCATCACGTAAGCAGACGTCTTCGCTGTCGCCATAAACGTCGCCTGCATCGCGGCATCCAACTGTTGACTTTGGATCTGCCGTTGAAATTCCTTCTCCAGCACCGGCATCTGCATGTAGATCACGACAACGGAGACAAGGATCATCACCGCAAGCGCAAAGAGCCAAGCGGTCTTACTCTCCCGCACCCGCCTAAACGTTTCCACCGGAGCTGTAAAAATCGTAAATACGTTTTTCATAGAAACTCCCTCCTCCTCCTCAAATCTCCCAACATCATTCCATTTCATATAAAATGTAAGACTAGAATTATGTTATATATACGAACAAAGTCGCAAAGAGATTCAAGTTAGGCCCAATTTACAACTCATGCTAGAGCTCGTGAACACCACATCCATAGGAAGCTCGCTAGGTTTCCCTGCCATTATACCCTCCTGTCCCATTTCCGCCACAGACTAGGATCACTGCTGGACCTAAGCCCAAGCTCACTCAAATTGTAAAAGATCGGCGTCCCTTTACGTCCCCTGGCGTCCCTTGGCTTCCCCTGCCCCTTGGGCCCTTCTCGCGCGCCACTCTTTTCGCCATTATCCCTTTTGCTCAGAACGGGGGATCGGGGAAGGAGATCTTCTTGCTGCTCCACTTTGCACAATTATCCCTTTTGCTCAGAATTGAGAGATCCATGGACGGGAGTGAAATGAGGTCCCCGGGGAGCTGATCTTTCCTTTTCCATAAAGATAAGAATGACTTTCTGGGATTTTTTTCTTGTAAATAGAACGTATGTTTGGTATAATGAAAAAAAGAGAACATACGTGCGCATTTATTGAGTTAGAGGATTTGAATTGGAGGAATCGGACATGGAGTTAGGTATGAATACGGAGCTGCTTCAACCTGTCAGCAGCCGTTTTCAAAGTGAGGCGGACTGCATTGAGGCGATCATCACTATGAAGTGGCCAAACGGATTTGTTTGCCCGCGCTGCGCTTATAGCGAGTGCACCCGCCTGTCCTCCCGACGCCTTCCTTTGTTTGAGTGCGGACGATGCGGCTATCAGGCATCGCCTTTGGTCGGCACGATTTTTGAAAGAACCCATCTGCCCCTTGTGAAGTGGTTTCGAGCCCTCGAATTGTTCCTGCTTCCCGACGGCATCTCGGCGCTGCGGTTGAGTCAGGTCATTGAAGTTACCTACAAGACCGCTTGGCTCATGCTGCACAAAATCCGTCATACCCTCGGCGAATGCGATGCCCGGGAACTGCTCTCTGGAGACGTGAAGGTAAACTGCGATCAGTATGCGTATGATTCGTCGCGTTATCATCCGGCTGCTCAGCCATATGCCACCGCGGTTGTAGCCGGCTGCACGGTCACGGAATATGGCGAGCCGGAGCGGGTGAAGATCCAGCTGATATCGCATAAAAGAGGACAACGTGCCGACCGGCATGATCTCGCCGCGTTCATCCATGATCATATCGATGTCCATACCTCCACCGTTCAGTCGTTCCATTTGGCTTATCGGCTGTATTTGCCTTTGCGTAAAGAAGTAAGAGCGGCGTGGAACTCGCTTAAGCGCACGTATATTGCCTTGGGGCTAACACATTTGCAGGCGTATTTGAATGAATACACCGTCCGCCGCCATCTGCGCATGTCCCCTTCCGAGGAAGAAATGCGTCATAATATGC
>NZ_GG696003.1:0-2161 GCF_000159955.1 Paenibacillus sp. oral taxon 786 str. D14 | reverse complement strand
TTCAGATGTGCGTGTCCATTCCAGCGATCCCTTACCGCCAATTAATCGCAAGTCATCAGAACGCACACCATAAGAAGCCGTTCTTTGCAGCAGCCGCGTAAATCGAAGTGTTAATCGAGCCGCTAATCAAGCTACTAATCGAGATACTAAGAGGCTACTAAGAGGCAATGATAGAAGTGCTAATCGGAATGCTGAAAAACACAAATTAGGAGCCTCCCACCTGACTTTCGTAGCTCAGCTGATCGACCATTCACATGATATCCATACTAATGCGCATTGTGGGGATGTATCCGTACAAGGCGGTGTTGACGTAGTTTATCCATATAATACGTGTTGACGTAGTTTTTATCCGTATAAGGCAATTTGCAATAAGGCTTATTTGCGATAAGGCGTGTTTGCGAAATATGTCCGTACCGGGGTTTTGTCGCAAATTATATCCTGCCCATCGAAGTTCTCGCAGCATCTTTTTTGCTATTGGACGTGTTCCCTTCCTTCTTATTTCCCACGAGCTGATTCAACGGGATAATCATCAAAAAGGGGGCGGCAGAGAGACGATGAACGATGAACGATGAACACTGTTCCCCCTGTCGCATATAACCGTACTTATCGTTTTTCTTGCAACATCTTACTTCTACCGTGCATATTTGCTTCTTTCTCTCACTCACTGCCTGATGCAACGGGATAATCATAGAAAGAGAGCGGAAAAAGTACTATGTTACCCTAGAAAAAAGCGGGCTCCGGGCAGCTTGCCCGGGCCCGCGTCTATCATCTATGTGTTAATTAAATGCCCGGGATTGGGCTGCGCTTGTGCTCGGTTTTGCGGTAGAAGGCCTCCAGGCGCTCTTGGACGGCCGGATCGATCTGCTTGCCTTCCAGATAATCGCTGTTATCTTCGTAGCTGATTCCGAGCTCCTTCTCATCTGTTTGCCCTTCCCACAGGCCGGCGGTTGGCGCCTTGTCGATCACGCTTTGCGGCACGCCGAGGCGGACGGCAAGCTGGCGAACCTGGCGTTTGTTCAGCGAGCTGAGCGGCGTAACGTCAACGGCTCCATCGCCCCATTTGGTGTAAAAGCCGGTAATCGCCTCGGACGCATGGTCGGTGCCCACAACGAGCAGGTTCAGCTCAAAAGCCAGCGCATATTGCATGACCATCCGCGTCCGCGCTTTCACGTTACCTTTGCCTTGCGGGCTGAGGTGACGGGATTGCCCGATATTTTTCAAGCCGTGCTCAACTTCGAGGGCAATTTCGTCTACGGCTTCCTCAATATTCGTCTCTACCGTATGCTTAAGTCCAAACGCCTTGGCCACCTCGTAGCTGTGCTCGATGTCCTCCTGCTTCCCGTATGGCTGGAACACGCCCAACGTCATGTACGGTTGGCCGGTTTCCTGCGTCAGCTCGTCCGTCGCCCGTTTACACAAGCCGGTGGTTACTGCGCTGTCAATCCCGCCGCTGATCGCGATTAATAGGCCGGTCGTGCGCGCCGCTTTGACCTGCTCCTTCAAAAAGTCGACCCGCCGGCGAATTTCCTCATCCACGTCAATGACGGGTTTAACCCCAAACCGCTTAATGATTTCCTGCTGCAAACTCATCTAAATCCCTCCACATCCAAGATATAACACCTTATGTAAGTAGTATGCCCTAAATCGAAAAACGCCCCGAACCATCCAGACAGGCTGGATGGCGGGGCGAAAGCGACTGATTAGCGGCCGCTACAGCTTACCGGCAGAAGCGGTCAAACGCGCTGGTCAGATCAGCGGCGATTTCTTCAGCCGAACGGTCTTCAATTTGGTGGCGTTCGATGAAATGGACGAGCTCGCCGTCCTTCATCAATGCGATCGAAGGCGAAGAAGGCGGATACGGCGCGAAGTATTCGCGTGCTTTCGCCGTTGCTTCTTTATCTTGACCCGCAAACACGGTAAACAGGTGGTCCGGTGTCACGTCATGCTGCAACGCCTTCGCTACGCCCGGTCGGCATTGTCCCGCTGCGCATCCGCAGACGGAATTGACAACGACCAGCGCAGTCCCTTTCGCGTTTGGCAGCTTCTCTTCTACTTCCTCCGGCGTACGCAGCTCTTGAATCCCCAGCACGGTTAATTCGTCTCTCATCGGTTGTACCATGTCTCTCATATATTGGTCAAATGACATCGACATTACCCATCA
>NZ_GG696004.1 GCF_000159955.1 Paenibacillus sp. oral taxon 786 str. D14 | reverse complement strand
CCTATAACATATGACAATCGCCCAAATAATGAACCAGAAGAGACGTATTTTTACAAAAAAATAAACGCCGCCCCTGAATCCCAGGGACAGCGTTATGCAGCCGGATGAAGCTTGTCCGGCTTTATTCCTCTTCGATTTCCTCTTCCGGCTCTTCGACAACGAGGCGGATGACCTTCACGCGCGTGATGCGCAATCGGCTGGCTTCCTCAACCTCGAATAAGAAGCGGTCAACCTGTTTTCTTTTGCCTTTGGCCGGGGTGCCTTCCAACTCCTTAAACAACCAGCCACCGATGGAGTCCACTTCCTCGTCTTCAATGTCGCTGCCGACCAGTTCATTGACTTCTTCGATCAACAAGCGGCCGTCCACCGAATAGACATCATCCGTTATTTTCTCGATATCCGGACGTTCATCCTCGAACTCGTCATGGAGATCGCCAACGATCTCCTCGAGAATTTCTTCCGCGGTCAGCAGTCCGGCCGTTCCGCCGTATTCATCGACGACAAGCGTTACTTGAGAATGCTTCTTCTGCATCAAGCGAAGCACCTGGCTGATTTCCATCGACTCCGGCACGTTCAGGATCGGGCGAACCATCTCCTCCAAACGAAGCGGCTTCTCCGAATCGGGCAGCAGCAGGTCGGTAATATGTACGAACCCGATGATCTGATCCTTATCCTCGACGGCAACCGGATAGCGGGAGTGCTTCGTGTTGGCTACGATTTTCATATTATCTTCCCAGCTCAAATTCGTGTACAAGCAATCCATATCCGTCCGCGGCAGCATGACCTCACGGGCCAGCATGTCGGAGAAGTCGAAAATATTGTCCACCAGCTTCATTTCATCTTTATCGATGACGCCGCTTTTGGCGCTTTGATCCATGAGAATGCGAATTTCTTCCTCGGAATGCGCCGCCTCGCTCTCACTGGCCGGTTCAATTCCAATCAGCCGGAGCGCGCCGTTTGCCGCTGTATTCAAGAGCCAGATCACGGGAAGGAATAAGCGATAAAACATCAACAACGGCCAAGACAGCCATAAGGACGCCGCTTCCGACTTTTGGATCGCCAGCGATTTTGGAGCCAGCTCCCCCATCACAATATGTAAAAACGTAATGATCGCAAAACCGACCGCCACCGAGACCGTGGAGATCAGAGTGGGATCGGTTGCGCCCATCTTATGCATCAGCGGTTCAATTAAAAGCTCGGACACCGCAGGTTCTCCGACCCACCCGAGTCCCAGCGATGCCAGCGTGATGCCAAGCTGTGTCGCCGACAAGTAGGTGTCGAGCCGCTTATTGACCTTCAGTGCGTAATTCGCCCGGCGGTTGCCCTCCCGGGCCAGTTGAGTCAGCCGGGATTGGCGAACCTTCACGAGCGAAAATTCGGCAGCCACAAAGAATCCGTTTAAGAAGACGAGAATTAGGACGATCAGTAAGTTCCATATCAGCTTGCCGATTTCAAAATTGGTATGAGCATCGAGGGCTACCGGCATGTCATACGCCTCTTTTCTAGTTTAGTTCTACTTATAGAGCAGCCGCTTTACGCGATTTAAAATCCGTATCTTGATAATACATGTCCGCAACCAAGAGATTCGGGCCGCAGCAACCAGCCGCATCGCAGTGGCAGTTGACCTTCTGGTTTAATGGATGCTCCGTCAGCCAGCGGCTGAAGATCTCGTCCAGCTTCCCTTCCCGCACATTGCCAAAGGCCGGGATGGCAGCAAAATCCGTTACAAAGACATCCCCGGTGAACATATTCACATTTACGCGGTTACGTCCATCCGGATCATTGCGAACGGTCACGTTAGGCTCTTTCCGCAGCCTGCGCAGCAGCTGCAAGTCTTCTTCATTCCCGTTACAAGCAAAGAAAGGCAGCGTTCCGAACAGCATCCATACGTCCGGATCCCGAGCGTCCAGCAGCGAGTGGATCGCCGCTCGCATATCGCTTAACGCCAGCACAGGCAACCCTTCGGCAAAATCGGCCGCATACATCGGATGGACCTCATGTCTTTTGCAGCCCATTTCTACGATCATGCGATGAATCTCCGGCAGTTTGCGGTGCGTCCGATAGTTAATCATCGACTCGGCAGACACGAACATGCCCGCTTCGCTGAGTTTGCGTGTGTTCTCAATCATCGTCTCGTACATTTTATAAGCGACCTCCGGCTTGACCGGGTGTCCGCTGCGAGCGAATCCGATCTCATGGAAATCGCGTTCGCTTGTATAGTTAAACGAGATGTGCATCACATCCAAATAAGGAAGCAGCTTCTCGTAACGTTCATAGTCTAATGTCAGATTGGAATTGATTTGCGAACGAATCCCGCGCTCCTTGGCGTATTTCAGCAGCGGGATAATTTTCTCCTCCACGGTTTGGCGCCGAAATGTCGGCTCGCCGCCCGTGATACTAATCGTCTGCAAATGTTCAACTTCATCCAGCGCCTTCAGAATCAGCGGCAGCGGAAGCTGCTCGGGTTCCTTCAGCACGAGACTGTCGCCAACCGCGCAGTGCTCGCAACGCATATTGCATAAATTCGTTACCGTCAGCTCGACGCTGGTTAAGGCATGCCGACCAAACTCCCGCAGGGACAAAATCGGGTCCCATGGATCATAACTCGGGCTGATCGGCCGAATGCCTTCATTTATCGTTATCGTCTGTTTTCTCATTATCCACTACCACCATTTCTATTCCGTCCGCTCCCGCAATCCGGATGGAGTGCGAAAGCGGACATATCTACTGTCGTAAGATGACGTTTCTCCCGTCCTCATTATAAATCTTTTTCCTGGATTTCATTCCAGCTTGAAATACTGCCCGCCCTTGAAGTGTATTAACGCATAATAAAGATCCAGAACAAGGCGGCCAAAACAAACCGATAATAAGCAAAATGGCGAAGCTGCACCTTTTGGATGAGCTTTAAGAACGCCAGTACGACCACATAGGCCACAACAAAAGCAACCACAAAACCGATCAAGAAATACCCGATCGTTTCGGACGTCAAATAGCGGTACGAATCCAGCATTTCGTAAGCGGACACCGCACACATGATCGGGATGGCGATAAGGAACGAGAAGTCGGCAGCCGCTTTGTAGCTGGCACCGCTCAGCATCCCGCCGGCAATCGTCGAGCCGGACCGGGAGAAGCCGGGCCAGAGCACGGAGATACACTGATACAACCCGATCAGAAGCGCTTGTTTATAGGTCAGCTGATCCATTTCTTGCGCAGTAACCTCCGCTTTGTTCTTATTAAACCATTCGGCGAAGATCATGAATAGGCCGCCAACGACAAGCGCCCACAATACCGTCTGCGAGCTGAACAGGCCTTTGATAAAATCGCGGAAGAAAAATCCGACAGCCAGCGCCGGCACAATCCCCAGCAGAATATGGATTAAATTAAGACGGCCCTTCGGGGCGTTCAGGTCAACGACCGTTATTTTTTTGCTTAAGCCAAGCAGATTTAAGATCCGTTCCCGGTAAACCCAGGCCATGGCAAGGATCGCCCCAAGCTGAATGACGATTTCAAAGGTCTTCATCTCCGGCGACTGATCATCGTATCCCATCAGCTTGGCAGTTAATATCATGTGTCCCGTCGACGAGACCGGAATAAACTCGGTTAAACCTTCCACAATGGCTAAAATAATCGAGACAATAAGACTCATTCGTTCCTCCTGATCGAGTGTGACTTCGCGCTATAGTTATTCTACTTTTTTCCACCGGGATTGAAAACAGGTATCCACTGCGCCGGCCGTCTGCAGTTCAAAGCGGAGCAGATCGCGCAAAAATTCAGGGAGCATATAACGCTTCTCCGTCCCCCGCTTTAATCGTTCATAACCGACGCCAAAGGTGAACATATCCAGCGTGCCTACGAGATACGTCTGGTCGCTCCGCAATGGCTTGCCCGCAACGCTTGCCCGGATGATCCGCTCGAAAGGGGGAGCGTCAGGGTTGTATTCAATCTCCAATCCGTCAACGCAAATGCCGCCAAGCACCTTTCCCCGAAAGCCAAATCCCATAATGAATTTACCCCTCTTCTCCTCAAGCAGCGATTCCTCCAGACTTGCCAAAATATCTTCCCCAGACAGCCGCATCGTACAAGGGTTAATCGGCGAAGGGCAACGTTCATGCAGCATTCCTTCGCTGATCTCTCCAGCCGGCAGGCTAGCGAGCAACTGACCGCTGTTCACCAGAGAAAATTCGCTGTTGGTATGACGGCGCACCGCTTGAGCCAGCAGATTGCCAAACGGAGATTCTGCCTCGTAGGACACCGGCAGCTCGCGATCCGTCACCGCAACCGTGCGATTCAACCGGAGCTTTGCTGCTTCTCTCTGCAAGGCGATGGCCGTCTCCACCTGCTCCAGCTTCGGCCCTTCCCGGACAGGCAGGCAAACCCCGTCCATCGATAACCGTCCGGTTACGGCCTCCCGGAGAACAACAACCTTCCCTAAGTAGTTACCGAACTTCCCTGCAGCCGTAACCATCGTTGATCCGATGCGCAGCGGCTCCTCCAGCAAATGATGGGTATGCCCGCCGATGATCAGGTCGATGCCCGGTACCGTCTCGGCCAGCTGCTGATCCATCGGCAGGCCTAAATGGGACATCACAATGACCAGATCCACCTCATCGCGCAGCTGACTTACATCCCTGGCGATCGTTTCCAGCGGATTCAGGGATTCCAAGCCCAGCAGCTCATAGAACTCAGCAAACGCAGCCGTCGCAGCCACCAGCCCAATCTTAAACCCCTGCTTGTGCACGACCAGACGGCTCTGCATCCACGCTGGGGGCCGTCCCGTCCGCATCTCTACGATATTTCCGCAAACGACGGAGCTGTGCAGGCCGGCGTAGGCCTGGCCCAACATTTCCGGCGTAAAGGTCAGCCCTTCATTATTGCCGATCGTTACCGCATCGTATCCCGTTAGGTTCAGCACGTCCACATTGGCCTGTCCTAAGGTGCCTTCGGTTTCGATCGCCGCCCGGTCCATATGGTCGCCGATATCGAGAAGGAGCGTAGAAGCCGGCGCCTCGGCACGCAACTCATCAATCATCGCCGCGATGCGCCCCATCGTTTCAAAATGGCTGTGAATATCGTTGGTGTAGAGTATCGTTAACGTTTCCTGGTTCGTCTCCGGCATAAGCACTACCTCCTTGCCCTCTCAATCTATTCGGCTTATTCTAAATTTTAGAGTTCAATGTGTATTATATACCTTAAAATTGATCGTTGTCTTGTTATAATGTATATTACTTACAAACTATTCCGAGGAGACTCCTATGAATATTCAAATTGCTCTTTTTGCCGGGTTGGCGGACCGGATCGGTACGTCAACCTTAAGCTTTGCATACCCTTATCCAGAACGTCCAATTACAGCAGCCTCGTTAAAGGAAGCGTTAGCTGAGGCTTATCCCTCAGCAGCTGCGCTGATTTCCGCCTCCTTCGTTGCGGTAAATCAGGAGTACGCTGCAGGCGATACGCCCATCCATGCGGAGGACGAGATCGCACTGATCCCGCCGGTATCCGGCGGAGAATGGAGTTCGAACGATGCTTCGGATCCGGCGGACGATCAACTGTACATCATCACGGAAGAACCGCTGTCCGTGGAGGAGATCACGGCTAAGGTTATCACCCCCGACCATGGCGCCGTTCTAACGTTCACCGGGACTACCCGGGAATGGACGCAAGGTCAACGGACCGTCCATCTCGAATACGAAGCCTATGTGCCGATGGCCTTAGCCAAGCTGCGCCAAATCGGCGCCGAGATCACGGAGCGCTGGCCAGGAACCCGCTGTGCGATTAGCCACCGGATCGGTCGCGTGGATATCGCGGAAATCAGTGTCGTCATCGCCGTATCGGCACCTCACCGGGCCGGATGCTACGAGGCCAGCCGCTACGCGATTGAACGTCTTAAGCAGATTGTCCCGATCTGGAAAAAGGAAATCTGGGAAGACGGTTCGGAGTGGAAGGGCCATGGACTTGGTCCGTGGGACCCTCGTGTACCGGGAGAACACCTCCTTTCGGGTGATTGACAAACCTAACAATTTCGTTGTCAACCCATTTGTTTCCTGATATGATTAAGAAAAACAGGAAGATTACGAGGTGTCATCGTCTTTGAAAGTACATATTATGGAGCTCAGTCCAGGCGACCGTCTCCAACATGACGTATTTAATCATTTCGGCGTTTTTGTTTTGCAGAAAGGCTGTGAATTGAGCAGCGATTCCATCGTTAAGCTAATGCAGCATGGGATCGACTACGTAGATATCGAACCGCAAACCTTAGACGCCGAATTCCCTTCGGATCCTGCCTTCCGGGCCAAGCCATATATGGATGAAGCCGTTGACGGTTTCGAGGAACTGTTCCTGAAAGCGCTAACGAACGGGACGATCGACGAAGCGAAAGTGGACAAGCTGTTAGAGCCGATGATCTCAGAACTGGATAACCAGAAGGACGTCGTCTCTTTATTGCTGATGATTGGTGACGGTGACAATTATACTTACCATCATTCCATGCAAGTCGGCATGCTCAGTTATTATATCGCCTCCTGGTTAGGGTATCCTAAGGAAGAAGCCTACAAGGCTGGGAAAGCCGGCTACTTGATCGATATCGGCAAGAGCAAGGTCCCACAGAGCATTTTATCCAAGCCCGGCAAGCTGACGCCGGAGGAATTCGAAGAAGTGAAGCGTCATTCCGAATACGGTCATGACATTATTCTCAATTCTACCGGAGACGAGCTTTCGGCCTTGGTGGCGCTGCAGCATCACGAACGGGAGGACGGCAGCGGTTATCCGCATGGCTTAACAAGCAAGGATATCCATCCGTTCGCCAAGATCGCCGCGGTTGCAGACGTGTATGCGGCGATGACCTCCAACCGGGTCTACCGCTCGAAGCAGGAGCTGCTGTCCGTGCTGCGCGAGTTAAACAGCCTTAGCTTCGGCCAGTTGAGCCCGGAGCCAACGCAAGCATTGATCCGTCATCTGTTGCCGAACTTCATCGGCAAGAAAGTGATGCTGAGCACCGGCGAGATCGGTTCTATCGTCATGACGAATCAAACGGACTTCTTCCGTCCGCTGGTCAAGACGGATTCCCGATTTGTCGACCTGTCCAAAGAACGCGAAACCTCAATCGCAGAAGTATATCTCTAATACGGAATTCTCCCGGGCCTGCACAGGACCCGGGTTTTATTTTGCCTTAAGCCTTGGCGATCGGCTCTTACGCATTCGCCCAACCAACTTATGCCTACCCGTCATACACTAGCAAAAAACAACGGGAGGCGCGCCTACATGCCCAATTACCGCATCATCGTGGATATATCGGATCGCATGCTGTACCTGCTGGATAACAACAACGTCGTACGTGGGTTTCCGGTTGGGATCGGAACCATGCTCACGCAAACCCCTGTAGGGTCGTATACCATCGTCAACAAAGCCCCCAATCCCGGCGGGCCGTTTGGCGCCTATTGGATGGGCTTGTCCAAGCCCCATTACGGGATCCACGGCACTGATGATCCTTCCTCCATCGGCAAAGAGGTTTCACACGGGTGTATCCGAATGTATAACCCGGACGTCATCGAGCTAGCCCGGATCGTGCCGATCGGAACCAGCGTAACGATCCGCCAGTAGAGCCCAACCACGCAAAAAAAAGGAGAAGTCCCGCTCAGGGGCTTCTCCTTTCGTTTGGCCTAAACTTTTAACCGATCGAGCCTTCCATCTCAAATTTGATCAAGCGGTTCATCTCTACCGCATATTCCATCGGCAGCTCTTTCGTGAACGGCTCGATAAAGCCCATAACGATCATTTGCGTTGCTTCTTCTTCGGTCAGACCGCGGCTCATCAGATAGAAGAGCTGCTCCTCCGACACCTTCGATACGGTCGCCTCATGCTCCAGCGTGATATTGTCGTTCATGATCTCGTTGTATGGGATCGTATCCGACGTCGACTCGTTATCGAGAATCAGCGTATCGCATTTGATGTTCGATTTCGCGCCTTCCGCTTGTCGGCCGAAGGAAGCGAGACCGCGGTAAGTAACCTTACCGCCATGTTTGGAAATCGACTTCGACACGATCGTCGACGTTGTATCCGGCGCCAGGTGGATCATTTTCGCACCGGCATCCTGAAGCTGACCTTTGCCGGCAACGGCGATGGACAGCACGCTGCCTTTCGCGCCGCGGCCTTTCAAGATAACGGCTGGGTACTTCATCGTCAACTTCGAGCCGATATTGCCGTCAACCCATTCCATCGTTGCGTTCTCTTCGGCTACCGCACGTTTCGTAACCAGGTTATAGATGTTTGGTGCCCAGTTCTGGATCGTCGTGTATCGAACGCGAGCGTCCTTCTTCACGATGATTTCCACGACCGCGCTATGCAGCGAGTTCGTGCTGTAAATCGGCGCCGTGCAGCCTTCGGTGTAATGCACAAAGCTGCCTTCGTCGGCGATGATCAGCGTACGTTCAAATTGTCCCATGTTCTCCGAGTTGATCCGGAAATAAGCCTGCAGCGGCACTTCGCATTTCACGCCTTTTGGCACGTAAATGAAGCTGCCCCCGGACCATACGGCGCTGTTCAGAGCCGCAAACTTGTTGTCCGCAGCAGGAACTACCGTACCGAAGTACTCTTTGAACAGTTCCGGATACTCACGCAATGCGGAATCCGTATCCATGAAGATAACCCCTTGATCTTCCAGGTCCTTCTGAATGCTATGGTATACGACCTCCGACTCGTATTGCGCGGAGACGCCGGCCAGGAACTTCTGCTCGGCCTCTGGAATCCCCAGCTTATCAAACGTTTCTTTGATTTCTGCCGGGACTTCTTCCCACGTCTTACCTTGTTTCTCAGATGGTTTCACGTAGTATTGAATATCGTTAAAATCGAGCTCGCTCAAATCTCCGCCCCAACGCGGCAACGGCATTTTCTCGAACTGCTCAAGCGATTTGAGGCGGAAATTAAGCATCCACTCCGGCTCGCCTTTAATACGGGAGATTTCCGTTACGATTTCACGGGTCAAGCCTTTACCGGATTGAAAGATCGCCTTGTGTTCATCCCGGAAACCGTATTTATACTCTTCTAATTCCGGTGCTTTTTTGGCCATGTTCGGCTACCTCCTCAGGGGATTAGATTTCCGCTTGGATTCCTTTTTTCAGCGCATTCCAAGCTAACGTAGCGCATTTGATGCGGGCAGGAAATTTTCTAACGCCGGATAAGGCCTCAAGATCTTCATAGTCGTCAAACTCCACCGTTTCTCCCATCATCAGCCGGGAGAACCGTCCAGCTAGCTCCATCGCGTCCTCGATCGTCCGTCCTTTGACGGCCTCCGTCATCATCGAAGCCGACGACATGCTGATGGAGCAGCCTTCCCCGGTAAAGCGGGCGTCCTTGACGACGTCTCCTTCCACAATCAACTGCAAGGAAATGCGGTCGCCGCAGGTCGGATTGTTCAAATCGACCGTCAGCGCGCCTTCCTCAAACTTCCCGCGGTTCCGCGGATTTTTATAATGATCCATTATGACACGGCGGTATAAATCGTCTAGTTGCATCACCCAAAATACTCCTTTGTTTGGATTAAAGCTTCCGCCAGTCGGTCGATATCCTGTTCCGTATTGTATAAATACAGGCTTGCTCTAGCCGTTGCGCTTGCTTCAAGCCAACGCATCAGCGGCTGGCAGCAGTGGTGACCCGCCCGGATGGCGATCCCGGAAGCATCAAGCACGGTCGCAACATCATGCGGGTGAATGTCCTGCAGATTGAAGGTAATCAGCCCCACTTCGCGCTCGCGCGGTCCATATAGGGCCAGCCCTTCGATTTCTGACAGGCGGTTCATCGCATAAGTGGCAAGCTTGGCCTCGTGCCGGTGAATTTCCTCAAGCCCGATGCCTTCAAGGAAATCGATGGCTGCCGCCAATCCAACCGCACCTGCAATAATCGGCGTCCCGCCTTCAAATTTCCAAGGAAGCTCCTTCCAGCTTGATTCATACAATCCGACATCGTCGATCATTTCTCCGCCGTATTCGATCGGCTCCATGGCTTCCAGCAGATGCTTCTTTCCATAGAGTACCCCAATTCCAGTTGGTGCGCACATTTTGTGGCCGGAAAAAGCATAAAAATCAGCATCCAGCTCCTGTACGTTAACCTTCATGTGCGGGGTGCTCTGCGCGCCGTCAACAACCATAACCGCCCCGTTGCGATGAGCAATCGCCGCGAGCTCCTTGACGGGATTAACAACGCCCAGGACGTTGGATACGTAGGCGGTCGCCACGATCTTCGTCTTGGGAGTAATCGTCTTCTCCGCATCCGCCAAATCGATATGACCGTCCGGCTGCAGCGGGATATATTTCAATACAGCTTTCTTCTTCAACGCCAATTGCTGCCAAGGAATCAAATTGCTATGATGCTCCATCGGAGTAATGACGATTTCGTCGCCTTCACCGACATTCGCCGCTCCGTAAGAGGATGCAACCAAATTCAGCGACGTCGTTGTGCCCCGGGTAAAAATAATCTCTTCCCGGCGCGCAGCCCCGATAAATCGGGCTACCTTCTCGCGGGCGTTCTCGTAAGCATCAGTCGCCCGGCTGCCCAGCGTGTGGACGCCGCGATGCACGTTCGCATTATCCCATTCGTAATAATGCTTTAATGCTTCGATCACGACGGCCGGCTTCTGCGAGGAAGCCGCGCTGTCGAGATAAACGAGCGGATGCCCGTTTATCTCTTGCTGCAGAATCGGGAATTGCTTCTTGAGCTCTTCAGCATGGATACTCATTGTCCCAGCTTCCTTTCCACCAGACCTTGCAGTTGCTTCTGCAACGGTTCCAGCGGGATATCCGAAACCACCGGCGCCAAGAAGCCGTAGATCACCAAGCGTTCCGCCTCTGCACGGGTAATCCCGCGGGACATCAAGTAGTAAATTTGTTCCGGGTTCACCTGCCCAACGGAAGCGGCGTGTCCTGCGGAAACGTCATCTTCGTCAATCAGCAGAATCGGGTTGGCGTCACCGCGGGCTTTCGGGCTCAGCATGAGCACTTTCTCGGTTTGCTGGCCGTCCGCTTTCGTGGCACCTTTCTCGATTTTCGTGATCCCGTTAATAATCGCCGTAGCTTCTTCCCGCATCACCGCGCGGGTAATCATTTGGCTGTTCGAGCTCTTCCCGTAATGTACGGCCTTCGTCGTATAGTTCAAACGTTGTTTCCCCGAACCAACGGCGATGACCTTCGCATCAGAGTTCGAGCCGTTCCCTTTCAAGATCGACAGCGTTTCGCTTGCCGAATCGCCATTGTTCATCTCGCCGATGATCCATTCGATGCTGCCGTCATTCTCAACAACGGCGCGGCGATATGTCACATCCGTCGCTTGCTCGGCCAAATGGTGCACCGTAGCGAATTGGACTTTGGCGCCCGGCTTCACGATTACTTCGGCTGCACCGTTATGCACGATGCTTCCATTCAGATTCACAGAAATATAGTTATCCACGTAGGTGACTTGGCTGTTCGTGTCCGCCACGATCAGGACGTGAGGCGTGAACGCAGAACCTGCATCATCCAACAGGAAAATCGTTTGCAGCGGCGTATCAATCACCACGTTCTTCGGAACGTACAGGAAAACCCCGCCATTCCACAACGCGGCATGCAAAGCTGCCAGCCGATTCTCGTCCGGCTTGATCACGCTGTGCAGGTGCGCCTTCACCAGATCCCCATGCTCCCGCACGGCGGTCTCCAAATCGGTGAAGATCACCCCTTGGCTCGCCAGCTCCGGTGCCAACTTAGTAAATACGGTATCTGCATTCCGTTGAACAAGCAAATTGCTCTGCTCAGTCAAGTCCACCAACGATTGGATGCTGTCAGGCAACTGCTGCGGATTTTCAACCCGAGCTTCAGCAAGCGTTCCAAAGTTGCTCAAATCCCAGCGGTCAATCCGCGTCTTCTCCAATTGAGGCAGTTCCAGTTCCGCCGCCAGCTGCAGCGCCTTCGTCCGGCTGTCCGTCAGCCAGTCCGGTTCGCCGCGCTTCGCGGACAGTTGTTTCAATTGCTCCGCTTCTACCGGAAGTACGGTTTGTGTCGTCATTCTCTACTCCTCCTTCCGTTTAGGCTTCTTGACCAACTGTTTCGTCCACGATACCCAGCTCTTCCTTGACCCAATCGTAACCTTCCGCTTCCAGGCGCTCGGCAAGCTCAGGACCGCCGGATTTCACGATGCGGCCTTGCATCATCACGTGAACGTAGTCCGGTTTGATATAGTTTAACAGACGTTGGTAGTGGGTAATAATCAAGAAGCCGCGGTCTTCGCTGCGCATGGAGTTTACACCATTCGCCACGATCCGCAAAGCGTCGATGTCAAGACCGGAGTCGATTTCGTCCAGAATGACGATCTTCGGATCCAGCAGCAGCATTTGCAAAATTTCGTTCCGCTTCTTCTCCCCGCCGGAGAAGCCTTCGTTCAAATAACGGTGCGCAAACTCTGGATTCATCTCCAGCACTTTCATTTGCTCTTCCATTTGACGAATGAATTTGATCAGGGAGATTTCGTTCCCTTCGCCGCGGCGGGCATTAATGGCACTGCGCAGGAAGTCTGCATTCGTTACGCCAGCGATTTCGCTAGGATATTGCATCGCCAGGAACATACCGGCGCGGGCGCGTTCGTCAACGGCCATCTCCAACACGTCTTCCCCGTTCAGCGTCACTTTACCATCCGTAACTTCATACTTCGGATGGCCCATCAGCGCAGAAGCCAGCGTACTTTTCCCGGTTCCGTTTGGTCCCATGATGGCGTGGATTTCCCCGCCTTTTATCTCAAGGTTAATCCCTTTCAGGATCTCCTTCTCCTCGATTGTTGCTTTCAAACCCTCAACTACAAAATGCGTTGCCATGTAACTGCTCCTTCCATTCACGAAAATTAACGTTATTTGCTTAGGGCCGCCGCCCTTGTTCTTGCCATTATATCATAACAATTATCACATTAGAATAATTCTAAGTGATTCTCACTGATTCTCACTTCATTCTAACCTACTTTATTGGCATAAGCAACGTATGGCGGCGGATGTTCACCGTTATGCAATATCGTTGTCACAGAATGCAAAAGGACCCGGCCCGCGTTTGCGGCCAAGCCCTCTTGGAATGCGTGCTGTCTTCGACTCCGGTAAGAGCTATCAATCCAAATACGCCCGGAGCATCCACATGTGTTTTTCCCATTTGCCAAGATAACCGGTTAACAAATCGCTAGTGACGTTATCCTCCACCTGATCCGCGAGACCAATCCCTTCGTTGTACGCCTCCGTTAAGGTCGCCAGGTCCTCAAGCACATGCTGAACCATCGCCTGCGGCTCCTCCTTCCCGGTTGCCTCCTGAATGGTGGCCAGGTCCAGATACTCTTCCAGCGATGCTGCCGGGTTCCACTTCAGCGCCAGCATTCGCTCGGCAATGGCATCCATTTGTTCAGTAACTTCATTATACAACTCCTCAAATTTGGCGTGCAGCCGAAAGAAATTTGTCCCTTTCACATACCAATGATAGTTGTGCAGCTTCACATAAAGCACGTTCAGGTTGGCAACTTGTTCGTTCAGCAGTTGCTCCAGGCTGGATTTCTTCGTATTCTTTGCTGGTTTGGCTTCCGATTTGGCCATCCTTATCCCCTGCTTTCTTCAATAAAATGTTGTCATTATCTTACCCTGATTCAGGCGGGGTGAAACAAAAGATCCATAGATGTATAGATTTGTGTAAATTTCTTGATGTTTGGGCTATGATTGTTGTCATAGTGGTGCTATTATTATTGAGGATTTTCAACAGAAAAGGATGACCTTTCTCTGCCTAACTTGAAATCACTGTGGGGGAATTATGGAAAATCAAACCGGTCAACATCATAATCAAGAAGAAGTGGGCTATTTATTTAACGTCGAAATTCTAGTCAAAGGGACAACGAACCCGCTGGCTCTGCAAGCGCTGTTGAAGCTGCTGAACGACAGCCCTGACATTATAGATTACCGCATCAACTCCGGAATCGAGCTGGGACGAATTATTGAATCTACCTTAGCTTCCCGCACGCAGTCCCGCATCGAAACCGCCCAAGCCGTCAAGGCTAAGAATAACGGCAAAGAAACGTCTAAACAACCCGCTGTGGTGGAGAAGAAGAAAAGCGAGCCGGCTTCGAGCAACTTCAAGGAGCTGGCGACAAGCGATGAATTCCAAGCCTGGATTCAAAGCTATATTACAGGCAATAAGCTTGTCCGTTTGTACGTCAATCGTAACGGTAAGCGGACGAGTATGCCGTGCCGAATCTTAAATTTCCTTCCGGAAACCTACGCGGTGAGCGTATACCACGTCGACGAGAAGCAGGTATACACGCTAAAGCTGAGCGAGATCATCGACTTTTTGGATACGTAAATCATTTCATTATAAAAGCAGCAAAAAGGGCTGGCGGTTCCTGCAGATGCAGGTTGCGCCAGCCCTTTTAGGGCTTGAATCTCCTTAAGCTTTATGCTCCAGCCCGAGGTGCCGCCTTCCAGGCTTCCAGTGCGAGCAGCAGCCAGCCTGCTAGAAATGATACGCCGCCAAGCGGTGTCACCGGACCAAGCCATCGTAAGTCCAAGGTGGCAAGGCCATATAAGCTGCCTGAAAATAAGATCACGCCGATCAGGAATAACCGTCCGCTCCACAGCAGCCGCTTGGAATCTCCCCACTTCACGGCAAATAACGCGGTCAGCAGCATGGCGATGCCATGAATCATTTGATAATGGACTCCGGTCTCAAAGGTGCCGATTGCTGCCTCCCCGATCCGCTCTTTCAAAATATGGGCGCCAAACGCACCAAACGCCACGGAGAGAAGCATGACAATCGCTCCGATCCCCGCATATTTACGCTGCACTATCGATTTCGCCCCTTTCTGATCATGTCCCATAGCCTTCGTGTCCATCATACCGCAGGGTTTAGCCTGATTTCCACCACCGTTTCAACCAAAAATATCCTTGCAATTTTCAGGAGGATATTTGAAGATGGTCTTGAATAGGTTTACATTACTGTCTATAAAGGAGTTTTGGGATGGATTATCGTCAATCGGAGCAAGATCCTGTATCACCCTATTTTGCCCCCCACGAGCCAACAAACCGGATGAAATTCTCCGGCCCCGGCATCGCCTCCTTCGTACTCAGCTTACTTGCCGTAATTGGCTATATCGCTGCGCTGGCACTGATTATTTCTACAGCGATGGATCTCGTGGACCAGCCTGCGGAGGTCATCGCCGAAGACCTGATGCAGCGAAGCGGGACCGTGCTTGGCGTTCTGCTGTTCCTGATTTCCGGCTTATTGGACTTGATTGGATTGATTCTGGGCATCGTAGGCTTGGCGATCCGTAATCGGAGGAAAGTGTTTGCGATATTAGGCACGATTTTTTCGGTCTTGCCGTTCGTTCTCTTCATCTTGCTAATCGTGCTTGGAAGCCTCACGGCCTAGGATAACGCGGTACCATGTAAGCTTTCCCTCGAATCGGCGGCGTCCATCGCGGACAGCTGCCGAAAGCCCTAAACCCCGCGGGTCTTTGGTCGGTCTTGGGGCTTTTCCTTGTCTTGTTCTTTTTGATAGAATGTATGAAAGTTCATCTTTTACATTACATGTGATTTGCATCAACTACCCAAGGAGACTGCTTATGTCTAAAGTGAAAATTTTTGCGGATAGTACCTCGGATCTGCCAGCCGGTTGGATCGAACGGTATGACATCGGCCTGGTTCCACTTTACGTCGTATTCGGCAATGAAACGTTCCGGGACGGCATCGACATTACCCCGCTCGATATCTATCGCCGAGTGGAGGCCGAGGGACAATTGCCTAAGACAACAGCACCGTCCCCGAAAGATTTTATGAGCGCCTTTGGCCCTTACATCGATCAAGGAATGGACATCGTGTATATCAGCTTGTCGTCCAAGCTGTCGTCCACCTATCAGAACGCGCTAATCGCAGCAGCGGAATTTCCCGAGGGCCGGATTCACATTGTGGATTCCTTGACCCTGTGCAGCGGAATCGGAATGCTCGTCATGAAGGCCGTGCGCCTAGCCGAGAAAGGATGGGGAGCCGCAGAAATCGCTGGACAAGTTGCCGCCTTACGCCCCCAAGTGGTGACGCAGTTTGTCATTGATACGCTGGAATATTTGTACAAAGGCGGTCGCTGCTCCGGCATGCAAAATTTTATCGGCAGCCTGCTGCAAATTCGGCCGGTACTGAAGCTGGTGGACGGGAACATCATCCCGGCTTACAAAGTACGGGGCCGCAAGGAGAAAGCCGTGCAGCTCATGCTTGATCATGCCCTGGCCGACAAGGATCACATGGACGAGGATCTGATCCTGGTCGCGCATACGCTCGCGGAGGAGGAGGCGCATCGGTTGGCCGTGATTTTGCGGGAGCAGACCGGTGTACGAGAAGTCGCCGTTGCGGAAGCCGGCTGCGTGATTTCGAGCCACTGCGGCCCCCATACCGTCGCGATTATGTATACAAGAAAATCGGCGGCTTCATAAGTCCCATAGATAACCATGACGTTTAGGAGGATTTATATGGGTTCCATTAAAATTTTTGCTGACAGCACTTGTGATCTCCCCGCTGAATGGATTGCGCAGTACGACATCGGCATTGTGCCTCTGTATGTTACGTTTTCGGAACAAACCTACAAGGACGGGATCGATCTGACGGTGCCCGAGCTCTACCGGAAAGTCGATGAGACGGGCAAGCTGCCTAAGACGGCGGCACCGTCACCGGCGGATTTTATCGAAGCGTTTCGTCCCCATATTGAGGAAGGCCGGAGAATTCTCTATATCAGCTTGTCCTCAGAGCTGTCCTCAACTTATCAGAATGCGCTGATTGCCGCAGACGAATTTGCCGAAGGGATGGTGACGGTGTTCGATTCCCTGAATTTATCGACCGGCATCGGTCTGCAGGTGATGAAAGCCGTTAACGCCGCTGCAGAAGGCAAGAGCGTTGAGGAAATCGTTGCCCTGCTGACGGCCGTTCGTCCGCAGGTCGAGACCGAATTTGTCATCGATTCGCTGGATTATCTGTATAAGGGCGGCCGCTGCTCCGGTATGCAGAACATCGTTGGCAGCCTGCTGAAAATCCGGCCCGTCATCAAGGTCGAGAACGGAAAAATGACTCCGGCTTACAAAATCCGCGGCAGCCGGGAAAAAGCGCTGGATCAGCTGTTAAACAATGCGCTTAGCCATCTATCCGAGATGGATAAAGATCTTATCTTCGTGACGCACTCTTTGGCAGATGAGGACGCGAAGGTGCTGAAGGAAGCGTTAGAGGCCAAAACGAATGCCCGCCAGGTTGCGGTGTCCAACGCCGGCTGCGTCATCTCCAGCCACTGCGGCGCCAAAACGATCGGCATTTTATACACGAAGAAGCTCGCCTAGCGGAATATTAAAAAAGGGATGGCCAGAGGGATTCAGTCCTTCTGGCCTTCCCTTTTTGCGTGTGCCCGACAGCAGCTCCCGCAGCAGCTGAAGGTCCCGGGTCAAGGCAACAATCATGTCCTTCAGCTGCGTTTGAGCTCCAGCGCCTTCTCCTGTTCCCCCTACTCAGGCAGCGTGCGAGCAGCTCCGTTAGTTCCTTGGCCTCCTCCAGCACCGCTTCATGAATTAATGCATGGCTGTCCACGTTTCTTAAAGAGGATCCCGATCTCATGCCTACTCCTCCTTTTGGGGTTGATTTTTATTAGGGTTCACTGTGCATTTCCAATTTATTCCGACCTTGGGGCA
>NZ_GG696005.1:13408-14513 GCF_000159955.1 Paenibacillus sp. oral taxon 786 str. D14 | reverse complement strand
CTATTCTTTGTTTCAGCAGCGACCTTTATAATATATCATGTTTGCCTCGATTAAGTCAAGAAGTTTTTTTAAAAAACCTTTCGGCCAGTGCCGATTTCAGCTTCAAAACTTCATTGCCTTTTTTAGGGGCGAGATATAATTTATCATATCCTCGCTGGGCGCGTCAATAGGTTTGTCCAAGGTATATTTTGGAAGTGTCCAGAACGCCGCAATCAGGCTCTGTATCGCAATTCCCGCCGCTCGCCTACGCCTTCCTTATGAGCTTTGGTAATTTCCTGCACCAAGGAACGGGCCACCAACTTGCGAAGTAATAACGGAAGTTCATCTCTCACATGTTCGAGCTCAGGGTTCTGCACTAACTCCTGAATACTCCACGCTTCCTTGCGGCTGCCCAGAATCCTTAAGAGCAGTTCACAACAATCGGCCATCTTGCTGGCGAGTGTAAATTCACAAGCCAACAGAACGAGCTGGATGCGCTGCTCCAACGTTTCTGAGTTTTCCGTCAACTCATCAAACAACTTATTGACGACCGAATTTAAAGGGCGAACCTGTTCCCACACGCTGCTTTCCGGCAAAATTCCCTGCTCGATCAATTCAAGGCGAGCATAATGCTTTAACGCCTGCAACACGCAGTAGTACGCGTCCAGCAAGTCCTGCTCAGCCGTATACCGTTTGGCTTCCCCATAGACTTTGAGAAATTTGGCAAATTCCTTAAGCTTCCGCCGTTCCTTCATGGAATCACCAAATTCGTTGATATAAGAGCGGAAAGTCGTTAACTTCCCATCGATGTCCCAAATGATCTCGCCGTGCAGAAAATACTTCACCGAATCCCGCTGATCACCGGTCAATATTCCCCGTTCAATTTCGCGGGTTCCCACATGCAGCAGTTGATAAGCCGAGTCTCCGCTCATGCCGTGCTCAATACGCTGTTCCTTCTCCTCCAAGCCATGGTGCACAACCATAATGAGATATTCGAAATCATGCAACAGCGAGTCGTGGAAGCCGGCTTGGTCCAGGTGATACCCAATCGCCCCAATGGCTCCATGTCCGGCTTTCTCCTCGTCTAAGATCGAAAAAATGGTTGTTTCCACGGATACCCTCCCAG
>NZ_GG696005.1:0-11955 GCF_000159955.1 Paenibacillus sp. oral taxon 786 str. D14 | reverse complement strand
GCCAGCTTGGCGTACTCCTGCCAATTCGTTATAATATAGTTCTACGCCTAATCTAAGTTTCCTTCTTTGTTTTTTGGAGCACTTGGAAAAGTGGGGAGCCTCTCCCCTTAAAGAGTATAGAAACGAGGTGGCCCAATGTTCTTTAAATCAAGCAAAATTAATGAATTTCGTTTATGGGGCTTGTTGCTGACCATGCTTGGGATGGGCCTAATGGTGCTGGGTACCGCCGGGATCGTATTCTGGGGACCCGCAGGCAGAGCGATCGCTGCCATCGGACTAGCCATCGGCTTGGTCTCGATGCTCGCGAGCTTGGCCATTTATTTTTGGGCGGGCATGTTGTCCACGTCAGCAGTGCAGCTGGAATGCCCGGAATGTCACAAGCTAACCAAAATGCTAGGCAAAACAGATCGCTGCATGTTTTGCAAGACCATCCTCACCCTCGACCCGTCGCAAGCGACGATCACGGCCGAGGAATTGGAGCAACAGCAAACAACCGGAGCTTCAACCACCAGTTAAATGTCATTCTATCCTCATTGGATAAAAAGAAGCCAAGCGGACCGCTGCATCTAAAGCAGCGGTCCGCTTGGTTTTTTGCAGTCTATTTTACAATTTCCCGAAGGGTCTCCCAAGCTTCGTCGGAAGCAAACGCCCGTGTCCAGGTGGCGATGCCGGCCAGTTTCATCGATTTGGCCACTTCCACACGGCGTTTTAACGATTCAGCATCCTCCAGCCATATGCGGTGCAATCCTTCTTTGTCCTTATACTCCACGTAATTCTGTTCCGTTTCTTCAGAGAAGCGCGGTTTTAATTTCTTCTCGGCGATGATTTGCTGAGCCTTGTCCATTCCAATTGCTTTGGACTTGATCTCCGTTTTGCCGTCCTTCACCGTCTCCGTCCACACCCGGGTATACAACGGGATACCCAAGATCAGCTTACTCGGCGGCACATCATCCTCTTCCAAAATCCGCGTCACCGACGAGCGTACCCAAGGCAATGAGGCGACGGAACCGGCCACCGGACTGGCCGCCCAATGCTCATCGTAAGCCATCAATACGAGGTAATCGACCGCTTGGGCCAAGGCCCGGCGATCCAAAAAGGCCGACCACATCTCACTGTTTGATTTGGGGGTCACGTCGATCGAAACGATCAAGCCCTGCTCCTCGGCCAATGGGCGCAGCTCGCGCATGAATTGGGTGAGATTCTCCCCGTCTTTGGTGTAGACATTTTCGTAATCGATGTTAATGCCGTCTAAATCGTACAACTTCGCGTAATGAAGCATTTGCAGGATGGTCGTCAGCCGGTTCTCGAAGCTGGCCAACGCCTCGGAAGTGAGATCCGGATCAAAGCTGTTATTGAACAAGCCCCAGACCTGCATCCCCTGACCATGAGCCCATTTGACGTAGGCTGGGTCTGCTTTACTCTTCACGTTGCCCTTCCCGTCCACCATGGAAAACCAAGTGGGACTCACAACGTTGATGCCCGGCAGCTTACCGATGGAAGACGGCTTGGGTGCCACCTGATATACAGCTTCCCAGGTCATATTCACCGTTTTGGACTGCCATTTCTGTTTGGCGGCGGATAGCTCCAGCTTGAGTTCCGGGATGGCATGTTCCTCTCCTAACACGACGTCCTTTCTCTGAACATAACCGGTATACCCGTTATTAAGCTGTACATAATACCATTGATCATCGGGAGTCTCCAGGATCCGCAGCGCAGTCTCCTCCAGCATATCGGCCAGAATCGGCTGATGAATGCTAGGGCCCGTTCGCAGGGGAACGGTGCTGTCCTTTTTACTGGAACCGGAGTCTACCGCAGCCGGCAGAATCTTCTCTCCCGCCCGATAGAGCAGAACAACGCCGGAGGCCGCATCCTCTTGCACCTCTGCCCCGTACAAGTCGTGAAGCAGATGTGCCGGAAGATAGAGGACGCCATCCTTCTCCTCCGGAGCAAAACGCAGCTCCTTCGGCTTATTATTGATTTTGGCGATCTTCTCGTCAGCCTTGAGCAAAACCAACTTCTGCGGCGTCGTTAAGATCACTGACTTCGTGTCTTCCTCATAACGAATCGTCGGGTCGATAATCTGCTGAATCACCGGAAGCGGGAGCTTCAAGCTATCGCCCGATCCGATCCCGGTGCCACTTAGCAATTGTCCATCCGCAAAAATAGGCTTATCCACCCGGCCAAGCCATTCGGGATCAACGTGCTCGCGGTTTGGCAGCCATTCCGATTGAGCCCAATAAAGTCCTGCTATAATAAGAATCAGGCCGAAAAACCATTTGGTTCTTCTCCTGCCGCGCTTTTTCCTTTGAACCATGTCTCTTCTGCTCTTCAATGAAAACCCTCCGTATCGATATCTCCGCCTATTAAATAATAAACTTATGAGGTGCGCCGAAAGTTACCTAAAAAAACAAAAACGTGAAGAATCCGCGAAGGTATTCCACACGTTTGATCTACTTCTCACAGGATAATACTGCCTTAGTGCTTCATACGGCACTCCTTACATACCCCATGCAGTTCCAGCCGATGGCCGTGAATCTCAAAACCGGTGGCTTCTTCCGCTTGGCGCTCGACTTCTTCCAAAGTGGGGTACATGAAATCCTCAATTTTTCCGCATTTCTCGCATATCACATGATAATGATTGGACACGTCCGCATCAAAACGGCTCGAATTGTCCCCATATGTTAACTCCCGGACCATGCCGGCTTCAATCAACATTTTCAGATTATTGTATACCGTAGCTACGCTCATGTTCGGGAAGCGGGGCTCCAAGGACCGGTAAATCTCGTCCGCGGTCGGATGGCTCATCGATTCCATCAGATACGTAAGTATGGCGTGACGCTGCGGCGTAATGCGGACTCCATTGTTCTTCAGTTGGTCCAGGGCATGCTGTACGCGCGTTGTCATCTCGTCCACCGCCTTCTAAATGCTCATTCCTTATAGTTCATTATGCAAAAAAGCCCGTAAGATTATTGTACGGTTAGGTCAAAACTTTTGTCAACGCAGGATCAACGCCTGCAACTAGGCGTATCGCTGGGATTCAGCTTTTATTCACATATAGATCACTGTTGCCATCGATCTTGAGCTTGAACTCGCCGGTTCCAAGCGTACCATGAATTTCCTTGTGATCCACCACAAAGGGCAGCTCGGTAAAAATATCTCCGTATCCGCTCGAACCCGTAAGCTCGTAGTTCCCTTCCTCCGGAAGCTCGACCCGCAGCTCGCCAACCGCGCTGTATACGTCCCAATCGCCGCCAACCAGCCGGGAGGTAATCTCGATTTTGCCGTTAAGCGATTCGGCCTTCAGGTCTAGCGGAACGCCGTCTACCCGGATATTGCCGTTCTTCGTATGCACTTGAATTCCATCCTGTGCCTCGGTTAACGTAATATCGCCTACCAGAGTGGACAAGGAAGCCTTGCCCGTAATCCCCCGGCCTTTGATATTCCCGCCTTGCGTATCAATCTGGGCATCGCCAAAGATCCGATACAGCTCGACGTCCCCGTTTAACGTTTTGGCCGAAACATCTCCTATCACATCCCATAACCGTAAGTTCCCATTCCCCGTTTGCAGCTTCACCTGCTTCATGGCCTGAACACCGGTTAATGTGATTTTCCCGTTCGAGGTGGAAATGTCCAAATCTAAAAACCGGTTTTGCGGGACAATCAGGGTCACGTTCACCTTCGGGTGACGGCGGCCAGTCTCCCCGTATGCCTTATCCTTAACGGATAAATTCAGCGTCTTCCCTATATCGGCCTCGATGGACGTGACTGCCGCAATTCTACGGGCTGGTTCATTCTCCAGTTGATCGATCCAAACCGTATAGCGGACAATAATATGGTCGATCTCCGCCTTACGCACCTCGATATCCCCATTCATTCCATCAAAAACGATCCGTTCGGTATCCAGGTCGATGGGGAGATCCAATTGGGGTTTCTCCACGCGGTAGCCTTCCTGTGCGCTATACTCTGCCCCCGCGGCCGTCAAATCCAGACTGACCCGGTTCCATAAATGCAGGTATTGGTCCTGCTGCGTTATCGCGAACACCGAGAAGGCCATAAACATGGACAGGAGCAACCCCTTCACGTCGACACGCGGCCGGAATCTGGCTTGCATGGCTCTCATTCGTTTCCAGACCAATATTATAATATGCTCAATTCCCCACAAAACGAACACCAACGGCCACCATCGGATCAACAGCCGCAACGCGTCCCCATCCTTCATCGCATCATGCAGCAAAAATCCCGCTGTCGTCAGCAGAACCACAGCTGTAGTAAAACGTCCCGAGCGCAGGAAGAGACGTTTCGATTCGCGCAGGATCAGCAGCAACGCAGCCATCGCCAGCGCCGCAGAGACCAGATAAGCTCCGGCGTATTGCACCAGCAGCTGAAGCCAATACGGCTTCAGCTGAAGCACAATCAAAACGGCGCCGCCCCCGATCAGCAGCACTCCCGCTCCGAGGCCCTGCTTGAAGCTTCGGCCGGACGGGGTATCCGCGAAAGGGGGTTGGCTCGTTTCGAGTTCTTTTTTCAGACGGGCATTGTGGGCATCCGTGGATTGAAGGACATCATAAATGCTAAAGAAATAAGCCGCGGGAATTAACAAGCCAAGCCATATGAGCAGCGGCACATTAATCGCCATGCGGACAGAAGAGAAATAAATCAATGCCGAAGCATCGATCAAGACAAAATACATGAAGCAAAGGCCGCGTAAATAACTGCGCAAATACAAATGCCCCAACCCTGGAAACAGGGCGGACAGCAGACCGGCAATCAGCTTGCGCTTGCGTCGCCGGGGCTGGTATCCTTTCGAGCGCCCTTGCATCGGCGGCTGTCCGATCGGCAGCATATCCGGCGTCATTTCCCCCACCTCTTTCTATCTCTGTTGGGCTTCATCCAACGCGAATCTCTCTTTTCCTTAATCATAACCGATACGAACTTATTCTGTAACGTGGAAGGAACTGGTCCCTCCATAACCTGCGGTATCCGTGCTTGATTAATCAAAAAGCACGCCCTCAAACCTTAGCCATCCGGTTTGAAAGCGTGCTTGAATCTCTTTACTGATTCAGTCGGTATATCATCAATTCTACGCCAGATGCAGATTGGACGGACCGCACCGGACGAAAGCCAAACTTGCGGTACAGCGCAACGGCAGGGGCGTTCTGCGGACTGGCCGTTACGGTAAACTCCTGCTTGTCCAGATGGTTGGTCAGGACATACTGCAACAGCTTGGCTCCAATTCCTTGACGCAAATGGTTTGGGTGAACCATTAATCGGGTGATCTCCATACTTCCGGGCATTTCATCGCGGACCGCGATTGCCCCTAGCAGCTCCCCGTCCTCCGACAGCTCACCGATAAACACATCCCTGCTCGTGCGGATGGAGTCAAACGTATCCGGCAGCGGCGGCATCTCCGTCAGACCAATAGCCTGAGCCTCCAGCCGGTAAGCCGAATGCTGCAAGCTCCAGAGCTGTTCCACAATATCGGTGTCACTTAGCGTGAGTCGCTTGATCACCAGCTGCCCCTAGCCCTTCAGTACTTCCACCAGAAGCTTGTTGACCAGCCCCGGGTTTGCTTTCCCTTTACTTTGCTTCATGACTTGGCCGACAAGGAAGCCAATGGCCTTCTCCTTGCCTGCTTTGTAGTCCTCCACGGAGGCCGGGTTGTTCGCAACGACCTCTTGAACGATCGCCATGATCGCTCCTTCGTCGCTGATTTGCACAAGCCCTTGCTCCTCAACGATCTGCTGCGGCAGCTTGCCGCTTTGCAGCATTTCCTTAAATACCGTTTTGGCGATCTTGGAGCTGATGGTGCCTTTCTCCAGCAGGCCGATCATCTCGCCGAGACCTTGTCCGGTCAGCTTCACGTCGGACAATTCCAGCGAGTTGCTGTTCAGGTAGCCGAGCAGATCGCCCATGATCCAGTTCGACACCGCTTTGGCGTCCTTCGTATACTCAAGGCTGCTTTCGAATAAGTCGGCCAGCGCTTTGGAGGACGTAATGACGCCGGCATCGTACTCCGGCAAGCCGTATTCCGAAGTGTAACGAGCCTTCCGGGCATCCGGCAATTCCGGAATCGACGCGCGGATCCGGTCCTTCCACTCCTGATCAATGTGAAGAGTAACCAGGTCAGGATCCGGGAAATAGCGATAGTCGTGGGCTTCTTCCTTGCCGCGCATCGAGAACGTTTTGCCTTGGGCCTCGTCCCAGCGGCGTGTCTCCTGCACAACCTCTCCGCCTTCGTCCAGAATCTCAGCCTGGCGAAGCTGTTCATACTCCAAACCGCGAACCACGCCGCGGAACGAGTTCATGTTCTTGAGCTCGGCGCGTGTGCCAAACTCCTTCTGACCCCACGGCCGCAAGCTGATGTTGGCGTCGCAGCGCATCGAGCCTTCCTCCATTTTCACGTCGGAAACCTCGCAGTACAGCATGATCGCCCGCAGCTTCTCCAGATACGCCCGCGCTTCCTCCGGCGAGGAAATGTCCGGCTCGGACACGATTTCCACGAGCGGCGTGCCCACGCGGTTGAAGTCCACCAGCGAAGCGTACCCGCCGTCCACGTGCGTCAGCTTGCCGGCGTCCTCCTCCAGATGCAGACGGGTAATGCCAATCCGTTTCGTCTTCCCGTCCACTTCGATATCGATGTATCCGTTCTTGCCAATTGGTTGATCGTATTGGGAAATCTGATACGCTTTAGGCGAATCAGGGTAGAAATAGTTTTTCCGGTCAAACTTGCAGACATCGCCGATTTCGCAATTCAGCGCCATCGCGGCTTTCATCGCGTAGTCGACGGCCTGGCGGTTCAGCACCGGCAATACGCCGGGATGCCCCAGGCACACCGGGCAGGTATGCGTATTAGGCGGGGCGCCGAACTCCGTGGAGCAGCCGCAGAAAATTTTCGATTTCGTATGCAGCTCCACGTGCACCTCCAACCCAATCACCGTTTCATATTTGGATGTTGACATGGCCTATCCTCCTGCAAAACTTTGTTATGGAACCTACAAGGCGGGACGTTGTTGGTGATGATCCGTATTCGCTTCAAAGGCGTGAGCCACGCGCAATACCGTACTTTCGTCGAACGGCTTGCCGATAATTTGCAGTCCAACCGGCAGACCTTCGGCAAATCCACACGGCACGCTGATGGCGGGAACCCCGGCCAAGCTCACCGGAATCGTCAAAATATCGTTTAAATACATCGTGAGCGGATCGTCAACCTGCGAGCCCAGCGGGAACGCAGTAGTTGGAGCCGTTGGTCCAAGGATCACGTCATATTTGTCAAAGGTCTGATCGAAATCTTGTTTGATCAGCGTTCTGACCTTTTGAGCCTTCAAATAGTAGGCGTCATAATACCCCGAGCTCAGCGCATAAGTCCCCAGCATAATCCGGCGCTTCACTTCCGGTCCGAAGCCTTGGCTGCGCGAATCGTAGTACAAGTCCAGCAGGTTACCGGCATTGTCGGCACGGACGCCGTAACGAACGCCGTCGAAACGCGACAGGTTAGACGAGGCCTCCGAGGACGCCAGCAAATAGTAAGCGGCCACCGCGTATTCCGTATGCGGCAGCGATACTTCTTCCCATACAGCGCCAAGGCCTTCAAGCACGCGCAACGCATCCATAATCGCAGTCTTAACCTGCGGGTCAACGCCATCCAAATATTCCTTTGGCACGGCGATGCGCAGCCCGGTAATGTCACCGGTGAGGGCGCTCAAATAATCCGGTACCTCCACATCCGCCGAGGTGGAATCCTTCGGATCGTGACCGGCGATCGCCTGCAGAACGTAGGCGGCGTCTTCGACGTTTTTGGTAATCGGCCCGATCTGGTCGAGCGAAGAGGCAAACGCCACGAGGCCGTAGCGCGATACCCGGCCGTAGGTCGGCTTCAGTCCAACGACACCGCAATACGATGCGGGTTGGCGAATGGAACCGCCGGTATCGGAACCCAGCGTAAAGAAAGCCTCACCTGCAGCGACCGCTGCAGCCGAACCCCCACTGGAACCGCCCGGTACACGGCTTAAATCCCACGGGTTGCGCACGGGATGGAAGCTGGAATTCTCGTTGGAGCCGCCCATCGCGAACTCGTCCATATTCAGCTTGCCGATCGTGACCGCTTCCGCTTCCTTCAGCTTCGTGACCACGGTAGCGTCGTAAATCGGATCGTAATTTTTCAAAAATTGGCTGCCGCACGTCGTCAGCAACCCCTCGGTCACCATGTTATCCTTGATGCCCACAGGGAGTCCAAACAGCAAACCGCAGGCTTCCCCCTGTGCCAACTTGGCATCCAGACGGGCTGCCTCCGCACGGGCTCCCTCCTCGTTCAACGTCAAGTAGGCGCCGATCTTCCCGTCGTATTCGCGGATTCTGGCGAAGGCTTCGCTAACCAATTCGGCAACAGACAACTCCTTGTTGTGAAGCCGATTATGTATCTCCTGTAAACGCAAATCAAAAAGCGCCAATCTAAGCTTCCTCCTTTTATTTACTCAAGTTCGTTCTAGTCGATTGGTTCATTTAGGCGGATAACCTATTCCAGTACGGCCGGAACCTTAAACTGACCGTCTTCCTCCTCCGGTGCGTTGCGGAATACCTTCTCCGGCGGCAGGCTTTCCTTCACTTCGTCCTCCCGCATGACGTTGCTGAGATGCAGCACATGCGTGGTCGGCGCGATATCGTCTGTATTCAGTTCGTTTAACTTCTCCGCGTATTGTAAAATCGCATTTAATTGTTCCGTAAACATGTCCCGCTCTTCGTCGGTCAAGTGCAAACGGGCCAGTCTCGCCACGTGTTCAACGTCCTTCGTCTGGATACTCATGCTTAGATGCCTCCCTTTAGTCATGCGTTCCCGCACTATTCGTACATTCTACCATGCTTGTACAATTGAATAAAATTATATTGTAGATTCCGGTTCAATTCAATCCGTTAAAGCGGAAAGGAGCTATAAGGAGGCGGATCCCTCCCCGGCAAAAAGAAAAAGAGCCGGCCTGTAGCCGACTCCCTTCTTATATCCATGCCCGCAGGTTCACTTGTTTAATGAACTCTGCTTGGGACATTACTTCCTTTGTTGGTTCCTGCTGCCCGTCTGCATCGCTGTCTTCGCCGTTCATGATTTGCCGAAACAGCTTCTCATTATGCGTAGCCAGCGCGTAATCGATCAAAGCTTCCTGTGTCGCGCGTTCCGCTGCTTGCTCGATCAGCCGACTTTCGGATTCTATATCGCTCTTAGGAACGAAATAATTCCGCCCCGTCTTCGGAGACCGGATGACATAGTCAAAAGCATTGTCCGGATTGCGGTCGTAAGCAATAACGTAGCCATATTCCCCAACAGGAAGATTCTGCTCAAAAGCATCACCGACGATAACAATTTTCTCTCCCAAATGAAGCATCGTCTACCTCCCTGATTTATTTGGATGCTAATCATCAACTTGTATTGCTTTATATAATCCTACTAAAAGAGACGGAGATTGGTCAAGTTCTACCCCGGAATCCCGGATATGAATAGCTTATGCAGATTCGCTTCATGAAGTACATCTCGTTCACGCCGACATTGGTTCAAGCCCAAAAAAGCATAAAAAAGAACGCAAACCGGGATCATTTCCGCAGCTTGCGTGCTTCGCAAAAGTTACAATGTTTTAATAAGTATATCCTATCAAAGGGTTGCACTTTTGTCCACTATTTTTGTACTATTTCGTCGATTTTTTTTGCACAAACGCCATGATTAGGGTTTCATCGACTCTCTAAGAGACGTACGGATTGTTCTGCCGTTCGTAGCCGATGGTCGTTTGGGGACCATGCCCGGGATAAACTCTAACCTCATCCTTCAGCTGGAACAGCTTCCCGCGAATCGAGTTAAACAGGTCCGCTTCACGGCCTCCCGGTAAATCCGTGCGCCCTACGCCAAGACGGAACAGCACATCCCCTGAAAAAAGATCATCCCCGCACAGGAAGCTCACGCTGCCTGGGGAATGCCCCGGCGTATGAAATACGGTGAACTCATGCCCGATCAGGTGAAGCTTCTGCCCTTCAGCCAGATCGAATTCCGCCGGATCTGTGGAGATGGGCGGTCCGGCCTCCGGCCACATCAGGGAACCGTTCAGCTTTGGCGTCGTCAGCCAATCGCTTTCCAGCGGGTGCACATAGACCGGACAATTCTTAGCCTTCCGAATCTGGTCCAAACCGCCGATATGGTCAAAATGAGCATGAGTGAGCAAAATCGCCTCAATCTCCAACCCTTCGATTCTGCGCAACAGCGGCCCCGGGTTCGAGCCAGGATCGATAATGATCGCACGGTTCTCGTCTTCTCCCCGCAACAAATACGCATTCGTCTGCAAGGGGCCTAAGGAAAAACTCTCGATTTTCAGCATGATGTATCCTTCGGAATAAGCGTTGCAGCCAACCTTACGGGCTTCTTCGCTTACTCCGCCTCCTCTCTTTAAGTTCATCGCCAATTCACTATGCCCATCCGTTTGGTATATGGCTTCATACGGATTTTATCGACTTAGGCACCGCCTTTTCTTCGGTTGCTGAACGATTTGACGACCAAGTACACAATTAACAGCGCCAAAGCGCCCAGCAAAATCGGCATGATATAAGGACCTGCTTTCTCGTCGACATGCTGCCACTGTTCACCGAGCAGCATTCCCAAATATACGAACAGCACCGACCACGGAATGACCGCTAGGGTCGTCAGCAGCAGGAATTTGCCCACCGGCATTTTCGCGATGCCGGCAGGAACGGAAATGGCATGCCGGGCCACCGGGATAAACCGCGCCGTAAAGATAACCCCGGGACCGTATTTCTGAAACCAGGCTTCAGATGCGTCGATATGCTTCTTCTGAATCAAAATATACTTCCCATACTTCTCCAAAATCGGCCGGCCGCCATATCGTCCAATCCAGTAAATAAACAACTGAGCAATGACACCGCCTACTGTGCCAAAGAAGACGGCCCCGATGAAATTAATATGTCCGAGATGCACGAGATAACCGCCGTAGGCCAGCACAATTTCGCTGGGGATGATCTCGATCATGAGCCCCAGCATAATCCCCATATACCCTAATTGTTGTACCCAATCCAATAATACGCCCACTAGATTTGATATCCAATCCACAGCTTCGTCCTCTTTCCAGTTAACTTCTGTCCTGAAGCCAGCTTTAAACTGCCTTCAATCTCAGTCTATTCTATCATAGCCATGGACATGCGTTCTACTTCAGCTCGCCGCACCGGTGACTTCGGGAAATCCGCCCGCATATGCTGGAGCAAAAGGAGGCGACTTCTGCCATGGCAAACTTCCCGGCGAAACATCAAACTTCCCTCCCGAATCCCCGCAAAATCCGCCGCAGCTGCAGCAAAGAGCTGTACCGGACGATTAAGCGGCTTGGCGTTTATCTTCCGGAGGACCGAGTCAAGGAAGGCGAAGCATTATATTACAAAAAGGTGATTGGCAATCTGCTGTGGATCGGCGAAAACATCAACAACCGCAAGCTGCTGGCGGATTGGTGGGATGAAGCCGTCAGCGCCGAGCTGGCTGAGCTGTGGGAGGTTGATCGCGAAGCGTTGTCCTCTGCTTTTCGCGCGGCGTTTGGGGGATAGAGGTGGCATCGCCTGTATAAAGGTGAGCCTGCTGCTGCAGCTCCCGCCCCAGCGTTATGGCTTCTTCCGTCAACCGAAAGTCCCGGTCGTTACGCAACGCCGGGTTGGCGGCGACGCTCCCTGCCAAACGCAGGAAGCGCGCGTATAAGTCGGCCCCGGCCGACGCCACCGCTTCGGCCTGTTGCAGTTGGCCGCTCGCCCGCAAGCGCTGCGCCAGCTCCCATAGCTCGCGCAGCGCCGCCGTCTGCTTAACCCGGTCGTACCGGTTCAGCTCGATGCCCTGCCGCAGCGCCTGGGCAGCGGCGGGATGTTCGGCTTGGGCCAGCGCCCGACCCAATGCCAGCCATAGCTCGGCGCGCTCCGGCTCGTAACGGAGGC
>NZ_GG696006.1 GCF_000159955.1 Paenibacillus sp. oral taxon 786 str. D14 | reverse complement strand
AGCTGGCAGCAGCAGCGAAGCGCTGATCACCGGCATCTCCTTGCTGGTGCTCCTAGCCGCTGCAGGCTTCGTCGCTTTCTTCCGCCGGAAACGGCTATAGAAAACTGCAAATGTACATCTTTTTTCGAGCCAAAATGGCTATTTTGAGCAAATGCCTGCAAAAGTGCAGTTATTTTTCTCGAAAATCCGCAATTTCGCTTTAAACGAACAAAAAGCCTGCACTTTTGCAGGTTTTTTGCTATTTTACGATAAAAGTTACTCAAAAACTGTATTTTTGCAGGAATCGGGACAACCGAGCGAGGCAGGACATCATGCTACTGCCCCCCCATACACCCTACACCCCTGCCTCCCTATACTCCGTTGGCGTCATGCCGGTTACTTTTTTAAAGACCTGGGTGAAGTAACGCGGGTCTTGATAACCTACCATCGGGGCGACTTGGTACACTTTGACTTGGCTGTTCTTCAGAATATACTTGGCCTTTTCGATACGGCATTCCGTCAAATACTCGAGGAACGTGTAGCCGGTCACCTGCTTAAACAGCAAGCAAAAATGGCTGATGCTCAAATCGGCGCGCTCTGCGACTTCCTCCATGCTGAGGTCCTTATGATAGTTGCTTAAAATGTACTCCTGCGTCTTGGCGATCACATTCTGCACGTTGTCCTTGATCTGGCTCTCGCGGCTTTCGCTGATCCACCGGCCAAAGTTCGCTTTCAGCAGCCCGATCATTTCACTCAATGTTCCGAGGGACTGCAGCTCCTGCAGCAAGCCTTCCAGCGACCACTCTGACAGCAGGTGCATCTGCTCGTATTGCCGGAACATGACCACTGTCAGTTCCACGATCATCCGCTCGGCGGCTTCCTTCGAGAAGGCCTGCTCTTCGAGATATTGCTTCGTTTCATCCAATGCGGACAATAGCCGCTCCCGGTTCAGCGTCCGAATGCTGTCCAGGAGCACCGCTTCCAGGTGCTTCGGATATTTGGCCTCCCGATCGGCCCCGGGCTCCCGGCTCGGTTGATCGATGAACACGCCCGCCCGGTCGCTGTAAAACCGCTGATACAACGCCCTTGTGGCGCTTTGGTACGCCTCGCTCAACCGCTCCAGCCCCGCCGCCGTTTGGCTGAACCCGATGGAGCAGGACAGCTTGGTATAGAGCTGAATCTGGCGGACGGCATCGCTGCCCAGCTCCTCCTTCTGGCTGGAGAGCGTACTCGGGAACAGCAACACCCATTCCCCTGCGTGAAAAGGGAACATCGTCAGCGCCCCATGCGCCACCGACCATTCCCCCAAAATGTTGCGCATCGCAAATAACCACAGCCGCCGCTCCTCCGGCGACCACTGCTCGTTCAGCTTGACGAAATGATCCAGTTGGATCACCGCCATAAAATAGTCCTGCATCAGCTCGCTGTTCTCCAGCCAGCGCATATGCTGCAGATGACTTTGGCTCTGGTTGCCTTCGATAAATTCGGCAAACATCCGCTCCCTCGCCAGCATCGACAACACCTGCACCGAGTGCAGCAGCTTATCGTTCTCCGCCCGCTTCTCCAACGTTCTCTTCGCCCGCCGGATCATCTCGATCAGCTCGTCATGGTCGATCGGTTTCAGCAGATAATCAAACGCTCCTTCCCGCAACGCCTCGCGGGCATATTCAAACTCCCCGTAGCCGCTGACGAAAATAAACAGCCGATTGGCATTCTCCGCCAACACTTCCTTCATCAACGTGATTCCGTCCATCCCCGGCATGCGAATGTCGCTGATGACCATATGCGGGGACAGCTCGCGGATGAGCTCCAGCGCTGCTTCGCCTCCCCGCGCTTCTCCGACGATTTCCAGGCCCAGTTCCTCCCAGGGCACGGCGACTCGCAAACTTCGCAAAATCACCGGTTCATCGTCCACCAAAATGACCCGATATTTCTCACCTTGTGCTACCATCCTGCACCTCCAGCCGTCTCCGCCGGCAACGAGCTTCTGCGAAGCTGCCAATATTGCGCCGACGTTTGTTGAATCTGTTCCAACGCCTCCTCGGGCTTCGTCCGCTTGCTGATCATTTCCTCCAATACCTTGAGGAACGTTTTATTTACCTCGGGAGGAAGCACGTTATCGTAAGGGACAAAGCTTTGGCTGCTTTGTTCCATCATTTCAACTACTTGAGCAAACACCGGTCCCGTTTTTTCTGAGTCATACGTAATCTTCATCGAAGGAATACGCAAAGCCTCATAAACGATACGCCGTTGCACCTCTTCGGAATAAAGAGCCTTCAGCAGCTCCTGCGCCGCTTCCCACTTGGCCTCCTCCAGATTGGAGGATAATCCGATTCCGATGGTATACCCTCCGGCGATCGAGCGGCTGCCCCCCTCCGTCAGCGACGGGAACGGGATCACGCCGACCTGATTCTGAAAGCCTGCCGGCGCCTTCTCGTTGTGGAACAGGTTGATGTCCCAGCTCCCGTTCAGGTACATCGCCGCCTCACCGCTGGTGAACCGTTCGATGGCTTCCTCCGTTGACAGGTCGTTGGCCGGCTCGTAGAAGGCGTTCTCATCGATCCAACTTTTCAATTGCTTATAAGCTTTCCAGTAATAGGGGTTCTGAAAGCTTAACGACTCGTCGCCTTGCACCAGCTCATTGATCAGCCCCGGCCCGGCATACCGGTCCATCAAATAATGGGCGAAGATAGCCGCCGGCCAGCGTTCCTCGTTACCCAGCGCAAACGGCGTGATCCCGTGAACGGTCAACACGTCTATAACCTTGTTCAAATCCTCCAGCGTCTCCGGAGGCTCCAAGCCCAAGTCATTAAAGATTTCCTTATTATAAAACAGCGGCTCCGCATTCCCTTCAATCGGCAACCCGTAAATATGATTGTCGAAGGTCCATAAATGCAAATCCTGAAACTGTTGCTTAAGCCCATTTTCCTCTACGAAATCCGTTAAGTCCATCAGCCGGTTGGAGCGGACGTAAGGCTCGATTTCAGCTCCCCCAAACAACACAAACATGTCGGGCGGCGTCCCGGTAACCATTTCGCTCTTCAGCTTCTGCTCGCGGTGGACGGTCTGGTCCATTCCCTCGAAGTTCACCTTGACGTTGGGATGCGTCTCTTGGAACTTGGCCACAACGTCCTCGACGATGTTCAGCATCTGCCGGTCATGCTCCTTAATCCAAAAGTGGCGGAAGGTTAAAGTGACCTTCTCGGTCTGCTTCTCCTCGATTGGCTCGTGACCGGCGCCCGCGATGATCAACACGGAGATTGCCAGCACTACGGCGTAGACGGCGATCCAGCCCCAGTTCAAAAACCATTTTTTCATGTCAACCGCCTCCTTCCTCCGTCGTTATCGTTTCGCCGCTGCCAAATCGTGGAGAAGCTTCGGAATGCGGATGCGGATGGTCGAGCCATGTCCGGGAGATGAACAGATCAGGATGCCGTAGCGGCTGCCAAACCGGATGCGCAACCGCTCATGCACATTTCGAAGTCCAACCCCGGTTCCCCGGTAGTTTTTATTGCCTTCGTCCTTGCTCCACAAATTCATCAGCCGATCCAAGCTGAAGCCCGGCCCATTATCCGTCACATCGATCATAATATCCCGGTCATCTTCCTTCGCTGTAATCGAGATCAGCCCTTTTTCCTTCATCGGCTCGATCGCATGGTACAGCGCGTTTTCCACGATTGGCTGGACGATCAGCTTCTGGGTCAAATAGTGTTTCAGCGACTCGGGGATTTCGATCTGATAGTCGAACTGCTCCTCAAAGCGGAACTTCTGAATATCCAGATAATGCCGCACATGCTCCATTTCCATGGCCAGCGTAATAAGTTGTTGGTTTTCGCTAATGCTGATGCGCAGCAGCTTGCCGAGCGAGACCACCATTTTGCTGATCTCCTTGTTCCCCTGCAAAACCGCCAGCGAATTGATCGATTCCAGCGAGTTATAAATAAAATGAGGATTGATCTGAGCAACCAGCGCCTGAAGCTCGAACTCCTTCTTCCTTGCCTGCTCGGTCTCTACCTGTTCAATCAGCTCAGAGATTTGCGTGCTCATCCGATTAAAGCCATCGACGAGCAAATCCGTTTCGTCTTCGCTGCGCACGGAAGAGGTAATCGGCACAAATATCCCCTGCTGCACCCGCTTCATCCCGTTAACCGCACCGATGATGCTGCGCACCAATCGACGGACGAAAAACCGGTCGAACAGAAAGGCCGAAATCAGCGACACCAGCACCAACACAATCGCGATGTTGCGGATCGAGTTCGATTCCGAAGCGATCAGCTTACTGGGCGTAATGGCCACAAGATACCAATCCTTGTTATGTGAAGGCAAGTAGGTGATCAGCGAGGGTTCGCCTTGATATTTGGTGGTATAATACCCTTTCCCTTCCGGCTCCTCCTGGGTCAGGAAAGGAAATTCCGTGCGCTCTCCGATATACGAGCCGGACTTGTCGAACACGATATTCCCCTGCTTGTTCACGAGCAAGATATCGCCCTGCTTTAACGTCACAGCATCCCAAAACACTTGATCCAAAATATCTGGCTTCACGTAAATCACTAACGCGCCGATATCCTCCAGAGAGTAGTAATCCTTAATTAATCGGGCTTGAATCAGCACCGGCTTCCCGGAGGCGGCCGAACCGTTCTCCCCCGGCCCTACCCAAACCGGGCGGCCTTCGGCGGTTTCCATCGCCCCATACCAGCTTTGCTGCTTCAATTCCTGAAGGGACATCGCCTCATTAAACTGGTACTGCAGTTTGTCCTTGGAATACAGGCCAAACGATGTAATCATCGGGTGGTTGATCAGGTTGTTGATGTCCTGCTTTTGCTCATAGGTCACCGCAAAGTTCGGCTGCTTCACCAACTGCTGGATTAATGGCTGCGCGATCGCCGAGTTCGAGACGGTCGTCACCTCGTTTAACGCAAACTTCAGCTTGCGGTCGGTTTCAAGCAAGGAGACCCAATAGAAGGTATTCGATTTATTCTCCATGGCCCGCGAGAAGCTGTAATACGAGATGGAGCCCATCAGAATGACGGGAATAAAGACGAGAAGAATAATAGCCAGCAAGATTTTTCGACGAAGCTTCATTTCGTTCCTCCTATGTTTCTCCTACTCTATTATTCTTCATACCCCAGCAGATTCCCTTGCACCTTTCGACAAAGCGAAATTCGCAAGAGGGCAAGCCCCTTGCGAATCTGTTTTAACGTATCCTTTCATGACCTATGTTCAACCATCGTTTCTAGCAGCTGCGATGGCTTTCTCCCATTCCTTATGCGGATTCGCTTTGTTCTCAAGCACGTTCTGGAGCGCATTCTTGAGCTTCAAATCAACTTGCTCAAACCGCGGACCACGGTAGAACGGTTTGACGCGTTGCGCCGATCGGGCGTAAGCCTCCGAGATCACCTGTCCTCCAAAAAACTCATCTTCTTCGGCCAGGAAAGCCGGCTCGTTATAGACAGACGGAATTGATGGCATCTGCCCGTTGGCTTGAAACGACTTCAACTGTTGCTCCTTGTTGGTTAACCAGGTAATAAACTCGTAAGCTTCCTTCGGATGCTTCCCTTCCTTCGGCAACGTCAGGAACGAGCCTCCCCAGCTGCCGGAGCCTTCAGGAATTTGCGCAATCCGCCACTTGCCGGCTGTCGCCTTGGCGCTGCGGATCGTGTCCTCCATCCAGGTTGGGCCGAGAATGACGCCTACATTCCCCTCGCGAATCGCTTGTTCCCATTCGGGAGAACCAAGTGCCCAGCTGCCAATCCATCCTTCTTGAATGCCTGTTACCGTAAAATCGTACGCCTTCTTCACCTGCGGATTCGTGTCCGCGATAAAGGAGCCGTCAACCTTATTAAAGTAAATCACGTCCGTCGATTGGTCGCGCAGGCCGTTATACACTAATTCTGCCGAATCGGCAAACGGGATTCCGGTTTCCTTCGTAAACTGCTTTGCTACCGCGGCAAATTTATCCCATTTGTTGATCGCGGCGCTAAATTCCTCGGGATCGGTTGGAAGTCCGGCTTGTTCCATTAAATCCGCGCGATAGTAAACCACCGTCGGACGGACCTCGGCCGGCAAGCCCATTTGAAAGGAACCGTCAGCCGTAGTCGCTTGCTTCCACGCCCAATAGAGGTAGTTCTGTTCGATGCTCTTCGCGCCAAAATCATATAGGTTATAAAACCGATCTGGTTGATCCATCAACCGCTGCATGGACTCCTGATTTAACATCAAAATATCCGGGGTTTCTGTCCCAGCGGACAAGGCTGCCTCTAAGCGGTCATCTTGTTCGATTGAATCTGTTGCCTTGCTGAATCGGATGTGAATATTAGAATGCTCCGCCATATATTCCTGGGCCAGCGCTTCGTAATGGGCATCTTCCAGCGCCCAGAACGTCAGCTCAATCGGGGAACCTAGACTGCCATTGGTCAGGCCCGAAGCGATGCTCTCCTCATCATTCGCCGCATTGATCACGCTGTATGCGCCTAGCAAAGAAATCATCATGGCGGCAACCGGCAGAACAGCCAACCATTTTCCTCTCTTCATTGCGGTTGATTCCTTTCCTGCATCCGAATTTATACCTTTAGTCTAGCGAAATCAACGCGGATTTTTGAGGAGGCAATTTTGCGATTTCAGGTTGGAATTTTTCCGATCCCAGGCAACAAAAAGCCGATTCTCCACTTCAATCCGTGAAGAATCGGACGCTCTTTTCCATATTTATAGTAAACCTGCAACTTGCCCGCGTTCGTCAAGATGAATCCGCTCCGCAGCCGGATGCTTTGGCAGCCCGGGCATGGTGACGATTTTACCGGTATGGACGACAACAAAGCCGGCACCTGCGGATAAGGTAACGTCCTTGACTTGTACGGTAAATCCTTCAGGGGCGCCTAACAGATTCGCCTGATCGGAGAACGAATACGGCGTCTTCGCCATGCAGACCGGCAGCCGGCCGAAGCCCTGCCGCTCCAGCTCCTCGATTTGGGCGGCCGCTTTGGCGCTTAGCTTGATGCCCTCGCCGCGGTAAATTTCCCTAACCACCGTCTCGATTTTGGCCTTGAGGTCCAGATCATCGGGATAAAGCGGAGTATATTGTGCGGTCTCCTGCTCCAACATGCCCAGCAGAGCCAACGCCATCTCCCTGCCGCCTTCACTGCCTTTCGCCCAAACGTCCGACAGCTCTGCCTTAACGCCCAACCGGGCGCATTCCTCTTTCACAAGCGCAATCTCATCTTCCGTATCACTGGTAAAATGATTAATCGCGACCATCACCGGCACCCCAAATTTGCGAAGGTTCTCCAGATGCCGCTTCATGTTGGGCAATCCGGCTCGCAGCGCTTCCATATTGGGCTGGTCCAGCTCGGTCTTAGACGCTCCGCCGTTGTATTTCAACGCCTTCACCGTGACGACCAATACAGCTGCATCCGGCTTCAAACCTGCCTGCCGGCATTTGATGTCGAAGAACTTCTCCGCGCCCAAGTCAGCTCCAAAGCCCGCTTCTGTCACAACGATATCCGCCAGCTTCAAAGCGGTCTTCGTACCGATTACGCTGCTGCAACCGTGGGCGATATTGGCAAACGGTCCGCCGTGCACGATTGCCGGCGTTCCCTCCGCCGTCTGCACCAGATTGGGCTTGATCGCATCCTTCAGCAGGACGGTCATCGCATCCACAGCGCCAATCTGCGCTGCGGTGATCGGCTCGCCTGCCATGTTCCGGGCCACGACCATCCGGCTCAAGCGGTCCTTGAGATCCTGCGCATCCTCACTGAGGCATAACACCGCCATGACCTCGGAGGCCGTTGTGATCATAAATCCGGATTCGTGCACGCTCCCGTTTCCTTCGCCTAGTCCTACGACGATTTGCCGCAGGCTGCGGTCATTCATGTCCATGGCCCGTTTCCACAAGATCCGGTCCGTGTCGATCTGCAGGGCATTCCCTTGAAAAATATGATTATCCAACATCGCCGCCAGCAAATTATGCGCGGATGTAATGGCATGCAGGTCTCCGGTAAAATGCAGGTTGATATCCTCTGAAGGGAGCAGCTGCGCTTTATTGCTGCCGGTTGCACCGCCTTTCATGCCAAAGCAAGGTCCAAGCGACGGCTCCCGCAGCGCCGCAATGGTTGTCCGCCCGATGGCATTCAGCGATTGGGCTAGTCCAATCGTCGTTAACGTTTTTCCTTCTCCAGCCGGCGTCGGATTCATCGCGGTCACCAGCACTAATTTTCCATCCGGCCGGTTGCGAGACTCTTCTCGGATGCTAGCATCTATTTTCCCCTTATACCGTCCATACAATTCGATATGTTGTTCGGCAATTCCACACGATGCGGCTACTTCCAATATCGGCTTCATTCCACTCCGCTACCTCCATCTATCTCGTTCTTTTTTTATCCCGAAAATCTTATAGAAAGAATTTATCCTTATTGTACATGAAATAGATGGAAATATGCGTGATGGATTTCGTCCTGAATCCCGATTGCAGCACTACTTCGGAAAAACATCAAGGGCCTTCGGCGTAAGCTGCAGGCCCCTGTTCGATTTATAAGATCCATTGTACCCACAAAGGCAAGAGGACCAGTGTGAAGATCAGCGTAGGCGGGATGACGATCATCGTCACTTTCAAGTAATCATCCCATGTAATTTTGACGTGATGTTTTCTAAGAAGATGGAACCAGATCAACGAAGCTAACGTCCCGATCGGCAATAACAATGCACCGATATCACTGCCAATGACACTAGCCAGATAAGAGATCTTTAGCGTCAGAGGGTCCAGCTGCATTTCGGTGAGCGTCATCGTTCCGATCATTAAAGCAGGGTGATTATTGAAAAATATGGAGAGTAACGTCATAACTCCTCCCATGAGCAAGCTGGCGTTCAGCATGCCGTCGTGGATCAGAGGATTTACAAGCGAAATGAGAAAATTCGTTAATCCGATGTTGTGTAACCCAAAAATGATAACATACATGCTGAAAGCGAAAACCAAAATATGCCACGGAACCTTGCGAAGCATATCTGATGGCGGAATCTTCAAACGGTACCATCTCCACCCTAGCAATACACAAGAGCCAAGTACAGCAGCCAGCTCTACGGGAATCCCGTAGTAAGAGGCAACAAATAAACTGATGCGTACGATGAGCACGAATAGCAATATTTTTTGCATAAATTTCGTATCTTGTTTCAAGGGCTCGCGATACGGCGCAGCCTGCTCCAACCCATCATCGGATTCAAGGCTTAATCGCGGTGCTTTTAACGGATGTGCCCTCAATCTGGGCGGCAGCTCTTTCGGCAATTGACTATAGAATACGAGAAATAGTAAACCTACCAGCACAATCAACCCTAAAATTGCAGGGACAAACATCATCATCGTGTGCGTATATAAGTTCATCCCAACCATATTAAGTGCAATCAAGTTCACGATGTTGCTGAATCCGATCGGGGCGCTGGAGGCTGTTGCCACTAAAGCTCCGGATAAGAGATAAGGGATCTTCTGATGGTTTTTCAACTTAAATTCTCTTAGCAATAGCAGTAATATCGGTGTCGTAATGAGAATGCTGCCATCATTATTAAAGAACAGCGTCATTAAAAAACACATCAGGTTCACGTACCAAAACAAGCGGATCCCGGAGCCCCTGGATCGGTAAGCAAGTCCCTCGGCTGCCCAATGAAAAAAACCGAAGCTTTCCAAGACAAGCGCCATAATAATCGTCGCCATAATCGTGATCGCCGCTCCGCTCACGGTCTCTCCGATATGAAGCAGATCGGAAAAGTTCACTGTCCCGCTGAGTAAGACGATGACAGCCCCGATCGTGGAGGGGAAAGCTTCATTGAGTCCCCTTGGGCGCCACAAGATTAGGATGGTGGTTAGAACAAATGCGAGAATCGTTAAGCTTGCAGCTGTAAGCTCTATCAAGTGACCACCTCCATTCTCCAATTGTTTCTGCTCTAGCCGGCCGATTATTTACCGCTGACACGACCAAGGTATTCGTACTCAGCCTGCTGAACTTCAACAACAGGAGCATGGGCAATCGTTTCTTCCTTGACCGAAGGTTTTAACAACGTATAGAGTCCCAACCCCGAAAGTACAATCAATACAAGGACAACCATTTTCTACTCCCCCCTTAAGGCAAATGGACAGACTTAATATGCTGAATATTCCATATCACCGATTCCCCGTCAGCTAAAACAAGGTAAAGCAAACCTCGATCAACGGATTGAACGATCCCGAATTTATCCGGCGCTTCCCCATGATCGAGAACCGCCAAACTCCCTTCCATCTTTTTAAGTTGTTGCTCAAACGTTCGGGCCAAGGTCAGACCGGTAGGCTTCACGTTTAATCTTTCATTTTCTAAAGAAAAGGGAGGTTTGTTGGCCGGATAAGGCATAATTAACTTCACATGATCCAATGGGACATACACGGTATGAAAAACCGTAGAATAGAATACAAGGTAATCGTTCATGACGCTGGTTAGATAACCGCTAAGCGTATGAACACCCGTCAGAAAAACTTCCATAAAGACGCCTCTGGCGTTAAATAACGTTTTCCGAAAAGAAATCGACTCTCCCGCTGCCCATTCCAGCGGGTTTTCGTACAAGGTTCCCTCATTATCTTTCTCAGGAGATGGAATAACCCGGAAGTGATGAATGTGCTTCGTTGGAATGTAGTAATAGCGCTCTTGTCTGAAGATGACGACGATATCATCTCCTGCATCAATTAAGAGCCCTGTGTCTAGTTGTGGTCTGCCGCTAATGGTGAGTTCGATATGTTGTCCGATGCGAGAAGTTAGCATAGGCATCGTATACCTCCTTTATCATGAGCATCGTGGTGAGGGAGAGAGGCAAGCCATTTGTGAGCTTGGCGCTTACGACTGGAATAAGCGGGTCCTTTCCCAAATTTTAAAGAAGGCGGCGCCCCAGGCACCGCCTCAATGACTGAAGGCTTTCGTTCCATTCTTAGAGAAAAGGATCCCATTTCTTCTTGGAGGATACCTTGGAGGATCCTCCTTGCCGTTTTTTGGCCGATTTTTTCACATTTTTGCTCGACTTTCTGGTCCCCCACTGGTAGCCGCCAGTACCTACACCCCAAGTGGAGAATCCGCCGGTTCTTCCCGGGTTTCTGCCGCCAGTTCCAGCGCCGCGCGTTCTGCCTTGCGTGCGGTTTCTGCCACCAGTTGCAGAGTCCCCTTCTCTGCCATGCGTGTGGTATCCATCATGAGAATGGTCTCCATGCGTGTGATCTCTGCCTTGCGTGCGACCTCTGCCCTGCGTGCCGCCTCTGCCTTGAGTGCCGCCTCTTCCCTGGGTGCGGTTTCTGCCGCCCGTCCCGGCACCGCCGGTTCTGCCGCGATCTCCCCTGCCGCCAGGTCCGCCTTCGGCAGAAGAGACCGTACCTTGTCATTCTGGCCAAGGACGGCACGGTTTATATCAAAAACGCTCATGTGAAGAGCTTTAGTCAAAACTTGGGCACGAAAGGGAAAACCAAAGGAACGATGGGGAGAACTGGCCAATCCATTATTCGTTCGTACAATTTCGATGGCGTTCTTCGTGCCCTGAAACACAAAAAAGTGCAAATTAACCGCGGAGGTCCTGAGAAGATCGAAGGGGTCATCTCGGATTATGGCAACGATAGTGTATACCTCATTGTAAATAATGAACTCGTACAGGTTCAAACCTATCATATCAAGAGTGTGACTCTGCGCAACCGCTCGAGCAGCAACAGTAGCAGCAACAATAGCAGCAATAGCAGCAATAATAGCAACAACAGAAACGGCAATAACCGAAACAGCAATAGATCCAACAACAACAGAACGGGAGGAAGAACCGGCGGCAGAACCGGAGGTAGAACCTCGGGCAGCAAAAATGCTATACGGGTAAGCAACCCTTTCTCGACTTGCGGCCCGCCAATATCTAGTAGGATCTGATGGTGCAGGAGGCTGGAGAGAAGTTCATTAAATCGAGGCGCCATGATCACTTCAACTTCTTGGCTGTAGTTCGTCGGGACTCTCTTCCATCTCGTTTCGGACAAGCTGTCAATATAAGCCGAATGGTAGTAGAGTATGCGACGATTTTTCGTTTGTACGGCCACATAATCATTCTGGATGCTTACTAATCTGCCAATGATGAAACCTGGTTGACCACGATTAATACAAACTTCCTTACCTATGAGATACATTAATTGACTCAGCGATTGGTAGCAGGCCACGTTCCTCCCCTCCTTTCATTTGCCCCCTAGCGGGAATTGTAGTACATCATATGTCGATGACTAACCTTTGTCCTAGTCTGATATCTATCATCTATAAATTTCCACTTCTGTAACTAAAGTAGAATTGCCTACAAGAATCAAAGAAAGAACCTTCCCTGTTGCCCTAGGTTAAAGCGGACCATCCGACTACTGCCTGCATATTCTGGATATTAAAGTGAAATGCGGCAGGCTTCCGCAAGAAAGGTGATCAGGTTGAGGTTCCCCGTTCGTTCGCTTCAAATCGGCTGGTCAGACCAAGCAAAGCTAGAAAAAAGCGTATGGGATGACCAATACGCCAACGCATTACTGATGACGGATAACATTAAGGAGAACGTCAAAATCCGTTACCGGGGTGGACACACCCGTTATTACGACAAGAAATCCTACGAGCTTCGCATAGGTCACAGAAGCATCCATTACAACGTGGAGTGGGATGACCCTACCATGATGAGAAACGCACTCTCTTTTCGTTTTTTTGAGAAAATAGGGGTCCCGAGTCCAAGAACGAGACATGTTTACCTTGTTATCAATGGAGTAAATCAGGGGCTGTATCTGGAGATTGAAGGGGTAGATCGGTCGTTTTTTACCAAAAGGAAGGTGAACACGAGCTCGCTGCTCTATGCGATCAATAACAACGCCAACTTTCGGCTGATTGGAGAGGGGGGAAAACGTAAGCGCAATCTGGCTTCTGGCTATGAGCTGGTGATAGGAACTTCGCAGGAGTTGGCGCGAATCTCGCGTTTTGTGGAACGGATTCATACCCTCAAGGGGCGAAGGCTTCTAGCTTATATGAAGAAGCATTTAGATATTCCGGAGTATTTACGGTGGTTAGGCGGGGCGGTGTGCACCGGCAACTTTGACGGCTTTACTCAAAACTATGCCATCTTCCGCAAGAAGGGCAGCCTCAAATATCAAATGAGCCCTTGGGATTACGAGGGTACCTGGGGGAGAAACAGTTACGGGAAGCTCAGCGACATCGACAACGTCCGGATCAAAGGATACAACGGGCTGACCCAAAAGCTGCTCTCCTTCCCCTCGGTTCGGAGGCAATATCGCAAGACACTGAAGGAGATTCTGGAGCGACATTTTACGGTGAGTCAGCTGGCTCCAACGATTAACTCACTTCACTCCTCATTGATGCCTGCGCTTATGGCCGATTCCACGCGTAAGTACTCCACCGATGTCCTCCTGTCAGACCGTCAGGTCATTCTGGATTATATCGCGAAACGCCGTGAATATTTGCTCCGCGAGCTTGAGAAGTAGTGATGGGATGAGGTAGGTACGGTAGGTAGGCTGAGATGGCGCGCTTTTCGGTATTTGCACGCGTGCCCCTACACGCCGCTCTACGCGATTGCACGATTCCTGCAAAAATACAGTTATTTTGCGGGGGAGTGGCCGTTTTGCCTGGAATGCCTGCAAAAGTGCAGGCTTTTGGGGCCGATTTGCTCGAATTGACCTAAATCGAGAAAAATAACTGCACTTTTGCAGGCTTTGACCGAGAAATCGAGATTTCTCCGAAAAAAACTGTACTTTTGCAGGTTTCCAGCTCGGGGCAAGCACAAGTCAAACACAAAAAGA
>NZ_GG696007.1 GCF_000159955.1 Paenibacillus sp. oral taxon 786 str. D14 | reverse complement strand
GTGCGGCGCTTACGCCGTGTGTTTAACGTTCAGCGGTTGCTTAGGCGTCGGGGCTTGCGTTCCGGCATCGCCTTTTTTGTGGAACAACTTGCGGAGGTAAGGCATCACGTAGTAGTCGAGGCCGATTTTACCAGCGTTAGCTGCAGCGACGAGAATCAGTACTTCAAGGATCAACATTTGAGCGTTGGTGCTTACCGTACCCGAGAAGAGGAACGCGGCGTTCATCACGAAGCCCATCAGTGCAGCGAAGGTGGTGAAGGTACCGAGGATCAGCCCCAGGCCAACCAGGAATTCGCCGTAAGGCACCAGGAAGTTAAAGAGTCCGACATTCGGCAAGGCAAAGTGTTCCAGGAAGGCCGCCCACCAGCCTTGTACGGCCGGATGGTCGCCAGTGCTGTTCGCGATCGCTCCGGTCAGGAAGCCTGCGGCATCGAAGCCGCCGGTGATTTTATGATAGCCGGCTTCGATCCATTGGTAGCCCAGGTAGACGCGGATAACGGTCAGGAGCCACATCGCCACTTTGTTTGTTCTCAGGAAATTGTTAAACATAAGAACCACTCCTTTTATTTATCGTTGGTTTTTTGTTTTTCGGATGATCATCTTTGATGTCTTTATTATATGTGATTTATTTCACTATATATGTGATTTAAATCACAAATATCAAAAATTGAGAAAATAAATTTTAATATAAAACAGCAAGGCGGGCTGAAGCCCCGTCTTGCTGCATGTTTGGTGGATTTCACTTATTTGGCTTGATCCTTGCTCTGATTCTTTTCTTCCGCCTCACCCGTAAAGGTTTCCGTCCATTCCTCCATCATCTCGCCAACGAAATCTTCGAGCTTCTCGGTGGCTGAGGTAGGGTGTTTCGGAACGGGAATCGGATCCACGCCGGAGCCTTCCCCAGAAGGCAGGGTATTCTGCTCCTTATCCATCTGTGTTGCTCCTTTCCAATGAAGTCTAGTGGTCAACCTTAATATGATGATCCGGCGTAACTTTATGCGTCAGCAGTTCGGATACGGTAACGAAGCGATAACCCCGGCTTTGCAGTTCCGGCAAAATGACCTTTAACGCTTCGATCGTCTGCGTGCTGTTATACACGTAATCATGCATCAGGATAATATCACCGTTGCGGGCGTTGTCCAGCACCTTGCGCACGATTCTGCGTACGCCGGGTGACGTCCAGTCCTTCGTATCCTGATGCCAGGACCAGAGGATCATCTGCAGGTTGTTATGTTTGGTTAGCTCGACAATGGCATCATTATAATATCCGCCCGGGGGGCGGAAGAGGACCGGTTTACGTCCGGTGGTCTCGAATACGGCTTCCTGGGTCATGGCCATTTCTTCCTTCAAGGCCGGTAGCGCCAGTCGATGAAAGGAAGGATGGTGATAGGAATGGTTGCCGATTTCATGGCCCGCGGCTTGTTCCATTTTGACGATTTCGGGGAATCGATTCACCCGGTCGCCCACAACAAAGAAGGTCGCCTTCGCTTGATACTTCTCCAGAAGCTCGAGAATTTTCGGAGTTTGCTGCTCATCCGGCCCGTCATCAAAGGTTAAGGCGATGTATTTTTCTTGCGTCGGCACTTCCCACACAATGTCCCCGCGTTCCTCATAATAGCTTCTTTGCTTGCCATGAACCGGGGAGGATGCCTCTGTTGCAGGGGCGAGCAGCGCAGCGGCAAGGGCGATGGTGAGCGCTGCTCCCAGTTTGATTTTGACCATCGGTTCTACGTGCCTCCATCAACTATACTTGAGCGCATGTCCGTCCGGGGAAACTCGCAGCTTCCTGTCGGCGCTGTCCGTTTAGTTTGGCTGGTTGGCGGTGCTTTTATCCATGGAAGGGTGAACCTTGAGCTTGTGCAAATCCTCCAGGCACCGTTTGCGTTCCTCTTCGGGAGTTTCCAGCTCGTTTCGAACGCACGGCATAGCTCATGTTGCTTTTGCTCTTACGGCCGATCCTCGAAAACAGGATGTCGTAGTATATTAAGGTAAGTACCGTTTATGCGGTATGGTTAGGGGTGGACATCGTGCTGATTTCTTTGGCGGGAGTCATTCTGTCCCAGAGAAATTGTCGCTATCTTCGATCCTGTGGATTGGCGTGATTGTCCTCGTTGTTGTCGGATTGAATATGAGTGGTAAGGGAGGCTAAGGGAATGGTTGATCGCAATGAGCAGCAGGCAGGGGAAGGACGGCGGGACGAGGAGCTTTTGCTTTCGTTTCAGGGTTATTACCGACACGCATGTTCGAGCAGATGAGCAGCATACGCATAACGTCAACTTGGAGCGGGCGCTGCAAGATATCGCGGCAAATGGCACGGGAAGCGTTGGCATCATGCATGCGGGAGACGTGACGGATCACGGATTTCCGGATGAATACGAAGCGTGGAACCGAAATTGGCATCGGTTTGGCGGAGCAGTGCCTCCGCTATATGTGACGATGGGCAACCATGATGTCGCATTGGAGAACTGGGAGGCACGTTTGGGACAATTTTTGCGCGGTACCGGGGCGGAGGGCATTTATCATGATCATTGGATTGATGGGTATCATTTTATTTTTCTTGGAACGGAAGAAGGGCTGGAGTTGTTTAGCTCGTTGTCGGAGAAGCAGCTGGCTTGGCTCGATGACAAGTTAGGGGAAAACGCTGCGGCAGACCGCCCGGTTTTCGTCTTCCTGCATCAGCCGCTGCTTAACACGGTCGCCGGCTCCTACGAAGCGCAGCGCTGGTACGGCGTTGTGCAGGATGCGGATCTCCGTGCCGTGCTGGCCCGTCACCCGCAGGCGATTCTCTTTACGGGGCATACCCATTGGGAGTTGGATGCCTCTCACACTTCTTATGGTGTGGAGGGCGAGGGCCGGTGATGTTCAATGCCGCTTCGGTCGCCGACCTGTGGACCGACGAAGACGAACACAAGGACGGCAGCCAAGGCTTCTACGTCGAAGTTTATCGCGACCATGTCCTCGTACGCGGTCGGGACTTTACCCGCGGCGAATGGATGGAGTCCGCACAGTTTCGGGTGGAGTATCCGCGGGGGTAGCAGGTGATTGGAAATCGGGTGGACGTATGGTGAACAGTAACATACTTTAACGAGAACGCGCACCTTTAGGGGCGGGTGTTTTTTGTGCGGTGCTATGGCGCGACGGAACAAAGGCAAGAAGCAAGAGGCCGTTTGCTGCTTGCGGATATTTGATAGCTGGTAGATGCTAGCTGTTTGATGTTGGCTGGTAGATGGTAGAAGGTAGCGTGTTTGCGGTTTGCTGATAGCTGCTAGCTGGCATCTCGGCTGCGCTAACGGACACCAGAGCCGTTATTTGGGTTCGGACGCAAGCCTACCCGTTTTAACGGACCTCAGAGACCTTATTCGGGTCTGTTGCGTTGAATCGATGAGTATTTTTGCCCAATAAGGTCACTTGAGTCCGTTAGCTCGGGAAATCTCCGGGAAATGAACAAATAAGGTCGGTACGGTCCGTTAGAGGTGGGGAGGTTGGACAATAGAGTTAGCAATCTGAACGAGTTCAGAAATACTGTACAAAGGAACAAAGTTACCATCTTCCACCTTGTTCGATCCTAAGGCATAGGTTAATCCTTGCTTTCTCCAATAGAGCCCGCTTAAGCTTGGTGTGCTTTGGATCCAGGTTTGTGTGCCATCACTTAATTTTGGCCCCTTTTTACCATCCGGTTTGGACTTTACCTGCGAATTTGAAACAGCCAGTATCAGTTGCTCTCCTCGCTCTTCATTAGCAAAGGTCAATTGGATCAAGTCAAAGTTAGCTGGGACGATATCGGCAGACTGATGGGTAATCGGAAAAGGAACTTTTGGAATAGAAACCTCAAATGGCACTTCATTCAAGGTATCTTCAAAAGATTTGCAACACTCTGAGCCTGGGTCCCATACGGCTACACCATCTCTTATGGATAAGCCTGGCGAAGTCCCGGGAGTTTGCTCGACATCCTCAGCAATGGGTGAGATATCATTGTTCTTTGCCCCAGTTCCGCAACCGCCAGCTAGCATCAGAAGAACAACGATCAAACAAACGTACATGATTTTTTTCAAAAGGACCACCCCTTTGGCTATTCCCTATTATACAGTAAATACCAGTTATATACTATATTATCTTCGAATCGGAGGCCATCTTAATCTGACAAAAGAGAAAATAAAAAATCCCTTAAAGCTTATGCTTTAAGGGATTTTCTCTATGATCTGCAGTGGGCTCGAACCACTGACCCCCACCCTGTCAAGATGGTGCTCTCCCAGCTGAGCTAGCAGATCAAACTTATAGTGAAGACAAAAATTATCTTATCAGGCGGTGGGGTTCTTGTCAACACTTTCCTAGAGTATAAGGTGTCTGTCCTCTGTCAACAATGGTGGAGGAATGCGTGTCCGAGTGGTAAGGCGCATGACGTCACGACGCTGCATTTCATTCAAGACGCGCATACAGTCAGCACTGCATACATCCATGACACGCATATATCAGACAGACAGGCACCACGTAACGAAAGGAAGAAGTGAACATGCGTTGGAACCACCATCACCGCCATATTGGCCTTAACCATCATAACAACAGCAATGATCAAATCTCGTCGCCGAAGAGCGAGACGAAACGGCCGCGGTCCCTTTGGGTTGCCGTCGCGGGGGCCGTCTTGCTGCTGGCCCTGACCAGCGCCTGCCGCATGGCGCCAAACGCGGAGACCTTAAGCCGGCAGACCGGCGCATTCCCTTGGCCGTTTGGGCCATCCGTGTCGGATGGCGTGTATTCGCCTACGATTATAGAGGATGTGTATTCCACGGAATAAATGCTTTATTCTTCCTCGTCCCATTTGCGGGAGTAGCCTTTCTTCGTCGTGTAAAACATGGAGGCAATCAGCAAAACCGCGATGACGACCGCAGCGGCGATTGTTACGCCCATGACCATACCCCTAAGCCAGCTCCTTTCCATCGATGTCCATGAGACAACTATACATGAAAATGATTTTTTTGTATAATGATGCAGTTTAGATGATCCAACAGACAAGCAATGGTGGGAGGGGAACGAAGTGTCGGCTGCAACAATCATTCATGTCGATCATGAGGAGCAATTACAGAAATGCCTGGACATCCGCAAAGAGGTGTTCGTCGAGGAACAGAAGGTCCCCGTTGAATTGGAAATTGACGAGTACGACCAGATTGGCCCGGATGTACATCATGTGCTGATCGAATTGGAAGGGGACTATGTTGCGACAGGCAGATTGATTTACTATAAAGACAATGCCGCCAAAATGCAGCGGATCGCCGTACGTGAGCCGTACCGCTCGAAAGGCGTAGGCAAAATCCTGCTGCTCGCCTTAGAGGAGCTGGCACGGGAGCTCGGTCTCACGAAGTCGGTGCTGGATGCTCAATGCCATGCCGAAGGGTTCTATGCTAAACTCGGCTATGAGACAATCTCGACTGAACCGTTTGATGACGCCGGTATTCCGCACGTCCGGATGGTCAAGTCGTTAAAATCGTAAAGGTCATAGGTTTGGAGGTTTTGGGGCAAGCTAGATCTAATCTTAATGAAGAGGAGATGAGCTAGCCGATGGCCCTGAATACCAGAGAAACGTTTATTGCCGTGCGGAAGAACGGTGACGGGGATTTGGTCGCGTTCAAGACGTCCAGCGGCCGCGTGCTGGATTACCAGCAAGCCCTGCAGGAAGTGAAGGCAGGCGCGATCGCCGGCGTCAATGTGTTTAAGGGACGGGACGGAGAGATGTATATCCGCGGCGATGCTGATGGAGATCCGTCCAACAACTTGGATAACTTGCCTAGCTTCGAATAACGTTGATCCATATCCTATATTTTGAAAAAAGAACCCTGCAGGTCATCATGCCCGCAGGGTTCTTTTGGTTACAGCGTATAGACTTCGTGCTGACGCAGAAAGTCCATGTTCCCCGTAGCGCCTCGGAAGGATTCCATATCATCGCTATAATGCATCAGCAGGATTTGGCTTTGGATCTCGGTTGGCAGGGACAATAACTCCTGCAGCGTCGTATGAACTTCACCTTTCCCGGTAAGTTGGACCTCGTGAAAAATTCGGCGGCACCCCCGCTCACGAACAAGCCTCATTAAGAGCTCCGGCTCGAACGTCATATCCGCACTGTAAAAAATCTCATCATTGATATAAAGCGAATAGCTGGGTTTACCCGGGATATGCGGCGTTCGGATGAGCTCCACTTTTAACTCAGGGGCAAGCTGTGCAGGCTCGCTTTCCTTTAATAGACGCACGTCAAACACGTCGTTTAGCGAGTGGATTACACCGTCTTGGCTTAACCCGCCTTTCAGCGTATTTTCCCATAGCGGCTCCACCAAATTTTCAGCAATATACAGGATCGGTTTCCGTCCAGAACCAAATTTCCGGCGAAAAGCCAGCTCTTCCAAGCCTCCAACATGATCGCCATGGATATGGGTAATCAGCACGGCATCGATCTCCTCCACCGACTTGCCGATCGTGTGCAGCGCCAGGGGGGCGGTGATTCCGCAATCGATGAGCAGGGTGAAGTCACCGGCATAGAGGAGCGCGTTGTTATTAAAATATTTTTTGGCAAACGCTCCGCCCGTCCCCAGCATTTGTAGTCGTAAAGCCATCAGGCATTCCCCCTTAGGTCAAGTATGGATCACCTCTTTAACTGTACACAATTTCCAGCCGAAACAAAAGGTTAGGCTCGCTCTATAAAAAAATGCCGTCATTTCCCATCAACACCGCAACTTGACCGGAACCAGCGAGTATAACTATACATCAACAGGAATCAAATGGAGGGTCAACATTCATGAAATGGAGAAGAGTTGCATTACTGGTGGTGGCATTCTCTCTTATGGGAGGTTCCCTGCTCTTTGCCGACGCCGCGAGCACCAAGGTGAAGCTGATGCTGAACGGCCGCGAGCTGGAAGACGGCGGATATATTATAGACGGCAAAACCTATGTACCCGTACGCAATCTCGAAGGTTTAGTTGAATTTAATGACAGCACCAAAACGGTGAATTATTATAAACCCAATGTCCATATGTTTCTATTCGCGGATGACAATGTGTTTGGCGATGTGAAGAAGACGGGGAAGCTGAAGTTTAATGTTTTCTCTCAAATTGATAATTTACGCACGAACATCTCGGCAGTGCGGGTGTCCATCACGGCCCCGGACGGGACGTCCAAGGAGATCCAGACGGATGAAATCAAAGAGCAGCGCGATAACTTCTGGTTCCGGACCAAGGACTACACGTATGATTTCAAGACATCGGGCCGCTACATCGTAGGGTTCTACATGAAACCGTCTAACGGATCAGATTTCGTGCTCGTTGCGGAGAAAAGCATTAACGTTCTGAAATAACCGCACAACCGAGCACAACACGGGCATCCGCTCACGAAAATTGACCTGTCCCCACCAAAAATGTTACGATACGGGAGGAACGAAGCGGGAGACCCTTCTTCAGTCCATTAAAACATACTTAAAGTGAGGTAATTTCATGAGCGACCACAATCACGAACACGGCGAAGCATGCGGCTGCGGCCACGATCATGACCATGATCATGAGCATGAAGAGTTTGTGTTGACGCTGACCGACGAAGAAGGGAACGACGTAGAGATGGTTCTTGTCGAGACGTTCGACGTTGGCGAGAAAGTGTACGCATTGCTGCTCGAGCGCAACAATCCGGAAGCGGACGGCATCATTCTCCGCATGGAAGAAGAGAACGAAGAAATGGTGCTTTACAATATCGAAGACGAACAGGAATGGAAACAGGTAGAAGAAGCTTACAACGAGCTTGTCGCCCAAATGGATGAAGCCTAATTTGCGGCGGATCACCTGGTATAGAAGCTAAGAGCTCCCCGGAAGCGGGGGGCTTTTTGTATAGTTCTAGGTTGATGAGTTTTTACGACACCTTTGAAGCAAAAAACTACCCACTTATGCGGGAGAGAGATCTGGGGATTGTGAAAAACAAGATCATTGAGATGTTCGGGCTGCGTTCAAAACCCGAAGTATAGACGAAAAGAGATCATGATCAAGTGAAGGGAGACGATCGAAATTTTGAAGGGGTTATGAAAATCAAAGGAGTGGAGATTATATAGAGTCACTTGATGCAAGGGTAGAGTTTAGATGCAGTTTGGTAACAGAAGGTTTTACCCCAAGAGCACATACCACTTTGATCAAAAAGAACAAAAAATTAAAATAATTATTCCAATATTTCCAAATTTAAGATATAGTAAAATTACCATATATTAGGTCATCTCATTATATATGGATAT
>NZ_GG696008.1 GCF_000159955.1 Paenibacillus sp. oral taxon 786 str. D14 | reverse complement strand
TCGTCAGCCAAAAATTCGGCTGACGATTTTCGTCATAATCCCGTATTTAGTTGTTCGGGTCAACTGCTTTTCTTGTATCACTAGTATAAAGTGTTACAGAACCTCCAGCGGACAATGCCGGTCCGATTTTCGTAAAATATCCCCATGTTCCTTCCGGGTCTCCTGATACATTTCTTCCGGATACGATACCAATCAATTCAGTCGTTCTATATGCATTAAATACAATTCCTCCGCTGTCTCCACCTAAAACCAAACCGCCACCATCTTTTTTTGCTTGTATCATATCATTGAGAGTAATGGAACCATATGTCACTGGCGTACTTGTATTGGTAACAGTTCCACACGTGACTCCAGTGGTATAACCCGACTTACAAATCAACTGACCTTTCAGCACAGTCGATGTGGTTGTGTACTTATTATCATATTCTGCGTTGGCAGTATCATTGTAATAATATTTATTTCCAATATACTTGCTAGTATTCGTTAGCAAAATTAAGCCAACATCTGTTCCACCATCACGATACGCCGAAAAGTGCTGTGTTCCAATATTTGCTCCCCCTTGGGTAACTGTACTGCCTACACTAGTGATACAATGTCCTGCTGTAATAAGAAATTCTCTTGTATCTTTTGTAGCCGTCGCTGTTGTACTACATGGCCCAGAGGAAATTTTTATTCCACCACCCATTTCAGTAAATTCTGCATCTCTCGCTTTAGCGGGTTCATTAACAATGACTCCTTTTTGAACTTCTACTAAATCACCGTATTCCGATGTTAATTGTGCCGAAAATTGTTCATCAATTTGATCGATAAACAATTTAACCTTTTGTTCTTTTACATCTGTTTCAATTGAAAAAGTTTTCGGCGCAAACCCTTTATAACCAGTTTTCAATTTTCGAAGTACATCATTTTCGACAGCAAGTAATTCATTTTTTGAATATTTAACTTTCTGCACTGTAAGTAGATTTGCGGGAATAGCTTCCTTTACTTCATTAATAAATGAAGCCGTTCGGGCATCCTCTCTTGAAACGGCAGCTACAAACTGAAATTTTGGTTCGTTTTCGATATAAAACTCTCCTACTTCATTGAAACCTTCTGGACTCCCATAATGTCTGTTAATAATGTTGAAAATAGAATCAAGATAAGTTTTCTCGTACTGGAGTTGCTCTTTCTGTTTCTCATTTAACGGCAAGACGACGTTTTCGTTTTCACTAGGTGGATTTACGTGATTGCTGTCTTCTGCAAATGCAACTGACTGAAATGCTAGAACAACAACAAGAATCACTGATAAAAAATACTTCTTCATCATTTCCTCCTCCTAGATAATGGAATAAGTCCTTTCTGTTTCTAGTATTATACAAACGCCTCCTAATTTGAATAGTGAATAACTACTAATATTATGGGATTTTGTTACTAGGCTCGAATGGCTCTGAAAGGAAATGGTTTTATGTAAAATAGTAGGTCTTTTCTGGAATTACGTTTCCAGAGGAAGAGGAACAACGACACAAATTAGGAGGAGATAAGATCTCCCCCTTCAAAAATTATCTTGCGTTCATTTTCGACACCACATTTTCATTGAAACATTAGTGTTTTAGTTGATATTCCTTCTCGACCCGGTCAATCAGTTTGTTCAATTTCTTGTGATTTTCTGGAGGTTCAAGTTTGAAAAACACCCCTGAATCGAGAACCTTAAAAAACTGACCATTCCCACCGAACTCAAGCGCTTTTACGGATCCGTCCTTCATGTTAAGTTTAACTAAACGATAGTAATCCGCTGTAGCATTTCCGGTAAGATGAGTTGAGTTATTCAAGAGGCTTACAAGATTATATATGTCCGTCTCCGCATCGATCACTCCACTAACCGGGTCGTTCACACCAGTGGAAATAGTCACACTAGAAATATCCTCTTTCTTTATCATAAATTTTTCCTCATTTGAGTTAATTGCACCTTGAGGCGAAGAATTGGTATTAGGCGTTTTTGACAACGGTAAATTTCCACAGGAAGCTAAAAAAATTGAAACAATTGATATTATTGCAATGGCAAGCAAATTGCGTTTCCCCATATCCTCATCCCCCATGTCTTATTTGAATGTTTGCACTACCTTTTGACGGATTAATTCCTCTATATGTTGCATCCTTGTTTGTAGTCAAGTCGGGTACCCGGATTCGACAGTCTGTAGATGCACTAACCGCCGTAAGCCCAGTCAGGACAAGGGAAACAGCGATTGTGGATAATTGCGTGTGGTGCCTACGGATTTCGGATATCAAATCAGCGAAATATCCCATATTTTCCGGGGTTCTTCAATTTTCAGGGCAGAAACAATTGCTCGATGTTCGTCCGTCAATTCGGTTCGTTGGCACAGCTTTCCGGCGTCGAGTCGGTATTCGATCAAATGCATCGTCTGCATAGACGAGCGCACTTCGCGCCATGTTTTGCCGGTCTGGTTCTCGATGATTCGGATGAGCATGAGTCCGAGCCAGCATAACAGGACATGAGCCCGAATCCGCTCCTCCTTGCGGTGATAAACAGGACGCAACTCCAGAGATTGCTTCAGCGTTCGAAAGGCTGCTTCCACCTTCAGAAGCTGCTTGTAGCCGAGTGCAACGTCTTCGTAGACAGCGTGTCATCCGATGTTCGCAGCAAGTACTTGCCATCCAGACGTTCCATCGCTTTGACGGCATTCAGGTCAATGCGCAAATTGCCGCGTTTGTCGATTTTCAGATACCGCCTGAAAGTCGGGTGGCTGTGCAATCGGCAATGCGCCTTCGTATGCGCTTCGCCATCGAGCTCTTTCAGCCGGTTCAATTCTGCACGCAATCGCTCCAGATGTTCTTCACGCTTGGCTGCATCCCGCTTGGCTTCTTCCGGATTACGGACCAGCACATAACGTGTCCGAGCTTCACCGTCGCCGATCACGACCTCCTTGACTTCCAGATTGTCGCAAATCGTCTTGAAGCGTCCGGGATGGGCAAGAGCCGCTTCGACCGCCGGTTTCCCCGACGTCATCTTTTCCCCCGCGATGTAATGTCCGCCGGTTTGCTGAAGCACGCGCAAGTTGTCTTCGGAACAGAAGCCGCGGTCGACGACCGTAATGACGCGTCCTAACTTCCAACCGGTCAAGTCTTTCTTGACTTCCGGGATCACGGTCATGTCCGACGTGTTGCCCGGCCAGACCCAGCAACGGATCGGAATGCCGTCGCGGGTAACGGCGAAGCCAATGACGACTTGCGGCAAGTCGGGGCGATGGTCTTTGGAGTATCCGGTTTTCCGAAAGTCGTTCTCTTCCGATTCTTCCGTTTCAAAGTACGTGGAGGTGGTATCGAAGAAGAGCAAGTCGACTTCGAGATTCAGCAAATCCGCAACGGTGTGAAATACTTCACGCTGAATCGCTTCATCCGACTCCAGCAGGAAATCCATTGCCCGGTAGCCATGCTGGACCTCGAATGTCGACAGATCGGGGATCACGACTTCTCGATCGACCCAGTCCTCGACCGCCAGTTTGCTACCGGGATCCAATACGCGATTGGCCACCATCGCAAAGATCGCACGCTCTACCGGCATGCGGAATTCCCGATCTGTCAACCGACTGGTTATTGCCTCTCCAATACCAAGCTTCTTCCAGAGCTGATCAAGCAGCCACGTACCGCCAATGGCTTTCGAAGTCAACATCGTAACGGAGGCAGACCGGGTTTGCTCGGAGCCGGAAGGAAGCGGCTCACCGATAAAGCGGTGAATGCTGGCCGCGAGTCGCTTCAGACCTTCGAAGTCTAACTCATCAGCGCGGCCAAAGTGGTACAGCACCTTGGCTTGCGGCGTGCCGGTAACCGGATTGCGCTCATTGTGGGCGAGTTGGACATAACGGGTAATTGTCCCATTTTTGTTTTTACGAGAAATTTGTCGTATGTACATAGCTACATGATACAATGTATACTACAAGAAATACAACGAAAAAGTCGACTTATCCACAGAAATTTAGTGCCTACAGTTTTTCGCGATTTCGAACGATTTAGTGCCTGTGGAGAAGTCTGAAAACCAGCGTCAAATCAGCATTCTTGTTATCCACAGCACCCGAATGGGTGCCTACTTTTAGGTGGATACTGTCGAACCCGGGGTTAAATATGAGGATAAATGGGTTGAAAGAAATCTTTTGTATGTAGCGATGAGCAGACCAACTCATTTGTTTGCTTTTGCAATGAACTCTGATTTTATCTCAGAGGAACAGATCAATACGTTTAAGCAAAAGGGCTGGAATATTATGTATGCAGAAGGTGAGCAAGCAGTATTACAAAATGAAAATGGTTTAGAAATGGTTCATATCTAATTTG
>NZ_GG696009.1 GCF_000159955.1 Paenibacillus sp. oral taxon 786 str. D14 | reverse complement strand
TAGAAGAAACAATAGGGGGCGATACCTTGGCAAAGAGTGATCAACTCATGTTAACCATAGTTGCAATCGCGATTCTAGCGTGCACTTTCTGGACCGGTTATGCGATTGGCCTGCGGCAGAGACCGCCGATGGATCCTTCCGATGTCCAGCAGGCCATTCATTCCAGATGGGTCAAGGCCAAAGCGATTTCTATTTCGCTTTAAAAGTCATGTAACTCAAAGCATCTTCCGAGTATGCTTCTGCCCGTCATAGGAGAAGAGCGCCCGCTTTTCTTCCACCACCGTCTCTAGGTGCACGGGGCGGCCCCACAGCTTGTAAACGTAGGGTAGCGTATGCTCCAGATACTTGAGGTCCAGCTCAATCCCTTCATATTGATGCTTCAGCAACAGCTCACCGGAGCGCAGGTAGTCGCCGTCCTGGACGACGATGTACGGCGAGCCGCCGTTGACGCGGGAGGCGATCAGCTGGTCGCGGACATTTTCCCACGATTTGTCGGTGATTTTCCACTCTGGACCTTGCTTCTCGAAAATGTACAAGTCCAGATCGCGGACGAGATCCTTGGTCAAATAGCTGCGAAGGAAGGAAATGTCCGAATCGAGCTCGCGCACTTCGAAGATTTTCTCCCGGCCTTTTCCGGGCTCACGGCCAAAGCGGCGGCGCTCCTCTTCGGTCGGGTTATCCCAGCGGCGCTCGATGTCCTCGAAAATCTTGAGCCCGAGGTAATACGGGTTCAGGCTTTGCCGCGATGGCTGAACGACCAAGGCGTTCAGCTTGGCGAATTCGACCGTTTCGTCACTGGTCAGGTCGAGCTCGCGGATGATGCGCTGATGCCAATACGAAGCCCACCCCTCGTTCATGATTTTCGTCTCCATCTGCGGCCAGAAATACAGCATCTCCTCCCGCAGCATGCTCATAATATCCCGTTGCCAATCTTCCAGCACTTCCGAATATTCCTGGATAAACCAAACGATATCCTTCTCCGGTTCGGGCGGGAAGTGGACGGTGACCTCTTTGGCTTCCTCGGTGCGTCCGCCCGGATGTTCATCCAGCGTCCAAAGATCGTCGTAAGTCCCTGTCTTCACCGGGCCTTGCCGCCCCTCCTTCGCCCGCCGAAGCTTCTCTTCCATTTGCCGCCGTTTGTCATAACGCATCGGCTTGATTAACTGCGGATCGACGTGCTCTTGGATCGCCAGCACAGCGTCGATGAAGCTCTCTACTGTTTCCGCACCGTAGGCCAATTCGTAACGTCTAATCCGCTCGGCGGTGGCGGCCATGCTCTCCACCATATCCCGGTTGGTGGCGGAGAACCGCACGTTATTTTTAAAGAAATCGCAGTGGGCGAGCACGTGAGCGACGATCAGCTTGTTCTGGATCAGCGAATTGCCTTCCAGTAAAAAGGCGTAACACGGGTTCGAGTTAATGACGAGCTCGTAGATTTTGCTTAACCCGAAATCGTACTGCATCTTCATCTTGTTAAACATTTTGCCGAAGCTCCAATGCGAAAACCGGGTTGGCATTCCGTAAGCGCCAAACGTATATATGATATCGGCGGGGCAAATTTCATAGCGCATCGGATAATAATCAAGTCCAAACGAGTCGGCGATTTCCATAATTTCCGCGATGGCGTATTCGAGCTGTTCTAATTCGCTGCTCAACTGGCCGCACCCCCTTCGCGCTTGTGGAAGAACCGTTTTAACGCGTTATAAACCTCGCCTTTTTCCTTAATGACGTAATACATGAATTTCTCCTGCTTGATCGTCCGGTAGGCGGACATCAAGGTGCTGCCGCGATTGTACTGGTTGACTTCCCCGTAGCCAAACATGTTGCTGCGCTTCATCAGCTCGCCAATCAGCTTGACGCAGCGCTCATTATCGGAGGTCAGGTTGTCGCCGTCGGAGAAGTGGAACGGATAAATGTTGTAGCTGGACGGCGGGTAACGGGTGTCGATGATCTCCAGCGCTTTTTGATATACCGAAGAGCAGATGGTGCCGCCGCTTTCCCCGCGGGTGAAAAATTCTTCCTCACTGACCTCCTTGGCCTCGGTATGATGCGCAAGAAACACAATCTCGACCTTCTCGTACTGCCGCCGCAGGAACCGGGTCATCCAGAAGAAGAAGCTGCGCGCGCAGTATTTCTCGAACGCCCCCATCGAACCTGATGTGTCCATCATCGCCAGAATGACCGCGTTGGAGTGGGGGACAACGACCTCCTCCCACGTTTTGTAGCGGAGATCGTCTGGAGAAATGCCGTGAATGCCGGGGGTCCCGGCGGTGGCGTTACGGCGCAGGTTTTCCAAGATGGTGCGTTTCTTGTCGATGTTGGACATGAGGCCTTTTTTGCGGATATCGTTAAAACGGATGGATTCGGTTTCCATTTCTGTCTTGTCTCTATCCTGGATATAAGGCAGTTCCATCTCTGCGAACAACATATCCTCCAGCTCTTCGATGCTAATCTCCGCTTCCACGTAATCGTAGCCCGGCTGATCGCCGGCCTTGCCGCCTTTCCCGCCTTTTCCGCTGTCCTTCGGACTGTCCTGGCCTAGCACGTCTCCCACCTCGCTGCTCCCGTCGCCTTGGCCGACATGCTTATGTTTCTGGTAGTTATGAATGAAGCGGTACTCTTCCAAATTGCGGAGGGGGACCTTAATGATCTGTTTGCCGTCTGACATGATGATATTTTCTTCGGTGATGAGATCTGGCAGATTTTGCTTAATAACCTCTCTCACTTTCTCCTGATGACGTTGTTGATCCTGATACCCTTTCCGGTGCAGCGACCAGTCCTCTTTGGAGACGACAAAGTGATATCGATCAGGCGTTGGCATAGATGAACACCTCCATATCGGGATTTCCCGGAACGCTATATTTGTGGATGTAAATAAAGTATATTCACGGAGAGGGGCGATATGTGAGGGAGCTTGCGCCGGTTTGGAAACAATAAGGCTGGAAAAAGGCGGAGATTCCCGTTAAGCTAATAACAGTTAGATTAGGTTAGGTTTGCGAAGGGGGTCACGAATTGGTGCCGATGAATCAGGTTTGGCTGGAGCTATATGAAGCCGCGGATCAATTTAAGAAGCTGAAGCCATGGGAATGGCTTTCGAACGTTCATTTGTTTGGGGTTCGCAGTCCATGGGATCACCGTATCGGATATTGCTGCGTGATGGGGAGCGGCAAGGAAGTGTTTGGTATGGCCGTTTATTTGGGAACGGAGGGCCTGCAGACAGTGCTTGACATGTTAAATGGGGAATTCATAGGCGATCCGCTGTTTGCGCAGCATTGTTATATGCTGTCCTTTGGCAGCCGGGACGAGCTGTACCCGGAGGAATATGAACGGGTGAAGGAGTTAGGTTTATCCTTTCGCGGCAAAACTGCCTGGCCGTCCTTCCGTCTCTACGAGCCGGGTTACGTGCCTTGGCCGATAACGGACCGGGACGATATTGTCTTCTTGACGGAGATCCTCAGACAAGCGATGGAAGTGAGTCTTTCCTATCGGGAGGATCCCGATGCTCTATTGGAAGGCAACGGGGAACGTTTTCTCGTGCGGATTCCCGTTACCGGGGAGGGTGCGGGTACGACCGAATGGATCAGCGAATGGCTCAAGCCGGACCAGGCGGATCGGCCGCTGGAGCCAGCCGGACGAGCGGTCATGGTGGACGAGCTGCGCATGGTCAAAGCAAGGCGTGCAGTCAGCGGTGATGCGGGGGTCTGGGAGGTAGACAGCTTTTTTATCCCCATGCCCATTGAAGACGAGGAACGTCCGTTTTATCCGACGATGAACGTGATTGCGGATCAAGAGACCGGGCAGATCCTGCATTACGGGTTGACCAAACAGGCGGAAGCGTCCGAGAACCTTGCGGATGGTCTGCTGGGGTTGATCGAGACGTATAGAGTGATGCCGATGCGGCTTGTGGCCCGTACTTCCAGAGTGCTGGACGAGCTGGCATCGGTGATCGCAGGGTTTGGGCTTGTCTGCAGTGTAGAACCGCAGCTGCCGGCGATTGAGGAGTTCCAGCAATCGGTAGGAGGCAAGCTATTATAACTAGATAAGTGCAGGATGATAGCCGGGTTTCCAGCGTAGTTGCTGGGAGTCCCGGTTTTT
>NZ_GG696010.1:2293-3888 GCF_000159955.1 Paenibacillus sp. oral taxon 786 str. D14 | reverse complement strand
GGCACTTCCACCTCAGGCCTATCAACCTTGTCGTCTTCAAGGGGTCTTACATACGGGGAAATCTCATCTTGAGGGGGGCTTCACGCTTAGATGCTTTCAGCGCTTATCCCGTCCGCACTTAGCTACCCAGCTGTGCTCCTGGCGGAACAACTGGTGCACCAGCGGTGCGTCCATCCCGGTCCTCTCGTACTAAGGACAGCTCCTCTCAAATTTCCTACGCCCACGACAGATAGGGACCGAACTGTCTCACGACGTTCTGAACCCAGCTCGCGTACCGCTTTAATGGGCGAACAGCCCAACCCTTGGGACCTACTTCAGCCCCAGGATGCGATGAGCCGACATCGAGGTGCCAAACCTCCCCGTCGATGTGGACTCTTGGGGGAGATAAGCCTGTTATCCCCAGGGTAGCTTTTATCCGTTGAGCGATGGCCCTTCCATGCGGTACCACCGGATCACTAAGCCCGACTTTCGTCCCTGCTCGACTTGTCAGTCTCGCAGTCAAGCTCCCTTCTGCCTTTGCACTCTTCGAATGATTTCCAACCATTCTGAGGGAACCTTGGGGCGCCTCCGTTACTCTTTAGGAGGCGACCGCCCCAGTCAAACTGCCCGCCTGACACTGTCCCCGTACCGGATTCACGGTACCAGGTTAGAACCTAGATACGATCAGGGTGGTATCCCAACGGCGCCTCCACCGAAGCTGGCGCTCCGGCTTCCTAGGCTCCCACCTATCCTGTACAAATCGTATCCAAGTCCAATATCAAGCTGCAGTAAAGCTCCATGGGGTCTTTCCGTCTTGTCGCGGGTAACCTGCATCTTCACAGGTATTAAAATTTCACCGGATCTCTCGTTGAGACAGCGCCCAAGTCGTTACGCCATTCGTGCGGGTCAGAATTTACCTGACAAGGAATTTCGCTACCTTAGGACCGTTATAGTTACGGCCGCCGTTTACTGGGGCTTCGGTTCACAGCTTCGGGCTAAACCCTAACCGCTCCCCTTAACCTTCCAGCACCGGGCAGGCGTCAGCCCGTATACTTCGCCTTGCGGCTTCGCACAGACCTGTGTTTTTGCTAAACAGTCGCTTGGGCCTTTTCACTGCGGCCCCCTCGGGCTATTCACCCTACCGAGGCACCCCTTCTCCCGAAGTTACGGGGTCATTTTGCCGAGTTCCTTAACGAGAGTTCTTCCGCGCGCCTTAGAATTCTCTTCTCGCCTACCTGTGTCGGTTTGCGGTACGGGCACCTTCTCCTGGCTAGAGGCTTTTCTTGGCAGTGTGAGATCATGACCTTCGGTACTGTAAATTTTCCCTCCCCATCACAGCCTAGCCTTATCGGTGTGCGGATTTGCCTACACACCAGCCTCACTGCTTGGACGAGCATCCATCAGCTCGCGTCACTACCCTACTGCGTCACCCCATCGCTCATAGCGGATTACGGTGGTACAGGAATTTCTACCTGTTGTCCTTCGACTACGCCTTTCGGCCTCGCCTTAGGTCCCGACTTACCCTGAGCGGACGAACCTTCCTCAGGAACCCTTAGGCTTTCGGCGGATCAGATTCTCACTGATCTTTTCGTTACTCATACCGGCATTCTCACTTG
>NZ_GG696011.1 GCF_000159955.1 Paenibacillus sp. oral taxon 786 str. D14 | reverse complement strand
AAAAAACGACTACCGTGTAATCCCTATGAAGACACAACCCTTATATATCAAGACCGTATAGCCGCTTACGAAAATATATTGTTCCCATCTTAGCAAAGCCCCTCTGGGCTGTCAAGGACAAGCGCAAGCAAAGTAACAGGCGGCCTCCCAGCGAATACGAGTGTCTATTTGTCGCGTACATTGACCTAAAATTTACAGGTATTCTGATGCTAATCCTGCCCCATTCCCCTTCGTTTGATTCTGCAAAAAGAAATAGGACGGAGAAGCCTTGGGCGCCTTCTTCCGTCCTTGTATTTTCCTTGTATACACTTCGCTCAGCTAACGCTTATTGGGCGTAATCACCTGGTCGATGATCCCATACTCGCGCGCTTCGTCTGCGCTCATGAAATAATCTCGGTCCATGTCTTTTTCAATCCGCTCTAGGGGTTGACCGGTGCATTCCGCGGCAATGGTGTTCAGCACGGCTCGGGTTCGCAATATCCGGTTAGCACTGATCGCAATGTCGCTGGCCTGCCCTTGGGCACCTCCATGCGGTTGGTGAATCATGATCTCACTGTTGGGAAGAGCAAATCGTTTGCCCTTTGCCCCGGCCATTAACAGGATCGCGGCAAAAGACGCCGCCATTCCAGAGCAGATCGTCTGCACGTCGGGTTTCACATACTGCATCGTATCGTAGATCGCAAAGCCAGCTGACGTCGAGCCGCCCGGACTGTTGATATAAAAGTAAATATCCTTCTCCGGATCCTCCGCCGCCAAAAACAGCATTTGCGCCATAATGCTATTCGCAACCTGATCATCAATCGCGGAACCGAGAAACACGATCCGATCCTTCAGCAAACGTGAATAAATGTCATACGACCGCTCTCCCCGGCCGGTTTGCTCAATGACGTAAGGAATGACTGAACTCATGGCTTACCCTCCTTCAAATCAGGCGGCAAGACCGTAGGACATCAACATCAGATGGTTCTGCACCGGATCGGCAACAAGAGTGTCTACCTTGCTTCGTAAAGAGCTGCGACGGTACGACTGGAGAGTTACCACCGGAACCACATCCTGAGGCCGGGCGTCGTTATACAGCATCGCCAGCGCAGCCGCGTCTTCTCGGCGAATCGCATCCATGTAGGCAAGAACGAGTACATCGTCGGTGAAAGCCTCGGGTAAGGTGTCCTCCTTCATGGATTGAACCTCACCCTCCGGTGGCGCTGCAACTCCTCGTCTGGAACCCTTCACTGTATTCCGCAGTCTGACCCGAGCTCTGTGCAAGGCGGCTTTCACCGCCCCTTCCGTCGACCCAATCAACTGCGCTGCTTCGCCAGCTGTATATTTTAAAGTATCAATCAGCAGCAGCGCGGTGCGTTGTAGAGGCGAAAGCTCGTCAACCAGCGTCTCCATTGCGGCCCACACTGCAGCAGGATCGGTCGGTTCCGGCGCTTGCAGATGTTCGTCCAGGGGGAGCGATTCAACCGGAAGCTTCCGTTTGCGATTACGGTCGATCCAAGCATGCTGGGCGGCACGGTAAAGATAGGCTCGTGTGAGTTGAACGTCATCACCTTTCCCTTGCGTCGCCGACCATATCTTAAGCCATGTATCCTGCGCCAAATCGTCGCCTTCCCAAACGGATCCGGTGATAGATCGGCAGTAATTGCGCAGTGCGGTACCGTACAATTGGACCCCTGTTTGAAAGTTGCCCCTTTCTGAACGGGACCGTGCAGACACGGATCTCTGCAGATCACGCTCCTTAGCTGCTATAGGCACCGGAACACACCTCCATCTGTAGTGTAAGATCTCGCGATCTCCAATGATCCATCTTGTGTCATGCCCTCACACCAGTCTTCGACCAACCAGGAGTAAGCTGAAGACTTACTCACCGGTATAAACGTATTTTTCGGAAGGAACGATACGCGGGATCATCAAATTTTTTATAAATTTTTTATATCATAACACCTTTCGTTCACACTACACACTAGCAGCTTTAGCCGCATTTGCAGCTCCCCACAGTGGATCCTGGATTGGCTCGATTGGGGTAAAGTTTAAGTATGGCATAGTATAACTCATGAGCAGTATCTCAAGAGCGGTATCTCAAGAGCGGTATCTCAGCTGCAGTATTGTACCGTCTGCCCCTCCACGCGATTCCTGCAAAAATG
>NZ_GG696012.1 GCF_000159955.1 Paenibacillus sp. oral taxon 786 str. D14 | reverse complement strand
AATGAAGATAGGGGGAGGTGACTAACCTCCGTCCCTCTTACACCACCGTACGTACCGTTCGGTATACGGCGGTTCGTCTAAGTTGACCGCAAGTCGAAATAACGTTCCGAAAGACTGCGCAGACCTAAGGAGTCGAAATAATTCTTTCCTAAAGGTCTGTGCAAAATCGGACTGCATGCAATACGCCAGTACCCCTTTCGGGAATTTCCCCATTCATAGGCTTTATCTTTAGGCACTCCTAAAGATTGAAGCCTTTTTACTTTCGTTCTGGGATTCTTCCAGTGTTTCCAAATGCACATTCGCAGTCTTCGCCGTGTCCATTCGTCCAGCCTCTGGAATACGCTCGGTGTTTCGGCCAGTGCGAAGTGTCCGCACCATCCGATGAGATATTGGTTGAGTTCCTGAATCCGGCGTTCCATGGAAATGGATTTTCTTCTGGAAGTGATCTCCCGAATTTTCTTCTTCGCCTTCTGTAACGATTGGGGCGCGATACGGATTTTGGGGTCTTTGTTCACGGTGAAGCTGAACCCTAGGAACTTTCGTTTCCAGGGGCGATCGACTGCGCTTTTCTCATGGTTTACTTTAAGCTTTAGGGTCTGCTCAATGAACTTCGTGATTGAGGATTTCACCCTTTCACCTGCTTTGCGGGACTTCACGTAGATGTTGCTATCGTCTGCGTATCTCACAAAGCGCAGTCCTCGTTGCTCCAGCTCCTTATCCATCTCATCCAGTACGATGTTGGATAATAACGGGCTCAACGGGCCTCCTTGTGGGGTTCCCTCCTCTGTCTCCACTACGACTCCATTGATCATGACACCTGATTGCAAGTATTTCCGGATCAGTTTTAGCAGTGCTTTATCCGAGATTCGCTGTGCAATCTTTGCCATTAGTCGATCATGGTTCACGCGATCAAAGAATTTCTCCAAGTCTAAATCGACGACCCATCGATATCCTTCTCTCACATATTCTTTTGCTTGTCGAACAGCATCATGGGTGCTCCGCTTAGGGCGGAATCCATAACTATGCTCGGAGAACGTCGGCTCGAAGATCGGGCTTAGTACCTGCGCGATCGCTTGCTGGATGAAACGGTCTGTCACCGTAGGTATACCTAGCAACCTCACTCCGCCATTAGGTTTCGGGATTTCGACCCTTCGGACCGGTTGGGGTTCATAGGTGCCTTCCTCTAATGAACGCCGGATTTCTTGCCAATGAAGCTGCAGGTGCCTTCTCAGGTCTTTGACGGGCATTCCATCGACTCCATGGCTCCCTTTGTTCTTTTCCACACGCTTTAGTGCGATTCTAAGGTTGTCCGGTGACAGGACCCGTTCCATCATGGTTGATCTCTCCTTGCGTGAATGAAAGCTCCATCTTGTGCCGGGATTACACTCTGCCCTTCCGAAGTCCCCCGTGCATTCATCACTTCCTCCTTCGGATAAGTCCTTGCGGATTGTCTGCTTTCATTGCATAATCCCGAACGCCTTGGTTTCCATTCTCCTTGACGTTCTGTCCTTCCACAGCCCTCGCGACAAGCTGTGTACTATGACATCGGCTGACTTCTGCACGCTCAGCCTGCTCTCACGAACAGGGTTACGAAGTTTACTTCGCGTTTCGCGCAGACCTCCCCGGGTAAGAGCGTTATCTTCCTCTCCATCTACCCGCCTCATTTACTCTCATTCGCCTTCGGCAGTAAGGACTTTGACTTGTCATGCAGCCTCATCCAACGAATGCCAGCCTCATATGAGGTTCGTGTTCCTCGGGCCGGAGATTTGCCGCCGGCTTCCTTCAGATTCTACCTCGCGATAGAGACCCTTGCCTTAAGCTAATGGCTACTACTGCCTTCGCCATTCAGGACTTGAACCCTATAGATAACGCCCATGCCGGGCGCACA
>NZ_GG696013.1 GCF_000159955.1 Paenibacillus sp. oral taxon 786 str. D14 | reverse complement strand
AATCGGGTAGGAGGCTACCCATTAATTAGGCAGCCGACCTCCCACACCACCGTACGTACCGTTCGGTATACGGCGGTTCCATTAGGAATGCGCAGTAACTTGTCGATAATAATCAGAAAAGAAAAGGAATCCGAGGTTCTTCAGCCTATTGTTACCGAGGGACTTCGAGAGGATTGGGCTATTGGAGATTCTCCAATAGCCCTTTCTTGTGTTTGCGTATTCCCACGCCTTCTGTTCATGAATTCCGAGCGATATAAGCCTTTCGAGTTTCGTCCTCACTCGTTTCCATTGCTTCCAGAAGACCATTCGGATACGCCTTCTCATCCATTTATCAGTGGTTTGGAGTAGTTGTTTCATGTCAGCAAGCTTGAAATAATTTACCCATCCCATGATGTAACGCCTAAGCTTCAGCGCCCGGTCGGTGTTGCCCATTCCGTTGCTTCTCGACGTTAGCTCTTTCACTTTAGCTTTCATCTTGGATACGGATTTGGGATGGATTCTGACCCGCGTTTCCCCTTTGCTCTGGTAGAATGAGAAGCCAAGAAATTTAACTTTTGTCGCATCGTCCACGATCGTTTTCTCCCGGTTTACCTTGAGAAACAACTTCTTCTCGATGTAAGGGAGAATTTTCGTCAGGGTACGCTCCGCACTCCTCCTGCTCCGGCAGAATATGAGCATATCGTCTGCGTATCGCACGAATCGATGTCCTCTTGCTTCCAGTTCCTTGTCCAATTCATTCAGCATGATATTGCTGAGAATCGGACTTAGGTTCCCTCCCTGCGGTACGCCGATTTCCGTGTCCTCAAACTTATGCTTCACGACGACTCCCGCCCGGAGATACTTATGGATGAGCGAGATCACTCGTCCGTCTTTGATCGTTCTTGAAAGCACCTCGATGAGCTTGCTTTGGTTGACGGTGTCAAAGTATTTCTCCAAGTCCATATCCACCACGTAACGATATCCCTCTTGCACGTATTGTTGGCTTCGTTTCATCGCGTGGTGTGCGCTCCGTTTGGGTCGGAATCCGTAGCTGTTGTCTGAAAACTGCCTCTCATAAATTGGCGTAAGCACTTGGGCGATTGCCTGCTGGATGACTCGGTCAACCACTGTTGGAATGCCAAGGTTTCTCTTCTTTCCGTTCTCTTTGGGAATCTCTACCCTTCGAACGGGATTCGGGCGGTACTTGCCGCCCAAGATCAGTTGCTTGATGGTCTCGCCGTTGTCTCTGAGATATTGTAGAAGTTCATCTACTCCCATCCCGTCGATTCCGTGCGATCCCTTGTTCGCTTTGACTCTCTTGAATGCTTCGTTCAAGTTGTCCCTGCTAACGATTTTCTCAAGCAACCGGTCCTTCGACTCGGTTGCGTTGGTGTCGTCGGTTTCGGTTATCCTCGCAGGACTGTGCACTCCCGCATATCCTTCGTGTTCCGCACTATTCTTTTGCAGAGAGTCTTCCGTTGGAAGTTGGCTGCCCTTGGCTCCTGTTTCGGTAACTTTCATTGACTTCACCTCCTAAGGTTCAGCCCTTCCCTCGAACCGTCGACTGTTCGCGGTACTATGGCGTCTGCTGACTTCTCATGATAAATCTTGTTTCAACCGTGATTCGAAGTGCATCTCCTCACGTCCATGAGACCTCCCACGGTAAGACGATTCACTTTCCTTCCATATACCCACATCATTTACATTGGTACGTCCGTGTAGTTAATTGGACTTCGTCTTGTTTAGCAGACTCATCCCGTATCCTATGCCTGATGATGTTCGTGTTCCTTGGGCCGGAAGTTTGCCTCCAGCTTCCTTTGGATTCCACCTCGCGGTGGACACCCTTGCTCTTGGCTAGTGGTTGGTAACTACAAACCCCCACAGTGGACTTTCACCACCTAGTTAA
>NZ_GG696014.1 GCF_000159955.1 Paenibacillus sp. oral taxon 786 str. D14 | reverse complement strand
AGTTTATACTTTCTGGCGTGTAATATAATCAAAATATAAAGAGGAAATCCCCAGCGACTATCGAAGAAAGAAGCACCTGACAGGGAAGCTTCAATCTTACCTACCAACCACAGGAGGTTAAAGTCGCATGGGGAAATCCTCGCACATTCAAGGCCGTAAGGGAACTAAGTTCAGTCAACAGCTAAGGGGCGTTAACCTGGAGCAAGTCCTCATCGTTGCAATCGATGCGGCCAAGCTCCACCAAAAAGCCTTAATATGCAATTATTTCGGCGACATCATTGAAAAACCCTTCTTTTTCTCAGCGAATAATTCTGGTATGGAGCTGCTTTGCAAGAAGATTAATCAAGCGGTTACAGCCACAGAGGCTGTTCGCTTGTTCCTGGGTATTGAGGCAACAGGCCATTACTATGAAGACATCGTCCGCGAGATGGCGAAACGAGGGTACCACGTTCAGATCTTGAATCCGTATACCACCTTCGAGGAACGCGCCGGCGCACTGAATTGGTGCAAAACAGATGATCTTGATCTTGTGGCCATCGCCCATGCCATCAAAAGCAACAAAGCCACTGAAAACCAGCTTTTGAATGGCGTGCAGCGTCAGCTCCATGTCTTGACTCGAGCACGGCGCTCTGAGACACGGAAGCGTGCTTCCTTGCGTACAGAGATTCGAGCACTTATGGACCTCATCTGGCGCGAGTACCAAGGATATGCAGATTATTCAGCCGGTAGAGCTCGAAAAATCAAAGTATTCAGTGACTTCTGGGGGAAAGCCTCGCTCTTCTTCATGGAGCATTATCCACACCCCGCTGCTGTCCTGAAACTAGGGGAGACCGGGCTACGGAAGCTCTCGATTCAGCATAATCTCAAATTGCGAAACACCACCATCCAGAAGCTCTTGCACGTCGCTGAACAAGCGTTATCGAGAAACTTACAGGAACTTCGGCCTGAGCTTATGTTACTGAAAATGAAGCTACGTGACTTACGAACATTTGATGCCAAAATTAATGTTTTGGAACAAGAGATCGAGAACCTTCTCCTTCAGACAGACGGACGACTGCTTCTTACCGTCCCGGGCTTAGGAGTGACTACCGCGGCTGAGCTTTATGCTGAAATCGGCGATGTATCTCAGTACTCGAACGCAAACCAGTTAATTAAGAAAGCTGGCACAAACCCCATTGTTAAGCAAACAGGTGGCGGCAAAGGCTCCTACCGCAAGATTTCCAAACAGGGAAACGATCACCTTCGTTATGCGGTATATCTAGCAGGTAAGAGTCTCTGCATGCATAATAAGGACCTTAAGCCTTTCTATGATCGTCTGAAGGAAAAAGGAAAACATGAACGAGCCATCTTTGTTGCAATGGGTAATAAGATGCTCAAAGTCGCTTTCGCCATGCTGCGAGACCGTTTACCGTTTCAATCGCAGTGCTCTGATTATCACATCCTTGATGAGGTCAATAAGAAGTTGAACTTCAATTGCGTTATGCCGACACTAGCGACGGCCTAACTAAGCAAGATCTTGGAACCGGTCTTTCTGGGACTGAGGGAAGATCGGATCACTTTCTTGGAGACCTTGGATCTCGTATGTCAGCTTTATCCACCTCGCCCTGTGAATGCGAATTGTACGTTAGCGTATACTCTGCACTCAGCCAGATTGCATCGCAGGATTGAAAAAACGAGGCTATTTCCTTTCAAGTCCGAGAAAGGCCGGTTTCAAGCATCGCTTCTCTGTCAGTTGCTAACTTTTTTGAAAATCTGGGGGGTTAGGTGTGTTTGGGTTACCCAGAAACCTAAAAATTCTACTTGACATAGTACGCTGATATCTTAA
>NZ_GG696015.1 GCF_000159955.1 Paenibacillus sp. oral taxon 786 str. D14 | reverse complement strand
CCTCCCTCAATAAATTAATGGTTTCTCCGTTTTTCTCACTTTTTCGCATGTTTTCTTCTTTGACATCCAAAGCCCCCTTGGATAGGATTTGACGAGGAGCGAATATTTGGGATCGACCTGTTGGCGGGAATAGAGGTGGGGACCACCCCGCTTTTTGAAAGCCGTATGGTCGCATATGGATCTCCACATGAGCCCTTGCGGTTTACCCTCCCATATCTCCCTGGGTCGATGCCCTTACATTCCTTCGTTCTACCTTTCAAGGGGTGGAGGCCAGGTTAGCTCCTCTGCGGGGTCGACGCCCTAATGGAATGAATTCCTCCCAGCCTATCCGTGCTTCGTTTGTCAAAGATCAACATGTGTATAAGCGATAAAACGTGAGTGAGTTATCCAGCTGTGAATGAATTAAGCTGCTGTTTGCAATTGAGCCTCCCGATGGGGGCCGAGCACTTTGCTGGCGTCATAGTCCTTCTGTTTACGGCCTAGCTCAAACATGACGCGAATGAGCTTGCTCGAGATCGCAATCATCGACTGCTTCTTCTTCAGCGGGTTATCCCGGCGCGTCGTAAAGTACAGGTGCAGCGCGCGGAACTCCGGGTTCTTGGCAACCATCGTCAGCGCTGCTCGGTACAGCAGGGCCCGAAGGCGACAGCGACCTCGCTTGCTGATGGTCGTTTCCCCCTTGTGGAGCCCGGAGCTGTTTTCCCGCAGACTGAGACCGGCGTGACGGACAATTTGCTGGCTATGATCGTAGCCGCTCAAGTCCCCGACTTCCGCCAGGAAGCCTGCAACCGTAACGAGGCCGATGCATGGAATGCTCATCATGTGACAGGCGCCCGGAATCTGCTCCACCAGAGCCGCCACATGCTCCATCAGTTCTTCGATCTGCCTGCACAGCATGGCGTACTGCTCCAAGTACATGGCTAGCTCATGCTTGGCCGCCGTAGCGCCTTCCGTGAGGCCGATGGACTTTCGGGCTTTCCGATAGAGCAGTTCCGCTCTCTTGGGGCCTACCGCTCGTTTCACGCCGTTCTTCTTCCAGATGGCCACGACCGTTGTTTCGCCGGCGGCGACGACGTCTTGCGGCAGGGGAAGGTGCGTGAGCGTAATAAGCGAGGCCTTGCCTTCCCAGTCTTTGAACACTTGTCTATATTCGGGAAAGAAGCGATCCAGCCAATTATGGATTCTTCCTTTCACCCGGTTCAAATCCCCGCACAAACGGTCTCGCTGGTTCATCAGCACACGCAGGTCGGCGTAAACGCCTTCCGGCAGCTGCGGCTGTGTATAGCGTCCGTCGATGACGAGTTTGGCAACGACCTTCGCATCTTTGATGTCGTTCTTGGTCGGCGAGTTGTCGTCGAGTTCCTTACTTTTCTTGACGTGATGCGGATTCACCAAAACGACTTCGACGCCGCGCCGCTTCAGGAAGTGAAACAGCGGGAACCAGTAGTGCCCGGTTGGCTCTACGCCAAGTAGTACGTCCGTCAGTCCATGTTCTTGCTGGATGGATTCGGCCCAAGCCAACAAGTTCAGCAGGCCATTCTCGTCGTTCTGGAACAGGCAACGCGTGCCAAGCTCAATGCCACGATAGTTGAAGGCCCGAGCGACATGGTTGTGCTTCGCGATGTCGGTCCCGATGACCAGTGTTGTTTCAGAAATTCTCGAAATCCGTTGATTTTGTTTGCTGGATTGGTTATGCTTCATCTAGAGCGTCCTCCTCATTTAGGGCAGTGAATGTGCGACATTCCGAGACCCAGCATACAGGAGGCGCTTTTTCATTTCAAACCGCAAATTAATTCACTACAGGAATTGCTCCT
>NZ_GG696016.1 GCF_000159955.1 Paenibacillus sp. oral taxon 786 str. D14 | reverse complement strand
AAGTCTCTAAACCCAAGCAGTCTGAAAAAATGCAAAAAGAGAACACGCAGTCGCCGCTCCAGATTCATGACCAGAAACTGAAGGGCGATGACGGTCAAACTGGTTTCGGCGCCACGCGCCCGAATGCGACCTAGGCCCAATTTGCGCTTGCCTTCTCCAAATTTTCCTTCGATCGCATTACGCTGTACAGCGTCCTGGCGCTCTTGCCGACGATCGGCGACTTCACTTTGCTCTTTCGAGGGTCTGCCGAGCTTCGGGCCACTAAGGCGAATCCCTAGCGTTTTGCAATAGTTCAGGTTGTCTCGATTGCGGTAGATTTTATCGGCTAGAATGACGGCGGGATAATACCCGAATCGCTGTTTGTACGCTTCCACCGATGCTTGCAGCGTGGTTGCCTCGTTGAAGCTGTCCCATTGTGCCGTTTCGATCCAAGCGTAACCGTCCACCAGACTGGCGGCGATTTTGGCGCCGAACTCCACGTTCGCTCCAGCTTTGCCTCGAACCATCGGACGTACATGCGGCTGTTCGATACTCACGATGCGATCGGCGACGACATGCGTATTCTTCTCTAGCATTTCGCGCTGCTGACGGTAGAGCTCCGAGATGATCAGAAGCTGGCGATAGTGTCTTTTGCTCAGTTCCGTGAGAGGCGTATACTTCACGAGGGCTTCAATAATCCGCAGATTCCGTCCCACGTAGCCAAGTTGCTTTTTGATCGCTTTGCGGATCACCTTGCCCGATGCCTTGCGTTGCTTGGAAACACTCAGGTACGATTTTCTGGCTTTCTCGCGGTACGTGCGCGGCTTCTCCATCGCTCCGACATGGGGACGGTGCAGCACGTCGATGATGTCTTCCAGGATTTCACGGGCGTGATTCAGCAGCCCCAAGTCAGTCGGATACTTGATGTCCGCAGGCGCGCATGTCGCATCCAGCATGAGGGTGCCCTTGTTCATGACTTCCGCTGTCGGTGCGGCTGTAGATGGCAGGACGTGTAGCTTTTTCGCCATGTTGCGGGGTTTCTTCGCCACAACAGGGGGCTCCTCGGGAATAGAGAAAGCGTCCCCTACCTCCATGGTGAGCTGCGAGCCGCCCGCGTCGTTGTCGTCGTCATCGCGATCTCGCTTGGACGATTTCGGTTTCGCCTCGACCTCTCGCTCTGCTTGCAGCGCGGCTTGGGCGATCCAGTCGTTGACTTCAGCTAGGATTTCCAAGCCGAGCCGTTCCCGAAAATGCGTGAGCAGGGAGTGATGAAACGGCACTTTATCGACATACGCGGTGTAGCCCAAGAAGAACTGCAAATATGGATTTTCCTGGATTTGTAAGGTGGTCTCGCGGTCACTTAAACCAAGGCGCTCTTTGATGATGAGCGAGCCGAGGGCGATACGTGCCGAGTACGCCTTTTGGCCGATGGCTGGGGACTTGAACGAGCTCACATATTTCTCTTCTACTTTGTCCCAAGGGATGATCGCCGCAAGCTGCACCCACCGATTGGTTGGATTTAATTTTCCGCCAAAGGGCAAATAGAAGTTTTCCAACAAGTCTGCCATATCTCGATTCAGCACGAACACTTTCGCTCACTCCATCTGCAAGGTTTTTTACCGATTTTCCGTGTTTTCTTTGCAGATGAATTCGACAAAAGTGCCTCTAAACCCTTGTGAGATAAGGATTTTTTGATTATTCAGCAAGCCCTAA
>NZ_GG696017.1 GCF_000159955.1 Paenibacillus sp. oral taxon 786 str. D14 | reverse complement strand
TTGCTCCTGAAAAAGTCGATTTTCAAAAATAGTTTCGGGTTGCTGGCTGGGTTGTGAGGGGGAACTTTCCCTAATGATCGGTTTCCATGTTAGTTTTGGAGCATTTTTGCCGCTCTTTGCAGGTTGTGGGTCAGAATCCCGAAGCCGACCCAGCATTTTGAGCCGACAAAGCCCCGATACCTGCTGCGGTTCAAACCGTACTTCCGCTTGAGAAGACTAATCTTCGCTTCTCCAGCTGCACGGTAACGCTGCAAGTCTTTGAACCATAATTCGTTTTCGTACTCGGATCGGGCAATGCCTTTTTTGCCCTTTCGCGGCAAGCTAGCTCGCTTCACACCAAGTTCGGTAATGGCCGTTTCGTTCTTCTTGCTTGAGAAACCGCGGTCGGTCGCTACAGCTTGCGGCGCTTTGCCGAATTGCTTGATATGCGCCTGTACAGCGGGAACGAGCAGTTCATCATCCGAGGGGTTCCCCTCGTAGACAGCGTAGCCGGTCACAAAGCCGCTTTCCGTCTCGTCGATTCGCACCTTGTAGCCGAACTCAGTTCCTTTGGCCAGCTTACCTTTCTTAATCGGTCTTGCTTCCGGGTCAAAGAAACTGACGATCCGATCTGCGATGATTCGATTGCCGGAAACGACCTGTTTGGCTTGTTCCAACAACTTGCCGGTTAGCGTGACCGCCTCGGTCAGTTTGGTTTTACTTTGTCGAAGAGCAGCTTTGCCCTTGTCTTGCAGTTTCTCGATAACGGCTTGCGCCTTGTTCACAACGTTCTCGGCTACTTCGATTACGCTCCCAGTGATCCGGTCAACTTCTTCCCAAGATTCACGGGTGCGGCGACGTAGAACTTTCGCGATGGACAGAATCTTTTCCTTGATTTCTGCCGTACGATCTTCAAAGCCTTGAACAGTGTGGGAGGCGACTTTCCGGATTTTCTGAATCGTTCGAGTGATGACTTTTACGCCATCTTGCAACAGCGTAGCGTCTGTCGGGTGATGGATGTCGGATTCCACAACCGTCGTATCCGTGCGCAATTTGCGGGTTTTCAGAACGGCTTTTTCCTCACACTGCTTTACGAGTGCGGCATTGATGTCTTCGACGATCTTGTCGCCGTAGCGTTTGCGGGCATAGATGAGCGTAGACGGGTCGGGCATCGGTTCGTCGATGGCAAACCGGCAGAACATTCGCCATGTGATGCTGTCACCGACTTCCTTCACGAGTGACTCGTAGCCCAAATTGTATTTATGCTTCAGGACCATAAGACGGATGTACTTTTCAATTGCAAGCGTAGGACGGCCGCTTTTCTTGCCTTTCGGGTGCAACTCAGTAAACGGTTGAAGAAAACGGTCGTCGTCCAGTAATTGATCTATGATTGCAAGCTCGACCGGCAACTTTCTAACAGATTCCGGGAGAATGGCATCCCAGATGGTCAATTGCTCGTCTCGAAGTTTCAACATTTTCTTCACCTCTTGGAAGGATTCCCGAGGGCTTCTGTTGAACTCCTATAGCAAAGGAATTCTTCCCTCGGGGTGTGGAACTTTGTTATCTCGTCAATAACAATTTCCATTTTGAGGTGCTGAATTCCTTTTAATTATGCTCAAAACACCCTGACTTTTTCAGGGGAAA
>NZ_GG696018.1 GCF_000159955.1 Paenibacillus sp. oral taxon 786 str. D14 | reverse complement strand
CCTGAATCCGTGACGCTTTGTATTGCTCGATTGAAAATCTGGTTGTTATTGTAAAATGTGCGATTTTTGACGCTGACAAACTGTTTAATGAGATCGCACTCTGATGGAGCGCATGATCAAACAGACCTTGGCTGACAAGGCCTTATTGACCCCTATAACATTCCATCCTGTCAGGTAAAGGCACAGTAAATACGACGGATAACGGGAAACCACGGACTGTTGCAGCCGAAATTGAATCGAATACCTCGCGCATGTCGAACCAATCTTGCCGCCATGTAAATAATATTCTGGATAACCGTACGAATACGGCGACGCTGCACGTTGTTTCGAATCGGCGAGTCATGCTCACGCAGACTCTCCTGGCCGATGATTCGAAGAAGGTTATAGGCAAACAAGCCGGCATGCAGTACGAGATCATTCGTTGCGAATTTTCCTGCAGGCAGACGCTCCAAATCCAAATCGGTTTTGATTTCGCTGTGGAATTGCTCACTTGTCCCATGATCGCGGTAAAGCTCAATCACTCGTGACGGGGCACAGCGAAGCGACGTCCAATAGACGCTCACTTCAATTTCCGGGAACAGCAACACTTGTCCATCCCGATCAATCGTTCGATGAATGACGTGGAACACTTGGCGAAGGGGGCGGTCGAATCCCTTTTCGCGAAATTCTATCGCGCCGATATATTCGACTTTTCCTTCGCGCTGCTGGCAGGCGATTCCCGTCGTTTCCGCAATGCGCAGCCACATTTCCTTCGGTTCTCTGCGGAGATTGGCCTTGATGATATAGTCGGCTTTCTCGCGATGACAAACATGCAAATTTTCGGCGCTGTCGTTTCCAGCGTCCATGCGAATGAGCAGCGGCAGGTCCGTTGCACGTTTGGCGTATGCGATGCTCTGTTCTAAAAATGCGGCTGTTCCCTTCTGGCAATGCACACTGCCCTCACGCAGTTCCACATTAACGCCATAGCCTTCTTGGCCCAGGTAGGCAAAGATGGGAGCATAGCCGTCAGTCCCTTTGTAAGTACGAGATACGCCTTCTTTCTTTGTGCCGGAATTGTCGAAAGGAGATACGTCGATATCCAGCGGCGCATAAGCCTTTTCACCTGCTGTCAGCCCTGTTAATGGAGCCTTTACCTTGCGAATGAGATCAGCGGATTCCTCAAGTAAAATCCGGTTCCATTCCGGCGTCTGTGCTGCGGCGTCAAGACGCTGGCGAAGAGTCGGGCTGGAGGGGACTTTTTGGAGCTGAAGGCAGATTGTGAATACATCGTCTTTTCGAAACGGCTCAATATGGTCAAAGTCGCTCTTGCCTTGGCAGAGCAGGCCCAGATAGCTCTTCATGACATCGGCGTGGGAATGAATCGGTGTTTTCATACTTTTGATCTTTGTATGATTCAGGCGCTTTCTAAGTCCAGTATGCGCAAGCAAAGCGCCAACGGTTGCAAGACCGGCGTGAGTAGAGAGAATTAACTCTTTCGAGCGGACAAATTGGATCTTCATAGAGCACCTCTCAGGTGAAATTGGAAAAGTTATGATTTTCTTTTAATTTCTTTACCGGAGGTGCTTTTTCCTTCAATTATCTTTAATTTTCAAAGAACCTTTATCACGGATTC
>NZ_GG696019.1 GCF_000159955.1 Paenibacillus sp. oral taxon 786 str. D14 | reverse complement strand
CATGACCTATGCAGTTCAATCCATTAGCTGGTAATTCTATCGCGCCAAAATTGTCATAAATAGTTCAATGAAGATCCGTGAAAAGTGCTTGACTTTTTCGAAGGACCCCCATAATCGCGAAGGATACCTTTTTCAAAGGTATATCTTCTAGATTATAGGTGGTTTTCCAATGTCAGCGTTGCAAAAACCAAGGTTCAAAGAACTGAATCACAGCGAATGCGCCGGAGCACCCATTCTGAAAAGCCTTTGGGAGCGATTTGACTTCTCTCTGTTGCTCACTCAATCCGGCATTATGAAACGAAGTGGCGCTCCGTCGTGGTTACTTTGTTTTCTCTACGTTGTCGGTCTCGTTTCCAACTGCTCCTCTGTCGTCCAGATGGCGCAGTTAGCCGACAAAGACGCTTTACTGAAGGCGATGTTCCAGCCTTGGAAGCTTGCTCAGTACACCTTAAGTCGCTTCTTTACGAAAGGCTTTGCTTGGACGACTTTTGGGAAAAAGCGTGTCGCGCGCTTGCAGCAAGATCCTTTGACGGCGATTACCGATGGGGATGTCGTGAATCTCGATGACACGCACAGCGCACATCCCTTTGCCAAACATCTTCCATTTTTGAACTGGCTCTTTGATCATTCCGCTAAAGCCTATGTCTGGGCAACGAATCTGGTGGTCCTGCAGGCCGTTCTGAAAAGCGGATTGGAGTATCCGTTGTTTTACCGGATCTGGCACAAGCCCGAAACGAAAGGAGAAGGTCTTACCAAAATCGATTTAGCCAAGCAGATGCTGCTCATGCTGCGCGAATCCGTTACGTGCCGGTTGTGGGTAGCCTTGGATCGCTGGTACCTGTGCAAGCATTTCTTCTCGTTCCTTGAAGAGAATAACTTTGATTGGGTCACCAAGGCCAAACGCAACACGGCTTTGTTCCGTAAAGTCATCGAACCTGGCACTCGCCGGGAACGTTACGTGCCGCTGACTCCGGTCATGCTGATCCGTGAAGTCTTTAAGGAACTGACACGTCAAGCAACATCCGGTTTGAGTTCTATTTCGATACCGGGCATCTACATGAAGCGTCCATACATCACGGTGAATCGGAAAGGAAAGCAAGTGACCAAGCAACGCTATGTTCTGGTGGCTGCGGTTGTTGCCATGCGATTGAAGGAAGATGAGCTCACGGAATCGGACTCGATTCAAACTGAACAAGAAGAAGAGCCGGCCACTTATAAAGGTGCATATTTGTTGATCAGCAATCGCCATGATGTTCCGAAAGACGTGGTACAAACCTATGCCAAGCGCTGGCGCATCGAAGTGTTCTTCCGCGCCGCCAAACAGGAACTGGCTTTTGAGAAATGCCATTCCGAATCCGAAGCGCATCACCATGCCCATTTCGAGCTATTGTTTGCCGCTGAAACCTTGTTGGCTGTGGCGCTCTTTGAACTGAACAAAGAAAAAACGAGTGATGATGAAGGCTACACCCACGGCGAAATGGTTCGTGGCCTCTTCCACACTCGTTGTCAGATTCGCGTGAAAAACCACAGGGGCATTCAGCGAATCTCTATTGATTGTGACACACAAGTGCGGCAGTTTGCAAGACTT
>NZ_GG696020.1 GCF_000159955.1 Paenibacillus sp. oral taxon 786 str. D14 | reverse complement strand
AAACCTGAATTTCGAAAGTACAACTCTTTGAAAACATGAAAAGTGCCCCAGATCCTTGGTATAATGGTGTTTGCGAAGACAACATCATCCCAAGAGAGGAGCACCCTTAAGGTGAAGTCTACCACAATCATGAGCAAGATCAAGAGCGAATTTTCGCTGAATAACGCCACGAGTTTTGGCGGTGTTAACATATTTCTGGCCTACCTTGAAAAAATCAAGCTTTCGGAGGCGATGAGATATCTCTCCGGCGGCAAAGCGATCAATGCGGTTTTCCCTATTCAGCGCATTGTGTTGTATCTCATCATAGGATGGATGCTCGGATGTGAGCGGATCTTCCACTTTCGCAAATTGCAGCAAGACGTCCTGTTACGCCGTTTTCTCGGCGGTCGCTGTCCCCATCATAGTTTGTTATACAAGGAATTGGTTCGATGGGGCCGAACCTGTCCGACGCTGCCAGCCGAGCTACGGGCACTGAATCAGGAGATCCTTCGTCCCGCCTTGCCTGTCGGCTTGATTCTCGATTTGGATTCATCGGTGGAAACCGTGTACGGCAATCAAGAAGGCGCAGCCAAAGGAACCAACCCGCACAAGCCGGGACGGAACAGCTACCACCCGTTGCTGGTCTTCGAAGGGCAGACACGGCTGAATCTGAATGCGACGCTTCGGCCGGGCAACACTCACTCATCTACAGATGCCGCCGCGTTTCTGGAGCAAACCTTTGAACTCCTTGGCGATCGCCGCGTGAAATACGCCCGATTTGACAAAGGCTTTGGCGGCGAACACTTTTACAGCTTGTGGGAGAACAAGGGAGTCGGCTACGTCGGCAAGCTAAAGTGGACTCAGCGGCTCGCCAGAGAAGTGCAGGCCTGCCGCTATTGGACGCGCTATGTCGACGAAGACTGGATCATCGAAGGCATCACGTTGATTTACAAGGCGACCTCCTGGGAAACGTCACGCCGTGTGGCGGTGATTCGCAAAGCGCAAATCTTCGATGATGGGCAAGGCCGGATCGTATTCGATTCGGACTGGACGTACGAAGCAATTGTAACCAATCTGGAGTGGGAACCGATAGATCTGTTGCGCTTCTACAATCAACGCTGCTGTATGGAAAATTACATCAAAGAAGCGAAACAAGGCTTTTCCATCGATCGGATTGCAACCGGCGATTTCAAAGCAAATGAATTGGATTTGCTGATTAAGCTGCTGGCCTATAATTTGTTCGAGCGCTTTAAACGCAACGTTTGCGAACCGATGCATATCGGGTATACGATCGCCCGATTCCGTTTGGAATTCTTTCATTGCGCGGCGACGATTATTCGGCACAGTCGCTCGGTCGTCCTCAAGCTGATGAAAGACTTTTCCAACCGACACGCATGGAAACGAATAGAAGAGAGAATCGCCGTCTTGGAATGATAACTGGTAAAACTTTACTTGGAAATCCCGCTAGCCCGCTCTGTGGGGAGGGGGGACGACTATTCAACGAAGACGGATTCCATCGAATCGTTTGGGAATTCTCTCAATAGTTTACAACTCTGTCTACGCGGATTTGCAGCATGTTTACTGTAAAGACGGGCTTTCGAAATTCA
>NZ_GG696021.1 GCF_000159955.1 Paenibacillus sp. oral taxon 786 str. D14 | reverse complement strand
GTCCGGTGAAAAAGTCCGCCTAAGCAGGCCTTTCCCATGGTTTTATCGAATTTATAGTAGTAACAAGACGATCGAAAGAGTGATTGAACATGAAAGCCCACAAGTCGTCGGCCCTCCAGCCTCAGATGTTCCAATTTGTGGATATGGATGATCTTGTGCCGAGAAAACACATCCTGCGCCAACTGAACGAAGCGCTTGATTTTTCCATCATCCATGATTGGGTGGCGCCGCTGTATACGGAACGTACCGGCCGCCCGGCGGCTGACCCGGAGCGGATCGTCCGGCTTATTCTGCTTTCGTATTTATTCAACCATTCCGAACGGGAATTGTATCAGCTGCTGCCCATGCATGCGGGCTATTTGTGGTTCTGCGGACTGGATTTCGAATCCGTTCTGCGACCGGATCCATCCCGGCCGTCTTTGCCGGATCGGACAACGCTGGTGAAGACCCGGAAATTGTGGCGAAAACACGGCATTTTTGAGAAGCTGATGAAACATGTTGTGGACCAATGCATCGCTGCCGGATTGGTCCAATCCGATGTACACGCCAGCGTCGATGGCACCCAAGTACGCGCCAACGCGTCCATCCACAGCATGAAAGAAATCGCCTTGGCTCCGGTGGAGTCGATTGAGGATTACCTGGTTCGCATGGCTCGGCAAGATGAGCAGATCGATGGTGTCGCCCATGATTCCGATGATGACAGCCAGCCGCCCGCACCGCCTGCGCGAAAAGAGCAACGGCTGGAAGACAAGGCGACACATGAAGATTTTCATGGCAAAACCTTCTCGAATCAGACCCATCGCAGCGTAACGGATCCGGATGCCCGTCTGTACAAAAAGAGCAACGGTCAGGAAGCGCATTTGCGGTATTTGGTGCATCATGTGACGGATGTCCAGTCCGGCGTCATTCTGTCCACGCAAGCGAGTATCGCGTCCGGAACGGCTGAGCGCGAGACGAGTTTACAGCAACTGGCCGCGATTCGCTTTGCCCATCCACAAATTCGAATTCGTACGCTCTCTGCCGACAAAGCCTACGGCACGACAGATTATCTGCAAGCGTTGTTCGAGCAAGGGATTGTCCCATTGGTTTCGCTTCGTAACCTGACACTGGAAGATGTACCTACTTGGAAACGTCAAACGAACGATCCTGAGAGACAACGCAAACGGCTGGCCAAAATCCAGGAAATCCAAATCCGAAACAGAGCCAAACAAATTCAGCTCACGGCTTCCTACCGTCATGTGCAAAAGTTACGCACTCGCTGTGAGCATGTGTTTGCCGAAAGCAAAGTCGCACATGGTCTGGGTCGCGCACGGAGCCGTGGGCTGGACTGTATGCAGGAACAGACGCTACTGACGGCAACCGTTCAAAATTTAAAAAGACTATGCCGGTTTAAGAAAAAGCGACCTCAAACCGGTGCTTTGGCATGCCAAAAACCGAAATCCGTGATGACGGAGGCGGTATCAAGCCTGCTCATATCAGCGGTGGTTAAGTTTGTTTCCTCATTTTTCATGTCAGTTAGACGGCTAAAACTGACTTAAATCACCGGACTT
>NZ_GG696022.1 GCF_000159955.1 Paenibacillus sp. oral taxon 786 str. D14 | reverse complement strand
GGCTCTTCGCCACTAGCGATGCTACCAGCCAAAATTAGCTCTACGAATTTCCAGAAAACCTTTGAAAATCGGACAAGGGAATTGGTATAGATGCTTCGCTCCACGTCCACCATCTGTTGCAGCATAAACAAGACTACAAATGGGCATACTGGTGCTGGACAAGGGAATTGGTTCAGGTGCGAGCGATGCGTGGCTCCATGCTGTTGCCAATTCTTTTCTTATTTCAAGGCGAAGTTCAGCTTTCCTGCCAATACGTAGACCATAGCGATGATGTTCTTTTCGGAGCGGTAGCCTCGGGCCTTCCGTTTGGCCGCTTGAAATAAGCTATTTACGCCTTCGAGCAGACCGTTTGTCAGTTTGGATGAAAACCATCGGACGACGCCATCGTAGTGGTTTTGCAGCATTTTGGCGACTTCGACCATTGGAGCCAGTCGACAACGCAGTCCCCACTGAATCCAGTCTTGCAGCACCATGGGTGCGATTGCAGCCGGATAGCGATAGATCTCCTGGAGGATCAGCCGCATCCGGTAGGCTTTGGCGGTATCCAGATCGCAGTCCTTCAGTTTCGCCATCGTTTCTTGTTGCGCAGCAGTCAGATTTTCCGGGTTTTTCAACCACATATATCGCGTGTCTTTTAGTTCTGCGCAGCTCTTCCGTTCGGTACGGCGGACTTCATCAACGGCTTCGTTTGCTGCTTGAATGACATGAAACTTATCGAAGGTGATTGACGCTTTTGGGAAGTTCTCCTCTGCACCCTTGATGAAGGCGGGTGACATGTCCATGCAAACCTCTGTAATGTTTTCTGCGTTCCCGCCATGGGCTTCCAGTTGCTTCTTACACTCGCTCCATGTGCTGGAATCTTTGCCCTTGGTCACGCAGATGACGTTCTTTTGCTCCGGATCCATGAAGATGGTGATGTAATTGTGCCCGCGTTTGGCGGACGTTTCATCGGTGTTGATTTTCGTGACATACGTTAGATCTTGCGCAGCGATGGCGTTATCGACATAATGATGGAGAATCCGCCACAAGCGCGTGTCATGCTCACCTACAAAACGGCTAACAGCATTCATGGGCATATCCTTAGCTAGTGCAATAATGAGCGCATCGAAGTGCAGCGTAAAGTAATGCTTAGGTTTATCCAAGGCCCAAGGCACATTGACTCGGGTGATGGTATTACACTCCCCGCAGTTGGTTCTGGGAAGTTCAGCATGGATGTAACTCGGATACTCGAAAAAGTTGAGATGACGCCATGTACGATCATGATTGGCGATATCTCTTACCGGTTGGTTTGGGGCTCCACACTTCGAACAAGGAAACAACGCCCGCTCACGAAACTTGACATACACGTCCAACTGCTTGGCTTCCAGGCTGAAATCAACCCGATCGATATACCACGGCTCGGGAATATGAAGCAGTTCTTCCAACTGACCTTCCTTAAGATTTGCTACAAACATATGAAAACACCTCATCCTCTACTGGTCTCTTAATTTCCAGTATTGACAGGTGTTCGCACTTTAAACAGCGAAGAAGG
>NZ_GG696023.1 GCF_000159955.1 Paenibacillus sp. oral taxon 786 str. D14 | reverse complement strand
ACTAGCGTTGCATTAAGACTTCTTTCTGCTTTGATTCAGACAAATACAGAACAACGATATAGTATATATAAACCATATTAGTATATATTTTACAGACACACTTTGCTTAAATTTGAAAAAGTTTAGAGGGGATTAAACCCGCACGTTACCCATTTTTTAAAATTTAAGTATTTAGTTCAATACTTCTACAATGATTCGTGGCTTCATCGATTTGTTCGCCTGCTTGGGGGGCCGACCGTTTCGCTTCGTTCGTCCTTTTGAACTCCGTGTGGGCTTTTTGAATAAGGCTTCATGCAGCCTAGTCCATGACCGATCGGCATAGAGTCGAATCAATCGAAGTAACTGCCAAACGGTTTGCTTGCACTCTAGCTTCAGGCGTAGCAACAGGCACAGAGCATAGGATATCAACGCGATATACATCTGGTTCCAGATGGCTTCTGCGGTGTACCCATGAGGCTTCACTAAACGGAGGTGTTGCTTAATCCATTTAAAGAATAGCTCGATTTGCCAACGATGCCGATATACATCTGCAATTTGGTGCACGGATAAATCCATGCGACTTGTCACAAGGCGATATAAACGACCTTGCTGATCCTGAAACTCAATGAGTCGCAACTTCATTTGCTGCCCTGGCAGAGTTACATCCGCATCCCGAATGAAATCTCCCCGCTTGGGAAGAGCCCGTTCCTTGAGGATCGTCAATCGGGTATTATCCTTAACCCGAGCCACAAACTTCATCCCTTGGTCCACCCAGGCTTGAAAATGCTTGTGCACCTGATAGCCCCGGTCCATCACATAGGTCACTTCTTTATCGACCGTAAAGTTTGGGGCAACTTCGTGGTCTGCGACATCTTTGGTTGAGGCGATGATTTTATCTGGAACCATCGTCTTCGCGTCGACGACTAGAAGTGAAGTGTGCATTTTCACGCCGTGATTGGATGCAGAGCAGTAAGCCCATTTGGAAAGAATCGCTGGCAAGGTGATTTGAGTAGAATCCATGATCGCGAGCTTTCCGATCTTAGTCGTGATTCCTGGCTTATTCTCCGTTAGTTGTTGGATTTGTCTCGTTACTTGCATGAAAAGCAGGTGAAGGTTCTCTAGGGGAAGCTTCTTCATTTTCCGCGAGAGTTGGGATGGGCTTATGCTTTCAAGTCCACCAAGTATCGCTTGAAAGTCTTCATTGGCTTCAAGATGCTCGGACATTTCAGCATAAGACTCTCGTTGCTGTAACTGGGCTTCAATGAACAGCAGTAGGGAAGAACCGACAAAAAGCTTGCGAGCACGATAATCCAAAACGCTATCTCGGGAAGAATTAATATTTAACATTTGTAGACATTGACATATGACACTTAAATTTGTACTGTTATCCATAGAAATCTCCTTTTGTTGAGAGGTTGATGGATAACCTTTGGATCAACTCAACATTAGGGGATTTCTTTATTTTTGTACATGAAAACCAGCCTATAATTTGCAAATTTAGTAAATTGTTGATTTGAAATATCGTTTGAAAAGTTAATGCAACGCGAGT
>NZ_GG696024.1 GCF_000159955.1 Paenibacillus sp. oral taxon 786 str. D14 | reverse complement strand
GGCTCATCGACGCTAGCAGTAATATGAGGCATTGAGAGTCCTACCAATTTCCAGTAAATCTTTGAAAATCGGACAAGGGAATTAGTTCAGGTTGCTTCGCTCCCCGTTCACCTCCTGCTGACGTATTTGGAATGCCAGAAGTGGACAGACTGATAACTGGACAAGGGAATTGGTTCAGTTGCGAGCGATACGTGGCTCCAGACTGCTGCCGATTCTTTTTTAACGTTTTAGTGAAAAATCCAGTTTACCAGCAAGTAAGTACACCATGGCGATCATGTTCTCATACGAACGATAGCCGCGGGCTTTACGCTTCGCCGCTTGAAACAGGCTGTTAATGCCTTCGAGCAATCCGTTGTTTAGCTTTGAAGAAAACCAGCGAACGACACCGTCAAAGTGACTTTGCAGCATTTTTGCGACCTCTACCATCGGTTCCAGACGGCAGCGTAGCCCCCAATTGATCCAGTCCTTCATCACGTCAGGAGCAATGGAGGCGGGGTAACGAAACACTTCCTGCAAAATCAGACGCATCCGGTACGCTTTAGCCGTATCCAGTTCGCAATCTTTAAGTTTGTCCAACGTTTCTTTCTGTGCTTTCGTCAAATTGGTTTCGTTTTTCAACCAGATATATCGCGTGTTTTTTAATTCTTCCGTCCGCTTGCTTTCTGTACGTCGGACTTCATCTACAGCTTCATTCGCCGCTTTAATGACATGAAATTTATCGAAGGTAATGGAGGCTTTCGGAAAGTTCTCTGTGGCTCCCTTTATGAACGCAGGGGACATATCCATGCACACTTCGGTGACTTTCTGGGCATCGCCCCCGTGGGCTTCCAAGTGTTTTTTGCATTCCCCCCATGTCGCAGCGTCCTTGCCTTTGGTGACGTGGATGACATTACGGCCTTCAGGATCCATAAAGATGGTGATATAGTCTTGACCTCGTTTGGCTGAGGTTTCATCGGTGCTGATTTTCGTGACGTGAGACAAATCCTGGACGGCAATTGCGTTATCCACGTAATGGTGCAGAATCCGCCAAAGACGCTTGTCGGTTTCCTTCACGATGCGACTAACCGCATTCATCGGCATATCCTTGGCCATTGCGATAATCCATGCATCAAACAGCGTCGTAAATCCCGCGCGGGGTTTGATCGCCCATGGCACGTTTACCCTTAGAATGCTATTACATTTTCCGCAAATCGTTCTCGGATGCTCTGCGTGAAAATAAATCGGATATTCAGCGAAATTCAAATGACGCCAGACCTGATCATAATCCGCAATATCCTTTACTGGCTGAGCCTCTGTGCTACACCCTGCACATACAAACAAAGCTCCCTCGCGAAACTTCAAGTACACATCTAATTGCTTCAGCTTTTCGTCAAATTGACAACGATCGATATACCACGGATCAGGGATATGAAATATGGCTTCCAGATCCTTTATTTCTATGAACATTTGAAAACACTCCGTTTCTACTGGGTATTATTTTCCAGTATTCACGGGTGGTATTATTTTAATCGTCGAAGAAGC
>NZ_GG696025.1 GCF_000159955.1 Paenibacillus sp. oral taxon 786 str. D14 | reverse complement strand
TTTGCTTCCTCGCTATTCACTATTGGTTTGGTAAGTTAAGAATCAGACCATACTACTAGTAAATTGCTATGGAGGTATGGTCTATGGAAGATTACCAGAACGATCTGGATATGTTTCAATCTGCTCTTGAAATTGAGTCTCCTTGGTTTGTCAGTCATCGTGAATTGGATCGACAAGCAGGACAACTACATGTGTATTTGAACTTTAAGCGTGGTGCAGAGTTTTCCTGCCGGCATTGTAGTGAGAGTGGTAAAGTACATGACATTGTGAATGAAAACAGAACTTGGCGTCATTTGGACTTTTGGCAATATCAGACTGTACTCCATGCACGATTGCCGCGAATTTATTGTCGGCATTGCGATAAAATCACAACGGTCAAAGTAAGTTGGGCCCGGAATCATACTTCATTCAGTTGGTTGTTTGAGGCCCACGTGATGGCATTGATGACGGAGATGCCTGTTGCGGCTGTAGCTCGAAAAGTAGGCGAGCATGACACAAGATTATGGCGCATTTTTCACTACTACGTAGAGCGCGCCATGAAGGAAATGGACATGACCGGCGTGAAACGAATCGCCTTGGATGAAACCTCTAGCCGCCGTGGACATGAGTATGTCACCCTGTTTGTAGACATGGACACCAAACGGGTGCTTTTAGCAACGGAAGGTAAGGGCAGTACTGGTCTATTAACCTTCAGGGAGTTTCTGATCCAGCAAGGTATCGACCCTAACCAAATAGAGGAAGCCTGCTGCGACATGTCGGCGGCGTTCATTACGGGAATTAAGGAACATTTCCCTGCTGCACGGATCACGTTTGACAAATTTCATGTGATGAAGCTTGTCAATGAAGCGGTAGATGAAGTTCGCCGAGAAGAACAGAAAGAAGTCGTTGAACTTAAGAAAACCCGATATGTCTGGTTGAAAAATGAGAGCAACCTGACGAAGGGGCAGAAGCAAACGATGCTCAAACTGAAAGACATGAATTTACAAACAGGTAAGGCGTATCGTCTCAAACTGGCACTCCAAGATATGTGGACATATCCAACCATTTATGCGGATCTGTATTTCAAACAATGGACTCAGTGGGCCGTTCGTTCCCAAGTCGAACCGATGGCGGCCGTTGCACGTTCGTTGCAAAGATATGCCGACGGCATATTAAGGTGGTTCCAATCCAAGATGACCAATGGACTGCTCGAAGGCATTAACAGTCTGGTTCAAGCAGCGAAGCGTAAAGCACGTGGTTACCGCTCAACCCGTAATTTCATCGCCATGATCTATGCTACCGCTAACAAGTTCAAGATTAAGGTTGAGCCTCATTAGGCTAAAGGCTTTCTTACCGGCCTTCCTACCGCTCTTCATGGATAACGAAAGCGGTCAAGCGATTTCCTTGAGGGCTTTCGTTATCCATGAGATTCTACTAAAGGCCGGTAAGGAACCTGCCGCTACCTTTTTCCATAATCTTAGTTACCAATAGTAAACAGCGAAGAGCC
>NZ_GG696026.1 GCF_000159955.1 Paenibacillus sp. oral taxon 786 str. D14 | reverse complement strand
GTATATTCTCCAAGAATGTCTGTTTTCCTTCGAAGAACTTTTAAAAATTCAACCCAAGGAGAGATTGCCGATCTTCTTCAGTTCTCTCGATCTGAGACCGTATGCCAAGGAACTGAGAAGCCGTTCACCCCGAGGCGCTGAGGGATACTGCAGACAAGGTATTCTACGAGCACTCTTGGCTGCGCCGCTTGAAGGAATAAGTACCTTTTCAGGGTTGCATAAGCGTTTGGATACGGATCTCCGGTTTCGTTATCAGTGTGGTCTTCCGCTGGATCGAGAAGCTCCTTCCATATCCACATTAAGCCGAGTTTTCTCAGAACTGACGAGAAAGGACTTGGCAAAACGGCTTTTTGAGGATTTGGTCACACGCTGTCAGCAGGAAGGTATCATAGAAGGCAGTAACGTCGCCATAGACAGCGCCGCTCTCCGCGCTTACGAGAAAAAGCAGCCCAAACGCAAAAGCGAGCAAACGGGTAATGCGAACTGGGGCGCAAAAATTGATTCCTTCGGCAATAAAATCACATGGTTTGGTTACAAAATTCATCTGGCGGTCGATACGAAAAGTGAATTGCCGATCGCCTTGGAAGTAACGCCGGCGCATGTCAATGATGGAGAAATGGCGCCGGGCCTGATCGAGAAAACAGCGTCCAGGACGAGCACACGATTTTTCATACTCGATGCGGGCTACGACCAAATGAAAGTTTATGAGGCCGCCCGCAACGTCAAGGCACAAGCCATCATTCCCCTTAATCTTCGGGGGGAGAAGGAACCGCCTGCTGGCATGACCTCGAACGGAACACCGTGCTGTTCCATGGGTTATGCGATGACATACTGGGGAGTTGACGGCGATATGCATAAATTTCGCTGCCCGCATGCCACGGGTAAAGTCGACTGTCCGCTTGGCATGGCTGCCTGCTCGTCTTCAAACTATGGAATGGTCGTCAAAGTAAATGCGAAGGATGATCTCCGGCGATACAGCATCCCTCATCGGGATACAAAGCGTTGGAAGGAACTTTACAATGAACGAACCAGCGTAGAACGCTGCAACTCCCGATTGAAAACCTATTTGACGGCAGACGCCGCACATGTCCGGGGCATTCAGAAAGTCACAACTCACCAGTATTTGAATGCCATTGTTCTGCTTGCATCTGCGCTCGCCGTTTCTCATCATTCAAAACGGGCTGCCGCTTAAAAAACGAGCTGTTCTAAAATTCTGCAAGTCTGCCCTTTTCTTCATCCATATAATACCATTTTCGAAAATTACCCCTTAACGACAGTGAATATGCTATCGCTTCTTCTCTGAAACGGAATTATGCAAAACACT
>NZ_GG696027.1 GCF_000159955.1 Paenibacillus sp. oral taxon 786 str. D14 | reverse complement strand
CCGTGTCAACTCATATAAAAATGTTACCGAAGGATAATGGTTCACTCACGTAATTTTGTTACCCAGTGGAGGCTGTTACATAGCCTCCACTGGGCGCGTAGCGGAGGCAGGCGTCACGGGTTGGGAAAGCAGCGCTTCCAACTGATTGTGTAATGCAAGCGGATCTTGGGAAGTCTGATACGCCTGTAACCGTTGGGTTTGTTCTGGTCGTAGCACGCCCAATTCGATTAACCGGGCAACGGGTGTTTTGGCCGTGTCGAATGTTTTCTTTACACGAGCCCCGCGACGCTCCTTGCCGATCAGCTTGCGAGTGGGCAAGCAGCAATTGAAGTACCGATCATGCAGAGCATAGATGGAGTTGAGCCACTCCACCTGTTCCGTGCGGTCATAGCGTTCGTAGCCGACCAGCTGGCGGACGAGAAAGCCGTTTTTCTGCTCCACGTGAGCATTGTCGTTTTTGCGATAAGGGCGGCTGCGCGTGAAACGAATGTTGTTCGAAGCGCAGAAGGTTTTCAAATGGGCGTTTAAAAACTCTTGGCCGTTGTCACTGTGGATCCCCCAAGGCTGCATGGGCCACTCCGCGATGATGTGCTTGAGCTCACGAAGCACGGCAAGTTGGGATTTGCCGAGCAGCGCGCGTCTGCGGGTGTAGCCGGAGACCACGTCGGTCACAGTCAGCGTATAGGCGAAGTGGCCGAGCGACGATCCGCCGTTGTGTTCGACCAAATCGATTTCCAGCGCGCCCGGACGCGTTTCATCCCAATCGTAGGCGATCATGGGCACTTGTGAACGGAGTTCGGCGAGCGGCTTTCGCTTGTTGACAGCTGGTCTGGCTTTTGGACAACGAAGTGTGGATAACCTGCGCGCCAATGTCGGGCGGCTGATCTTTTGCAACTGCGATATGATAAGGTCGGTAAGGTGCAGGTGACCGTGCCGGGCAAGGCTCTGGGCTGTATCGAGCAGAACAGGATGCAGTCGCTCGGCACAAGGATAATCCAGGGCTTCCCAAACGCGCTCAATGACGGGCATCGCCTCCTGGTAAGCTAATGGCCGATTACGTTTCGATTTCGCTGGTGTCAGCGCAGGAGGGTTCGTGAGAGCGCGGATAGCATGCTTCCGATGGCAACCCAGCACCTTCACGGCGTTGTCAAGGATTGCAGATTTCTCATTTCGCGATTTCGCTCTCATGTATTGATCAGCCAAGGTACGGATTACTTCACGTCGTGTTTTCATGCTCAGTTTCAAAACACATCCCTTCGGTAACATTTCGATGTGAGTGAACCGATGCCTCTTTAGTAACATTTTAACTGAGTGATCGC
>NZ_GG696028.1 GCF_000159955.1 Paenibacillus sp. oral taxon 786 str. D14 | reverse complement strand
TTAGTGCAAACGGACAACGCAAATTCTCTCCCGAACCTTCGTTTGCTCCCGGGCCTCGTGCTCCGGCGTGAGCTTGTCAAGCGTCTTCTTTGACAAGCGGTTTGGTTCAAATCAACACTTTTCCGAGTCCTCATCGGAGATGAGGAACGCCTCACGGCGAGTGTGGGGGTGCAGGGGGCAACGTCCCCTGCGTCCTTCATCGTCCAAAGGCGTTAGGAGGCTGCTGGCTGCTCCACGGTTCGAGCAACCGCCCATATGAACCCAATCAGTTCCCGGGCCACCGCACCGACGGCCACATTCTTGTGTTTGTTCTTTCCAAACACAAGATGACGGTATTTGTAATGCAATCTTTCTTGCGCCTTCCAGGACAACAGTTGTACGTCGGCGGGCATGCCATCTAATCGCTTGGCGAGATCCCCTTTTACGGCAGGACGGTGACGGTAACTCCAAGCGGACTCCACCAAAGTCCGTCGCAAGCGGCCATTTCCGGCTTTGGTCATGCTGCCGCGTCGAGTACTTAGGCCCGTGGAATACTCACGAGGGACCAGTCCCAAGTACGCCATCAGTTGGGCCGGGGAGCGAAAACGCGCAAAGGTTCCAATTTCAGCCGCAAGGGTGATGGCTGTGAGCAATCCAATCCCTCGTAAGGACTGAAGAACTTGGATCAGAGAAGCCTTGGAACCGGTCGCAGCTTGCTCAACGAGTGCTTTTTCTAGGCGTCCCATGCGCTGCTCGATCTCATCCAAAGCATGAAGCATTTCGCTGAATGCCACGTGCATGGACTCATACGGGAACGTAAGCTGCCCTAACCAGACGCGGTACTTCTTGGTCCAGCGACGTTTGATTGTGGCTGGCCGTTCAATCTGGTGACGAAGCAGGAACTTCAAGATCCGCTGACGAGCCCGGTGGGCATCTTCCTTGGCAGCTTCCCGGGCGCGAACCAATTCCCGCAGCGCCTCATCTTCCCGTTCCGGTACATAAACGGGAGTGAGCTCACCTGCACGATACAAACGCGCGAGTTGCTCCGCATCCCGTCGATCTGTTTTTACGTGGTCGCCGGAGCGTTTGGGAATCAGCGATGGAGCAATAACGGCACAGTGGGCCCCCATGGAGGTGATCCAGCGATAGGTTTCGTAACCCGTGGGTCCTGCCTCGTAGCAAAACGATAGCGTTTCGGCCGGTCCCAGCTCTTTGATAAGCTTGCGTAACGCTGCCGGTGTGTGGGGAATGCTCCCG
>NZ_GG696029.1 GCF_000159955.1 Paenibacillus sp. oral taxon 786 str. D14 | reverse complement strand
CGGAACCATTCCCCACACACCGGCAGCGTTACGCAAGCTTATCAAAGAGCTGGGAGCGGCCGAAACGCTATCGTTTTGCTACGAGGCAGGACCCACAGGTTACGAAACCTATCGCTGGATCACCTCCATGGGGGCCCACTGTGTCGTCATTGCTCCATCGCTCATTCCCAAACGCCCCGGCGACCAAGTGAAAACAGATCGACGGGATGCCGAGCAACTCGCGCGTTTGTATCGTGCAGGAGAGCTCACTCCCGTTTACGTCCCCGAACGGGAAGATGAGGCTCTACGGGAATTGGTTCGCGCCCGTGAAGCTGCCAAGGAAGATGCCCACCGGGCTCGTCAGCGGATCTTGAAATTCCTGCTTCGTCACCAGATTGAACCGCCCGCCACCATAAAGCGTCGCTGGACCAAGAAGTATCGCGTCTGGTTAGGGCAGCTTACGTTCCCGTATGAGTCCATGCACGTGGCATTCAGCGAAATGCTTCATACTTTGGATGAGATCGAGCAACGCATGGGGCGCCTAGAAAAAGCACTGGTCCAGCAAGCTGCGACCGGTTCTAAGGCTTCTCTGATCCAAGCTCTTCAGTCCCTACGGGGGATTGGATTGCTTACAGCCATTACCCTTGCGGCTGAAATCGGAACCTTTGCGCGTTTTCGCTCCCCTGCGCAACTGATGGCGTACTTGGGACTGGTCCCTCGTGAGTATTCCACGGGCCTAAGTACTCGACGCGGCAGCATGACCAAAGCCGGAAATGGCCGCTTACGACGGACTTTGGTGGAGTCCGCTTGGAGTTACCGTCACCGTCCTGCCGTAAAAGGGGATCTCGCCAAGCGATTAGATGGTATGCCCGCCGACGTACAGCTGTTGTCCTGGAAGGCGCAAGAAAGATTGCATTACAAATACCGTCATCTTGTGTTTGGAAAGAACAAGCACAAGAATGTGGCCGTCGGTGCGGTGGCCCGGGAATTGATTGGGTTCATATGGGCGGTTGCTCGAACCGTGGAGCAGCCAGCAGCCTCCTAACGCCTTTGGACGATGAAGGACGCAGGGGACGTTGCCCCCTGCACCCCCACACTCGCCGTGTGCGTTCCTCATCTTCGATGAGGATTTGGAAAAGTGTTGAATTGTACCCCACCGCTTGTCAAGGAAGACGCTTGACAAGCTCACGCCGGAGCACGAGGCCCGGGAGCAAACGAAGGTTCAGGAGAGAATTTGCGTAGTCCGTTTGCACTAG
>NZ_GG696030.1 GCF_000159955.1 Paenibacillus sp. oral taxon 786 str. D14 | reverse complement strand
CATGTCGTACAATAACAATTATGCGACAACCCTAGGTAAAAACTGGTCGAAATTTGGCAAGGTTTGTAATTAACCCTTGTTACATTATAGGACAAAAGAGCGATTTTTGCATTATTTTCGACACAAAAAATAGATAAATAGCACTAAAAAAATAGAAAAATCACATAAATTCCATCAAACTGTCCTGCACGAAGTCGGGAGCCGCCTTCTTTATTTGCTCGACGGTGTGCAGATAGCGCTGGGTCGTGTTGATATGGGAGTGCCCCAAGCTTTCCTGAACCTGCTGCAGCGAGGCGCCCTGCAGTAATGCCAGCGTCGCGTTGGTATGTCTTAACCAGTGGGGGGTCGGCTGCTTCTGAATTCCGCTCGCAATGCCTGCTTGTTTAATGATTCGTTCGATTTGCCGCGGCGTAATTGCAAACAGCTTCAACTCCGGATCCGGTTCATGCCCCTTCGCCAATCTGCGTGCATGCTCCTGGTACATGTTCCAGAGCTCTCGCGGAATTTTGACCTCGCGTGTTTTTCCGCGTTTTGCGTGGGATACGGTGAGCCATATGGATGTCTCCAGCATATCGGCATGAAAGTCCTTCCACTTGATGCCGCATAACTCGGACACGCGAAGGCCCAACAGCACCAGAGACAGGCCGATCAAGTAATTTCTCAGGCTCTGGCGCCGCAACGCCTCCAGCAGCTTGCCGACCTCGTTGCGGGTAAGATAATGTCTGCGGCTCGTTACGGCAATGGCCGGGATACGGACATTTTGCGCCGGATTATGATCGAAAAAGCCGATGCTGCTGTCGCTTCCCCATTTATAAAACGACTTCAGAGGCGCGATAAATGCAGCCACACTGGCCGGAGCAAGCGGTTTTTGGCCATCGCGGTAGAAGCCCTTCGTGAGGTAGATTTTATAAGCTTCGATTTCCCTCCAAGTCACATCCCGAAAACGCATTCCCGAAAGGAATTGCCTGAAATGCTCCAGGGCCCTAAAATAGTTTCTGCGGGTATTTGGCGCTTTGGCGCATGCCGTCAGGAACATTTGAATGATCTGTTCGTCCTGATAATCCTGTGTGACAGATAAATGGAACGGAAATTGCTGGGCTACAGCGGACAAATAATTAGTACCCATATTATGTAGTGGACCTCCTGTTGACTTTAATTTTTGTCGCATAATTGTTATTGTACGACATGG
>NZ_GG696031.1 GCF_000159955.1 Paenibacillus sp. oral taxon 786 str. D14 | reverse complement strand
CCGAAACGGCCGGATCCGCGGTGCGCAGGATCGCGCCTGGCAGCGGCAGCAGGCCGTATACCACGGCCAGCGCCGTCACGGCAAGTAGCCCGCCGAGCAGCATCCATCCGGCCTCCAGCGAGCGGCGGGCGCTCAGGGGCTTAGCCGTGGCTAACACTGCCAGCGCCGCAGCAAATACGCCCAAGAACGCCCACAGCCGCAGGGCCTCCACCGTCGATTGAACCGACAACGGCCCCGCGGCCAGCCGCCAACCGTATCCCGCTGCTATGACAAAGGGACCTGCGGCCAGCAGCAAGGCACACCGAACGCTTGGCTCTGCCCATAACCCCGCCCGAGGCGCAGCGCCTCCAAGCTCATACGGTCCAAGCTCATGTGACCCAAAACCTGTCTTCACGCTCCGCCCGAAACCAGACAAGATGGCCCATCCTCCTGCAGCCACCGCACCAGCAATGAGCCAGACGGACACCAGCAGCAGCGCACCCGGCCGCCCCGTCCAATACAGACCTTGATTCAAACAAACCCATACGCCGCTCAGCCAAACCGCCGCAGTAACTCCCCAAACATGCCAATGCCGCACACCCTCCACCTCCTCATCCTTATCCTTGTTCGTTCAGCCTAACTTCTACCTCTCGTTGCATTCTCCACGTTCTACCTCTTTTTAAGTAATCTTCTACTTCTTCGCCTCTTCGCTTCTTTATTTCTTCACTTCTCCACTTCCTCAATTACTCAATTTCTCATTTCCTCAATATCTAACTCTCTCAATTTCTAACTTTCTCAATTTCTAACTTTCTCTACTTCTTCTACCTCTCCAATCTCCCAACCTCTCCCGCCTCTCCCCCCTTCTGCCGTCCCTTTACCTCATCCGTTGCCATTTCAGCCCTGCTAAGTCGACCTCGAACTTTCGACCAATTCGCTTTACTCCATTCATTGGCAAGTTCATTGCAGGGTATTCTCCTGGGGGCGGAGTCGCCTGTATAAATAAATGTAAAAGTGCAGTTATTTTCCGGCTTTAGCGGGGATTTTTTTAAAATAACTGCAAAAGTACAGTTCAATTCCGGCAAAAACGGCGATTTCCCCAAAATCGCAGAAAAACAACTGTACTTTTGCAGTTATCGGGCATCTCACTCCCCTCCCCCGAGCATACCAGCGGCGCTCCGCAACCCCAGCTTAAA
>NZ_GG696032.1 GCF_000159955.1 Paenibacillus sp. oral taxon 786 str. D14 | reverse complement strand
TGAAGAAGGCTGTGGAAGCTCATCTGGTTAATGAACTCCGTTTTCATAATTTTATAGGTAGCTTCAGCCACGGCATTGTCATAGGGACAGCCTTTCATGCTGAGAGATCGACCGATTTTAAAGGTCTCCAATAGCTCGTCCATCTTTTCGTTTTTAAACTCACTACCGCGGTCCGTATGAAACCACTGGATTTGACGCAGATCACCTTGTACGGTAGAGAAGGCACGGGAAATCAGAGCCGCATCCTTGTTTGGGCCCGCACTATGCCCGATGATTTCTCGATTGAACAAGTCGATCAGCACACAAATGTAATGCCACTTGTTTTGAACCTTTACATACGTTAGATCGCTAACGACGAAGCGCTTTGCTTCTGTCTGCTCAAACTCACGAGCCAGCACATTTGCCGTCTTTGCTTCATTGGAGGCCGCTTTGTGGGGCTTATACTGAGCGATCGTGTAGGTGGAGACCAACCCCTGCTCCTTCATAATGCGGCCAATGCGACGTCTAGATACAACTATTCCTTGTTCCTTTAGCTTGGCTTTAATCTTGCGCGTGCCGTAGGCTTTGCGGTTCTTGTGGAAGATCTCCACAATCGTTTCTGTTAGTTCATCTTCCTTCGCTCGTTCCTTTGCTTCATAGTAGAACGTACTCTTTGCAATTTGTAGGACGTCGCACATTGCTGATACCGAGTATTTATCACGGTTGTTCTGGATGATAGCTACTTTCGTCCCATGATCAGCGCGGCTTGCTTTAAAATATCGTTCTCCATCTTAAGTCGTTGAATCTCTTTACGTAAAGTGATGAGTTCATTTTCTTCGAAAGAGCGATTGTCCTTCTCCTTGAAGGAGCCTGTGGTCTGGGCTTGCTTGATCCAGCGGTCTAAAGCAGACGCAGTGAGGTCATATTCCTCCACAATCGCTGCGCGGGATTTCCCGTTTTCATAGAGCTGCACCATTTGCTTTTTGAACTCGGTTGTAAACGTGCGTCGTGGTTGTTTAGGCATTGTTGAGATCCGCTCCTTAACATGATAGGTCTATTCTACAAGCCCTTATTTTTATTGTCCAACTAAGTGTAGCCGATCCAA
>NZ_GG696033.1 GCF_000159955.1 Paenibacillus sp. oral taxon 786 str. D14 | reverse complement strand
CCGTTCTTTGTTTCAGCAGCGACCTTTATAATATATCACAGTGTCTTCTCTTTAGTCAAGACCTTTTTTTAAAATCATCATCGGAAGGTCTTGTCCAGCTTGTCCTCTCGGAGAAGCGATTTATAATGTACCACAGAAATTGAAGCTCCGTCAACTCCTAGATCATGGTTAATTTTAGGCCAACCAACAGCGCGACGCCGGGAAGTCCAAGAACCAATACCGTGCTTAACGTCACCGGATTTAACGGGATATACACTTCGGTTAATAAACCGGAGAAATTAATCACATAAAGGCCAAGCGCCGCAAGCACAACATGTAACCCCAAGCGCGAAAGCCATGCTAATCCGATTTTACGCGAAAATAAAATGTACAGCAGCAAAGCCGATGACACAACTAACGTACCGATTAGTACCAGTTTCATTTTCACTCACCTCATAATCAAATGGTCTTGAGCTTAGCCAAAATATGAACCATTCCGAAAGGCATCCCAATCGACCTTCGCCTGCTTCGCCGCCTTCAGTTGAATTTGATACCTGCGTTCAGCCGCCTCCAGGGTGTAGATCGCCACGTCCACTTCATCATGCCCTACCGCCTCCTGAAAAGCGATGCTGGCCCGCTCCCACTCTTTTAATGCGTTGATCACTTCTTCGTACAGTTCTCGCTTATATGCCATCGCATCTTTCCTGTGAGCCAGGTTCGAGCGCCCTACTCCCCAGCGCTTCAAGATCTTCAAGCCAATCGCCTCCCCATCCGTTTTTTACTTCATGTGTATCGGGGAAAGGACAAACTTAGAACCTTCGCATCGTCGAAAAAAGCAAAAAGAACCTTAAGCCCCAACGGAATTCAGGGCTTAAAGTTCTTTCGTTTCAAGCGATAGAAAAAAGA
>NZ_GG696034.1 GCF_000159955.1 Paenibacillus sp. oral taxon 786 str. D14 | reverse complement strand
GTCAGAATACCATCTCTTATCCGACCTTCAAGGCTTGACGTTACTGAGATATGAGGTGCGAATGAATCCGAGATTGAGAAGTTGCAAGCGGAGAATCGGTTTATCCGTCAGCAAATTGATGTCCTAAAAAAGTTCAAGGAGTTGGAAAGGAGGTCACGCCAGAGATTGTAATTCCATGGATGGAAAGCATTAAAGGGACGGTAACAGTGTTAATCACAAAAAGGTACAGCGAATTATGCAGACAAATGGATGGCAATGTAGAGTTAGAGTAAAGAAGCGTAAGCAAACAGGGCAACCTGCATACGTTGCAGATCATTTACTCAAACGTCAATTTCAAGCAGAGCGTCCGCTTCAAAAGCTGGTAACAGATATCACTTATCTGCCCTTCGGCAATAAGCATCTGTATCTATCAAGTATATTGGACCTGTACAACAGTGAGGTTGTGGCGTACAGTATTGGAGATAAGCAGGACACCGCTTTAGTTATAGATACCATGCAGCAGCTGCCTGATATCCAAGTATATCACTTACTATAACGTATTTCGAATTCAAGCGAAACTAAACAACCTGTCACCGATTGATTTTCGGCAACTGGCTGTTTAGTAAAGGTGTTTTGATCCCTGTCTCAAATCAGGGGGTCAGCCCCAGCCCCTTCCTTGGGGTGTTTTTTTTATTTTGTCGAACCAAACGGATTACGAAAAACAAGAAAACAACTATGCACAAATTCATTGACACTTATCTTAGGAGACAATATATTGTTATTATAAAAATAACTAAATAAAATAACAAAAATTAATTTGTTATATTTCTACGATTATTTAG
>NZ_GG696035.1 GCF_000159955.1 Paenibacillus sp. oral taxon 786 str. D14 | reverse complement strand
CCTGCATGACGATGGTGGTCGTCAGGCGGCCGAAGCGCAGGCGATCCGCAATGACCCAGGCGTCGAGCCGGTCGGTCTTGTCCATATCCGCATAGGCTTCTCTGAACTTGCTGATGAGCTTGGGGTTCAAGGTGAACACCTTGGCCTTGCGCTCTCGAAGCGCTGGATCCTGATGCAGGTACATGGCAGGGTGCCAGCTGTAGACGGAAGTGGCTTCCAAGCCGATGTGAATCTCGGTGACGGCCAACTTGTCCGCTGCAGCGACGATTTGGTCACGCAAGTGCGAGGCGCCATTCAAATTGTTTTTGACGGTGAGTGTCTCAAGCTTGTCACCGTCAGCGTTCATGAAACACGCTTCGAGCTCTTGCGAGCTCACGTCAATACCGACAAAAAGCTTCAAGTGAAATTCCTCCTTTCGCTAGGGATTCAGGGAATGGACGCTCCGGGATGCCTCCGGCGCACGCGCAGATCTATCACCCTCGCGTATGAGGACACACTTCGGGCCATGAGCTGCCCCGGATCTGCTAAAACCGGGCATGGGATGCCGAAGGGAACAGCCAGCGGGTAAGAAGCTCAGACGCGTACCGGAGAAACAGACTTAAGGAGTAGACGATGCTACTGGAGGCAGAAGGATTTCCCCGAATGGACCCTACGTTCCATTGTCCAGAGGCATACCGGAAAGTCCAGTCCCTGATGGAATTTTCAAAGAACAAGCTGGAAATTTGGAGGCTGTTTTCCATCCCCCGGGGGGATGGAAATGAACCTAAAAGAGCTTTTTAAAGATACTATACGAGGAGG
>NZ_GG696036.1 GCF_000159955.1 Paenibacillus sp. oral taxon 786 str. D14 | reverse complement strand
ATCACTATCTAGATGTTTTTTAAAATATCTCCTATATTTGGATAATGACATATAATATTCAATATAATTGCATTTATGCTATAACAAAACTTGATATATTGGGATATAATGGAATTGTCACAAAATAATAATTGATCGCTGGCCAGCCTTCAAAAAATGGGAGGGTTTCGAATCTAAATGAAGAAGATATTCTCGTCTGCTTTGTTTTGTATTATGCTCGTAGTATCTATTGCGACAAGCGCATATGGTATGGGTGAAACCACTCAAGTTGCCGGTACAGTTTATGAAGAGCAAGTGGCTGGTAAAGAGGCAAAGATAACAACAGCACCATTACAAGAAATGCTTCCTGCCCAATTTCAGGAAGATGGAGTTGTCCTGCAACGTGATGCAAACGGCAACTTCCATGCAACTATTCCTTTAGTAAAACCTAATAGCTCAATTACCGCTAGTGATGTTGTCTTTGGAGGATTAACTATGAGTTTGTACAACTATGTTGGTACAAACAAATATGAATTGTTTTATACGATGGTTGTAACTGGTGATTGGTTGAAAGGGTTAAAAGGGAATTTTACTGTTACAAATACTTCTGTACTTTCACCTGCCACATACCTCGATAAAGATGTAAATTCAACTTTTACGGCAACAAGACTACGTACAGCAAAAGTTGGTGACGATTTTGTTATACCTTCAGATGTTGAAAAGGTTCGAGTAAGGGCCAGTGATTTAAAGGTCTCCTTTTTAGAGACAGACCCTCTATCGCCCGCACCTCTATCTATTATTTTTGAAACTGCTAATGCT
>NZ_GG696037.1 GCF_000159955.1 Paenibacillus sp. oral taxon 786 str. D14 | reverse complement strand
CTTGCATGACGATGGTGGTCGTCAGGCGGCCGAAGCGCAGGCGATCCGCAATGATCCAGGCGTCGAGCCGGTCGGTCTTGTCCATATCCGCATAGGCTTCTCTGAACTTGCTGATGAGCTTGGGGTTCAAAGTGAACACCTTGGCCTTGCGCTCTCGAAGAGCTGGATCCTGATGCAGGTACATGGCAGGATGCCAGCTGTAGACGGAAGTCGCTTCAAGGCCAATGTGAATCGCGGAAGACGAATGCTTGTCCGCTATGGCGACGATGCGATCTCTCAGATGAGAAGCGCCGTCGAGATTATTCTTGACGGTGAACGTTTCCAGCTTGTCTCCGTCGGGATTCATAAAGCACGCTTCCAGTTCTTGTGAACTGACGTCAATACCGACAAATAACTTCAAATGGAATACCTCCTTTCTATTGGGGGATTCAGGGAATGGACTCTCCGGGATGCCTCCGGCGCACACGCAGATCAATCACCCTCGCCTATGAGAACACGCTTCAGTCCATGAGCTGCCCCGGCACTGCTATTGCCGGGCATGGGTTGCCGAAGGGAACAGCCAGCGGGTAGGAAGTTCAGACGTGTACCGGAGAAACAGACTTATGATGTAGACGTTGCTACAGGAGTGATACGAATTTCCCCGAATGGACCCTAAGTTCCATTGTCCAGAGACATTCCAGAAAGTCCAGTCCCCATTCAATTTTCAAAGAACAATTCGCTGGAAACTTTCAATGAATCTTTCCAGCCCCGTAGGGGCTGGAAGCTGAAAGAAAAGAGCTTTCAAAAGATACTATACG
>NZ_GG696038.1 GCF_000159955.1 Paenibacillus sp. oral taxon 786 str. D14 | reverse complement strand
ATTTTCTTACATCACTAATCCTGTACTCGTAACCATGAATTCCCTCGTAATATTCCGGGTACATGCCTCCTCCACATTCTTCGCAGCGGAATTGCGGAGGTACTGTTGGATCTCCATCATCCATCGCATCGAAATTTCGAACGACATTCAGCGGAATCTCTTCTGTTGTATGACATTGAAGACAAATGTAGGTTACTTTCGCTTTGCTATGCAGCCCGCTTTGCGGCTTTTTCTTTTTCTTCGCTACCTTTCGTTTCTTTGACACCGGCGACATCCCGAATCATCCTCTCCAGACATGCCTTTGAGGTGGAGCACACCGCGTACTTCACCTTCAACTTCCCATCCTCAAGGCAGGCTTCTCCCTTGTATTCGTAATAACTTTCGCATTTTGGGCAACATGGCGGCTTCCCCGTCTGCTCCTTGATCCGTTCACTCCACGTTCTGCGTTTTAATATCCGCTTTGCCTTGACAATCCATCTTCTCGCGGCTTTTTGCCACTCACTGACTAACTTCTTGCACAGGCTCTTGATCCGCCGCGAATAAACCCCGTAGTAACGGATCGTTTTGAAGTTTTCATCCGGAATATGCCGCACAAGTCTACCCATAAATTCTTCTACCGAAATCGTCTCGGTCTTCTCTTCCCCGTCATTCTTATCCCGGTAACGAAATGTCACCTTTTCTCCGTCATACGCTTCGATCCGGCTAACCGCTATCGCTGGTCTTCTCATGTATCGCCCGATATACCCGAGTTGCTGCTTGACGTTCCCTTT
>NZ_GG696039.1 GCF_000159955.1 Paenibacillus sp. oral taxon 786 str. D14 | reverse complement strand
AAAGTCCAGCGGTATGATGTCAAGTGCTAGATTCGAGTAAATTGGAAATTTTCCATGTGAAAAGTGCTTTGAGTCTAGAAAAATGACAATATCAAACTAAGCCCAGTCAAAATTAAAGGAAATTCCATATTTTTACTGGGAATAGTAAAGGACTTGGGCAAAGGGGGCGTCAATCCTTCGCAGTCGTTACCTTCTTCCGTGGCGTATAGAGTTGGCCGTTGCGTAGCAGCACATCGACCAGACGCACAAGTTTTCTTGCCGTTAAGACGAGGGCGCGTTTGTGTTGGTGCTTAGGAACTTCTTGGTACTTCTTCCGGTAATACTCACCGAATTCTTCATCGCGCATCCTAACCGAGTTGGCAGCTTCAACGAGGTAGTAGCGCAGGAATCGGTTGCCGGATTTGATGCGGGCGGTGTCCTCCGCCTCGAAGACGCCGGACTGGTGCCTGCGCCAGGTCAGGCCCGCGTACTTGGCGACGGCGGCTTGATCCTTGAACCGTTCAATGTCGCCGAGTTCGCCGAGCAGACCGGCTGCATAGACTTTGCCGATGCCAGGCACTGACAGCAAGCACTGAGCGCCTTGAATGCCGTCGAGGACCCGCTCGATCGCTTTGTCGAGATCCTTGAGCTGCTTCTGGATGCTGCGGATGGATTCGATGGAGGTGCCGAGCACCAGGTCGATGGAGTCCTCAACAACTTTGGAAAGTCGATAAGAGGCTCTGGCAGCCTTCTGAATGCAGCGTGCAACGTTCTCCGGATCA
>NZ_GG696040.1 GCF_000159955.1 Paenibacillus sp. oral taxon 786 str. D14 | reverse complement strand
GATAGTGTAAAATCTCTGTGGGTGTAGGAATTGGAAAAAGCGGATATAGAAAAAGAGCTTCTCCCTTGGTAAAGTGATGTTTGCGCACAACACACCAAGAAGGAGGAAGCTCCTGTGAGCCACTTTACCACAACAATGCCGACGATGAAAGAGATTGAGCAATGGATTTTCCGGAAAATGCAGGAGGAATTCGCTCGTGCGATGAAGCAGGTGCTGGAGGCGCTGGATCAGCAGATCCTGGAGCAACGGGACCGAGAGCGTTATCGAGTAAAGGACGAGCGTGAAACAAGCGTCAACACAGTGTTCGGGAATGTGCGCTTTAAGCGGAGATTGTACTGTGACCGTAGAAGCGGCAAACACGTGTATCTGCTGGATCAGCTGTTGCAATTCGAAGGGCGCGGGAAAGTCAGTCCGCATTTGGAAGAGACAGCAATCGCATTCGCAAGCCAAGGACCGTCGTACCGGGACAGCGCAAAGAGGCTGGAGCAGCTTTTGGGCTACAATGTGCTGAGCCACCAAGCGATCAGGGAAAAACTGATGGAGCGTGCGCAACAGCCGATGCCAGCGGTGAAACGGCGCGCTGCCCGCGTGCTGTTCGTGGAAGTGGATGGGCTGTACACGAAGCTGCAGCGGAGCAAAAAGCGCGGGATGGAGAACGCAATTGCAGTCGTACACGAAGGCTGGGAGAAGAACGGCAAGCGGGTACAGCTGAAGAACAAACAGCATTACCTGCA
>NZ_GG696041.1 GCF_000159955.1 Paenibacillus sp. oral taxon 786 str. D14 | reverse complement strand
CCCGGCCACAGGCCTCGGACGCCGGGGCCGCCGCCGATGACACCGCAGCCGAGTACCGGTGGATCACTCGGGAAGATATGGATAACCTGGCGTTCCCGAACGTGTTCCTGCGTATTCTGAATGGGTACTTTGGCGCTTAATGCGCTGAAGCCTCCAGGAAGCAGGGTGCCCAGCAGCACGCGATACACGCAATAAGTTAATATTGTTCTGAATCAAAGGGATAGATCAATCCCCATAAGCAAAATAGCGGTACTTTTTACCGTTATACTGCCCAGTAGGCTAGTCCCCTCACATATGGCCACCCCCTAGCCGAGGAAGTCCATTACACTGGGCGGCTTGTTTGTAAAGTGTGCAGGATGGAACGTTCATGTGGAGCGCTAAAGGGACTGGACAGCACGGTGAAACAAGGGTAAGAGACTAACTAATTTTATAGAAGTGCGCGGTTTGAGGTAGGGGGAACTTGTTTGCACGATGGGTGCGTTAGGAGGATAGCTCCAAAAGTCAATAAGTCTACTTCTAGCCGACGTCTTCGTAGAAGGATAGCGGTAAAAAATTGGCCTTATTGCGAGCGCCAACGATTGTTGAGGCGCTAATCGGGTCT
>NZ_GG696042.1 GCF_000159955.1 Paenibacillus sp. oral taxon 786 str. D14 | reverse complement strand
CGTTAATCCTTGGCGCTATTCACCTTCCTTCGAGGCGTGTAGAGTTGGCCGCTGCGTAGCAGCACATCGACCAGACGCACGAGTTTTCTTGCCGTTAAGACGAGGGCGCGTTTGTGTTGATTCTTGGGCACTTCGTGATACTTCTTCCGGTAATATTCACCGAATTCTTCATCGCGCATCCTAACCGAGTTGGCAGCTTCAACGAGGTAGTAGCGCAGGAATCGGTTGCCGGATTTGATGCGGGCGGTGTCCTCCGCCTCGAAGACGCCGGACTGGTGCCTGCGCCACGTCAGACCCGCGTACTTGGCGACGGCGGCTTGATCCTTGAACCGTTCAATATCGCCGAGTTCGCCGAGCAGACCGGCTGCATAGACTTTGCCGATGCCGGGCACTGACAGCAAGCACTGAGCGCCTTGAATGCCGTCGAGGACCCGCTCGATCGCTTTGTCGAGATCCTTGAGCTGCTTCTGGATGCTGCGGATGGATTCGATGGAGGTGCCGAGCACCAGGTCAATCGAATCCTCCACGACCTTGGACAGCCGATAGGAGGCGCGGGCAGCTTGCTGAATGCAGCGGGCGACCCGCTCGGGATCG
>NZ_GG696043.1 GCF_000159955.1 Paenibacillus sp. oral taxon 786 str. D14 | reverse complement strand
CCGGGGTCTCCAGCGAAGCGCTGCTGCGCGCTTCGCTGCTGGAGGGCACAGCGTTCCTGCCGGGGACGCTGTGCTATGCCAAAGAGCCGGATGATCGCTTCATCCGGCTCACTGTCGCCGCGCATGAACCTGCGCGGCTGCGCGAAGGGCTGGCGCGTCTCACCGCCGCCCTCGCCGAATTCACGGCGCGCTCTGCGGACTAAACCAGAACCAGACCACCCCAATCCTACCAAAGGAGAAGTAACCATGGAGACGTTGTGGGCAATCGGTAAATTCGTTCTTTTTATTGCCGGTATCGGGCTCGCCATCTATGTGTATCTGTTGTTCGTGAGAGGGCTTAGCCAAATCCCGGACCCGAAAGAGCCAAGCGATAAGGATTAGAGTGAAACGGGCAGATTCGAGACTGAAAATGACTGCCATCCCAGAGCCAGCGCAAAATAAATAAGCTCAGGAACATGTCCTGAGCTTATTTAAGGTCCCTCCACTAGGGAAGGTGCCTACTCCTGTTTCTTTTCTGCGGTCGCCGCCGTCCGCCGCCA